>SAQG01000017.1 GCA_004020315.1 Mesorhizobium sp.
TAAAACCGGACAACTCACGTGCTACCTAATCCGGACAACTCATCTGCTTACGACATACCCCGCATGCGGACTTGAAACCACGGCCGCGATCGTCTATATCAAGCTCAAATTCTTGGTCGGTATGGCGAAGAGTGGGTCCACCCGGTCCCGCTCTTTTTTGTTACCTTCCGGCCGCCGATGAAGCGACAGGAATCGAATGACTGCAACGGTACCCGACAGCGACGACCGCATCATCCGCGAAAGCGGCATCGATGCGCGCATCGCGCTGATCGTGCAGCCGGTGCTGCGTGCCATCGGCTTCCGCCTTGTCAGGGTGCATCTGACGGGCCAGAACGGGCTGACGCTGCAGATCATGGCCGAACGCGAGGACGGCACCATGACCGTCGAGGATTGCGAAGAGGTCAGCCGGGCAGTGTCGCCGGCGCTCGATGTCGATGATCCGATCGAAAAGGCGTATCATCTCGAAGTGTCGTCGCCGGGTATCGACCGGCCGCTGGTCCGCAAGTCGGATTTCGCGACCTGGACGGGTCATCTGGTGAAGGTGGAAACCTCGGTCCTTGTCGCCGACCGCAAGCGCTTCAAGGGCAAGATCGCCGAGAGCGACGCGGACGGCGTCCTGATCGAGCGCGACAAGGCGGCCTATGGCGAAGAGCCGACGGTGCGTGTGCCCTACGATGCGATTGCCGAAGCACGGCTGATCCTGACAGACGATCTTATCCGCGACGCACTGTCGACGGACAACAGGGCCCGCAAGGAAGCCAAGAAGCGCCGCGGCGAACCCGAAGACGCGCCAGAGGGCGCAGAAGCGGGCGCGGAAGATGAAACCGAACAGGAAATGTGATTGGGCTGCCGGGCGCAAAGGCTCGGCAACAAGCTCGGGAGAAAAAAGATGGTTGTAAGCGCAAACAGGCTTGAACTGCTGCAGATCGCCGATGCGGTCGCGCGTGAGAAGTCGATCGACAAGTCGATCGTCATCGCCGCCATGGCCGATGCGATCCAGAAGGCTGCGCGCTCGCGCTATGGCCAGGAAACCAACATCCGTGCTGACATCAATCCGAATACCGGCGAGATGAAGCTGCAGCGGCTGATGGAAGTGGTCGAGAAGGTCGACGATTATGCGACGCAGATCGCCATATCCTCGGCACGCGAGCGCAATCCCGACGCCCAGCTCGGCGACTTCATTGCCGAACAGCTGCCGCCGATGGATTTCGGCCGCATCGCCGCCCAGTCGGCCAAGCAGGTCATCGTGCAGAAGGTGCGCGAAGCCGAGCGTGACCGCCAGTATGACGAGTACAAGGATCGCATCGGCGAGATCGTCAACGGCACCGTCAAACGCGTCGAATACGGCAACGTCATCGTCGACCTCGGCCGCGGCGAGGCGATCATCCGCCGCGACGAGCTGATCCCGCGCGAGAACTACAAATATGGCGATCGCGTCCGCGCCTATGTCTATGACGTGCGCCGCGAGCAGCGCGGTCCGCAGATCTTCCTGTCGCGCACCCATCCGCAGTTCATGGCGAAGCTGTTCACCATGGAAGTGCCGGAAATCTACGACGGCATTATTGAGATCAAGTCGGTCGCCCGCGATCCAGGTTCGCGTGCCAAGATCGCCGTCATCTCGCGTGACAGTTCCATCGATCCGGTCGGCGCCTGCGTCGGCATGCGCGGCAGCCGCGTTCAGGCGGTGGTCGGCGAATTGCAGGGCGAGAAGATCGACATCATTCCGTGGTCGCCTTCGGCCGCTTCCTTCATCGTCAACGCGCTGCAGCCGGCGGAAGTCGCCAAGGTCGTGCTCGACGAGGACGCCGAACGCATCGAGGTCGTGGTGCCGGACGACCAGCTGTCGCTGGCCATCGGCCGCCGCGGCCAGAACGTCCGGCTCGCCTCGCAGCTCACCGGCTGGGATATCGATATCCTGACCGAGCAGGAAGAGAGCGAGCGCCGCCAGAAGGAGTTCGTCGAACGCTCGGCTCTGTTCATGGATGCGCTCAACGTCGACGAGATGGTCGGCCAGGTGCTCGCCTCCGAAGGCTTCACCAGCGTCGAGGAAGTCGCCTATGTCGATGCCGACGAGATCGCGTCGATCGACGGCTTCGACGAGGACACTGCCTCGGAAATCCAGGCCCGCGCCCGCGAATATCTGGAGAAGATCGAATCCGAGCATGACGAGAAGCGCAAGGCGCTGGGCGTCAAGGACGAGTTGCGTGAGATTCCCGGCGTGACCACCGCCATGATGGTGACGCTCGGCGAGGACGGCGTGAAGACGATCGAGGATTTCGCCGGCTATGCCGCCGATGACCTGACCGGCTGGAAGGAACGCAAGGACGGCGAGACGAAGGTGTTCCCAGGCGTGCTCGCCAGTCACGGCGTGTCGCGCGCCGATGCCGAGCAGATGGTTCTGGCCGCCCGCCTCAAGGCCGGCTGGATCACCGAAGACGAGCTCGCGGCCGAAGACGTCCCGGCTGACGAAGCCGTTGGTGCGTGAGGTGAAACCGCATCGCACACAACCCGCCCTTGGACGAGATGAACGATCGCACTTGCATCGTCACGCGCAGACAGGCCGAACCGGATGAACTGATCCGTTTCGTCGTCGGCCCGGATTCGGCCGTCGTTCCGGATATCAAGAAAAACCTGCCCGGCCGCGGTTGCTGGGTGACGGCCGACCGCCTACATATCGAAAAGGCGGCAGCGAAAAACCTGTTCGCTCGCGCCTTCAAGGCGCAGGTGACCGTGCCGACCGATCTCGGCGGCATGGTCGACGGGCTGCTTTCCAGATACGCTCTGGGCATGCTCGGTTTTGCCCGCAAGGCAGGCGCGATCGCGCTCGGCGCCACCAAGGTCGAGAGCGCGGTGCGTGGTGGGCTGGCGCTTTTCGTGTTGCATGCGACCGAAGCGTCAGATGACGGCGTGCGCAAGATCAGCCAGGCGCGACGGGCAACCGTCCACCTTGGTGGCCCCGCCATCCTTGCCTACAAACTTTTCTCCGAGGCCGAGTTGAGCTTGGCATTGGGGGGTACAAATGTGATACATGCTGCCGTTCTCGCGGGAGACGCGGGCAGGGCGGTCCAGAAGCGCATGGTTGCGCTCGACCGGTATCGGGGCGGTTCCCCGGACGATCTGGCAATGCTTGCGGCCGTTGCTGACGAAGATGATGCCGCAGAGGATATGGAATGAGCGATACGAAATCGGGCGACGACAAGACGTTGAGTGTTACGCCGAAGAAGACCTTGACGCTGAAGCGCCCCGGTACGGAACAGGGCACCGTGCGCCAGAGCTTCTCGCATGGCCGCACCAAGGCGGTCGTGGTCGAGACCAAGAAGCGCAAGTTCTCGCTGCCCGGCGACAAGCCGGAGCCGGCCGCTGCGCCTGTGTCCGTGTTCACGCCGAAGCCGCCGGTCGCGGCAGCGCCCGTTGTGCAGGAAGCGCCCAAGGCGCCGCCGCCTCCGCCGCCGGTCGAACGCGGCGGCATGGTCCTGAACGAATTGTCGCGCAATGAGATGGAGGCGCGCCGCCGGGCTCTTGAGGGTTCGAAGGTGCGCGATGTCGAGGATCGCCAGCGCGCCATCGAAGAAGCCAAGCGCCGCGCCGAGGATGAAGAGCGCCGCCGTCGCGAGCGCGAAGAATCCGCGCGCCGCCAGGCCGAGGAAGAAGCCCGGCTGCAGGCCGAGGCCGAATCTCGCCGGCGTGCCGAGGAAGAGGCGCGTCGCCGCGCGCCGCTGGCCGCCGAACTGGCGACGGTCGACGACGAGGACCTCAAGCCGAAGCGCACCGGCGCCGGTGCGCCGGTGCGCCGTCCGGTCACGCCCGAAGTGGCGCGTCCTGCCAAGCCGACCAAGGGCGAGGAAGATCGCCGCCGCGGCAAGCTGACGCTGAATGCCGCACTTTCCGATGAGGATGCGCGAGCGCGTTCGCTGTCGTCGATGCGTCGGCGGCAGGAGAAATTCAAGCGCGCGCTGCATAATGAACCGCGCGAGAAGGTCATGCGCGAAGTGATACTGCCAGAAACCATCACCATCCAGGAACTGGCGCAGCGCATGTCCGAGCGCGCCGTCGATGTGGTCAAGTTCTTCATGAAACAGGGCCAGATCCTGAAGCCGGGCGACGTCATCGACGCCGACACGGCCGAGCTGGTCGCCACCGAGTTCGGCCACACGGTTCGCCGCGTCGCCGAGTCCGACATCGAGGAAGGCCTCTTCAACATCGCCGATCGCCCCGAAGATCTCGAGCCGCGTCCGCCGGTGGTGACCATCATGGGCCATGTCGACCACGGCAAGACGTCGCTGCTCGATGCCATCCGCAATGCCAACGTCGTGTCCGGCGAGGCCGGCGGCATCACCCAGCATATCGGCGCCTATCAGGTCGAGAAGAACGGTCACAAGATCACCTTCATCGACACGCCCGGCCACGCCGCCTTCACGGCGATGCGCGCCCGCGGCGCCCAGGCGACCGACATCGCCATCCTCGTGGTGGCGGCCGACGACAGCGTGATGCCGCAGACGATCGAATCGATCAGCCATGCCAAGGCGGCCGGCGTTCCGATCATTGTGGCGATCAACAAGATCGATAAGCATGACGCCGATCCGCAGAAGGTGCGCTCGGAACTGCTGCGCCACGAAGTCTTCGTCGAATCGATGGGCGGCGAGGTGCTGGACGTCGAAGTCTCGGCGACCAAGGGCACCAATCTCGACAAGCTGCTCGAAGCGATCCTGCTGCAGGCCGAAATCCTCGACCTAAAAGCCAATCCGGACCGCACCGCCGAGGGCGTTGTCATCGAGGCCCAGCTCGACAAGGGCCGCGGCCCCGTCGCCACCGTGCTGGTCCAGACCGGCACCCTGATGCCCGGCGACATCCTCGTTGCCGGCAACGAATGGGGCCGGGTGCGCGCGCTGGTCAACGACCGCGGCGGGCAGATCAAGGAAGCGCCGCCGGCTATGCCGGTGGAAGTGCTCGGTCTGCAGGGAACCCCGCAGGCCGGCGACCGTTTCGCCGTGGTCAACAACGAGGCCCGCGCCCGCGAGATCACCGAATATCGCCAGCGTCTGGCGCGTGAGAAGGCGGTGGCCAAGCATGCCGGCCAGCGCGGCTCGCTCGAACAGATGATGTCGCAACTGCAGACGAGCGGGCTGAAGGAATTCCCGCTGGTCATCAAGGGCGACGTGCAGGGCTCGATCGAGGCGATCAGCGCGGCGCTGGACAAGCTCGGCACCGACGAGGTGCGTGCGCGCATCGTTCATGCGGGCGCTGGCGGCATCACCGAAAGCGACGTGTCGCTGGCGGAAACCTCGGGTGCCGCGATCATCGGCTTCAACGTTCGCGCCAATGTGCAGGCGCGTGCGGCGGCCGCGGCTGCCGGCATCGAGATCCGCTACTACTCGATCATCTACAACCTCGTGGATGACGTGAAGGCGGCGCTCTCCGGCCTGCTGTCGCCGGAGCGTCGCGAGACCTTCATCGGCAATGCCGAGATCCTCGAGATCTTCGACATCACCAAGGTTGGCAAGATCGCCGGCTGCCGTGTCACCGAAGGCAAGGTCGAACGCGGTGCGGGCGTTCGCCTGATCCGCGACAACGTCGTCATCCACGAAGGCACGCTGAAGACGCTGAAGCGCTTCAAGGACGAAGTTGCGGAAGTTCCGGGTGGCCAGGAATGCGGCATGGCCTTCCAGAACTACGAAGACATGCGCGTCGGCGACGTCATCGAGTGCTTCCGCGTCGAGATGGTGACCAGAACGCTCTGAGTTCGAGTATTCCAGACCAAACCGGGCGGTGGTCGAAAGGCCGCCGCCCAAACCATATGAGACATGCGGCACGGTCCCATCCCGTGCCTCACGATTTCAGGATAGAGAAAAATGCCTCGTTCAACCACGTCAGGCCCATCCCAGCGCATGCTTCGCGTCGGCGAGCAGGTGCGCCATGCGCTGTCGGAAACGTTGCAGCGCGGCGATATCACCGATCCGCTGATCGAGAATGCGGTGGTTTCGGTCTCGGAAGTGCGCATGTCGCCCGATCTGAAGATCGCCACCGCCTTTGTCTCGCCGCTCGGCGCTGGCGATGCCGATGCGGTGGTCGAAGCGCTCAACAAGCATGCCAAATTCGTGCGCGGCCGCGTCTCAGGCGCGCTCCGGCAGATGAAGTACATGCCCGAGTTCCGCTTCCGGCTCGACACCTCCTTCGATAATTTCGCCAGGATCAACGATCTCTTGAAGTCGCCCGAAGTGGCGCGCGATCTCGGCCCCGACGACCAGAATAAAGACACCGATAAGGACGAAAAATAGTGGCGCGTCGCGGCAAGAAGAAGGGTCGGCCGATCTCCGGCTGGCTGGTGCTGGACAAGCCCGTCGGCATGGGTTCGACCGAAGCCGTCTCCAAGATCAAATGGTTGTTCCAGGCGGAAAAGGCTGGCCATGCCGGCACGCTCGACCCGCTCGCTTCCGGCATGCTGCCGATTGCGCTCGGCGAAGCGACCAAGACCGTGCCCTATGTCCAGGATGGCGCCAAGGTCTACCGCTTCACCGTTGCCTGGGGTGAGGAGCGTTCGACCGACGACCTCGAAGGGCCGGTGACGAAAAGCTCCGACCAGCGTCCGGCAGAAGCCGATGTGCTTTTGCTGATGCCGAAATACACTGGCATCATCATGCAGACGCCGCCGCAATTTT
Source organism: Mesorhizobium sp. (assembly GCA_004020315.1). GTDB lineage: Bacteria > Pseudomonadota > Alphaproteobacteria > Rhizobiales > Rhizobiaceae > Mesorhizobium. The sequence continues at coordinate 6,657 of SAQG01000017.1, forward strand.
CGGCCATCAAGATCGCAGGCGAGCGCGCCTATGACCTTGCCCGAGACGGCGCGACGGTCGACATCCCGGCGCGGGAAATCGAGATCGGCCGCCTCGACCTGATCGAGCACACTGCTGATCGTACCGTTTTTGAGGTCGAATGCGGCAAGGGCACTTATGTGCGCTCGCTGGCCCGCGACATGGGCCGCGATCTCGGCTGTTTCGGCCACATCGCCGAACTGCGCCGGATCGAGGTCGAGCCGTTCACGCAGGAAGACTTCGTCACCATCGCCGAGCTGGAAGCCGCCCGCTTCGGCGAACAAGGCGACGAAGGTTCGGATTCAGCGGACACGGTGGATGTGCCGGTCGACTTCGACGCCATCGACGCGCTTCTGGTCGACACATCAGCCGCGCTCGACTGCCTGCCGCAGATAGCGATCAGCGACGACGCGGCAACAAAAATCCGCCTTGGCAATCCGGTCATCATCCGTGGCCGCGACGCCCCGGTGGAAGCCGAGGAAGCCTGCGCCACGGCGCGCGGCAAGCTGGTCGCCATCGGCGCCATCGAACAAGGCATGTTCAAGCCGAAGCGGGTCTTTGCCGGGTGAATCCCGTCGTCTAATCTCGATCAGACGTAACATTCGAGGGGCACATGGCAAAGGCCGAGACGATCAAGAAGCGGGCGCCGGTGACAGCACGGCGACCGCCGGTCGGCGCATCACCGGGCACACTGATCGCCGACCCGGCGGCGCGTCGCAGCGAACTGCGACTGACACTGATGTCGCCCGACAAATTCGAGACAATCGAAAATGCCAGTATCGACGACGTCAGCGCTCATTGCGACGCATGGCCGGTCATCTGGCTCGATTGCACCGGTCTCGCCAACATTCCGCTGATCGAGGAGATCGGCCGGATTTTCAGCCTGCATCCGCTGGCGCTGGAAGACGTCGTCAACACCGGCCAGCGGCCGAAGGTGGATTTCTTTGAGGACCATGCCTTCGTGGTCGTGAGGATGATCGACGACGTCACCGCGCATCGTTACGAGCAGATCGCGGTCTTCTTCGGCAGGAACTTCGTCGTCACGTTCCAGGAGCGCGAAGGCGACCCGTTCGATCCCGTGCGCAAGCGCATCGAAAGCTCGATGCCCAACCGGTTGCGTACACGCGGTGCTGACTATCTCGCCTATGCGCTGATCGACGCCATTGTCGACAGCTATTTCCCGCCGATCGAGACTGCCGGCGAATTGGTCGACAGCATCGAGGACCAGATGCTGCGCGCAGCGGACAAGCGCCAGATGCAGCGGCTTCACGAGTTGCGGCGCGACGCCAATGTGCTGAAGGGGGTCCTTTGGCCGATGCGCGACGCGCTGGCGACACTGATCCGCAACGACGTGTCCTACGTGAAGCCCGAGACCAAGGTTTTCCTGAACGACACGCTCGATCACTCGCTTCGGCTCATCGAACTGGTCGAAACCCAGCGCGACATGTTGACCGGTCTGATCGAGATGCATCTGTCGCTGAGCCAGGCACGCACCAGCGACGTCATCAGCTATCTGACGATCGTCTCGGTGATCTTCATCCCGCTTACCTTTCTCGTCGGCGTCTGGGGCATGAATTTCGATCCCGAAGCCTCGCCATGGAACATGCCGGAGCTGAAGGCCCACTACGGCTATCCGGCCGCGCTCGGGTTCATGGCCCTTGTCGCGTTCGGGCTTATCGCTTTCTTCAGATGGAAGAAGTGGCTTTAGCCGAAGGGAAATCTTTGTTTGTGCAGCAAAAAGCCGGCTTGTGAATTGGGCTGGTGTTTTTGCCTGAATTGCACTATATGCGCCGCAGCATCGTGCAATGACACGTTGCTTGTACCGGCCCCTGCTGGACGACATCCCGGCCGAGGGCGTCCCGTTTCCTCAAACAGATAAGGAAAAACACGATGTCGATTACTGCCGAGCGCAAGAAGGAATTGATGGGAGAATTCGCAACCGCCAAGGGCGATACCGGGTCTCCGGAAGTCCAGGTGGCCATCCTTTCCGAGCGCATCAAGAACCTGACCGACCATTTCAAGGACCACAAGAAGGATAACCATTCCCGCCGTGGTCTGCTCGCCCTCGTCTCCCAGCGCCGCAGCCTGCTTGATTATCTCAAGCGCAAGGATGACGCGCGCTATCAGACGCTGATCGAGAAGCTCGGTCTGCGCCGTTGACGAATTGACCGGCGGGTTCTTTCGAGAGCCCGCCGGTCGCGCATTGGAGCAGCCCACTGCTCTAATGAAGGAAGTAGAGCGCCGCGCATCGAGTTGGACGCGCACATAGGACGCTCTGAAACTTTGAATTGGCGCAAGGCATTTTCCGAAAGCCGCGGTTTTCGGGGTCATGCGCAAGGCCATTCGGATCGATTGGCCAAACCCGGTTTCGAGATAGCACAGGGCCATTCGAAACCGCCCATGGACGGTCATGGGGCAGGATTGCAGGATGCTCGCGCGGCACAGCGCCGATTTACCCGAGCTTCCCGTTGTCTTGCCCGTGGCTGCCCGAGAAACGAAGCCAAGGGAAAGGGGCATTCGCGCACGGTGAAACGGCGCGGCCCTTTCCGCATATGAAGGACAAGACATGTTCAATCACCACAAAGTGGAAATCGAATGGGGCGGCCGTCCGCTCATCCTGGAAACCGGCAAGATTGCTCGCCAGGCTGACGGCGCAGTGCTCGCCACCTACGGCGAAACCAAGGTTCTCGCCACCGTCGTTTCGATGAAGGAACCGAAGCCGGGCCTCGATTTCTTCCCGCTGACCGTCAACTACCAGGAAAAGACCTATGCCGCCGGCAAGATCCCGGGTGGCTATTTCAAGCGCGAAGGCCGTCCGAGCGAAAAGGAAACACTGGTCTCCCGTCTAATCGACCGTCCGATCCGCCCGCTCTTCGCTGACGGTTACAAGAACGACACGCAGATCGTTGTCACCGTCGTCCAGCATGATCTCGAAAACGACCCGGACATCCTGTCGATCGTCGCCACCTCGGCGGCCTTGACGCTGTCCGGCGTCCCTTTCATGGGCCCGATCGGCGGCGCCCGCGTCGGCTACATCAACGGCGAATATGTGCTCAATCCGCATGTCGACGAGATGCAGGAATCCAAGCTTGACCTGATCGTCGCCGGCACCTCCGACGCCGTGCTGATGGTCGAGTCCGAAGCCAGGGAACTCGGCGAGGACCTGATGCTCGGCGCCGTTATGTTCGGCCATCGCGGCTTCCAGCCGGTGATCGACGCGATCATCAAGCTGGCCGAAGTCGCCGCCAAGGACCCGCGCGATTTCACCGCGCCAGACTATTCGGCGCTTGAAGCCGAGATGCTGAAGATCATCGAAGGCGAGCTTCGCGATGCCTACAAGATCACCGACAAGCAGAAGCGCTATGCCGCCGTCGACGCCGTAAAGGCGAAGGTCAAGGCTGCATTCGCGCCCGCAGAAGGCGAAGAAGCCAAGTATACGTCCGAGCAGATCGGCACCGTGTTCAAGGAGCTCCAGGCCAAGGTCGTGCGCTGGAACATCCTCGACACCGGTTCGCGCATCGACGGCCGCGATCTGAAGACGGTCCGCAAGATCGTCTCCGAAGTGGGCGTCCTGCCGCGTACCCATGGCTCGGCCCTGTTCACCCGCGGCGAGACCCAGGCGCTGGTCGTCGCCACGCTCGGCACCGGCGAGGATGAGCAGTATGTCGATTCGCTGACCGGCATGTACAAGGAGAAGTTCCTCCTTCACTACAACTTCCCTCCCTATTCGGTCGGTGAAACCGGTCGCATGGGTTCGCCCGGCCGCCGCGAGATCGGCCACGGCAAGCTGGCCTGGCGCGCGATCCGCCCGATGCTGCCGAGCGCCGACCAGTTCCCCTATACGCTGCGCGTCGTTTCGGAGATCACCGAGTCCAACGGTTCGTCGTCGATGGCCACCGTCTGCGGCACCTCGCTGGCGCTGATGGATGCCGGTGTGCCGCTGGCCAAGCCGGTCGCCGGCATCGCCATGGGCCTGATCAAGGAAGGCGAGCGCTTCGCTGTGCTCTCCGACATCCTTGGCGACGAGGACCACCTCGGCGACATGGACTTCAAGGTCGCCGGCACCGCCAACGGCATCACCTCGCTGCAGATGGACATCAAGATCGAGGGCATCACCGAGGAGATCATGAAGATAGCGCTGGACCAGGCCAAGGACGGCCGCCAGCATATCCTCGGCGAAATGGGCCATGCGCTGTCCGGCGCGCGTGCCGAACTCGGCGAATTCGCGCCGCGCATCGAGGTCATGCACATTCCGACCGACAAGATCCGTGACGTGATCGGCTCGGGCGGCAAGGTCATCCGCGAGATCGTCGAAAAGACCGGCGCCAAGATCAACATCGAGGACGACGGCACGGTCAAGATCGCTTCGTCCAACGCGAAGGAGATCGAGGCGGCGAAGAAGTGGATCCACACCATCGTCGCCGAGCCGGAAGTCGGCGAGATCTACGAGGGCACGGTCGTCAAGACCGCCGACTTCGGCGCTTTCGTTAACTTCTTCGGTCCGCGTGACGGCCTCGTCCACATCTCGCAGCTCGCCAATGATCGCGTCGCCAAGACCTCCGACGTCGTCAAGGAAGGCGACAAGGTCTGGGTCAAGCTGATGGGCTTCGACGAGCGCGGCAAGGTCCGCCTGTCGATGAAGGTCGTCGACCAGGCCACCGGCAAGGAAATCGCCCGCGACAAGAAGGCCGAAGGCGAAGAAGACGCCGCCTGAGCGATCTAGAGCGATGTGCGTCCAATTGGACGCAGGACGCTCTAAGGCTTTGAATGTTCGCACCGTGCTTTCGAAATCGATTCCGAATTTCGGGCGATGCGAAGCAGCACAATCGAAGCGGGCGCGCCGGAAGGTAGCGCCCGTTTTCATTCCAAGCACGCTTGCAGGTCCGCGAATGTCAGCCGAGCCGTTGAAGACACTGTTCCATCCGTTCGAGGCCGAGGCTGTTTCCTTGCCGCGTAAGGGCGAGCGTGTCCTCTTTTTGGGCGCCGAGCCGGGTTTCCGCCTGCCCGAAGGCTTCGATGCAGCACTGCATCTGGTGCAAGGCTTCCGCCCGCATTTTCGCGCGCTGCAGGGGGCGGGCTTCACCGTCACGCCGCGCCTGGAGGGCGAAGGTTTCGATGCGGCACTGGTGCTTGCCGGCCGTCATCGCGGGCGAAACGAATTGCGCATCGCTGACGCGATTGAGTGTGTGAGGCCGGGCGGATCGATTATCGTTGCCGGCGCCAAGGACGATGGCATTGCCAGCCTGCGCAGGTACATCGAGGAGCTTGTGCCGCTCGATGGCCATTTGCCGAAACATCACGGCGTCGCCTTCTGGTTCCATCGACCTGCCGACGCTGCGGTCGCGGCAACACTTCGCGCCGCCAATCCAGCCCTTCTGGTCGAGGATCGGTTCCGCACCGCACCAGGTATGTTTTCTTTCGACAAGATCGATGCAGGTTCGAGATTGCTGGTGGACAATTTGCCTGGCGATCTGCGTGGCAGCGTTGCCGATTTCTGCGCCGGCTGGGGCTATGTGGCGGCTGAGGTCGCCGCCCGCTCACCTGGCATGTCGGCGCTCGATCTCTACGAGGCCGAGTTCGATGCGCTGGAGGCGGCGAAAGGCAATATCGGCAATACAGCGGCGGAACCAGGTTTCTTTTGGATCGATCTTTTGAGCGAGCCGGTCGAGCGCCGCTATGATGCCATCGTCATGAACCCGCCCTTCCATCGCAGCCGGGCGACCGAGCCGGGGATCGGTGCCGGCATGATCCGCGCCGCGGCAAAGGCGCTGAAGCAGGGCGGGCGGCTGTTCATGGTGGCGAACCGTCAGCTTCCCTACGAGCCGGTGCTGGCGGCCGCCTTCTCCAGCCATGCCGAGATCGCCCGCGACGGCATGTTCAAGATTCTCGCGGCGCGCCGCTGAAGGCGGGTTCGGTGCAGATCGGCAAGCCGGCGTTCGCGAATCTTGGCCGCGCTCTTCGACCATCGTTCCAGTCTGGTTGCCGGTAAGGCCGTCGCATTTTTTTAGAGGCCGAATTAATCCCGTACGCTATCGGTCCGCTTCAGCTCGTCGAGCGTCGGCATGGAGACGATATGGTAGCCGGAATCGACATAGTGGATTTCGCCGGTGACGCCTGATGAGAGGTCGGACAGGAGGTAGAGCGCCGAGCCACCGACTTCGTCGATGGTCACTGTACGGCGTAGCGGCGAGTTGCGCTGCTGGTAGGAAAACATGTGGCGCGCGTCGGAAATCCCGGCGCCCGCCAATGTCCGCACCGGTCCGGCCGATATTCCGTTCACCCTGATGCCGCGCGGGCCGTAGTCGTTGGCGAGATAGCGGACGCTGGCTTCCAGCCCGGCTTTGGCGACGCCCATGACGTTGTAGTTCGGCATGACGCGGACGGAACCGGCATAGGTCAGCGTGATCATCGAGCCGCCGTCCTTCATCAGCGCGGCGGCATGACGGGCGACCTCGGTGAAGGAGTAGCAGGAGATGACCATGGTGCGGACGAAATTGTCGCGGCTGGTGTCGGCGTAAAGGCCCTTCAGCTCGTTCTTGTCGGAAAAGCCGATGGCATGGACGACGAAGTCCAACCCGCCCCAGGCCTCGCCTAAGGTCTCGAAGGTAGCGGCAACCGATGCGCTGTCCTCGACGTCGCAAGGCACGACCAGAGAGGAACCGAGCTTGTCGGCGAGCGGTTTGACCCGGCGACCGAAGGCTTCGCCCTGATAGGTGAAGGCGAGTTCTGCCCCATGTTCGGACAGTTTCCGGGCGATGCCCCAGGCGATCGAATGGTCGTTGGCGACACCCATGACAAGCCCGCGCTTGCCCTTCATCAATCCGTCCATGGTCGGCAATCCTTATGCGGAATAGCGCTGGAAAATCAGCGTTGCGTTGGTGCCGCCGAAACCGAACGAGTTCGACAAAACGGTGTCGATCCTGGCATCGTCGATGCGCTCTCGCACGATCGGCATGCCCTCGAATTCCGGATCGAGCTGCTCGATGTGCGCGCTCTCGCCGATGAAGCCGCCTTGCATCATCAGGATCGAGTAGATCGATTCCTGCACGCCGGCCGCACCCAACGAATGGCCGGTCAGTGATTTCGTCGAGGTGATGAAAGGCATGTTTTCGCCGAACACCTCGCGGATTGCGCCCATTTCCCTGGAGTCGCCGACCGGCGTCGAGGTCCCGTGCGTGTTGATGTAGTCGACCGGCGAAGAGACGGTCGCCAGCGCCTGCCGCATGCAGCGCACCGCGCCTTCGCCCGAGGGCGCCACCATGTCGTAGCCGTCGGAGGTCGCGCCATAGCCGACGACCTCGGCGTAGATCTTTGCGCCGCGCGCCTTGGCATGCTCGAGCTCTTCCAGGACCAGCACGCCGGCGCCGCCGGCAATCACGAAGCCGTCGCGATCGACGTCATAGGCGCGCGAGGCGGCCGATGCCCGGTCGTTGAACTTGGAGGACATGGCGCCCATCGCGTCGAACAGGTCCGACATCGTCCAGTCGAGATCCTCATGGCCGCCGGCGAAGATCATATCCTGCTTGCCCCACTGGATCAGTTCGTAGCCATTGCCGATGCAATGCGCCGAGGTCGAGCAGGCCGAAGAGATCGAATAATTGACGCCGTGGATCTTGAACCAGGTGGCGAGGGTCGCCGAAGCGGTCGACGACATCGCCTTCGGCACGGCAAACGGGCCGATTCGTTTGGGGCTGCCGTTCTTGAGCGTGGTTTCGGCCGCCTCGACGATGGTTCGGGTCGATGGTCCGCCCGATCCCATGACGATGCCGGTGCGCTCATTGGTGATGTCGCTCTCGCCAAGTCCAGCGTCCGCGATCGCCTGGTCCATGGCGACATGGTTCCAGGCCGCACCTTGCGACAGGAAGCGCATGGCGCGACGATCGATTAGCGCAGAGGGGTCGAGCGTCGGCGCTCCCCAGACCTGGCAGCGGAAGCCGTGTTCGGCAAAGGAATCGGAAAAGCTGATGCCGGACCTGGCATCGTGGAGCGAGGCCTGCACCTCGTTGGCATTGTTGCCGATCGACGACACGATGCCGAGGCCTGTCACTACGACCCGTCTCATTCGCAACTCCTTCCGGCGCATGAGCCCGAAACCTGTCGGACAAGGATCATGCGCAAATTAAGTTCTACAGCTTCCTTTGCGCGTCCCACGGACTCGCGGCGCTGTGGAGGCGCCGGTCAGGCGGCTGCCGATTGCTTGGACAGACCCACCTTGAGATCCGTTGCTGCGTATATGGGTTCGCCATCCGCCTTCAGCCAGCCATCGGCGATACCGAGTACCAGCCGGCCGCGCATCACGCGCTTGAAGTCCACGCCATATTCCACCTTCTTGACCGACGGCGTCACCATGCCTTTGAATTTCACTTCGCCGGTCGAGAGCGCCATGCCCTTGCCCGGCTCGCCGAGCCAGCCGAGGTAGAAGCCCGTCAATTGCCACATGGCGTCGAGGCCCAGGCATCCCGGCATGATCGGGTTGCCGATGAAATGGCAGGCGAAAAACCACAGGTCCGGCTTGATGTCGAATTCCGCCCGGATGAAGCCCTTGTCGAAGGCTCCGCCTGTCTCGCTGATTTCGGTGATGCGGTCGAACATCAGCATCGGCGGATAGGGGAGCTGGGCGTTTCCAGGTCCGAACAGCTCGCCGCGGGCGCAGGCAAGCAGTTCCTCGTAATCGTAGCTGGATTTCGAAACCGCCATCAATCTCGTCCCCGTAATCGTCCGGGCGGTAGCGCGCCCTTGTCGTTGGTTTCCTAACACAATCTATTTCAGGCCGGAAACCGGCGTTTGCGCTTAACCTGCCCGTCTGCCTGGGTCAATGCGCGCTATTGATCGTATTCGGCCGACAGAATATATGTCAGGGGATGTCCAGTTTCGGTCAATGTTCGTTTTTTGCCATTCTGGGTACATCTTGAGGCGAAACTTGAGCTTGGACAGATAGATGGATCTGGGCTGCCGGAAGGAAAATGTCGCTGTGGACAAGCGGGTTCGCGAAGCTGGTCTGAGGCCGACGCGTCAGCGCATTGCGCTGGCCGATCTGCTTTTCGCCAAAGGCGACCGCCACCTGTCGGCCGAGGAACTGCACGAGGAGGCGATCGCTGCCGGCGTGCCGGTGTCGCTCGCCACCGTCTACAACGCCCTTCATCAATTCACCCAGGCGGGCCTTCTACGCATCCTGGCCGTCGAGGGGTCGAAGACCTACTTCGACACCAACACCTCCGATCACCATCATTTCTACATTGAAGGCGAAAACAGGATCTTCGATATCGCCAGCGGTCCTGTCACGGTTTCCAACCTGCCGGAGCCGCCGGAGGGCATGGAGATCGCCAATGTCGACATCGTCGTGAGGCTGCGCCCCAAACGCTGCGATTGATCGGCGCATCATGAGGCGCGAGATACCGTCTCGGCTGTATCGGCCTCTCTAGACCATGATCCCGAACCGGCAAGTAGAGGTCAGTTCTTGACCCGTTCGCCCGGATAGGCGCCCCAGACGAGCGACTGGGCGAGCCAGCCGGTGTGGCCGTTGAAGGTCATTTCGCACCACTGGCCGTCACAGGACTTGATCGTGCCCATGGCGCCCGGCTCGATGATCGCGACGATGCTGGCATCCTTTTCCGGGTCGTCGAGAAGGTTGATTCGGGCATCCTTGCCGCGCTGCCAGGGTGCTACGATCGCCGTACGACGACCTGAAAGCAGCGACTGGTTGATCCAGCCTTCCGAGCCGTCGGCATCGCGCACACGACGCCAGGTGTCGAACTCCTGGATGATCTCCATCGGCAGGCCCGGCTTCATATACATCCAGTCGACGGAATAATTGACGCCTGGTCCGACGCGAGAGTTGACGCGGCCCGCTTTCAGGCTGACGAAACGCGGCAGCGGCAGGCCGCTCGGCCCGAGCGTGACGCTCTGGGTCGGTGCCGCCGCATTCTGTGCCGCCACATGCGGCGAATAAAGGAGAGCGCCGAGAAATGCTGCGCTGAGGGCCAGGCGGAGCGACGCGAAACCAGACACTTTCGTTCCTTTCGGCGCCGGCTCATCGGCCTTGGCGCCCCTTTTTCTTTGTCTTCGGCGGAACCTCTTGTTACATGGAGAACTGGCACCGCGACCGGCCTACAGTTTCGCTTGTCTTGGTTAAAGAGGTCTCAACGAGGTCGGGTTCGAGGAAACAATGGTAGGCAGAAAAAAGCCCCTCGTCGTCATCACGCGCAAGCTGCCCGACCCGGTCGAGACCCGCATGCGTGAGCTGTTCGACGCCCGGCTGAATGTCGAAGACAGGCCGATGACACAGCCGGAATTGGTCGCGGCGGTCAAGGAAGCAGACGTGCTGGTGCCGACCATAACCGATCATATCGACGCAGCGCTGATCGCTCAGGCCGGCGACAACCTCAAGCTGATCGCCAATTTCGGCAACGGCGTCGACAAGATCGACGTAACGGCAGCAGCGAAGAAGGGCATTACCGTCACCAACACGCCGAACGTGCTGACCGAAGATACAGCCGACATGACCATGGCGCTGATGCTGGCGGTGCCGCGGCGGCTGGCTGAAGGCGCCAATGTGTTGACCGGCGACAAGAAATGGGCAGGCTGGTCACCGACCTGGATGCTCGGCCGACGCATCTGGGGCAAACGCCTCGGCATTGTCGGCATGGGCCGCATCGGCACCGCCGTCGCCAGACGGGCCAAGGCCTTTGGCCTGTCGATCCACTATCACAACCGCCATCGCGTGCTGCCGGCGGTCGAGGATGAACTGGAGGCGACCTACTGGGAAAGCCTCGACCAGATGCTTGCCCGCATGGACATCATCTCGGTCAATTGTCCGTCGACGCCGGCGACCTTCCATCTGCTTTCGGCACGGCGCCTGGCGCTTCTGCAACCGGCTGCTTACATCGTCAACACAGCGCGCGGCGACATCATCGACGAGGACTCTCTGGTCAAGCTGATCCAGGACGGCAAGATCGCTGGTGCCGGCCTCGATGTCTACGAGCATGAGCCGGCGCTGAACAGCAAATTGCTGAAGCTCGCCGCCAAGGGCAAGGTCGTGCTGTTGCCGCATATGGGGTCGGCGACGCTCGAAGGCAGGATCGACATGGGCGAGAAGGTGATCATCAACATCCGCGCCTTCTTCGATGGCCACCGGCCGCCGGACCGCGTACTGCCGCTGCGAACGTGACCGGCCGCTCATCTTAGTCAGCGCGAGCTTACGAAAGCACCTTGCGCATGGTGATCGAAGTCGGTCGGTCATAGCCACTGTGCGCTGTCCGTTCCGTTTCGCGAAAGCCGAGGCGGGCAAAGGCCGCGTGATTCCCGGTCAGTTCGATCCGCGTCTGAAGCGCGATCGCAGGCTTGCCGCGGTTGCGGGCAAGGTTCTCGACAGCTTGCATCAGCCGCCTGGCAATGCCTTGTCCCTGAAAGTCCGGTTCGACCGCGAGCTTTCCGACATAGAAATCGTTGGCCAGCTCCAGAGCAAAAACGCAGCCGACAATCCTGCCGTCCTTCAGCGCCGCAAAGCCCGTCTCTTGCCGGGCCTTGTCCCGGAGATTTTCAACCGTGAGCCGATGCGCCGAGGATGGTGGATCGATGAGGCCATCCATGGAAGCGAAGGCGCGCATGATCAGCGCCAGCACCTCGTCCCAACGGTCGAAATCGGCCGGAAGCTGCGCAACGGAAACCAGGCTGTCCAAGATCTAGTTTCTCTTGTAGCGGATCGTGTCGAAGCGCCCGGTCAACGCATCGTAAAGCAGCAGCCGGCCGACCAGCGGCTCGCCGATGCCGGCGATCAGCTTGATCGTCTCCATGGCCTGCAGCGTGCCGACGACGCCGGTCAGCACGCCGAGCACGCCGGCCACGGCGCAGGATGGCACCAGGCCGGGCGGCGGCGGTTCCGGAAAAAGATCGCGATAACTCGGATTCGGCCTGCCGTCCGTGCCGGTCTCGAACGGTTTCAGCACCGTCACCGAGCCGTCGAAGCGGCCGACCGCGGCATGTACTAGCGGCCGCTTTTCCACGGCGCAGGCGTCGGCCACCGCATAACGTGTCTCGAAATTGTCGGAGCCGTCGACGACGATGTCATAACGGGCGACAAGGGCAGGGGCGTTGTCCGCAGTCAGCCTGAGATTGTGCGGTTCCACGGCGACGTTGGGATTGATGCGGGCGATCGCCGCTTTGGCACTGTCGGTTTTCGCCATGCCGACAGCTTCGGTGCCGTGGATCACCTGTCTTTGCAGGTTCGACAGCGAGACGCTGTCGTCGTCGACGATGCCGAGTGTGCCGACGCCGGCTGCGGCAAGATATTCAAGCACCGGCGCTCCCAGCCCGCCGGCGCCGATGACCAGGACCCGAGCCCGCTTCAGTCGCTGCTGGCCGGCGCCACCGATCTCGGGCAGCACAATGTGGCGGGCATAGCGTTCGAGTTCTTCGTCGGTCAGAGGAGTCATCGGCAGACCTTAGCGCGGCGCAAAAATCTTGTCAGGCGTGAATGCATGTCGCATAAAAGTGCGTGGCGGTTTTGGGATAACGACATGCATAAAGTTCAAATGGTTGGCCCAACCGTGCCGTGATCGACGGTCAGGAACTGCGCGCGTCCCTTGAGACTGGAAAACAGCGCCGCATCGGTTCCGGTCATGAACGCTTGGCAGTTCAGCTCTTCGAGGATCGAGAACAGTGCGGCACGCCGGCCTGCGTCGAGATGGGCGGCGATCTCGTCGAGCAGCAGTATCGGCGTCATGCCCGACATCTCGCCGGTCAGCCGGGCATGCGACAGGACCATGCCGACCAGCAGCGCCTTCTGCTCGCCGGTCGAGCAGAGTTCGGCAGGCATCGCCTTGGGCCGGTGCCGCACCACGAGATCCGAACGGTGCGGGCCGTCGAGCGTGCGCCCGGCGGCGCGATCGCGATCGCGGCCTTCGGCAAGCGCTTGGCGGAACCGCTCCTCGACATCGACAGCCGCGGTGGTGCCGACTTCGCTTTCCAACATGCCCGACAGGCCGATGTCGGCTTGCGGAAACGGACCGGCGCTTGGCAGCCTGTCGATCATGGCGGCGAGCAGGCGCACAAGTTCGGCACGCGCCGCGGCAATCGCCACACCCGTTTCGGCCATTTGCGTTTCGATCGCATCGAACCAGGCGCCGTCGCGCGAGCCTTCGGCGAGCAGCCGATTGCGGCCCCGCATCGCTTTTTCGTAGTTGAGCGCGCGCTGGCCGTGGCCCGGATCGATCGCCAGCACCTGCCGGTCGAGAAAGCGCCGCCGGTCCGCGGCCGGCCCGGTGAACAATGCATCCATCGCCGGTGTCAACCAGACGACGCGCAGCCATTCCAGCATGTCCTCCGCCGAGCGTGCTGCCGCGCCATTGATCCGCACCCGCCGGCCGCCCTCGCCGGCGGCGTCGCCGCCCGCCATACCGGTGCCGATCTCGACCGGGCCGTCCGGCCCATCGAGCCGGGCATGGATGGCAAAGCCGCCGTCGCCGCCTTCGCGCGCCACGTCGGCATAAGGTGCACGGCGCAGGCCGCGACCCGGCGTGAGCAGGGAAATCGCTTCCAGCAGGTTGGTTTTGCCGGCGCCATTGTCACCGGAAAAGACCACGGCGCCCGGGTCGAGGTCGATCGACAGCGTTTCGTAATTGCGGAAATTCGTAAGCGATAGCTTACTTATATAGGTCTGCTGCTGATCGCGCTCAGGCTGCTTCGCAACTCCGGTCATATCAGCAAGACGGCCTCGTTCGGGCCTATACCCGCATCGGCATCAGCACGTAGAGCGTGGTTTCGTCGGCCATGTCGTGGATCAGCGTCGGCGAACCGGCATTCGCCAGCATGAATTTTGCCTCAGTGCCAGTCAACTGGGCGGCGACGTCGAGCAGATATTTGGCGTTGAAGCCGATTTCGATCGCGTCGGACGAATAATCCGCGGTCAGTTCCTCGGTGGCGCTGCCCGAATCCGGATTGTTGACCGCAAGCGTGACCTGGCCTTCTCCAATCGAAAGCTTCACCGCCCGGCCGCGTTCGGACGAAATTGTCGAGACGCGGTCGACGGCGGCGGCGAAACTCTGGCGGTCGATGATCAGCTTCTTGTCGTTGCCGGTCGGGATGACCCGCTGATAGTCCGGGAAGGTGCCGTCGATCAGCTTGGAGGTCAAAACGACACTGCCAATGGTGAAGCGGATCTTGGTATCGGACAATTCGGTGGTCACGGCGACATTCGGGTCGTCGACAAGCTTTTGCAACTCACTGACCGTCTTGCGCGGAATGATGATGCCCGGCATGCCTTCGGATCCTGCCGGCGCATCGATCTCGGCGCGCGCCAGCCGATGACCGTCGGTCGCTACCGAGCGCAGCTTCAGCTTGCCATCGACGTCATGCGTGTGCAGATAGATGCCGTTCAGGTAATAGCGCGTCTCTTCGGTGGAGATGGCGAATTGGGTCTTCTCGATCAGGCCCTTGAGCGCAACCGAATCGAGCCGGAAGATATGCGAGAACGATCCGGCCGAAAGCTCCGGGAAATCGGATTGCGGCAGGCATTGGAGGCGGAAGCTCGATCGACCCGAGGTCACCGTCATGGCGTTGCCGTCCTCGTCGGTCTTCAGCATGACCTCCGCCCCGTCGGCGAGCTTGCGGACGATGTCGTAGAGCAGATGCGCCGGAACCGTCGTCGCGCCGCCGCGCTCGACCTTGGCGGGCGTGGCTTCGGTCACCTCCAGATCGAGGTCGGTCGCCTTCATTTCAAGGGTGGCGCCTTCGGCGCTCAGCAGCACGTTCGACAGGATCGGTATGGTGTTGCGCCGCTCGACCACGCGATGAACGTGGTTGAGCGACTTCAGGAGGTTGGACCGTTCCAGGATAACACGCATGACGAAACAGGCTCGCTTGAATGAATGAGCGGGTCTCCGGCAAGCGGCAACCCGCGAAAGGTCTGAACAGGCTCAGAATCTGCACAAACTGACAGGAAAAAACCTGTAAACGCAAGCCCGCGCTACCGGTTCGGGCCGGTTACGCGGGCTTTCTGGGGATAAAACTGGCGAAGTCCGCGAGCCGGCGTTTTTCGGGCCGGTCAGGCCTGATCGTTGATCAGTCTTCTCAGCAATTCGAGCTCCTGCGCCAGCGTGTTGTCGACGCCTGAAAGATCCTCGATCTTGCGCACGGCATGCAGCACCGTCGTGTGGTCGCGGCCACCGAAACGCCGCCCGATCTCCGGCAGGGAGCGCGGTGTCATCACCTTCGACAGGTACATGGCGACCTGCCGCGGCTTGACGATGGTGCGCGTACGCCGGTTGGACAGAAGTTCCGTCTTCGACACATTATAGTGGCGCGCGACGATACGCTGGATGTCCTCGATACGCACCCGCTTCGGCTCGCCCGAACGATAGATGTGGCCGAGGATCTCGTCGATGCGGTCGATGGTGATCTGCGGTTCGAACGACTGGCGGAACAGAAGCTGGTTGAACGCACCTTCGAGTTCGCGTCCGCTGCCGGTCACCGTGCGAGCGACATGGTTGAGGATCTCCTCCGAGATGTCGAGCGATGCATCGTCGGCCTTGGCGGTGGCAAGGCGCAGCTTGAGCATGCCGATGCGCATGGCGAAATCCGGTGCCGACATTTCGAGCGCGACGCCGCCGTTGAGGCGCGAGCGGACGCGGGGCTCCAGCGATTCCAGTTCTGACGGCGGCCGGTCGGCCGCGACCACCACCTGCTTGGCGCTGTCGAGCAGCATGTTGATCAGATGGCAGAATTCATGCTGGATCGACTTGCCTTGCAGGAACTGCATGTCGTCGATGATGAGGAGGTCGATGTCGCGCAACTGTTCCTTCAGCGTCAGCGCGTTGTTGTCGCGGATCGCGGTGGCAAACCGCCACATGAAATATTCGGCCGTGAGATAGACGACGCGCGACTTCGGATTCTGCTTCAGCGATTCCGCCGCGATCGCCTGCAGCAGGTGCGTCTTGCCCAGCCCTACCGTCGCGTGAAGAAAGAGCGGATTGAAGCGCACCGCGCTCGACTGCGATTCCGCCACCGCCTTGGCGGCGGCGAAGGCCACCCGGTTCGACGGTCCCTCGATGAAGGAGCCGAACGTGTAGCGCGGGTCAAGCGGCGAACCGAGCACATTGTGCCGGAACTCGGTCTCTGCGGGCATTCCCGGGCGAGGTGCCTGTACCCGCTCCACCCTGCCGGGGCTCGCTGTTCCAGCGGCCAGCGCCGTTTGCGCTTGCCTGGTCATCTTGCGCGCCGGGGCCACTTCGGGCTCGACGCCGTTGCGCCCTGGACGGGTAGCGGTGCGTACGACGATCTCGATCTTGAGGATTTCAGGATCCTCGTGCTTCCACAACTCGGCGATGAGGTCGAGATAATGGCCGTTGATCCACGAGCGCAGGAAGGCGGTGGGCACCGAGATGCGGACAATGCCTCGGGACGCCTCGGCGACCTTCATGCGTCCGAACCAGCTCGAATAGACTTCGGTTCCCAGACGCGCCTTCAACTGGGCCTTGACCCGGTCGAACTTTTGTTCCGCGTCGATGGAAGCCGACATAGCGTCCCCTCCGGTTAAGGTTCCAGGGAATGGGAGGTCGCCCGTAAGCTCCCTTTCGATGCCGCTCTGCATGATCGAGTTCCTTGTCCTTTTGTACCTTTTTCCGCCGGGAATGCGCCTCCTGCATCCATGTTTCCGGCGACCGTGTCTTCGCTGCGACACCATCGCCGCCGCCGGCAGATGATGTCGCCTCATTGTCAGGGATCCGGCGCCGGCTCCTCAGAGCCAGCCCGCTTCGGTCATCTCAGGACAATACAATTCCGCCCGGCGAAACGCCGGCTCGTCATTGATCTGCCATGTACAATTACGCCAATCCCCTACCGTACCGAAAAGGCAAACCAAACCCGTACGCGGAAATGATCCACGTCATGAATTCTGCCATTTTTTTGCTGGCCGATTCAGGTTGGGTTAAGGGCCAACGGCCCGTCCCTCTCGATAGACCGACATTAACGAAATCGCTGTGGAGAGGGCAAGGCCACGACTAACGGATTTTTAAGGAATGTGGTTACCGCAGAGGGGTTCGCAGCCTGCGTTGCACCGGCTTGTTTTGATAAAGCCATTGTGATTCAAACCCTTTTCCGGCGAATATGAAAAAGGCCGCGTCACGCGAAATTTTATGAAATAATTTTCTTGACAGGCAATTGTCCCCCATCCCTCGCACCCGATGTGAACAAGCTGTGGATGACCGTCCGCAACGTATTGAAAAATAAAGGTGATTTTTGACAGCTGATATTTTAGTCGTGAACGCTTTCGGCAGCTGCGAGTATCAGTAGGCATGTATATGCCGGCAAAGCATTTCTAACGTTGAAATCCGTGCGGAGTGTTGCTTGCGAGCTTTCTTTTTAAGTACTTGCCGGCAAACGAAAAAACCCGGCACGAGCGGCCGGGTTTGAAAAGGACAAGTTCAGTAAAGGTATATCAGGCCGACAGCACCTTGAGCCGCTGGGCCAGGCGCGACACCTTGCGGGATGCCGTATTCTTGTGCACCACGCCCTTGGTCGCGGCGCGCATCAATTCCGGTTCCGCCACCTTGAAGGCAGCCTGCGCGGCAGCCTTGTCGCCCGAGGCGAGCGCCTCTTCGACCTGGCGGATGTAAGTCCGCACGCGCGAGCGGCGGTTCTTGTTGATCGCCGTGCGACGGGCGATCTTGCGCGTTGCCTTTTTGGCCGAGGAGGTATTGGCCATGATGCCTCTCTTCTGATCTGGTGGGCGCATGCGGGATGCCGCAAGGCGCAAAAAACAAACGGGCAGCCACAGGGCCGCCTCGGTTGATGCGGCTTATAGTTCAGCTTTTCCGGCGCGTCAACGCTGCTTCAGCTTCTTTTTGGCCGCTGTCGCTCGCATCTGCCCGCTGTCGTCACGATCTACCGGTTCGTGAAATTTGGCTTCCGCTTCTCGACAAAGGCCGCCATGCCTTCCTTCTGGTCATCGAGCGCAAACAGGGAGTGAAACAGCCGGCGCTCGAACCGCAGCCCTTCGGCCAGTGTCGTTTCATAGGCGCGGTTGACGGCCTCTTTCGCCATCATCACCGAGGGCAGCGAAAAATCGGCTATCTTGCCCGCCGCTTTCAACGCCTCCTCGATCAGCTCGCCGGCGGGCACGACACGGGACACCAGGCCGCAACGCTCGGCTTCCGCCGCATCCATCATTCGTCCGGTCAGGCACATATCCATCGCTTTCGACTTGCCGACGAAGCGGGTCAGGCGCTGCGATCCGCCCATGCCCGGCATGACGCCGAGCGTGATCTCGGGCTGGCCGAACTTGGCGTTGTCGGCGGCGATGATAAAATCGCACATCATCGCCAGTTCGCAGCCGCCGCCGAGCGCATAGCCGGCCACCGCCGCGATCACAGGCTTGCGCGCCCGGGTGAACTCTTCCCAGCCGACAAAGAAATCCTGCACATAGGCGTCGACAAAGGAGACCGCCTGCATTTCCTTGATGTCCGCACCTGCCGCGAAGGCTTTTTCGGAGCCGGTGATGACCATCGCGCCGATGTCGGCATTCGCGCAGAAGCCGTTCACAGCCGCGACCACTTCCGCCATGACCTGGGAATTCAGCGCATTGAGCGCCTTCGGCCGGTTCAGCGTGATCAGCCCGATCTTGCCGCGGGTTTCCACGATAATCGTTTCATAGGCCATGACTGTATCTCCTCACTCGGTCATCTAGCTTACATCTGGCGTCCAGCTCACACTCGGCATCTAGGTCACACCCGGCACCTAGCTCACACCCGGCACCTAGCTCACAACTGACAGGTCCGGCAATAGAAGGTGGAACGCCCGCTTTGCACGATGCGCTCTATTTGGCCGCCGCAGCCGTGCTTGGAGCAGGGTTCGCCCTCGCGATCGTAGACCGCGAAGGAATGCTGGAAATAGCCCAGAGACCCGTCGGTCTGCACATAGTCGCGCAGCGACGATCCGCCGGCGGCGATCGCATCGGCGACCACTGCTCGAATTGCTTCGGCCAAGGCGTCGCGCTGCTGTTTGGCCTTCTTTCCAGGTTTTGCGATGGTGCCCGCCTCGCGCAACGGTGACAGGCCGGCGCGCCACAGGGCCTCCGACACATAGATATTGCCGAGCCCGGCTATCAGCCGCTGATCGAGAAGTGCTGCTTTCAGCGGCGACTTCCGGCCCTTCAGCAGTGAGGCGAGCAGCTCGCCGTCCAACGCATTGCCTGTCGGCTCGACGCCTAGCCCCGCCAGCATAGGATGCGTGTCGGGCGCCCCTTCGGAAAACAGCATGAAGCCGAAACGGCGCGGATCGTTGAAGGTCACGCGGGACCGGGCGCCTTCAGGAGAGACGATATGGAAGACGACATGGTCGTGTACCGCGCTTTTCGAGCGCTCGTGATAAAACGCGCCCAACATTTCGCTGTTATCGGGCATTTCGCTGTCATCGGACGTTTCGATGCGGAACGAACCCGACATGCCGAGATGGCAGATCAGCACCGGGCCGCCTTCCAGATGCATCGTCAGGTATTTGGCCCGGCGGCCGAGCGCCGTAATCGTCTTGCCGGTCAGCCTCTCCAAGAATTTTTCGGGAAAAGGAAAGCGCAAGTCGGGCCGGCGTGCCTCGACGCGGGCGATGCGGGCGCCTTCCAGAACCAGCTGCAGGCCCCGCCGCACCGTTTCGACCTCAGGCAACTCAGGCATGGCCGCCTATCGTTGCATAGAAGGAGGTGCCGTGACGGCCGCGTGCCAGACCAAGATGCTCGGCGACGGTTTCACCGATGTCGGCGAACGTCGTTCTAAGCCCAATGTCGCCGCCAAAGCCGGGCCCGGTGCCGATCACCGGAATGCGTTCGCGCGTATGATCGGTGCCGTGCCAGGTCGGATCGTTGCCATGGTCGGCCGTGAGGATGAGAAGGTCGCCGTGCCTCAGCCGTGCAAGCGCCTCCGGCAGCCGCCGGTCGAAGGCCTCGAGCGCGGCGGCGTAGCCGGCAACGTCGCGCCGATGGCCGAACTCGGTGTCGAAATCGACGAAATTGGCGAAGACGAGATCGCCGTCGCCCGCGTCATCCATCGCGCCGAGCGCTTTGTCGAACATCGCCATGTTGCCGGCCGCCTTGCGCACTTCCGAAATGCCGCGATGGGCGAAGATGTCGCCGATCTTGCCGACCGCGATGACCCGGCTGCCGCGCGCCGTCAGCCGGTCGAGCAGGGTCGGTTCAGGCGGCGGCACCGAATAGTCCCGCCGGTTGTGCGTCCGTTCGAAGCCGGCGGCGGTTTCCCCAATGAAAGGCCGCGCGATCACCCGTCCGATGTTCAGTGGATCGACCAGCCTGCGCACCACCTTGCAGAATTCGTAAAGCCGTTCCAGGCCGAAGTGAACCTCATGCGCGGCGATCTGCAGGACGGAGTCGACCGAAGTGTAGCAGATCGGCTTGCCGGTGCGTATATGCTCCTCGCCGAACCGCTCGATGATCTCGGTGCCCGGAGCATGGCAATTGCCGAGAATGCCCGGCACCTCTCCTTCGCGAATGATCGCTTCGGTCAGCTCGGCTGGAAAGGCGGGAACTGTGTCCGGGAAATAGCCCCAGTCGAAGCGGACCGGCAAGGCGGCGATTTCCCAATGGCCTGATGGCGTGTCCTTGCCGCTCGAAATCTCCTGCGCCGCGCCATGGAAGGCGGAGGCGAGCTGGACCTCGCCGTCGCTGTCGATGCTGAATCCTGTCGCGGTTTTCGCCGCGTGCCCCAGACCGAGCGAGAGCATGTGGGGTACGAAAAGCGGACCTTTTCGCAGCCCCTCGCGATCTGCCCGGCCTTCCGCGCAGGCTCTAGCGATGTGTCCGAACGTGTTGGAACCGGTGTCGCCATAGCGCTCGGCGTCGGCCGCGCCGCCGATGCCGAAGGAATCGAGAACAAAAAGGAAGGCGCGCGCCATTGCAGGGATTCATTATTTTCGTTTGTCTGTCCGCCCAGACATAGGGGGCCGCGCCGCCATTGGCAATTCGGAACCAGACGCCTTGGCGCGCTAGGTGAGATGTGGCGAAATGCCGGCATCGGCGTGGATCGGCGAAAAACCAGCGGGGAACTCACATGAGGCATGCCTTAAAAGCCTCCGCAGCCATCATGACGCTGCTGGGTGCGGCCTGGTCAAACCCGGCGCGCGCAGATTGGCGGGATGAGATCGGCACGTTTCGTGTCGGCATCGTCGCCGAGCCCAGCGCCGGCAACACCGTTCCGGGCCTGGCGCTGCTGACGGATGCCAAGGCGCTCGGCATGAAGGTGGTGGTTGCCCGTGACTTCGCGGCGCTGATCGAGGCGCAAGCCAACGCCCACATCGAATATGCGGTCTATTCGGCGACCGCCTACGCCACCACATCCCGACGTTGCGAATGCATCGAGCCTCTTGTGGCGCCTGTCGATTCCGACGGCGTGATCGGCATCCGCTCCGTCTTGCTGACGCGGGACGCCGAGGTCCCCGATCTGGCCGCGATGAAAGCACATCGGGTCGCCATGGCGCCTCCGGACAGCGTCGGCGGTTCTCTCCTGCCGCTTGCCGGACTGGCCGCCGAAGGCGTCAGGATCGCCGATGATGCGCCATTTCTGACACATGCCAGTACGGCTGCGGCGGCTTAAACGATGCTGGTCAATGGCGAGGCCGATGCCATGTTCGGCTGGATGCCGGCGGTGGCCGATGGCCAGCCGGATGTTCCGGGCGGCACGGGTCGCCAGGCTGGAAGTGGCAGGGCTTTCGAAAGCAGCACTTCAGGTCGTGTGGACGTCCGGCCTGCTGCGGTATGGTCCCCATGCCGTCCGCAGCGATCTCGACCCCGAAGCCAAACGGCGGCTCACCGTGTTCCTCATCAACCTCAGATCGATGTCGCCGGACGTCTATGATCTGCTGGAATCGAAACATTCCGGCGGCTTCGCCGTCGCTAGCCCGAAGGATTACGCGATGGCTGCAGCCATCGTGCGCCTGGTTTCAGGCAACGACCGATAGCAATGGAGATCGGAGTCGGGCGCCGTCGCTTCAGCAGGTGCCGCAGGGAATCGTCGGGCTCCTGCGGGGCCGGAGATAATAGGTTTCGCCCATCGATAGCGAATCGAAAGCCGAACTCAACCCAAGCCGCTTCTCACTGTCCACCGACCAGGTGATGATCGGCTGGTATGCGAGGTTACTTTCGACTCGAATGAGAAAGGTGCCCTTGATAGCGAGCGCCGGTGGAACGTTGGTAACGGAGTTTTTGGCGGCGGCGGCGCTGAAGGCGCCACTGACCATCTTGCGTGACCAAACGACCAGCACCCTCGGCGTCGTTTCGTCCGTGACCTGGATCGCGGTGATGATGATTTCCGGGGTCGATCGGTTGTACGGCCGAAGGGTGGAGTTGCCGATCTGCATGATCGCATCGAGATCGGCTGCCGTGATGGTCTGCTGCTGGGTAACGAGATCCGCCACCATGCTGCCAATGCGACTGACCTTTTTGCTGGTCTCGATGGCTTGTGAGGCTTCCATGGTCATGAAGTACATGATCAGCAGGACGGGCACGATGAAGGCAAACTCAACGGCCGCGACACCGCGGCGATCACAGCAGAACCGGATGGCTTTCGTGCAGATCCCAGCGATTCCCATATGTGCCCCCGCACGCCCCATGCACTTTTTCCCACTCACACAACGGTGCGTTTTCAGTCGTCGAACGGCTCGTTCTGCCAGGTCACCGTTGCGAAATGCAGGGTGTTGCCGTCTTTTAGATTGGCCATCGACTTGGCCATGAAATCGGTAATGACAGGCCATTTATAAAAAACCCGCAGCATGTTTATTGATTCAGCCAAGCCCGGGGATACCGTAAAAGCCGCCGGGTCCGTGCCGGTCAGCACGATTTCGCGGTCCTGGATCTTGAAGCCCGCCTGGGCAGCGGCGGCGAAGGTCGGATACTCGCGCAGATCCACCTCCAATCCGGGGCAGTCCTTGGCGACCATGATCTCCAGCCGGCTGCAGATCATGGTCTTCAGCGTCGCCTCGGTCACGTTGGCCTGCCTCATCTGGCCCGTCCGTAGCTGGCGGGCGACGTCGTCAGTGATGTTGGCCATCACCTCTTGCCCGGCAAATGAAATGCAGCTCTCCAGTATGGCAAAGACGAGGAGCGCAAATGGCACCGCAAGCATCGCGAATTCCAAAGCCGTGCTGCCGCGCCGGTCGCCAAGGAAGCGCGCAAAAAAGCCTGCTGGTCCTGCTTTGCTCATGTCCCGTGCCCGCCGATCTTCAAAGGGGTCTCGGAGGGAACATTAGCGGAAACCCATTGAAGTGCAGTTTGGATGATCGCTAAATTCGACGGAAAGGTTTTAACATGCCGCTAACCGAGCGGCATTCAGCGAGGCGAGAACAGTCCGCTCGCTACCGGCCGGCGCTCATCTCGGCTTCCGAGGCCTTCTCTGCATCGCTTTTATAAGAGCTTTCGCAATACGGCGTGCAGGACATGGTCTGTATTTCGGCACGCCGATAGATGCGCACCGACGACGCGTCCTGTCGCACGACGGTGATCTGCTCGTCGACGATCGGACGGCCCTCTTGATCGAGGACGACGAGGTTGGTGACGCCGAAGCCCTTGCCCGTCAGCACGATCGTCGAAGCATCCTGAACCGAGGCGTCGGCGATCGCCGGATTGCCGACGACGATCGTATCGGCGGCGCGCGACAGTTTGACGATCTTCGCCTGGTTCATCGTGACCTCGATGCCGGCGCCAGCCTTGGCCGGCCCGACAAAGGCTGTGGCGGCAAGAAGCGCGGCAATCGGAAAGGACGATCTCGGCCCGGTCATTGAAGCGCTCCACGGCGGCAAATGCTCAACGGAACATGAACGAGATTGGTGAACCAACTGTTAAGGAGATGGCAGGCGTAATGATGTCGGATCGGCATCGTGATCGCCTGAAGCGGGCAGCCCCTTTTCCCAAATCGCTAAATTGCGCCTTTCGCGGCTCGTGACGAGTCTGTCGCGTTCCATAGGCGTCACTTAGTCTACGGTTAACCACGCAATGTCATCGAGACCGGAAAGGAATCGGTAAGGCTGTTTATTAAGCCGATTGAAAGAGCTTCCCCATAGATTGGCAGCATCCGATCAGCCGCCAAGAGAAGTTGACGGAATTGCTGTAACACCTGGAGTAGGAGCTCTCGAATGTCTAATCTCATTGCACGTTTTGTGAAGGATGAATCCGGCGCGACCGCTATCGAATACGGTCTGATCGCCGCTCTCATCGCGCTCGCCATCATGGTCGGCGCCGGCTCGCTGGGCAACGCGCTGAACGCGAAGTTCAACGGGATCGCCACGACGCTCAACACCGCCGGCTAATAGCGACGCCTGGTCGTTTTTTCGGATCAAGGGCCGCCTCGTTGGCGGCCCTTGATCATTGTGTCAGGCGATTTTGAAATTTCGGCCTCATCAATCGTTAATCGAACAAGCCTAGGCTGAGGCCAGGTACAGTCCGACCACAGGCGCCACGCCATGCTTGAAGCCCTGATCTTCGTCGTCTTTCCCTTCTGCATGCTCTTTGCCGCGATCTCCGACATGCTGTCGATGACGATCGCCAATCGCGTGCCGGTGCTGCTTGTGGCCGTCTTCGCCCTGGTCGCGCCGCTGACTGGCATGGACTGGGCAACCTATGGCTGGCATTTCGCCGCCGGCGGCCTGGTTCTCGCCGTGACCTTCGGCCTGTTCGCGCTCGGCGGCATGGGAGGCGGCGACGCCAAGCTGCTGGCCGCCACTGCGCTCTGGATGGGGCTCAATGTCCATCTCATTCAATATCTCGTGGTCTCAACATTCATCGGTGGCCTGCTGACGCTCGCCATCCTTGTCTATCGGAAATCGCCGCTTGCAGCGATCACGGGCCACAATCCGTTTTTACGCCACTTCGCCGACGAGACGGCCGGCGTTCCCTATGGCATCGCGCTTGGCATTGGCGGGCTGCTCACCTTTCCGAATTCGCCGTTGATGGCGTGGGCACTCGCCAGTCCGGCCGCCTAATTCCCGCTGCCAATCTTTCCCTCGTCAGACCAGCCTTCCACTAACTCGATTTGGCGTTGGAGCACCGGCTTGGCCGCCTTTTTTGGCGGGCCGGACCAGACGCCTCAAATTTATGTAAACCTTAAATTAATCACGATCGTAAGTATTAAATTAACCTTGTTTTGACGATTGCCGCTGCAAGGTCCGGCTTGGCTACGTGGATTTGCCAAGGCGAGGTTCGGACAGATGCCAGCATCCCGACTGATCATTCTAGGCGTGGCGGTGGCCGCGGCGGGTGGTGCAGGCTATGTGGCGAAAAACATGGTGGCGGCTCCGCCGCCTCAAATCGTCGATTCCGGCCCCCAGGCGCCCGCAATCGCGCTGCAGGACGTGCTTGTCCTGTCAGGCGACGTTCCGATGGGCAGTCCGCTCGAGAACAACATCGCCTGGCAGTCCTGGCCGGCCGACGGCATCAACGCGAATTTCATAACCCGCGCCGCGGAGCCCGATGCGCTTGAGAAGCTGAAAGGCGGTGTCGCCCGTGTGGCGATGTATGCCGGTGAACCGTTGCGGCGCTCCAAGCTGATCGGCGAGGGACAAAGCTTCATGTCGTCGATCCTGCCCTCCGGCATGCGGGCTGTCGCCACAGCTGTATCCGCCGACACTTCGGCCGGCGGCTTCATTCTTCCCAACGATTTCGTCGATGTCATCATGACCCGCAGAGCCGATGCCGCGGCCGGCGGCAGCGGGTTTACGACCGAAACCATACTCAAGAACATTCGCGTCCTGGCAATCGACCAAACCATCCAGGAGGACGAAGAAGGCAAGAGGACCAGGGTCGGCCAGACCGCAACGCTGGCGCTGACGCCGCAGCAGGCGGAAATCATCACCGTCGCCCAGCAGATGGCGGATCGCCTGACATTGGCGCTGCGGTCGATCAGCGACACGCAGGAGAAGAATCTGGGCGAGGCCGACTATCTCGTTTCCGGCAATGGGCGGCGCGGAACGGTGCGATTGATCAAGTCGGGCGAAGTTTCCGAAGTGGGGGCAAGGCAATGAGGCTAGACGCTAGACTGCCGGTCACCCTGGCTGCGGCAATCGGCCTGTTTCTCGTTGGAACGAATGCGCATGGTGTCGTCGAGGCGAATGCGGCAAGCAAGAACGCCGAGGTGTCGGCTTCGACCGCCACCCAGCGCGTCAAGCTCGGTCTCAACAAATCGGTGGTCATCGACCTGCCGAGCGATGCCTATGATATTCTCGTCGCCAATCCGGCGGTCGCCGATGCGGTGACCCGCACCGCCAGGCGCATCTATCTGTTCGGAAAGGCGGTGGGCGACACCAACATCTTCGTCTTTGGGCCCAATGGCGAACAGATCGTCAGCCTGGATCTGGCAGTCGAACGCGACGTTGCTGGACTGGAAGACTATATCAGGCGCTTCATACCGTCATCGACCATCACGGTCGAATTGCTGAACGACAACGTCGTCCTGACCGGAACCGTGGACACTCCCCTGGATGCCAAACGCGCGGTCGATCTGGCCACCATCTTCGTGTCCGGCGGTGAAGCGACCACGGGACAATATTCGCAGACCGCCTCCGGCGGCTCGGCCGAAGCCGGTGTCGACATCGACAATCCGGATTCCGAGCGGCGCGTCAGCAAGATCGTCAACCTGCTGCAGATCATCGGCGACGACCAGGTGACGCTGAAGGTGACGGTCGCGGAAGTCAGCCGCTCGGTGATGAAGCAGCTCGGCGTCAACTTGATCGGCAGCGGCAGCAGCAACGGCATCAGTTGGAGCGCGATAAGCGACAACTTCGCCGGCTTGGGCAAGTCGCTGTCGAACTCTGGCCTGGCTATCGGCACCTCGACGCTGGACGCCTACATCAACGCCATGGAACAGTCAGGCGTCATGAAAACCCTGGCCGAGCCGACGTTGACGGCCGTATCCGGCGAGAAGGCGACTTTCAAAGTGGGCGGCGAATTTAATTTGGTGACCAGCGCTTCCCGAGCAGTGTCCGACGATAACCAGACCGGTGTGAAGACGTATGAAATCGAGAAGATCGAATACGGCATTGGCCTGGAATTCCAGCCAGTGGTGCTGTCTCCCGGCCGCATCAGCCTGAAGGTCAGGACGTCGGTTTCCGAGCCGACGACGGAGGGATCGGTATCTTTGTCCGATGGCGTAACAAGCCCCGGCATGAATGCGCTGTCGCTCCGCAAACGCTTGGCCGATACGACGGTGGAGCTGCCTTCCGGCGGCTCGATGATGATCGCCGGCCTGGTACGGGATGACATCAGGCAAGCCGTCAACGGCCTGCCTGGGCTGACCAAAATCCCGGTGCTCGGCACGCTGTTCCGCAGCCGGGACTTCGTCCGCAACGAGACCGAACTCGTCATCATCATCACGCCCTACCTGGTGAAGCCGGTGGCGCGCAATGCTCTTGCCAAACCGGACGACAATTTCAACGCCGCCAGCGATGGCGCCGGCATGTTCCTTGGTCGGGTCAATCGCGTCTACGGGACTATGCAGACCGACAAGCCCAACGGCCGTTATCACGGCGTTGTCGGTTTCATCTACAAATAAGCGGGGAAGCGGACATGTCGCAGTCGGCGTTTAAGACAAGGACAATCATCCCAGCGATGCCGGCCGGCCGTTCGCGGATCTGCCGACCGGCCATTCCGGTCCTGGCGGTTGCGATCGCGGCATTGCTGGCGGGCTGCGCCAAGCGGGACAGCATCACGGTAGGCGCTGTTCCGGATGATTATCGCACCAACCATCCGATCGTGATTGCGGAGAAGAACGAGAAGATCGACCTTCCGGTCGGCGCCGGCGATCGCGGCATGACCGACGCTCAGCGCGACACGCTTCTGGGCTTTCTGGACGGCTACGACAAGAGCGCTGCTCCGACCCTGACGATCTCGATCCCAAGCGGTTCGGCCAATGAGATCGCCGCGACCGCGGCCGGTCGCGATTTCGCCAGACTTGCGATTGCCAGCGGCATCAGCCGGAACCGGATCGTCATCACAACCTACCAGTCGGTTTCTGCCGAAGCGTCCGCGCCGATCCGCGTCGCCTATGTCACGGTGAAGGCGCAAACCGACAGATGCGGACGCTGGCCCGAAGACCTCTTGCAGACCTCGGAAAACAAGCACCATGCCGATTTCGGCTGCTCGTATCAGAACAATCTTGCTGCCCAAATGGCCAATCCGGCCGATCTGATCGGGCCACGCAAGCAATCCGATATTGACGCGGAAAATCGCGGCGCGGTGATCGACGTCTACCGCCAGAGAGGCATTTCGGACGAGTTCCTCGGCAATTCGGAAGTTGAGTATTGAGCTTGAGCCGCGCAAGTCACGGAAAGAAATGACAATGAGCAATCTTGCCTACGACACAGCGGTAGATGGCGGCGAAACCTCGCAGCAGGACATCGCCGCCATGCAGGCGTTGCGGCCGATTCCGCGCATCTCGATCCAGGCATTTTGCGAGACCGAAGGCGTTGCCAATCCAGTCGAGCGCGCCGGCGAGGATCGTCGCATGGCGAAGGCCCATCTGAAGGTCCATATGGGCGGCATCGCCACCGCCATCGAATTCTACCAATCGGCGCCGACACCGAACCTGATCCTGCTGGAATCGCGCAGCGAGCCGACGCAATTGCTGGAGCAACTCACGCAGCTCTCCGAATATTGCGATCCGACCTCGAAGGTCGTGGTCATCGGTCATTACAATGACGTCGGCCTTTACCGCGAGCTCATCCGCTCCGGCATTTCCGAATATGTCATCGCGCCAGTGTCGATGGCCGACATCGTCAGCGTGATATCGACGATCTTCGTTGATCCGGAAGCCGATCCGATCGGCCGCTCGATCGCCTTCATCGGCGCCAAGGGTGGCGTCGGCTCCTCGACCATTGCCCACAACGTGGCCTGGGCAATGTCGTCGCTGTTCAAGTCCGAAGTGGTTGTCGCCGATCTCGACCTGGCTTTCGGAACGGCCAACATCAATTTCGATCAGGATCCGGCGCAAGGCATCGCCGAGGCCGTTTTCTCACCGGAGCGCGTCGACGAGGTCTATCTCGATCGGCTGCTTGCCCAGTGCGCCGAGCACCTGTCGCTGCTTGCAGCGCCTTCAACGCTCGAACGGGTCTACGATTTCGATCCCGACGCGTTCACGCAGCTTATCGACACCGCCCAGCGCAGCGTGCCGCTTCTGGTGCTCGATGTCCCGCATATCTGGACAGGTTGGACCAAGAACACGCTGACCAAAGCAGACGACGTCGTGATCACGGCGACGCCCGAACTGGCCAATCTGCGCAACACCAAGAATCTGGTCGACATGTTCAAACGGCTTCGACCGAATGATCCGCCGCCGAAGCTCATCATCAATCAGGCCGGCGTGCCAAAGCGTCCGGAGATTTCCTCGTCCGACTTCGCCGACTCGCTCGGCCTGTCGCCGATGTCGGTCATTCCTTTCGAGCCGCTGCTATTCGGAAACGCCGCCAACAACGGGCGCATGCTCGGCGAAATGGATGCCAAGAACCCGATCGTCGGCACGATCAACGAGATTGCGCATGTGCTGACTGGGCGCAGCGAAATCAAGGCAAGGAAGAAAGCGGGCCTCGGCAATTTCCTTGGCAAGCTCTCGCGCAGCAAGAAGTGATGTTTCCGGAGCGGAATTGGTAATCAATCATGTTTGGTAAAAGAGGCAGCGACGACGGCAGCCGGTTCACCCCGGAATTCCGTCAGCCGGCACCTGCGCCTGCCGCGCCGGCAAACTCTGCAGAAGCGTCGGTTGTTGCCAAGCCCGCATCGCCGCCGTCGCTTGGCACGTTTGCTGCGCCGCCTGCGCGCCGTGCGGTCGAGGCACCGCCATTGGCATCGGAGCCGCCGAAAAGGATCCAGCGCGAAAAGAGCGAAACCTATTACGACACCAAGAGCCAGGTTTTTTCCGCGCTGATCGACACGATCGACTTGTCGCAGCTCGCCAAGCTCGATCCCGAAACCGCGCGCGAGGAAATCCGCGACATCGTCAACGACATCATCGCGATCAAGAATTTCGCGATGTCGATCGCCGAGCAGGAAGAACTGCTCGAGGACATCTGCAATGACGTGCTGGGTTACGGGCCGCTGGAACCGTTGCTCGCCCGCGACGACATCGCTGACATCATGGTCAACGGTTCCAAGAACGTCTACATCGAGGTCAACGGCAAGGTCGAGCAGACCGGCATTCGTTTCCGCGACAACCAGCAGCTCCTCAACATATGTCAGCGCATCGTCAGCCAGGTTGGCCGCCGCGTCGATGAATCCAGCCCGATCTGCGACGCACGTCTTCCCGACGGCTCCCGCGTCAACGTCATCGCCCCGCCGCTCGCCATCGACGGCACCGCGCTCACCATCCGCAAGTTCAAGAAGGACAAGCTGACGCTCGATCAGCTGGTCAAGTTCGGCGCCATTTCGCCACACGGCGCCGAAATTCTCAAGATCATTGGCCGCGTCCGCTGCAACATCGTCATTTCAGGCGGCACCGGCTCGGGCAAGACGACGCTGCTCAATTGCCTGACCAACTATATCGACCGCGAGGAGCGCGTCATCACCTGCGAGGACTCGGCCGAGCTGCAACTGCAGCAGCCGCATGTCGTGCGTCTGGAAACCCGTCCGCCCAACCTCGAGGGCGAGGGCGAGGTGACCATGCGCGATCTGGTCAAGAACTGCCTGCGCATGCGGCCTGAGCGCATCATCGTCGGCGAAGTGCGCGGACCTGAAGTATTCGATCTTCTGCAGGCGATGAACACCGGTCACGACGGCTCGATGGGCACGATCCACTCGAACAGCCCGCGCGAATGCCTGAACCGTATCGAATCGATGATTGCGATGGGCGGCTATACGCTGCCGCAGAAAACCGTGCGTGAGATCGTGGTTGGTTCCGTGGACGTGATCATCCAGGCCGCACGTCTGCGCGACGGATCGCGTCGCATCACCCACATCACCGAGGTGATCGGAATGGAGGGCGACGTCGTCATCACGCAGGACATCGTCCTCTACAACATAAAGGGCGAGGACGCGAACGGCAGGCTGCTGGGTGAGCACGTGTCGACAGGTATTGGTCGCCCGCACTTCTGGGAGCGCGCCCGCTACTACGGCGAGGAACAGCGCCTTGCCAATGCGCTCGAGGCGATGGAGAAACGCGCTGACTGACGTGTTTGGAAGCGTAGGGGCCGGGCTCGATGTTCGGAATTGACGGCACCGTATTGGCATTCATCGTGCTCGCCGGCTTCAGCGCCGGCGCGGTTGCCTATGCTTTTCTGTTCAACCGGATCAGCACCGAGAAGCAAGTGGGCAGGCGGCTTGAAACGATCAAGACCGCCGAGACGGATGGTGCTGTCGTCAAGGCCTCGCGTGATCGCGTGGCGGAAGCGGCCAAGCGGCGAAAATCGGTCCAGGATTCGCTGAAGGACCTCGAGCAGAAGCAACAAACCAACCGGAGCATCGTCAAAAAGCCGCCGCTGAAGGCCCAGATTCGTCAGGCGGGCATGAAGGTCTCGCTCGAGCGCTTCTATCTCTACTCGGCGGTTTGCGGCGTCGTCCTGACGTTTCTTGCCTATTTCATCGGCGCGCCGTTGTTTGTCTTGCCGGGTGCGCTCCTGGTCGGTGCCCTCGGCCTGCCACGCTGGTTCGTCTCGTTTTGCCGCGCCCGCCGGGTCAAGGCGTTCCTCAACGAATTTCCGAACGCGCTCGACATCATCGTACGCGCGGTCAAATCCGGCCTGCCGCTAAACGACGCCGTCCGCCTGATCGCCAACGAATCCCCCGAACCGGTCAAGACCGAGTTCCGCCGTATCGTCGATTCGCAGCAGATGGGCCTGTCGATCCCCGACGCCAGCTTGCGTATGGCCGAAACCATGCCGTGCACGGAAGCGAGCTTCTTCGGCATCGTCATCCAGATCCAGTCCCAGGCCGGCGGCAACCTTTCCGAGGCGCTGGGCAATCTTTCGCGCGTGCTTCGCGACCGCAAGAAAATGAAGGCCAAAGTCCAGGCGCTGTCCATGGAAGCGAAGGCATCCGCCGTGATCATCGGCGCGTTGCCTTTCGTCGTCGCCTTTCTCGTCTACCTGACAAGCCCCAACTACATCATGCCGCTGTTTACAACCAGCACCGGCCATCTGATCCTCGGCTGCTCGGCGGTCTGGATGGCGATTGGCATCCTGGTGATGCGCAAGATGATGAACTTCGAAGTTTAGGATTTCGAGCGCATGACGGAGAACGTCGTCAAAACCCTTACTGATCCGGCATTTCTGATTGCCTTGCTCGTCGGCATCGCGGTGTTTGCGACCGTCTTCACGCTGCTGCCTGCCTTTGGCGGAAACCAACTCAAGACGCGCATGAAATCCGTGGCGCTGGAGCGCGACGAATTGCGCGCCAAGCAGCGTGCGCGGCTTGCCATCGAGGCCGATCGCCGCCGCAAGGGCCTGCGCGAGGAACAGTCTATCGGCATGCGCAATATTGTCGACCGGCTGGACCTGAGGCGCGCCCTGGCCGATGAAGGCACTTTGCAGAAACTCAAGGTGGCGGGCTTTCGCGGGCAGAATCCGCTGACGCGTTTCCTTTTCTTCCGTCTGGTCCTGCCCTTTGTCGGCTTTGCGCTGGCCGCGATGTATCTGTTCGTGCTCGGGGGTTTGCCGGAGCAGCCGCCTCTCATCAAATTGTTCGTCTGTATCGTCGTCGCCTATGCGGGTTTTTACGCGCCGGTGCTCTATGTCAACAACCGCGCTACCAAGCGCAAACAGTCGATCCAGATGGCGTGGCCGGACGCGCTTGATCTGATGCTGATCTGCGTTGAATCCGGCATGTCGGTGGAGGCGGCGTTTCGCAAGGTCGCGGACGAGATCGGCGCGCAATCGGTGGCACTTGCCGAAGAGTTCATCCTGACCAATGCCGAGCTTTCCTACTTGCAGGAACGCAAGCAGGCTTACGAAAATCTTGCAAGCCGCACCGGCCTGGAGTCGGTCAAGTCGGTGTCGCAGGCACTGGTCCAGGCCGAGCGGTACGGCACGCCGGTGGCGCACGCGCTGCGCGTGCTTGCCGGCGAAAGCCGTGACATGCGCATGAACGCTGCCGAGAAGAAGGCCGCGGCCTTGCCGCCGAAGCTCACCGTGCCGATGATCCTGTTCTTCCTGCCGGTGCTGTTCGCCATCATTCTGGGCCCCGCTGGCATCCAGGTAAGCCAGCGCGGCATCTTCGGCGACCAGCCGACATCCAACAGCCAATAGCCAATAGCCGAGGCGGCAATGCATGAGAAAGGCGCGGTGCCGATGCAACGCGGCTTTATCTTTCCGCATGTCGATGAATTGAGGAATTGGTCGGTTCGAAGCAAAGCCTGCGCGGTCAGTTGGTGGCAGGCTTTGCTTTGTCCTGATCCTTGAGCTGGCTCCAGGCGTTCTGCTGGGCGAGCATCTGGCGAAGGTAAGTCACGTTCGCCTGCGCCTGTTCGGGCGAGAGCTCCTGCGAGGCGATTTTCTCGGCCTCGTCGAAGCGGCCTTGCAGGCCGATGACCAACGCCAGGTTCTGGCGGACGCGGCTGTCGGCGTTCGGCTGTTGCGCGGCCGATCGCATATAGGTTTCGGCCGTGCGCAGGTCACCTTCCAGCACATAGGACATGCCGAGGTTTGAAAGGATCGAAGGTTCGTTCGGCTTGAGGTCAAGCGCCTTGCGGTAATTCTGGCGCGCCTCGTCTCGCTGACCAAGCTGGTCGAGAATCGCCGCTTCCGCCGACACCAGCTTCCAGTCGGGATATTCCGGTGTCTGCGCGCGGCGCACCGCGTCGAGAGCCGGCTCGAACTGCCCATTGGCGGCAAGTGCCTTGCCATAGGCGGCGAGCACGTCGCGGTCCTTCGGCAGGGCGATCGCTAGCTTGCGCATCACCGCGAGCGACTGGTCGGCGTCGCCATCCATTTGCAGCGCCGCAGCATAATTTGTCGCGATCCGCTTGTCGTTGGGGTTCTTGGCGTAGGACTGACCGAGCGCGATCGTCGCCTTGTGCAACTCGCCGGCCGACATGGTTTCCAGGGGCTTGCCGCTGGTGCGTGCGATCGAGCCGGTCGTCAACTTGCTGGTCCCGCAGCCTGCCACGCTGGCCGCGAGCGCTATTATCAAGGCCGTGGTGATCAGCCGCTTCCCGGTGGCGTTCGTCATGCGGTTGGTCGGCATCTGCACCAAGCCTCCATTCGTAAACGTGGCCATTACGTGGCCATCTTCCCTCCCGCAGAAATATTCTGTTAACCCTAACGGATAGTTAAAAAGCGCCGACTCGGAAGCCGGAGACCATCGAATGCCAGTCGAACTCATCGAGAGAAAACTGAAAACCACGCTGCCGGTTCATCTGGTGGCGAAGGATAGACTGGATGCAGCGGGGCTGGGCTCGTCCTCGCTCGCCTGGGCCAAGGCCAACGGCTTTTCCGGTGAGGCCGGCAGGACGCTGGTACTACCCGACGAAAACGGCGCGCTTGCCGGAGCACTGTTCGGCACGGGCGATGGCGAAGGCGCGCTTGCCATCGGCGCGCTGGCGAGAGCCTTGCCCGAAGGCGACTGGCATTTCGCCTCCACACTGGCCGAGCCGGAAATCGCGGCCATCGCACTGGCGCTCGGCGGCTATGTCTTCACCCGCTACGGCAAAAAGCCTTGCAAGGCGCTGCGTTTTTTGCTGCCGCCCGGCGCTGAAGGGGCTTACGTTCGCCGCATCGCCGATGGCGTTTTCCTGACGCGCGATCTGGTCAACACGCCGACCAGCGACATGGGACCGGACGAGCTGGAGAAGGCAGTTCGGACCCTGGCCAGGACGTACAAGGCCGAAGTGTCGGTGACCAAGGGCGACGACCTTCTTAAGAAGAATTTCCCGATGATCCATGCGGTCGGCCGCGCTTCCGTCGGTGCACCGCGGCTGATCGACATGACATGGGGGCCGAAGAACGCCCCGAAGGTGACGCTGGTCGGCAAGGGCGTCTGCTTCGACACCGGTGGCCTCGACATCAAGCCGTCCACGGGCATGCTCTTGATGAAGAAGGACATGGGTGGCGCCGCCAACGTCCTGGGCCTCGCCTCTATGATCTTCGCCGCCAGGCTGAAGGTCCGGCTGCGTGTGCTGATCCCCGCGGTCGAGAATTCGATTGCCGGCAACGCCTTCCGGCCCGGCGATGTGCTGGTGAGCCGCAAGGGCATCACCGTCGAGATCGGCAACACCGACGCCGAGGGACGGCTGGTGCTGGCGGACGCCTTGGCACTGGCAGACGACGACGAGCCGCAGTTGCTGATCGACATGGCGACCTTGACCGGGGCTGCGCGCGTCGCGCTCGGTCCCGATCTGCCGCCTTTCTACACCGGTGATGAAGCGTTGGCGTCCGACTTGGCTGCGGCCTCCGTCGCAGTTGAGGATCCTCTGTGGCGCATGCCGCTGTGGAAACCCTATGACGCAAAGCTGTCGTCGAAGATCGCCGACATCAACAACGTCACGTCGGACGGTTTCGCCGGCTCGATCATCGCGGCGCTTTTTCTGAAGCACTTCGTCGAGAAGTCCGCCGCTTGGGCGCATTTCGACATCTTCGCCTGGAATCCGGCCGATCGTCCGTACGGTCTCGCCGGCGGCGAGGCGCAAGGCATCCGCGCGCTGGAAAGGGTCATCTCGAAACGCTACGCCTGATGGCTGCGGGTCGACAGGAAATTCTCAGGACTGAAACGGAACCGAAACAATTTACCGTCATTCTGGCCGGATGTCGATTGCGATGCGCCCGAGCCAGGCCTTGCGACTGTGGCAGCAGGTGGTGCTGTCACAGGTGCGCGACGACGCGCCCGATCTCACCATGCGCCAGACGGCGATCCTGTTCACCATCTATCTCGACCCGCCGCCGCACACGGTGCGCGGGCTCGCCGCCCGGCTCAATGTCACGAAGCCGGTGATCACCCGCGCGCTCGACACGATGGGCGCGCTGAAGCTGGTTTCGCGCCATCGCGACGAGCTCGACAAGCGCAATGTGCTGGTCAAGCGAACCGTAGAGGGCGCGCTCTTTGTCGAGCGCTTCGGCGATGTTATCATCGCCAGAGCCCAGGAATTGCCCATCTAGAGCAAGATTCCGAACCGTAGCTCAGCGAAAAAAAGGAACCGGTTTTGAAAGAGATCATGCTCCAACACGAAGATAGAGCCGAGTTGCCGATTTGACCGCCAGGGATGCCCGACTTCACGCCTTCCGTTCCGATCTCGCCGATGCCAGGCTGAAAGGCGAGGTCGCCGCCGATCGCTTCGTCGCCGGGCGGCCAGCGCGGATTTCTGCCGCAGTGGCCGATATCCGCAAGGCGCCGCGGCCGGATGCCGGCCTCAACACGCAGCTTCTGTTCGGCGACGACGTCCTCGTCTTCGAGGATGCCGAAGGCTGGGCCTGGATCCAGGCCGAGCGCGACGGCTATGTCGGCTATGTCGCCGACACTGTGCTAGGCGCGCGGCACCATGCGCCCACCCATGTCGTCTCCGTGCCTCGCACCTTCCTCTATCCCGGACCGGATTTGCGATTCCCGGTAAGCGGGCAGCTGTCGATGGGATCGGCGGTGACGGTGACGGGCGCGGCCGAAACGCGCGGCACGCATTATGCGCTGCTGCCGTCCGGCG
The DNA here is from genome assembly GCA_004020315.1 of Mesorhizobium sp. GTDB lineage: Bacteria > Pseudomonadota > Alphaproteobacteria > Rhizobiales > Rhizobiaceae > Mesorhizobium. The sequence goes on from SAQG01000017.1 coordinate 43,268, forward strand.
AGGCGGTTATATCGGGCCATTTGAGGCCCTTGAACAAACCAGCTACCGACTATGTCACGGTCGCGGAAACCTTTCTCGGCACGCCCTATCTGTGGGGCGGCGCCTCCGGTTTCGGCATCGACTGTTCCGGTCTCGTGCAACTGGCAATGCACATGGCCGGCAGGCAGGTGCTGCGCGATTCCGACATGCAGGCGACGACCATCGGTGAGCCGCTCGACCCGGGCCTGGATTTTGCCGGGTTGCGGCGCGGCGACCTGGTGTTCTGGAAAGGCCATGTCGCTGTTATGACCGACGCCAAGACAATAATCCACGCCAACGGCCACACCATGCTGGTCTCGCGTGAAAGGTTCAAGCAAGCCCTTGCCCGCATCGGCTATCTCTATGGCGGTCCGACAGGGTTCCGGCGGCCTTAGCGCGAGAGCCCTTTCTCAAGGTACGATCACCTTTTGTTCCGATTCTTCTTGGCGATTTCGCCCCGTCGCGCTACCTCTGGCGCGTGACAGAGCAGCTGCGCCTCGCCGAACAGAATGCCGCCGTGCACTTGCCCGAGCCATTCCTCAAATGGTTTGCGGAAAAGGGCTGGTCGCCGCGCGCCCATCAGATCGAATTGCTGGCGACTGCCCAAGCTGGGCAGTCGGTGCTTTTGATCGCGCCGACTGGCGCTGGCAAGACGCTGGCCGGGTTTCTGCCTTCACTAACCGAGCTGGCCGGACGGCCAAGGAGAAAGCCGGGGCAGGCGCGTCGCGGCATCCACACGCTCTACATCTCGCCGCTGAAAGCGCTGGCCGTCGACATCGAGCGCAATCTCGGCAAGCCGGTGGAAGAGATCGGGCTACCTGTCACCATCGAGACGCGCACCGGCGACACGCCCGCACATAAGCGCCAGCGGCAGAAGCTGGCGCCGCCCGACATCCTCCTGACCACGCCCGAGCAGCTGGCGCTTCTGATTGCCGCGCCCGACGCCAGGCGCTTTTTCGAGGATCTGCACTACGTCGTGCTCGACGAACTGCATTCGCTGGTGACGTCGAAGCGCGGGCATCTCCTGTCGCTCGGGCTGGCCCGGCTGCGATCCTTTGTTCCCGACTTGCAGACGATCGGCCTGTCGGCGACGGTCGCCGAACCGGACGAATTGCGGCGCTGGCTGGTCAGCCAGAACCCCCCGGGCGGCATGGCCGAATTGATCGTCGTGACGGGCGGCGCCAAGCCCGAGATTTCCATTCTCGATTCGGAAGAACGCGTGCCGTGGGCTGGACATTCGGCCCGCTACGCGACACCGGAGATCTACAGCGAGATCAAGCGACACAAGACGACCTTGCTGTTCGTCAACACGCGCAGCCAGGCCGAGCTGCTGTTCCAGGAATTGTGGCGGGTCAATGAGGACACTTTGCCGATCGCGCTGCATCACGGCTCGCTCGATGTCGCCCAGCGCCGCCGCGTCGAAAAAGCGATGGGCGAGAATGCGCTGCGTGCCATCGTCGCCACGTCGACGCTCGACCTCGGCATCGACTGGGGTGATGTCGACCTGGTTGTGCATGTCGGCGCGCCGAAGGGGGCGAGCAGGCTGGCACAGCGCATCGGCCGCGCCAACCACCGCATGGATGAGCCGTCGAAAGCCATCCTGATTCCGGCCAACCGCTTCGAGGTACTGGAATGCCGGGCGGCGCTCGACGCCAATTATCTCGGCGCCCAGGACACGCCGCCACTGGTCAATGGCGGGCTCGATGTGCTGGCGCAGCATGTTCTGGGTTGCGCCTGCGGCGCGCCGTTCCATGCCGATGCGCTGTTCGAGGAAGTGCGGACGGCGGCGCCCTATGCCAGTCTCGACCGGCCGACGTTCGATCGTGTCATCGATTTCGTCGCCACTGGTGGCTATGCGCTGAAGAACTACGAGCGCTACGCCCGCATCCGCCTGAACAAGGACGGGCTGTGGCGTGTGTCCAATCCTCGGATTGCTCAGCAGTACCGGCTGAATGTCGGCACCATCATCGAGGTGCCGGCGCTCAACGTGCGTTACGTCCAGGCCGGCAGCAAGGGCTCTGCTTCGCGCGGTGGTCGGGTCCTCGGCAAGATCGAGGAGGCGTTCCTCGAAACGCTGACGCATGGCGATACCTTCATGTTCGCCGGTAAGGTGTTGCGCTTCGAAGGCATTCGCGAGAATGAGTGCTTCGTGTCGAATGCGCCCGGCAGCGACTCCAAGGTGCCGTATTATGGCGGCGGCAAATTCCCGCTTTCGACTTACCTCGCCGAACAGGTCCGCATCATGCTGGACGACCCGCAGCGGTGGAAGAAGTTGCCGGAGCAGGTGGCCGACTGGCTACGCTTCCAGGCCGACAAATCGGTGCTGCCGAAACGCGACGACCTGCTGATCGAGACCTTTCCGCGCGGCAACCGTTACTATCTGGTGGCCTATCCATTCGAGGGCAGGCTGGCGCATCAGACGCTCGGCATGCTGCTCACCCGCCGTCTCGACAGGGCGGGAGCCAGGCCGCTCGGCTTCGTCGCCACCGACTATGCACTTGCCATTTGGTCGCTGGCCGATATGGGCAGGATGTTCAGGGCGAAGAAACCGTCGCTGGCTGCACTTTTCGACCAGGACATGCTGGGCGACGATCTCGAAGCCTGGCTGGCCGACAGCTGGCTCTTGAAGCGCACTTTTCGCAATTGCGCGCTCATCTCGGGACTGATCGAAAAACGTCATCCGGGCCAGGAGAAGAGCGGGCGTCAGGTCACCGTCTCGACCGACCTCATCTACGACGTTCTACGCAGCCATGAGCCCGACCACATCCTGCTGCAGGCGACGCGTGCCGACGCGGCCACGGGTCTGCTGGATGTCAGCAGACTTGCCGAGATGCTCTCGCGTATCCAGGGACGAATCGTGCATAAGAACCTCGAACAGATCTCGCCGCTCGCCGTGCCGATCATGCTCGAGATCGGTAAGATGCCGGTGCATGGCGAGGCCGATGATACGCTGCTGATGGATGCGGCAACGCTGGTCGAGGAGGCCATGGGGACGAAATGACATTCGCACTCGCCATGACTGCGCCCCTGGCGGATGCCGATCCCGTCGGCATCGCCGGCGAGCGCGCGATCTGCGATCGGCGCGGCGTGCTTTATTTTCCCGAGCTTCGGCTTCTGACCGTTTCCGATCTGCATCTGGAAAAGGGTTCGTCGCTGGCACGGCGCGGCGCGCTGATCCCGCCCTATGACACCGGTGCGACATTGCTCCGGCTGCAGGCGGTGATCGCCGCCTACCAGCCGGCGATCGTCATCAGCCTGGGCGACAGCTTTCATGATGGCGGCGGCGCCGCGCGCATGCACTCAAGTTTCCGCGAGCGGCTGGAAAGAATGATGGCCGGCCGCGACTGGTTCTGGGTTGCCGGCAACCACGATCCTGACGCACCGGCCGATCTGCCCGGCGAGACGGTGCGCGAGCTGGCCGTAGGCTCTCTCGTGTTCCGGCACGAGCCTTCGGCGGTGAGAGTGGAAGGCGAGATATCAGGCCATCTGCACCCTTGCGCCCGCATCGTGCAGCAAGGCCGCTCGGTGCGGCGGCGCTGCTTTGCCGGCGACGGCGGCCGCATGATCATGCCGGCCTTCGGTGCCTATACCGGCTCCCTCAACGTGCTCGACCGCGCCTATGCCGGGCTGTTCCGTCGCGAAACGCTGATGGCCTATATGCTCGGCACGGAGCGCATCTTCGCGATTTCCCACGCGATGCTGCGACCAGGCTGAGCTGCTCTACCTGCCATAGTAGAGGGTAACAGTGTGCTTCGCCTCGGCGAAGAACAGCCAGCGTTCGACCAGCATGCCAGCGAATTGGGCGATTGCGGCGAGTGCCGACAGGAGCGCCGCATAGGGCCATCGCAAGGTGAACGCGGCAATCAGCAGCAAGACGGGCAGAGCGAAAGCCAGAACTTGCGTGATCTGGCGCAGCCGCGCGTTGTGCTTGCGCGCGATGCGAAAGCCCATCTCCTTGAGCAGGTAGTTTTCCTCGGTGTGCGGCCATTCCACCGACCGCACCGTACCGCCGGCAAGCCCGGTCGCGGTGTTGGCGTTGGTCGGGATTTCCAGCCTGTCATTGTATCGCCAGGTTGCCACCTTCCAGCCCCAGCCGAGCGAGGTCAGCAGCGTGCAACCTGCCAGAAGTATAGTCGAGCCGAGGGCGAAACCCTGCAGCAGTGCGTTGAGAAGCACGCTGCCGCTCATCGCCGAAAAGATCAGATAGCCGGGCAGAGTGAAGCGGCTGTGCCACTGGGCGATCGGCTTTAGCGACGCATAGATCATGCCGGTGGTGCAGACGGTGGCGACCGCGCCGATGGCTGCCAGCAAACCGGCAACGGCCACCCAGCCTTCTGTGCGGCCGAGGAACACCCAGCCGATGGCAAACAGTCCCGCCGGCACGAAGGTCGCGACCGACGCAACGCCTTCGCGCGACAGCCATGAGCTGCGCCATTGCGAGAAGGCGCGCCAGGCACGTTCTGGTCGGCCGAGATGGCCGGCCGACGACAACAGGCCGGCCGAGATCAGGCCGAGCGCCAGGCCCATGCCGACCAGGCCGAGCCAGAAATCGGGCGGGACGAATCCTTGTGCGGCCAGCACGCCGAGCAGCGCGAGCAGGCCGTAACCCGCGCCCGTGGCGGTGGTGAAAAAGACGACGGAGAAGGCTGGATGCATGAGGCTGGTTGCTGGTCAGTGCGAAAGCATGCGGTCGACCCAGCCGAGGAAACCGCCTTCGGCCCGCACCGGTTCGAGCGCCGGCGCCGGCACCGATGCCGCACGCTGGGTGTGGGCGCGCGGCGGTAAATATTTGTTGGTCGGGCGATAGCCGAGTTCGGGCATCAGGTCGACACCGCCGCGCTCGGCCACCAGTTGCGAGATCGCCGACGCCGGGTCGCCAAGATCGCCGAAATGCCGCGCGCTGGTCGGACAGGCGGCGACGCAGGCCGGCACGCGGTCTTCTTCAGCCAGATTGTCGTTATAGATGCGATCGACGCACAACGTACATTTCTTCATCACGCCGACATCGGTGTCGAATTCGCGCGCGCCATAGGGGCAGGCCCAGCTGCATAATTTGCAGCCGATGCACTTGTCCTCGTCGACCAGCACGATGCCGTCCGATGCCCGTTTGTACGAGGCGCCGGTCGGGCAGACGGTGACGCAGGCCGGTGTCTCGCAATGCAGGCAGGAACGTGGGAAATTGACCGTGCGCCCACCCATCTCCGTCATGTGCTCATAGCTGTGCACGCGGTTGAACCAGACGCCGTCGACATCGCCACCATAAGGATCGATGTCGGTCAGCGGCGCCATGTGACCGCCGGTGTTCCATTCCTTGCAGGCGGTAACGCAGGCCTGGCAGCCGACGCAGGTGTCGAGATCGATGACGAGGCCGAGCTTCTTATCGGTATGGGCGGGAAGGCAGGTCATGATCTGGCGGCTTCTCTTTTCCGTCGAAACTCGGCGCCGAAACTGAGCTTGTCGGGCGAGGGTTCGAAATGCGGCGGCTGCCGGAAGCGCTCGAACTGGGGCTCGGTGAAGCCACCTTCTTCAGCCGCGCATTTGACGATGCGCACGCGCAGGTCGAACCATGCCGCCTGGCCGGTCACCGGATCGGAATTTGAATAGCATTTGCCGTTCGCATCGGCAGAAGTCTGGTCGCCGATGATATGATTGAGCAGAAAGCCGCGGTTGGATTCGGCCGCGTCGTCCTTCAGCCCCCAGCTGCCGCGCCGCTTGCCGATAGCGTTCCAGGTCCACACCGTGTCGGCGTTTACCCCGTCGACCAGCTTGATCTGCCCCTTGACCTTGCCGTTGATGCTCTCGATCCACACCCAGTCATCGTCGACAAGACCGAGGCCGGCGGCGGTCCGGTTGTGCACGAACAGCCGGTTCTGGCTGGTGATCTGCCGCAGCCACGCGTTCTGCGAACCCCAGGAGTGGTACATATGCATCGGTCGCTGTGTCAGCGCGTGCAGCGGGTATTTCTCGAGGTCGACAGCGGCTTCCTCGAAGGGCGCGTACCAGAACGGCAGCGGATCCATATAGGTCTCGATGCGGTCGCGCTCGGCTTCCGGCGGCCGCACCCTCCCATGGCCGCGCGCGGCGAGGCGAAAGCGCTGCATCGGCTCGGAATAGAGCTGGAAGACGATCGGCTCGGCCTTCGGGATAAAACCCATATTCTCGGCGAAGTCGAGATAGGAACGGTTGGCCATCTTGTAGTAGCGCTGGTCGTCCGCAAAGTCGTGATGCCAGAAGCCGCCATTGTCGATGTAGCGCTGAAGCTGATCAGGATTGGCCTCGCCCTTGCCGATCGAAGTTCCGTCCTTGCCGCGCCAGCCGGCGAGCGGGCCGACGCCCGGCGTGCGCTCATGATTGACGATGTAATCGGCATAGTCGCGGTATTTGACCGAGCCGTCGTCGTCGATGAAGCCGGGCAGACCGAGCCGCGCGCCGAGCTCGATCAGCACGGTCTGGAACGGGCGGACGTCGCGGTCCGGCTCGACGACCGGATAACGGATTGCGTCGCCCGGTCCGTCGGCGTGGCTGATCGGCCGGTCGAGCAGGCTGATGCAGTCATGACGTTCGAGATAGGTCGTGTCCGGCAGCACGAGATCGGCGAACGGCACGGTCTCGGAATAATAGGCGTCGGAATAGATGATGAACGGGATCTTGTACTCGCCTGACGCATCCATATCGGTCAGCATCGCCATCGTCTCGACGGTGTTCATCGACGAGTTCCAGGCCATGTTGGACATATACATGAACAGCGTATCGATCTTGTAGGGATCGCCGGCCCAGGCGTTGCGGATGACCGTGTGCATGAGCCCATGCGCGGCGAGCGGCGCATCCCAGGAATAGGCCTTGTCGATGCGAATAGGCGTGCCGGCGTCGTCGACGAGCAGATCGTCCGGTCCGCAGACGAAACCGAGCGGCATGCCCTCGAGCGACGTCATCGGCCTGACATCCTTGCCCGCCGGCTTCGGACCCGGCGGCGCCGACCTGGGATAGGGTGGCTTGAAGCGAAAGCCGCCCGGCACGTCCACCGTGCCGAGAAGCACCTGGAGCAGATGAATGGCGCGGCAAGAGTGAAAGCCGTTCGAATGGGCCGAGATGCCGCGCATCGCGTGCATCGACACCGGCCGGCCCTTGATCGTCTCGTGCCGGCGGCCGGCCCAGTCGGTCCACGCCACCGGCAGTTCGATCGCCTGTTCGAAGGCGACATGCGCCAGTTCGGCGGCGATCCGGCGGATAGTGTCGGCGGCAACGCCGCAGCGTTCGGCGACCGCATCGGGAGAATAGCTCTCCTGCAGATAGCGGTCGGCAACGAGCTGGAAGACCGGAACGCAGCGGCGGCCATCGACCTGGAAGTTGCCGGTCAGCGCCGGCTTTGCACCATTATCGGTAGCGCTGACGGACACTCTCGCCACCCTGTCCCAAGCCAGCGGGTTGCCGCCAATGTCGCGCGCGAACAGCCCGTCATCGGCAGCATTCGGCTCCTGGATGACGAGCACGTGGGCGTTGGTGTAGCGCAGCAAATAATCGAGATCGACGCGGCCGGCCTTCAGCAGTTCATGGATGAGGGCAAACACGAACAGACCGTCGGTGCCGGGCCGGATGCCGATCCAGTCATCGGCGATGGCGTTGTAGCCGGTGCGGCACGGATTGATCGAAACCACCTTGGCGCCGCGCGCCTTGAGCTTGCCGAGGCCGATCTTGATCGGATTGGAATCATGGTCCTCGGCGACGCCGAACAGCATGAAGTACTTGGTGTTGTCCCAGTCGGGTTCGCCAAACTCCCAGAACGAGCCGCCGATCGTATAGAGCCCGCCGGCCGCCATGTTGACCGAGCAGAAGCCGCCATGGGCGGCGAAATTCGGCGTGCCGAACTGGCTCGCCCACCAGCCGGTCAAGGATTGCGACTGATCGCGCCCGGTGAAGAAGGCGAGTTTCTTCGGGTCGGTGCGGCGTACCTTTGAAAGCCGTTCCGTCGCGATGGAAAATGCTTCCTCCCACTCGATCTCGCGAAACTCTCCCGAGCCGCGCGGACCGGTGCGCAGCAATGGTTTCTTCAACCGGGCCGGGCTGTAATGCTGCATGATGCCGGCGCTGCCCTTGCCGCACAGCACGCCACGATTGACCGGATGGTCCTTGTTGCCGTTGATGTAGCGGACCTTGCCATCCTTGATGTGGACGTCGATGCCGCAGCGGCAGGCGCACATGTAGCAGGTGGTCTTGGCTATGCTGTCGGAGACGACAGGCGACGTATCGACGCCATCGCCCTCATCGGGCGCGCGTGTGTCGGCAAGCGACCGTTGGGACGGTGCGGAATTGGCGCCGAGCAGCGGTCCGTGGGTCATGATCCGGCGCTTTTGCGGTCTGCGAATTTGGCTCTCGTCTTCGGCCCGGGACCGCGCATGTAGTGTTCTTCCGGATGATAGCGGTTGCCGGCAAGCCGACGCCGCAGACCGCGGGTCCAATGGGCAAACAAGGATTTGAACCGCCCGATCACTTTTCTACCCGTCGCAAGCCGGCAGCGATTTTTTTCCAACTCCGCCCGGAAAATTAGAACAAAGCAATCAATCCGTCTAACAAGTTGCTCTTGTAATTCCAATCGAATTTCTTTCTTAATTCTCCCATGACCCTTGACCAACTGCGGATCTTCGTTGCTGTCGCCGAACGGGGACACATGACCAAGGCGGCCGAACTGCTGGGCATTTCCCAGTCGGCCGCCTCGGCCGCCATCCGCTCGCTCGAACAGCAGCATGGCGTCCAGCTGTTCAACCGGGTCGGTCGCAACATCGAGCTGGCGCAGACCGGGCGCAGGTTCCTGCCCGAGGCCAAGGCCGTGCTCGAACGGGCGGCTGCCGCCCACGACGTGCTGGAGCACGTCTCGCAGACGATCACCGGCAGCCTTTCGATCGCTGCAAGCCAAACCATCGCCAGCTATTGGCTGCCGCGCCGGCTGGCCTCCTTCCACGAGGCCTATCCCGCCGTCAGGCTAAGCGTGACCATCGGCAACACCAGACAGGTCGAGACCAATGTCCTGGACGGCACGGCGGATTTTGGTCTGGTCGAGGGGCGCACTGAATCCGACATATTGCGGCGTGCCAAGGTTGATGTGGATCGCCTGATGCTGGTCGTGGCGCATTCGCATCCCGAGATCGCTGAAGTCTCGCGCGGGCATCCCGATATCAGGGAGCTCCGCTGGATCATCAGGGAAGGCGGATCGGGCACGCGCGAGGTGCTGGAAGATCTTGCCCGCCGCGAAGGGATCTCGTTCGCAGACCTGCGGATATTCCTGGTGCTGCCGAGCAACGAGGCGGTCCGTCAGGCGGTCGAGGCCGGCGCCGGCGCCACCATCATTTCGGAGCTCGTCGTCGAACGCGCGGTTGCCGAAGGCAGCTTGCGTTCCGTGCCGATCGATCTGCCGAAGCGCGATTTCGCCATGATCACGCATCGTGACCGGCAGGCAAGTCTGGCCCAGATGGCGCTCAAGGCGCATCTGGGCGCGAAGACTGGCGAAACCGCCCGGGAGTAAGCCGGGTCAGCCGAATTTCCGCTGCGCATCGAGCGCCAGCCCAAGCCCGACCGAGCCGAACATGTCACCTTCGATGACGGAGGCCTGCGGCACCAAGGCTAATATCTGCTGCCTTGCCAACGGGATGGCAGTCGATCCTCCGGTCAGGAACACCGCGGTGATGTCCGACGGTTTCACCTGCGCGTCGCGGAGGGTCTCACCAACCGTCGCGGCCACCCGTTCGATTTCCCGGGCGATCGTAGCCTCGAGCCCGGCGCGCGAAATTTCTGCCGCGAACTTAGCTCCGGGCAGCGCGACTACGGCATCACCAGAAAGTTGCTCCGTCAGCTCGATCTTGGCCTTTTCGACCAAAGCGGCCAGTGCGTGCCCGTAACGATGCTCGACGATGTGGATGAAACGGTCGACCAGGTCGGCGCGTTCCGCTTCGTAGCGGATCTGGCGCAGATGCGTCATCGCCCGGGCGGTGTAGACCAGATTGATGCGCTGCCATGTCGCCAGGTCGATGAAGTAGCTGGCCGGCAAGTTGCGCTTGCCGTCCTTGGTCGGCGAGAGGTAGCCGAGTTGCGGCATCACATGGGCGATGCTCAACAGCCGGTCGAAGTCGGTGCCGCCGATGTGGATGCCTCGGCTCGCCAGAATGTCGTCCTTGCGATCGAGGGAGCGGGCGCGCTGCGGCGAGACCCGCACGATCGAGAAGTCGGACGTGCCGCCGCCCATGTCGACGATCAGCGCCAGTTCTTCCCGCGTGACCTTCTGCTCGTAGTCGAGCGCCGCCGCGATCGGCTCGAACTGGAAATCAATATGCTTGAAGCCCTGGGTGCGGGCCGCGTTTTCGAGTTCACCTTCGGCCTTGGCATCGGCCTCGGCATCGTCGTCGACGAACTGCACGGGACGACCAAGCACCACGCTCTCAACCGTGTCGCCGGCATCCTCCTCCAGCCTTTTCCTGAGATGGCCGACGAACAGGCCGATGATCTCGGTGAAGGCGATCGATCGGGCCTTGATGCGCGTCTTTTCATGGACAAGCGAACTGCCGAGCACGCTCTTCAGCGAGCGCATCAGGCGACCCTCGATGCTGTCGGTATAGTCGGCGATGGCGCGGCGCCCGAAATAGGTGCGGTTGTCCTCGAAATTGAAGAACACCGCGCTGGGCAGCATCACCTCGCCGTCTTCCAGCGCCACCAATCGCGGCTGCCCGTTCCGGATCACGCCAACGGTGGAATTCGAAGTGCCGAAGTCGATACCGCCGAATGCTGGTCGCATCGCAAAGTCCTGTACCTTTGATGTGGGGAGCGACAGCTCGTGTCCGGTCGGGCCGGGGTCGCGGTCTAACCCATGAACCGCAAAAGGGGAACCACCTTTCGGAAGGGGCTAGTCCTTTCGGAAGACCAATCTTCCTAGCCAGCCGGTCAGCATGGCCAGTGATACGGCGAAGACGCCGTAAAGGAAGGAATAATCGTGGGCGATGCGGAAGATCGACTGCTCGAAACCGGACTTGCGGATTTCGAGCTGGGCGGAGCTTTCTTTGATGAACAGGCCGCTCTTGAACAGGAACGCACGGGCTTTGTGGGTGCCGACCGGAACATTGGGGGCGAGCCTGACGGTGGCACGGAACAGGTTCTGCGACAGGAACTGCACACCGCCGACATTCTCGCTGTAGAGGCCGGTCGCCGTTTTGCGCTCGCGCAGCGCCGCGGTGAATTCCTGGATTGTCGCCGGACTGTCGCCATCGTCGGCCGGCTGCATGTAGATGTTGGCGGCGCCGAGCGACAGTTGCTTGTAGCTGTTGGGGTCGGTGACGTCCTGCAGCGGGCGGGTCGTCGCTACCGAATAGGACACCGGCACATTCTCGAACGTCTCGGACTCCAGATTGATCCAGATGCCGAGCACCCGGTCTTTGCGGCGTACGACGACCGGCCGGGCCGGACCTTCAAGCACGACGATGATGTCGTAGCGCCCTTGGCGCGCGACAAGCGGGTCGGCATTTTCCAATGAGCCGAAAATGGTGAGGTCGGCACCGGAAAAGCCGGCGGTGATTGAGACATGGTCGGTTGACAGGCCGATCTGGATGTTTTCGGCAACCGGCGTCTGCGCCTTTCCCGGTGACGAGGCGGCAAACAGCGACAGCGAGGCAACGGCCAAGAACGCCCTCAAGCCCACCATCAGGTCGGATCCACGCCGGAGAGGGAATAGAGGTTGGGCGGCGTCACGAACAGATCGATGGCAAGCCGGATGGCAACCGCCAGCACCAGCAGTGCCAGCAGCGCCCTAAGCTGCTCGCCGCGCAGCCTTTGGCCGGCCTTGGCGCCGTATTGCGCGCCGGCGACGCCGCCTGCCATCAACAGGAAGGCGAGCATGACGTCGACTGTCTGGTTGGTGGTGGCATGGACCAGCGTGGTGTAGGCCGAGGTGAAGATGATCTGGAACAGCGAGGTGCCGACGACGACGTTGGTCGGCACTTTCAAGAGATAGATCAGCGCCGGTACCATGATGAAGCCGCCGCCAACGCCCATGATCGACGACAGGAAACCGATGCCGGCGCCGAGGCCGAGCACCGGGATGACGCTGACAAAAAGCTTCGAGGCCCTGAACCGCATCTTCAGCGGCAAGCGGTGAATCCAGTTGTGCTGGCCGGATTTCTTCAGCACCGGTGCCGCGCCGCTGCGCGTGGCGCGCAGCGCATTGACGCTCTCGACCAGCATCAGCCCGCCGACGGTGCCGAGCAATACGACATAGAGCAGCGAGATGAACAGGTCGAGCTGGCCGAGCCGCCGCAAGAAGCCAAAGACAAAGATGCCGCCGGTTGAGCCGACGATGCCGCCCGCCAAAAGCACACCGCCGAGCTTGAAGTCGAGCGTGCCGCGCTTCACGTGCGACAATGCGCCGGAGAAGGAGGAGGCGATGACCTGGTTGGCGCCGGTGGCGACCGCGATCGCGGGCGGTATATTGTAGAAGATCAGCAGCGGCGTGATGAGAAAGCCGCCGCCCACTCCGAACATCCCCGAAAGGAAGCCCACCGCAGCGCCCATGGCCAGCAGCACGAAGATGTTGACGGAAATTTCCGCGATCGGGAGATAGATGCCCACCCGTCAGTCTCGATCAGTTTGCCTTTCGGCGAATGCAACCGTTGCGGGCATTTCGCGCCAAAAAGCCTATCTCGTTCTTGCGCCGGCCGGGCGGCGAAGTCAAACCTCGCCAAGCCGCCGAAACAAAAAACAACTCAATCAGTTAACAGGCAAATGTGTGGCAAAGACGTCGCGGAAACGACGCATCTGACGTTATTTGCGCGCAAGCAGCGCCTTGACCAGTTTTTCGTCGACCGCGCCGGTCGGCTTCAAGTCGTTGTCGGTCTGGAAAGCCATGATGGCATCCTTGGTTTTCTGGCCCATCACGCCGTCGGCAGTGCCGGCCTCATAGCCGTTCTTGTTGAGAATGCGCTGGATGTTCTGAACGACTTTCTTCATGTCGACGCTGGCGGTCGTCTGCGGCGTGCCGTCCTGCCACGATTCGGGAATGTCGGCCGAATTGGCCGCAGGATCGAGCGGCTTTGCCTTCCACAGCTCGGCGGCGGCGCGTGCGCGTTCGAGCTGCTCGGGCCTGAGCGCCTTGGCGATCTCGTCGCGCTTTGCCGCGGCATCCTTGTCGCCGGTCTTGGCGACGAGCGCGAACCATTTGTAGGACTCTTCGAGATTCTGCTTCATGCCGACGCCCTTCGCCGCCAGGATGCCGAGATTGAACTGGCTGTCCTTTACGCCGAGCTCGGCGGCGGCCTGGAACCAGTGCGCGGCCGATTCATTGTCGGTCACGCCGTCCGCAGCCATGGCAAAGAGCACGGCTAGATTGTGCATGGCGCTGGCGTTGCCCTGCTCCGCGGCGAGCTGGTACCAGGTCTTCGCCTTCTTGACGTCGCGCGTGACTCCGGTGCCCTTCTCATAGAAGTTGCCGATGCGGTATTCCGCCGGTGCGAAGCCGAGTTCGGCTGATTTCTCGTACCATTTGGCGGCCGCTGCCATGTCCTGCTTGACGCCGCGCGATTCGGCGTAGCGCGAGCCGATCTCGAACAACGCCTTGGCGTCGCCCCCGGCCGCTGCGTCACGCAAGGCAGCCGGGCCGGCATCGGTTGGGATGTCGATCTTGGCAGTGGCCGCCGCCGTCGAAGCAACCGCGGGCGTGACCGTGCCGGTCATGTCCTGGGTCGCGGGGGTGGCGGCCGGCGCTGTGGCCATTGGCTCGGCGTCCGCAACCGTCGGGCCCGCAGGTGCCGACGCTGTCACGTTCGCCGCCGCCGGATCGGGCGACTCCATTGAAGCCGTGGGCGCAGGAGCAGGTTCGGACTCGAGCCCCGTGTCCATTGGCGTTTCGGCGCCCGCCGACATTTCGCCGTTTGATGGCGCGGCGACGGCGGTCTGTGCCGGCATGTCGTCCTCGGCTACCGATTCGGACGGCTCTGCCTGCCGGACGCCGCGGGCCTCCGCACTGTCCTGTGCTGCAGTTTGCGCGTCTGTCTTCGGCTGGCTGGCGATACCGGCCGACATGGTTTCGATCGGTGCCGCGTCATTGCTGGCCATTTCAACGGGGTCGGAGAAAAAGGCCTTGCCCAATTGTAAGCCGGCGAGCGCCAGCATGACTGCGGCGGCTGCCATCAGGATCGGCTTGCGCCGCGCCTTGAGCAGGTCGCCGATCCTGAGCGCCTTCACCGGGCCGCTCATCGTCGATTGCCGCTTGAGAGCGTCGGCCTCGGCAGCGGCCGCTTGCGCCGCGCGTCTGGCTGCGGCGATGAAGTCGGATTTCGATGCATCGGCATTGCCGGTCCTGACCGGCGGTCCGCGTTCGTCGCGCACGCGTTTCATGATGGCGTTGAGGTCGGGCGGGCCGGAGCCGGGCTCCAGCGGCCGGTTGGCAACCTTCGGATCCAGCGGCTCGTCGAGATCGGCGCTCGGTATCTCGACATCAGGCGCCGAGCCGGCAAGCGGTGCGACGTCCTTCTCCTTCTTGCCCTTGAAGGCGCGCGCCAGTCCGCCGAGCATCGACTTCCGGCCACCGGGCTGCTCACTTTTCTCCGTCGCCGTGTCCGAACCAAGCGCCGCCATGGCCGCGGCCGCAGCGGCTTCGGCCGGCGTGCGCGTGCCCGGTTCGCTACGCGAACCTGGCTCATTGCGCATGATAGCAGTGGCACGGCTGTCGAGGTCAGCCATGTCCCCGGTCAGCGGCATTGGCTGGTCGATATCCATGGACGGCGCGTCCTGGACCGCGATCTTTGAGGCTCGTGCCGCCCGCGCGCGCACCGGCGCGGCAGGCTGTGTGAACTCGCTCGCGGCATCGGTCGGCTCGCCGGTTTCCAGCGAGCCCAGCCGGTCGACGATCTTGAGCAGCGTGTCGTGGATGGCCTCGAAAGTCCTCGAATTGCGCTCGTCGGAACGGCGCGTCAGTGCTTCGAGCGTCTTCAGATCCTGGGCGAGGCCAGAGACGGCCGCCGTGTTGGCACTGGAGCCGGCCAGCGAACGGACGGCGCTCTCGGCTGCCTCGCGCGCCGCGCTGAGGATGGAATCGCGGGTGCCAGCCAGCGACTTCTCGATTTCGTTGAGACGCGGGCTGATATCCTCGAATTCCGGCAGCGGCATGCCGGGTTTCGAAAGGTGAGCCGACAGGCCCGCGACCTGCGCTTCCAGGCTGCGGATCAGGGCCGGGTCGATGCCGGCGACTTGTGCCGCGGATGAATCCAGCCGGCTTGAAATGTCTTCGAGCCGGCTTTCCAGACCACGGATCGCAGCTTCACCTGCGTGATCGGGAACGCGCGTCTCCAAGCGCTTGGCCAGCGCGCTGAAGCGGGCGTCGATGGCATCCATGATGCCAGCCCCGTCGATCTGCGGCATGCGTTGGTCCAGCCTGTCGGCGACTTCATCCAGCCGGCGCTCGAGATCGCGAAACAGCATGTTGCCCTGCTCGATCGCGTCGCCCTGGCGGCGCTCCATCATACCGGACAGCACATCGAAACGCTGTTCCAGCCCCTGGAAGATATAGTCGGCGTCCGGCATGGCAGGCGCCCGGTCGATCTTGTCGGCAATGAGCGCGATCTGCTTGTCGAGACGCTCCATCGCCTGCTCAGGCAAATTGGCCCGGCTGGCAAGGTCGTCGACCCGGCTCGACAGCATATTGAGGCGGTCGATGACCTCGCCGCTGGGGTGAACTTGCGTAACTTCCTCGATTTGTTGGGCAAGCGAGGCGATCCGCTTCTCGATGCGTTCGAATGCTTCGGGGTCGAATGAATTGGCCTGCGCGGCGACGGTCGAGGCGACGATGGCGCGGGAAATCTCGTCCAGCCGCTCGTCGATCATGCCGAATGTGCTGCTGCCGCGATTATCCTGCTGCCTGGCAAAATGATCGACGGCGCTGGCAAGCGTGCGCACCTTCTCTTCGAGCGACCGCA
This sequence comes from Mesorhizobium sp., assembly GCA_004020315.1. Classification (GTDB taxonomy): domain Bacteria; phylum Pseudomonadota; class Alphaproteobacteria; order Rhizobiales; family Rhizobiaceae; genus Mesorhizobium. The sequence continues at coordinate 59,230 of SAQG01000017.1, forward strand.
GCGACAACGATTCCGGCAAATTGTTGACGGCATTGCTGATCTGTTCGAGCCGGTCGGTCAGCATTGAAAGTCCGGGCGCGTCCGACCGCTTGCGCTGATCGGCATCGACACGATCCTCGAACGCGGTCCAGCGGCGGTCGAAATCGTCCCAGCGGCGGCCGACCGCCTGCACGCTCTCCTCGCGCGCCAACGTGTCGAGCGCGGCCTTGACCTGCTCCAGCTCGAGCCGGAGCATGTTGACGCTTCTGTCGTCGCTCTTTTCGGCCAGGGTCTGGATGGCGCCGGAAAGCCGCTCGAACTCGACGCCGAGTTCGGCGCTGCCTTTGCCGCCTCCCGATTGGCCACCCGGCTGGGCGCTTGCCTGGAACGCCCGCTCGATGTCCTTGCGCAGCGCTTCGAATTCGCGCTGGAGGCCGGCGGTCATCTGGTGGCGCAGTTCCTCGCGCAGGCCGCGCAATTCGCCGGCGATCTTGCCGACCACGGCGACCCCGTCTTCTTGGCCGCGCACGCGGTCTATGTCGCGGGCGATCGCCTGGTAACTCTGGTCGAACGCAGGCGGCGCCGGGCTTTTCGGCGGCTCCGCGGGGCGCGGATCCTCGTAGGGCCGTGAACTGGCGTAGCGCGGCTCCGCACTCGGCCGGCGCGGATCGGGACGTTCGCTTATGTCCGCGCGCGTCCGCTCCAGCCGCTGCTCCAGCGTTTCCAGGGAACGGTTGAGCTGTTCAAGCGTGGTGTGCGGCCTGCGCTGTCTGCCGGCGTTGAGTGTATCGAGATAGGACCGCTTGCTGTTCATCGATGCGCCCGTTCAGAATTACTGCTGGCTTATGACCAGTTTTCCCAAAGTCCTGCCGGAAACGAAGCGGCCGCGCGGCTTTGCTGCGGCGGAAGACGAGCTCCCCGGGTTTCACCCGCGCTCCGAAAAACCGTGAAAAATTCGCTACAGAATAAACACGGGTAACCGACATGCGCACATTTCGCCCAACGTGGTAAACAACGCGTTAACTAAGCTTAAGAAGTTACAACGTTGTTGGCGGGCGCCTGAAGCGCCGGGCCATGCGCTGGCGGATGCGGCAAAAACTTCCTCCCGCACAACGCCCTTGCTTCGTGAGGCGGCTATCGGTATAGAATTGACGTAAACGTAAGGGTGCACAGCCTGTGCCGTTTGCGATTTGTTTGTTGAAACCACGAGTGGAGCACGCCCCCGCTTCCACTCAGGCGACGCAAGGTCCGGGACCGCGACGCCACCAGATGGGGAAAGCCAGTGACTATGAAACTTGTTTCGCCCGGCGAGGCCGCGGCCAATACCAATGACATGTCTGATAAGGCCGGCGAGGAACTTGTCCGCATCGGCGAGATGGCCAAGAACTACGGAGTAACGCTGCGCACGCTGCGTTTCTACGAGGACAAGGGCCTTCTCAATCCGCAACGTGACGGCTCGACCCGTCTCTACACGCGCCGCGACAAGGCGCGGCTGAAGCTGATCCTGCTCGGCCGCAAGGTCGGATTCTCGCTGCGCGACGTCAAGCAGATGATGGATCTGTATGACCCGACCGGCTCCAACACCAAGCAGTTGCGGCTGGCGCTCGACAAGTCGGAGAAGCAGCTTGCCCGTCTGCAGAAGCAGCGGGCGCTGATCGACGATGCCATCAAAGAGTTGAGCAACTCGATGGCGGCGGTGCGTCAGATGCTGAGCGAACGCTCGGCGCCGCAGGCCAGCATCGCCGGATAATTCAGCCCTCGCCGGCTTCCGGCGTTCTGACAACAGAGCCGCGTGGGCCTTGGCCGCGCGGCTCTTTCCGTTGTCTTGCGGCTGCGTCGGATGAATACGTTTCAATCTGTTCCGCACTGGCTTCGACGACCCCCCGCCGTTAGCCTATGAGCGAGGCGGCGGGAAAAATTTGTCACAACAAAAAATTGACGTTTACGCAAACGTCAGCCTTTGCTATCCCGACCTGAACGTTGGTCCGCATGCCGCCCCTGACTTCACTTTGGGGGATTGGGGACCAAGGGCCGCATGGTGGAGGAAACGCATGCCGATCTACAGGGCGCCGGTCCAGGACACGCTGTTTGTGCTGAATGAAGTGCTGGGCTATCAGCGCTATTCCAATCTTCCCGGATTTTCCGACGCGACGCCGGACGTGGTCGAAGCCATTCTCGCCGAGGGCGCCAAGCTCGCCGAAAATGTCATGCAGCCGCTGAACCGCGTCGGCGACATGGAAGGCTGCGTGCGCCATGACGACGGTTCGGTGACGACTCCGAAAGGCTTCAAGGAGGCCTTCGACCAGTATCGTAATGGCGGCTGGATGGGGCTGGCCGCACCCGTTGAATTTGGCGGCCAGGGTCTGCCTTACGCGGTGCATACTGCCGTTTCCGAATATATGGTTTCGGCCAACATGTCGCTTATGATGTATCCCGGCCTGACGCAGGGCGCGATCGCGGCGATCATTACCCATGGCACCGACCAGCAGAAGGCGATCTGGTTGCCGAAGCTGGTCGAGGGCGTCTGGACCGGCACCATGAATCTGACCGAGCCGCATTGCGGCACCGATCTCGGCCTGCTGCGCACCAAGGCGATTCCCAACGGCGACGGCACCTACAAGATTTCAGGCCAGAAGATATTCATATCGGCCGGCGAGCACGACATGTCGGACAACATCGTCCACCTGGTGCTGGCCCGCATCGAGGGCGCACCAGAAGGCGTGAAGGGCATTTCACTGTTCATCGTGCCGAAGCTCAAGCTCGATGCATCAGGCAATCCTGGCGAGAGGAACACCGTCTCCTGCGGCTCGATCGAGGAGAAGATGGGCATCCATGGCAATTCGACCTGCGTCATGAACTATGACGAGGCGCAAGGCACGCTGCTCGGCGAGGCCAATGGCGGGCTGAAGGCCATGTTCACGATGATGAATGAAGCGAGGCTCGGCGTCGGCCTGCAGGGGCTTTCTCTGTCGGAGGTCGCCTACCAGAACGCTGTGTCCTATGCCAAGGATCGCCTGCAGGGCCGCTCGCTGTCCGGGCCGAAGGCGCCGGACAAGAAGGCCGACCCGATCATCGTCCATCCCGATATCCGCCGCAGCCTGATGACCATGAAGGCCTTTAACGAGGCCGGTCGCGCACTGGCGCTGTGGACGGCGATCAAGTCCGATATCGCCCACCGCTCCGACGACGACAAGGACCGCCAGGCTGCCGACGACTACACCAGCCTGATGACGCCGGTGGTCAAGGGCGTGCTCACCGACAAGGGTTTCGACCACGCGGTGATGGCGCAGCAAGTGTTCGGCGGGCACGGCTACATCGAAGAGCACGGCATGAGCCAGTTCGTGCGCGATGCCCGCATCGCCATGATCTACGAGGGCGCCAACGGCATCCAGGCGCTTGACCTCGTCGGCCGCAAGCTGGCCTTGAATGGCGGCCGCGCCTTGCAGGCCTTCTTCAAAGAGGTCGGCGAATTCTGCGAGGAGTACCGCACCGACGAGAAGATGGCGCCTTTCACCAAGGCGCTGAAGAAGGGCCTCAACGATCTGCAGGCGGCGACGATGTGGCTGATGCAGAACGGCATGGCCAAGCCCGACAACGTCGGCGCCGCCTCGACCGACTACATGCATCTCTTTGGCCTGGTGGCGCTGGGCTACATGTGGGCACAGATGGCCAAGGCAGCCGGGGCGAAATTGGCGAATGGCGCCAATGGTTCTTCGGCCTTCTATGACAGCAAGCTGGTGACGGCGCGCTTCTTCATGGAGCGGATAATGCCGGAAACGTCGGCGCACCTCGCCCGCATCTCTAGCGGCGCCGAGACATTGATGGCACTGCCGGCGGAAGCGTTCTAAGCTCGACAGCGTCGGTGCAGCCGGCCTTAACCTGTCGATACGCGGAGGAAATCGTGGCGACAAATCCTGCCGAAGTGCTTGCTTTGCCCAAACCCGCCTGGGCGGCGGATGAGGTCGGCATGCTCTACGACATGGCGCACCGCTTCATGTCGGAAGAGATCGCGCCGCGCTATGACGAGTTCGAGAAGAACGAGATGGTCGACCGCGAAAGCTGGCTGAAGGCGGGCGAGGCCGGTCTGCTCTGTGCCTCGATGCCGGAGGAATATGGCGGTTCGGGCGGGACATTCGCGCATGAGAGCGCCATCATCGAGGCGATCGGCCATGTCGGCGTCGACGGTTTCGGCATCGGCCTGCACAATTCGATCGTCGCCCCTTACATCCTGCATTATGGCTCGGAGGAGCAGAAGAAGAAGTGGCTGCCGAAACTGGCGACCGGCGAACTGATCGGCGCCATCGCCATGACCGAGCCCGGCGCCGGCTCTGACCTGCAGGGGGTCAAGACGCGAGCCGAGAAGGATGGCAACCATTACAAGGTCAACGGCTCGAAGACCTTCATCACCAACGGACAACTCGCCAACTTCATCATCGTCGTCACCAAGACCGATCCGGAGAAGGGCGCCAAGGGCACTTCGCTGATCGTCGTCGAGACCGACGAGGTGGAAGGATTCGAGCGCGGCCGCAACCTCGACAAGATCGGGCTCAAGGCCAACGACACGTCGGAACTGTTCTTCAACGATATGCGCGTGCCGACCTCCAATCTGCTCGGCCACGAGGAAGGCCAGGGCTTCGTCCAGCTGATGCAGCAATTGCCGCAGGAGCGGCTGCAGATCGGCACCGGCGCCATCGCCATGGTCGAACGGGCGCTGGCGCTGACCATCGACTACGTCAAGGAACGCAAGGCCTTCGGCAAGGCGATTATCGATTTCCAGAACACCCAGTTCAAGCTGGCCGAATTGAAGACCGAGGCGACCATCGGCCGCGTCTTCTACAATGACTGCGTCGCCCGCCATATCAATGGCGGCCTCGACCCGGTGACCGCCTCGATGGCCAAATACTGGCTGTCCGACCTGCAAGGGAAAGTCGTCGACGAATGCCTTCAATTGCATGGCGGTTATGGCTACATGAATGAATATCCGATCGCCCGCATGTTCCGCGACGCCCGCGTCCAGCGCATCTACGGCGGCACCAACGAGATCATGAAATTGCTGATCGGGCGGAGCCTTTAGGAGGTCGCATGTCGAAGCATTTTGCTGAGCTTCGCTGGAAGCCGGGAGCAGGGGAGGATTTCCTCTCCGGCCGCTATTCCCGGGTGCATGCACTTCATTTTGATGGTGGCGCGGTCATCTCCGCTTCCGCATCGCCGACGATCGTGCCGGCACCTTTCAGCGACGCAAAGAATGTTGATCCGGAAGAACTGTTCGTCGCTTCGCTTTCTTCTTGCCACATGCTGTGGTTCTTGGACCTGGCAAAACGCGCTAAGGTCAGTGTCCGATCTTATCACGATGAAGCCGAAGGCCTGATGGCCAAGAATGCTGACGGGCGCACGGCCATCACCCATGTCACCCTTCGGCCGCTCGTCGAATGCGACGCGGACGTAGCTACAATCGAGAGCATTCATCATAAGGCGCACGACGCCTGTTTCATCGCCAATTCGGTGCGGACCGAAGTGGTGGTCGAACCCCGATTCTAGATCACAGGAGATCACCAATGGCCGAAGCTTATGTCTATGACGCCGTGCGCACGCCGCGCGGCAGGGGCAAGAAGGATGGCTCGCTGCACGAGGTGCCAGCGGTGCGGCTCGGCGCCAAGGTGCTCGAGGCGATCCGCGACCGCAATGGGCTGGACACCGGCACCGTCGACGACATCATCTTCGGCTGCGTCGATCCGGTTGGCGAGGCGGGTTCTGTCATTCCGCGTGCCGCCGCCTTCGAGGCTGGCTATGCGACCACGGCGCCCGGCATGCAGATCTCGCGTTTCTGCGCCTCTGGCCTGGACGCCATCAACTTCGGCGCCGCCAAGATCGCGCAAGGCGCCGACGAGATCGTCATCGCCGGCGGCGTCGAATCGATGTCGCGCGTCGGCATGGGCGCATCCGGCGGCGCCTGGTTCATGGACCCCTCGGTCGGCCTGCCGGGCTGGTTTGTGCCGCAAGGCATCTCGGCCGATCTGATCGCCACGAAATATGGCTTTTCGCGCGACGACGTCGACGCCTATGCGGTCGAGAGCCAGAAGCGCGCCGCCAAAGCCTGGGGCGAAGGCCGCTTCAAGAATTCGGTGATCTCGATCAAGGACCAGAACGGTCTGACCATCCTCGACCATGACGAGCACATGCGGCCTGCAACCGATATGCAGTCGCTGGCGGCACTCAACCCGTCTTTCGTTATGCCCGGCGAAATGGGCGGCTTCGATGCCGTCGCGGTGCAGAAGCATCCCGAGGTGGAGGAGGTCAACCACGTCCACCACGCCGGCAATTCGTCCGGCATCGTCGACGGCGCGGCGGCCGTTCTGCTCGGCTCGAAGAAGGCTGGAAAGACGCTCGGCCTGAAGCCGCGCGCACGCATCCGTGCATTCGCCAATATCGGCTCGGAACCGGTGCTGATGCTGACCGGTCCGGTCGACGTGACCGAGAAGCTGCTGAAGCGCGCCAGGATGAAGCTGTCGGACATCGATCTGTTCGAGCTCAACGAGGCGTTCGCCTCGGTGGTGCTGCGCTACATGCAGGCCTTCGACATTTCGCACGACAGGATCAACGTCAATGGCGGCGCCATCGCCATGGGCCATCCGCTCGGCGCGACAGGGGCGATGATCTTCGGAACGGTTCTGGACGAACTGGAGCGCCGTGACCTGAACACCGCGCTGGTGACGCTCTGCATCGGCGCCGGCATGGGCACCGCAACGATCATCGAACGCGTCTGACGGGAGAGAGACCGATGAGCTACACCAATTTCACCCTCGACATCGACGCCGATGGTATCGCACTGATCACCTGGGATATGCCCGACCGCTCGATGAACATCTTCACCGAAGAGGCGATGCTGGAGCTGAACGCCATCGTTGACAAGGTGGCGAGCGGGGCAGCGATAAAAGGGGCGGTGATCACCTCCGGCAAGGACACGTTTTCCGGCGGTGCAGACATCACCATGCTGCAGAAAATGCTGTCGAAGTTCGCAACCGACAAAGCCAAGGACCTGGACAAGGCGACCAAGGCGCTGTTCGACAAAGCCGGCTACATGACCGGTCTTTTCCGCAAGCTGGAAACCTCAGGCAAGCCGTGGGTATCGGCGATCAACGGCACCTGCATGGGCGGCGCGTTCGAGCTGTCGCTCGCTTGCCATGGCCGTGTCGCGGCCGATTCCGACAAGGTCAAGATGGCGCTCCCCGAAGTGAAGATCGGTATCTTCCCGGGTGCCGGCGGCACCCAGCGCGTACCTCGGCTGACCGACCAGCAGCAGGCGCTGCAGATGCTGACCTCCGGCCAGACGCTGTCGCCGCAGAAGGCCAAGTCGATGGGCCTGATCCACGAGATTGCCGAGCCGCAAAAGCTGGTCGAAACCGCCAAAGCCATGATCAAAAATGGCTTGAAGCCGGTTGCGCCGTGGGACGAGAAGGGCTTCAAGCTGCCCGGCGGCCCGGTCTATTCGGTGGCCGGCGCCAATCTGTGGCCACCGGCAATCGCCATCCTGCGTCGCGAGACTTATGGCAACTATCCTGCCGCTGCCGCTATCCTGAAATGCGTCTATGAAGGACTGCTGGTGCCGTTCGACACCGCCTTGCGCATCGAGCAGCGCTATTTCACCGAGATCATGCAGACCAGGGAAGCAGCGGCGATGATCCGCTCGCTGTTCGTGTCGCTGCAGGAACTGAACAAGGGTGCACGCCGCCCGGCCGGCGTGCCGGAAACCAAGTTCAAGAAGATCGGCGTGCTCGGCGCCGGCTTCATGGGCGCCGGCATCACCTATGTTACGGCCAAGGCCGGCATTCCGGTGGTGCTGCTCGACCGCGACATGGAAGCTGCCGCCAAGGGCAAGGCGCATTCGGACAGCCTGATCTCGGATCAGGTCAGGAAGGGCCGCGCCAGGCCAGAGGACAAGGATAGGCTGCTGTCGCTGATCACGCCGACAGCGGACTATGCCGACCTCGCAGGCTGCGACCTGGTGGTCGAGGCGGTGTTCGAGGATTCGGGCGTCAAGAAGGACGCCACTGAAAAGGCGGAGGCTGTGCTGAGGCCGTCGGCGGTCTTCGCGTCAAACACGTCCACCATCCCGATCACGTCGCTGGCGAAGAATTCGGCGCGGCCGAAGAATTTCATCGGCATCCATTTCTTTTCGCCGGTCGACAAGATGATGCTGGTCGAGATCATTTTGGGCAAGAAGACGGGCGACAAGGCGCTGGCCACCGCAATCGACTTCGTCCGCGCCATCAAGAAGACGCCGATCGTCGTCAACGACACGCGTGGCTTCTACGTCAACCGCTGCGTGCTGCGCTATATGTCGGAAGCCTACAAGATGCTGATCGAGGGCGTTCCGGCGGCGATGATCGAGAATGCCGCGAAGGCTGCGGGCATGCCGGTTGGTCCGCTTGCACTCACCGACGAGACGGCGATCGACCTCGCGCAGAAGATCATGAAGCAGACCATCCGGGATCTCGGCGAAAAAGCGGTCGACCCGAAGCAGATGGCGCTGATCAACACGCTGGTCGATACCCATGGCCGCTTCGGCCGCAAGAACGGCAAGGGTTTTTACGACTATCCGCAAAAGCCTGCCAAGAAGAAGCTGTGGCCGGGCCTGAAGGATCTCTATCCGCAGTTGGCGCCTGAAGTGGTCGACTATGAGGAACTGAAGAAGCGGCTCCTGGTCACCATAGCATTGGAGGCGGCCCGAGTGATGGAGGAGGGCATCGTCACCGATCCGCGCGAGGCCGATGTCGGCTCGATCCTCGCCTTCGGCTTCGCGCCCTTTACCGGCGGCGTGCTGTCCTACATCGACGGCATCGGTGCGAAGAAATTCGTCAAGATCGCCAAAGGTCTGCAGAAGAAGTACGGCGCCGAGTTCAAGGCGCCAAAGCTCCTGCTCGACATGGCGGAGAAGGGCGAGACTTTCTACGAACGCTTCGATCCTTATGCCAGGAGCGAGGCCAAGAAGGCGGCGTGACGCCGCCTTCGGTGGTGGACAAAATCACGGCCACCGGTTAGAACGGAGAAGGTATTTTTTCCTGTTCTGAAGGAGAGCAAAAGTGCTCTCGCATGACCGCGTATGGGCCGCCATCGACGCTCTCGCCGAGCGCTATTCGCTCTCTGCGTCAGGGCTGGCGAAACGCGCCGGCCTGGATTCGACTGCCTTCAACAAGTCGAAGCGGCTGTCCTCGGACGGGCGGCCGCGCTGGCCGTCGACCGAATCGCTGGCCAAGATCATCGAGGCGACGGGCGCCTCGCTCGACGAATTCACGGGATTGGTCGAAGGCCGGGGCGAGCCCGTTCCCGGACCCCTGCCCGCACAGCGATCTTCGGTGCCGCTGCTCGGCTTCGCCCAGGCCGGCGCCGGCGGCTTCTTCGACGATGCCGGCTTTCCCGCTGGGCAGGGCTGGGACCTGATCGAGCTTCCGGCACGGGCGACCGAAACCTCCTATGCGCTGCAGGTCCAGGGCGATTCCATGCTGCCGCTCTACCGCAATGGTGACGTGCTGATTGTCGAGCCGGGCGCTGCCACACGCAAGGGCGACCGCGTCGTCGTCAAGACCAATGCCGGCGAGGTGATGGCCAAGGTGCTGGACCGTCAGACGGCGAAGTCGATCATGCTGGTCTCACTCAATCCCGATCACCCGGACCGCGACATCCCCCTGCGCGATGTCGAATGGGTGGCGCGGATTGTCTGGGCAAGCCAGTAAGGGCGGCCGGTGCGCCCGCTTCATGCAGCCGTTGCGGTGTTGACGATCCTGGCGACGGGGGTCGCCATCGCCGCCGGTGGCCGCGCGGTGCTGCACGGCGAAAACGGTCGCGTCGCAGTTCGGGCGCAGGCCGGCATGGCGACGCAATCCGAAGCGCCTGCCACATCAGCGATTCCGCAGCCCAAGGTGGCAAGGCCGGAGGTGCATTCCAGGGCCATCGATCCCGAGGTCGTCGCGCCGCCGCAGCTTCAGCCCGAAGAGCTTGAACGGGTCGAGCCGCGCGCGCCGCTGAGCGACCTGGCGCTGGCCGGACCGCCCAAACCGCCGAAATTGAAAATGCCCGACGACTGGAACGGGACAAAACTGTTCCAGCCGGTTGCGCCGGCCGCCGGTGTGATCGAGGCCAAGGGCTACTCGGTCGCGATTTCGGGTATCGACATCGTCAGGCAAGACGAGACTTGTGCCGACGGCGGCAAGTCCTGGACGTGTGGCACCCGGGCGCGAACGGCGTTCCGTGCTTTCCTGCGCGGCCGGGCGGTGGTTTGCACGGTGCCGCCCGAAGGCGGCCGCGACCTGATCGCCGCCGAATGCCGCGTTGGCAACCAGGATGTCGGTCAGTGGTTGATTGAAAACGGCTGGGCGCGCGCAGCCAATGATGGCCCTTACGTCGAGGCCGGCGAGAAGGCGCGTAAGGCGAGGAAGGGCATTTTCGGGCCGGCGCCGAGTCTCTCCGGTCTGCCTCCGGCACCAGAACCTGTCGCGGCCACAGCGCAGCCGACGCAGCCGATTCTGGATCCTTCGGCGACGGCTATGCCGCTAACCGAGACGACAGCTACGCCGCCAGCTGACCAGCCAACGCCTTCTGAATGAGCGCGCGGGTTTCTGCGATGCCGTAGAGCGCGGCGAAGGAACCGAAGCGCGGGCCGCGCTCCTGTCCGATCAAAATCTGGTAGATCATCTGGAAGAAGGCGACGGAGACGCCCGGCCCGCCCTCCGGGCTCTGCTTCGAATGGTCCTGATAGCGTTCGATCTTGCGCGCGACGTTGAGGGCGGCATTCTGGATCACCTCGCCATCGGCATCCGGCGGCAGTGCGGCGAGCGCTTCGGACAGTTTCGTCAGCGCCTCGCGCTCGACCGCGTCGGCGGCCCGGTACACCTTGGCCGGTTTCACGAAATCGTCGAAATAGCGGATCGCATATTCGGCCAGCCGGTCGAGTTCGGGGTGGGTCTTCGGCGTCACGCCCGATGTGTGGCGCGAAATGAACCCCCACAGCACGTCCTTGTTCTGGGCGTTCGACGCGCTGACCAGATTGAGCAGCAGCGCGAACGACACCGGCAGGTCGACGACAGGCGGGTTACCATCATGCATATGCCAGACGGGGTTTCCCAGCCGCTCCTTCCACTCCTGCCGGCGATAGGCGGACAGAAAGGCGTAATACTCGTCCACCGCCTTCGGAATGACGTCGAAATAGAGCTTCTTGGCCTGCCGCGGCCGCTGGTACATGTAGAGCTCGAGGCTTTCGGTCGGCGCGTAGGTCAGCCACTCGTCTATGGTCAGCCCGTTGCCCTTCGACTTCGAAATCTTTTGGCCGTTCTCGTCCAGGAACAGTTCATAGACGAAATGCTCCGGCGCCCGCCCGCCCAGGATATTGCAGATACGGTCGTAGATCACTGCATTCGTCTGGTGGTCTTTGCCGAACATTTCGAAATCGACGCCGAGCGCCGCCCAGCGCATGCCGAAATCCGGCTTCCATTGCAGCTTCACCCTGCCGCCGGTTATCGGCAGCGTGGTTTCGGTGCCGTCGTCATCGAAGGTGATGGTGCCGGCCTTGGCGTCGACATGCTTCATGGGGACGTAAAGCACGCGGCCACTTTTGGGGGAAATCGGCAAGAACGGACTGTACGTCGCTTGACGCTCCTCTCCGAGCGTCGGCAACATCACGTCCATAATCTTATCGAAACGTTCGGCAGCGCGCAGCAGAACTTCGTCGAAACGACCAGCCTTGTAGTATTCCGTCGCGCTGGCGAACTCGTAGTCGAAGCCGAACGTGTCCAGGAAACGGCAAAGCATCGCGTTGTTGTGGTCTGCGAAGCTCGCATAGTCGCCGTCGAAAGGATTGGGGACGGACGAGAGCGGCTTGTGCAGGTGCGGCTCGAGTGCGGCGCGATCGGGGACGTTGTCCGGAATCTTGCGCATGCCGTCCATGTCGTCGGAAAAGCACAATATCTTGGTCTTGACCGTGTCCCGGGTGAGGACGCGGAAGGCGTGGCGCACCATCGAGGTGCGGGCGACCTCGCCGAAAGTACCGATGTGCGGCAGCCCCGACGGACCGTAGCCGGTCTCAAACAGGACGGCCTCGGGAAAGTCAGTGCCTTTGTAGCGCTCGACGATCTTCCTGGCTTCCTCGAACGGCCACGCCTTGCTTTCAGCCGCTGCGGCAAGCACCTCGGGATTGAGATCGATAATGTTTGATCCCGCCATGTCACTGTTTTCCAAATATTCGTCGGCATCGCCGCAAAAGGGGGCCGGAAGAGGTTTTTCAACCGGTCTCTAGGCGCGCCTGCCGTGGGCGTCAACGATCGCGGCTCTTTTTCCTTGCGGCGTCGGTGCCTCGTTCCTAACTTCGGAGCCCGTTTGAGGAGTTCTTAAATGTCGTTGCCGCCGCATGAAGCCCTGATCTATCTGATGGTCATCACCTCCGCGTCCGATCGCGACATGACCAATGTCGAACTGGCGCGGATTGGCGACGTCGTCCGCTCATGGCCGGTATTCGAGGATTTCGACCACGACCGGCTGGTTGGGGTGGCCCAGGACTGCCAGAAGTTGCTGCACGAAAAGGACGGGTTGGAAGGCGTTTTAGCGCGCGTCGCTGAAGCACTGCCCGAACGCCTGCTTGACACCGCCTATGCCGCAGCCTTCGAGGTTGCGGCCGTCGACCTCGAAATGCGCCTGGAGGAGGTGAGGGTGCTGCAGCTTATCCGTCGCCAGCTCGATCTCGACACGCTCACCGTCGCCGCCATCGCCCGTGCCGCCAAGGCCCGCCTTCGCACGCTGACCTGATCCGGACCCTAAGGGATCAGAAAAAACTGACCGGACCGGATCAGAGAAAACTGAACGGGCCGGATCAGAAAAACTGACCGGGCCGGATCAGAAAAAACTGACCGGGAAATACCGCAGATAGAATTCGGCGAAGATGCCCTTCACCGAAATCTCCTGCAGCGCGTAGTCGAACGCCGCGGCCAGCGCCGGATCGTTGGCCCTGGTGGCGATGGCCATGCCCGACCCCAGATATTCGGGCGCAAGATAGGGGCCGCCGGCAAAGCGGCAGCAGGCTGCGGCATCCGAACTGCCCAGCCAGAAGGCGAAGCGCATGCCGTCGCCGAAGGCGGCGTCGACCTTGCCGGCCTTGAGATCATCATAGAGCTCTTCCGGCCGGTCGAAGGGGACGACCTGAACGGTGTCGAAATAATCGCGCAGCATCCGCTCATGCGCGGAGCCGGCGACCACGCCGACGCGCTTGCCGCGCAGTCTGTCGAAGATCGGTTCCGTGAGCGCCTTTGTCTTCGGCATGATGAAGCGCGCCGGAAACTGCAGGTAGGAACGCGAGAAGGCGTATTTCGACCGCGACTCCGGCGTGGCGGCGATGCCGGCAATGATCGCTTCGCCTTCGCCCTTCTGCAGCGCTCCTTCGAGCTCGGCCCAAGGCAGCGCCTGGATCTGGCATTTTTCCGCGATGCCGAGTTCGGCGCAGATGGCGCGCGCCAGATCGACGTGGAAGCCGGACAAGCGGCCTGCTCCGTCGAGGAAGTTGAACGGCGGGAAATCGGTGGTGGTCAGGAATCTCAGACGCGGCAGCGCGGAAAGGTCAGGCTTCGGCAGCCGCTCCTTTGCATCCCACAGCACCGGCACTTGCGGCTCCGCGGCACGCGCTCCCGTGAGCCACTGTGCCCCCGTCATTGCCAGCATCAAGACGATGGTTATCCACCGAATTGCCACGATCGAGCTCCGCCCTGTCCTGTCCAATGTGGCTTTTGGTACGAAAATGCCACAGGCACAACGGTTTTTGATTTCATCACGCCGATTTAGGGTTATGCTTCGGCGAGCTTGCAAACATGTGCGGCGTCGGCTGGAGGGTAGCCGCAAGGCGCTGCAAACAGAGAGGAGCAGGTTTGTAATCCGGGGTCGCGGGTCAAGCACTGGACCGATGATCTCAACGCGGAAGGCAACATGGGGTAGATGTTGCAATGGGCCACTTCGATCGCACACTGGAATTCATAGATCAGCTGCAGCACGCCGATACGGCGGCGGCGGTCTGCCAAAAACTGCTTGGCATAACCTCGGAGTTCGGTCTGACGGCGCTTATGGCCGGGACGGTTCCGCAGCCAGGCACGCCGAGGGGCCAGCAAAAGGACCATGTGCTGCTCTGTGACTGGCCGGGAGAATGGCTGGAGCGCTATGTGGCGCGCAACTATGTCGACCATGACCCCGTCGTCAGCCACATGAAGCAGCTGCAGGCGCCGTTCCAGTGGCGGGAAGCGTCTCAGGGCATTCGCATCGACAAGAGCAGTGGCGAAGTGATGGGCGACGCCAGCGAATTCAAACTGTGCGACGGCATGGCCTTCCCGCTGGTCACGCTCGATGGCCAGATTGTCATGGTGTCGCTCGGCGGCGAAGCCGTCGAATTGTCTGGCGCCGATTTCGGCCTGGTGTCGCTGGCCGCGACCTATGCGATCGGTCGCGCCATGCAACTCCACACGATGGCAGCCAAGACCATCGACCACGTCGAATTGACGCCGCGTGAGCGCGAATGCATGCAATGGGCCGCCGTCGGCAAGTCCGAATGGGAGATTTCACAGATTCTCGGCATTTCGGAACACACGTCAGAGAAACACCTTCTTAACGCCAAAAGCAAACTCGGTGCCGTCAACCGGGTGCAGGCAGTCGCGGAAGCGATAAGGCGCGGCTATATTAGCTAGCTCGGCCGTGCCGGCCTAGAAATTCTTGCCTACGTGATCGCGTAATTTTCTCGGGACAGCCCGGCCGTATCTTCCTATTGAACCTAGGAGACGGCAGATGCTTTTTTCCCTTACCACACAGGAACTTATGGAACGTCCCGACCTTTGGGAGGCCGTTCATCGTTTGCGCTACAAGATTTTCGTCGAGGAGATGGGGTGGACAGATCTGCAGCGCCCCGACGGCCTTGAGGTCGATCAGTTCGACCATGACGAGGCGGTGCATCAGCTCGTCATCCGCAATGGCGAGCTCGCCGGTTATCAGCGGATGTTGCCGACAACCCGGGCGCATCTTCTGACTGAAGTGCTGGCGGACCTCTATGAAGGGACGCCGCCATCCGGGCCGAACGTCTGGGAACTGACCCGCTACGCGGTGGCGCCGGGCTTTCGTGACGGCAAGCGCGGCGTCTCGACGGTCGGCACCGAGCTCATTGCCGGCTTCGTGGAGTGGGGGCTGAAGCGGAACGTCAACCAGGTGATCATCGAGTTCGAGCCGATGTGGGTCCTGCGGGCGCTGCAGTTGCACTTCCTGGCCAAGCCGCTTGGCTACCAGCGCACCTATGGCAACCAGCAGGTCGTCGCCACACTGCTCACCTTCAACGAGCATACGCTTGAGGTGGTGCGTTCGCGTCGCAGTCATTTCGCGCCGGTGCTGGCCAGGGGATATCCCGACAGACTCGGAATGAGGCAGGCCTCGTGAGAATTGGAGACAGCCATGAACATCCACCCGCAAACAGAGTTCCGCAATCATTCACTGATCGTCACGGTGTCGTCGGATGACGGCCGGCCGGTGCTGGACGGGCGAGCCTATGAAAGCCTGGCCAAGATCTTCCATGAAGCCGCAATCGACGATGACGTGCGCGTCGTGGTCCTGCGCGGCCTCGCCGGCTGCTTCTGCCTCGGCGGCGATTTTTCCGAATTTCTCGACGCCACCAAGCATCAACGATTGATCGCCGCCGTGACCGACATGTTCCGCACGTTGGCGACGTTCCCCAAACCGGTCCTTGCCTGTGTCGATGGCGACGCCGTCGGCGTCGGCTGCACCATCCTGTTCCATTGCGACATGGTGATCGCATCCGATGAAAGCACGTTCCGGGTGCCGTTCGTCGATTTCGGCCTCGTGCCGGACGCGGCGACCAGCATCCTGGCGCCGCAGAAACTCGGTTACGCCGGCGCTTTCCGCTTCTTCTGCCTGGGCGACACGCTCAGTGCCGAGGACGCCAGGATGCTTGGCCTGGTCACGGAGATCGTGGCGGGCGATGTCGAGGAAGCCGCACTTGGCAGAGCCAGGCAACTTGCCAAGAAGCCGGTCGCCGCACTGCTGCAGACGCGCGACCTGCTCAAGGGCGACACAGGCGCGCTCTGCGATCGCATCGACCACGAGATTTCGCTGTTTCAGCAGGCTTTGCAGGACGATACCACGCTGCGGCGGCTGCAGCGGATTGCCCGGCTGGCGGCATGAGAAGTCATTCGGCAGAATGACAGGAACATCCGGGATCGTGCCGCGCGTCATTCGGGGGCGCGCGGCAGTGCTTCAGGCGTGGGTTCCCAGGAACGCAGGCCCTTCCCCGATGATCTTCTTGTCTTCCTTGCCGATGGCGTCGAGATCGCGGCCGTCATAAGGAAGCGACAACAGGATGCGCCGAATGATGGCAAGTCGCGCGCGCCGCTTGTCGTTGGCCCGCACGATGATCCAGGGCGCGAATTCCTCGTGGGTGCGTTCGAACATGAGATCGCGCGCCTTGGTGTAGTCGTCCCATTTGGTGATGCCGGCAATGTCGATCGGCGAGAATTTCCATCTCTTCAAAGGACTCCAGCGGCGATCGTGAAACCGCTCAAGCTGTGTTTCGCGACCGATGTTCAGCCAGAATTTGAAGAAATGGATGCCCTCGTTGCAGATCATCCGTTCAAAATACGGCGTCTCGTCCAGGAATTTCTCATGCTGCTCCGGCGTGCAGAAGCCCATGACCGGCTCGACGCCAGCGCGATTGTACCAGGAGCGGTCGAAGGTGACGAACTCGCCGGATGTCGGAAAGTGCGCGACATAGCGCTGGAAATACCATTGCCCGAGTTCGGTTGGGCTAGGCTTGGTCAGCGCTACGTTGCGCGCTGTCCTGGGATTCATGTACTGCCGCAGCGCGAAGATCGTACCGCCCT
Organism: Mesorhizobium sp.; assembly: GCA_004020315.1. Taxonomy (GTDB): domain Bacteria; phylum Pseudomonadota; class Alphaproteobacteria; order Rhizobiales; family Rhizobiaceae; genus Mesorhizobium. The sequence continues at coordinate 76,110 of SAQG01000017.1, forward strand.
TGCCGGCGGCATCGCGTCCTTCGAACAGCGACATCACCCGCTTGCCCGTCGATTGCAGCCATGCTTGCGCCTTGACCAGCTCGATCTGCAGCCGCTCGAGCGTCTCGTCATACTCCTCGCTTTTCATTTTCTTGTCGTAGGGATAGCCGCCGGCGGTCAGCTTGTTGTCCTCGACCCAGTTCGGAAGCTTGGGATCCTCGATGTCGAACTCGCGCTCCTTGCCGTCGATCCGGATCTTGACCGGACCTGGAACGGGCGCGGCGGCATCTTCCTTGGGGTTTTTCATCGAGACGAACCTTTCCAGTTTCCGGACTCATGCTATTGGAGCCTTACTGCATCGGCCCGAAAATCGGAATCGATTTTCGGAAAGAGCGATGCAGCAGTTGAGAGTGGTGGAGCGTCCTTTGTGCGTCCAATTGGACGCACGGCGCTCTAGCGGCGGTCCAGCGGGAAGTTTCCACCCGACCGGCCGTGTGGGGGCGGAGGCACAGGGCGCGCGAATGGCTGACAATGGCTGACATGGGCGCAGAACAGCGAAGCACGGCGCAAGCGGTCGCTACCCGGTTGTGGAACAGTCGCTGGCTGCTGGCGGCCGGCATCGTCGCGGTCCTGACGGTCTATGGTTTCGCAAACACGTCCGGCTATGTGGTACTGCTGGCATGTGCCGTGCTGCTGCTTGTCGCCGCGATGCTGCCGGCCGGCGTTGCGCGCCAGTCCGCGGAGGATGCCGCGGCGATCGAAACTGGCGGGCTGCAACAGCTGTCGGGAGAATATCTGGCGGCCGCCGTTGCCGATCCGCTGATCATCTTCGATCGCACCGCCACGATCGTCCATGCCAACGCCGCCGCCTTCGCCGCCTTCGGCGGCATCGCACCGGGCATGTCGCTGTCGCTGAAATTCCGTGCGCCCGAGATGCAGGCCTTGCTGGACAGTATTTTGTCGGGAGCCGCCGCTTCGGATGTGGTCGACTATACCGAAAAGCTGCCGGTCGAACGGGCCTATCGGGTGAGTGCGTCTTCGGTGGGTCACGGCACCGACCTCTATGTGCTGGTCTTCAAGGACCAGAGCGAGGCGCGCCGGATCGACCGGATGCGGGCCGACTTCATCGCCAATGCCAGCCACGAACTGCGCACCCCGCTCGCCTCGATCTCCGGTTTCATCGAGACGCTGCGCGGCCCGGCCCGCAACGATCCGGCGGCGCGCGAGCAGTTCCTGCAGATCATGCAGAACCAGACCGGCCGCATGGCGCGCCTGATCGACGACCTGCTGTCGCTGTCGCGGCTGGAGATGAAACCCTATCTGAAGCCGGGAACCGAGGTCGATCTCCGCCAGACCCTCGACAGCGTCATCGACTCGCTAGGGCCGCTTGCCAGGGAAAACGGCGTTGCCATCGAGCGGGATTTCGCGGAAGGACCACTCGATGTGCCAGGGGATCGCGACGAACTTTTCCAGGTTTTCGAGAATCTGCTGGAAAACGCCTGCAAATACGGACAATCGGGTGGACGTGTCGTGGTGACGATTGCTCACAGCGATGACGGTCCCGAACCGGGCATCGACGTCACCATCCGGGACTTCGGTCCCGGCATTCCCGAGGAGCACATCCCGCGCATCACCGAACGCTTCTATCGCGTCGATGTCGAAAACAGCCGGACCCAGAAGGGCACAGGCCTTGGCCTGTCCATCGTCAAGCATATCCTGACGCGCCACAACGCTAGGCTCTCGATCAAGTCGGAGGTCGGCAAGGGCGCAGCTTTCACGGTGCATTTGCCTGCGCAGTGACGCGTCACTATCTAAGAACGCGCCGGCCCGAAAACCGGAAGATTTTAGGATAGCCGGATGCGTGGAAAAGGGACTTGGAGCGTACTCTGTGTTCAAGTGGAAGCACGTCGCTCTAACGGTTTCTTTTTTCTGTCATCCGGCTAGCGTATCAGCGGGGATTCGAGGAAACGCCTCGGACCAGAAGACCCCGGGAAGGCATCTCCATGCAGTCCGTGCACATCGTCAGCGCCTATGACGAGGAGCTGAAATATCTGTCGAAGCGCATCGCCGCGATGGGCGGGCATGCCGAACGCATGGTCGAACAGGCGATTGCGGCCCTGGTCAACGCCGACCCCGGCCTTGCCCAGAAGGTCATCCGCGACGATGCCGTTCTGGACGAAGGGCAGCGCGAGATCGACGATAAGGCGATCATCATCATCGCCAAGCGCCAGCCGATGGCGACAGATTTGCGTGAGATTGTCGGCGCGATCCGCATCTCGGCGGATCTCGAACGGGTCGGCGACCTCGGCAAGAACGTCGCCAAGCGCGTGGTTGCCGTCATAGAAGGGCGCCAGCCGACCAGCCTGTTCCGCGGCATCGAGGCCTTGGCCGACCTGGCGTTGACGCAGCTCAAGGAAGTGCTCGACGTCTACGCGTCGCGCTCGGTGGAAAAGATCGGCTTCGTGCGCGACCGCGACGACCAGATCGACGCCGTATACACCTCGCTGTTTCGCGAGTTGCTGACCTACATGATGGAAGATCCGCGCAACATCACGCCCTGCACGCACCTGCTGTTCTGCGCCAAGAACATCGAGCGGATCGGCGACCACGCCACCAATATCGCCGAGACGATCTACTACATTGTCACCGGCGACCAGATGCCGGCCGAGCGGCCGAAGGGCGACAAGACAGACAAGATTGTTCTCCCGGGAGCGCAATCCTCGAAGTGATCTCGAAAGGGAGCGAATAGGTAGTAGCCAATAGCGAAGAACTGCTTGCTCCTGATGCGCAGGGATCAAGCTACTTCTATTCGCTATTCGCTCACCGGCTGCGCCGCCGGTCCGAAGCGGGCTGAAACGCAATGCGGGCGTGGTACTTGCAATAGGGTCCGGTTTCGGCCGCGTCGTTGCCGCAGAAATGGAACTCTTCCGAAAGCGGATCGCCATTCGGCCATTTGCATGTCCGCTCGGTCAACTCGACGAGTTGCAGATGCCGCGAGATCGGAACGACGACGTTCTCGACCGGGCGGACGTAATGACGCGTCATCGGTACGGCGTCGAATTGCGCCTGCAACGCAGTTGCGCCGATCGACGTGGTGATATGCCGCGCAGTGCTTGCCGCCCGCGACACCGATTTCTGGACGGTCGATCCCTGCACGCTCTTCTTCTGGCGTGCCGGCGTGGCGGTCGAGCGTCCGCGGCCCGACAGTTTCAGCCGATGCACCTTGCCGATGACGGCATTGCGGCTGACGCCCCCGAGCTGTGCAGCGATCTGGCTGGCGCTCAGTCCCTCCGACCACAGTTTTCTAAGAAGTTCGACCCGCTCGTCAGTCCAATTCATGAGACCGCGCTCCTGCTGAAATGTGCGGCGATCGGAATCCCTCCACGATCCGGCTTCCGCCGGGCAGACACCACATATATCGGGTGATTAGGTCCGCCGCACGAAATCTAGTTATTTCTCGACCTACAATTACCTTATGCGCTGACTCGGTGACAAGAGTCCGAGGGCCAACACGAATCGGTTTTTTCGGTTTTCCCCAACTTGCCCGGTCGCTTATGAGCCGGCGTCTCGCTGGAGAGCTTGCCGCGCGTCCTTGCGCGACGTTTTCGTTGACTTCATGGCCGAAAAACACGATAAGCCGCAAAGGCCGCCGCTTTGGCGGCTTTTTGATTTTCCGGTTCCGGAGACGCATATAATGAGCGGTTCGGCGCTTTTCGAGACCTTTATCCGCGCACCCCTGGCCTTCGACCATGGGGAAGGCACTTGGCTGGTCACCGACAAGGGCGAGCGATATCTCGATTTTGGCGGCGGCGTTGCCGTGAATTCGCTTGGCCATAGCCATCCGCATCTGGTCTCGGCACTCACCGAGCAGGCGGCCAAGCTCTGGCATGTCTCCAACCTCTACGAGATTCCAGGGCAGAGCCGTCTGGGCGAGCGGCTGGCCGACGCCACCTTCGCCGACAAGGTGTTCTTCACCAATTCCGGTGCCGAGGCGCTGGAGTGCGCCATCAAGACGGCGCGGCGCTACCATTTCGTCAAAGGCCATCCCGAGCGCTTTCGCATCGTCACCTTCGAAGGCGCCTTTCATGGCCGCACGCTGGCGACCATCGCCGCCGGCGGTCAGTATAAATACCTGGAAGGTTTCGGGCCCAAGGTCGAAGGTTTCGACCAAGTCGGCTTCAACGACATCGACGCCGCCGAAAAGGCGATCACGCCCGAGACCGCCGCGATACTGATCGAGCCGGTGCAGGGCGAGGGCGGTATCCGCCCGGTGCCGACGCAGTCGCTGAAGCGGCTGAGGCAGCTCTGCGAACAGCATGGTCTGCTGCTGATCTTCGACGAGGTCCAGTGCGGCATCGGCCGCACCGGAAAGCTGTTCGCGCATGAATGGGCTGGCGTCACGCCCGACATCATGGCGGTCGCCAAGGGCATCGGCGGCGGCTTCCCGATGGGCGCCTGCCTCGCCACCGACGAGGCGGCCGTCGGCATGACCGCTGGCGTGCACGGCACCACTTTCGGCGGCAATCCGCTGGCGATGGCGGTCGGCAACGCCGTGCTCGACGTCGTGCTGGAAGACGGTTTTCTGGAGGATGTGCAGCGCAAGGCGTTGCTGCTGAAGCAGGGGCTGGCGGGTGTCGCCGACGAATTTCCTGATGTCATCGAAGACATCAGAGGCATCGGCCTGATGCTCGGCCTGAAATGCGCCGCGCCCAACACCAAGGTGAACATGGCGTTGCGCGACCAGCATCTGCTGGCCGTTCCGGCTGGCGACAACGTCCTTCGCCTGCTGCCGCCGCTCACCGTCACTGACGCCGAGATCCATGAAGCGCTCGACCGCATCCGCGCCGGCGCCCGAGGCCTGTCGGATGCCATCGCCGCGGCTGCCGCGAAGTAACAGTCGGAAGACCCAAATGAGCCTTCGCCATTTCACCGATCTTTCCGCCGTTTCCGAGGGCGATCTGCGCTTCATGCTGGACGATGCCGTCGCGCGAAAGGCAAGGCTCAAGGCTGGCGAGCGGACAAAACCGCTCGAAGGCAAGGTGCTGGCGATGATCTTCGACAAGCCGTCGACGCGCACGCGCGTGTCTTTCGACGTCGGCATGCGCCAGCTCGGCGGCGAGACCATCATGCTGACCGGCGCCGAGATGCAGCTCGGCCGCTCCGAAACCATCGCCGACACGGCCAAGGTGCTGTCGCGCTATGTCGATGCGATCATGATCCGCACCACATCACATGACCGGTTGCTGGAGTTGACCGAGAACGCCACCATTCCTGTCATCAACGGGCTGACCGACGATACCCATCCCTGCCAGCTGATGGCCGACATCATGACCTTCGAGGAGCATCGCGGTCCGGTTGCCGGCAAGACCATCGCCTGGACCGGCGACGGCAACAATGTGCTGCATTCCCTGCTGGAAGCCTCGGCACGGTTCCGCTTCAACCTCAACATCGCCGTGCCGGAAGGCAGCGAGCCGGCGCAGAAGCATGTCGACTGGTCGAGGGCGCATGGCGGCAAGTTGAACTTCACCCGCTCGCCCGAGGAGGCCGTCCACGAGGCCGACTGCGTCGTCACCGATTGCTGGGTGTCGATGGGCCAGGAGCACCGTGCCCGCGGCCACAATGTCTTCTCACCCTATCAGGTCAATGCGACATTGATGGCGAAGGCAAAGCCCGATGCATTGTTCATGCACTGCCTGCCGGCGCATCGCGGCGAGGAGGTCACCGACGAGGTCATCGACGGGCCGCATTCGGTGGTGTTCGACGAGGCCGAAAACCGGCTCCACGCCCAGAAGGCGGTTTTGGCCTGGTGTCTCGGCGCTTGATCCGGGCCGCCGTGATCCGGGCCGCCTTGATCCCGGCCGCCTTGATCCGCGAGGGCGTGATGCCTATCTCAGCCGCATCACGCAAATCGAGCGCGTTTCGACGCATGCGCCCCGGAGGGCGGCATGGCCGCGCCCCGGAGCTTTGTCATGTTGGAAACTCATCAATTGGCTGAACATCAACCCAAACTCGGCGAATTCGGCTACGCCGGCGACGATCATGTCGTGCCCTTCGAGGTCGGCCCGCTCGACGTGCGCGGCCGCACCGTCCAGCTCGGGCCGATGCTCGACGCGATCCTCAGCCGTCATGACTACCCCGAGCCGGTCGCCCGCCTGCTGGCGGAGGCCTGCGTGCTGACGGTGCTGCTCGGCACCTCGCTCAAATTCGAAGGCAAGTTCATCCTGCAAACCCGCACCGACGGGCCGGTCGATATGCTGGTGGCGGATTTTTCCACGCCGCATGCGCTGCGCGCCTATGCGCGCTTCGACGCCGATCGGCTGGAGGCTCTGACGTCTGCCGGCGAGACCTCGCCGCAGGTGCTGCTCGGCAGCGGTGTCCTGGCACTGACCATCGATCAGGGCGCCCACACGCAGCGTTATCAAGGCATCGTTCAGCTCGATGGCGAGACGCTGGAGGAGGCCGCGCGCACCTATTTTCGGCAGTCGGAACAGATCCCGACCGATCTCAGGCTTTCGGTGGCCAAGCTTTTGACCCCCGGCATCGGCGGTGCCCGCGAGCAATGGCGCGCCGGTGGCATCCTGGCGCAGTTTCTGCCGCAATCGCCGGAACGCATGCGCGTGCCCGATCTTCCGGGGGGCGACGGCGATCCGCGCGAGGAAATCCATGATCCGACCGACAATTCCTGGCAGGAACTGCTGGCGTTGCTTGGCACCATCGAACCGACAGAACTGATCGACCCGACGATCGGCGCCGAGCGGTTGCTTTACCGGCTGTTCCACGAGCACGGCGTCCGTGTCTTCGGCGGCGTACCGGTAGCCGACCAGTGCTCATGCTCCAGGGAGAAGATTCGCGGCATTCTCGAAGGCTTCTCCGCCGACGAGATCAGGGACAGCACCGAGGATGGCGGCATTCACGTCGCCTGCGAATTCTGCTCGAAGCAATATGACTTCGACCCGGCGGAATTTGCTGCGACGCAGTAGACCATGATCCCGAACCGAAGGTCCGAAAAGTGGAAACAGGTTTTTCGCTACGCTGACCTTCGGTTTCGGAAAAGGTCACGGTCTACGAGATAGCGCCCTATCCCGATTCTAGCGGGATGGTCAGACTCTAGCTGTCAGTTGACGGTGCGCCGCGTGCCCGGCAGGTCGAGCGAAAAGGCGGGGATGGCGACGTCGAACGTCTCACCCCGCTTGTTGCGCATCGTGTAGTGGCCGACCATGATGCCGGACGGCGTCGAGAGCGGGCACCCGGATGTATATTGATAACTGTCGCCGGGGTTGAGTTCGGGCTGGTCGCCGACAACGCCGGGGCCGCGCACTTCCTCGACCCGGCCGGTGCCGTCGGTGATGTGCCAATAGCGTGACAGAAGCTGCACGAATTCATCCGACTGGTTGTCGATGGTCACCTGGTAGCCCCAGACATAGCGGTTCTCCGACGGGTCGGAGCGATCTTCCAGATAGAACGGCCTGACCTGTACTTCGATGTTGCGCGTGACGGCGCTGTACATAAATTACTCCACAATATGCAGACGGAACATTCGACGCTCTCCGCAGTTTGGTCAACGGGGTGCTTCCCATCGTTGCCCGAATCCGTTGAGCGCAGGTGCCGAAGAACAATGTCATTTAAGTGACACACGATAATGATGGTGTGCAGGGCCGGGCGACTCAGCATTCTGTCGAACTGTTGAAAACGGCTTTCATGCGGCCGGTTTTTTCTGGAGTGACCAGATATCGATGGAATTGACAGTCACAGCCGCCTTGCTTTCCACAGCTCTGCTTCTTGTCAATCTCGCCAGCATCCTGCTCGCTTCGTTGAAGCTGAAGCGGCCCGGCAGGATCGCGCCGCCAGCCGGCAAGGCGCCGCCGGTGTCGATCGTCGTGCCGTCGCGCGGCGTCGAGCCGTTTACCGAGGAAACGCTCGAGCGCGCCTTCTCTCTCGACTGGCCGCACTATGAACTCATCTTCTGCGTCACCCATGCCGACGACCCGGTGGTCGGGCCGATTACCGATGCGATCGCCCGCTTTCCGGCCGTGCCGGCCCGGCTGCTCGTCGGCGACGACCGCATCAGCGGCAATCCGAAACTCAACAATTGCGTGAAGGGCTGGGAGGCCGCGCGCCACCATTGGGTCATCCTTGCCGATTCCAACGTCCTGATGCCGAGGGACTATGTCCAGCATCTGATGGCGGCGTGGCGGCAGGACACCGGCCTTGTCTGCTCGACGCCAATCGGCTCGCGGCCGGACGGGTTCTGGGCGGAGGTCGAATGCGCTTTCCTCAACACGCTGCAGGCGCGCTGGCAATATACCGGCGAGGCGCTCGGCCTCGGTTTTGCCCAGGGCAAGAGCATGTTGTGGAGCAAGCCCATGCTCGACGCCAATGGCGGCATCCATGCGCTTGCCGCCGAGATTGCCGAGGATGCCGCCGCGACCAAGCTGGTCAACGGGCTTGGATTACGCGTCAATCTCGTCGCCTCGCCCTTCGAGCAGCCGCTCGGTTTGCGCACATTTGGCGAAATCTGGTCGCGCCAGGCCCGCTGGGCACGCCTGCGTCGCGTCACCTTCCCACTGTTCTTCGCGCCCGAGATCCTGATCGGAGCGCCGCCGCCGCTGGTGCTTGCGCTGGTTGCGGCAGCCGGCGCCGGCTTCAGCCTTTCGGCAACCGCCATCGCCGTGCTGGTAGTCGCCTATCTCCCGGAATGCGCTCTCGCATCGGCCAAAGGCTGGCACCTGTCGCTGCGCATGATCCCGGCGATGATGGCGCGCGATTGCATCCTGCCGATTGTCTGGGCGCGCGGCTGGCTCAGCGGTGCCGTCGACTGGCGCGGCAACACGATTACCATCCACACCAGCGCCGTCGCGGAATTGGAAGAGACCCCGTCGGGCGCCTGACCGCGCCTGCTTTGACGATTAGAGCACCGCCGCCTGGTGCGTATATCCCTATCTGGCGGCTTTCAGTGCCTGCTCGATGTCTTCGAGCAGGTCGTCGGTGTCCTCGAGGCCGACGGACAGCCTGAGCGTGCCCGGCCCGATGCCGAGTTCGGCACGCGCCTCGTCGCTCAGATTCTTGTGCGTCGTCGTCGCCGGATGGGTGATCAGGCTCTTGGCATCGCCGAGATTGTTGGAGATCAGCACGACATCGAGCGCATTCTGGAAGGCGAAGGCCGCCTGCTTGCCGCCCTTGACGTCGAGGCAGATCAGCGTCGAGCCGCCTGACATCTGCTTCTTGACGATCGCCGCCTGCGGGTGATCGGCGCGGCCGGGATAGATGACGCGGACAATTTCCGATCGCTCGGCGAGGAAGTCAGCGATCCGGCCGGCACTTTCCGTCTGCTGGCGCACGCGCAGCGGCAGCGTCTCCAGGCCCTTCAGCAACGTCCAAGCGTTGAAGGGCGAAAGGCTGGGACCGGTGTGGCGGAAGTAGTCGTGCAAATTCTCGTCGATCCACTTCTTGTCCGACAGGATGATGCCGCCAAGGCAGCGCCCCTGGCCGTCGATGTGCTTGGTCGCCGAATAGACGACGATGTGGGCGCCGAGCTGCAACGGCTTCTGCTGCAAGGGCGTGGCAAAGACGTTGTCGACGATCAGCCGCGCGCCGATCGAATTGGCAAGCGAGGCAACGGCTGCGATGTCGACGACTTCCAGCGTTGGATTGGTCGGGCTTTCAAGGAAGAACAGCTTGGTGTTGGGCCTGACCGCCTGTTCCCAATTGGCGATGTCGGTGCCGTCGACCAGCGTTGCCTCAATGCCGTATTTCGGCGCCAGCGTCTCGACCACCCAGCGGCAGGAGCCGAACAGCGCGCGCGCCGCCACGATATGGTCGCCCGCCCGGGCACTGCACAGCAACGCCGCCGTCACCGCCGCCATGCCGGATGCCGTGGCGCGGGCATCTTCGGCGCCTTCCAGCGCACACATGCGCTTCTCGAACATGTCGACCGTCGGATTGGCATAGCGCGAATAGATGAAGCCCGGTTCCTCGCCCTTGAAGCGGGCTTCCGCCGCCTGCGCCGTGTCATAGACATAGCCTTGCGTGAGATACATCGCCTCGGAGGTCTCGCCGAAGCTGGAACGCAGCGTTCCCGCATGCACGAGTGCGGTCTGAGGCTTCCAGTTGCGCTTGTTGCTCGTCATCACCTTGTTCCAAACACCAAAAAGGTCCAAACACAAAAAAACCGGCCGCGAAAGTCGCAACCGGTCCATACGGCCTTTCGGCCCGACGGTCCTTTAGCGACTTGTTTAACGTGGCTGCAAGCCGACCGGCCAAATCACCACGGGATAACGACCCTTTAGACCTGCGCCGCGCTTGCGTCAATTGGCGGCATGATTAAGAGGTTTGTACCAGCAGGTTCCGCGGCAAGAACTTGCAACAAAACGACACCACGCCCGGCCTTCGAGCGGAGCAGACTTTGCGGCAGACAGGCATTCTTCCCGATCAGGATATTTCCGCGCTGTTCCAGTCGGGCGCGCTGAAGTCGCCGCGCGCGCTCGATGCCGACCAGATCCAGCCAGCCAGCCTTGACCTCAGGCTCGGCGACAAGGCCTGGCGGGTGCGCGCCTCCTTCCTGCCCGGCCCCAACCACAGGGTCGCTGAAAAACTCGACCGCCTGAAGCTGCACGAAATCAGCCTCGCCGATGGTGCGGTGCTGGAGACGGGCTGCGTCTACATCGTGCCGCTGTTCGAAAGCCTGGCGCTTCCGGCGAACATTTCCGCCTCGGCCAACCCGAAGAGCTCGACCGGACGGCTCGACATTTTCACCCGCGTGATGACCGATCGCGGCCACGAGTTCGACAAGATCGCCGCCGGCTACAACGGCCCGCTCTATCTGGAAGTCAGCCCGCGCACCTTTCCGATCGTCGTCCGCGCTGGCTCGCGGCTGTCGCAGATCAGGTTCCGCACCGGCAATGCGCTTTTGTCGGAAAGCGAGCTGCACGAATTGCACCGTGCCGAGACGCTCGTCGCCACCGAGCCGCCGAACATTTCCGGCGGCGGCATCGCGCTGTCGATCGACCTCGATGGCGACAAGGACGGGCTGGTCGGCTACCGCGGCAAGCACCACACCGGCCTGGTCGATGTCGACAAGCGCGCCGCGCAGGATGTCGTCGATTTCTGGGAGCCGCTCTACAAGAGCGGCGCCGGCGAATTGGTGCTCGATCCCGATGAATTCTATATCCTCGTCAGCCAGGAGGCGGTGCATGTGCCGCCGCTCTATGCCGCCGAGATGACGCCCTTCGATCCGCTGGTCGGCGAATTCCGTGTCCACTATGCCGGTTTCTTCGATCCGGGCTTCGGCCATTCGGCGGCTGGCGGCACCGGCAGCCGGGCGGTGCTCGAAGTGCGCAGCCACGAAGTGCCGTTCATCCTCGACCACGGCCAGATCGTCGGACGGCTGGTCTACGAGCACATGCTGAAGCGGCCGCAGGCGCTCTACGGCACAGATCTTGGCTCGAACTATCAGGCACAAGGCCTGAAACTGTCCAAGCATTTCCGCGCGGCGCGCTGATCGCTCATCACGATCAGACCGTACTTGCCTGAACCCTGCGGGTCGTGCTTGGTTGTGCCCAACCGTCAAGGTGGTTGGAACCAAGGGAACAAGAAAATGCAGATTTCAAGATGGATCGCATCGGCAGCAACAGCTGCGATGCTGGTGATGGCGGTCGGGTCCTTGTCGGCGCAAGCACAGGAAAAGTTGAAGATCGCCACCGAAGGCGCCTATCCGCCGTTCAACACCATCACCGCGGATGGCAAGCTCGTCGGCTTCGACATCGACATCGCCAATGCGCTTTGCGCTCAGATGAAGGTCGAATGCGAACTTGTCACGCAGGACTGGGACGGCATGATCCCGGCGCTCCAGGCCAGAAAGTTCGACGCCATCATCGCGTCTATGAGCATTACCGAGGAGCGCAAGAAGCAGGTCTCCTTCACCGACAAATACTATACGACGCCGCTTTCGCTGGTGGCCTTGAAGGACAGCGATATTGCCTCGACCGAACCTGCGGCACTCGCCGGCAAGACAGTCGGCGCGCAGGCTTCGACCACCCAGGCCGACTATGCCCAGGATGTCTATGGCAAGGCCGGCGCCGAGGCGAAGCTCTATCCGACCCAGGAGGAAGCGGTCGCCGACCTGATGAACGGCCGTCTCGATGCCGTCCTTTCAGACAAATTCGTGCTGATGGACTGGATGAAGAAGTCGAGCGAGGGCTGCTGCAAGATGGTCGGCGACGTCAAGGGCACGGAGACGGAAGCCGGTATCGCCGTGCGCAAGGAAGACAATGAGCTGCGCGAAAAGCTCAACGCCGCCATCGATGCGATCGTCGCCGATGGCACCTACAAGAAGATCCAGGCCAAATATTTCGACTTCGATATTTATTGAGATCTAAGCTGCCGATCTCCCCCTTGTGGGGAGATCGGGCTGTTGTAACCCGTTCAAAGCGCCTTCACAGTTACCTTCACCGGCTGCTCGATTTCGAGCGGGTTGCGCAGCGGCAGGCCGAAATCCTTGGCCTCGATCTCGAAGACGTCGCCGGCCTCGGTCCTGATGCCGTCGGCGAAGGACAGCGTCGCCGTGCCGAACATATGCACGTGAACGTCACCCGGCTGGCGGAAGGCCGAATATTTGAAGTGGTGGTGTTCGAGATTGGCGATGGTATGCGACATGTTCGCCTCGCCCGACAGGAACGGCTTCTCCCACAGCAGCTCGCCGTCACGGAGGATGCGCGAGGAACCCCTGACGTCGGACGGCAGGTCGCCGATCAGGATCTCCGGCCCGAACGAGGCGTTGCGCAGCTTGGAATGCGCGAGGAAAAGATAATTCACGCGCTCGGTGACGTGGTCGGAAAACTCATTCGACAGCGTGAAGCCGACGCGGAACGGGACGCCGTCGTCGCCGATGACATAGATGCCGGCGACTTCCGGCTCCTCGCCGGCATCCTGGGCGAAGGCAGGCGACAGAAGCGCCGCACCGGGCGCCACCGCCATGGTGCCGTTGCCCTTGTAGAACCATTCCGGCTGCACGCCGGTCTGGCCCCTGGCCGGTTTGCCGCCCTCCAGCCCCATGCGGAACATCTTCATGGAATCGGTGAGCTGCTCCTCGCCGTCGGTGCTGAGCTTCTTGTGCATGGAATCGCGGGTCGCGGCGGAGCCGAGATGTGTCAGCCCTGTGCCGGTGAGGTGGAGATGCGCCGGGTCGGGATGGTTGATTGGCGACAACAGCCGCCCCTTCTTGTAGGCAGCATCGAGGTCGACCGCTTCACCGAAGCCCTTGCGCTCGATGAGGGCGACAAGTCCGGTGCCTGTGCGCGCGGCCTCCATCGCCAGCGAATAGACGCTGCGGGCGCTGTTGATGACGCGGGTCTTGCCGCCGTTGCGGGCAACGACGCGGATGGTCTCGGCGTCGTCGAGGATCTGTGAGATCAGCATGGTAACCCTCTCTGAATTGCGGGCCTGGCCTGCCTTTCTTGGCAAACCCAACCCGGCGCGGCTCGGACGCTGTCCGCGCCGCGGGTGAAATTCTTCGTCCGGATTTGCGCTCGCGAATCAGGTCCCGGGGACTTCTTTGCGCCGCCCGGCATCGCCGCGATGTGACCCGTATGCCTCCTGGTTGCCTCTCAAGCCTTGTTCTTGTTGTAGACGTCGAAGACGACGGCGCCGAGCAGCACCAGGCCTTTGACCACCTGCTGCCAATCGACGTTGACGCCCATGATCGACATGCCGTTGTTCATGACGCCCATGATGAAACCGCCGACCACCGCGCCGATGACCTGGCCGACGCCGCCCATCGCCGAAGCGCCACCAATGAACACCGCGGCGATAACGTCGAGCTCGCTGCCGAGGCCCGCCGCCGGCACAGCCTGTCCCAGGCGCGCCGCGATAATCAGGCCGCCGAGTGCCGACAGCACGCCCATATTGATGAACACCATCAACGTCAGCCGCTCGGTGTTGATGCCCGATAGCTGCGCTGCCTTGGCATTACCGCCCATTGCATAGATGCGGCGGCCGATCGTCATGCGTTTGGTAACGAAGACGAACAACGCGATCAGCACGCCCATCACCATGAGGACGATCGGCAGGCCCCTATAGGTGGCGAACTGGTAAACCAGAAACAGCGCCAGCGCGCTGATCACCAGGGTCTTGACCACGAACAGCGAGAAGGGCTCGGCTTCGTAGCCATGACGCTCGCGCGTGCGCCGTGCCTTGAGCCCGAAATAGGCATAAGCGAGCACGGCAACGAGGCCGATCACGAGCGTCGTCATGTGCAGCGTCAGGCCGCTGCCGACAATGGTTTTGCCGGCGGCGTTCACGGTCGGCGGTATCAGGGTCAATGGGCCGATCAGGTCCGGAATGAAGCCGGAACTGAGCGCCTTGAAGCCGACTGGAAGCGGCCCCACCGAAGAGCCGCCACCCAGCAGCGCCTGGCAGATGCCGCGGAAGATCAGCATGCCCGCCAGTGTCACGATAAAGCTCGGTATTCGATGATAGGCGATCCAGTAGCCTTGTGCTGCGCCGATCGCCCCACCGACGATCAGGCAGATGATCGACACCACCAGCGGATTGCTCAATGGGCCGAGCGGCCAGATGACCATCATCATCGCCGCCAGCGCGCCGATGAAGCCGGCGACGGATCCGACGCTGAGATCGATATGACCCGAAACGATCACCAGAAGCATGCCCAGCGCCATCACGATAATGAAGCTGTTCTGCTGAACCAGGTTGCTGAGGTTCACCGGCTTGAATAGCGTTCCGGACGTGGTGAACTGGAAAAACACCATGATTGCGATCAACGCCAGCACCAACCCGTATTCGCGCAGGTTGGTGACCAGCGCCGAGACGGCAATGCGAGGTCCTTGTTGTAGGTCCTGGGCAACGCCGGTCTGCGGCCCGGGAGCGCTTTCGGTGCTCATGATGCTTTTCCTTCTCCGCGGACGATGGCGCGCATGATCTTTTCCTGGCTGGCGTCGCTTGCCGCCATTTCGCCGACGATGCGTCCTTCGTTCATGACGTAGATGCGGTCGGTGATGCCGAGCAGTTCGGGCATTTCCGACGAGATGACGATGATTGCCTTGCCCTCGGAGGCGAGGCGGGCGATGATCGTATAGATTTCATATTTGGCGCCGACGTCGATGCCGCGGGTCGGCTCGTCGAGGATCAGCACCTCCGGATTGGCGAACAGCCATTTCGACAGCACCACCTTCTGCTGATTGCCGCCGGAAAGATTGCCGGTCATCTGGTAGACACTGGACGAGCGGATGTTGGTCTTTGCCTTGTATTCATTGGCGACCGAAAGCTCGCGCAAATCGTCGACCACGCCGTGGCGCGAGACGCCGGGCAGATTGGCCAACGTGATGTTGTGCTTGATGTGGTCGATCAGGTTGAGCCCGTAGGTCTTGCGGTCCTCGGTAACGTAGGCGATGCCGTGTTCCACCGCCTTGCTCACCGACGAGACGTCGATCGGCTTGCCGTTGAGGAACACCTCGCCGGTGATGCGGCGGCCATAGGAGCGGCCGAACAGGCTCATGGCAAACTCGGTCCGGCCGGCGCCCATGAGCCCGGCAATTCCGACCACCTCGCCTTTGCGGGCGTTAAGATTGATGCCCTTGATGACCTGCCGTTCGGCATGGATGGGGTGGTAGACCGACCAGTTCTTCACTTCGAGCACGGTTTCGCCGATCTTCGGCTCGCGCGGCGGATAGCGGTCGTCGAGCGAGCGGCCGACCATCGAGGTGATGATGCGGTCCTCCGAGATGTCATCCTTGGCCAGCGTCTCGATGGTCCGCCCGTCGCGGATGATGGTGACCTTGTCGGCGACCCGGTTCACCTCGTTGAGCTTGTGCGAGATCAGGATCGAAGTGATGCCCTGCCGCTTGAATTCGAGCAGCAGGTCGAGCAGCGCCTGGCTGTCCTTTTCGGACAGGCTCGCCGTCGGCTCGTCGAGGATGAGCAGCCTCACCTCCTTGCTGAGCGCCTTGGCAATCTCGACCAGCTGCTGCTTGCCAACGCCGATATTGGTGATCAGCGTGTTGGGGTCTTCCTTGAGGCCGACCTTCTTGAGCAGCGCGCTGGTGCGCGTCTCGTTGGCGTTCCAGTCGATGACGCCGTATCTGGCGTGCTCGTTGCCGAGAAAAATGTTTTCGGCGATCGACAGCATCGGCACCAGCGCAAGCTCCTGGTGGATGATGACGATACCCTTGCGCTCGCTGTCATGAATGCCTTTGAAATGGCACTCATCGCCGCGGTAGATGATCTGGCCGTCATAGGTGCCGGACGGATACACGCCCGACAGCACCTTCATCAGCGTCGACTTGCCGGCGCCGTTCTCGCCGACCACGGCATGGATCTCGCCTTCCTCGACCATGAGCTTGACGTTCGACAGCGCCTTGACGCCGGGAAACGTCTTGGTGATGTCGCGCATCTCCAAAATCGTCGATGCCATTGAGAATACCACTCCTGCGAGGTCCGCAAACAATACCGGGCTGGCTCGCCAACGAAAAGGGGCCCTGCCTGCGCAGGACCCCAGACTTTGTAACCGCGATTACTTCAGCTCTTCGGCCTTGATGTAGCCGGAGTCGACCACCAGCGCCTGGTAGTTCGACTTGTCGACCTCATGCGGCGTCAGCAGGATCGAGGGGACGACCTTGACGTCGTTGTTGTAGGTCGTGGTGTCGAGGCCTTCCGGCTTGCCGCCCGAGAGCACCTTGTCGACGAGCTCGACCGTCGCCTTGGCGAGTTCGCGGGTGTCCTTGAACACGGTCGAGTACTGCTCGCCGGCGATGATCGCCTTGACCGAAGCGGTCTCGGCGTCCTGACCGGTGACGATTGGCCAGGGCTGATCGGCCGTGCCGTAACCGACCGCGCGCAGCGAGGCGATGATGCCGCGCGAGAGGCCGTCATACGGCGAGAGCACGCCATCGACGCGGCTGCCATCCGAGTAGTTGGCGGAGAGCAGATTGTCCATGCGGGCTTGGGCGGTCGCTGCCAGCCAGCGGAGCGTGCCGACCTTGTCCATGCCCATCTGGCCGGACTTCACGACCAGGGTCTTGTCGTCGATCAGCGGCTGGAGAACGGACATCGCGCCGTTGTAGAAGAAGAAGGCGTTGTTGTCGTCCGGCGAACCGCCGAACAGCTCGATGTTGAACGGACCCTTGTTCTCGGGATAGCCGAGGCCCTTGAGCAGCGATTTGGCCTGGATGACGCCGACGCCGAAATTGTCGAACGTGGTGTAGTAGTCGACATTCGGCGTCTTCTTGATCAGTCGGTCATAAGCGACGACGACGACGCCGGCGTCAGCCGCCTTCTGCAACGCGTCCGACATCGTGGTGCCGTCGATCGAGGCGATGATCAGCGCCTTCGGGCCCTTGGTGATCTCGTTTTCCAACTGGCTGAGCTGATTGGGGATATCGTCCTGCGCGTATTGCAGGTCGACAGTGTAGCCCAGAGCCTCGAGCTGAGACTTGACGGCGTCGCCGTCGTTGATCCAGCGCTGCGAGGTCTTGGTGGGCATCAGCACGCCGACGAGGCCTTCGCCTGCCTGCGCCGGGACCGTCATGGCCGCGATGCTAAGGGCCGCGACGGCGGCCAGTGTCTTGATAATCTTCACATTAACTCTCCCTGGTTGATGGACGCGCACCCTGGGTTTCGTGGGCCGCGCGATCGTGCAGGAGCGCCAAAACGCGCCGCTGCCGTCATATCGATCTCCGGTATCCTCCCAATCGGCCCTGAGACTCTGGTTCCGGTCGATGCGATTTTTCTCGCTGGCGACGGTCAAGCCTCAGGACGCGCAAAGGGTGTGGCTCTTTGCCATAACTGTCAAATGCGATCTTTGGTGGTTGCTATACCCAAACTGATATACTGAAAGTGGACAAACGACCTGGCCGGATTGCCGGCCGGCGGCGAGCGAGGAGCAAACGGAGATCATGGCGGCGCTACGGGATCCTGGTGGACTTTCAGATGGTTATGGCGAAAGTCCCGGCAGGAGTGAGACCCTGCTGCGCAGCGGCCTCAGTCTGCGCCACATGCGCATGATCGCAGCCCTCGATGACCATGGCCGGGTCAGCGCGGCAGCCCAGGTCATGAACATTTCGCAGCCCGCCGCCTCGCGCATGATCGCCGAGATGGAGGCGGTGCTCGACGTCAAGCTGTGCGAGAGGCTGCCGCGCGGCATCACGCTGACGCCCTATGGCAAGGCGTTGGCGAGGCGCGCGCGTTCGATCCTGCTCGAGATGCGTGAAGTCGACCGCGAGATCTCCGAGCTCAAGGCGGGCAAGGGCGGCTCGGTGTTCCTCGGCGCGGTGACGGCCCCTGCGATCGAGCTCGCCGTGCCGGCGATCCGCGAAATCCGGCGCATCTATCCGCGTATCGAGATCACCATGCAGGTCGAGACCTCCAATGTGCTGGCGCGCGAGCTGATCGCCACACGTCACGATTTCATCATCGCGCGCATCCCCGACGACCTCAATCCACGGCTGTTCGAAGCCCGCGTCATCGGCGTTGAAAAAGCCTGCCTGATCGTGCGCCGCGGCCACCCGCTGGCCAAGGGCAAGGCGGTGCGGCTGGAGGAGACCGCCGCCTACGACTGGGTTTTCCAGTCGGGCGGCTCGCCGCTGCGCCAGGCGATGGAAAGTAATTTCCTGAACCGCAACATCGCGCTGCCGGACCGCATCCTCAACACCAGCTCGCTGCTGCTCACCCTGGTCATGGTCGCTCAGTCGGACGCCATCGCGCCGGTATCGATCCAGGTGGCGAAATTCATCCAGAACCCCGAGGGGCTGGCCGGCGCCATCGACGTCGTCCAGACCGAATTCGACATCGAGGTCAGGCCTTACAGTCTGATCACCGTAAAAAATCGCGTGCTGTCGCCGGCAGCCAAGATGCTGCACGACTTCATTTTGAGAGAGGTGGGCTGAGAGAGGCGGGCTGACGGCGTTAAATCAAGCAATCCATTGCATAGCCGTCGCAGCTACACGGCTCTTCGGCCAATCGCTTCAATTCAGAATATTGCCCGAGCGAAGGAACCACACAGGGCCGTGCCGCGTCATAGAAGCGGGCTCCTGTTGCAGGTCCCAGGGAGGCTATCGATGATCAGGCTCCTCCTCGTCTTGGCCGCGATGCTTGCCCTGGCATGCGGCGGGGCGCGCTCGGCCGAACTGGATCTAGCCACCGTCAATCAGGCCCAATTCGCCGCCGGCGAACCGAAGGACGTCGATCCGACGGTGCTGAAGGCGCAGATTCTTTTGGATCGCGCCCGCTTCTCGCCGGGGCTGATCGACGGTCGCCTTTCAGAGAACCTCACCAAGGCACTCGGCGCTTTTCAGCAGGCGAACGGCCTCCCATCCAATGGCAAGCTCACTCCGGAAACCTGGAGCAAGCTCACGGCAACCTCCGCCGACCCGGTGCTGGTCACCTATGAGGTGACGCGCAAGGATGTGCGCGGACCCTTCACCAGGCGTATTCCGGCTCGCATGGAGAGGATGGCCCGTCTGCGGCGGCTCGGCTATCGCAACGCGGTGGAGGAGCTGGCGGAGCGCTTCCATGTCAGCGAACAGCTGCTCAGGATGCTCAATCCGGGCGTCGGCTTCAGGAAGCCCGGCACGACCTTGGTGGTGCCTGATGTTGGCCGGGGCGAACCTCCCGCCGGCATTGCCGGCATCGAGGTCGACAAAGGGGCTCGCCTGGTGCGCGTGCTCGATCCTTCCGGCAAATGGCTCGCAGTCTACCCCGCCTCGATCGGGAGCGATGAAAACCCCGCGCCAAGCGGCATGGCGGAGGTCAAGCGCGTGGTGCGCAACCCCACCTATCACTACGATCCGGATCTCGCTTTCAAGGGGGTCAAGACCAAGCGGCCGTTCACCATCGCTGCCGGGCCGAACAATCCGGTGGGAACGGTCTGGATCGATCTCTCCATCGAAAGCTACGGCATCCATGGCACGCCCGAACCAGGCAAGATCGGCACGACCTTCTCGCACGGCTGCATCCGACTGACCAATTGGGATGCCGAAGACCTCGGCTCCATCGTGCAGCCGGGCACGAAAGTCGAGTTCAAGAACGAGATCGCCCACACCGTCGACGGGCTTGCTCGGTAGCAAAAATGGATTGGCCAGCAGACCTGCTCTCGCAGGCTATTCCTGAGGAAAGTCGCAGAGCACTTGTGGACCTTCGAGATCCCGCAGCTGATGTTCAATGGATGTCGGAAAGGGACCGGGTCGGGAGTTCCAGATCCATTGAACATCAGCTGCGGGAAAAGAGTTCGATCGAGGAAGTCCGCTGGTGGATGGTGAGCCGTCGCCAAAGTAGTCGGATAGTCAGGATTTTCGCGACAAGCGTTGCATCCGGCATCGTCTCTTTGTGAAACTGGCACGTCCGATGGCTTCACCTGGAAACGATACGCGTTTGAGTGCGTGGCCGCCGGAGACCTTGCCGCGTTCCGATATGCCCTTCGCCAGAGGGCCGCTACATCAATGACCACATCCGCAATCATTTCCAATGCAACCGGCGATGATGCCGGATGACATCCTATCGACCCGGCCCGTCATTCAGCTTGGTGGCGTTGCTATGAGCTTGTAGAAGACCCGTCCGGCGACCCCGGCAAACGATCGCGAATGGCTTCCTCGGTTCGCTTTGCGGTCGATTCCACAACTTTGCCGACCTTGCCAGCTAACGTGTCGGCATCTCCACCCGAGCCTTGCCGGTCGGCCTCTTCCTTGACCGTTTCGTAGGCCTCGGCGGCAACTTGCTTTGCTTGCTCCAGTCCCGTTTCGAGAAACTCCTCCGCACTGTCGCGAATTTTGTCGCGGTAGGCGCCAAGTTGCTCGTCCTCTGTGGTTGTGTGGGGCAGCATCACCCCGATTGCCGTGCCCAGCGCAAGGCCGAACGCGGCGATAGCCAGCGGTTCGCGCTCGAAGAGGTCTTGTGCCGATTGGCGCGTCCGAGCCGCTATCTCGCTGGCGCTTGAGCCGAGCTGTTCGGCGGTTTTTGTCATCCTCTCCTTGGCGGCCGTTGCAGCGTTTGCTGCAGCTTCGGCCGCGCCGCTTGCCGCCGATGTAACCGAACCGGCGGTATCGGAGAGCATCGCCCCGATCCCGGACTCTTCGTTGCCCCGGCTGAAATCATCGCTGCGCAGGTTGGAGAAAGCGTCAGGAGCGGTGCCTGTCCGATACGCGGCGGCAGCTGAGCTGGTTGCCGACGTGCCACCGCCGAGCATCAGCCAGGCCAGGCCGGCTCCAATCAACGTCAATGGCAACGGGTTGTCCCTGATTTGCGACTTGAGGTTGCCAAGCATGGCGGATCCCTCGCCGCCGGCGAACATTCCGGTAAATTCGTCGATCAATTGACCCGGTGTCATCTTGCTGCGGATCGAATCTGCGGTGTCTGCTACTTTGGCCCGGGCGATGTCGGCATCGCGTTCAAGCTCGGCTGCGGATTTGTCGCTCATCTTATTTGATCCTTGATCACGCGCGCGTCGCGCTTGAGTTGGTCTTGCGTGCGATCGGGCGTCAGCTCGGAAGGAGCCATGCTTTTCGTGCCAGAGCGCAAGAGAATGACTCCCAGTATCGCGACGACGATCCCGACCAGCAGCGAGGACCATCCCGCTCCAAGGCCGGCACTCGCCAGGGCGATTACCAGTGCTTGCAAAAGCACCATCAAGGCCGCGAGAAGGCATATGGCGCCGGCCAGAACCTCGGCGGCGCCTGCGCCGGCCTTGCTGATTTTTTCCGACATTTCGGCCCGCAACAGCCTACTCTCGGTTTGAAGCAGGGCTGTGACCTGCTGTGCCAGATCGCTGACGAGGGTTGCGAGGCCGCGACTTTCCTGATTGTTGGTCATGGGTTCTGCTCCAGGCTTGCGCCGGCCCAGTCGTCTCCGGCCAGATCATCGCTGGCCAAGTCATCGTGCTGGTTGGAGCGGGCCGGCGTCGTGTCAGGTGCCTCGGCCGATCGCGTAGCGGGCTCATCCGAGTTCGAGGCCGGTTCTGAATCCCCGCCTGTTTGCGATCGACTCTCGGTCCGGGCAGATGGTGGCGAGCTCTTGATAAACCGCCCCAGCGCCAAGCCTGCCAATACTGAGCCGGCGATCAGCGCCCCTGAGTTTTCGCGGCCGAACGACCGCATCTCGCCAAGAACATCTTCGAATGGTTTGTCCTTCAACGAAGATGAAAGGCGTTCAAGGGCGCCGGCGGCATCGAGGGTGAACTTCGAAGCGGTCCGTTGATCATTATTGGCCAGATGCTCGCTCGCTGCTCGCAACGCTCCGCTAAAGGCCTTTAGATTGGAGCTGATATCGCGCTGTGTTCCCTCGGCCTTGTCGAACAACGCCTGCTTCGCTTCCGCGGCGTAGTCGCCCGCCTTCCTGGTGAGTTCATCGCGAGCGTCGTGTAGCGCCTCTGTCGCGGTCTGCGTTTCCTGCTGGAACCGCTCGGACAGTTCGCTTTTGGCTGTCTCGAAATCGGCCGGCTTACGGCCCTGATCGTCTTCGCGCTGCATGGTATCTCCTAATGGAATCCGAGGAAGGAGAGGATCGCAAGCACGACGACGACAAGGCCGATGAGATAAATGACACTGTTCATGGCGGCAATCTCCTCCATTGCCTAACGAACTTGCCGGGGGCAAACAGGTTCCATCACTTCCAGCTAAATTAGCAATTCCGAAACAAACGGCGAGCCTGGTGAACTCTCTTGGAAATTCCCACACGCCGTGTGCCAAGACGCCGGACCTAGGCGGCCGTGCGGAGATTGGTCCGCGCCTCTGCGCATCGGACTTCGAGGCTCATGGTCAGGCTAATACGATGAAGCACCACGCCTAGCTCGCATTAAGGTCAAAGCGCACCGGAAGGTTGTAGTCTATTGCCCGATTAGCAACCATGTTCGCCAGGTCGGAATCGGAGACCGAACATGCCGGAACAATCTGTTTGAGCGCCTTAACGGCGAGCCCCGTCGATATGAAACTATGGCGCCGCCGCCGAATATTTACATACTGTTCGATGAGGTTTTCGAGTTCACGCATGTGCAATCCTTCTTGGACGTCATCTGTGCCTATTGAACCCAGCAGTAATCGATGCGGAGCGAAGGCTCATTCACATTGTTTAATTGGCGAGAAATCTTGATGGCGCATTGGCGCGCTGGCGCGTCCTGGCCGAGGCGGTCACCGCGGTTCATGAAAGAGGTTTAGGTAGGTCGCATCAAAGTCGGCCAGTAACGCCAATCGCTGGAAATCCAGGATAACAATCCTCCTGTCTTTCCAGCTAACCAGGTCCTTCGCTCGAAGCTCCTGCAGCGTCCGGTTCACGTGAACTACTGATAGACCAAGCACGTCGCCCAATTCCGCCTGGGTCAGTGGAATCGCGAACGTCTGGTCAGAGGCCAATCCAACTATTTCCAACCGGACATACAACTCGCAAATTATATGTGCGAGATGCTGTTTGGCGGAGCGACGCCCGAGGCAGGTTATCCAAGTTCGTTGGATTGAGGCATCGATAGTCGTCGAAAGCCAGAGCATCCGGGTGAGATGGGGACTTCCACCCATTGCTGTGAGCAGGTCTTTGTGTCGAATGAAAACTACATCGCACGACCCTAGGGCGCTCACGCTGTGATCCATCACTTTTAGCAGGATACTATGCAGATCGACAAAGTCTCCCGGCACGTGAATTGCCGTTATTTGACGCTTTCCTTCCCGAATAGCCTGGTTTCGAACTGCGAAACCATTCGCGACAAGACAGCTTTCGGCGGGGCGGGAACCCTCCCTGACGATCTCCTCATCGGGTCCGAAAGTTACCGGCCGGACCGGAAGAGCCTCGATAAGCGCGATCTCGTCCGGCGGCAGGGTGTCGCGGCGGTCGAGCATGCGAACCAAGAGGTTTTTGCCGAACATCGCGGTGCCTTTTGACCAGCAACGCGGATCAGCATCTTTTGTTGCCGCCTTTCATTAGAATTGCGTTATGTTCTATGTGCCGCCGACTTAGACCCGATAGGGTGGGCAACCTGTGAGTGCCGACGCCGGCTCGACTTCATTCCCCCGATGATGCCTACCTTGGTAGCCAAGCGGCCCCAAGGTGACGACTGGATTTACGAGGCCAAGTCTACCGCTCGCAGATAGCTATCAACCTCAATCCCTTTCAGGGCCTTAGCTTCGGTCGGGTGCGGGGTCCTAATTCTGAGAGGGGGTAAACTGGAGCGGGTAGCGGGAATCGAACCCGCGCGTTCAGCTTGGGAAGCTGACAAGCTACCATTACATCATACCCGCGCAGCAGCCTCGTTACCACGCAAGCCGACGTTCGGGCAATCCTTAAGCGTGCACTCGTGCCTTGCCAGTCGCCCGACTGTTACGCCGTCGTGGCAAGGGCGTCGTCTGCGGCAAAGGCCGGCCAGTATTTCGAAACTGCCAAGTCACCGCGAGCTGCGTTGCACATAGGCAAGCCGCCATCCGGAGCAACTGGGAGGCAGCGACCGCCTTGATGCCAGCGCGGCAAGTGCGTATTTCTGGAGCCGTGCCCGAATCGGGGCAACCGAATCTGGAGACACGCCTTGTCCGCACTGACGCGCTTTCTCGGCGATTCGCCGCTCCGGGTGTTCCTGAAGCTGCTGGTGGTATCGTTCCTCGTCGGCCTTGTCATGAGCGCTTTCGGCTGGTCGCCGATCGATGTGCTCTACGGCATCCGCAATTTCTTCGTCGATCTCTGGAACCTGGGCTTTCGCGCTATTGACCGTTTCCTCGGCTACATCCTGCTGGGCGCGGCGATCGTCATTCCGGCCTTCCTCCTGCTCAGGATCGCCAACTATCGCAAATAGAGCATGACACCGAGCCGAAGGTTCAGCGTAGCAAAAGGTGGAAACCGGTTTTCGGCAGGGATCATGCTCAAAGGCCATCAGGCGAAGCCTGAGGCCACTTCGAACAGGATGGCATGACGCGCGGCGAGGGCCGCCACGTCAGTCGAGTAACCGCCGCCGATAACGCCGCAGACCGGGATGCCGAGCGCGCGGAAATGACGGATAACCATGTCGTCGCGGGCGCGCAGCCCCTCGTTCGACAGCGACAGCCTGCCAAGCCGGTCCTCGGCATGAACGTCGACGCCTGCATTGTAAAAAACAATGTCCCAGCGCGCCCTGGCGGTGAGTTCCGGCAGGATACTGCTCAACCTTTCGAGATAGGTCGCATCGCCGGTGCCGTCGGGCAGGGCGATGTCGAGGTCGGAAGCGATCTTGCGCGTCGGATAGTTGCGGTCGCCATGCATGGAAAAGGTGAACACGCGCCGTTCATCGCCCAGAATGTCTGCCGTGCCGTCGCCCTGATGCACGTCGAGATCGACGATCAGGATGTTGCGGGCGGCAGCTTCGGCAAGCAGCACCAGTGAAGCCACCGCAACATCATTAAAGGTGCAGAAGCCGGCGCCTTGCGCGCGCCGCGCATGATGGCTGCCGCCGGCGGTGTTGCAGGCGATGCCGTTCAGCAACGCCAGCCGCGCCGCCAGCACGGTGCCGCCCGTTGCGAGCTGCGCCCTGAGCGAGACGCGCGGGCTTACCGGAAAGCCGATCTCACGCTCGATTTCTTCAGGCACTTCGCAGGCCAGCACCTGGTCGACATAGCCGGCGGCATGGGCAAGCTTCAGCCATTCTGCCGGCGCCGGTTCGGGCACATTGAGCGCGGCCGGGTCGGCCAGTCCGCGCGCGCCCAAGGCTTCCATCAGCAGCTTGTATTTGCTCATCGGGAAGCGATGGTTGACGGCGAAGCCGGCGTCGTAGTCGGGATGATGAACGATCTGCAGGAGCATGAGCGGCAGGTGCGCCAGAGGCGGGTTTCGGTTGGCCGTGGCCGGATGAGTGGTTGCGCGGCGTCTGGAAACTGGGGCACATCGACTGTTCGATCAAGCCGCAATGGGAAGCCGATCCTGGATCAGGTGTCAGCAGCGGCCAACGGCCGGTCCTTCGTCGTCACCAACCGCTCGGTGGTCGCCATCGCGGTGCCGATGACGCTCGCCTATCTGACGACGCCGCTGCTCGGCATCGTCGACACCGCTGTGGTCGGACAGTTGGGCGACGCTGCCCTTCTCGGTGGCCTGGCGGCGGGCGCCCTGGTTTTCGACGTCGTCTTTACCTCCCTCAACTTCCTGCGCTCCGGCACCACCGGCCTCGTCGCCCAGGCTCTCGGCCGTGGCGACGAACTGGAAGAGCAGGCGGTGTTCTGGCGCGCCGTGCTGATCGCGGTCGTCGCCGGCATCGTACTTGCCGCCCTTACGCCATCGGTCGCCATCGCTGGACAATGGTTCATGAGCGCCGAGCCGCGCGTCAGCGAGGCGATGGCGGTCTATATCCAAATCAGATTGCTCGCTGCACCGTTCTCTCTGATCAATTACGCTGTCCTCGGCTATGTGCTGGGGCGCGGCGAGGGCGGGCTTGGGCTGATGCTGCAATTGGTGCTGAACGGCATCAACATCGCGCTCTCCATACTGCTTGGGCTGAAGCTCGGCTGGGGCGTTGCCGGCGTCGCTTGGGCGACCGTCACCGGCGAATTCGTCGCCATGCTCCTTGGCTTGGCGATCGTCATCAGGCGGTTCTGGGCCGCGCCCCGGCTGCCGCGCAATCGTGTCCTCGACCTGTCGGCATTCCTGCGCATGGCGTCGCTCAACCGCGACATTATGATCCGGTCGTTTTCGCTGCTCGCCGCCTTCGCGCTGTTCACCCGCCAGGGCGCACAATTCGGCACGGTGACGCTGGCTGCTAACGCGGTGCTGATGAACTTCTTCCTTGTCGCCGGCTATTTCCTCGACGGTTTCGCCACGGCAGCCGAACAGCTCGCCGGCCGTGCCGTCGGCGCGCGTGCCGCCACGCAATTCCGGCAGGCGGTGCGGTTGACCCTGTTCTGGGGCTTCGGTCTGGCGGCCACGGCGACGCTTGTCCTTTTGCTGGGCGGTACTGATCTGGTCGCCCTGATCACGACCTCCAAAGAGGTTCGTGCCGTTGCCGACATCTACCTGCCCTGGGCCGCATTCACCGCGCTCAGCGGCGTCCTGGCGTTTCAGATGGACGGTGTCTTCATCGGTGCGACCTGGTCGCGCGACATGCGCAACATGATGCTTTTGTCGTTCCTCGTCTTCAGCGCCGCCCTGCTTGTCTTGGCGCCGGCCTTCGGCAATCACGGCCTGTGGGCGGCGCTGCATGTCTTCCTGCTGGTGCGCGGCTTCAGCCTGCTTGCCATTTTGCGTTTGCGTATGCGGACGGCGTTTTAGAGCGGCTTCGGGTCAGAGCGGCTTGCACGCCCATTGGTCGAGGCTGGTATCGCGCAACTCGCGCAGCGACTTGAGCCGTTGCGTATCCGCGAACCGGACCATCCCGCCAAGAATGCGGCCCGGCAGCGCAGGCCCGGCATAGATCATGCCGGTGTAGAGCTGGACGAGATCGGCGCCGGCGCGGATCTTTTCCAGCGCCGTCTCAGTGGAATCGACACCGCCGACGCCGATGATGGCGCGGTCCGGGCCAAGCAGTTTCCGCATCTTTGCCAACACGATGGTCGAGCGCTCGAATAACGGTTTTCCCGAAAGCCCGCCGGTCTCGCCAGCAAATCCGACGCTGCGCAGCCTCGGCCGCGCAATCGTGGTGTTGGAAACGATGACGCCGTCTATTGCCTTCCCCGTGACCTCGGCGGCGATATCCTCCAGCTCGGCCTCGACCAGGTCCGGCGCGATCTTGAGAAAGACGGGCGGCTGCGCTGCCGCTGCCGCACGTGCGGCCATGACGCGCGACAGGAGCTCGCCAAGCTGTTCACGCGCCTGCATGTTGCGCAGGCCCGGCGTGTTCGGCGAGGAGATGTTGACCGTCAGATAGCTGGCGTAGGGCGCAAACCTGACAACGCCGCGTTCATAGTCACCGACGCGGTCGGTGCTGTCCTTGTTGGCACCGATATTGACGCCGACGATGCCGGCGCGGCCCTTGCGGGCGGCAAGCCGTTTTTCGGCTGCTTCGTGGCCCTCATTATTGAAGCCCAGCCGGTTGATCACCGCTTCGTCCGATGTCAGTCGGAAAATGCGCGGCTTCGGGTTGCCGGCTTGCGGCAGCGGCGTGATCGTGCCGATCTCGGCAAAGCCGAAGCCGAGGCCAAGCAGGGCATCGGGAACCTCGGCGTTCTTGTCGTAGCCGGCAGCCATGCCGAGCGGATTGGGAAAGTCGATGCCGCAGACGCTGACTTTCAGCCTGCCGTCGCGCACGGGTCTCCCGGCTATCGGCAGCCCGCATTTCAGCGCGGCGATCGACAGGCCGTGGGCGGCTTCCGGATCGAATGCGAACAGGAACCTCTGGCCGAGCCGGTCGAGCACGCTCATTCGGCCTCCAGCGTCGGGAACTGATGGAGGCCATCGGTGCCGAGCGGCAACGGTTGCACCCAGACGACGGCCTTGAGCTCGAGCGGGCCGTAAAGATGCGGGAACAGCGCACCGCCGCGCGAGACCTCGTATTTCAGCGCATCACCCAGTTTGGCGTCATCGATGGCGACCAGCAGCAGCCCGGTCTGGCCGGCAAAGTGTTTTGCCGCCGTCTCCTTGGCCTGGCCGGCGGTGGAAAAATGAATGAAGCCGTCGGCGACATCGATCGGCGCGCCGGTGAAGCGGCCATTTCTTTCGGCCTCGCGCCACAGCGGTTCAGGTACTATCTTGTAGATAATCTGAGACATGGTTGCGCTATAGTCCGAACCAAACGTACGGGGAAGAGGCAAGCAGGTCCGGAAAAGTGTCGTACGGTTTTCCGACAAGGACCTGCGTCAAGGTAAAGGCCAGGGTTCTTCCCCATTTCCGGCGCAAACATGCGATAATTGCGCTTACTGGCCCATGGAGGACAATATGCGTCCGCAGCACGTCTTGATTCCCGCAGCACTCGTCTCACTCGTCGCGGCATCGGCCTTTTCCGAGGAAGCCGACCGCTACCGACTGGAAAAGTCGGCCACCGGCTATGTCCGCATGGACACGCAGACCGGTGCGATGTCGATCTGCGAGGAGCGTTCCGGCCAGCTCGTCTGCAAGATGGCGGCCGATGAACGCGCCGCCTTCCAGGACGAGATCGACCGGCTGCAAAATTCGGTGAAGGCGCTCGACCAGCGCGTCGTCAAGCTCGAGAACTCGCTTGCCGCCCGCTTTGAGTCGACATTGCCCAGCGAGGAGGATTTCAACAAGACGATGAGCTATATGGAGCGCTTCCTGCGCGGCTTCATCGGTATCGTCAAGGACCTGGAAAAGGACAGCGGCGAGGATGCCGCCAAGCCCAATCCGCAAAAAACCTGAGCACCGTTCACCGGGGCAAAGCCGACGCACAGCCTTGCCGCTTGAAAACGGCTGATATCGCCGCATAATCGTTCGACTGATCCCGTAAGAAGCAGACAATCATCAATGGGATTTGGGGAGGGCCATGTGCCGTCAGGCTATACTTTCGTCATTGCCGACGATCATCCGCTTTTTCGCGGCGCGCTGAGAGAGGCGCTTGCCGGCATCGGCAACATCGCCGGCATTCACGAGGCCGGTGATTTCGAAAGCGCCAAGGCGCTGGTCGTGGCCAATGAGGACGTCGATCTGGTGCTGCTCGACCTGTCTATGCCGGGCGCGAGCGGCCTTTCCGGTCTGATCTCGCTGCGCGGCATCCATCCGACGGTGCCGCTGGTGGTGGTGTCGGCACATGACGACCCGGTGACCATCCGGCGCGCGCTCGATCTCGGCGCTTCGGGTTTCATCTCCAAATCGGCCAGCATGGAGGAGATCCGCAGCGCCGTGCAGTCGGTGCTTGCCGGCGATATCGCCGCGCCCACGGGCATCGATCTCGGCGTCGAACGCGATCCCGAAATATCCGATCTGATCAAGCGACTGCAGACGCTGACGCCGCAGCAGACGCGCGTGCTCGGTATGCTGGCTGAAGGGCTGCTCAACAAGCAGATCGCCTACGAACTCGGTGTCTCCGAAGCGACGATCAAGGCGCATGTCTCGGCCATTCTGCAGAAGCTGGGCGTCGACAGCCGCACCCAGGCGGTGATCCTGCTGTCCAAGATAGGTAGCGATCCGCTGCCGGCGACGGGTTGATGCTGCCCGACATATCCCGGCGTAGAAGCCAGAAGTGCCTTGCAGTATTCAGAGGTATTCAGTGTTGTTGAAAAAGGCAAATCTTATATAATTTTTGTGTCGGTGTTGAAGTATTTGTATTTTAGTGACTATTTCGTATAGTGATTTGAAATATGCTTCAGCCTCTTTATTCTTTACTTGCCTGAGCTTCGCAAAAGCATGCAAAATATCAGCCAATAACTGGTATTTTTTGCCAAAGTTTTCCGAGTCATAGTAAGCCATGAAGAGGTCGTACTGACCCCTTCTTGCCATTCCCTCGAGTTTAACGAATTTGAGAAATTTAATCACTCATTACCCCTCCCCCGGTATGGCTTGATCGAATTACCGAGAAAACTTACTCGGCCGCCGATGCCAGCGGCCTGACCCTGGCCATCATCGAGCGCAGCACCGCTGGTTTGAGCGGCTTGTTGATCACCGGCACGTCGAGCCTGCCGGCGCTGGCGCGCACCTCGCTCGAGCGGTCGGCGGTGACCAGCACGGCCGGCATGTCCTGGCCGTGGACCGCGCGCAGTTTGGCGATCGCGTCAAGGCCGGTCTCACCGTCGAGATGGTAGTCGGCAAGCACGATGTCGGGTCGACGCATGCCGGACCGCTCGAGATCCCCCGAGCCGGAAAACGTGTCGACGCTGCAGCCCCAGCCTTCGAGCAGCAGCCGCATGCCGTCGAGGATGCGGGCGTCGTTGTCGATACAGAGCACGCGTAGCCCCGCAAGCGAAGCAGCAGTGCGGACCGGCGTCTTCGCCTCGATCTCGCGCCGCGGCTCCTGCACTGCCGCGACCGGCAGGATGACGGAAAAGCGCGTGCCCTTGCCCGGGCTTGAAAAGATCTGGAGTTCGAGGTGCAAGACGCGAGCGATGCGGTCGACGATGGAAAGGCCGAGCCCGAGGCCTTCAGCTTCGCGGGCGCCCTCGTCGAGCCGGGTGAATTCGTGAAAGACGGTGTTCAGCTTGTCTGCGGCAATGCCGATGCCGGTATCGATCACCTGTATCTCGGCCAGTTCGCCGCGCCGCCGCACGCCGACCAGGATGCGGCCATGGCGGGTGTACTTAATGGCATTGGATACGAGGTTCTGGATCAGGCGGCGCAACAGATTGCGGTCAGTCGTCACGCTGAGCGACGATGGCATGATCCTCAGGCTGAGATTCTTCTCGGCGGCAAGCGGCTGAAAGTCGTTGCCGATCTGGCGCAGCAGTCCGTCCAGGCTGAAGGCCGTGTCGTCCGGCTTCATCGCACCGGCGTCGAGACGGGAAATGTCGAGCACCGCACCGAGAATGGTCTCGACCGATTCCAGCGAGGATTCGATGTTGATCGCAGCCTTGCCTGCAGGTCCCTTGCCGGCCTTTTCGATCAGCGATGAGCAATAGAGACGAGCAGCGTTCAGCGGTTGCAGGATGTCGTGGCCGGCGGCAGCGAGGAAGCGCGTCTTGCCGAGATTGGCCTCCTCGGCCAGCATCTGCGCCTGCGCCAGCTCCTCATTGACGCGGGTCAGTTCGACAGTGCGGTTCTTGACGCGCTGCTCGAGCGTTTCATTGGCGCGCTTCAGCGCCAGATCCTGTTCGACGCGTCCGGAAATGTCGGCATAGGTGGCGACGATGCCGCCGTCCGGCATCGGGTTGGAGCGCAATTCCAGGATGCGGCCGCTGGTCTTCAACTCCATCTGCCACGGGCTGACGAAACTGGTGAGGCGGTTGAGCATCGCCACCCGCTGGTCGGCTGGGATGTCGCCGCGTTCGGCCAGGTGACGCAGGATGCGGTCGAGCGAGACGCCGACCTGGCCCATCTCGTCGGGCAGGTCGAACAGCGCCCGATATTGGCGGTTCCAGCAGATCAGCCGGAAATCCCTGTCGAAGACGGTGATGCCCTGTTCCATCTGGTCGAGCGCGATCTGCAGCAGGTCGCGGTTGTGCTGCAGCGCCTCGGTGGCGTCGTCGAGCAGGCGGAAGGCATCCTTGGACTCGCGATCGGTGCGGCGCAGCAGCAGCGACAGGATCAGCCGCGCCGAGGAGGAGCCGACGGCACTTGCCAGAAGCTGCTCGGAGAAACGGATGACGTCCATGCTGGCCTGCTCGTTGCCGTGCAGCAAAGTGACGTTGCTCTTTTCGAACGACTGAAAGGACCTTTCGGTGCGTTCGACGCCGAGATAGCGCGCGATGGTGTCCTTGAGGTCATTGACGGTGACGGTGGTGCGGAAGCGGCGTAGGCTCGGCATCGGGCTCGCCTCGCGCGGCACGAAGATCGACGCCTGGATGCGTTCCAGCGGCACCGACGCGCGCGACAGCGAGCCTAACACGAAGAACAGCGTGTTGATCGACAAGCTCCACAGGACCCCGTGATTCAGCGGCTCGGCGACGGTGCCGAACAGCGCTTGCGGCCGCAACGCTTCGAAACCGAACAGGCCGTGGACGACGATGCCGGTATCGGATGCGGCGAGCGAAGGAAGCAGCAGCGTGTAGCTCCAGACGACGATGCCGGCGACCATGCCGAGCGCCGCCCCCCTGCCGTTGGCGCCGCGCCAGATCAGTCCGCCTATCAAGGCCGGCGCGAACTGCGCGATCGCTGCGAAGGACATCAGGCCGATCGAGGAGAGCCGCGCGCTGTCAGTGCTCTCGCGATAGTAGAGGAAGGCGATGAACAGCATGATGAAGATCGCCGCCCGTCGCACGTTGAGGATGAGGGCTGACCAGTCCTCGTTCTCGGACGTCGTGGTCTTGAGCAGGCGACGCACAAACAGCGGAATGACGAGATCGTTGGAGATCATGATCGACAGCGCGACGCTTTCGACGATCACCATCGCGGTCGCCGCCGACAGGCCGCCGATGAACGCCGCCATGGCCAACACATCGTGACCGCTGAGCAGCGGCAGCGACAGGACATAGAGGTCGCTGCTGGTCCTGGTGCCGACCAGCGCCAGGCCGGCGAGCGCGATCGGCAGCACGAAAAGATTGATTGCCACCAGATAGAGCGGAAACACCCATGTTGCGGTGCGCAGTTCGGCCTCGCTGCGGTTCTCGACGATGGTGACGTAGAACTGGCGCGGCAGCATGATGATGGCGAAACCGCTCAAACATGTCAGCACCAGCCAGGTGGCGAGCGACGTGCTGTAGCCCATCGCTTGCTGAACTTGCGAATTCTGCGTGAGCTTGTCGACCATATCGCCCGGGCCGCCGAAGATCAGGAAGGTCACCATCAGGCCGATCGCCAGGAAGGCGGCGAGCTTGACCACGGTTTCGACGGCCACCGCCAGCACCAGCCCATCCTGGTGTTCGGTGGCGTCGGCATGGCGCGTGCCGAACAGAACCGCAAACAGCGCAAGCAGCATGGCGACGACCAGCGAGATGTCGCTGACGAAAGGATCGAAGGAAGGTGGCGAGCCGGTATAATGCTCGACCATCAGGCTGACCGAGCCGGAAATCGCCTTCAATTGCAGCGCCATGTAAGGCACCGCGCCGATCGTCGCGATCAGCGTGGCGATCGCTGCAACGGTAAAGCTCTTGCCGTAGCGGGCGCCGAGGAAGTCGGCGATCGAAGTGATCTTCTCTGTCTTGGCCAGCCTGACGATGCGCCGAAGCAGCGGAAAGCCGAACACGAACACCAGCACCGGGCCGATATAGATGCCGAGGAATTCAAGGCCGCGCTCGGAGGAAAGGCCGACCGAACCGAAGAAAGTCCAGGAGGTGCAGTAGATCGCCAGGCTGAGCGCATAGATGAAGGGCCGGGCTCGGTCAGGCCCGGATGTCGTTGAGCGCCGGTCACCGAGGCTGGCGATTACGAACAGCAGCGTCACATAGGCGATCGCGATGATGACGATGAACCAGCCCTGCACGGCCCGAAAATCCTCCCTTGCCGGTTTTGCATCCGGCCTGCTGAGACGCAATCACAGCTTGGCGATCAAGTCCATCGCGGCTTTCGCCGCAGGATGACTCGGCTTCGGGAAATTTTGGCCGGTGGAAACCGGTCTTTGCCAATGCTGCAACCGCAGGTTTTTTGCTATTGTCCCAGTGGGGCCGAACGAAGCGGGCAGAGGCAGCGGCCTAGCCCGACAGGACAAGGAGGGTCGAATGCTGAAAGAATTCCAGGAATTCATTTCCCGGGGCAATGTCATGGACCTGGCGGTCGGCGTCATCATCGGCGCCGCCTTCGGCAGAATCGTCGATTCCCTGGTCAACGACATCATCATGCCAATCGTCGGAGCGATTCTAGGCGGGCTCGACTTCAACAATTATTTCCTGCCTTTGTCCTCTGCCGTCAATGCCACGTCGCTGGCGGACGCCAAGAAGCAGGGCGCAGTCTTCGCCTATGGCAGTTTCATCACCGTCGCGCTGAACTTCATCATCCTCGCCTTCATTATCTTCCTGATGGTCAAGGCCGTGAACAATCTGCGCCAGCGGCTGGAGCGTGAGAAGCCAGCTGCGCCTGCCGCCCCGCCGCCGGCCGACGTTGCGCTGCTCACCGAAATTCGCGATCTCCTCGCCAGGAAATAGCCCGAAGACAGATTCCCTGGACCAAAACCCCGGTCGATTTCGGCCGGGGTTTTCTATTTTCGCCTGTCGCAAAACAAGCTAGCAGTCCAGAAGACGAAAACGGATCTATCCATGACCTTGATCGAGAATTTGCGCGCCGAGGCCCGGGCCGCGCCGGAAAGCGGCATTGTCGCCGTCATGAACCGCGGCCGCGACCGCGACGGCATGATTCCGCTCTGGGCCGGCGAGGGCGACTTGCCGACGCCCGCCTTCATCACCGATGCCGCTGCCCGGGCGCTGGCGGGCGGCGAGACCTTCTATACTTGGCAGAGAGGCATCCCCGAGCTGAGGCAGGCGCTCGCCCGCTACTACACCAGGCATTTCGGCAAGAGCCTCGCCGAGGAAGAATTCATCGTCACCGGCTCGGGCATGCATGCCATCCAGCTGGCGCTCGACGCCGTCGCCGGCAACGGCGACGAGGTCGTCTATCTGTCGCCGGCCTGGCCGAACTTCGCCGCCGCCGCCAGCCTGGCGGGCGCCATTCCGGTCGCTGTCACGCTCGACCAGTCAGGCAATGGCTGGTCCTGCGACGTCGGCAAGATCGAGGCGGCGATCACGCCAAGGACAAAGGCGTTGTTCGTCAACACGCCGTCCAACCCGACCGGCTGGACCGCCGACAGGGAGACGCTGCAGGCGATCCTCGACCTCGCCCGCGAAAGGGGCCTGTGGATCATCGCCGACGAGATCTATTCGCTGTTCCACTACGGCGATGGCCGCGCGCCGTCCTTCATCGACATCATGGCCGATGAGGATCGCATCCTGTTCGTCAACAGTTTTTCCAAGAACTGGGCGATGACCGGCTGGCGGGTCGGCTGGATCAAGACCCATCCCTCGCTGCAGCAGGTGTTCGAGAACCTGGTCCAGTATTCGACCTCCGGCGTTGCCCAGTTCATGCAGCGCGGCGCCGTCGTCGCCCTCGACGAAGGCGACGCCTTCATCGCCGAGCAGGTGGAGCGGGCGAGGGCGGCGCGTGACCTGGTCTGCGGCATCCTGGCTGCGACCGGCAGGGCACGCTTTACCGTGCCGCAGGGCGCGTTCTACCTGTTCTTCGCGGTCGACGGCATCACCGATTCACGCGCCGCCGCCTTCGACATCGTCGATCGCGCCAATGTCGGTCTGGCGCCCGGAACCGCATTCGGTCCCGGCGGCGAAGCCTTTCTCAGGCTGTGCTTCCACCGCCGCCTCGACCAGCTCGAGGAAGCCGCGCATCGGCTGGCGAAGTGGATGACGAGCGTGTGAGCTGCCTCGGAGCCCGAGTTGAAACTCGGCTTCAGCCGCCGGACTTCGGCACCAGCAGCGGAATGACGCGGTCGCTTTCTCTCACGGCCGGCCGGCCCGCCGAACCGTAGGAGATACCCAAAGCATCCCAGGTCTCGACCAGCGCGTCCTGAAGTTCCGCGATCAGTTGATCCGAATGGAACGGCGTCGGCGTAATGCGCAGCCGTTCGGTGCCACGCGGCACGGTTGGGTAGTTGATCGGCTGGATGTAGATGCCGTGGACGCCGAGCAGGCGGTCGCTGGCCATCTTGCAGAGCTCGGGATCGCCGACCAGCAGCGGCACGATGTGGGTAGCGGAGTCCATCACCGGCAGGCCGGCGGCGGTAAGAACCTGCTTGGTCCGCGTCGCCTGGCGCAGTTGCGCGTCGCGTTCGGCCTGCGAGCGCTTCAGATGGCGGATCGACGTGGTCGCCGCGGCGGCGATGGCCGGCGGCAGCGCCGTGGTGAAAATGAAGCCCGGCGCATATGAGCGCACGGCGTCGATCACGGCACTTGTGCCGGTGATATAACCGCCGAGCGTGCCGAACGCCTTGGCCAGCGTGCCTTCGATGATGTCGATACGGTCGGCCAGCCCTTCGCGCTCGGTGATGCCGCCGCCGCGCGGTCCGTACATGCCGACGGCATGGACCTCGTCGATATAGGTCATAGCGTTGTAGCGCTCGGCAAGATCGACGATCTGTTTGATCGGTGCGATGTCGCCATCCATCGAATAGACGCTCTCGAAAACGATCAGCTTGGCGCGTTCGCGGCCTGCCGCTTGCAGCAGGCTTTCGAGATGCACAACATCGTTGTGGCGGAAGATCTTCTTCTCGGCGCCCGAACGCCGCACGCCCTCGATCATCGAGGCGTGGTTGAGTTCGTCCGAAAGGATCAGGCAGTTGGGCAGAAGCCGCGCAATGGTCGAGATCGAGGCCTCGTTAGAGACAAAGCCGGAGGTGAAGACGAGGGCGGCTTCCTTGTCGTGCAGGTCAGCCAGTTCCAGTTCGAGCTCGACCAGCGGATTGCTGGTGCCGGAGATGTTGCGGGTGCCACCGGCGCCAGATCCCATCTTGCCGGCGGCGTTCTGCATCGCGGCGATGACGTCTGGATGCTGGCCCATGCCGAGATAGTCGTTGGAGCACCAGACGGTGATTTCCTGGGCGCGGCCGTTGGCGCGCCAGATGGCGCGTGGGAATTTCCCCACGATGCGCTCCAGGTCGGCGAAGATGCGATAGCGACGCTCGGCGTGGAGCTGGTCGATCGCTTCTTCGAAGAACCGCTGATAGTTCATTTCGGCTTCCCAATTTTTGCGTGGGATCATAATCATTGCCCTATTCGACGTCTACTTGGCCTTTTTGGTCAAAATGCCACGCCCCAAGCCTGTTCCTAACGACCACGGATCATGGCCTATTCCCTTGATGTGCAAGAATTTGTTTCAAGACGATGCCACGCGCCGATGAGACTGGTTACCGCAGGCACTGATGGTACTAATGACCTAGTGGCAGGCTTTCCAGTAAGGCGGGTGTTGAGACAGTTTCCGATAAATCTTGAGCAGCGAGGACGCGGATGACGGTTTTGGTGACAGGCGGCGCCGGCTATATCGGCAGCCATATGGTCTGGGAGCTGCTGGACGCGGGCGACAGCGTCGTCGTCCTCGATCGGCTTTCGACCGGGTTCGAGTGGGCGGTGGCGCCCGAGGCAAAGCTCGTCGTCGGCGATGTCGCCGACAAGGAGCTGGTCGGCTCGATCATCCGTGACAACAAGGTCAACGCGATCATCCATTTTGCCGGCTCGATCGTGGTTCCCGAATCGGTCGCCGATCCGCTCGGCTACTACGAGAACAACACCTGCAAGACGCGCACGCTGATCGAGACCGCAGTGCGCGAAGGCGTACCCAATTTCATCTTTTCCTCGACCGCCGCCGTCTATGGCGGCGCCGGGCTGGAGCCGGTGCGCGAGGATGCCCGCCTTGCACCGGAATCGCCCTACGGGCTGTCCAAGCTGATGAGCGAATGGATGCTGCGCGACGCCGCAATCGCCTATGGCTTGCGCTATACGGCGTTGCGCTACTTCAACGTCGCCGGCGCCGATCCGAAGGGCCGCACCGGCCAGTCGACGCCGGGCGCCACGCATCTGATCAAGGTCGCCGCCGAGACGGCGCTCGGCAAGCGTCCGTTCATGCAGGTGTTCGGCACCGACTATCCGACACCCGACGGTACCTGCATGCGCGACTATATCCATGTCAGTGATCTGGCGGCGGCGCATCGGCTGGCGCTGGAACGGCTGCGCGCCGGCGGGACAAGCCTCGTCGCCAATTGCGGCTACAGCCACGGCTATTCGGTGCTCGAGGTGATCGACAGCGTGCGCCGCGTCTTCGGTCATGATTTCGAGGTGCGGATGGGTGAGCGCCGTCCGGGCGACGCCGCGGCTGTGGTTGCCAATTCGGAGCTGGCGCGCCGCGAACTTGGCTGGACGCCGCAGCGCGACGACCTCGACCTGATCGTCGCCGACGCGCTGGCCTGGGAGCGCATCCTGACCGGCAAGAATTCGTCGCGGGGCTGAGACCAAGTTGTTAGCTCGAAAGCTCCACGCAGAAGCGCTATTGAAGGAGTTGCGCGGCGAAGCGTGGACGCATTTGGCCGCGTATGACTTTGGGGGGCGGCATGAGAATATTGGTGCTCGGAGCCGGTGTGGTCGGCACGGCTGCTGCCTATTATCTGGCCAGCGACGGCCACGAGGTGACCGTGGTCGAGCGCCATCCGGCAGTGGCGCGCGGCACCAGCCAATCGAATGCCGGGCTGGTGTCGCCCGGCGACGCCACCGCCTGGGCCTCGCCCGCTGCGCTGAAGACGTTCCTGCGCGCGCTTTACAACCACGATCTCGGCATCAAGGTGCGGCTGCGCTTCGATCCTTATTTCTTCGCCTGGAGCCTGCGCTTCCTGCGCCAGTGCACGTATGCGCGCCTGCGCGCGAACACCGACATCAAGCTGCGCCTGGCGCTCTATTCGCGCGAGTGCATCAACGCCATTTCGGCCGACACCGGCATTCACTACGACGAGCGCAAGAAGGGCATTCTCTATTTCTTCCGCTCGCAGCAGAGTTTTGACGCCGGCACCGACAATTATCGCTATCTCGCCGAGCACGGCTTGCCGATCGAGATCGTCGGTCGCGACCGGCTGGTCGAGCTCGAGCCCGGCCTTGCCGGGGCCAGGGACAGAATAGCCGGCGGCGTCTATTCGCCGATCGATCAGACCGGCGATTCCAGCCAGTTCACCCGGAACCTCGCTGCCTATGCCGCCGAGAAACTCGGCGTCCAGTTTCTCTACGGCACGACGGTCGAAGGCCTCGACATCGAAGGCGATCAGGTACGCGCGGTGATGACCTCGGCCGGCCCGATAACAGGCGACGCCGTGGTCATCTCGATGGGACCGGAGAGCGGCCTGCTCGGTCGCCGCTACGGCATCGACCTGCCGGTCTATCCGGTCAAGGGCTACACCGCGACGGTGCCGCTGGAGGACGAGAGCATGGGGCCGACCATGGGCGGCGCCGATGAGGATCAGCTCATCGCCTATTCGCGGCTCGGCAACAGGCTGCGGCTCGCCTCGACCGCCGAGTTCACCGGCTTCGATCGGACTCACAAGCCAAGCGATTTCGCGGCCATGTTCAGGACCGGCAAGGAGCTTTTTCCCGGCGCCTTCGACGAGAACAAGGCCGAGCTTTGGGCCGGTCTGCGGCCGATGATGCCGAATTCGGTGCCTGTGATCGGGCAGGCTCGTTACAAGAATCTCTACCTCGACACCGGCCACGGCCATGTCGGCTGGACCATGGCTTGCGGCTCGGGAAAATTCCTTGCCGATCTGGTCGCCGGCCGCGAGCCGGAGATCGACCCCCAAGGACTGGTCTACAGGAACTAAGCAATGTCGGGACCGCAAGTCGCCATCGACCTTGGCCGCATCGAGCGCAATGCACGCACGATCGTCGACCGCTGCGCCCTGTCCGGCATCAAGGTCTTCGGCGTCACCAAGGGCACCTGCGGCATGCCGCAGGTGGCGCGCGCCATGTTGCGCGGCGGCGTCGCCGGCATCGCCGAATCGCGCTTCGAAAACATCCGCCGGCTGCGTGACAGCGGCATCACCGCCCCGATCATGCTGCTGCGCAGTCCGCCGATGGCGCGCGTCGAAGAAGTCGTGCGCACCGTCGACATCAGTCTGCAATCCGAGCTCGCCACCATCCGCGAGATATCGCGCATCGCCGAGCGCATGGGCCGCGTTCACGACATCATGCTGATGATCGATCTTGGCGATCTCAGGGAAGGCATCTGGCCGAACGACCTCATTCCGACCGTCGAGCAGATACTGGCACTCAGGGGCGTGCGCATCGCCGGCATCGGCACCAATCTCGGCTGCTTCGGCGCAATCATGCCGACCGAGGAAAATCTCGGGCAACTCGTCGCCCATGCCTACAAGACCGAGCGCCTGTCCGGCGCAAGGCTCGACTGGATATCGGGCGGGGCGTCATCGTCGCTGACACTGCTGCTCGAAGGCAGGCTGCCCGCCGGCATCAACAATCTGCGGGTCGGCGAGGCGATCCTGCAGGGTGGCGTCGAAACCTTCCGCGAGACGCCGTGGGCCGAATTGGAACCCGATGCCTGCCGCCTGACCAGCGACATCATCGAGGTCAAGCTGAAGCCGTCGCGGCCGATCGGCCAATCCGGCTACGACGCTTTCGGCAATCAGCCGGTGTTTCCCGACGAGGGCGACAGGTTGCGCGCCATTGCCAATGTCGGCCGCGAGGACGTGTTGATCGAAGGTTTGACGCCGATTGCCAAGGGCGTGCGGGTGCTCGGCGCCTCCAGCGATCATCTGCTTCTCGACGTGACCGATGCCGAGCCGCCACCCGCCGTCGGCGACCGTGTCGCCTTCCGCATGAGCTATGGCGCCATGCTGCTGGCGATGACCTCGGAATACGTGGAAAAGGCTCCGATGCACGATGTCGAGGACTTTTCCGGCCGCAAGATGGTGTCGATATCAGCCGAACCGGCGGCCGCCGGCATCCTCGCCAGGGAGGCGACCGGCGCCCGGTTGGAGGCGATGAATTTCGATATCGTCGAGCTGGCCGATATCGAACGACCCCCGTCCGGCTTGATCCGGCTCACCGCCGGCAGTGACCGGCGCATCGCCCACAAGGCGCTGACGACGACCGCGCGGGCGACACACTCATTTGGTCTGATCTGGATCGATTCCATCGCCGCGCTGATGCCCGAGGACGAGGACGGTATCGATCTGCCGGAACGTTCGGTGCTGGCGCGGGCGTTGGGTCTCGATCACAAGCCCGGCGCGCTGCAGCCACAACTGTCGCCGGAAAACGTCGTCATCGTCGGGCTGCGCCATGCCGATCCGGCCGAGGCCCGGGTACTGAAGGATTCGCGCGTCTCCGCCTTCACCATGACCGATATCGACGCCATGGGCATGCGCGACCTGATGCACGAGGCGATCCGCATCGCCATTTCCGGCACGCAAGGCTTCCATGTCAGCTATTCCCCGACAGTGACCGAATTCGCCGGCTGGACGGCGGGCTCCGGCGGCATCACGGTGCGCGAAACGCATCAGGCTATGGAGGCCATCGCTTTGTCCGGCGGGCTGTTGTCGATGGACATTTCTGGCCTGACATCAGGTTTGGAACCGCGGATTGCGACAGACACGGTTAACTTCGTCATGTCGGCCTTTGGCAAGCGGATTTTGTAGTCAGCTATGCGTATCGGCTGCCGCGCGCCACGCGCGCACATAGTTTGCCCAGACTGGGCCGGCCGGCGGTTCGATCCTTTCGCCTTTGCCTTGGGCAGGTCGATGATCCGACGCCAGCAAGGCGGCGCCGATGCTGGTGCCGGTCGCGGCCTCGGACGCAGTGACGGCACGCGCCGTGGCCGCTGCTAGCATGCGCGTGAAAAGCCGGTTGCGGGCGAACGGGCCTTCGACGATGGTCGAGCCGTTGGCACCGATCAGATCGAGGCAGGTCGCGGTCATCAGCGCCAGATAAAAAGAGATGGCGGCAAAGCGCTGGCCGTTATTGATGCCGTCGGTGTTGAGCCACGCGGCGGTGTGATACGGAAACGGCCCCGAACCTTGTTGCGTCGAAGGCAGCAGGGACGTCTTCCCAGAGAGCACTGTGGCGACATCCGCTTCGGTCCAGTCTTCCGAATGGCCTTCCGTCAGCAGCGAAAACTCGCGGCCGCCCATGAAACGCGCCGAGGGTACGGGATCGCCGAGCGCATTGACGTTGACCAGCGTATCGCGCGCCGCATCGAGCGCGATCGTGTTGCCGCCGACCGCCATCGACACCACCCAGGTGCCGGTCGAGACGACCGAGAAGGGCGGCGTGTCGGACAGGAGATGCGGCAGCAGCGAGGCATTGGAATCGTGCAGGCCGCAAAACACCGGCGTCTGCGGATCGAGCCCGGTTCGTGTCGCAAGCTCGGGCAGGATCGGGCCGAGCTGATCCTTCGCCGGCCGCACCGGCGTCATCAGCCTGCGCCAGCCCATCTTGTCGACCAGCGACGAAAAATCCGCTTTCCACGGGTTCCACAGATCCGTGTGGCAGCCGAGCGAGGTCACTTCGTTGGCGGCGACGCCGGTCAGGCGCAAGGCCCAGTACTGCGGGTACATCAGCATCGCGGCGGCCTTGGCGAACTCCGCCGGAAAGTTTCTCTGCTGCCAGAACAATTGCGCGCCGAGATTGAGGCCGACCGGCAGGCGCGGCGTGCCCGTCTCGGCGAAGGCGGGGCGGATCGCGTCATAGTCCTGTGCAAGGGCGTCGGGCCCGGTGAATTCATAGTCGAGAACCGGCAGCGACAGTTCGCCGGCAGCGTCCACCAGCACGCCCGTCGCGCCATGGGTGGTGATCGATATCGCCTCGATGCGCTGTTTGCGATTGATCCCGGTGAGGCTGTCGAGGATGAACGACCACAGAAGCTCGACATCGTGGTGCGGGTAGGGGCCGTCGGCAACGGGCGCGTTCGCCATGCGGCGCAGGGCGACCTCGCGCATATCGGCGAGATCGACCAGCGCCACCTTGGCATTGGTCTTGCCGATATCGATGACGGCGACGTGGCGGGTCATTCCATATGGAACATTGTTTCCAGCGGCACCGCCACCGGCTCGTTATCAGGCTTGGTCTCCATGATGTCGGCCATCTCGGCCCACCAGCGCTGCATCACCGGGTGTTTCGGCAATTCGTCCATGCCGTGGTCATCACGGCGCCACAGCACGCCGAACAGTATGTTGGTCTCCTCGTCGAGATGAATCGAATAGTCCGAAACGCCGGCCTGCTTCAACAGCGCCACCAGCGACGGCCAGATGTCGTCGTGGCGCCTTTTGTATTCGGCCTTCTTGCCGGGATTGAGCTTCATCTTGAACGCGTATTTCTCTGGCATCAGGTGAAGCGCTCCTGCCGCACCCGCCGCCAGACGATCGGCAGCGCGATGACGATGATCAGCAGCAGGCCGATGAAGATCGACATGACGATGCCGGGCACATTGAGCAGACCGAGGCCGAAGGTCACCAGCCCCATGATAAAGGCCGCCAGCACCACGCCCACTATGCTGCCGGCGCCGCCCAGGATGCTGACGCCGCCGAGCACCACCATGGTGATGACTTCCAATTCGTAGCCTTGCGCGATCGACGGCCGGGTCGAGCCGAGCCGCGAGGTGATCAGCACGGAAGCGATGCCCGCCATCAGCCCGGTCAGGCAGAACAGGATGAACTTGATGCGGCCAACGCGCACGCCGGAAAATTGCGCCGCCACCGGGTTGTTGCCGATGGCGAAGACCCGGCGGCCGAAGCTTGTCCGGTGCAATAGGAACCAGTAGATGACCGCCGCGACGAGGAACAGCGTCAGTTCGAACGAAACCACCCACCAGACATAGCCCTGGCCGAAGAAGGCGAAGCTCGAGGGATAGCCCTTGTAGGCCTGGTCGCCGAGGATGATGAAGGCGATGCCGCGAAACAGGCTCATCGTGCCGATGGTGACGACGATCGACGGCAGGCCGAGCCTGGTGACGAGCAGTCCGTTGAAGGCGCCGCAGCCCAGCCCGACCAGGATACCGATCGCCACCAGCACCGGCGTGCCGGCGCCGGCCTGCACTGCCATGCCCATCATCGTCGAGGCCAGCGCAATGATGGCGGCGACCGAGAGGTCGATCTCGCCGGAAATGATCAGCAGCGCCATGGCGAGCGCGATCAGCGCCTTTTCGGTGAAGTTGAAGGTCAGGTCCGACAGCGACCACGCGTCGAGGAAATAGGGTGAGGCGAAGCTGTTGACGGCAAAGATGACGACCGCCACCGCCACCAGCAGCGCCTCCCACGAGAAGATCGCCGAAGTGAGCGGCTTGTCGAGCCGGTCGGGAATGTGGCGTGGGGCTGGGGTGTCGGTCATGCCGCT
Source organism: Mesorhizobium sp. (assembly GCA_004020315.1). Classification (GTDB taxonomy): domain Bacteria; phylum Pseudomonadota; class Alphaproteobacteria; order Rhizobiales; family Rhizobiaceae; genus Mesorhizobium. Next base: position 120,368 of record SAQG01000017.1, read on the forward strand.
TCCGCCTTCTTGAGAATGATGCGACCTTGCCGGCGTTCGCCGCGCGCGTTGAGCACCACTGCCAGGATGATGGCGCTGCCCGAAATTGCCATCTGCCAGAACGGTGAGATATTGATCACCGGCAGCGCGTTGGAGATGATGCCGAGGAACAGCGCGCCGAGCACCGCGCCGCCGACCGAGCCGATGCCGCCGGCGATCGAGATGCCGCCGATGACGCAGGCAGCGATGATGTTGAGCTCGTAGCCATTGGCGACCTCGACCGAGGCGATGACGTAGCGCGATATCCAGAGATAGCCGCAGAGACCGCCGGCCATCCCCGAAATGCAGAAGACGATGAACTTGGTGCGGCCGACATCGATGCCGGCATAGACCGACGCTTTCGGATTGACGCCGATGGCGTAGATCGAGCGGCCGAGCGCGGTGCGCGTCATCAAGAGGAAGAACAAAGCGATGACCAGTATGGCGATCCACGACAGGACCGGGGTGCCGAGAAACGCCGCGCGCTGCAGGCCGATGAAATCAGGGCTCATCTGATCGGCATTGACCCAGGCGCCGCCCGATATGACGAAGGTGGCGCCGCGATAGATGGTGAGCGTGCCGAGCGTCACCACGATCGAGGGAATGTTCAGCCGCCATACCAGCAGGCCGTTGATCGCGCCAAGCACCAGTCCGACCAGAAGTGCGATGACGATCAGCAGCGGGATCGGGATTGCCGGATGCGCGGCGTTCAGCATCGCCACCACCATGCCGGTGAAGCAGAGGTTGGACGCCATCGACAGGTCGATCGAGCGGGTCAGGATCACCACCATCTGCCCCAGCGCCAGGATCATCAGGATCGAAGTGTCGTTGAACACCTGGCGCAGATTGGCGGGATTGGCAAAACCCGGAAAGCGCATCGAGATCAGCCCGATCAGCACGACGATTGCCGCGAGCAGCCAGACTTCGCGATATCTAGGAAGAGCCTTCATGCTGCGATCCCCGCTGCCGTCTTGACCAGCGTTTCGGCGTCGAGCCCCTTGTTGTCATAGACCGAGGCGACGCGGCCCTCCCGCATGACGACGACGCGATCGGACATGCCGAGGATCTCGGGCAGTTCGGACGACACCATGATCACCGACAGGCCTTGCGCGACGAGCTCGGCCATGAAGCCGTGCACCGCGGCTTTAGAGCCGATGTCGATGCCTTTGGTCGGCTCGTCGAGGATGATCACCTTGGGCGTGGTAGCCAGCCATTTGGCGATGACGATCTTCTGCTGGTTGCCGCCCGACAGCGTGCCGACATCCTGGCTGAGCGAAGAGGCGCGCAGGTCGAGCCGCTCGGTGTAGGAACGGGCCAGCGCGAACTCTTCCGCCAGCCGCAACACGCCTGATTTGGACGTGCGTTTGAGCGAGGGCAGCGAGATGTTCTGGAAGATCGGCAGGCCGATCACCACGCCTTGCTTGCCGCGCTCTTCCGGAACGTAGACGATACCGGCGTCGATCGAATCCGCCGCCGACTTCGGTACGATCGCCTTGCCTTCCAGCGTGATCGTGCCGCTGCTGGTGCGGGTGATGCCTGATATCGCCTGCATCACTTCGCTGCGGCCGGCGCCGACAAGGCCGTAGAAGCCGAGGATTTCGCCTCTGTGCAGCTCGAAGCCGATGTCGTCGAACTCGGTCGGATGCGACAGGCCGGAGACAGTGAGCACCGGCGCGCCGATCTCGGCCTTGCGCTGCGGAAAAATGTGGTCGACGGCGCGGCCGACCATCATGCGCACGATCTGGCTCTGGCCGGCGTCCCTGATCAGGCCTTCGCCGACCATCTCGCCGTCGCGGAACACGGTGTAGCGGTCGGCGATGCGGTAGATCTCGTCGAACTTGTGGCTGATGAACAGGATCGCCTTGCCTTCGCTCTTGAGGAATTCGATGAGCAGGAAAAGCTCCTCGATCTCCTTCAGCGAAAGCGCTGCGGTCGGTTCGTCCATGATGACGATCTGGGCATCGATCGACATGGCGCGGGCCACGGCGACGAGATGCTTGTTGGCGATACCGAGATCCTTCAGTCGCGCGTCGGCGTCGATGTGGCCGGCACCCATGGTGTTCAATACTTCACGGGCATTCTCGCGCATGGTGCGCCAGTCGATTGTGCCGAAGCGCGATCGCGGCGCATGGCCGAGAAAGATGTTCTCGGCCACCGTCAGGTCGTCGAACAGCACGGTTTCCTGGTGAATGGCGGTGATGCCGTGCCCGAACGCGGCATGCGCGCTGGGCAGTGTGACGGCCTGGCCATCGATGCTGATGGTGCCCGCATCGGGCTGGTAGATGCCGGTCATGATCTTGACCAGCGTCGACTTGCCGGCGCCGTTCTCGCCGATCAGCGCGGTCACCTGGCCGGGATAGAGCGACAGGCTGACGTCATGCAGCGCGCGCACGCCGGGAAAACTCTTCGAGATGCCGGACAGGGTCAGGCGCGGAGCCGGAGCCAGAGGCTGCTCGGTCGTCGGATTGAGTTGGGCTGTCGTGTCCATAGTCGTATCAAGCCCTGAAGCAGGTCCGTTTGAGGACGCGGCGGAACCTCTGTCCCGCCGCGCCGGCTTGAAAAACTCCAGGATCAATAGATCTTGGAGAACTCTTCGATGTTCGACTTGTCGAACTTGAAGGGCGGCGCCATCGCGGCCGAGTTGGTGTCGTCGAGCGTGACCTTGCCGACGCGGCCGATCGACAGCGTCGCACCCGGCTTGGCTTCTTCCTTCTTCACCGCCAGGTCATAGGCGAGGTAGACGGCCGAGTAGCCGAGGTCGATCGGGTTCCACAGCGCAACCGCTTGGCTGGCGCCATTGTCGATGAACTTCTTGAACTCCGACGGCAGCGCCAGGCCGGTGACGTTGACCTTGCCGATCAAGCCTTGGTCGGTCACCACCTGCGCGGCGGCAACGACGCCGACCGTGGTCGGTGCGATGATCGCCTTGAGGTTCGGATAGGACTTCAGCAGGCCCTTGGCCTCGTCCGTGCTCTTGGCCGAGTCGTCATCGCCATAGACGGTGGCGACGAGGTTGATCTTGGGGAACTTCTCCGGCAGCACCTTCTTGGCGGCGTCGATCCAGGCGTTCTGGTTGGTCGCGGTGGATGAAGCCGAGAGGATGGCGACATCGCCGCCTTCCGGCAGATAGTCGGCGGCAAGCTTGATGATGGTCTCGCCGATCAGGTTGGTGTCCGAGGGGTTGAGGTGGAGCTGGCGGCCTTCCGGAGCGACGCCCGAATCCCACGAGATGACGGTGATGCCGCGATCCATCGCCTTTTTCAGCGCCGGCACCAGCGCGTCGGCGTCATTGGCCGAAATGGCGATGGCGTCGACCTTCTGGGCGATCAGCGAATTGACCACTTCGATCTGGGCTTCGGCGGTGGCCTTGGTTGGGCCGGTGTAGATGATGTCGACGCCGCCGAGTTCCTTTGCCGCCTCTTCGGCACCCTTGTTGGCGGCATCGAAGAAGCCGTTGCCAAGCGACTTGACCACCAGCGCGATCTTGACGTTCTCGGCATAGGCGGCATTCACGAATATGGCGGCGGAGAACGCCGCCGTAACCATCAATTTCTTCAGAAAGCTCATCGAATATCCTCCCTTGAGCGTTGCATTCCATCGCCGCTGCGGGCGTCTCAGGCCTGCAGCGAAGATTCTTCCTTATTGCCTAGCGTTGTGCGGGCGACGACCAGCGTCACACCGGCGGCCTCCAACATCTTGGCCTCGCGATCCTCGATGCCGTCGTCGGTGATGACAGTGGCGATGCGCGACAGGCCGCACAGGATCAGGCTCGAGCGTTTGCGGAATTTCGACGAGTCGACCAGCACCACCAATTCGTCGGCTTGATCGATCAGTTTCTGCTCGGCCTGGATCAGCAGCGGATCGCCTTCCATCAGGCCGAGCGGCCCGAGCCCTTGCGCGCCCATGAACATGCGGCGCGCATAGAAATTGCGCGTCACGTCATTTTCGAAGGGCGACAGGATGATGTTCTGCTCGCGGTAGATGGTGCCGCCCGACAGCATCACCGTGTTCTTGGAGTGCTTGAGCAGGTGCTCGGCGATCGGAAAGGAATTGGTGAAGATCGGCATGCGGCGGCCGGTCAGGAAATGCACCATCTGGAAGGTGGTGGTGCCGCCATTGATGATGATCGGCTCGCCGTCCTTGCAGAGTTCCACGGCGTCACGCGCGATCGCTCGCTTCTGCGAAGCGTTGATCGTCTCGTTGACGGAAAAGGGCCGGCCGGCAAGGCCGATGAACTGCGGTGGGGTGATCGCTTCGGCCCCGCCACGCACGCGGCGCAGGCGCTTTTGTACATGCAGCGCCGCGATGTCGCGCCGGATCGTGGCCTCGGACGAGTCCGTCAGGTCGACCATCTCCTGCACCGTCACCACAGGCTTTTCCTGGACGGCGGACAAGATGATCCTGTGGCGCTCTTTCTCGTGCATGGTTCCTCCCTGCCTCAGCATCTAGGCACCCAAAACGCGCAGTGTCAATCATTTCCGATCATATAATTCCATTGTGCAGTGCAATATGATCAATCTTGATCGTTTGTGATTGACAATGCCGCCACTTCCGTGGACATTCGACCAAAGCTGACCCGCTATGCGGTGGCAATTGACCGCACCGTTTGCGCGTCTCACGTAACGGGAGGATTACCTATGCTCGACAAGCGCTCCGGCACGCGCCTTGCCAACCTTTGGGATGAGGCGAAAGCCCAAGCAATGAGCGAGCCGGAACGTCTCGTCTATCGCTCGAATGTTCTAGGCTCCGACAAGCGCGTCACCAACTATGGCGGCGGCAACACCTCTTCCAAGATCTGGCAAAAGGATCCGCTCACCGGCGAGAGCGTGGAAGTGCTATGGGTCAAAGGCTCGGGCGGCGATAGCGCTTCGATCAAGCTCGACGGCTTCGCCACGCTCTACATGGACAAGCTGCGCGCGCTGAAGGGCCTTTATCGCGGCCTCGAGCATGAGGACGAGATGGTCGGCTATCTGCCCCATTGTACGTTCAATCTTAACCCACGCGCGGCCTCGATCGACACGCCGCTGCACGCCTTCGTGCCGAAGCCCCATGTCGACCATATGCATCCCGACGCGATCATCGCCATTGCCGCCGCCAAGGATTCGAAGGCGCTGACCAAGGAGATCTTCGGCGACGCGATCGGCTGGCTGCCATGGAAGCGTCCGGGCTTCGAGCTCGGTCTGTGGCTGGAAAAATTCTGCCTCGAGAACCCTGAGGCCAAGGGCGTTGTGCTGGCAAGCCATGGCCTGTTCACCTGGGGCCAGACGCCTCGGGAATGCTACGAGACGACGATCTCGGTGATCAACCAGGCGATCGAATGGTTCGAGCGCAAGTCTGAAGGCAAGCCGATCTTCGGTGGTGAAGTCGTCAAATCGCTTGACGCACCAGCGCGTCGCGCCATTGCGGCAAAGCTGATGCCGAGAATTCGCGGCCTGATCTCGGAGAAGAGCCACAAGCTTGGCCATTTCGACGATTCGCCTGCCGTTCTCGAATTCGTCAATTCGAAGGATTTGCGTCCGCTGGCGGCGCTCGGCACGTCCTGCCCGGATCATTTCCTGCGCACCAAGATTCGGCCGCTGGTCATCGAGTTCGATCCCAAGAATCCCGACGTCGATGCCGTCATCGCCCGGCTCGCTAACGACGTAGCGGAGTATCGCGTTGGCTATCAGGCTTATTACGACCGCTGCAAGCACGTGGATTCGCCACCGGTGCGTGATCCGAACGCCGTGGTCTATCTGATGCCCGGCGTGGGTATGTTCACCTTCGCCGGCGACAAGGCGACGGCGCGCATCTCAGGCGAATTCTACGTCAACGCCATCAATGTCATGCGCGGCGCCTCGACGGTGTCGACCTATGTCGGGCTGCCCGAGCAGGAAGCCTTCGACATCGAGTACTGGCTGCTCGAAGAGGCAAAGCTGCAGCGCCTGCCGAAGCCGAAAGCTCTTGCCGGCCAGATCGCACTGGTCACTGGCGGTGCCGGCGGCATCGGCCGGGCGACGGCCAACCGGCTGCTGCGCGAAGGCGCCTGCGTCGTGCTGGCCGACATCGACGAGGCCGCACTTGCCAGCGCCAATAACGAGCTGGCCAAGGCCTATGGCAAGGATTTCGTGCGGGCGCTGGTCATCAATGTCACCGCCGAAGACCAGGTGATCTCTGGCTTCGCCGAGACGGCGGTCGAGTTCGGCGGCATCGATATTCTGGTGTCGAATGCCGGCCTGGCAACCTCGGCGCCGATCGAGGAGACGACGCTGGCGCTGTGGAACAAGAACATGGACATCTTGTCGACCGGCTATTTCCTCGTTTCGCGGGAAGCATTCCGGTTGTTCCGCGCGCAGAAGATCGGCGGCAACGTCGTCTTCGTCGCCTCCAAGAACGGGCTTGCCGCATCGCCCAATGCCGCCGCCTATTGCACGGCCAAGGCCGCCGAAATCCATCTGGCGCGCTGCCTGGCGCTGGAGGGCGCGGAAGCGCAGATCAGAGTCAATGTCGTCAATCCCGACGCTGTGCTGCGCGGCTCGAAGATTTGGACTGGCGAGTGGAAGGAACAGCGCGCCGCCGCCTACAAGATGTCGACCGACGACCTCGAGGAGCATTACCGCTCGCGTTCGATGCTGAAGCGTTCGGTGTTCCCCGAAGACATCGCCGAGGCGATCTATTTCTTCGCCTCCGACATGTCGGCCAAGTCGACCGGCAACATCGTCAATGTCGACGCGGGCAACGCCCAGTCATTCACGCGCTGAGCGGAGACGGGCGATGGAACAGATCATCTCCGCCGATATCGTCGACAAGGACAACGCCGCGCGCGAGGCCGACCTCAAGCACGACTACGACTCGCTCGGCGAACGCCTCGACCGTCGCGGCATCGCCATCGACGCTATTCTCGACAAGGTCGAAAAATTCGCCGTGGCGATCCCGTCCTGGGGCGTCGGCACTGGCGGCACCCGCTTTGCCCGGTTTCCCGGCGCCGGCGAGCCGCGCGATATTTTCGACAAGATCGAGGACTGCGCCGTCATCCGGCAATTGACGCAGGCGACGCCGACCGTCTCGCTGCACATTCCGTGGGACAAGGCCGATCTGGGCCGGCTGAAACAGGCGGCCTCCCGCTTCGGCCTCGGCTTCGACGCCATGAATTCGAACACGTTCTCCGACGCCAGGGACCAGGAGCTTTCCTACAAGTTCGGCTCGCTGTCGCATGCCGATGCCGCAACGCGCCGGCAGGCGGTCGAGCACAATCTCGAATGCATCGAGATCGGCAAGACGCTGGGCTCCAAGGCACTGACGGTATGGATCGGCGACGGCTCCAATTTTCCCGGCCAGGTCAATTTCGCCAAGGCGTTCGAGCGCTATCTCGACGCGATGAAGGAGATCTATGCCGGACTGCCGGACGACTGGAAGCTGTTCACCGAGCACAAGATGTACGAGCCGGCCTTCTATTCGACGGTCGTACAGGACTGGGGCACCAACTACATCATCGCCACCGAACTTGGCGACAAGGCGTTCTGCCTGGTCGACCTCGGTCATCATGCGCCCAACGTCAACATCGAGATGATCGTGTCGCGGCTGATCCAGTTTAAGAAACTCGGCGGCTTCCATTTCAACGATTCGAAATATGGCGATGACGATCTCGACGCCGGCTCCATCGATCCCTACCGGCTGTTCCTCGTCTTCAACGAGTTGGTCGATGCCGAGCTTGCCGGTGCCGAAGGTTGTGATCCGGCTCACATGCTCGACCAGAGCCACAATGTCACCGACCCGATCGAAAGCCTGATGCTGTCGGCGGTCGAGGTGCAGCGCGCCTATGCGCAGGCGCTGCTGGTCGATCGCAAGGCGCTGGAAGGCTATCAGGACGCCAATGACGCCTTGATGGCGACGCAGACGCTGAAAGCCGCCTATCGCACCGATGTCGAGCCGATCCTAGCCATGGCGCGGCTGAACACGGGCGGCGCCATCGATCCGGTCGCCGCCTACCGCGCGGCCGGCTACCGGGCCAAGGTCGCGGCGGAACGGCCGGCGGTTACGGGTGGCAGCGGTGGGATTGTTTGATATCGGCCTGAAACGAAAAAACCCGCCAGCGGCGGGTCACGGCGCAAATCAGCACCATGCTCAAATCTGTAGCATAATTGCCGTCACAAAGCAATCAGCATGGCTGGCGCGGCCCTTGCCGTGCGAGCTGCAACACTCACAGGTTACGGCCCGTGAGGAAGTGCGCAACGGTGGTTTGCGAAGCGGCCGGTGAGGCTTGCACCAATCCCTTTCCGTTCTATTGCCATGGACTCGATCGCTCCGACGGGTTCTTCTAGGCGCATCCAACGCCTCGGAGAACGGCCATGCATCACACCCGCCGAACGCTGATCGCAATCAGTCTTTCCCTCACCTTGACCTTTATGCCGCTGACGGCCGCATTCGCCGCCTCGCCGCAGCCGGCGAAGGGCGAGCACGGCATGGTGGTCACCGCCCAGCATCTGGCGTCTGAGGTAGGCGTCGAGGTGCTGAAGAGGGGCGGCAACGCGGTCGATGCCGCGGTTGCCGTCGGTTACGCACTGGCTGTAGTCTATCCGAACGCCGGCAATATCGGCGGTGGCGGCTTCATGACCATCCGCTTCAAGGACGGCCGCTCGACGTTCCTCGATTTCCGCGAGCGCGCGCCGCTCGCCTCGACGAAAACCATGTATCTCGACAAGGACGGCAACCCGGTGAAGGGCGCCAGCCTCGACGGCTATCTCGCGGTCGGCGTGCCGGGCTCGGTGGCCGGCTTCGAGACGGCGCGGGAGAAATACGGCACGCTGACGCGGCAGGATTTGATGGCGCCGGCCATCCGCTATGCCAGAGACGGCTTCGTGCTGGAGCAGGGCGACGTCGCTTCGCTCGAAGGCGGCGCCGAGCGGCTGGCCAAGGACCCGGCCGCGGCCGCCATCTTCCTGAAGCCGGACGGCCAGCCTTATGCCATCGGCGAGCGCCTTGTTCAGGCCGATCTCGCCGCCTCGCTCTCGGCCATTTCGGAACAAGGTCGCGATGCCTTCTACAAGGGACCGATCGCCGACGGCATCGTTAGGGCGAGCGGGGAGAAGGGCGGCATTCTGGCCAAGGCCGATTTCGAGAACTATGCGGTTCGCGAACTCGAGCCGGTGACCTGCAGCTACCGCGGCTATGAGATCGCCTCCTCGCCGCCGCCGAGTTCCGGCGGCGTCATCATTTGCGAGATCCTCAATGTGCTGGAAGCTTACCCGCTGTCCTATCTCGGCGCGGGTTCTGCCGAAACCGTCAAAGTCATGGTCGAGGCGATGCGCCATGCCTATGTCGACCGCAATTCGGCGCTCGGCGATCCCGACTTCGTCGACAATCCGGTCGAAAAGCTGCTTGACAAGAACTATGCGAAAGAAATCCGCGAAAAGATCGACCCGTTCCGGGCCGGCGTATCGCAGGAATTGATGCCGAAGGGTTTTGGCGAGAGCCAGGAGACGACGCATTATTCGATCGTCGACAATGACGGCAACGCCGTCGCGGTGACTTATACGCTGAACGGTTCGTTCGGCGCCGGCGTCGTCGCCGACGGCACCGGCATCCTGCTCAACAACGAGATGGACGATTTCACCCAGAAGCCGGGCGTGCCCAATCTCTACGGCCTGGTCCAGGGCGAGGCGAATGCGATCGAGCCGAGAAAGACGCCGCTGTCGTCGATGAGCCCGACCATCGTCGCCAAAGACGGCAAGCCGTTCATGGTCATCGGCAGCCCCGGCGGCTCGCGCATCATCACCATCACGCTGGAAGCGATCGTCAATGTCGTCGATCACGGCATGAACATCCAGGAGGCGATCGACGCGCCGCGCATCCACCATCAGTGGCTGCCCGACACGGTTTATATCGAACCGTTCGGCCTGTCGCCCGATACCGAAAAACTGCTTGCCGGCATGGGCTACCACCTCGATGTCACCGACGCGACCTGGGGCCAGGCGGCCGGCATCCTGGTGGGCGGCAAGAGCCTGGCCGAGATCGAGAAGGGAGGCGGCGCCCGTTACAACGGCGCTATCGACAGCCGCGCCGCATCCGGTGAGGCGATCGGATACTAATTTCGTTCGGTCAGATGACTAGCGTGATGGTGGACGCAATCAGCATCACCGCCGCGATGCCGACGAACAAGGCATAGATACGCGGCCGATCGAGCAGAAGCGCATTTCCCGATATCCACGCCGCGGTGGCGCCGCCAAGCGCGTACAGGAAGCCGTTACGGTGCCCCAAGGCCAGGGTTGCGGCCATCAAGCCGCCAATGATGAGAGCGCCGAACACGATGATCACGGCGACCGCGTATTTCTCGAAATCGTTGCTGGCCACACCCGGGCCCATCACGTTCAACGTCGTCAGGTCGTCCGGGTCGAAGGGGTTGGCCGACCCATATTCGTCTTGACCGACAGGCTCGCGCATCATTCATTCTCCTTGAAGCAGCAACAAATCATCAAGCCTTGCCGAGCGCAACTGGATCGCGCCGCGTTCAAAGCGATCGGCACCGTCTTCAACACTTTCTGGCCGCGGCTTGCTACCGGTTTTTTTTGATTTATGTCGGATCGTCCTGCCGTTCCAGGCGATCTGTCGGATTGGAATCGCCAGCCGGACATTTCGAGGTGAAAGTCGGCCGCTCTGGAGGCCGATTCGAACCGTTGCCTCTGGCTATTGGCCAGACGACGATCGCGCGCAAGCCTCGCCCTCACAACGGCATGCTTGAGGAGGTCGGTGGCGAAGATTGGGTCGGCGGGGAAAGCTGGCCGGCGCCACCTTGGGGGGGCGTCGGGGTAGGTTGCCTGATGGGCGCCGGCCAGGCGGAAATCAGGTCCGCCGCAAGGAAATGTAACAGGCATGGCGAGACTTGGCAGTGGTGTGATCGCGGAAGATGATTCGCGCTTCCCAGTGCGTGACCCATTATGGGTCACCCGTCTGGCACCTGAATTGCACGGTAAGCAATGCCGGGCAACAGCCCGGGATTGTCCCCAAATATGGGGCCTCGCCGCTTCGCAAATGGAGCGGCGGGCCTTTTGGCTGGCGCATCGGAGCGGCGGTACAAATTGGATTCGGTCATTGGCACGCCGATGTCAGCCCGGCGCCACGGAACTCGATGGCAGCGTTTCGCAGCACGCCGAGATTCTTATGCGGCGCGGGCCGGCGGCAGTTCGAACAGGCTGGCGCCATTCTCCTGGCCTCGCTCGACATAGCCGATTATCCGGAACCATTTCGCGACATCCGGTCTCTGGAGCCAGCTGCGCGAGTGAATGGGGAGGTTGCCGGCGAGCGCCTGGATATGACGAATGTGCCGCTTGCAGAAGCGAACGGTCACGGCACTGAAGAAATCCTCCTGAGCGGCGAATAGCGTATCAGCGGCGTCGCTATTCTCGTGCCACGCAATGAGCGCCACGGTCTTTTCGCCCTGGACAAGCGCATGAGCACGGCCTTCTTTCAAGTTCATCATCAGATTGTCGTAGGCGATCTTGCTGTCCTTGCCGGCCGCGACATACTCGTCCGACATCCGCTTGGACAGATCACGGAAAATATCTTCCAGATCTCCAACCGTTGCTGCGCGTGCTCTCATTTCACCTCCTAGAGCCCGGCAGGCAGTTTGCCCTAAGGATAGGGGATCACCAAGCAAATCAAATCCGTCATCCGCCCAATGCGAGCAAAGATGTTTCGCCAGGCGAGCGATGTTGCGTTCAGGTCAGGTGATATTTGCCGATACGCGCGGGAAATGGCTTGGAAATCAGTGGGAACGCTACGCAACATGCGGTGACGGGACTCAGCACTGCCCCAATCCACCAAACCTGACGCCCTCTTGGTGCTCGGCCAACACGCTCTGGACCGCCGCGGCGGCCCCCAGTAGCGCGTTGGCGACACCCACTGACCGTCCGGGCTACAGCAACGGACTACGCTGCATCGACGCAGACAATCGCCATCCGCGCGATCTAGTGGCGATGATAAGCCAGAACCGTACTCCCGCGTGGCGACTTGTGGGATGAGATAAGCGGTTGAAATTCCTTAGGGCCAAAACTGCTACCCATGTCTCCGGTATAAACCGTAACCCATGTGTCCAGAATGGACCGGAAAGGAGTGGTGCCCAGAGGCGGATTCGAAGCGAAGGAAATCTGGCTTTGTTTCCAAATAGTTGACGCCCACACAAGAGCAGGGATAGCCAACAAAAATACCAACAAAATATTTCTGTGGATTGGTTCGGTTCCCGGAAATCGCTCTATTCGCTCAATGCCATCGCATCCCAACCTTATCTCAGAAGCGGAGCGTTGAGCAAGTCGCAGGTCCGCTGCTGCCTCCAATTTCCCCGAGATCTGATCGCCCTTACCACTTGAAGATGGCGGCGAGAGCGTCTTTCGACTTGACGCTTACGTCCTTGAAAATATTGAACTTTTCGCGGCATTTGTTACACAGTCTGTTACACGGCTACAGCGTTAATTTAAGCTCTCGGCATCTGAGCTCGCGCGCCCGAGCATCGACCTAATCCGATACTGGCTCGGGGCATCGTTGCTCCCGGAGCTTCAGCGTAGTCTCGCAAAAATTCCCAAGCCGCTTCGGGGCTGACGAGTCTGCGAAGCCGACGAGCGATAGGCAATACCGAGACGCAGACATTACGTGACGGCACTTGATATTGCAGTGCAGCAAGCGTAGAGCACCGCCCGCTTATGGGAGTGTCGTCCATGGCCCTTACCAATGCTGGTAACGAGGCAGAACCTGTCGAACAATCGAGCCATTCTGAGGTCGAGCAGCACAGCACCAAGGTGCTGATGCTGGGCGCGTTGGGCGTGGTTTACGGCGATATCGGCACCAGCCCGATCTATGCATTCCGAGAGGCGTTGCACGCATCGGCCGGTGGCAACGTCGCCAACCGTGGCGACATCCTCGGCGTACTCTCGCTGATCATCTGGTCGCTGACGATCACCGTCACCATCAAATACATCATGTTCGTGCTCCGTGCCGACAATCGCGGCGAGGGCGGGGTGCTGTCGCTGATGGCGCTGGCGCGCAACAGTTTCCCGACGCGCTCGGCGGTGATCCTCGGCATCGGCATTGTCGGCGCGGCGCTTTTTTTCGGCGACGCAGTCATTACGCCGGCGATCTCGGTGCTGTCGGCGGTCGAAGGTATGAATGTCGTCACGCCGACCTTCCAGCCCTATGTGGTGCCGCTGACACTGGCCATTCTGGCGGTCGTGTTTGCGGTACAGCGGTTTGGCACCGGCGGCGTAGGATTGGTGTTCGGGCCCGTTACCGCGCTGTGGTTCCTGGCCATCGGCCTTTCCGGCCTCAACCACATCATGGACGACCCGGAAATCCTGCTGGCAATCAGCCCGCATTATATCGTGTCATTCCTGATCAACTCGCCCGAAGTCGCCTTCGTCACGGTTGGTGCGGTTTTTCTCGCCGTCACCGGCGCTGAGGCGCTCTATGCCGACCTCGGCCATTTCGGGCGCAAGCCGATCGTGCTTGCCTGGCTGGCCATCGTGTTTCCTTGCCTGTTGCTCAACTATGTCGGGCAAGGCGCCTTCGTGCTGGCGAATGGCGGTGTCGTCGGTCATCCCTTCTTCGAGATGAACGAAGGCCGGATGCTTATCCCGATGGTGGTGCTGGCGACGGCGGCGACCGTGATCGCCAGCCAGGCGGTGATCTCCGGCGCTTTCTCGCTGACCAGGCAAGCAGTGCAGCTCAACATGCTGCCGCGCCTGGAAATCCTGCATACGTCGGAAAGACAATCCGGCCAGATCTATATGCCGCGCGTCAACATGCTACTGGCGCTCGTGGTGATGCTGCTGGTGGTCGGCTTTGGCGAATCCAGCAAGCTTGCCTCGGCCTACGGCATTTCGGTGACAGGCAACATGCTGGTGACGAACATACTGCTTTATGTCGTCATGACGCGCATCTGGAAATGGCCGCTCGGCGTCGCGATAGCCTTAATGGCGGTGTTCGTCTTCATCGATACCGGCTTCTTTGCAGCCAACATCGTCAAGGTATTCGAAGGCGGCTGGGCCTCGCTTGCCATTGCCGCAGTGATCGTGATGACCATGTGGACTTGGATAAGAGGCACCAGGTATCTATTCGACAAGACGCGCAGGAACGAGATTCCGCTCGATTCCCTTGCAGGCAATCTGTTGAAGAGGAAACCGCAGCTGATGTCCGGTACGGCCGTGTTCCTGACCAGCGATCCCGCCAGCGCGCCGACCGCGTTGATGCACAGCCTGAAGCACTACAAGGTGCTGCACGAACAGAATGTCATCCTCTCGGTGGTGACGGCGCAACAACCCGTCGTGCCCGACAGTGACCGGGTCAAGATGGAAACGATCAACGAGCTGTTCATGCGGGTGACGCTGACCTTCGGCTATATGGAGCAGCCCAATATCCCGCGCGCGCTGGCGATCTGCCGCAAGCAGGGCTGGAAGTTCGACATCATGACGACCTCTTTCTTCCTGTCGCGGCGCTCGCTCAAGGCCTCGCCCAATTCCGGCATGCCGGTCTGGCAGGACAAGCTGTTCATCGGGCTGGCGCGCACGGCGGCCGACGCAACGGAATATTTCCAGATCCCGACCGGACGCGTCGTCGAGATCGGAACACAGGTGGCGATTTAGTGCATGCCGCAGTTCAGCAGCTGAGAAGCCACTTGAGCGTGTCCATAGAAAGCGCCTCACTGAATACCAAACATCCCCATCCTCTGTTTGGTACGTTTCCAACTCTTGATATCTTGGAATTGACCAAGGATCGCTGCTTGGGTTCTGTCTCGGGAGGCGCGACTTCGGTGAGCAGAACTCTAGCAGCCCTTTCCCAGACTCTCCGCATGAATCGGAGTAGCCTGCTTCCATCGGCGATTTACATGTGGCATCGCCGTTGAGCGACGGCCACCCTTCCGCCCTAATGGGAGGAACAGCTATGGTCAGTAACACCAGCTCAATGAGTGGCATTGCCTATCCCAGCGACCTGGCTTTGTTGAAGCAGGTCTTTGATCGTGTCTGCGCCGAGGCAGGTATCTCCGTTAGTAGCATGCAGGCGGAGCGCCTGAGCGTGAGCGTAATGGCACTGTTCTCGGACGGCGAGTTCGATGAGGCCGTTCTTTATGAACGCCTTAAGCTTGATGCCCGCTCCTTGCCCAGAACGGGCAGCGTATGACCTCCGATCATCAGGAAGTCCTCACGAGCCTTGTAGCTCGTTATGAAACCGTAGTGTCGATACAGGACCGGATCGTTGAGCACGACCGGCGTTTCGGGCCTAGCATCCGAATTGGATGAAGTCCTACTGGAGCGGCTGCTCGTCTCGTTACGGAAGGCCCGCGTCGCCCTGGAGCTGGGCGGTGATCAGGGTGGATTTGCGGCGATAGCGTTCCTCGACGATTTCGAACAGATGGAAGCGCTGTTGGTCGGTGAGGCTGTGAGTTCCGAAGTCATCGAGGATGAGCAGTTGCGCGCGGGTGAGTTTGTCGATGAGGCGTGGGAAGCGGCCATCGAGACGAGCGAGCGCCAAATCCTCGAACAGGCGCGGCACGCGCACATAGAGCACGGAATGATCGAGCCGTGCCGCTTGCCGTCCGAAGGCGCAGGCCAGCCACGACTTGCCGGTTCCGGTCTGGCCGGTGACGATCAGGTTCTCATGAGTTTTCAGCCATTTGCCCTGGGCGAGCGCCATGGTGCTGCGCCGGTCGAGTCCGCGCGGCGCGGCAAAGTCGATGTCCTCGATGCAGGCTTCGGGAAAGCGCAGCCTGGCTGAGGCGAGCCGGTTCCGGACGCGCTTGTCGGCCCGCATGGCGACCTCGCGGTCGAGCATCAGGCCGAGCCACTCGTCACGGCTGAGTTCGTTGGCGTTGTTGCGTTCGGCCAGTTCGCGCCAGGCGGCAGCCATGCCGGCCAGACCGAGGGCCTGCATCTGGTCGAGGGTAGGGTTCGTCAGCATTCTTTCTTTTTCCTTCACGGTAATAGGTGGAGCCGCGGATGTTGGCGTCTGGGGTGTCGGCTTTGCCGGTTCTGCGGAGCTGGCCCGGTCGAGGCCGGCTTTGAGGATGGCGGTGACGGAGGAGTAGGCGATCGCGTTGATCAGCAGCGCCCGCTCGCAGGCGGCATCGAGACGCTCCGGCCCATAGCGCGGCGCCAGCGACAGGATGCCCATGGCCGAGCGATATCCCTGTTCCGGATGCGGCCGGTCGCGCATCATGCGCTCGACCAGGATGGCGGCGTTGGGGCCGATCCTGGCCGCCCTGCTGATCAGGCTGGCCGGCGTGGTGTTGGCGTAGCGCTGGTGCGCCTTGGGCATGTGTTCGTTGACGGTGACATGGCCGGAACGCTGTGAGCGACGGACATGGCTGGCGACACGCTGGTGATCGTGGAAGATCTCGACCACTCGATGCGTGAGCCGCACCTCGACGGTGCGCCCGATCAGCCGGTGCGGCACCGAGTAAAAGGTCTTGTCGACCTCGACATGGTAGTCAGGATGGACCTTCGCCGACTTCCACTCGGCGTATTCGAACGGTGCCGCCGGCAGCGGCTTCAAGGCAGCCGCTCGATCTCCCCGAACAGTTCGCGGCGGCTTTGGCCGACATGGCGCATCGGCCGGTTGTTCAGCTCCTCGAGCAGTTCGGCGATCGCCGCGTTGAGCTCGGCGATCGAGAAGAAGGATCGGTTCCTCAGCCGCGCCAGAATCCAGCGCTCGACAATCAGCACCGCGCCTTCGACCTTGCCCTTGTCGCGCGGCTTGCGGCTGCGGGTCGGCAGGATGGTGGTGTCGTAATGCTCGGCCATCGCGGCAAAGGTCGCGTTCAGCGTCGGCTCGAACCACAGCGTCTTGACGACACCGGCCTTCAGGTTGTCGCACACGATCGCTCTGGTGACGCCGCCGAAGAAGGCGAGCGCTCGCACCTGGCCCTCGATCCAGTCCGGCAGCTTCTGGCTGGAGCTGGCAAAGGCGAAGGTCAGATTGGAGGCGCCCAGCACCGCGACAAAAATGTGCGCCGGGTAAATGATGCCGGTCGCCGGATCGATCACCGGCACCGTCTGCCCGGCATAGTCCGTCTGCATCACCGCGCCCGCCGCATGCCGGTTGCGGAATGTCGCGCTCGTCCGGCGCTCGAAAGCGGCGAAGTGCTCGCAGAACCAGGTGTAGCCGTAGCCGTCGGGGTTGGCGGCGCGATACTCCTGCCACAACAGCGTCAGCGTCACCCCCTTGCGCTTCAACTCCCTGGCGATCAGCGCAAAGTTCGGTTCGCTTAGGTCTTGCGGCGGACGACCGGCACGGCCAAACAGCAGCCGCTCAAGTGTCGCGTCGTCGTGCGATATCGCTGGCTCGCCTCGTGACCGATCGGGATAGGAGCGATGCAGTCTTTCTGGGGCGGATGAAGGAACCTTTGACACGGTTCGGAATACACCGCGTCGTGACGCAATATGCCGCCATGGCGAGAAAAACCGTGCCGACCGTGGCCACGAAGCGCGTCAGGCCGTGGCCACGAAGCGCGTCAGCCCCATACGATTCGTCACACGACAGCCGTCCACCTCCTGCGTGCCGGCGTCGATATCGACACGATCCGCGCCTGGCTCGGCCATGTGTCGTTGGACACCACGCACATCTACGCCGAGGTTGATCTGGAAATGAAGGCAAAGGCGTTGGCCAAGGTTGAAGTCAGCGGCTTGAAAGAGCCCCCACGGCAGCGATCTCTGCCGTCATTAATGGCATTCCTGAAAGCCCTGTAGCGAACTACCATCGCCGTTCTTCTTATGTGGCGGCTTGGGCCAAGGAAATCACTGACATCCTTGGCTCATCCCCCGGAGACGCAACATAAATTTGGCCGCAACATAACAGGTGAAGTGTTATGCCGAACATATTAGCCGCTTCTGCGAACTCTTTCGCAGTTTCGAGCAGCGGCTTTCGCCGATGATGCGCCAGGAGCATGCGGCCGGCGACAAGGTCTTCGTCGACTATTCCGGCAAGAAGATCCCGATTGTTGATCGCAAGACCGGTGAGATCCGCGAGGCAGAGATCTTCGTGGCAGTGCTCGGCGCATCCAGCTTCACCTTTGCGGAGGCAACTTGGACGCAAACGCTCCCGGACTGGATCGGCTCGCATGTCCGGATGTTTCGTTTCTTCGGAGGCGTTCCCCGGCTGATCGTTCCCGACAATCTGAAGTCGGGCGTCAGCAGCGCCAGCTTCTACGACCCCGAGATCAACCGCAGCTAGGGGAGGGGATTTCGTTGACCATCGGCCGGCAGAGGAGCGGGCCGAGCGTTTCGTGACATGACCGAACGGAATTTCGTCCGGCTGCGCAAAAAGGTGCCCTGTCGAGACTTACTTGTTAGCAGGGACGAACTCGTGAAGAGTTAAACGACTGATAAGGCAACATTATCATTCGTTTGGTGTCCACGACAGGCGCGGCGGTTTTTTGCCGTTTCGGTTGCAAAAAGCGCCGCGCCAATTATCCTCGTTGGCGATGATTCTCCGTCCGAAAATGCTGCGCCACGCACCGATACCCGTCACCGGCGCTGGCCCGGCTGCGTCGGCGGCCCCGGTGCCGAGCTGGCTGCGCGCGGCGGTCGCTGGTCCCGTATCGCTGGAAGACGCTGCGTTTGCGGCGGCCGCGGCGCTGACCACCCTCGATGCGGTCG
>SAQG01000153.1 GCA_004020315.1 Mesorhizobium sp.
TTTCCGGCAAGGCCGCCGGCACCATCAATCCGAACGGCGCCAGCGATTTTGCGCTGGACCTCGCTTCGACCGGCCCGGGCCTGCCGCTGGCGCTTGGCAGCACCGAGAGCCCGATCAATCTCGAGTTGCAGGCGCTGTCGGTGGAGGTCGCGGGGCAGGGCATGCAATCGACGCTGAATATCTCAGCGACACTGCCGTTGGTCGCCACCAACCTCGCCAAGGCCGAAGGCGTCGCGCTTGCGCTCCATTCCGACGCCTTCGATCTGAAGGGCCGGACAGGGCCGATCTCCGGCACGGCCACGGCGGACAAGATCGGCCTGGACAATCCGACCATCGCGCCGCTGCTCGCCGGAAAGATCACCGCTAAAGTTGCCGGCAGCCTCGCCGCTGACACCATCGTCATCGACAGCGGGTCGGTGACGGGCGACGCGCTGAACACCGGCTTCAA
>SAQG01000154.1 GCA_004020315.1 Mesorhizobium sp.
GACCAGATATGCGCTTCGCCGCGCATGCGGAACATGTATTCGCCGCCGACCTCGAGGCTGTTGCGCAGCACCGGGTCGTTGCCGAAGCCGTCGGCGTGGCGGCTGACCGTTTCGGCCGCGATCTCTTCCAGCCCGACGCCTTCGATCAGCGTCGCGGTGCCGGTGAAATATTTTTGCACGAAGTCGGTCTTCAGCCCGATGGCGTCGAAGATCTGCGCGCCGCAATAGGACTGGTAGGTCGAGATGCCCATCTTCGACATCACCTTGAGAATGCCCTTGCCGATCGACTTGATGTAGCGGGAGACGACCTCATTGGCGTCGACTTCGGCCGGCAGCTCGCCGCGCTTGTGCATGTCGAGCAGCGTGTCGAAGGCGAGATAGGGATTGATCGCCTCGGCGCCATAGCCCGCAAGGCAGCAGAAATGATGCACCTCGCG
>SAQG01000155.1 GCA_004020315.1 Mesorhizobium sp.
TGAACAGTCCGTCGAACTGTTCTTCCGTGACTGTGGCTATCGGATTGAAGAGGCCGTATCCGGCATTGTTGACGAGATAGTCGAAATCATCACGGCCGAAGACAGTTTCCAACTTCCCAGCGACGTCGTCACGAAACGCCGAGAACGAGCTGATGTCGCCGACGTCGAGTTTCATGGCCACGGCCCTGCCGCCGTTCTGCGCGATCGTATTCACAACGTCCTTCGCCTTGTTCGGATTGCTGTTGTAGGTGACGACAACGCCCATGCCGTTGCGGGCGCATTCGATAGCGGTGCTCGCTCCGAGGCCCCGGCTGCTTCCGGTAACGATGACGATCTTCATGGGCTTTTCCTTCCCGTTCGGTATGATCTGAAGCTAGGCCCGTGCCATCTCTGGCGCTCACCCATTTCTCTCTGAAACTTGCCTATTTCTGCTTCG
>SAQG01000156.1 GCA_004020315.1 Mesorhizobium sp.
CGCCGCCTATTATTCATCGATCAAGATCACCGTTCAGGTTCCGCCATGAGACCAGCTCGCAGAGCGTCCGACTGGCCATCCCTCGGAGCGAGCGAGAAGGTGCCCGCGCGAAACAGACGCGCTCGGCATCGGGCGTTCGATGAAGTGACCGCGCGAGCTCACAGACCCTAACAAGTTCCTTCATCCATCCGTACCTCAAACACCTGTCCATCTACCCGGAACAGGTTCTCCCTCTTCCAGTCCAAAAACTGATACTCGCCTCGCTGGAATATCTAACGCAACTCCGTCATGATCCCCCGCCTTGCCGAGCGGCGGTGACGCCGACGCAGGTCAGGAGAGCAGGCTAGGCCAGTGCAGCGGGTCCACCCGACGACCTTTCTTTTTACGGCGCGTGCCCTGCGCGACATGGGCGACGGCTTCGT
>SAQG01000157.1 GCA_004020315.1 Mesorhizobium sp.
AAGTAAAGCAACTCCAACTGTCACTGCAACTGGCTCGCAAACAATTCCTGCTTAGGGAGATAACCTATGGCAACTCCCAATGGCTGACTGACTCCAGCATTGCCTTAACTTGCTTGTTAGCCTTAGGGACTCTAACCCCTAGAAGTCGAACTCGCTCGCAGGTAGGAAGAAATTGAACTCCATGTAAGCTTTCTCCAATTGGCTCACAAGAAACAGGCAGGAATGGCACGGGAAAGAGATGCCACTCTATTTGTAAGGGCAATAACAGGTACTGCTACGAGGGCTCCCACCCCTCCTGCTATACTGGGCTTCCACTGCTTATATTCCTTTTTAAACACCGATGAAATCCAACACTGGTAAACTAATATCTCAAGGGACGGAGGTACCTTAGATTAGAAGCCCATACATAAGTACTGGGAC
>SAQG01000158.1 GCA_004020315.1 Mesorhizobium sp.
ACAGGCATTTTCGGAGCAGGCTCAGTGCTTTCTTTAGCCTTGGGATAAATCGATTCGGTAGTGAGAATCGATTGAGACTTAATCATACCTGAGCCTTCTCTGACCTTCTTTGTCTGGGCAGTTAGCTATAAAAAAAAGCAATAAATGAGAGCTAGAACTAATGCCACGCCACGGTCTATGTCTTTTGACAAAACTTTAAAGAGAGAACTCTAGGATGATCATCTGGTAGGTCGTCAAGGGTCTCAATAGGAATCTAGTTGGAAATCTGGTCTGTCTGTCAAGAAAGAAAGCTCTAGTTCAATTCAAATAGGTCAAGCGAAGGAGGACATATAATATTAGTATTGAAAGAGACGTCGGGCTTAAGAAAAGAAAAGCAGGTTTCGGAGCTTAGATCCGGGTACACACCTGGAAC
>SAQG01000159.1 GCA_004020315.1 Mesorhizobium sp.
TCGCGTCATCATGGCCTCGGAAGCCGGCGTGCTGCCGGTGCCGGAGGAAAGGATCGTCAAGAAGTGGCGGCTGCAGCCCGGCCGCATGCTGCTGATCGACCTGGAGAAGGGCCGCATCGTTTCCGACGAGGAGATCAAGTCGGAGATCGCGACGAGGCATCCCTACAAGAGCTGGCTCGCCAACACCCAGCTCATCCTGGAAGACCTGAAGCCGGTCGAGCCACGCGCATTGCGCAGGGACGTCAGCCTGCTCGATCGCCAGCAGGCGTTCGGCTACACCCAGGAAGACACCAAGCTGTTGATGTCGCCGATGGCAACCACCGGCCAGGAAGCGGTCGGCTCGATGGGCACCGATACGCCGATTTCGGCGATGTCGGACAGATCGAAGCTGCTCTACACCTATTTCAAGC
>SAQG01000160.1 GCA_004020315.1 Mesorhizobium sp.
CTATACCTTAGTATAGTGCCGCTACCAGAGAAGGCTGTTTCATGCTAGGCGTCCAGACCTACTACGCCCGAGCCGCATCCCCGGCACACTTGCTATATCCACTAAGGCTTCACATCCCACTTCATCCTACCAACTATACCTTATATAAATAGCCGTTCTATAACAATTCAAGACAACAAGAAAGCAAAATATTTGATCAGACCTTTTCTTATTTTAATTTCAATTGATTTTTCCTTCCATGGAACGGAACCTTATTTGCCTTCGCCTCAGTAGCCGCTTTTGCTTATGGTAAATCTGTATCCGCTGCTGTCTCCCCAGAGACTTATGGTGGGTTTCAATAGATCTCTTTTCCACCTAGGTCAAAGGGGTATGCCGCTATGCTACACCGAAGTATG
>SAQG01000018.1:0-109656 GCA_004020315.1 Mesorhizobium sp.
TTCCCGCCGCCCACATGGCCCTGCCGGCGCGGCTCAAGCGAACCGGTCTGCTGGCGCAGCTTGATCAGATTGTTTACAAAGCGAGGCGAAACGCGGAAATGGCGCGCAGCCTCACGGTGACCATGCCCCTCATCGACATACGCAGCAACACGCCTACGCAACTCAATCGGTAGCGGCTTGCCCATCGCGGTCTCCTTTCAACCGCAATGAATCACAAACTCAAATCAACGGGAATCCTGAATCCCTTAAATCGCGACACGCTTTAGTCGACAGCCGGCCAGCGAATGGCGGTTTCCTGCGCTTCCGGTCCTCGTGCACCCAATGTGGGGCGTTCAAGTTCTCGGAACCACCGTTCTCGCCCGGCCTGACCCAAATCTCGGCAACCCCAACCTTCAACGGCTTGCTTACGGCTGCAGCGTCACCCCGACGAAGATGCTATGGGCCGTGTAGTCGCGGCCCTCCAGGTTGCTGGTCTGTTTTTCGGTTCTGGCGCGGGTGGTCAGTCCGGCATACCGGTTCAGCCACCATGTCAGTCCAGCCTCGGCGCTCAGCGTCAGATCATGGCCGTCGGACCCGATGTAGTCGCGCCAGTCCACGCCGAGAGCTGCGTTCCCGATCAGGTTGGCACGGATTTCCCGCTCGCCGGTGAGGCGGCCGGAGTAAAGGATGTCGCCGCTTTCGTTGGCGGTCGTCGTGCCCTCGACGATCGTCTGTCCGGTGAGGCCGATCGTGGTGCCGCGTTCCGGCGACCATCTGAGGTCGGCGTTCACCGTGGCGCCCGAAATTGCTGGCAGGCGGTCGTCGTCGATCGCCTCCCGCAGCCAGCCGGCCGAGAACTCGCCGGCAAGCTTCTCGCCGAGGTCGAGCTCGGCGCCGGCCCGAACCCCAAGCCGCGTCGAGGATCGTTCGAAACCATTGGTGTCGACGCGCAAATCATAGACCCGGCGGCCGATTTCGACCTCGGTGAACGGAGTGATGGCGGGAGAGATCTCATAGCCGGTACGCAAGGTGGCGGTATAGAGCGTCGAGTCGCGGTCTTTCTGCGACAGCGTTCCGCCCGTCGAAAGCTTGGCGTCGCCGTAGATGTCGTGTTCGACTGCGCCGGTCAGGGCGAAGCGCATCTTGCCGGCATCCTTCTCGACCGCGAGACTGCCGTCAATGGTCTGGCGCACCGGCTGCTCGACCGTGCCTTCGATGACCACCGGCGATGAAGCCGATTCCGGCGCCGCCTCATAACCGAGCTTGGCGATAGCGCGCAGATCGTTGTCCAGGTCGACATTGAGCGTGCCGTCGATACGGCCCCGCGCGTCCTCAACCTCGTCGCCCGAAATGGTCTTGAGAAAGGTGCCGTAGCCGTCGATGACAGCCGAATTCTCCCGCCAGTCGGAGATGGCATTGAAGCGCAGCGTCGTTTCCGACAGCAGGGCCGGCTTGCCTTCTGGGCTTGAATCGGCGTTTGATGACGCCGTCAGGCCTTGCTCGAGCGTCGGCCTTATCACGAAGGAGCCGAGCTTGACGCCGGTGGCGGCGAACGGGTCGTCCTCGGCCCTCTTGTCACGGCCTTCGATGGCTTCGACGCGCTCGGCGCCCGGATCGAGCTGCTGCCTGTCGGTCGAATCAATGGTTACGGCACGGCGATTGGTTGGGTCCTGGTCCGTCTCGGCGGTGTCCGTCGTCGCGGCGGCTTGTGTCTCGGCGGCTTCGTCTTGATCGGTCGCGCCCTGCGTCGCGCTCGATGGCCGGCGCGTCGGGACGGGAGCGGGCGTGTCCGCAAACGTATCGTCGGTGGCTTCCGGCGGATCAAAAATGCTGCCGGTCGCGGGTGCCGTGTCGTCGTGCTGTACGGCGCCCGGGCTGGCCGGCTGATAGGTGGGCGTCGGCACAGTGCTCTGGGTGGTTGCGCCGGCCTGTGCCGTCTGCTCCTGAGCGCTGGCCATGCTCAATTGCCTGGTTTTGCGCTGCTGGTCGTCCAGAATCGCTGACTCCGAAACCTCGCCGCGCAGCTCGGTTACCTGGGCATAGGGCTGCGCAGGCCGCAGCAAGGCGAAGACGCTGGTCGCCAACAGCAAGGCGCAGACCGCCTTGCCGTTTCGTCTTCTTTTCTTTTCAGGCTGGGCCCTGGACATTGCTACCACTGCTTGCGCGGCGCTCGCGCGCCATACTTACCGAACCGTAAACGGGGATGGTTAACGGAGGGTTGAGGCGGCGGTTGATCAAAGCCCCCTGGATGGCAATTCCGTTGGACAGGCGCGCGGCAAAGCGCTAATCGCATCAGCCATGCATGCGGGATCCCCAGACAAGAAGCGGCTCGATGGGCAGGCTTCGATCGCCTCGGCCCTTAGAACCGTAGCGACCGAGCAGGCCGGTGTCGCGGCGCTGGCGGCTGCGCTCGAAAACGGATTGACCGAACCGTTCGCGCGCGCCGTCGATATGGTGTCGCAGATCGCCGGCCGCGTCATCGTCACCGGCGTCGGCAAGAGCGGCCATATCGGCTCAAAGATCGCGGCGACACTCGCCTCGACCGGCACGCCGGCTTTCTTCGTCCATTCTGCCGAAGCCAATCATGGCGACCTCGGCATGATTGCAAGGGACGACGCCATCATCGCCATGTCGTGGTCGGGCGAGAGCCGCGAGCTCAAGGGCATCATCGCCTATTCCAGGCGCTTCTCGATTCCGCTGATCGCGGTTACCGCCGGAGAGCGATCGGCGCTGGCGCGGGCGGCCGATGTGGTGCTTTTGCTGCCGCGTGCGCCGGAAGCCTGCCCGCACGGCCTGGCGCCGACGACATCGACGTTGCTGCAACTGGTGATCGGCGATGCACTGGCCATCGCGTTGCTCGAAGCGCGCGGCTTCACGCCGGATCATTTCCGCACCTTCCATCCCGGTGGGCAACTTGGCGCCAATCTGACGCAGATCCGCGACATCATGCATGTCGGCGACAGGCTGCCGCTGGTGCCTTCCGGCACTGGAATGCACGAAGCGATCCTCGAATTGTCGCGCAAGGGGTTTGGCTGCGTGGCGATAACCGCTGCGGATGGTGCGCTGATCGGCATCATCACCGACGGCGACATCAGGCGCCACATCGGCAGCAATCTTCTGGCGATGAGCGTCGATCAGGTCATGACCAAGGAGCCGAAGACCGCCGGGCCGGATACGCTGGTGGCGACCGCGCTGCAGACGATCAACAGTTCGACCATTTCCAGCCTGATGGTTGTCGAAGGCAGACGGCCGGTCGGACTTGTCCATCTGCACGACCTGCTGCGCATCGGCGCGGCCTGACAGACCTCAGGCCTGTTTGAAAGTCGGCCGCCGAGATGGTGGGATCAGTCCACCGCCTCGACCGTCAATTCCAGATCGGTGTCGGCTGCGCCCGTTACGCGCACCTGCGTGCCGGCCGGCAGATCGGGGCCGGAGACGCGCCATAGCGTGTCGCCCAGCTTTATGCGGCCGCGCCCGTCCTTGATCGGCTCGGCCAGCGTGGCCATCCTGCCGATCATCTGTGCGCCGCGGCGGTTGAGCAGTGGCTGGTCGGTCCCATCATCGCGCCCGCCCACCAGTCTCTTGCCGACATAGGTTGACACCAGCGACATCGCGAGGAAGGCGAGAACCTGGATTTGCCAGGTCCAGAAGCCCGCGTCCCAGATGAGCAGGGACACCACGCCGATCAGCAGCGCGGCGATGCCGATCCACAGCATGAATATGCCCGGTGCGATGACCTCCATTACGAGGAGGACGAAGCCGAGAACCATCCAATTCCAAGGGCCAAGTTCGGAAATGATGCGGTCGAACATGGGATCGGCCTCAGGTCTGGCCGGGGCGAACTGCCGGCGGGCGTGACGCTTGCCGCGTGGCGCCTGCAGTGCCTTCGCTGCCGAAGACTTCCTTGGTGATCGCGCCGATGCCGCCGAGCGTGCCGATCAATGATGAAGCTTCTATCGGCATCAGCACGACCTTGCTGTTTGTGGCAGAGCCGATCCTGGTCAGCGCTTCGGTGTATTTCAGCGCAACGAAGTAGTTGAGCGCCTGCACGTCGCCCTTGGCGATCGCTTCCGACACCACCTGCGTGGCGCGGGCCTCGGCCTCGGCCGAACGTTCGCGCGCCTCGGCGTCGCGGAAGGCGGCTTCCTTGCGGCCCTCGGCTTCCAGGATCTGCGACTGCTTGAGGCCTTCGGCGTCGAGGATCTGCGCGCGCTTGTTGCGTTCGGCCATCATCTGGCGACCCATCGATTCGACGAGATTGGCCGGTGGATTGATGTCCTTGATCTCGACGCGGGTGATCTTGATGCCCCAGGGATGTGCCGCCTCGTCGACGACGCGCAGCAGGCGTTCATTGATGGCGTCGCGGTTCGACAAAAGCTCGTCGAGGTCCATCGAGCCCATCACCGTACGGATGTTGGTCATCGTCAGGTTGAGGATGGCGTTCTCCAGCCCAGCGACCTGGTAGGCAGCCTGCGCGGCGTTGAGCACCTGGTAGAAGGCGACGCCGTCGACAGCGACGGTGGCGTTGTCGCGGGTGATGATCTCCTGGGTCGGAACGTCGAGCACCTGCTCCATCATGTTCAACTTGGCGCCGATGCGGTCGACGAACGGTACGATGAGGTTGAGGCCTGGGCTCAATGTCTTGGTGTAGCGGCCAAAGCGTTCGACGGTATAATTATAGCCTTGCGGGATTGTCCGGATGCCTTTGAAAAGCACGAGCACGACAAGAGCGACAAGAACAAGAAGTGCGATATCGAAACCACTGAAATCCATTTGGCTCTCCCTCAGATGCCGGCCACGGAAATGTTTCAACGCAACCGACTTCACCGAACACTTAAGTGTGTTTCAGAAATGTTACAATTGGGTGATCACGAATTGCCGGTGCATAGAAAGCCGGGCTAGCGGCGCTCGGTCGTGTCCGCTTCAGATCCAGCCCGACAGCTCGCGCCGCACCATGGCCTCGATCACCGCCATGCCTTCGGCACTGTCGTTGAGACAGGGAATGTGCGTGAACTTCTCGCCGCCGGCATGATGGAAGGTCTCGGCCGCCTCCCTGCCGATCTCGTCCAGCGTCTCGATGCAGTCGACAGAAAAGCCTGGATTGACGATGGCGATCGATCTCACGCCTTCTCCGGCTAATTTCTCGACCGTCTTGTCGGTGTAAGGCTGCAGCCATTCCTGCGCACCGAAGCGCGATTGGAACGTGGTGATCAGCCTCTTCTCATCCCAGCCGAGCTTTTCACGCAGCAGCCGGGCCGTCTCCAGGCAATGGGCCTGATAGGGGTCGCCCTTGTCGGAATAGGGTTTCGGAATGCCGTGATAGGAGGCGATAACCACTTCCGGCTCGAAATCGAGGCTCGTCAGATGGCGCTCGATCGAACCGGCAAGCGCCTCGATATAAACCGGTTCGGCATAGTAGGGCGGCACGCTGCGGATCGCCGGGGCGCGGCGCATCTTCATCAGCGCGCGAAACAGCTGGTCGTTGGCGGTCGCGGTCGTGGTCGCGGAATATTGCGGATAGAGCGGAAAAGAGAGAATGCGGTCGCAGCCTTGCGCGACCAGCCCTTTGGCGACGCTCTCGGTCGAAGGATTGCCGTAACGCATCGCCCAGTCGACGGTGACACCGGGCAGGTCGCGCAGCGCCTCGGTCAGCTTTTCGCTCTGAGCGCGGGTGTAGGTGCGCAGCGGCGACTCGTTACGCTGCCGGTTCCAGATCCTTGCATAGTTGGCGCCCGACTTCTTTGGCCGTGTGGTGAGAACCAGCCCGTAGAGGATCGGGTACCATATCGCCTTGTTGAGCTCGATGACGCGCGGATCGGACAGGAATTCCCTGAGATAGCGCCACATCGGCTTGAATTCCGTGCCGTCGGGCGTGCCGAGATTAATCAGCATGACGCCGGTCCTGCCCGCCCCGACCGGCGGCTGTGCCGCCGGCAGCGCGCCGGGGACCTTCGCGGCCTTGGGATCGGCAGGGTTGGAAAGCGTCATAAGGGATCTCCGGACACCGCGCGAAACTAGCGATGCCGCGCCGGTTTTCAATGCAGCGTCTGGCCGCACCTTATCCTACCTAGCGGCGAAAGCAGAAAACCCGCCCGGTTATCCGGACGGGTTTTCCAACAATGAGGGAAGAAACTTAGTTTGCGGCCGGGATGGTCAAGGTTGCGCCGACGGGAAGGCGGCGCGGCTCATAGTCCTTGTTGGCGTCGGAGATCGTTTTCCACTTGGCGCCATCGCCATAGGCCTTTTCCGCCAGATCCCAATAGGTATCGCCGGCAACGATCACATGGCTGCTTTCGGCCGGCTTTGCCGGCTCGGCAGGCGCAGCCTCGGCTGGCTTTGCCGGTTCCTGGGCCGATTCCTGGGCCGGTTCCGCCGCAGGAGCCGGTGCCGCCGGCGCCGTCTCGGCTGGCTTTGCCGGCTCGGCAGGTGCGGGCGTTGCCGGCTCGGCAGGTGCGGCCGTCGCCGGGGCGGGTTCCGCCGGCACGGTTGGCGGCGTCGTGGCAATATCGTCGGAACCGGCCGGCGGTCCGGGCATCGCCGGCTCCGCAGTTGCGGCTGGAGCCGTTTCTGCTGGTTTTGCGGGCTCGGCCGGAGCGGGCGCAGCCTCGGCCGGCTTGGTCGGTTCCTGGGCCGGTTGCTGGGCCGGTTCCGCCGCGGCGGCGGCCGTGATTTCGGTGATGCGGCCATCGAGCTTCGGCGTATAGGGCCGATGCGCGCTGAGATAATCGGCGACCACCTGTTCGAGGCCCGGACCGTAATCGTAGGCGTTCTTGGCCCTGTCGGCGAAGACCTTGTAGCCGTCACCGCCCTGGCGCACATAGTTGTTGGTGGCGATCAGGTAATCCTTGTCCGGATTGATCGGCGTCCACGCGCCGCCTTCCATGACTTCGACCGACTTGACGCGCCCGGCATTCGGGGCAGCCGATTTGTCGAATGAATACTTCAGGCCGGCAACCTGCGGGAAGCGTCCGGCGCCGTCCTTGATCTGGCTGAGACCGTTCTCGAGCCCGGCAATCAGATCCTTGCCGGAAATCTGGAAAGTCGCCACTGTGTTCTGGAACGGCAGCACGTTCAGCACTTCGCCCATGGTAATGGTGCCCTGGTCGATCGAAGCGCGCAGACCGCCGCCATTCGTGATGACGATCTCCACACCCTGGTCCTTGACGCGGTCGAGGACGGCATCGGAGACGAGATTGCCCATCTCGCACTCGCGGGTGCGACAGTTCTCACGACTGCCGTCGATCGCCTTGGTGGTTTCGGCGACTTCCTGGTTCTTCAACGCCTCGATCGGCGCGCCGAGCTCTTTGATGCGGGCAAGCACGGCGGGATCTGGCGTGATCGATTTGTCGAGGTAGATCGGGTCGCCGCTGGCTTGCTTGACGACACCGCTGTCGTCGAACACGACCTTGAACTCGCCGAGATATTTCGAATAGGACGCCGCCTGGACGACCGGCACCTTGTAGCCGTCCGGATTGTCGACCATC
Organism: Mesorhizobium sp.; assembly: GCA_004020315.1. Taxonomy (GTDB): domain Bacteria; phylum Pseudomonadota; class Alphaproteobacteria; order Rhizobiales; family Rhizobiaceae; genus Mesorhizobium. The sequence goes on from SAQG01000018.1 coordinate 7,464, forward strand.
GTCGGGTAGGGGCCTTCAGCCCTGGGGTCGGTGTTGGACAGCAGCGAATGGCTGTGGCCGCCGACCACCACGTCGACGCCCGGGATCGTGGCGATGACGTCGCGTTCGCGTTTGTAGCCGATATGGGTGACCGCGATGATCTTGTTGACGCCTTCTCCCTTCAGCCTCTCGACCTCGGCCGTGATCGACTTGACGTCGTCCTCGATCGTGACGTTAGGGCCTGGCGAAGCGAGCTCGGGCGTGTCGTTGGTGACCGCGCCGACGATGCCGATCTTCTGGCCGCCGACCTCGATCACGATCGACGGTTTCACGCGGTCACCGAGCTTGGATTGCACGGTGGCCTTCACATTGGCGCCGAGCACCGGAAATTTGATCATGTCCAGGAACGGCGCCAGCGCCGCCTCGCCATCGTCGAACTCGTGATTGCCGACCGCCATAGCGTCGAATTTCATCTGGTTGAGGAATTCGCCTTCGGTCTTGCCCTTGTAGGTCGTGTAGAAGAGCGAGCCTTGGAAATTGTCGCCGGCGCTGAGCAGCAGCACGTTTTGGCCTTCCAGCTTCTTGCGCTCTTGGGCGATCGCCGTGATCAGCCGCGCCGCGCCACCGGTGCACTCGCCCTTGGTCTCCTCTTCGGCGGAGCAGGTCGATTCATATTTGTTGTTGCTTTCGATGCGGCTGTGCCAGTCGTTGATGTGCAGGATGTTCAGCGTGTAGTCGGCAAAGGACACGCCGGTCGATAGGCCAAGTGTAGACGCCGACAGGGCGGCAATGGCGGCGATCTTCTTCATCTTCGTCTCCCGGATGACCTGTTAAACGCCCTTGCTTGACTGGAACATTACAGCCAGCTTTTTCGCCCATGTTCACATCGCGTTTTAGCCGATGCAAGCGGAATCGAGGACAGCTTTGCCGGCGCAAAAAGGACGGCGGCCTCAAGCCGCCGTCCTTGACAAAAGCAGTTCGGTATGGCGCTCAGGTGCGTCGCGTCAGCACAAAGTTCTGCCCGCTCGCGCTGGTGCAATTAAGCTGCGAGGTGGAGATCAACAAGCAGTTGAAGCTGATCGGCGTCTGGCGGATCAGCGAAGTGCCATGGATTTCGACCGAAGTACCGCCGGTCATGGTGTAGCTGCCGTCGGCAAGTTTCTGGCCGGTGTCGGTCGCGACGGTCTTGAAGCTGCCGCCGGCGAAGGTCGACAGGCCCGTGCCTTGCGCGTCGATCCATGATCCTTCGACCGCACTCCGCGTGGCCAATGGCGGCCCGCCCGGGCCGGCGGTGGTGCACGCCGCCAAGGCGGCAGCGGCCGCGACAATACCGGCCGAAAGCAATTTGCGCGCAATCGTCATCATCAAGATCCTCTCCTCTCGCATCGGTCCGAAAATCGATCCGATTTTTCGGAAAGCACGATGCGTACATTCAAGCGCTAGAGCGTACTTTGTGCGTCCAAATGGACGCGCGTCGCTCTAGGCCCACCTTCCTTCAATCGCCCGATTTCCAGCCGATTGCAAGGCAGGCAGACACCGCTATCGAACGAGGATGTTGCACTATCGAACGAGGATGTTGCGGAATTGCCATGGATCGTTTTTGTCGAGGTCTTCCGGGAACAGACCAGGGCGGTTATCGAGCGGCGTCCAGTCCGTGTAGTAGCCCTTGATCGGTCCGAGATAGGGTGACTGCACTTCCAGGCAGCGCCTGTAGTCCATCTCGTCCGCCTCGACGATGCCGGCCTCGGGATTTTCCAGCGCCCAGACCATGCCCGCCAGCACTGCCGACGTGACCTGCATGCCCGTGGCGTTCTGATAAGGCGCCAGCTTGCGCGCCTCCGCCAGCGACAGCTGCGAGCCGTACCAATAGGCGTTCTTGTCGTGGCCGTAGAGCAGCACGCCGAGCTCGTCGACACCATCGACCAGTTCGTTTTCATCGAGCACGTGATGCACCGGTTGTGCCTTGCCGGCGGCACCGAACATCTCGTGCAGCGACAGCACGGCATCGTTGCAGGGATGGTAGGCGTAGTGACAGGTCGGGCGATATTGAACCTTGCCCTTCTTGCCGCGCAGGGTGAAGAAGTCGGCGATCGAGATCGACTCGTTGTGTGTCACCAGGAAGCCGTATTGCGGGCCCGGCGTCGGGCACCAGCTGTGCACACGCGTGTTGGCGCCCGGCTGCTCCAGATAGATCGCGGCTTTCGAGCCATGCTTGTGCTTCTTGCCGTTCTTCGGCATCCACGTCTCATGCGTGCCCCAGCCGAGCTCGGCCGGCTGCAGGCCTTCCGAGATGAAGCCTTCGACCGACCAGGTGTTCCAGAACACGTTCATCGGCTTCGGCTTCTTGGTGCGCTGTGTGTCGCGCTCGGCGATGTGGATACCCTTGACGCCCGCCTTCTTCATCAGCTTGGCCCAACCTTCGCGATCATGCTGCGCGGGTTCCGAGAACTCGAGGCCAAGATCGGTGGCGAGGTTGACCAGCGCCTGCTTGACGAACCACGAGACCATGCCTGGATTGGCGCCGCAGGTGGAAATTGCGGTCGCCCCGCCGGGGTGCGCGTGCTTTTCCTCGATCATCGATTCCCGCAGAGCGTAGTTGGTGCGGCTGGCAGTGTCGGCCTTGGTGTCGAAATAGAAGCCGAGCCATGGCTCGACGACGGTGTCGATGTAAAGCACACCCAGCTTGCGACAGAGCCGCATCAAATCCACTGAGCCGGTGTCGACCGACAGGTTGACGCAAAAGCCCTGGCCGCCACCTTTGGTCAGCAGCGGGATCAGCAGCTTCTTGTAGTTCTTCTTGGTCACCGCATCCTGCATGAAAGTGATGTTGCGCTCGTCGAGCAGCTTGCGATCGGTATCGCGCGGGTCGATAACCGTCATGCGCGACTTGTCGAACTTGAAATGGCGCTCGATCAGCGGCAGCGTTCCCCGTCCGATCGAGCCGAAGCCGATCATCACGACAGGGCCGGTGATCTCACCGTAAACGGGCCAGTTTTCATTCGCCATTTTATCGATTACTCCCTCAGATAGGCTGAAAAGCCGGGGCATTTTTTGCCGGACGGCCCAGCGCTACAACCACAGATCATTGTCATAAACCAGCGAAAAACAGCGAGCTAGGCCGCATTCGCCATGTGGTTAAGGGACGACCAGCCAATCGTGGCCGTCAGGACCTTGTAGTCGCGTTGGGCAAAGTCGAGCGCCGGCAAAGATGCGGCGAGCATTGGCCCGTCGACGGTTCCCGATCCGAGCCACAGCCCTATGCCTCGGTGACTCCTATTGCCCCACCCACAGCTTTGGCCGACCGGCCAACAACCTGCGGATGCGCCGATCTATTCACCTTGCGGCAGATCGTGCGAGGTCACATCGGCGATTGCCTTGCGAACCCGGATCGTCTCGATTTTCTCGCCGGGACGCATTATGCCGATCACCGTTTCGATGTCGGGACAGCCATCTTTGCGGCATACGAGCTCGGTGACGGACACGACGATATCGTCATCGAGCCCGCCGGCCTTGCGAACCCAGACCTTGATCTGTCTGGTCTTCTCCGGAAGGGCAAGGCCGCGCGGGGCGAGTGGGTTCGCGAGACGGTTCATATACAATCCCGTTCCGAAGACGAAGACGCTCGGGCTGACCAAAGGGAAAAAGGACGCGCGCTCTCGTCGGCCTTGCCGAACCTATGCATTCAGGGCCTCTACGGACTCCACGTCGGCACGGCATTTGAGGAAGCCATCTTCAATCAGGCCTTTGGGCAGGTTGCGGCCGATAAACACCAAACGGCTCACGCGCTTCTCCCCGTCTTTCCAAGGGCGCTGGTGGTCGCCTTCGAGCAGCATGTGGACGGCCTGAACGACAAAGCGGTCTTCATCGCCCTTGAACGCCAGGATGCCTTTCATGCGCAGCATGTCGATGCCGAATTTCTGCGTGATCATCTGGATCCACGGCAAGAACTTGCGCGGATCGATCGCAGCTTCCGTGACGAGGGAAAAGCTGGTGACGTGATCGTCATGCTCATGCTCGTGTTCCGCGTCGAGAAAGTCCGGCTCGACTTCGAGGACACGGTTCAGATCGAACGCGCCGCGATCCAGAACCTCGTCGAGTGGAACATTGCAACGTATGGAATGCTTGATCGCAGCCGTCGGGTTGATCCTGCGAATGCGCGCCTCCACTGCTTTGAGTTCGGCCGGCGCCACCAGGTCGGTCTTGTTCAGTATGACGATATCGGCGAAGGCGAGTTGCTCCTGCGCCTCGTGCGCATGATCCAATTCGCCGAGGAGATGCTTCGCATCGGCGACGGTGACGATCGCATCGAGTTTCGTCTTCTGCCTCACATCGTCGTCGACGAAGAAGGTCTGGGCGACGGGTGCGGGATCGGCAAGGCCGGTCGTCTCGATCAGGATGGCGTCGAAACGGTCCCTGCGCCGCATCAAGCTCTCAATGATACGGATCAGGTCGCCGCGCACCGTGCAGCAGATGCAGCCGTTGTTCATCTCGAAGACCTCTTCGTCGGTATCGACGATGAGGTCGTTGTCGATGCCAACCTCGCCGAACTCGTTGACGATCACGGCATAGCGCTTGCCATGCTGTTCGGACAGGATGCGGTTGAGCAGCGTCGTCTTGCCGGCGCCGAGGTAACCGGTAAGAACCGTGACGGGCATTTGCTGGGAGGTTTCAAGAGGCATGGTCTTCTCCGGATGTTGGATTGCGGATTTCGGCTGGGTTCAGGCGCGAGCCAATTGGATCGCCGTGGACGGAAGGCGGGCGGCTCATCGATGCGCGCAGGCCTCGCATAGACCCGAAAGCTCCACCGTGGCCGACTTGGTTCGGAAGCCCTGCCGTCGGGCAATCCGGCGCAGCACCCGCTCCAATGCCGGGTCGTGAACTTCACTTGCCCGCCCGCAATTCGCGCAGATTGCAAAAGCGGCGCGCCCATGGCTGCCGCATTCGCTGTGGACGCAGAGCGCAAACGCGCTCAGGCTCTCGATCCGGTGAACCAGACCCTCCTCGATGAGCTGATCCAGGGCGCGATAGATCTGTAGCGGTGAGCGGAGCCCTTCCTGGCGAAGAAGTCCAAGCAGTTCGTAGGCCCCCATCGGCCTGTCGAAGCGCGTCAGCGCGTCGAGAACCAGCTGCTGGTTGCGTCCAGGCATCCGCTGTTCCCTCGTGTTCCAGGCAGTTTTGAGCACAACGGCGACCGCTAGTTATATTATAACATTTTTGATTGACGAACGTGATAACATAACATAACGAATCGTCAAGAGCGGGGCTGACTTTGATGTCTCCCGCGGAGATGGATCGAATGGCCGCCTGTGTGATCGTTCAAAACCTGACGCTGGGCCACAACAGCCATTCCGCCGTGCATCACCGTGATGGGATCGTCCGGCCCGGCGATCATCTGCCGGCGGGCACGATCTACATTCCTTCTATCTCTGCCGGGACGCGCGGCTGTTCGCCACGCGTCCGGCATATCTCCCACAGAACCGCTTGAACAAGGAGTTGATCGAATGTCCAGGACGCTGAAGCTTGCCGCCGTGATAGGCGCTATGACATCGTTGCCAATCACCCCGTCGGTGGCCGCGGCCGAGAACCTCAAGGTTGTCGCCAGTTTCTCGATTATCGCCGATTTCGCCAAGAATGTCGGCGGCGACCGTGTCGACATCATCACGCTGGTCGGCCCGAATGGTGACGCCCATGTCTACGAACCGAAGCCGGCCGACGCGGCCACCGTCGGTTCGGCCGACGTGGTGCTGGTCAACGGCCTCCAGTTCGAGGGCTTCCTCCAGCGTCTCGTCGAGGCGAGCGCGACGAAGGCGCCGGTCGTGGAATTGACCAAAGGCGGCGAGGTGTTGCGCAACACCGGGGAAGAAGGTCACCACGATCAGGATAAAGCCGCCGAGGGCGGGGAAGGGCACGCCGCGGCGGAAGAGGGCCATGAGGAAGGGCACCATCATCACGGCGAGTCCGATCCCCATGCATGGCAGTCCGTGCATAATGCCGAACTCTATGTTAAGAACATCGCCGATGCCTTCTGTGCCGCCGATGCGGCCGGCTGTGACACCTACCGGGCCAATGCCGAATCATACGGCCAGCAGCTCGATGCACTGGAAGCGGAGATCAAGGCTGCCGTAGCCGAGATCCCCGAGGACAAGCGCACGATCATCACCTCCCACGACGCCTATGGGTATTTCGAGCACGAATACGGCATAAAATTCCTCGCACCAGAGGGCGTCTCCACCGAATCTGAGGCTTCAGCCTCCGACGTCGCGGCCCTCATCAAACAGATCAGGCAAGACAAGGCTTCGGCTATTTTCGTGGAAAACGTCACCAATCCGCGCCTGATCGAGCAGATCGCCAGCGAGACGGGCCTGAAAGTCGGCGGTGAACTCTACTCCGACGCCCTATCGGATAAGAACGGCCCGGCTGCGACCTATCTCGAGATGATGCGGCACAACATCACGACGATCAAAGGCGCGATCCTCGGAAGCTGACCGCCACCCCTACGATGGAAAGGCGGAGCAATCCGCCTTTTGTCGACCAATCAGTTGCGTAATAACATTCAAGGAGAATACCCGTGAGGACCAATTGGGCGTCAGCCACGGCCATCGCGCTGCTTCTGTCTCTATCAACAAGTGCTGCCCATGCCGAGGAGGTGACCGCCTGGCGCCTCTTCATCTCGGATCACGCGGACCCGAAGGTAACCGTAATCGATGCTGTCGATGGCGGAAAGCTCGACACGTTCCAGATCAAAGGACCGGCGTCGCTCCATCGCAGCGAAAGCGGCCGGACCGTGTTCGCCGTGCAGGGCTCAGCCGGCGTCGTCACAGGGATTGCGAGCGGCATTTCCTTCGAGGACCACGGCGAACACGGCGACATCGACGTCGAAGCGCCGAAGCTTGCCGGGGTCGAGATCGCAGGCGAGAAGCCGTCGCATTTCGTCGATCACGACGGGGACTTCGCCGTTTTTTTCGACGGCGAAGGTGTCGCCCGCATCATTTCCGAGAAGGCGGTCCTCGAGGGCAAATCGGATTTCAGGGAGCTGAAGACGGACGCGCCGCAGCACGGCGTCGCAGTCGCCTATGGCTCCCATGTCCTCCTGTCGGAGCCGAACAGGGAAAAACCGGACGAACTCCCGGTCGGCATCAGGGTCGCTGACAAGGCCGGAGCGCAGGTCGGCGGCATCCACGCCTGCCCCGACCTTCACGGGGAGGCGTCTTCCGGCAATATCCTGGCTTTCGCCTGCGCGACCGGCCTGCTTGTCGTCACCCATGGCGACGGCAGCCCAGCAATCCGTCATCTGCCCTATTCCGACAGCTTGCCGGACGGCAAAACGACGACGCTGATCGGCGGCAGAGGCCTGCAATATTTCCTAGGCAACTACGGCGCCGACAAGGTGGTGCTGATCGATCCGACGATCGAGAGCGACGCATTCCGGCTGATCAGCCTTCCGACGCGCCGCGTGCATTTCGCGGTCGATCCCGTTCGCGCCAAGTTCGCCTACGTCTTCACCGAGGACGGCCAGCTTCACCAGCTCGACGTGGTCAAGGGGGAGATCGCAAGCTCGCTCAAGTTGACCGGTCCCTATTCGATGGACGGTCATTGGAACGACCCGAGGCCGCGTATCGCGGTCGCCGGCGACAGGATCGTGGTCACTGATCCTCTGCAAGGTGTGCTGCATCTCGTTGACGCGACGTCGTTCCAGAAAACCGGCGACATTGCTGTCGAAGGCAAACCCTTCAATATCGTTTCCGTCGGCGGCTCCGGTCAGACCCACGAAGGCGAATAGTCGCTCCTCCCAAGCGGCTGAGATGCGTCCGGCCCATTCTTTCCCGGGCCGGCCGCATCTTCTCCAACTCGCAAGGGAAACCATCCTTGAGACACAGCCATGGGGCGTGTCGTCCGGTACCGGTCGCGTTCAGCCCAGCCGTGCCGGGATCAATCCGCGCAGTGAATTGCCGACGAACAGTGCTTTGGCCGACTTCAGATCATCCAAGGTGTAGATTGCTTCGCGGGCGCGGCCTTCATCCAGCAATTCGCCGCGCAATACGCCAGGCAGCAGGCCGCAATCGAGCCGCGGCGTTGCCAGCACGCCGTCGCCGAAATCGGAAAAGAGATTGGTGATCGTGCCCTCACAGATTTCGCCACGCTCGTTGGCAAGCAGCACCTCATCGGCCCGACTGATCAGATATTCGGCGCGCGCCCGCTGATAGGTGTCCCGGCGGCTCGTCTTGTGGCGCAGCAGCGTGTCGCTAGAATCGAGCCGCACCCGCGCCAGTTGCAGCCTCCACACCTTGTCAGCTGCATGCGGCTCATAAGGCAGCGCCGAGATCGTCACCTTGCCGCTGCGCGACAGGACAAGGCGTGTGCGCAAGGCTATGTCCGGCCGGTCGACCGCGTTCCTGAGCATCTCACCGACCTTCTGCGGATCGCAGGCAAAACCCAGTTCGGCTGCCGAGCCATAAAGGCGTGCCAAATGGCGGTCGAAACGGAGGAAGCCCTGGCCCGGCTGCCAGCGCATGGTTTCGATCAGCTCGAAATCGGCGGTGTTCCCGTTGCGTAGCGCGCTTTCAGCAAGCACTCCTGATACTCCTCCTCGGCCGTCGAATCGAAGACGACGCCACCACCGACATTGTAGACGGCTTCGCCACTGGAAAAGAGCGATATGGTGCGGATCGCCACCGAAAAGCGCATCGTGCCGCCGGGCGCGATCCAGCCGATGGCGCCGCAATAGACGTCGCGCGGCGTGGCTTCCAGATCGTGCAGGATTTCCATGGCGCGGATTTTCGGGGCGCCGGTGATCGATCCGCATGGAAACAGCGCAGCGAAGATCTGGCGGATGGTGAGGTCGGGCAAGAGCCTGGCCCGCACGCGGCTCACCATCTGGTGGACGGTCGGGTAGCTCTCGATGCGGAAAAGTTCCGGCACCTCCAGCGTGCCGACCTCGCTGATCAGCGAGATGTCGTTGCGCAGGAGATCGACGATCATCCGGTTCTCAGCCTGGTTCTTCTCGTCATTGAGCAAGAACGCCTTCAGCCGCTTGTCCTCCGCCTTGGTCGCGCCGCGTGGGGCGGTGCCCTTCATCGGGTGGGTCTCGATCATCCCCTCGGCGTCGATCTCGAAGAACAGTTCGGGCGAACGCGACAAAACGACCGGATCGCCGAGCGCGATCAGCGCGCCGTATTTCACCGGCTGGCGCTCGGTCAGTGCATCGAAGGCGGCCAGCGGATCGCCCGACCACTGCGCATGAACCGGAAAGGTCAGATTGCCCTGATAGCAATCGCCCTTGCGAATGTGATTGTGGAGCCGCGCAAAGCGTTTTGCGTAATCTTCTGAAGACCAGGCAGCCCTTGCGTCGAAGATCGGACCGTTGGTCGCCGGCGCGTTGCTGGGCACGACCGGCTGTCCGACAGGCGCGTCGAAGATCCCCAGGCAGACAAGCGGGGCGCGGCGTCCGCCCGGCAGCAGCGGAACGAGCTTCGGCTCGAGCAGGTAGCCGGCCTCGTAGGAGAAATAGCCGGCCAGCCATTTGCCGGCGTCATGCGCGGCCTGCGCAATTTCCAGCGCCGGCAGGAAATCCTCCGCCTCATGCGCGACGATGATGTCAGCCGGACGGTTGAAAACGAGCTGATGCGCGCGCTCGTCATTCCTGAAAATTGCAGAGGGCAGGGGCATGGGACTCGGATGCTGCGATCGATGACGCCAGCTATCGCTCTATATGGGGGCTCGATCGCGCGCAATCGAGAGAGCGGCGTCTCTAGACGCAAAGGCAGCCTTGGTGGAAAAAGCAAATTGGCGGCACCTCGAGGGCGCCGCCAGTCTGTTATGCGCTCGATGCCGGCAGGCAATTCAGGTGTTGCCCGCAGTCCCCGCACTCGGGAAGCGGCGCGCGAATTCCTCCTCATCGCCGGCGGCAAGCAGTTTCGCCTGTTCGATCCAGCGCTCACGCTCGATGCGGCCGTCGAAGTTCAACGTCTCCTCGATCCGCTTGACGTCGGCGGCCGTCCAGGCGGCGATTTGCGCATAGGTTGTGACTCCGAGCCCGTTGAGCAGTCGCTCGTTTGCCGGGCCGATGCCGATCAGGCGGCGCAGATTGCTGGCTTTGCCAGCCGCCGCCTTTGTTGTCGCGGCCTTCTTTGCCGCTGGCGCAGCGCTCTTTGGTGCAGCACCCGTCTTCGATGCGGGAGGTTTTGGCGCACTTGCCGTCGAAGCGCTCGCTTTCGACGCACTGGCCTTCGGTGCGGCTGCCGCCTTCGCGGCCGCCGGTTTCTTGGACGTGGTCTTAGCTGGCCCCGTCTTTGCTGACGCGGTCTTTGCTGATGTGGTCTTGGCCGGCGTGGGCTTGGCCGGCGTGGACTTGGCCGGCGCGGATGTCGCCATCAATGCCGGGGGTGCCGGGATTGCTGCCTTTGTCGCGCCGGTCTTGGTGCCTTGTGCCTCGCCCAACTGGCGCTCCAGGTCGGAGCGGGCGCCGCGGCATGCTTCCAGCTCACCGGTCAGGCGGTCGGCGTCGGCGCGCAGCCTGTCGCGCTCGCTGCGCGTGCGGTCCATGTCACCGCGCAGGCTGTCGAGCTCGCCACGCAGGCGTCCCCAGATGAACCAGCCAACCAACACACCTACCAGGAACGCCAGGAGCATGTAGAAAAAAGTGCCCATTGTCTCTCTCCAGTCCGATCCATCTGCCGTGGCCTGGAGTGGTGACCTTGGCACAAGGACCATTCAATGGTGGCTCCGCTGTTCGCGGAACAGCCGGCTTAAATCGAGCTGTCGGCGATCGGCTTTTCCTGCCATGGCCAACGGCCGCTGTCGCATTCGTCGAAGCGCCGTGAGCGGCCGAAATTCTTCCTGGCCTGAACTCCGCGCCCGACTGAGCTTGAGGCGGGACGCTATCATACAGCTTCCGGAAAGCTAACGGAAAAATTCCACAGAGAGTTATTTAAGAACAAATATTTAGGACAAGAATAGAGCGGCCTCAAATATGCATTGCGGCTAAACTGTTCTGTCGACCCGGGATGTTCAGCGCTGTGCGTCAATTGTCCAAAGCTTCGAGCTCGTCGATCAGCCCGCCGATCACGCCAAGTCCGATCTGCCAGAAGGCAGGATCGGTGGCATCAAGACCGAAGGGTGCCAGAAGCTCGGAATGATGCTTGGTGCCGCCGGCGCGCAGCATGGCAAAATATTTCTCCTGAAAGCCACGCTCCGCATTCTGATAGACCGCATAGAGCGAATTCACCAGGCAGTCGCCGAACGCGTAGGCGTAGACGTAAAAAGGCGAATGGATGAAGTGTGAAATATAGGTCCAGAAGACCTCGTAACCGTCGCGCAGCCTGATCGCCGGCCCGAGGCTTTCCGCCTGCACTTCCAGCCAGAACTGGCCGAGCCGGTCGGATGTCAGTTCGCCATTCTTGCGCTCGGCATGCACCTTGCGCTCGAACTCGTAGAAGGCGATCTGGCGCACGACCGTGTTGATCATGTCCTCGACCTTCTGGGCGAGCATGGCTTTGCGCTCGCGCTTGTCCGTGGTCTGTTCCAGCAGCGAACGGAAGGTCAGCATCTCGCCGAAGACGGATGCCGTCTCGGCCAGCGTCAGCGGCGTCGAGGCCATCAGCGCGCCCTGGCCTGCGGCCAGCACCTGATGCACGCCATGGCCAAGCTCATGCGCCAGCGTCATCACGTCGCGGGGCTTGCCCATGTAGTTGAGCAGCACATAGGGATGCGCCGACGGCACGGTCGGATGCGCGAAAGCGCCCGGCGACTTGCCGGGCCTGACCGGCGCGTCGATCCAGTTGCGGTCGAAGAAAACCCGGGCGATCTCCGCCATGTCAGGTGAAAAGCGCTGATAGGCGGAAAGCACCGTGTCCTTGGCCTCGTCCCAACCGATGATTGCTTGCGGGGTCTCTGGCAATGGCGCGTTGCGGTCCCAGTGGTTCATCACGTCCATGCCGAGCCAGCGCGCCTTCATCGCGTAGTAGCGGTGCGACAGGCGCGGATAGGCGTCGCGAACGGCTGAGGCCAGCGCATCCACCACGCTGCGCTCGACGCGGTTGGCGAGATGACGCGAATCGGCGATGTCCTCAAAGCCGCGCCAGCGGTCGGAAATCTCCTTGTCCTTGGCCAGCGTATTGGTGATCAGCGTGAACGTGCGCAGATTCTTGCGGAAGGTTGCGGCCAGCGCTTCAGAGGCGCGGCGGCGCACCTCGCCATCGGCGTGCTGGAGACGGTTCAGCGCCGGCTCCAGGGTCAGCTCCTCGCCATCAATGTCGAAGCGCAGATCGGTCATCGTCTCGTCGAACAGGCGGTTCCAGGCGCCGCGTCCGGTAATCGACTTCTCGTGGAATAGCTGCTCGACCCGGTCTTCGAGCTGATAGGGTTTGTCCTTGCGCAGATCGAGCACCCACGGCCGGTAATGAGCGAAGGCGGGATCGGCAGCGAGCGCGGTTTCGATCGCGGCATCGTCGATGAGATTCAGTTCGAGCGCGAAAAACAGAAGATGCGCGCTGGCGTCGGTCATCTTCTCCTGAATGTCGCCATAGAGCTTGGCGCGCTGCGGATCCGCGGTGTTGCCGGCATAGATCAGTCCGGCATAGGAGACGATCCGGCCGATCAGTTCCTCCAGCGCCTCATAGGCGGCAAGCGCCTCGCCCAGCCTGCCGCTGTCGGCACGCTCGGCCTCGGCGGCGAGCGTGCCTTTCCAGCGGCTCTCGAAGCTGATGGCATCGGCGATCGCCTTGGCGATGTCGCGCTTCAGCTCTGGGGCGTCCATGCCCGAATAGAGATCGGCGAGATCCCATTCCGGCAGATCACCAAGCTCCGCCGCGCCCTGACCGGACGCCGCCGCCGTAAGCTGCCGACCAAGAACCATGCGCATTGCCGATACTTTCCAGATTGCAAGACCTGAGCGGTCAGACCCAAAGATTCAAAGGGGATGAGAAAGCCGGTCAAATCCTAAGGAATTCGTTCACCGGGTTTTTTGAAACCTTATTTAGAACCCTGTGCCAAGATGATCCATAGGGTGGATTCCCCTTGGGTGGGCATATTGGGCGAGCATCGTTGAACCAGTCATGACAGGTTCCATACTCATAGTCGATGACGATCCCGTGCAGCGCAGGCTGCTCGAGGCGGCGGTGACGAAATTCGGCCACAGCGCGATCGTCACGGATGGCGGCGAAGCCGGTCTCGACGTGCTCGACGGGCCCAATGCGCGCGACGTATCGGTGGTCATTCTCGACCTCGTCATGCCGGGGCTCGACGGCATCGGCGTGCTGAAGGCGATGCGTGAGCGCGGCATCCAAGTTCCGGTCATCGTACAAACGGCCCAGGGTGGCATCGAGACCGTCGTTTCGGCCATGCGTCACGGTGCTTTCGATTTCGTCGTCAAGCCGGCATCTCCCGACAGGCTGCAGACATCGATCGGCAATGCGCTCAAAGTCGAGGCGGTCGAGGGTGAAGTGAAGCGCACGTCGCGGCGGCGCGGCGGCCATCTCACCTTCAAGGACATGATCACGCACAGCCCGGCGATGGACCGGGTGATCCGTCTCGGCCAGAAGGCGGCCGCGTCCAACATCCCGATCCTTATCGAGGGCGAATCCGGTGTCGGCAAGGAGCTGGTGGCGCGCGCCATCCAGGGCAGCGGCGACCGCCGTTCAAAACCGTTCGTTACCGTCAATTGCGGCGCCATCCCCGACAATCTGGTCGAATCGATCCTGTTCGGCCACGAGAAGGGCTCGTTCACCGGCGCCACCGAAAAACACACCGGCAAGTTCGTCGAGGCGCATTCGGGCACGCTCTTCCTCGACGAGATCGGCGACCTGCCGCTCGACGTGCAGGTCAAGCTGCTGCGCGCCGTCCAAGACGGTGAGGTCGATCCGGTCGGCGGGCGTTCGACCGTCAGGGTCGACATCAGGCTGATCTCGGCGACACATCGCAATCTTCTGCAGCAGGTCAAGGACGGCAAGTTCCGCGAGGATCTATTCTACCGGCTGAACGTCTATCCGATCTTCGTGCCACCGCTGCGCGACCGTCGCGACGACATTCCGTATTTGGTCGAGCACTTTCTGGAGAAGGTTGAGCCCACCGGTCCACGTCACCGCCTGCACGGCATTTCGGCAGCGGCGCTCGCCATGCTGCAGGCCTATGACTGGCCGGGAAACATCCGGCAGCTGGAAAACGCCGTCTTCAGGGCCTCGGTGCTTTGTGAAGGCGATGTGCTGACCGAAGAGGAGTTTCCGCAGATCCGGGCGCAGGTCGAGGGCACCGTCAACCTCGATGCGCATGGCACGTTGCCCGCGTTGCCTTTGGTCATCGAGCCGCTTGGCGAGGACGCGCCCGCCAATAACGGCATCGCTGCAACCGAGCTCGATCCGCCAGCCAGGCCGCAGCCCCGCTTCGGCACGCTGCGGGCGCTGGACGAACGCGGCAATGTGCGGGCGCTGGCCGATGTCGAACTTGAAATGATCAAGCTCGCCATCGACCATTATAACGGCCAGATGAGCGAAGTTGCCCGCCGCCTCGGCATAGGCCGCTCCACGCTCTACAGGAAGCTCAAGGAATACGGCATCGATCCGGAAACAGGCCGTATCGAGCGGCTTGCGTCCTGACAAGGCAAGTCCGGACCAGCTTGCCAGCCTGGCATCAGAACAGTTGACAGTCATCGATCGGGCGTGACGCGCGTCGGGCGACGCGCTTGCCTGCAGTGTTCACGCATTGAGGCGGCTGGTAACAGATCGTGTTCAGGCAAAGGCCGAAACATGATCTAAACCAGCAGTTTACCAAGAAACCCTGCGCAATATTTTTGACGGGATATCGCCACGGTGTTACCGCATTTCGGCTTCAATAAGCGATGATTAACCATTAGGATCGATATTCGGATGTGAACACCACCGCGTCCGTTGGTCAAATCCGGGGACAAACGGCAGCCTGCAAGGCCTTTTGATTTGAACATAGTCGAACGACACACAAACGGGCGGCACTATCACATGAGCGTCTGGCCGAGATGGCTGGCAGCGGTGATTCTCGCCTTTGGCTTCCTTACAGCGGCTGCGACCGGCGCCAGCGCCCAGACGCGTTCGCTGAAACTCTATAACCTCCACACCAAAGAGAAGGCGGAGATCGTCTTCAAGCGCGGCGGCCGCTACGATCAGGCGGGTCTGAAAAAAATCAACATCATCCTGCGCGACTGGCGCCGCAACGAGCCGACCAAGATGGATCCGCGCCTGCTGGACCTGGTCTGGGAGGCATACCGGCAGAGCGGCGCCACCGAATATATCCAGGTCGTATGTGGTTATCGCTCGTCATCCACGAACTCGATGCTGCGCAGCCGCAGCAGGGGCGTCGCCAAGAAAAGCCAGCATATGCTCGGCAAGGCGATGGACTTCTACATTCCCGGTGTGCCGCTGAAGAAACTGCGCGACATCGGTCTGCGGATGCAGGGCGGCGGCGTCGGCTATTATCCGAGGTCCGGCTCGCCCTTTGTCCACATGGATGTCGGCAATGTGCGCCACTGGCCCGGCATCAGCCGCCAGGAACTGGCGCGCGTGTTCCCCAATGGCAAGACGCTGCATGTGCCGAGCGACGGCAAGCCGCTGCCCGGCTATTCACAGGCGCTCGCCTCCTACAAGGCGCGCAAGGGCGCCGGCGCTCCGGCCATCGAAATGGCCAGCGCAGGTGGCGGTTTCAAAAAGTCCGGCGGTCTGCTGGCGGCTTTCTTCGGTGGCGGTGAAGACGAGGCCGATGACAGAGCCGATGTGGCAGCCGCGCCAACGCCGAAGTCAAAGAGCGTGAAGCTGGCGACCGCGAAGCCGGCGCCGGCTGCCAAGAACAGCAAGCTTCCCGGCATTGCCATCGTGTCGCCTGAGGATGCGAAGCGCGCCGAGATTCCGCAAATCGCCGATGCGCCTGCTCCGGAAGACACGCCGGAAACGATCATCGCGGCGCTGCCGGCGCGCAGCGTGCCGCTGCCTGATTTCGCCCCGCGTCCGAAAACCGATGTCGCTCAGCCGCCCGAAAACGTTCCATTCGGCGTGGCGGATGCCACCGCCACCACCGAACAGTCGGTGGCGACTGCGCAAGCGCCGGCAAGCGCTCCCTTCGGCATGGCCGAAGCATCCGCTGTCGCCGATCCGGTGCAGGTTGCGGCCAGCAACATTCCGATGCCGACCTGGCGTCCCGATCACTCGCTGCCAGCTGCCCTTGCGACGGCCGACCTTGCGCCGCAGGACAAGGAAGTGCTTTTGGCGCTGGCGGATACGGCCGGGCACGGCAAGGCCGCTACCGATGCGTTCACGGTGCTGCCGTCGGCTCGGCCCGACCTGGCCCAGCCTGATTTGGCGCGGCCCGACTTGGCCCAGCCCGACCAGGTCCAGTCCGACCCGGTCCACTCTGACGCGGTCGAGTCTGACGCGGTCAAGGCGGTCCTCGAGCGGGTCAGCGCAACCGACGAATACCAGGTCGCTTCGCTCTCCCAGCCGAGCTCGGTCCTCAGTGAGCCGGCGAAGGCCAACACGGCATCGCCGCGCGAAGCTGTCTTTGCCCGCCCGGCCGGCTCCGATCCGGCCGCGGCGATCGGCACGGGTGTAAAGACCACCCGCAAGGCAGCCAGGGCAACCGCCCGTGACCTGAAGCCTGATCCCAAGTCCGTGGTGGTCGCCGCCGAGCCGAAGGCGGCGCGCTGGGCGTTGAACAGCGGTGAGAATGTCGCCACCGTCTCCAGCGCAACGACGGCGCCGCGCTATGCCTATAATATCGTGCATACGCCGCCGACCGAGGTCTACACCGTAGGCTTCCAGCCGAACGATCAGCTGGCCGACGCCAACCGGTTCACCGGCAATGCCGTCAAGTTCCTGTCGGTAGCCCGCTTCAAGACCGAGTAGCGGATCGACCAAGCAATAAAAAGCCGCGCCGGGTAACCCGCGCGGCTTTTTGCTGTTCGCAGACAAAAGCCGCCGCCGCGATGCACCTGGTCCACTTGGAGTGAGAGTGTCCACTTGGGGTGAGAGTTGTCTCTACCGCCCGAGCTTGCTCGCGGCGCGCGCCAACGCCTCGATTTCGTCCCAGCTGCCGGCCTTGACCAAATCGTCCGGCGCCACCCAGGAGCCGCCGACGCAGATGACGTTGGGCAAGCTCAGATAGTCGGCGGCGTTCTTGCCAGTGATGCCGCCGGTCGGGCAGAATTGCACATCGGCGAGCGGCGACGCGAATGCCTTGAGCGAGGCGATGCCGCCCGATTGCTCTGCCGGGAAGAATTTCAGGAAACGCAAGCCTGCCTCGCGGGCGGCCATGATCTCACCCGGCGTGATGGCGCCGGGCAGCAACGGAACGTCGCTTTCCTTCGCCGCCGCCAGAAGCTCGCGGGTGATGCCGGGGCTGACGATGAACTTGGAGCCGGCTGCTGCGGCCTCGCCGAACTGGCGGGCGTCCAGAATGGTGCCCGCGCCGACGATAGCGTCCTCGACCTCGCTTGCCACAAGCCGGATCGCCTCCAGTGCGTCGGCGGTCCGCAGCGTGATCTCGATCGCCGGCAGGCCGCCGCGCGCCAGCGCGCGCGCCAGCGGCACTGCATCGGCGACATTGGCGATCTTCAGCACCGGGATAACCGGTTGGCCGTTGAGGAGCGACAGGAGCTTTTCGGTCTTGCTGGGCATTTGTCGTCTCTCCGGTATTGATCCGTTCAACCGGTTAGCAGAAGGCCGTTTTTCTGTCCACGAAACGAAGCGTGTCGCGATGTCACGCGCTGCCGGCAATTCCGTCAGCCCAGCCGTCAAAGCAACAAGGAGAGGCTGATCCACTCGTCAGCCTTGAATCGGCTTTCATGAGCGTTTAGTGGCTTCGGCGATGACACTGCCCAATCAACCTTTGCGCGTTGCCGCGCTCTACAGGTTTGCCCGGCTCGACGCCTTCGAGGCGTTGCGCGCGCCGCTCGCCGCCTTCTGCTGCGGACGCGGTATCAAGGGCACGCTGCTTTTGGCGCATGAGGGCATCAACGGCACGGTTGCCGGCAGCGAAGCTGATATCGCCGCGCTCATCGATCATCTCGAATCCATCGAGGGTCTCGCCGGTCTCGAGGTCAAGTACAGCAGCGCCGTGCAGATGCCGTTCCACCGCATGAAGGTGCGGCTGAAGCGCGAGATCGTCACCATGGGCATCGGGGATCTCGATCCGGCGGCCAGCGCCGGCACCTATGTCGCACCGGCCGACTGGAACGCGCTGATCTCGGATGCGGACACGATCGTCATCGACACGCGCAACGCCTACGAGGTATCGATCGGCACTTTCAAGGGCGCGGTCGATCCCGCCACGACGAGCTTTCGCGAATTCCCGGCGTGGGTCGAGCAGCACCGGGCCGAGCTCGTCGGCCGGAAGGTGGCCATGTTCTGCACCGGCGGCATACGCTGCGAGAAGGCGACAGCCTATGTGAAGTCACTCGGCTTCGAGGATGTGTTCCATCTCAAGGGCGGTATCCTGAAATATCTCGAAGAGGTGCCTGCAGAGCAAAGCCTCTGGCAGGGCGAGTGCTTCGTCTTCGACGAACGCGTCTCGGTGTCGCACGGCCTGGTCGAGGGTGAGGCGGAACTGTGCCGCGCCTGCCGGCATCCGCTGACCGGGCAGGACCTGCTGTCGTCGAAATACACCGCCGGCATCTCCTGCCCGCATTGCTACGATGCCCGCTCGGACGAGGATCGCGCCCGTTACGCCGAGCGCCAGCGTCAGGTCGAGCTTGCAGAAGCGGAAGGCAGGGCTCCGCACATCGGACGTTAGAGCGACGTGCGTCCGCTTGGACGCACAAAATACGCTCCAATACTTTGAATCTACAAATCGTGCTTTCCGAAAATCGATTCCGATTTTCGGGCCGATGCGTTAGGATAAGGCAGATCCTGCCATCATCTCGTTCCCGCCATCATTGGCAAATCGCCCCTCCGTCATTGTAATGTCCATATGCGGGGCCTACCTCTTCAACGTCCGAAAACCTGCCCGTGCACGTTCGACCGGGCCAATTCTGGAGGCATTGATGTTCGATCCCAAGAAGCTCCTCGACGATCTGCTCGGCTCGCAAATTCCCGGAACGGGGTCGACCGTGCGCGACAAAGGGGGTCAGGCGGTGCAGATGGCCAAGGACAATCCGCTGGCCGCCGGCGCACTGGCTGCGGTGCTGCTCGGAACCGGCGCTGGCCGTCAGGTCACCGGCACTGCGGTGAAGCTCGGCGGCCTGGCCATGATCGGCGGCCTCGCCTACAAGGCCTACCAGAACTACAAGAACGGCAAGGCGCCTGCGGAGACGGCCGCAGCCGGCGAGCCGGAATTGCTGCCGCCGCCCGCCGACACCACCTTTCATCCCTCACAGGCGCCGCAAGGCGAGGACGAATTCACGCTGACTCTGGTACGGGCGATGATTTCGGCGGCGAAGGCCGACGGCCATATCGACGACAACGAGCGGCAAAAGATCGCCGGCAAGCTCAGCCTCGCGGGCATCGACTCCGACGCGGAGAAATTCCTGATGTCGGAGCTGGAAAGGCCGCTCGACCTGGATACGCTGGTCGGCGGCGCCCAAACCGACGCGCAGAAGCTCGAACTCTACACCGCCTCGCGCCTCACCATCGATCCGGATACGCGTGCTGAACGCGGCTATCTCGATCTGCTGGCTGGCCGCCTTGGCCTGCCGGACGCATTGGTCGACCATGTCGAGGCGACGGTGTCGGCGGCAAAGGTGCCTGCGTCCGGAGTGCCGGCGCCGGGCGATGCGACCGGCAAGGCCACCGCCAATTCGCGCTGGTAGGCTTCTGGGCCCGCGGAGAGCGGGAATCCGGCGCACTTTTGCGTTAACGTCTCGTTTACCCAGGAAGCGCATGATTCTAGGTAGTTGGACCGGCTGTCCTCCTCCCAAGTCCGGTTCAGATCAGGGCGGCCGCCAATGGCCGCCCTTTTTGTCGGAGCCGGCCAGCGCATAACCCGAAATCGGAATCGATTTTTAGAAGCGATCATGCGCAAAATCAAGTTGCTCGAAATCAAGGTGCTATAGCGTCCTTGCGGACATGCGGCGCTGTAAGAGGACAGTTATGACAGACTACAAAACAGCCATCGTCACCGGTGCCGGCACAGGCATCGGCAAAAGCGTCGCTACGGCGCTGCTCAGGTCCGGCTGGAACACGGTGTTCTGCGGTCGCCGCAAGCCGGTGCTGGACAAGGCGATCGCCGACGCCGGACCGACGCCGGCCAGGGCATTGGCGGTCGCCTGCGACATCAGCAAGGCCGATCAGGTCGACGAGATGTTCGAGACGGTGGCGGCGGCTTTCGGGCGTGTCGACCTGCTCTTCAACAATGCCGGCACGGGCTACAAGTCGACATTGATCGACGAGATCCCCGTCGAGGTGTGGAACGACATCGTCGGGGTCAATCTCACCGGCTCGTTCCTGTGCGCCCGCGCCGCCTTCGGCGCCATGCGCAGGCAGCAGCCGATGGGCGGCCGCATCATCAACAACGGCTCGGTGTCTGCCTACGCGCCGCGTCCGGGCTCAGTGCCGTATACCGCGACCAAGCACGCCATTACCGGGCTGACCAAGACGCTGGCGCTGGACGGCCGGCCCTATGACATCGCCTGCGGCCAGATCGACATCGGCAACGCCTTGACCGACATGGCGCAGGCGATGACGGTCGGGGTGCCGCAGGCCAATGGCTCCATCGCCGCGGAAGCGGTGATGGATGTTCAGCACGTCGCCGATGCCGTCGTCCATATGGCCACCCTGCCGCTCGACGCCAATGTGCTGTTCATGACCGTGATGGCGACGAAGATGCCGTATGTCGGGCGGGGGTAGTCACTCGAAGAGCGGTCTAGGACTGCGTCACCGAAAGCGGCACGCCGGGAAGATATAGCGAAATAGGGCGGATTTCGTAGACGGCGGTCGGATTGACGCGGCGAAAGTCGCGTGCAATCGCGATCGCGGCATCACGCGTGGCGCAGTCGACGACGTAGAGCCCCAACAATTGCTCCTTGGTCTCGGCGAAGGGTCCATCAATGACTATTCCGGCGCCCGGCCCGCGCAAGGTACAGGCGTCTTGTGTCGCCCCGAGCCGCGCCGCCGGGCCAAGGGTACCTTCCCGGTATAGCCGTTCGTTGATCTGGAGCAGGTCGGTCATCAGCGCCGCATCCTCCTCCGGCGTCAGCGCCGTAATCGCTTCTTCCACGTGATAGGCGAGGATGGCATAAAACATCTGACGTCACCTTTCTTCGCTGGTGAATTCTATCGCCGACGATAGCGAGCTCTCTTGTCACTACAGCGCTGCGTGTCGAATCCGAACTTCGCGGTCATGCGCTTGTCCTCACTTGCCCAGAAACGTCTCGATCCGCTCCAGCGCGCGCAGGATGTTTTCCTCGGAATTGGCATAGGACAGCCTGACATAGCCTTCGCCGAGAATGCCGAAATCGGGGCCGCCGATCAGCGCCACGCCGGCATCCTCAAGCAGCGCCGAGGCGAGCTTCTTCGCCTTCCAACCGGTTTTGGAAACATTGGGGAAGGCATAGAATGCGCCCTTCGGCGTGATGCAGGAAACGCCTGGCAAAGCGTTCAGACCTTCGACCACGACTTTTCTGCGGCGGTCGAAGGCGCGCATCATCTTGTCGACGTCGTCCTGCGGGCCGTCGATGGCCGCGATGCCGGCATACTGGCTCGGCGCATTGACACAGGACCAGCAATTGACCGCCAGCTTGCGCACCTTGTCGTAGAGATGGGCGCCCTTGTCGCCGTTCGGCCAGATCGACCAGCCCATGCGCCAGCCGGTCATCGCCCAGGTCTTCGACCAGCCGTTCAGCACGATCAGCCGGTCGCGAATTTCAGGGAAATTGAGCAGCGAGCAATGCTCCTCGCCGTCATAGGTCATCACGTCGTAGATCTCGTCGGAGAGGATGGCGACGTCCGGGTGCGCTTCCAGCCCTTTGACTAGCTTCTCGATTTCGGCGCGGGGAGTAACCCCGCCGGTCGGGTTGGCCGGCGAGTTGAGGATCAGCAGCCTGGTCTTCGGCGTGATCAGCGCCAGCGTCTCCTGCGCCGAGAAGGCAAAGCCGTTTTCCTCGCGCATCGGCACCGGCACCGGAGCAGCACCGGTGAACTCGATCATCGAGCGATAGATGGGAAAGCCGGGATCGGGATAGAGGATCTCGGCACCCGGTTCGCCGAACATCAGGATCGCGGCGAACATGGTCGGCTTGCCGCCGGGCAGGATCATCACCGCCTCGGGCGAAACCTCGACGCCGGTGGTGGTCAGCGTGCGGCGCACCACCGCTTCGCGTGTCGCCAGCAGGCCGTTGGCCGGCGTATAGCCGTGGTGGCCGTCGCGCAGCGCCTTGATTGCCGCCTCGACGATGTGCTGCGGCGTCTTGAAGTCGGGCTGGCCGATGCCAAGATTGACGATATCGCGGCCCTGATGGGCGAGCGCGGTGGCACGAGCCAGCACCGCAAAGGCGTTTTCCTCGCCGAGACGATCGAAGGCCGAAATCGTGTGGAGCATTTTTCCCGTCCGTGTGGTTCTTTCGCCGAGCGAGCGTTTTTGTGAGCGTCCGCTCGCAAAAGTCAAATGGATTGGAGTTTTGGGTGTCGGAAAATCTTGAGAATTGGCAACCGCGCCCGCGGCCCGAACGCAAAGTACTGGAGGGGCGCTATGTCAGGCTGGAACCGCTTAGCGCCGAAAAGCACGGCGACGACTTGTTTGAAGCATCTTCGGTGCCTGACGCAGATGGCCGCTTCGCCTGGCTGTTCGACTATCCACCGCAGACCCGCGCCGCCTTCCAGCCATGGCTGGACAAGGCCGAAGCCAGCGAAGACCCGCTGTTCTTCGCGGTCATCGACAAGGCCAGCGGCAAGGTCGCCGGACGCCAGACGCTGATGCGCATCGATCCGGCCTATGGCGTCATCGAGATCGGCAACATCTATTGGGGACCGCTGATCTCGCGCAAGCCGGCGGCGACGGAAGCGCAGTTCCTGTTCACGAAGTATATTTTCGACGAGCTTGGCTATCGCCGCTACGAATGGAAGTGCAACAACCGCAACGAGCCGTCGAAGCGCGCAGCGGAACGTTTCGGCTTCAAGTTCGAGGGCGTTTTCCGCCAGCATCTTGTGATCAAGGGCGAAAACCGCGATACCGCGTGGTATTCGATCATCGACAAGGAATGGCCGGCCCTACGCAGAGCCTATGAGGCATGGCTCGATCCGGCCAATTTCGATGGCGACGGCCGGCAGAAGCGACGGCTCGAGGATTTCCGCGCCGAGTTCGGCGCCTGACCATGATCCCGAAAAGTGGAAGCCGGTTTTTCGGGCAAGATCATGGTCAAACGAGAAGATAAAGCCCTCATCCCGATTCTGCCGGGATGGATCAGGCTCTAACAGGAGTTCGCAGATGGCGCGCGACCATGGTTCGCAAGAGCACGACCACAGCCATGGCGCCAGTCATGTGCACGGCTCGACCGACAAGAAACGCGTGCTGATCGCGGCCTGCCTGACCGCCGGCTTCATGGTCGTGGAAGCGCTTGGCGGTCTCTTCACGGGATCGCTGGCGCTGCTGGCGGATGCCGGCCACATGCTCGCCGACTGTATCGCGCTCGGCCTTGCCTGGTATGCTTTTCATCTGGCCGGCCGGTCAGCCACCGTTCGCCTTACCTATGGTTTCGGCCGGGTCAAAACGCTGGTCGCCTATACCAACGGCATCGCCATCTTCGCCATTGCGCTGTGGATCATCTATGAGGCCTGGGAACGCCTGCTGACGCCTGCGCCCGTGCTCGGCGGGCCGATGCTGGTCGTTGCGGTCGCCGGCCTGCTGGTGAATATCGGCTCCTTCTTCGTGCTGCATGGCGGCGACCGCGACAGCCTGAATATGCGCGGCGCCATCCTGCACGTGCTCGGCGACCTGCTTGGGTCGGCGGCGGCGATCATAGCTGCGCTGATCATCCTGGCGACGGGCTGGACACCTATCGATCCGATCCTGTCCGTCCTTGTTTCGCTGCTGATCCTGTCCACGGCCTGGTCGCTGATGCGCGAAGCAGCCCATGTCCTGCTCGAAGGGGTGCCGGCGAGCCTCGATCGCGACCTGATCGCCAGGGACATAGAGGGGACGGTCAAGGGCGTGCGCGAGGTGCATCACATGCATGTCTGGTCGCTCGACGGGTCAAGCAACATGGCGACCTTGCATGCTTGCCTCAACGATGGCGTCGATGCCCACAAGGCGGTCAGCGCCATCAAGAAGCGGCTTGCCGCCGAGCATGGCATTGCCCACGCCACCGTGGAACCGGAATTCGGCCATTGCGCCGACAGCCATGATGAGCACGATGGCGAGCACGACCATGCGCACGATGCGGCTCCGCATCATGGCCACTATCACTGACTGCGGGAGTCCCATGGCATTGCAAACGAGCTTGATGAATTCCCGCCGTGTCAGGGCCGCGTGATGGATCGCGACACGCGCAACGCAGCGATAGGCGCCCTCTGGGTGTTGCTGCTGTTCGGCATCGCCGCCTACTATTTGCCAACCGTGATGCTGGCGGTCGGCCGCGTCTCGACTATTCTTGCCGCTGTTATTGCCGCTGTGTTCATGGTGGCCATTTTCGTCGTGTTTTGGCTGCGTGGCCGCAGTCAGCGCAAAAAGGATCATTGATATGCGTGTTTTGATTACCGGCGCGGCAGGCATGGTCGGCCGCAAGCTCATCGCCCGGCTGGCGAAGGACGGAACGCTCAGAGGCCGGAAGATCGCTGCGCTCGACCTGCACGATATCGTGCCGCCGCAGGCGCCGACACTGGAAGGCGTCGGCGTCACCATCCATACGGGCGATCTTGCCGCGGCGAGCGCGATGGAACGGCTGGTCGCGCCGCGCCCCGACGTGATCTTCCATCTCGCCGGCGTCGTGTCGGGCGAGGCGGAAGCCAATTTCGATCTCGGCTATCGCGTCAACCTCGACGGCACAAGGGCGCTGTTCGATGCCATAAGGCTGGCGGGGTTTGCGCCGCGCGTCGTCTTCACCTCGTCGATCGCCGTGTTCGGCGCACCGTTCCCGGACATCATCCCCGACGAATTCCACCCGACGCCATTGACCTCCTACGGCACGCAGAAGCTGATGGGCGAAGCATTGCTCGCCGATTTTACGCGGCGCGGCTTCTTCGACGGCATCGGCATCAGGCTGCCGACCATCTGCGTCAGGCCAGGCAAGCCCAACAAGGCCGCGTCAGGCTTTTTCTCCGGCATCATCCGCGAGCCGTTGAGCGGCCAGGAAGCAATATTGCCGGTGCCGCGCTCTGTCGTGCATACCCACGCCAGCCCGCGCTCCGCCGTGAATTTTTTGATCCAGGCAGCAGGGATCGACGGCAGCGTCGTCGGGCCGCGCCGCAATCTGACGATGCCCGGTGTCGCGGTCACGGTCGGCGAGCAGATCGAGGCCTTGGAACGCATTGCCGGCGCCAAGGCGGTGAACCTGATCCGCGAAGAGCCCGACGATACGATCTGGGCGATCGTCAAGGGCTGGCCGACACGGTTCGAGGCGCGGCGGTCGAGGGAGCTTGGCTTTGCCGCCGAAACCAGCTTCGACGACATCATCCGCGTCCATATCGAGGACGAGCTGGACGGCAAGATCGCGAGCTAGAGCGCTGCGCGGCCAAATCGGACGCGCAAGGCGTCATCCGCCAGCCGTCAGGCTGGCCGACAACAACAGCAGCCCGAACAGGAAGACGAAGGCTGCGCCGCCGATCTCGACGATCGAATGGATGCGGTTGCCCATGCGGCCGTCGCCGGCAAAATAGACCGCCCAGTTCTTCGCCGTCACCGCCAGCGTCGCCAAGATCGAGACCGTGATCGCGGTGCCAAGTGCCATCGCCAGCACCGACAGGATGCCGCCGAACCACAGCCCGTTGAGCATGGCAAAGCTCAGCACGATCAGCGCGCCCGAGCAGGGCCGGATACCGACCGCAGCCACCGCCGACCAGGCGGTGCGCCAATCGAAGCGGTCGCCGGAAAGCAGCGCCGGGTCGGGCGCGTGTGAATGTCCGCACGTCTCGCAGACTTCGCCTGCCGCATGGTGATGATGATCGTGCCCGCCATGACCATGATGGTGGTCGGGTGCGCCATGATCGTGGCTCTCATGGTCGTGGCCGTCATGGCCATGTGCGTGCAGCGCATGCACTGAATGCGCATGTGCAGAATGTGAGTGGCCTGGGTGCGAATGGCCTGCGTGCGAATGGCCGGCATTGGCCGCCGAGAGGCTGTAGGCAGGATTCGCGCCGAACAGGCGAAGGATGGCAGGGCCGGCCTTGCGCCACAAAAGCCAGGCGCCGAACAGGGTGACGAAGACAAAACTCGTGATTTCAAGGAACCATGCCGCGTCGGTCATCGATATGGTGGTGCCGCGCAGGACGAAGTAGGCGAGCATCATCACGAGGATCGCCGTCAGCGCCTGCAGCAGGGCCGAGACGAAGGACAGCATGATGCCGCGCTTGAGCGCGACCTCGTTCGCGACCATGTAGGACGAGATCACCGCCTTGCCGTGACCGGGACCGGCGGCATGGAAAATGCCGTAGGCGAAGGACAGGCCGATAAGCAGCCACAGCTTGCTGCCGTCCTCGCGCATCGCCTTCATCGCACCGGCAAGCGCGCGGTAGAATTCCTGCTGGCGCAGATTGATCCACATCAGGATGTGGGCGAACGGGCCGGTGGTGGGGGCTATCCCGTCATTGGTGCCGATGCCGAGCGAGCTCTGGGCATGGGCGGCGCCGAGGAAGTGCGTCATCGCAAGGGCGACAGCCAAAAGGCCGAAAGCCAAACGCAGGGACGGTTTCGTCACCGGATTATCCTTCTGGCTGACAGTTCAGTTCGAGCTTGGTCGCAAAGATCTTGCTCATATCGGTGCCTGTCGGATCGTTGAAGAAGGCGTCCGTCAGGGTCTTCTGGTTCTCGGCGATCGCCTCGTCGGGGTTCGGGCGAACGACTTTTCTCGTGCATGTCGACGGCATGCTATCGACCTGCAGATTGGCATCCTCGGTGAAATCGATCGCTGTGTAGAAGGTCGGGTCGTAGACGCCGATATCGATCTTGCCGGCCAACTTCATCGGCGCCTTCGGTTCGGATTCGAACAGGATGATGAGCTGGTCGTTGTCGAAATTGGCCATCAGTTGCGGCGGCGGGCTCATCGCCTCGTCCTTGCCGTCGACGGTGACGAGCTGGAAGTAATTGAACTCCGCCAGCGAAGCATGGACGGTGTCGGCGACTTCTCTCAGCTCCTTGTCGTCGAGCTTCAGGTCGGAATTCTTGTCGAATTCCATCATCACCGTACTCGAAAACAAATCGTCGAAGCGCCAGAGATGGCGCAAAGCCTTCACAGTTTGGTGATCCGGACTGAGGACCACTTCGAGGCGAGCCTCGGCGAAGACGTGGGGATGCACTTCGGCTGGCCCGACCGAGGCAAATGTCGCCGCCATGGCCGAAGCCATCATGATTGCTTGCCGTTTCAGGTGCATTCTGGGTGGTGATTCCATCAGCTTGGGTAAATATCGAGAGTTACCAGAAAGGGGGCGAAAATGGGACCGCAAGGCGGCTGAAGGCTCATGCGCTGTCAATTGTCTTGAACCACTGCACCAGGAAGTCGACGAAAACGCGAACTTTTGCAGGTAGATAGCGCCGGTGCGGATAGACGGCGAAAATGCCACCGCCGGGCAGGATGCGGTCATCCAGCGCGGTCACCAGCCGGCCACTTTCGATGTCGGGCGCGGCGATGAAATCCGGCAGGATGGAAAACCCCAACCCGGCCACGGCGGCGGCCCTTGCCGCCATCGGACTGTTTACCTCGATCGGACCGGAGACCGAAACGGTTACCGTGTCGCCGCTGTCGCCCTTGAACGGCCAGTTGGTCAGCCAGCGGCCATTGGTGTCGATGATGCAGGGCACGCGGCCAAGGTCCTGCGGCCGCACCGGCATGCCGTGCTTTGCGATCAGTTCGGGAGATGCGCAGAGCCGCACCGAAAACGGCGCCAGACGCCTCGCGATCAGCGAGGAGTTCTCCAGCCGCGAAATGCGCACAGCGAGATCGAAACCTTCCTCGACTAGATCGACGAAGCGGTCATCGAGATGAATGTCGAGCACGATGTCGGGATGCTGCTTGGCGAAGTCGATAAGCGACTGGCCGATCGGTGCGTCTGCAAAAGTGCGCGGCGCTGAAAGCTTGATCCTGCCGCGCACGTCGCCGGAGGATTCGCGCACCGCATCGGCCAGGCTGTCGACCTCGCGCACGATCTCCGAGGCGCGGCGGAAATAGGTGTGGCCGGCCTCGGTCAGCGAGAACTGCCGCGTGGTGCGGTTGAGCAGCAGCGCGCCGAGCTCATCCTCCAGCTCGCGCACATATTTGGACAGCAGCGCTTTGGAGCGGCCGATCTTGCGCGCCGCTGCCGAAAAACCCTCGGCCTCGACCACGTCGATGAAGGCGCGCATGCGGGTCAGCGTGTCCATGTCATGCGCTCCTTTGATGGGCTGAAAGGATGCGCGCGGCAAGCGCCAGCAGCTGCCGGTCGCTGTTCTCAGGTCCAAGCAGCGACAGGCCGAATGGCGCACCGTTAACTTGGCCCAGCGGCAGGGTGATCTGCGGAAAGCCCGCCAGGCCGGAAAGGCACAGCAGCCTTAGCGCGCGTTCGCGGTAGGTCTGCAAATCGTCGAATGAGGCGGCCTTGAGCGGGGCGGCACCCGGAACGGTCGGCAGCACAAGGACGCCGTCCTCGCCAAGCAGGTCATTAAGTCCGAGACGAAACGAAACGCGACGTTCCGTTTCACGTTGCGCGGTTGCCGCGTCGATGGTCGCGCCATGCTCGAAACGCTCCTTGACGCCGGGGCCGAGCATCCGGTCACCCTGCGAGATCCAGGCCCCATGATTTTGCCAGGCCTCGTACCCCTGCAGCTTGCGGAAGCACCAATAGAGATCGTCGGCGGAATGCGATAGCGGGGCAACGGTGCGTGGCGTGCCCAGCACCGAAGCGACAGCGCCGACCATGGCGCGATATTCGGCTGCCTCCTGCAGGCCGAGCACGAGGCCGTCCAGCGCGTCGAGGGCGAGGGGGCGTGCCAGGTCGTGGCGTTGCCGATCGTCGCCGAGCAGCACCGCGCCGACCTTTTGGTAGGTGACCATGTCCTTGGCGAACCAGCCGAACGTGTCCAGTGAAGGGGCCAGCGGCATGGCGCCTTCGAGCGAAATGCGGCCATGCGTGGTCCTCAGGCCGATCAGGCCGCAGAAGCTTGCCGGCGCACGGATCGAGCCGCCGGTGTCGGATCCGGTGGCGATGTCGGCCAGCCCGCCGGCAACCGCGGCAGCAGAACCGGAAGACGAGCCGCCGGTGACGCGGTCCCGCGCTGCCGGATTTATCGGTGACGGAAAATGCGCGTTCAGCCCCATCAAGGAGAAGGCCAGTTCGTCGGTCTGCGTCTTGCCGACGAAGCGCGCGCCCGAATCAAGCAGCGCCTGGACGGCCGGCGCTGTCGCCGAGGCCGGTGAGGCCCCCCGGTATTTCTGCGGATTGCCGCAGCCGGTGCGATAGCCGGCCACGTCGTAAATATCCTTGACGGCCAGCCGCAGACCGGCAAGCGGGCCGGATTGCGTATTGGACACGGGGATATCGTCAAGGTCGAGAAAAGCGTTCAGGGGGCCGCGAGTGCCTGTCATGCGTTCGATATCCGGATACAGTTGTTGCAACATTGTTCGGTGCCGGGAATTTTACAACCTGGCGTACGATTTTTATTGATTGTGAAATCCTTCGACATTATATCGCGCTTGCCCAAAGTCGCACGTGCCTGTGGGTGTCCGCCGATCCTCAAAATGGTGAGGGATATCGGTAAGGTAACTGGAGCTAACCCCTCCAGTCGGTTTAGCGGCCAACCGCCAGACCGAGGACACCTTGAAGCAACGACGGTGCGGGCCTTTCTGGTGTTCTGCCGGTTGTCCAAAGACCGGGGTTACTGAAGAGGCACACCTTCATTGCCGGCAGTGCGGAACGGGTTCTCCCAATCCAAGCCAAGGCAGACAAAGCGAACCGAGGCCGGGCAAGGCCAAGGTTCACCGCCGCGAGACGGCGCTTCAT
Organism: Mesorhizobium sp.; assembly: GCA_004020315.1. GTDB lineage: Bacteria > Pseudomonadota > Alphaproteobacteria > Rhizobiales > Rhizobiaceae > Mesorhizobium. The sequence continues at coordinate 37,511 of SAQG01000018.1, forward strand.
GGTTCCGGGGTCTCCACCGGCTGGTTCCATGGATTGACGTCCCGCCTTTGTCCACCGCGTGTTCGCGAGGTCGATGACCCGCGTCCCGCAGCCTTTGTGCGCGCCGAAAGGCGCTGATGGAGATACCCCGATGGCTACCCAGCGCATCCTTGACTTCCTCGCCACCCGACGTCCGAACGGCCCTTGCCTCGTCGTCGATCTCGACGTCGTGCGTGACAATTTCCGCGCCTTCGAGAAGGCGCTTCCCGATTCGAAAATCTACTATGCGGTGAAAGCAAATCCGGCGCCGGAAATCCTGCGCCTCCTTGCTGCGATGGGCTCGTCCTTCGACACCGCTTCCGTTGCCGAAGTCGAGATGGCGATGGACGCCGGTGCGCCGGCGGACCGCATCTCCTTCGGCAACACCATCAAGAAGGAGCGCGACATCCAGCGCGCCTACCAGCTCGGCATCCGGCTGTTCGCGGTGGACTGCGTCGAGGAGGTCGAGAAGATCTCGCGCGTTGCACCCGGCGCCCGTGTGTTCTGCCGCGTGCTGACCGACGGCGAAGGCGCCGAATGGCCGCTGTCGCGCAAGTTCGGCTGCGTGCCGGCGATGGCGGTCGACGTGCTGCGCCATGCCAGGACGCTCGGGCTCGACGCCTATGGCGTGTCGTTCCATGTCGGCTCGCAGCAGACCGACCTGGCCGCCTGGGACCGCGCGCTCGGCGACGCCAAAAAAGTGTTCGTCACGCTCGCCGAGGAAGGCATCGTCCTGAAGATGGTCAATATGGGCGGCGGCTTCCCGACCCGTTACCTGAAGGACGTACCGGTGGCACAGGCCTATGGCCAGGCGATCTTCACGGCGCTGCGCAAGCATTTCGGCAACGCGATTCCCGAGACGATCATCGAACCGGGCCGCGGCATGGTCGGTAATGCCGGCGTCATCAAGTCGGAAGTCGTGCTGATCTCGAAGAAGGCCGACAACGACAATGTGCGCTGGGTCTTCCTCGACATCGGCAAGTTCGGCGGTCTCGCCGAGACGATGGACGAGGCGATCCGCTACCCGATCGTGACCGCGCATGACGGCACCGAGACCGCACCGTGCGTGCTCGCCGGCCCGACCTGCGATTCGGCCGACGTGATGTACGAGAAGACGCCGTATCCGCTGCCCTTGTCGCTGACCATCGGCGACGAGGTGCTGATCGAGGGCACCGGCGCCTACACGACGACCTACGCGTCGGTCGCCTTCAACGGCTTCGAGCCTCTCCGATCCTACGTGATCTGACGGCTTCGGCCGTCAGATCACCCGGAGCGGGCGACGAGATCGCCTGCTTCGGTTCGCCTGTGGAACAATCCGCTCGTGAAGGATCGCGGAAATGGAAATTGTCATTGTTGAAGGCGCTGCGCAGCGCGATTGGCCGATCTCCCCCCTTGAGGGGGAGACTGCTGGCGCTTTTGGGATCACCGCCGAAACCGCTGCCGACGTTCCGGCGCGCGAGGCTTTGCTCGATCGCGCCATGGGGCCGAAGCGCCGGAAAAAATCGTCGGAAAAGCTGCGCCGCGGCCGCCGGCCTTCGGAAGGCCTTGCCTTTGTCGCGCGCGACGTGTCAGGCGCCGTCGCCGGCACCGTGCGGCTCTGGGATGTCGTGCTGGGCGAGAGCGGTCGGGCAGCCCTGCTGCTCGGCCCACTCGCCGTCGATCCCACTATCAAGAATGCCGGCATCGGCTCGGCGCTAATGCGCCATGCAATCGCTAAAGCCGCGCGCCTCGGCCATGCGGCGATCCTGCTGGTCGGCGATGCGCCCTACTACGAGCGCTTCGGGTTTTCGGCCGAACAAACCGGCTCGTTGGCCATGCCGGGACCTTACGAACGGCACCGCTTGCTGGCGCTGGAACTGGTGGAAGGCGCGCTCGCTGGCGCGCAGGGCACGCTGAAAGCGGCAGGGCGCAAGCTGAAGGCACAGCGGCTGCCGCTCGCGGCCTGACGAATCGAAACAGGCGCCGCCCGTCGGGCGGCGTCTTTTTTCATCCCGGATTGGAGTGGATCAGCCGATCAGCTGGCTCAGCGCCATCGCGACGCTCATGTCGCCTTCGACCTTTATCTTGCCGGACATGAACGCCATGGTCGGGTTGAGATCGCCTGCGACCAGCGACTCCAGATCATCGAGCGAAAGCTTTATGGTGCAGTCGGCTGGCGCGTCGGTGGTCGAGACGTTAGCGCCGTCGATGACGATGACACCGTCGTCGCCGGTATCGAACTTCACGGAACGATCGAACCCGGCACTCGCCACGCGCGCGCTGATCTTGTCGGCAATTTCCTGAACGCCCATGGCCGTTCTCCTCGTCTCGTTGCGTTTGTCGCACATTGGCACTTCGGTCTGGCCGAAGTCGCCGTCTTGCGCATTTCGCGATCACGGTCGCTGGCGCATATAGCTTTGGGTTGACGTTTACGTCAACGCGGTTCCCCGAGATGAAGATGGGTTTTATCGCCGCAGCGAAGCTGCGTTGTCCATACTGCCTGTGCGGCCGGCATCGTGGTTGCCATGCGATGTCGGCTGGGTCGTCAGGGTCGTGTTGGACAAGGGAAAGAGATCCCATTGCATTTAGCTAGGCACTGCCGGTGGCGCCGAGCATGAACGTGCAGTCGGCGGCCGAGACGTTCCGCGCGCTGACGCTGAGGAATTGGTGGTCGTGGAGGATTTCACCGCTCGCAAGGTCGTCGGGTTGCTGACCGAAGGCCACCTAATGCGGCGCTGTGCGGGGGAACTCGACAAAGCGAGGCGGGATCTGTCGGGCGAGGGGCAGGGCCGCCGAGTATCCCGGCCGGCTGTCCGTCCCCTTGCGAACGTCCGACGCGCGTGCGGCTGCGGAGAAGCCGTCGGTACCCAAGTCTCTGGCGGACGTTCCTCCGGGGGCTTGTTGGCCCGAAGGCCGGCGACAATCAGGGCAGTTACACGGTTTGCTTCATTCAAACAAACGAGGACAGTGGCCAAGCCTGTCCCTAGCGTGGACTCGGCCTCATGCACTCAGGGTGGTGTAAACGGGACCATGACAGCAGGTTCAAGAGCGGTCATCTCACGCGGCGACCGCGTCAGGGGAGGTAGGATGAAGCCGTATCCGGGAGGCGGGGATCAAGATTCCATGGTGGCCCTAGAAGGGGGGGACGTTCAGTCATGAGAATCAAAAGTCTGATCAAGCGTGCCGAGAAGGTGGACAGAGCATTTAAGGAGCTCGAAGCCGATCTGGCGGATGCGTTCGATGAGTGTCTCAACTTGGACGACCAATCGCCGTTGAATGACGTCCCGGATGAGAATCTCGCGGCAAAGAATGACAACACTCAGCCTGAGGACGATGCGGACACTCCCGAGATCGCACGACGGCTGACTTCCCACACACAAACCCGACTGGCTGCGTTAAGTGCCGTCGATGGACTCTTTGACGATGCGCGGGAGTATCTGGAGGAGATCAACACGAAACTGTCGGAGATCGCGACCTCGCATCATCTGACAGGCGAATTCCTGAAGCTGCTTCACGGCGACATTCTTCGCGCCAACGAACTGGAACTGGCAAATGTCAGCCTGACCACGCAGCAACGAGTGCTGTCGGAGCAGCTCCACGACGCGACCAGAAAGCAGCGCGAACGTGAAAGCGCTGTCGAGGCCCTGCAGCAGCGCGAAATAAGCCTGGTCGAGGACAAGGAGGCACTTCGCGGTGCGCTGGCTGCAGCAAGGCTGGAACTCGTCGTGGCAGGCAATGCGAGTGCGGAACGCGAAGCGGAGTTCGGCGACCTCGTCAAAACGCTTTCGGCCAGAACGGCCGAGGCCAACAGATGCGCGCGCGAGAACGAGATACTGCGGGAAAAACATGTCAGCCTGTCGATCGACCTCGACAAGGCGTTGAAGCGGGAAGCTGAGGCGCGGCACAGGCTGGATGAACTCTCGACGATTCATGCCAGTGACGCGACACGACTTTCGGAACTGCTGGCTACGCTTGGCAAGAGCGAGAAAGAGGAAATGCGGCTGCAGAAATCGCTCGATATCGCACAAGCGAAGCTGTCGGAAATGACGGAAGCGGCCCGTATCGTGGAAAGTGATAGGGAAGCCGAGCGTGCGCGCAGTTTCACGGAGATCGGCGGCCTGCGTTCTGAAATTCGCAACCTCCAATCACGATTGGAAGTTGCCTCGAACGAGAACAGTCAAGCTGCCAGCGAGATCGCCAATCTCAAGGCTCAATGGAGCGACGCTGTGGCCGAAAAGCAAATTGCGGAGGAACGGTTGTCCGCTCTCAGAAAGGAGAACGAAAACGACAAGATACACCTTTCGACCGTGAGTGCGAATTTTTCGCAGCTTTCCCTGCAGCAGGCATCCGAACAGATACAGCTCGATGTCCAGAGACAGGAATGCGAGGATCTGCGAGCCGAAGTCGCGTTGCTCGATGCTCGGGTCAAGGAACTGTTGCCCTATGAGCGTCTGCACAAGGTCACAAACGCCAGACCGCATGAGAACGGCGTGGTCGAGATCACCGGTGTCGTGGCGGAGAAGGCCCGCGCCACAAGCAGGCGGCGCGTCCGTACAAGCCTGCGCGCTGCATCCTAAGACGCGGGGTGGGCCTGCGCCGACTAGTAGATGGTGTTGCCATCTTAGCGCATCGGTTGGACCTCATGTGCTCATCCAGTTGGACACACCGGGATGGGCCTAATGCTCGATCGGTCCTTTCGGCATGACGATCGCGGTGCCGGCGGTTGTCGGACGCTCGATCATGCGGCGGACGCGCGGCGGCTCGTCGCCGCTGTGCAGCGCTCGTAGGCGCTCGCCGATAACGGCGTCGGCATGGGTGGCCCGCTTGTTGTGGCGGATGTATTCGAGCCATGTCGGCGTGTGATAGTGCTCGATCCATATTGCGGGATTTTCGAGATCGCGCGCCAGCGTCCAGTTGCGGGCGCCGTCACGGCGGCGGATGCGGCCGCGTTCGGCCATGGTGGCTAGGAATTCCGGCACGTCCTCCTCACGGATGATGTATTCGATCATGATGGCGATAGGGCCGCTGCGCAGCTTGAGGTCGAGCGCAAGATGCGGCTCCTTGAAACGGTTCAGCGGATCGAGGTTGAGCACCGCCTGCTGCGGCAAGGGCAGCAAGAGGCCGATCGCGCCGCCCGCCAGCATCGTGACAGCGGCTGCGATCAGCGCGAATTCGGCGCCATGCGCATCGGCGACGACACCCCAGATCCAGCTGCCGAGCGCGATGCCGCCGAAGGTCGCCGTCTGATAGACCGAGAGCACCCGGCCGACCACCCAGCGCGGCGTCGACATCTGCACGGTGACGTTGAAATGCGACAGCGCGATTACCCAGCAGGCGCCGCCGATGAGCAGCCCGAGCGATGTTTGCCAGGCTTGGTCGCTGACGGCCGCATTGAAGGCGCAGAGCGCAAAGCCGGCGAATGCCATGCGCACCATCGCCTCGCTGGACAGGATCTGCCGTAGCCGGACGCTGATCAGCGCGCCGCCGACGGCGCCGATGCCGAAGGCACCGAGCATGATGCCGTAGGTCAAGGCATCGCCCTTGACGACATCGCGCGCCACTAGCGGCAGCAGCGCCAGAACCGCACCGGCGCTGATGCCGAAAGCCGCACCCCTGACCAGCACCTTGCCGATATTGGGCGACATGGCGACGTAGCGCAGGCCAGCACCCATCGCCGCGCCCAGCGTCTCGCGCGGCAGTGTCGAGGCCGGCAGGTCCGGCTTCCAGCGGGCCAGCACGATAATCAGCCCGATATAGCTCAATGCGTTGGCGGCAAAGGCCGCTGCGATACCTGCGGCGGCAACGATGATGCCGCCGATTGCCGGGCCGACGCTGCGGGTCAGGTTGAAGCCCAAGGAATTGAGCGCGACGGCAGCCGGCAGCTTGGCGCGCGGCACCATGTCGCCGACAGAAGCCTGCCATGACGGGTTGTAAAGCGCCGTGCCGCTGTTGATCAGGAAGGCGAAGGCAAGCAGCGTCCACGGCGTTATCAAGCCAAAATAGGTGAACACGGTCAGCAGAACCGAGACGACCAGCATGAAGATCTGGGCAATCAGCATGACCTTGCGCCGGTTGAAGCTGTCGGCGATCGCGCCGGCAACGAGCGCAAACAGCATGATCGGCAAGGTGGTCGAAGCCTGGACCAGCGCGACCTGGTAGGACGAGGTGGCGATCGTGGTCATCATCCAGGCGGCGCCGACGCCCTGGATCAAGCCACCGAAATTCGAAACCAGACTGGCGGACCATACGGCGCGGAAAATGCCGTGGCGGAACGGCGCCAGCGCCGAGACGCGTTCGCTGTCCGGCTCGTCGTCGATCATAAGTTCCGTCCCGCCTTCACGTGCCGTCTGCTTCCAGTGAATCGAGCTTCATGCCGCTATCCAAAGTAGAGCACGGTTCCGCAAAGAGCGAACGCCTTTTCGAAGAAAGTCATGGTCCACCAACAGGATAGCGGCGGCAGAAATATGCCCGGGCGATGATTTCCTGCGTAGCCCCAGACGGGATTGTTGCAGCCGACTCCACATCAGCCTGCGTTTTACCTGAGGTATGGAGCGTTCCGGTGAGATTGCCTCCCGTTCCGTCGGACGTCTCTTAACGATCCTCGAATCCGGTCAGCACGCCGACGGCGTTGATGCCGATTTCCTCGACGGCATAGCCGCCTTCCATGACGAACAGCGTCGGCAGGCCGAGCTTGGCGATGCGATGGCCAATCTTGGGATAGTCGGCGCTTTTCAGCTTGAACTTGCTGATCGGGTCCTTCTCGAACGTGTCGACGCCGAGCGAGACGACAACGACTTCGGGGGCGTAAGCCGCAAGTTTCTCGCAGGCGTCCTCCAGCGAAGCATTCCAGGCGTCCCATGTGGTGCCGAACGGCATGGGATGGTTGACATTGAAGCCTTCGCCGGGCCCGGAGCCGCGCTCGTCGGCATGGCCAAGGAAGAACGGATATTCGGTCATCGGGTCGCCATGCAGGTTCAGCACCTGCACGTCGCCGCGGCTGTAGAAGATCTCCTGCGTGCCGTTGCCGTGATGGTAATCGACATCGAGGATCGAGACGCGCTTGGCCCCCTGGTCGCGGAACCATTGCGCGGCAACCGCGGCGTTGTTGATGTAGCAATAGCCGCCCATGAAGGCAGCACCGGCATGATGGCCGGGCGGGCGGCAGAGCGCGAAGGCTGATATCTCGCCGTCCTTGACCAGGGCGGCCGCAGTCAGCGCCACATCATAGGACGACTTGATCGCCTCCCAGGTGCCTTTGACGAAGGCGGCACCGCCGTCGAAGGAGTAAAAGCCAAGCAGCGCATCGATGGTTTGGGGGCGCACATCGCCGCGCAGGCCGCGCGTCGGCCAAGTAAAGGGGAGGGCCGAGCCCGTCCGGCCCGACTCTTCCCAGAGCGGCCATACGGTCGGCAGGAAATCGATGTAGTCGCTAGTATGGACTCTCCTGGCGGCGGCGAGGTCGTGGGTCTCGGGTGGCAGGATCGGGCCGAGCTTTTCGCTCTCCACCCTCGCCTTGATGAACTCGGCGCGCGAGGGCTTCTCGAAGGCCGGTACGATGGCGCCCGAAATGAGTTCGAAATTGCCGGCATGGCCGGCGTGGAGAGGGGAGAAAACTGTCTTCATTTTGGCGGCCGGCTCGCTCTTCGAGTTGCGTATCTGTCATTGACGGACTGCTTTGTGGCAGAGAGTTTCAGCGCCGCCAAGAGGCATTCCAGTCCGTTATTGCGAGTGGCAGCGGACGGCTTGCCAGACGCCAATACTCTGCTAGCCTAAGCTCAAACGGGAGAAAATTATGCCGCCATCGGCCGATCTGATCGTCGAGAACGCCAGCATATTGACGATGGATCCCGATACTCCCAGCGCCGAAGCCATAGCCATCAACGGGGGCGAAATCATTGCGATCGCAGATCGCGCCACCGTGCTGGAGCACAAAGGCCCCGGCACGCGCGTCATCGACGCCGAGCGCGGCTCCGTCGTCCCCGGCTTCATCGAAGCGCATATGCATCTTTTCGCCGGCGCGGCCGAGCTCGATCACCTCCAGCTGACGGGCGTCCATGGTTTCGAGGCGCTTTGCGATGCTGTTCGCCATTATGCCGCAAAGCGGCCGGACCTGCCCATTCTGCAGGCGCAAGGCGCCGACTATACCATCCTGTCGGCGGCCGAACGGGTCAGCCGCCATCACCTCGACCGCATCCTGCCGGACCGGCCCTTTGTCATGGCGGCGCCCGACCATCACACAATGTGGGCGAACACCAAGGCGCTGGAGCTAGCCGGCCTGCTTAGGGGCAAGCGGCTTGGTCCCGGCAATGAGATCGTCATGGGCGACGACGGGCTGGCCAGTGGCGAATTGCGTGAGGGCGAGGCCTTTGGGCCGCTGATCGCGCTGGCTGGCGAGGATCGCGTGCGGCTCGGCCTGGCCACCGGCGGCGAGCCTGACCCGAAGCCGACGCCGGCGGAGCAGGCCTCCGACCGGGCGATCATGCGCCGCGGTTTGGAATGGTGTGCCAGACACGGCATTACATCGATCCAGAACATGGATGGCAATTTGCACCAGCTCGAACTCCTGTCCGAGATCGAGGCCGAAGGCGGCTTGCTCTGCCGGGTGCAGGTGCCGTTCCACTATAAGAATTTCATGACGCTCGACATGCTCGACAAAGCCTCGGCGATGGCTGAGCGCTACAATGGCGAATGGCTGTCGTCGGGCATGGTCAAGGTGTTCTACGACGGCGTGCTCGATTCATGGACGGCGGTGATGGTCGAGCCCTACGCGGATCGTCCGGATTGGCTGGGCGAGCCGCTTTTCACGCCGCAGCAATTCATCGATCTTGCCGTGGCCGTCGACAGGCGCGGGCTGCAGATGGCGGTGCACTCGATTGGCGACGGCGCCGTGCGCGCCGTGCTCGACGGCTACGAGGCAGCGCAAAAGGCGAATGGCAGGCGCGACAGCCGGCATCGGGTCGAGCATATCGAGGTGATCACCGCCGCCGATGTGCCGCGTTTCGCAAAGCTTGGCGTCATTGCCTCGATGCAGCCGCCGCATCCGCCGGGCAGCATGGGCTTGCCGCTGGAGCCGACGGTGTCGCGCATCGGGCCCGCCCGCTGGCCGCTGAGCTATGCATGGCGGACACTGAAGAATGCCGGTGCGCGCGTCGTCTTCGCCTCCGACTGGCCGGTGTCGCCGATCGATCCGATCCTGGGCATTCAGGCGGCAATGCTGCGCAAACCATGGGCAGACAGCAATCCCGACCAGAGCTTCTCGCTGCATGAATCGCTAGTGGGCTACACGGTGGAAGGCGCCTATGCCGAGTTCATGGAGCACCGCAAGGGCCGCCTGAAGTCAGGCCTTATGGCCGATCTCGTGGTCCTTTCAGCCGACATCGAGGCGACTGCGCCGGAAGCGCTGCATACGGTGCGGCCGGTGACGACGATCTGCGGCGGCAAGATCACTTATCAGGCCTGACGGTGGCACGGGAATTGCGTTCTGAACCGACATTCGGATGTATGCTTGCCAAGCCATGCGCCGTGTGCTGACAATCGAGTGGGAACTGGATCCGCCCTGAAGAGCGGACACAAGAATGGGGTAATCGTGCCGGAACAACCGGGTAAAAGTGCAATTGAAGTTCGTGGCGTCCGCAAGGTATTCGGTACCGGGGAGTCACAGGTCGCCGCTCTCGACACGGTTTCGGTGTCGATCCGAGAAAATGAGTTCTTCACGCTGCTTGGTCCGTCCGGCTGCGGGAAGACGACGCTTCTGCGGCTGATCGCCGGTTTCGATTTCCCGAGCGCCGGCGAGATCCTGCTGTATGGCCAGGACATCGCGCCGCTGCCGCCGTTCAAGCGGCCGGTCAATACCGTGTTCCAGAACTATGCGCTGTTCCCACATATGACGGTGGCCGAGAACATCGGCTTCGGCCTCGAAATGCTCGGCAAGCCCAAGGCCGAAGTGAAGGCGCGGGTCGCCGAGATGCTGAAGCTGGTCAAGATGGAGGCGCTCAGCAACCGCCGCACCAGCCAGATATCGGGCGGCCAGCAACAGCGCGTGGCACTGGCGCGGGCACTGGCGCCGCAGCCGAAAGTGCTGCTGCTCGACGAGCCGCTGTCGGCGCTCGACTTCAAGCTGCGCAAGGAGATGCAGATCGAGCTGAAGCGGCTGCAGCACGAGACCGGCATCACCTTCATCTTCGTCACCCACGACCAGGAAGAAGCGCTGACAATGTCGGACCGCATTGCGGTGATGTCGTCGGGCAAGATCCTGCAGGTCGGAACGCCCTGGGACATCTATGACAAGCCGGCGGAGCGCTTCGTCGCCGACTTTATCGGCGAAACCAATTTCCTGACTGCGGCCATATCAGGCATGGGCAACGGCAAAGCACGCGCAACGCTCAAATCCGGCGCGACGATCGACGCGACCGTGGCTGAAGGCTTTCAGCCGAAGGACAATGCCACCGTGGTGGTCAGGCCGGAACATGCCAAGCTGACCAACGGCAAGGGCGACCTGTCAGGCACGGTCGAAAACATCGTCTATTTCGGCACCGACACACACATCCATGTTCGCCTGGACAGCAGCGAGGCCTTCACCGTGCGCCAGCAGAACACGCGCAGCGCCGGCTGCGGTTTCGAGCGGGGAGACAAGGTCGGCATTTCGATCGGCAACGACGCCGCACAAGTGCTGAGGGATTGATGGCGAGCGCGGAAGAAGTCGCCAAGGAAGCCGAACGCCGAGATATCCGCGATCGCTGGCTTCTGTCGGCGCCGGCACTGATCATCATCTTTCTCGCGGCGACCGGCCCGCTGCTGATCGTCGTGATCTACTCTTTCCTGACGCCGGGGCCGTATGGCGACGTGGTGTGGAAATTCTCCACGGACGGCTGGCTGTCGGTGCTGATGCAGCGTGACATCTTCGATGACACGCTGGCCTTTGCGGACGCGCATCTGTCGATCTTCTGGCGCTCGGTCAAGCTGTCGTTCCTGACGACAATCTTCACGCTGCTGTTTGGTTTCCCGACGGCCTATTTCATCGCCACCCGGCCCGCGCGACAGCGCAACATCTGGCTGTTCCTGATAACCATCCCGTTCTGGACCAATCTGCTGATCCGCACCTTCGCCATCCAGGAGGTGATCCGCAACGAGGGCATCGTCAACACGGTGCTGATCAAGCTCGGCATCATCAGCCAGCCGATCCAGATGATGTTCACCGATTTCGCGCTGATGGTCGGCATGACCTATGTGTATCTGCCGCTGATGGTGCTGCCGCTCTATGCCAGCATGGAAAAGATCGATTTCCGGCTAGTCGAGGCAGGTTACGACCTCTATGCCAACCGGTTTCAGGTGCTGAGGCGCGTCATCATCCCGCTGGTCAAGCCCGGCATTATCGCCGGCTCGATCCTCGTCTTCATCCCGGCGCTGGGCGCCTATGTCACCCCGCGCGTGCTCGGCGGGACGAAGAATATGATGCTAGGCAATCTGATCGAGCTGCAGTTCGGGCAAGGCCGTAACTGGCCGCTCGGCTCTGCGCTGTCGATCTCGCTGATGGCGATCGTGATGGTCGCGCTGCTCTTGTACGTCCGCTCCGTCGGGCGCCGGGGTGGCGCGCATGGCTAGCCGCTTCGACATCCGCCGGCAAACCGGCTTCACAACCATCGCAATGATCTGCTTCTTCGCGCTGTACCTGCCGATTGTCACGCTCGTCGTCTATGCCTTCAACGCCGGCAGTTCGATCGCGATCTGGGAAGGCGTGTCGCTGCGCTGGTTCTACCAGGCCTGGAACAACGACCAGGTCGTCGATGCCTCGATCCGGTCGCTGCAAATCGCTTCGGTCGCCGCGACTATTGCCACGATCGTCGCCACCATGGCTGCACTCGCTACGACCCGAACGAAACCCTATCCCGGCCTCGGCTTCAAATACGCCTTCATCAACCAGCCGCTGATGGTGCCGGAGATCGTCACCGCGGTGGCGCTGCTGATCTTCTTCTCTCGCATCAAGATCTGGACCGGCTATTCGGGGCTGGGCTACCTGATGGCCGCGCATACGGCCTTTTGCATTCCCTTTGCCTATCTGCCGATCCGGGCGCGGCTCGAGAACATGGATCTGTCGTTGGAGATCGCGGCGGCCGACCTCTACGCGACGCCCTGGAAGGCTTTTCGGCGCGTCACCTTTCCGCTGCTCTGGCCAGGCATCCTTGCCGGGCTGATGCTGGCCTTCGTCATCTCGCTGGACGACGTCGTCATCACCGAATTCGTCAAGTCCGGCGGCCAGGATACATTGCCAACATACATGCTCGGCCAGTTCCGGCGCGTCATCACGCCGGAAATCAACGCGATTTCGACGGTGTTCCTGCTGATCTCGATCTTGATCGTCACCGTCTTCTTTTTCATCAGCAGGAAAAAGGATCAGGAGTGACAGGAGAGAAACGATGAATTGGAAACTGACTGCGACGGCACTCAGCGCCGCGCTTCTCGCCTCGGCGGGTCTCGCCCGCGCCGACGGCGAACTCAACATTTACAATTGGGGCAATTACACCAACCCGGATCTCATCAAGAAGTTCGAGGAGACATATAAGGTCAACGTAACCGTCACCGATTATGATTCCAACGACACAGCGCTGGCCAAGATCAGGCAGGGCGGCAGCGGCTTCGATATCGTGGTGCCCTCGGCGAGCTTCGTGCCGATCTGGATCGGGGAAGGGCTGCTCTTGGAGACAGAGCCGAACAAGATGGAGAACTTCAAGAACATGGATCCGAAATGGGTCGATGTTCCCTTCGATCCGGGCCGCAAATACACCGTGCCGTGGCAGTGGGGCACGACCGGCGTCACGGTCAATACCTCGGTCTATAAGGGCGACCCCAACACCTCGGCCATCTTCATGGACCCGCCGCCGGAACTGGTCGGCAAGGTCAATGTCGTGCCCGAAATGGCCGATGTCATGCATCTCGCCATCAGATATGTCGGCGGCGAGCCCTGCACCGGCGACAAGGAGGTGCTGAAGAAGGTGCGCGATGCGCTGGTGGCGGCAAAGCCGAAATGGATCTCCATGGACTACGGCACGGTCGAGAAGTTCGCCAAGGGCGACTTCGCCGCCAGCGTCGACTGGAACGGGGCGTCCTTCCGCGCCCGCCTGCAGAACAAGGACATCGTCTACGGCTATCCGAAGGAGGGCTATCCGATCTGGATGGACAATCTCGCAGTGCTGAAGGACGCCAAGAACGTCGAAAACGCCAAGCTGTTCCAGAACTTCATCATGGATCCCAAGAACGCCGCGCTGATCTCGTCCTTCGCGCGCTACGCCAACGGCATCAAGGGATCGGAAGCCTTCATGCCTGAGGACATGAAAACGGCGCCGGAGGTCAACATCCCCGCCGAGTTCGTCGACAAGGGCAAGTTCATGCTGAACTGCGCGCCGGAGGTGCAGGCACTCTACACCAGGATCTGGACCGAACTGCGGAAGTAATCGCAGTACCTTCGACCCGGCAGCAATGGCTGCCGGGTCCTGTTTGAATCCATCAAGGGAATGCCTTCGACAAGAACCAACGTTGGGCTGCCGCCCGACGCGCCTGGAGTGCGCCTGCCATGTCCGATCTCGATCTTTGCTATATGCCGGCAAGCGAGGCGCTGAAGCGCTTCAAGGCGAAGAAGCTCTCACCGGTCGAGCTGATGGAAGCGGTCATCAGCCAGGCCGAGGCAACGAAGGACGCGGTCAACGCTTTCACCAACACGCATTTCGACGAGGCAATGGCGCTGGCCAAAAAAGCCGAGGCGAAATACGCCAAGGGCAAGAAGACGGGCCCGCTCGAAGGCCTGCCCATCGGCATCAAGGACGAGAGCTACATCAAGGGCAAGCCGACCACCGGTGGCTCGCTGATCACCAGGGATTTCGTTGCCGACGTCAGCTCGACCATAAACGAACGCATCATCGAGGCGGGCGGCATCGTCCATGCACGCACGGCGACGCCGGAGTTCTCCTGCGCGACCTACACATGGTCCAGGTTATGGGGTGTCACCCGCAATCCGTGGAATCCCAAGTTCACACCCGGAGGCTCGTCGGGCGGCTCGGGTGCCTCGCTCGCCTCCGGCACGTCGTCGATCGCCACAGGCTCCGACATCGGTGGCTCGATCCGCATCCCGGCATCGGCCTGCGGTGTCGTCGGCTACAAGCCGCCCTATGGCCGCAACCCGGACGACCCGCCCTTCAATCTCGACTTCTACTGCCACACCGGGCCGCTGGCACGCACGGTGGAGGATGCGATCTTGCTGCAGAACGTCATGACCGGTCCCAGTCCGCTGGATATAGCGTCGCTCCGGCCGAAGCTGACGCTGCCGACCAGGTTCAAGCCGATCAAGGGCTGGAAGATCGCCTATTCGATGGATCTCGGCGGCTTCGAGGTCGATCCGGAAGTGGTGAAGAACACGAAGAAAGCGCTCGACCTGTTTCGCTCGCTGGGTGCCGAGGTCGAGGAGGTCGATCTCGGCTGGGGACCGGAGGTCCTGGAGGCCGGGCTCGCCTATCTGAACCATTTGTTCGGTGCGTTCCTGTCGAAACTGCTGCCCGACCATGCCGACGAGATGACGACCTACGCCCGCAAGTTCGCCGAGGAGGGAGCAGTTTCCAAGGCGACCGATTTCGTCGGCAGCCTGGAAGTGGCTGGCCGCATGTACATGACGCTTGGGCCGCTGCTCGAAAAGTACAATGTGCTGATCTGCCCGACCACGGCTCTGCCGTCAGTGCCGGCCGACTATGACCAATCGAAAGACGAGATCAGGATCAACGGCAAGCTGGTCAACCCCTCGTTGGGCTGGGTGATGACGACGCCGTTCAACACGATGAGCCGCTGTCCGGTGCTGTCGGTTCCATCCGGCCACGCGAAGAACGGCGTGCCGACCGGCATCCAGATCGTCGGCCGCACCTATAGCGACGAAGATGTGTTCCGCGCCGGCATGGCCTATGAGAAAGCAGTTGGTGGCTGGTACGGAGAAAAGACGCGTCGGCCGAAACTATGACGGACGGCACGACCGCACTGAAAGCCAAAACCGTCGGGACACCGCGGAACGACACTTCCCGGAGCATGCAATGACTTCCTACCGCAACAGCGAACCGGTGCCGCCGATCATGCAGGGCTCGCCGCCCAAGATGGTGCCTCCGAAGCTCGACTGGGACAGAGGACCCTGGAACCGGTGGGCTTTCCAGCACATCCGCGAAATTCTGCCGACCGTCGAAGTCTGGCGCGGAAATGGCCATCGCCGCCGTTTCGAGCGAGCCGAGATCAATCTCGACGCGTTGCCGGTGAGCGACAGCACGGGGCAGGCTACGACGCTGGCCGGGCTGCTGGATGAGACCTACACGGACGGGTTCCTCGTGCTCAAGAACGGCCAGATCGCCTATGAGCGCTATTTCAATGGCATGACCAGTCGCACGCTGCATCTGTCGCAGTCGATGGCGAAGTCGGTCACCGCTTCGGTGTTCGGCATACTGGTCGGGCGCGGCCTGATCGATCCGGCCATGCCGGTGACGACCTATCTGCCAGAGCTCGGCGCCACCGGCTGGGCCGGCGCGAGCGTGCAGCATGTGCTTGACATGACGAGCGGGGTGCGTTTTTCCGAGGAATACACCGACCGCTATTCGGACATCGGTCAGGTCGATGTCGCCAGCGGCTGGAAACCGGTGCCGCCGGACAGCGACCCGGCCTTCGAGTGGCCATCGCATATGTTCGAATTGATCCTGCGGCTCAAGGAGACAAGCCGGCCGCATGGCGCTGCGTTCGAGTACCGCTCGATCGAGACCGACGTGCTCGCCTTCATCATGGAACGGGTGACCGGCAGGCGGCTGGCGCAGCTGGTTTCGGAAGAACTCTGGCAAAAGCTCGGGGCGGATGAAAGTGCTTGTTTCACCGTCGACAGCGCCGGCTACGCCGTCGCCGATGGCGGCTTCAGCGCCACGCTGCGCGATTATGGCCGCTTCGGCCAGCTGATCCTCGACAATGGCGGCGGTGTGGTGCCGGCCGATTGGATCGAGGCGACGCGCAACGGCAGGCATGGACCGGATTTCAATCCCAGCCTGCCGGAAGGCAGCTACCGCAACCAATTCTGGATCGAGGACCCGCGCTCACGCGCGCTGATGTGCCGGGGCGTATTCGGGCAGCTGATCCATATCGATTGGAACACGAGAATGGTCGTGGTGAAGCTTTCGAGCTATCCGGATTTCACCAACATCGCCTATTCGGTGGCGACGATGAGAGCCGTGCACGCCGTCGCCGCCGCGCTGGCCTAACGTCCGAAAAATCGAGGGGAAGGCATGACCGGCAAGACCGCGTTTGAAACCAGATATGGCTTTGCCCGCAACGAAGTGCTGCTCGGCAACTGGCGCGAAAGCCCGTTCAGCCGGTGGTCGTTCCAGAATGTCGGAGAATTGGTGCCGAGCGCACGCGTCGCTGCAGCGTCAAGCACCGGTGAGGCGCCGGCACAGGGTCTTGGCGGGCTGCTTGGCGAAAAGATCGCGTTGGCGGGCGGTCCGGAAACCGTTGCGGCCTTTCTCACGCGCTCCGACACCGACGCGCTGACGATCATGAAAGGCGGCAAATTCGTCGGCGACTGGTTCGCGCCGCATATGGAGTTCGGCGCGCGTCACATCATCTTCTCGATCAGCAAGTCGCTGACCGCCATTCTGGCCGGCATACTGGAAGGCGAGGGGATTTTCGATCCGCAGGCGCCGGTGACGCGCTATTTGCCCCAAGCCGCCGGCTCGGCCTATGGCGATGCCAGCGTGCGGCATGTGCTCGACATGACCGTCAGCCTTGACTTCGAGGAAGCCTATCTCGATCCGGAGAGCGCTTTTGCCCGCTATCGCCGCGCGACGCTGTGGAATCCGGGTGGCGGAACGGAAAGCCTGACCGGCTTCATCCTGACGCTGCAGCGCCTTGCCGAGCCGCATGGCCGGACTTTCCGCTACCGCTCGCCCAATTCCGATCTGCTCGGCATCCTGCTCGAACGCACGTCCGGGCTGCGCTTCGCCGAGCTGATGCGCGAGAAATTGTGGCTGCCGCTCGGCGCAGCCAGCGAAGCCGCGGTGACAGTCGACATGGCGGGCGCGGCGCGCACGGCCGGCGGCATTTCGGTGACGCCGCGCGACCTGGCGCGGGTCGGCGAGATGATGCGGCAAGGCGGCACGGCCAATGGCCGCCGCATCGTGCCGGAAGCCTGGGTGCGCGACACTGTCAGCACAGGCGGAGACGCCGAGGCCTGGCAGCGTGGCACAATGGCGTTCCTCTTTCCACAAGGCCGCTACCGCAACAAATGGTACCAGACAGGCGCGGCTAGCGGCGCCTTCTGCGGCATCGGCATCCACGGCCAGTGGCTCTACGTCGATCCGAAGGCGGAGGTCGTCATCGCAAAGATGTCGTCGCAGCCGGAGCCGGTCGACGAGCCGCTCGATGTCGATATGGTCGCTTTCTTCGAGGCAGTGAGCCGGATGGTCTGACCGATCCAGGCCGACCGCCATCGCAGCTTTCCTGTGGACCTGTCAGGGTGATCGAAAACGCCGCGGTTGGCGGAGCGGCGCTCTGCGCCTATGGTCGCCGCTCTTTTCGACAGGACAGCAGGAACGACATGGCATCCGACATCAAGCGCATCGCAGCAATCATCGCAGCCGAGATCGCTGCCCGGCCCGAACAGGCCGCGGCGGCGATCGGCCTGCTGGACGAGGGCGCGACGGTGCCGTTCGTGGCGCGCTACCGCAAGGAGGTCACCGGCGGCCTGGACGACACGCAACTGCGCCTGCTTGCCGAGCGGCTCGCCTATCTGCGCGAACTCGACGCGCGCCGCGACACCATCCTCGGTTCGATCCGCGAGCAGGGTAAGCTGACCGAAGAGCTTGAAACCAAGATCGCGGCGGCTGCTACCAAGGCGGAACTCGAAGACATCTATCTGCCCTACAAGCCGAAGCGCCGGACCAAGGCGGAGATCGCGCGCGAGCGCGGGCTTGGTCCGCTGGCCGAGGCTATCCTTGCCGACCGTGCGGCGGTGCCCGCCGAACTGGCGCTGGCCTATGTCGGCGAAGAGGTGGCCGACACCAAAGCGGCGCTCGAGGGCGCGCGCGATATCCTGTCCGAACAGTTCGCCGAGAATGCCGATCTGGTCGGCAGACTGCGGACCTACATGAAGGAACGCGCCTTCATGCGGTCACGCGTCGTCGACGGCAAGCAGGAGGCCGGCGCGAAATTCTCCGACTATTTCGACCATGTCGAGCGCTGGGCCAACGTGCCGAGCCATCGCGCCCTGGCCATGCTGCGCGGCCGCAACGAGGAAGTGCTGTCGCTCGATATCGAGGTCGATGCCGACGACGCGTCCCCGGTGAAGCCGGTTGAGCGGATGATTGCTGACGCCTACGCCATCGGCCGACAGTTGCCGGGCGACCGCTGGCTGATGGAAGTGGCGGGCTGGACCTGGCGCATAAAGCTGTCGCTGCATCTGACGCTCGATCTGATGCGAGATCTGCGTGAGCGGGCCGAGGAGGAGGCAATCCATGTCTTCGCACGCAATCTGAAGGATTTGCTGCTCGCCGCCCCGGCCGGCTCGCGCGCCACGATGGGGCTGGACCCCGGCATACGCACCGGCGTCAAGGTGGCTGTTGTGGACGGCACCGGCAAGCTGTTGGCGACGACGACGGTCTATCCGTTTCCGCCAAGGAACGATGTGCGCGGCACTCAAGCCGAACTGGCGAAGCTCATCCGCCTGCACAAGGTCGAGCTCATCTCCATCGGCAACGGGACCGGCAGTCGTGAGACGGAAAGACTGGTGGCCGACATGCTGGCCGACATGCCATCGGACTCCGGGCCGAAGCCGCTCAAGGTGATCGTCAGCGAAGCGGGTGCCTCGGTCTATTCCGCCTCGGCAACTGCGGCCGCGGAATTTCCCGGCCTCGACGTGTCGCTGCGCGGCGCTGTGTCGATCGCGCGTCGTCTGCAGGATCCGCTCGCCGAACTGGTCAAGATCGAGCCGAAGTCGATCGGCGTCGGCCAGTATCAGCATGACGTCGACCAATACCGGCTCGGCCGCTCGCTGGAAGCGGTGGTCGAGGACGCGGTGAATGCCGTCGGCGTCGACCTCAACACCGCCTCGGCGCCGCTTCTGGCGCGGGTTTCGGGCCTTGGCACATCGCTGGCCGAAGCGATCATCGCGCATCGCGACGCGACCGGCCCGTTCGCCAGCCGCCGCGACCTGTTGAAGGTGGCGCGGCTCGGGCCTCGGGCCTTCGAGCAATGTGCCGGTTTCCTGCGCATTCCCAACGGCACCGAACCGCTCGATGCCTCGGCCGTGCATCCCGAAGCTTATGGCGTGGCGAAAAGGATCGTCGCCGCGTGTGGGCGCGACCTCCGCTCGCTGATGGGCGACAGTGCCGCTCTCAAGGCGCTTGATCCGCGGCTCTTCATCGATGAGCGGTTCGGCCTGCCGACGGTGCGCGATATCCTGGCGGAACTGGAAAAGCCCGGTCGCGATCCGCGCCCCGGCTTCAAGACCGCGACCTTTGCCGACGGCGTCGACGACATCAAGGATCTCAAGCCCGGCATGCTGCTGGAAGGCACCGTCACCAATGTCGCCGCGTTTGGCGCCTTCGTCGATATCGGCGTGCATCAGGACGGCTTGGTGCATGTCTCGCAACTGGCCGACCGTTTCGTCAAGGACGCTCATGAGGTGGTCAAAGCCGGCGACGTGGTCAAGGTGCGCGTCGTCGAGGTCGACATCAAGCGCAAGCGCATCGGTCTGTCGATGCGCAAGGACGGCGATGGTGGCGCATCGAAGGGACCTCGCGACACTGGCGGCAGACCGGTGCCGCGGGCGCCGGCGCCGCAGCGTCAGCCGGAACGGCCGGCGCAACAGGGCGCATTCGGCGCCGCATTGGCCGACGCGTTGAAACGCAAGTAGCTATTTCTCCGGCGGCGCGTGACCCAGCAGCCAGTCGCGAAAACTGGCGACTGGTGGATGGCCGCGCTTGTCGTGCGGCACGACGAGATAATAGGCGCTGCGGCTCTGCATCGGCCGGCCGGGAGCCGGTACGAGCTGGCCGCGCTGCAACTCGCCTGAGATGAGCACCTGCGGCAGCAGCGCCACGCCGAGCCCGGCCATGCAGGCCTGGGCGGCAGTGCCGAATTGCTCGAACTGCATGCCCGGTCCGGTCGGTGCGCTCAAACCCTGATGCTCGAACCACTCGGTCCATGCGCCGGGCCGCGTCGCCATGTGCAGCAGCGGCAGGCGGCCGATGTCGGCCGGTGTGGCAAGATCCCGGCTGGCCAGGAATTCGGGCGACACGACAGGTACCACCGTCTCCCGCACCAGCAGCGTAGAATCGGCGTCCGGCCAGTCGGGCAGGCCGAAATGGATGGCGGCGTCGAGCCGTTCGCGGGCGAAGTCGAAGCGGCCGATCCGGGTGACGAAGTTGATGGTGATGTCGGGGTTGTTTTCGACGAAGTCCGGGATGAGCGGCATCAGCCAGCGTGTGCCGAAGGTCGGCAGGATGGCAAGGTTCAAGATGCCACTATGCCGATTGCTCATCAATCCAAGGGCCGCATCGCGCAACTGACCCAAAGCGGCGCGCACCGCTTCGGCATAGATCTCGCCTGCCGCCGACAGCCTGACATTGCGGCTGTCGCGGTCGAACAGCCGGCGGCCGAACTGATCTTCCAACAGTCTCACCTGCCGACTGACGGCGCCCTGGGTGAGATCGAGCTCCTGTGCGGCGGCGGTAAAGCTGCCCAGCCGGGCCACCGCCTCGAAGGTGGCAAGGGCACTTATACCAGGTAGAAGGCGGCGCTGAACATTCATGATCCATTACTAACGCTCATTGATCGGCGAAGCAATTTCGTTTGATTTTTTCAGGCCGGAAGCCGATAAGCCGGGCACTTCAAGATTTCTGTTTTATGCATGGTTGTCCCAAAACCGCTGAACACTTTGGGCGACATGCATCAGGGAGACCGAGCCATGGCCGCCGACAAGAACGCATTCGTCTGGGACGATCCTTTCCTGATCGAGGACCAGCTTTCGGAAGACGAACGGATGGTGCGTGATAGCGCCGCGGCATTTGCCGCCGACAAGCTCGCTCCGAAGATCGAGGAAGCCTATCTCGAGGAAAAGACCGATGCCGGGATCTTTCGCGAAATGGGCGAGGCCGGGCTGCTCGGCATCACTATCCCCGAAGAATATGGTGGGCTCGGCGCCAACTATGTCACCTACGGACTGGTGGCGCGGGAAGTCGAGCGCATCGACTCGGGCTATCGCTCGATGATGAGCGTGCAGTCGTCGCTGGTGATGTATCCAATCCATGCCTATGGCTCGGAAGAACAACGCAGGAAGTACCTGCCGAAGCTGGCTTCAGGCGAATGGATCGGCTGCTTCGGCCTGACCGAGCCGGATGCCGGTTCCGACCCGGGCGGCATGAAGACGCGGGCCGAAAAGACCGCGAACGGCTACAAGCTCTCCGGCTCGAAGATGTGGATTTCGAACGCGCCGATCGCCGACGTGTTTGTCGTCTGGGCAAAGTCGGCCGCGCATGACAACGAGATCCGTGGCTTCGTCTTGGAAAAGGGGATGAAGGGGCTGTCGGCGCCAAAGATCGACGGAAAACTCAGTCTCCGCGCGTCGATCACCGGCGAAGTGGTGATGGAAGGCGTCGAGGTCGGCGAGGATGCGCTATTGCCGAACGTGTCGGGCCTGAAGGGGCCGTTCGGCTGCCTTAACCGGGCGCGTTACGGAATCTCATGGGGCGCGATGGGTGCGGCGGAAGATTGCTGGCACCGGGCCCGCCAATACGGCCTCGACCGCAAGCAGTTCGGCAAGCCTCTGGCCGGTACGCAGCTGTTCCAGAAGAAGCTCGCCGACATGCAGACCGAGATCGCGCTCGGGCTGCAGGGCAGCTTGCGGGTCGGGCGGCTGATGGACGAGGGCAAGATGGCGCCGGAGATGATCTCGATCGTCAAGCGCAACAATTGCGGCAAGGCGCTCGACATTGCCCGCCAGGCCCGCGACATGCATGGCGGCAACGGCATCCAGATCGGCTACCACGTCATGCGCCACGCGCAGAACCTAGAGACGGTGAACACCTATGAGGGCACGCATGACGTGCATGCGCTGATCCTTGGACGGGCGCAGACCGGGTTGCAGGCGTTTTTCTGAGCCGACAACCGTCGCTTAAATTAGTTGCACCGCAACATCTGCTTGGAGAATGCCCGCCGGATGTGTCAGGGTTCGGCGAATTCGTTTTGAAACGCCGACTTCCGGGGCACCATGGCAATTCTGGCAGCCGTCTACCACCTGACCCATTACAAATATGACCGGCCGGTCGTTCTCGGCCCTCAGGTCATCAGGCTGCAGCCGGCGCCGCATTCCCGCACCAAGGTGCTCAGCCATTCGCTGAAGGTCGAGCCGGCGAACCACTTCGTCAACCTGCAGCAGGATCCTTACGGCAACTTCCTTGCGCGCTTCGTGTTTCCCGAACCGGTGACGGAACTGAAGATCGAGGTCGACCTAGTCGCCGACATGACGGTCTACAATCCATTCGATTTCTTCGTCGAGCCATCGGCCGAGACCTTTCCGTTCAAATACCCGGAAGAGATCAGCGACGATCTCACCATCTACCGGACACCGGAACCGGCCGGGCCGCTGCTGTCGGCGTTCCTACAAACCATCGATCGCAGTCCAACCAACACCGTCAATTTCGTCGTCGACCTCAATGCGCGCCTGCAGCGCGAGATCGCCTATATCGTGCGCATGGAAACCGGCGTTTTCTCGCCGGAGGAAACGCTGGCCGCCAAGAAGGGTTCGTGCCGAGATACGAGCTGGCTGCTGGTGCAGATCCTGAGGAATCTCGGTATCGCCGCGCGCTTCGTCTCCGGCTATCTGATCCAGCTGAAGCCCGATCTCGTCGCACTTGACGGACCGCCCGGCACTGCCGTCGACTTCACCGATCTTCATGCCTGGTGCGAGGTCTATCTGCCGGGGGCCGGCTGGATCGGCTTCGACCCGACCTCCGGCCTGCTGACCGGCGAAAGCCATGTGCCGCTCGCCGCAACGCCGCATTTCCGCAACGCCGCGCCTATTTCCGGCATGGCGAGCTTCGCCAATGTCGAGTTCGGCTTCGACATGCGGGTCGACCGCATCGCCGAGCACCCGCGCATCACCAAGCCGTTCTCGGACGAGAGCTGGCAGGCGCTCGATGCGCTAGGCGTCCAGGTCGACGCCGCGCTCGAGGCCGGGGACGTGCGGCTGACCATGGGTGGCGAGCCGACTTTTGTGTCGATCGACGATTTCGAGGCGGAGGAGTGGAACACCGCCGCCGTCGGTCCGACAAAACGCGAAAAGGCCGATGCGCTGATCCGCCGGCTGCGTGAGCGTTTCGCGCCCGGCGGCTTCCTGCACTACGGGCAGGGCAAGTGGTATCCGGGCGAAAGCCTGCCGCGCTGGACCTTCTCGCTGTACTGGCGCACCGACGGCGAGCCGGTGTGGAGCGACCCATCGCTGATCGCGCAGGAAAACAGCGAAGCAGATGTCGGACCGAAGCAGGCTGAAAGCCTGCTGACGACGATTGCCGATGAACTCGGCATCGACAAGACCATGGTCAGCGAAGCCTATGAGGACCCGGCCGAGTGGTTGCTCAAGGAAGGCAAGCTGCCGGACAATGTCGATCCATCCAATTCGAAGCTGGAGGACCCCGAGGAGCGCAGCCGCATGGCGCGGGTGTTCGAGCGCGGCCTGACCAAGCCATCGGGCTACGTGCTGCCTGTCCAGCGCTGGAACAGTCAGGCGTCCGGACCGCGCTGGCGTTCGGAGAAGTGGAAGACGCGGCGCGGCAAGCTGTTCCTGGTGCCGGGCGATTCACCGGTCGGCTACCGCCTGCCGCTCGGCACGCTGCCCCATGTGCCGCCAGCGCAGTTCCCCTATATCGTGCCGGTCGATCCTTCCCTGCCGCGTGGACCATTGCCGGCGCGCGAGGCGATTTTGCCTGAGGCCGCTCCTTCGCCGGAGGCGGCACCGGGCGAACTTGAAGGCGCCGACGAAATGGCGCGCCGTCAGCAGGCGGCGTCCTTCACGACCGCGACCGGCCAGCAGGACCGTGTCGAGCAGGAGATCACCGAGATCGGCGGAGCAGTGCGCACCGCGCTGTCGGTCGAGCCGCGCGACGGACGGCTTTGTGTGTTCATGCCGCCGGTCGAGGCGCTGGAAGACTATCTCGAACTGGTCGCGGCGGCCGAGAACGCGGCAAAGGCTATCGGCCTGCCGGTGCATATCGAGGGCTACGGCCCGCCGCATGATCCGCGACTCAACGTCATCCGGGTGGCTCCGGATCCCGGCGTCATCGAGGTCAACATCCATCCGGCCGCGAACTGGCAGGACTGCGTGGCGACGACCACGGCGATCTACGAAGAGGCGCGGCAGACACGGCTTGGCGCCGACAAGTTCATGATCGACGGCCGCCATACCGGTACCGGCGGCGGCAACCATGTCGTCGTCGGCGGCGGGACGCCCAACGACAGTCCGTTTCTGCGCCGCCCCGACCTGCTGAAAAGCCTGGTGCTGCAATGGCAGCGGCATCCGTCGCTGTCCTATCTGTTTTCGGGCCTGTTCATCGGCCCGACCAGCCAGGCGCCGCGTTTCGACGAGGCGCGCCACGATTCGCTCTACGAGCTCGAGATCGCGATGGCGCAGGTGCCGCATCCGGACAAGGGGCAGGCCCCGCTGCCGTGGCTAGTCGACCGGCTGTTCCGCAACCTGTTGACCGACGTGACGGGGAACACCCACCGTTCGGAAATCTGCATCGACAAGCTGTTTTCGCCCGACGGCCCGACCGGGCGGCTGGGGCTGGTCGAATTCCGCGGCTTCGAGATGCCGCCCAATGCGCGCATGAGCCTCGCGCAGCAATTGCTGGTGCGCGCCATTATAGCCCGCGCCTGGAAGAACCCGCTCGATGGCCGCTTCGTGCGCTGGGGCACGTCGCTGCATGACCGTTTTATGCTGCCGCACTATGTCTGGGCTGACTTTCTCGACGTGCTGGACGATCTCAAGCTGAACGGCTTTGAATTCCGTCCCGAATGGTTCGACGCGCAGCTTGAATTCCGCTTCCCGTTCTGCGGCGAGGTCCAGCATGCCGGCATCAAGCTGGAGCTGCGGCAAGCGCTGGAGCCGTGGCATGTCATGGGCGAGCAGGGCGCGATCGGCGGCACCGTGCGCTTCGTCGATTCCTCGGTCGAGCGGCTGCAGGTGAAGACGGAAGGGCTCAACCCGGAGCGTCACGCCGTCGTCTGCAACGGCCGCATCGTGCCGATGAAGGTGACCGACACCAGAGAGATCGCGGTGGCGGGCGTCCGCTTCAAGGCCTGGCAGCCGGCATCGGGGCTGCATCCCGCGCTGCCGGTCAACACGCCGCTGGTCTTCGACATCTATGATCGTTGGTCGGGCCGGGCGGTCGGCGGCTGCGTCTACCATGTCGCGCATCCCGGCGGGCGCAGCTACGACACCTTCCCTGTCAATGGCAACGAAGCGGAGGCGCGGCGGCTCGCCCGCTTCGAGCCACGCGGCCATACGCCGTCCGGCTACGTGCTGCGCGACGAACAAGCCTCTGAGGATTTTCCGATGACCCTTGACCTGCGGCGGCCTGCAAGACTCTGATCAGCCATGGCAAAGGGGAATCACAAGGAAATACGCGGCAGGCCGCACAACCTGCTGGAGCACTACCAGCCGATCGACGGTGTCGTCGACGAGATGGTCGATGCATCGGGCAATCCCCGACCGGTCTGGAAGGACTTTATCGAGGCGCTGGAAGAATTGGGGCCTGAAAAGCTCGCCCAGCGCTTCGCCCGCGCCGACCAGTATCTGCGCGACGCCGGTGTCTATTACCGCGTCTACGACAAGGCCGGCGCCAATGAGCGCGAATGGCCGCTGGCGCATGTGCCGTTGCTGATCGAGGAGCAGGAATGGGCCGCGATCAGTGCCGGCCTGGTTCAGCGGGCCGAGCTGTTCGAAGAAACCATCGCCGACATCTACGGGCCGAACCGCCTGGTCGAGAAGGGCATCCTGCCGGCGGGGTTGATCGCCGCCAGCCCGGAATATTTGCGGCCCGTCGTCGGCACCAGACCGGCCAGCGGGCATTTCCTGCATTTCTGCGCCTTCGAGCTCGGCCGTGGACCGGACGGCCGCTGGTGGGTACTTGGCGACCGCACCCAGGCGCCGTCTGGCGCCGGTTTCGCGCTGGAAAACCGCGTCGCCACCACGCGTGCGCTGTCCGACATCTATGGCGAGATGCATGTCCACCGCCTTGCCGGCTTCTTCCGTCGCTTTCGCGACGCGCTGAACGGCATGGCTAAGGAGACCGGCGGCCGTGTCGCCATCCTGACGCCGGGGCCGCTCAACGAAACCTATTACGAACATGCCTATATCGCCCGCTATCTCGGCATCATGCTGCTCGAAGGCGAGGATCTGACCGTCTCCGGCGGCCGGTTGATGGTGCGCACGGTATCGGGGCTTATGCCGGTCAGCGTGCTCTGGCGGCGACTCGACGCGGCCTTCGCCGATCCGCTGGAGTTGCGGCCGGATTCGCAGATCGGCACGCCAGGGCTGGTCGAGGCGATCCGCCGGGGAGCCGTTTCAGCCGTCAACGCGCTCGGCTCCGGGCTGATGGAAACGCGGGCGCTGTTCTCCTTCCTGCCGAAGATTTCGCGCGAATTGCGCAACGAGGAGCTTCTGCTGCCGAGCGTCGCGACATGGTGGTGTGGGCGGCACGCGGACCGTGACCACGTGCTGGCTAACCTCGACCGCATGGTGATCGGTCCGGCGCTGTCGACGCGGCTTGCCTTCGAGGATGACGATTGCACGAGACTGGGCTCGGCGCTGGTTGCCGGGGAGCGGGCCGAACTGAGA
Source organism: Mesorhizobium sp. (assembly GCA_004020315.1). GTDB lineage: Bacteria > Pseudomonadota > Alphaproteobacteria > Rhizobiales > Rhizobiaceae > Mesorhizobium. The sequence continues at coordinate 64,401 of SAQG01000018.1, forward strand.
GCCCGGATCGAAACGCACGGCGGCGACTTCGTCGGACAGGAAGCGGTGACACTTTCGACCACGCCGGTCTATGTCGGCGGCTGGCTGGAGCCGCGGCCAGCAGCCCTGCGCGTATATCTGGCGCGAACGCCGGAAGGCTGGACGGTGATGCCCGGCGGTTTTGCCCGTGTCGGCCTTTCGCTCGACCCGACCGCCATCGCCATGCAGCGCGGCGGCCAGGCCGCGGATGTGTGGGTGGTCAGCGACCGACCGGTGGAACGCGAGACGCTGCTGCCGCAGGAGCATGACAGCTTCACCCGTACCATGCCAGGCAGCCTGCCCAGCCGTGCGGCGGAAAACCTGACATGGCTCGGCCGCTATATCGAGCGAACGGAAGACACGGTGCGCATCCTGCGCGCCTACCACGTGCGGCTGGCCGAGGCCTCCGACCCGGATATGCCTTTGCTTGCCGATATCAGAGACCATCTCGAACCGTTCGGCATCGACGTTGCGACGGCGATGCCGCCGGGGCTGATCGGCACGCTGGACAGCGCAGTCTACAGCGCCGGGCAGATCCGCGACCGCTTCTCGCCCGACGGCTGGCTGGCGCTGAAGGATCTGTCGAAGACCATTCATCAATGCGCGACAACGGTGGCGCCGGGCGATGATGCGACACGGGCGATGACGGTCATCCTGCGCAAGCTCGCCGGGTTTTCCGGCCTGCTGCATGAGAATATGTACCGCTTCACCGGCTGGCGTTTCCTGGAGATCGGCCGGCGGTTGGAACGCGGTATCCAGATCGCCCGCACGCTCGCCCGGTTGACCAGGGCCGCGGCGCCGGACGGTGCTCTCGACATGATGCTGGAGATCGGCGACAGCGTCATGACCCATCGGCGGCAGTATCCGGTGCAGGCCGGCCGGCGCACGGTGGTCGACCTTCTGGTGCTCGATCCGCTCAACCCGCGCTCCATCCTGTTCCAGCTCGAGCGGCTGAAGGCAGAAATCGCGTTGTTGCCCTCTGTCGGCAGCGAGGGGCATATGTCGCCGGCGGCGAAGGAGATCCTGCAGCTCAACACGGCAATCGCCATCAAGGAGCCCTCAGACATGACGGCGAAGGCCCTGGACGATCTCGCCACCGAGATCGGCGGCCTCTACAACAGCCTCGCCAAAGCCTATTTCGGCTAAGGATGGGGTTCGGATAAAGGCGGGCATGCTCTACGACATCAGGCTCAATCTGCGTTACGATTATGATGCTGCAGCCGGTGGCGGCCGCCATCAGGTGCGCGTGCTGCCCCCGACGATATCAGGCGTGCAGCGCGTGATCGCCGCTTCGCTGTCCTTCGCGCCGACGCCGAGCGAACGCTCGGATTTTTCCGATTTCTTTGGCAACAGCGTCACGGCGATCGCGTTTCGCGATGCCCATGAGGCGCTCGACATCAGGATGAGCGCGCGCGTCGCGGTCTCGCGGCCTGAACCCGGGCTTGACGTGTCGCCCGACATTCGCCGGCTGCGGGAGGAACTCGACGCGGTGCGGTCGTTATCGCCTGATACACCGCACCACTTTCTGGCCGCCAGCGACCATGCCGGCGTCGATGCTGATATCACGGGTTACGCGCGGAGCAGTGTCGGCAACTCCGCTGTCAGCACGGCCATGGACCTGTGCAACCGCATTCATCGCGATTTCACTTATGACGGCAAGGCGACCACCGTTCGGACCCGAGCCAGCGACGCTTTCAGCCTGAAGCGGGGTGTCTGCCAGGACTTTTCGCATATCATGATCGCCGGCCTGCGCGGCCTGGGGATCCCTGCCGGCTATGTCAGCGGGTTCCTGCGAACCATTCCGCCGCGGGGAAAACCGCGACTGGAAGGGGCCGACGCCATGCATGCCTGGGTGAAGGTGTGGTGCGGGCGCGACACCGGATGGCAGGAGTTCGATCCGACCAACGGCATGCGGGCAAGCAACGATCACATCACCGTCGGCCACGGCCGCGACTATTCGGATGTAGCGCCGATCGTCGGCGTCCTGAAGACGACGGGCGGACAGGTCGGCGAGCAGGCCGTCGACGTCATTCCGGTTGTGCTGGAAAAAGCATGACGGCAAGCGAGGCCACACTCGATCTTGAACATCGGCAGAAGGCTGCTTTTCGAACGCGGATGCGGTGAGCCTGGAATCTTTGTGGAAGCCATGGCGGAACCAGCGGCCGATCCGTCGCTTATCTACGGGAAAATTCCGTGGAGAGGACATGCTGGACAAATCCGGGTCGTCCCCTGGCCGGTCGGCTGGCAGGAAGGTTGCTCCAGGGGCGTCGACAAATGGGTCGCAAGCCTCCGCCGATCGAGCGTCGCTTACCTACATCACCGACGCCGAGCCCGGTATCCGCCGGTTCAGGGCCGGCAAGGGATTCTCATACAAAGGACCTGACGGGCAGGGTGTCGACGACGACACTTTGGCCCGCATCAAGGCGCTGGCCATACCGCCGGCGTGGACGGATGTGTGGATCTCGCCGGATGCCAACGGTCACATTCAGGCGACGGGCCGGGATCAACGTGGCCGTAAGCAATATCGATATCACGCGCTGTGGGCGGAGGAGCGTGACGGCGTCAAATATTCGAGTCTGGTTGCCTTTGCAGAAAGCCTGCCTGAGCTGCGACGCCAGATCGACGCCGATCTGCGCCGCCACGGCCTGCCGCTGGAACGCGTTGTCGCCGCTGTGGTCTGGCTGCTCGACAACACGATGATCCGCGTCGGCAATGCCGCCTACGCTCGCGACAACAACAGCTTTGGCCTGACCACGCTGCGCGACCGCCATGTCGACATCAATGGCTCGAGCCTGCGGTTTGCTTTCAAAGGCAAGTCCGGCAAGGAATGGAAGCTGAAGCTCGTCGATCGCCGGATCGCCAGGATCGTGCGCGGGGCGCAGGATCTGCCGGGCCAGAAGCTGTTCCAGTATCTCGACGAGGACGGAAGCAGGCGACCGATCCGCTCCGACGACGTCAACCGCTATATCAGGGAGACGGCAGGGGCCGATTTCAGCTCCAAGCATTTCCGAACCTGGGGCGGCACCATCCATGCGGCGTCGCTGTTTGCGCAAACCGAACGACCCCAAAGCCAGGCACAGCAGAAGCGGGTGATGAACGGCGTCATCGACAGGGTGGCCGAGCGGCTGGGCAACACGCGCGCCATCTGTCGCAGGTGCTACATCCACCCACGAGTTTTCGAGGCCTGGTCCGAAGGCCGGCTGCTCGGCGAAATGGCGGATGCGAACAAGCGGAAGCGATCGATACCCGGCCTTGATGACGAAGAAGCCCTCGTTCTGAGATGGCTGAAGGCGCAGGAAAGCTGAACCGAACAGAGCAGCCACAGCCCTTCATTGTGCTCGCAGGGCGTAATTTTTCTGTCGACGTTATGTCGGGATCGGTCCTACTGTTTCGTCCTTTGACAGAGAAAAGGACGCACCAATGCTCTACGCTATCCTCTGCTATGCCTCCGAAGACGTCGTCTGCTCGTGGAGCAAGGAACAGGACGATGCCGTCATGGAAAAACTCATCGGCGTGCAGGAGAAATATGCCAAGGCCGGCCGGCTTGGCCCGGTGGCGCGGCTGCTGCCGACAACCGCCGCGACAACGCTGAGAAAGGTCAAGGGCGAAGCGGTCGTCATCGACGGGCCGTTTGCCGAAACCAAGGAACAGTTCCTCGGCTTCTACACGCTCGAATGCACCGATCTCGATGAGGCCGTCGACTTTGCGCGCGAGCTTTCCGAGGTCAACCCGAGCGGCGGCTCCTACGAAATACGGCCGGTCTCGCTCTTCAACCCAGCCAGGATTCCCGCATGACCGATCTCACCTGGATCAGCACGGCGATCAGCACCGCCCGCCCACAGGTGATGGGCGCGCTGCTGCGCTACTTCCGCGATCTCGACGCGGCGGAGGAAGCTTTCCAGGACGCTTGCCTGCGAGCTCTGAAGAACTGGCCGACAAACGGCCCGCCGCGCGATCCAGCAGCGTGGCTGATCTTCGTTGGCCGCAACAGCGGCATCGACGCGGTGCGCAAGCGTGCCAAGCAGGCGCCGCTGCCGGAAGAGGACCAGATCTCCGATCTGGAAGATGCCGAGACCGATATCGCCGAACGGCTGGACGGCGCGCACTACCGCGACGACATATTGCGGCTGCTGTTCATCTGCTGTCATCCCGACCTGCCGGCGACGCAGCAGATCGCCGTGGCGTTGCGCATCGTTTCAGGCCTGAGCGTCAAGCAGATCGCCCGCGCCTTCCTCGTTGGTGAAAGCGCCATGGAGCAGCGCATCACCCGTGCCAAAGCGCGCATCGCCGATGCCGGCGTGCCGTTCGAGACGCCCGGCGCGGTCGAGCGCTCCGAGCGGCTCGCCGCCGTCGCCGCCATGGTCTACCTGATCTTCAACGAAGGCTATTCGACCAACAGCGGCGAGGCACCAGCCCGCGCGCCGCTCTGCGAAGAGGCGATCCGGCTGGCCCGGCTGCTGCTCAGGCTGTTCCAGACCGAGCCGGAGATCATGGGTCTGACAGCGCTCTTGCTTCTCCAGCATGCGCGTGCGCCGGCGCGTTTCGACGAGAACGGCGAAATCGTGCTGCTCGAAGACCAGGACCGCAGCCTGTGGAGCCGCAAGCTGATCGACGAGGGGCTGGCGCTGGTCGACAAGGCGCTGCGCCACCGGAAGCCCGGTCCCTACCAGGTGCAGGCGGCGATCGCCGCCCTGCATGCGCGGGCGGAAAGGCCCGAGGACACGGACTGGAACGAGATCGAGCTGCTCTACAGCCTGCTCGAGCAGATGCAGCCATCGCCGGTGGTGACGCTCAATCGCGCCGTTGCGGTCGCCAAGGTGCGCGGGCCGGAAGCGGCACTTGCCATGATCGAGCCGTTGGAACAAAGGCTTTCCGGCTATTTCCATTTCTTCGGCCTCAAGGGTGGCCTGCTGATGCAACTCGGTCGCGGCGAGGAGGCGCGCGTCGCCTTCGACCGCGCCATCGCGCTTGCCAACACGGCCGCTGAGGCCGCCCACATCCGCATGCATATCGACCGGCTGATGAAAGAAGGCGCTAAGCAAACGGCGCACTGATCCGGCGCCTCCGCCTGGTTCAACGGTCTGAACCTTGGCTTAGACCATGCCGGGGTGGCGGTTTTTCCCTGAAACGAGTAATGCCACGCCAAGACAGCGCCTAAATGTGCCGATCGGCACAGGGACGGCATGGCGCAAGGCTTTGACCGACGCCATATGAGCGACGGAATCTGAAAAGGGACAGGGAAATGACGATTGCGAAGGAAACAGCCGAGCTACTGGCGAAACTGGGTGTCGCCGGGGATGCGCTTTCGGGCGGCGACCTTATCGTCCGCAGCCCGGTAACAGGCGAGCAGATTGCCGCGCTGAAGACGATCTCGCCGGCCGATGCGGCAAAGACCATCGATGTCGCCCACAAGGCCTTCCAGACATGGCGTCTGGTGCCGGCACCGAAGCGCGGCGAGCTGGTGCGGCTGCTTGGCGAGGAACTGCGCGCGCACAAGGCCGAGCTTGGCCGGCTGGTGTCGATCGAGGTCGGAAAAATTCCGTCCGAAGGTCTCGGCGAAGTGCAGGAAATGATCGACATCTGCGATTTCGCCGTCGGCCTGTCGCGCCAGCTCTACGGGCTGACCATCGCCACCGAGCGGCCCGGTCATCGTATGATGGAAACCTGGCACCCGCTGGGTGTCGTCGGCGTGATTTCGGCCTTCAACTTCCCGGTTGCGGTATGGTCGTGGAACGCCGCGCTGGCGCTGGTCTGCGGCGACGCGGTGGTGTGGAAGCCATCGGAAAAGACACCGCTGACGGCGCTTGCCTGCGAGGCGATCTTCAAGCGTGCGGCAGGACGTTTCGGCGATGTTCCGGAAGGCTTGACGTCGGTGCTGATCGGCGACCGCGCCGTCGGCGAAATTCTGGTCGATCATCCGAAGGTCCCGCTGGTCTCGGCCACCGGCTCAACCCGCATGGGCAGGGATGTCGGTCCCCGGCTGGCGAAGCGCTTTGCCCGCGCCGTGCTGGAGCTCGGCGGCAACAATGCCGGCATCGTCTGCCCGACGGCCGATCTCGACATGGCCTTGCGCGCCATCGCCTTCGGCGCCATGGGCACGGCCGGCCAGCGCTGCACGACGCTGCGGCGCCTGTTCGTGCATGAGAGCATCTATGATGCCTTGGTTCCGCGCCTGAAGAAGGCCTATGAAAGCGTCTCTGTCGGCAATCCGCTGGAAACAAATGCGCTGGTCGGACCGTTGATCGACAAGGCTGCATACGATGGCATGCAGAACGCGTTGCAGGAGGCGGCTTCGCACGGCGGCAAGGTGACCGGCGGCGCGCGGGTCGAGAATGGCCATCCCGACGCTTACTACGTTCGTCCGGCGCTGGTCGAGATGCCCAAGCAGGTATCGCCGGTGACGGAAGAGACCTTCGCGCCGATCCTCTATGTGATGAAGTACTCGGATTTCGATGCCGTGCTCGACGAGCACAATGCGGTCGGAGCGGGGCTGTCGTCGTCGATCTTCACCCGCGACCTGCAGGAATCCGAGCGCTTCCTCAGCGTTGACGGGTCCGACTGCGGTATCGCCAACGTCAACATAGGTACATCGGGGGCTGAGATCGGTGGTGCCTTCGGTGGCGAGAAGGAGACCGGCGGCGGTCGTGAGAGCGGCTCAGACGCCTGGAAGGCCTATATGCGGCGTGCCACCAACACGGTAAACTATTCCAAGGCGCTGCCACTCGCCCAAGGCGTGTCCTTCGACATCGATTGAGAACGCCAGGGCTCCTTTCGTGGCGGCACCCATGAGTTTTTTGAATCCGCCCACGTGGCTCTATGGAGCGGCTGATGTGGCCCACCACATGTCGTTGAAACGTCATCCGTGCCAACCCATATGTGCATTGCGTCGGATGTTTTCCTCCCATTGCGTCCGGCGCGTTCCCCTCTGGAGGTTTTGAACCTTCATGCCTGGCCGGACTTTTAATAGTCCGGCCTTTTTTCTATTGGTCCTGTGAAGCTGCGCTACCGCGAGCGAGTTGTAGAAGCGCTGTAGGTCAGAGCATCCATGACCGACCCGGCCGCGGTGCTGACCAGTGCACGGACGCCCAACCGGCATGACGCGCCCGCCACGCTCGACAGCGGCCCAGCCTTAGGGTGCGGCAACGGAAGCTGCCATTTTGTTGGGAAATCCACTAGGCTCGCTTGGTTGCGAGACGGCGAGAGATGCCCGACCTGAAACAGATGCCCGATATGAAGCAAATGAGATTGCTCGGCATCGTGGCCGCGACGGCGATCGGTCTGTATGTTTGCTATCTCTTGGCGTTGCCTTTTTTGCCTGCATTGACCTGGGCACTGGTGTTGGCAATCATCCTGAATCCGGCTCATCGACGGGTCGAGGAAAGGCTCAGGAATCAAAATCTGGCTGCACTGATATCGGTGAGCGTCGCGGCGGTGGCAGTCGGTCTGCCGCTCATCTTCGTGGCACAGCAGCTTATTCGCGAGGCGGTAAACGGCGCCACTTACATGGAGGAGGTTATCCGGGGCTGGAACACAGATGCCTTCGTGTCGGACTATCCCAGGCTTTCGGCCGTTGCCCGGTGGATCGAGAACCAACTCGATCCGGCCGGCACGGTCGCCGCATTTGTACAATGGCTGACAGGACAAAGCACATCGCTATTGCGCGGCTCGATCAACCAGGCCGTGATGTTCGTGCTGACATTCTATCTGCTGTTCTATTTTCTGCGGGACCGTGAACCCGCCCTGCGGGGGATCGAGCGTCTCTCGCCCCTGCGTGCACCGGAGACGGCATACATGCTGTCCCGCCTTGCCGAGACGGTACATGCGATCCTGATAGGCACCGTGCTTGTCGCCGCCGTGCAGGGAACGCTGGGCGGCCTGATGTTTTGGTGGCTCGGCCTGCCCACTCCGGTCTTCTGGGGCCTGGTAATGGGACTTCTTGCCATCGTGCCGGTGCTCGGCGCATTCGTGATTTGGGTGCCGGCAGCGATCTATCTCGCGCTGGAAGGGGCTTGGGCGAGCGCAGCGATCCTGACTGTCTGGGGCGGCGGCGTCGTCGCCGGCATCGACAATCTGCTCTATCCGATGCTTGTCGGGAGCCGGCTGCGGCTCCACACGGTGGTGGCCTTTATCGGCGCGGTCGGGGGCATCCTCGTCTTCGGAGCATCCGGGCTCGTCCTCGGCCCTGCGGTGATCGCGGTCACCATCAGCCTCATTGACATCCTCAAGAAACGATTGAACGACCAACCCGGGCCGGAACTGACGCCAAAGCGCGACACAAAGCCATCACGTCAGTCCGGAGCCGCGCCTAGTCGTGAGTAAGCACCGCCGCGCGCCACCAGTTCATCATGCGAACCTTGTTCGACAATGCCCCATCGGCGATCGATGCGTGGCTTCAACTTCAGAGGGTGCCGGGAAAGGCGTCGACCGAGTGGACAGCTTCCCGATCGTCGTGACCATTATCGATGCCGGGCGTTGGTGAGTTGTGGAAGCATGAAGATATAAAATGCATACGTTGTGGGCAGCGGGTGCCTCGTTCGCCAATTACGACCCGCGTTATTGGAGAGCCAAATGCAAGAATTCATTCTTTTTGCGCTCGTGGGGTTTGTAGCGCAAGCTGTGGACGGGGCTCTCGGCATGGCCTACGGCGTGGTTTGCTCGACAACACTGCTGGGGTTTGGCGTTTCTCCTGCACACGCTTCGGCTTCAGTTCACGCGGCTGAGCTGTTTACCACTGCGGCCTCGGGTTCGGCTCACCTCTATCACCGCAACGTTGATTGGAAACTTTTCTGGCGGCTGATGCCATTTGGCGTTCTCGGCGGCGTTCTCGGCGCTTTTGTGCTTACGTCGTTTGAAGGGGCCGTCATGAAGCCATATGTGACCACATACCTTGCGCTCGTCGGAGCTTGGCTCCTGTTCCGTTCCTTCCGGCGGATCCCAAGCAAGCCGGTCCCTGCAGGCGCGGTAGCTCCCCTTGGGCTTGGTGGTGGATTTCTCGACGCCGCAGGGGGTGGCGGCTGGGGACCCATCGTAACGACGGGCCTTCTCGGTTTTGGCGGGACGCCCCGCTACGTTATTGGTACGGTTAACGCCAGCGAATTCCTCATCACGCTCTCGGTGTCTCTGACCTTCTTGTTTGCATTGCTAACGGGCCATTGGGAGGAGGCAGGAGAGCTAACGGAAAATCTACTCTCTGTCGCCGGCTTGATCCTTGGCGGCGTAGTCGCAGCGCCGATCGCTGGATGGGTAGTGAAGTCAATCGCAGAAAAGACGCTTCTCAGGCTCGTTGGTATTCTCATCATACTGCTGGCTGGCTGGCAAACCGCGCAACTCTTCGAATGGGTGTAAACTCAGGGGCACATCGGAGAGGCTGTCGACGTCGCTTCCTGGCGGCCGTGCCGGAGACAAAAACTCAAGTTCCAAATGGAACGAAGAGACCCGTTTGTTGTTTGGATGCCTTGGACAACCGGAGGCCGAGTCGATGAAAAAATTGGTTGTAGCAACAGGGTTGGCGCTGGCGGTCGCGATGCCTGCAGCGGCCCAGGACACCGCGACCGCGAAAGCCGAATTCGTCAATATGGCTGGCGAGAAGAACGGAACGGCCACGCTGACCGAGACGGCGCAGGGCGTGCTTATAGAGTTGGAGGTAACGGGACTGCCTGCGGGTGAATGGGTCGCATTCCATGTTCATGAAACCGGAAAGTGCGACCATCAGACCGGCCATGACTCGGCACGGGGGCACTTCAATCCGACAAGTGCCGAACATGGATACCTCGCTGGAAAAGGTCCGCACGCGGGCGATATGCCAAATCAGCGGGTCGGCGCCGACGGCGTTTTGCGTGCCCAGGCTTTCAACAGCATGGTCAAGCTGGATGGTGGAGAAACGGCGATACGAGGCAAGGCATTGATGATCCACAGCGGACAGGACGACTACAAAAGCCAGCCTGCCGGTGATGCCGGAAACCGTCAGGCCTGTGCCGTGATCGAGTGAGAAACCCCAAGATGAGTAGCGGCCTGTCCGACATATGATCTGACCGGCGCTTCAGCTCGGCGGCCAGGTAGTGTCGGAGCCTCTGGCATGAGGATAAGCCAGACGGTAAGCTCATGTGCCTGCAGAGGAATTGACGACGCAGCCATTGCGCCGAATTTGGCCTTCATTTTGCGACTGCCGGATGATTGCATGAACGATACTTCTCCTATGGGTGTGCCCGCCACGGGTCTTGCCCAGTCAGCTATTTCCGCCCGCGGCCTGGTCAAAACGTTCGGCAAGCTGCGCGCCGTCGATGGTATCGATCTCGATGTGCCACGCGGCATGATTTTCGCTATCCTGGGTCCGAACGGCGCCGGCAAGACAACGTTGATGCGGATGCTCGCGACGCTGTCGCGCCCCGACGCCGGCTCCGCGACGGTGATGGGGCACGATCTCGTGCGGGCTCCGCATGAGGTCCGTGCGGCAATCGCGATGACCGGGCAATTCGCTTCGCTCGACGAGGACCTGACGGGCCGGGAGAACCTCGTCCTGCTCGCCCGACTCTGGGGTTTTCGCGGTCGCGCCGCGAAAGCTCGCGCGGACGACCTGCTCGCGGCTTTCGGCTTGTCCGAAGCGGCGACGAAGCAGGTGAAGGACTATTCGGGAGGCATGCGAAGGAGGCTCGATATAGCCGCCTCGCTGATCGTGACGCCGGGCGTACTGTTCCTCGATGAGCCGACCACAGGCCTCGATCCGAACGCCCGCAAGGATGTCTGGGGCATGATCCGCGGCCTCGCCGAGGCCGGCGTCACCATCCTGCTCACCACGCAATATCTCGAAGAGGCCGATCAACTCGCAGCACGCATCGCCGTCATCGACCACGGCAGGAAAATTGCCGAGGGTACCAGCCGCGAATTGAAGGCGGCCACCGGCTCCGGCTTTCTCCATGTCGCGCTCGCCGATGTTGCGCGGCTGGACCAGGCGGCGACCATTCTGGAACGCCGGCTGGAGCACCCTGTCCAACGCAGCGCCGAAGGCGCGGAACTCTCCGTCCTTGCCGGCACGGCGAAGGCCGCCAACGAGGCGCTGGCCGATCTGGTCGCCGGCGGCATCGAGCTGTCGGATTTCTCCATGGGCCAGCCCAGCCTCGAGGAGGTCTTCTTCGCGCTCACGGGCCAGCCGAGCCTGGGTGAAAGCCGTAAGGACGATAAGCCATGATCGACACGACATCCCTGCAGCGGCTGCAAAGGGTGGCCCGTCCTAGGACCCCTTCAGCCCTTTCCAACGCCCTGGTCTTCGGATGGCGCGCGGTGCTGAAATTCAAGCATGTGCCGGAGCAGCTCTTCGATCTGGTGATGACGCCGATCATGTTCACCCTGCTCTTCACCTTCGTCTTCGGCGGTGCGCTCGCCGGTTCGCCTGGCGAATACCTGCAGTTCTTCCTACCGGGCATCCTGGTTCAGACCGTGGTGTTCAACGCAGTCTATTCGGGCATGGGATTGTCGACCGATCTCGGCAAGGGCTTATTTGACCGCTTCCGATCACTGCCGATCTGGTCGCTCTCTCCGTTCGCCGGCCTGATGGTGGGCGACATCCTGCGCCATTTGATTGCCGCCTCGATCATCCTCACCATCGGGCTGATTCTCGGCTACCGGTCGGAGGCGGGCATCCTCGGCGTGCTTGCCGCCTTCGCCATGCTGATCGCCATCGGGTTCGGCATGGGCTGGGTATTCATCGTGCTCGGCCTGCTGATCCGCACGCCAACCACAGTGATGACGCTCGGCTTTACCTTCCTGTTCCCTCTTGTCTTCGCCTCCAACATCATGGTCGACCCCGGTACCATGCCGGACTGGCTGCGAGCCTTCGTCGAAGTCAACCCAGTGTCGCTGATGACGACGGCGCTGCGCGGGCTGATGGGTGGCGGAGCGACGCTCGGTCAGGTCGCGCTCGCTCTGATCGCGCCTGTGGCGCTGACCGCGATGCTGGCGCCGACGACACTATGGCTGTATCTCAGAAGGTGAGGGGGGTAGCGGGAGAGGTATTCCTACCCGACATGCACCGTGCGCTGCCTCGGCTTGATCGCGGTGGCGAGCAGCAGGCCGGCGACGATAAAGGCGGCGCCGGCGAGGTCGTAGTCGTGCAAGCTTTCCCCAAGGAAAAGATAAGCGAGCACGGCGACGAAGACAGTCTGCAGATAAAGCAGCATGCTGGCGCGCCCGGCGCCAAGCGTCTCGACACTGCGGTTATAGAGGTAATACATCAGAGCGCCGCCCGGGCCAGCGACATAGGCGAGTGCCAGAAGGCCGTTCGCATGCAGCGCCGAACGCTCGCCGGAAAACAGTTCCCAGAGATAGAGGGGCAGTGCGGCCAGCGCCCCGGCCCCTAGCAGCAGGACCACCGTCGGCAGAAGCTCGATAGCGAATTTGGCGCGACGCAGCAGCACGGTGTAGAGGCCCCAGCAAAACGCGGCGCCGACGATCCACAACTCGCCGGGATTGAACTGGAGCCGCATCAGCGCGGTAAGGTCGCCGCGCGCCACGATCACCACCATCCCGACCAGAGCCAGCAGCGCGCCAAGCGCCTTCCAGACGCCGAGGGGCTCGCCGAGCACGAAGCGGGCAAGCACCATGGTCATGATCGGCGACAGGGCCATGATGATGCCGGCGGTCGTCGCGTCGGTGTAGTTGAGGCCCGTGTAGATCATGCCCTGACAGAGGCTCAGCCCGATGGCGCCGATTGCCAGCACCTCGATCGCCCGGGATTGGATCAGCACCAGCATCGCCCCGTGATGACGATGGACGATAGGCAGCAGGATCGCGCAGGCGAGCGCCAGCCGCCACAAGCAAAGCGCCCAAGGCGGCATTTCGGGGGCAACCCACTTGGCTGCGATGTAGACGCCGGCGGACAGGAGCCAGCAGAGCGTCGCGGTGGAATAGGCGAGCGGAAGCGATGCGCCGACTGTCGTCTTGGCCACGCTTGGATGGGCTATCGGCACCGATTGCATGCCCGTCTCCTCCCACCGCCGATCTTAGCAAAATTGCTGCGTCTTGCCGAGCAGCAACGACAGCTCTGTCACCAAATCCTTGCGTGGGGTTTTTTGTTTTCGGTGTGGAACACAGGCCAGCGACGAAAGTTCGGCATCTGCAGCATCATTCCCGTAGACAAATGCTGCCAGATCGGATCCTCCCGCCGATCACAGCCCGCGTCCTTCTCCCCCAGGGGCGCGGGCTTCATCCATTTTGACCGATGCGCTGATTATGGAAGGTGCCCCACATTGCAACTGGGTCAGTCCCTCTGATCCCAACAGACCGTTGCCCGCGACCTCTCCCGGAGGCGCGGGCTTTTCGATTCAAAGGTTGCTCGCAACGCGGCGCTTTTCAGACGTTTAGTCCGAGCAGGTGAAGGTCTGCGTCGGCCACGGACTGGCGATGCCCGACCTAAGCCTTATAACCACCCCTTCGAAGCTGGGTGATGGATCGACTGTCTTCCGCGCTGCATTTATGGCTCGTCCCGATAACTCGATGCAAATTATACAAGCTACCGCAACGAGTTGCACCAGGCACGATCGAAGTCGCCGGGAGCCTGGAATGTCCTAAGCGGATCAGGCCTCGGTGAATACCGACGAGCAATGGTGAGGAAAGAAAGAGCCGGCAGCAGTTCATCGGCCTTGCTGCTCATTCATGGGCCGGACCGATAGGTCCTATCGAAGAACCGGGCCTCGAGCACCCTATGGTTTAGCGCGGCACACGCATGCGGCGTGTCTCCGGGGGCCGACTGTTTTCATGCGCCACGAATTGTGGCGGATCATCACGAAAGCGACACTCGACATGTCTGATAGCCAGAGAAGTTCGATAGCCAGTTCAGACATAACGCGCCGGGAGCTTATGCAAGCGGCTGCTGTGACTGGCGGTGCTCTTATAGGAGAACAATTCATGCCGGGAGCTATTTCGCCGGCGGCGCTGGCTGCTGCTAGAACCGCGCCAGCGCCGCTCGATATATCGCTGCGGGTCAACGGGATGGAGCACCGTCTTTCGCTCGATTCGCGGACAACCTTATTGGACGCGTTGCGCGAGCACCGCATCTCACCGGCTCGAAGAAGGGCTGCGGCCTCGGCCAGTGCGGTGCCTGCACGGTCCTGATGGATGGCATGCGCGTGAAATCGTGCCTATCACTTGCCGCTTTGGCGCAAGGGCGTGAAATCACGACCATCGAAGGGCTAGCCCAGGGCGAAGAACTCCACCCGCTGCAGGCCGCCTTCATCGAGCGCGACGCGTTCCAGTGCGGCTACTGCACGCCGGGGCAGATAATGTCCGGCGTCGCCTGCATCAGCGAGGGCCATGCTGGATCGCCGCAGGAAATTCGCGAATGGATGAGCGGCAATTTGTGCCGCTGCGGCGCCTACGATCACATCGTTGCTGCGATCCAGGATGCGGCTTCCGCGTCCGGTTCGGTGCGGGGAGGCTGAGCCATGCATCCGTTCATCCTCGAACGTCCACGTGACATGCCCGCTGCCCTCGCTTTGCGTGCCCAGGCCGGCCGCAATGACGCACCAGCCGAGTACATCGCCGGCGGCACCGACATGATGCAGCTTCTGCAGGAAGATGTCCGCCGCCCGGACCGGCTTGTAAGCCTGGCGGGCCTTCTCGACAACAGCATCGAGATCGGCCCTCACGGACTGCGGCTCGGCGCCGCCGCCACGATGGCGGAGGTGGCCGCCCATCAAGGTGTAGTCGAGCAGTTCAGTCTCATATCCCAGGCGCTTTTGAATTCGGCCAGCCCGCAGGTGCGCAATCAGGCGACAATGGGCGGCAATCTGCTCCAGCGCACACGCTGTCCCTACTTCCGTGACATCGGCTACGAGGCATGCAACAAGCGAGCGCCGGGCTCTGGCTGCGCCGCCATGGATGGCGAGAACCGCTGGCACGCGGTGCTCGGCACGAGCGACGCCTGCATCGCGGTTCACCCTTCGGACCTCGCGGTCGCCCTGGTCGCGCTCGACGCGGCGATCGAGATCCGCGGCGCCGATGGCCAACGGACCACGCCGCTCGCCGACCTCCACCGCCTCCCGGGAGGCACACCGCACCTCGAAACGGTTCTCGAGCCGGGTGAGGTGATCACGGCGATCACGGTCCCGGCCAATGCGGCAGGGCTCCGCTCTCACTACCTCAAGGTTCGCGATCGCGCCTCCTTCGAATTCGCCGTGGTCTCGGCCGCGGTCGCGATCGAAACGGACGGCAGCCGCATTCGGCAGGCTCGCGTTGCCCTCGGCGGCGTTGCAGCGAAACCCTGGCGCCTCCCAAGTGTCGAGCGAGCATTGACCGGAACCAGCCTTGATCCGAGTGAACTTCGCGCCGCCGCGGTTCTGGCCGCCGACGGCGCGCGCGGACGAGGCCACAACGATTTCAAGATCGAGCTTATGCAGCGCGCGATTGTGCGCGCGGTCGAAACCGCTGGGGGCCGGGCATGACCGCTGCCTTGATCGGAAAATCCGTCAGCCGGGTCGATGGCCGTCTGAAAGTCACCGGCACTGCGACCTATGCTGCCGAGTTCGAGGTGCCGAACCTCGCCTACGCAGCCGTTGTCAGGAGCACTATCGCGAACGGTCGTATGACTTCGATCGACGCGTCGGAAGCCGAACGCTCGTCTGGCGTGCTCGCCGTTCTGACACACCGCAATGCGCCGCGGCTGGCCTATCGTCCCCACAAGGGCCTGCCGGACCCCGTCGTTGGCGAACGGCTGCACGTGCTGCAGGACGACCAGGTGAGCCATCAAGGCCAGCCAATCGCACTTGTGCTGGCCGAAACTCTCGAACAGGCGACCCACGCGGCCAGCCTGGTGCGCGTCACCTACGCGCCCGTCCCGGCCACCACCGACATCACCCTGGTCGCGCCGGTTGATCCTGCGCAGGAGAAGACTGACCAAGGCGAGGTCAAGCCGGACGAGCAGCGGCGCGGCGACCCCGACGGGGCCTTCGCGGCCGCTGCGGTCAAGGTCGATCAAACATATGTAATTCCACGAGAGAACCACAATCCAATCGAGATGTACGCCACCATTGCCGATTGGGACGGCGACAGCCTGACCCTGTGGGATAAGACCCAGTGGGTGCACAACGTCGCGGAGGAGATCGCCTCCGTATTTGGTCTCCCAGCGGAGAACGTCCGTGTCATCTCGCCCTTCGTTGGCGGCGCCTTCGGCTCGGGCCTGCGCACCTGGCCGCATGTGACGCTGGCAGCGCTCGGCGCGCGCGTCGTAGGCCGGCCGGTCAAGCTGATGCTCACTCGACGCGACATGTACTACAGCGTCGGGTTCCGCCCCACACGGTGCAGCGTGTCGCCCTTGGTGCGTCTCGTGACGGCCGTCTCCAGGCCACTCGGCACGAGGGCTACCAGGAGACGTCGACTTACGAGGAATTCACGGAGGCGCTCCTCAGCGCGACCCGGTTCCTGCACTCCTGTCCGAACGTCTACACGCGCCATCGCATCGAGCCGATGAACGTCCACACGCCGACCTATATGCGCGCTCCAGGCGAGGCGAGTGGCGTGTATGCGCTCGAATCGGCCATGGACGAGCTTGCCGTTGCGCTGAACATCGATCCCGTCGAACTGCGCCTGCGCAACGAGCCGGACCGGGACGAGTTCAAGAACCTCCCGTTCTCGAGCCGATCGACAAAGGAATGCTACCGACTCGCCGCCGAGCGTTTCGGGTGGGGACAAAGGAAGCCCGAGCCACGCTCCATGCGTGACGGGCGCTGGCTGATCGGCTGGGGCATGGCGAGCGCCACCTATCCGATGAACTACGCACCTGCCTCAGCCATGGCCCGGTTATTGCCGGACGGCACAGCCGAGGTGATGAGCGCGTCGAGCGACATGGGACCCGGTACCTCGACATCGATGACGCAGGTCGCGGCGGACACGCTGGGCCTGCCGATCGAGCGGGTCAAGTTCATGCTCGGCGACACCCGCCTGCCGCGCGCCCCGGTCCACGGCGGTTCCATGACAATGGCGAGCGTCGGCAGTGCGGTGCAGGCCGCTTGCCGCACGGCGCGCGAGCAAGCGCTTGCACGCGCCGGCGCCAATGATCTCGAAGAGGCGATGGCCCACCTCGGCGAGCCGGTCGAGGCAACGGCCGACGTCGGCCCCGGAGATGAATCCAAGCGGTTTTCCATGCACGCTTTCGGCGCCGTCTTCGTCGAGGTTGCCGTTGATTCTGATCTCGGGGAGACGCGTGTGCGGCGCATCGTCGGCGCCTATGGTGCCGGTCGCGTAATCAACCCGAAGATCGCCCGCAGCCAGTGCATCGGCGGCATGATCGGAGGCATCGGAATGGCGCTCATGGAGCATTCGGTGATCGACCATCGCAATGGGCGCGTCACGAACGCCAATTTTGCCGAATACGCCGTGCCGGTTCACGCCGACGCGCCGCCAGTCATGGACGTGATCTTCGTCGACGAGGACGACCCGCACGTGAATCCGCTCGGCGTGAAGGGCCTCGGCGAAATCGCTATGGTCGGCGTCGCGCCCGCGATCGCTAACGCCATCTTCCACGCCACGGGGCGGCGTATCCGTGCGCTACCGATCACGCCTGACAAGCTTCTATGATCGAGGTGGCGCCAGTCGACCTCAGTGCCAGCCGCGGCATGATGGCTGGCGCGTGGCGGCACCAAGGTGGTCAGAACCCGGACTGGCGCCGGGGTCATTTTCCCTGACTCGTTGCCGAGGATGCACGCCGTGGTCCTAGGCGTTCCAGTGCTTATTCTGCTGGCATCAGCAGCAATCGTTGCATTGATACGCCCTTGGCGCTTTTCCTCATCGGGCGGCTTGGCTTGCAAACTGGCTTCAGGCGTTGGCATCATGGCTGTGGCAATTGTGCTCGCACAGGGAGCATTTCTTGTCGGCTTTAGCACGCTGTTAGAGCATCCACGCTATCGTTCTCACTTCGTCTGCGAACCCTGCTTTTGAGTTCGCAAAAGGCCGTGATCTGAATGGCTGCTTATCGGTAACTTCGTCCCGAAGCGGAAAGGCAGTTTCGGCCCAATCTCGGTCGTTTGATTCCATCCGACCTACGACACACGGCTTATCGGTGGCCGCGCCTCATGGAGCGCGAGGCGGACTGTGCTTCCACTCAGCTCAAGGCGTGGCTGGCCAGCCCATAAACCCAAGGTCCGTTGCCTTCCCGGTTCAGGAACCGGCGGCCTTTGGACATTGTCGTCACGGTCTCGGCAATGCTGAGGCCGCTCTGCTGAAGGAACTCGGCAAACACGCCATCCCTCTCGCGCGTATCGACGCGGGCGAATCGACCTGCCAGCTTCTTCAGATGGACGGCGGTGAGATGGACCGCGTCCTGGTCGCTTCGAGCCACAATGGGGCCAATAACATGGCCGCGCCCGAACTCGCGACACATGGAATAGCCAACGACCTCGCCACCGCTGCTCAGAGTGGCTATCGAGGCATCCTCTGCGAGCAACGCAAGTAGCCCCGCACGATTTGTCCCAAACGCACGCGCGTCCAGCGCGGTGATCTCGCTGAGCCTGTCGCTGGGCAACTCACTGAGTTCACCATCCAGAGCCGGCATTGGCGGGAGTTTTTGTGGGGCCTCTCCCTGGCGCATGTAGACGATCGCCTCGCTCGTGAAGCCGAGTGATATATACAGAGGATAGGCGGGATGGGTTGCATTCAGGGCCAGATTGCGATCCCCGCACTGCTCAAGCACCTGTTCCATGAGCCATCGGCCACCTCCCTGCGCCTGTGCGCGGGGCGTCGTGATCACCAGGCCAATGGTGGCAAAATCGTCCCCGTGGGGAAACCACATCGCGCTTCCGAAGACGCGCCCAATTCCGTCAACGGCGACGATGCCGTGGCCGGCGCGGCGCAACAAATCCCAGTCCTTGGGGCGATGCGGCCAGCGTACAGAAATCGATAGTGTATGCAGCAGATCAACGTCGACATCATTGATGTCGCGCGCGACCAGTTCGAAGGATTTCAGGCGTACTGATCTCTGCATCTCAGTCGATCCGCTCCTTCAACGAATGCCCAAGGCACGCGGTGTTGATCCTGGCGCCTATTGCCATGCTTGCGACAGGCCGCTTCTGCCGCAGCATTATACGGGAAAGCCAGCAGGTTTCGCTGGTTCGAGGCGCTTTTTCGCAATCTTCGGCCAAAGCACGACGCGATTCGGCAGGGAATACTTCTGCCTAGGGATAGGCTGGTCGCACCCGGGATAGTGTGCAAGCAGAGCGGACCGCCATGAACGTGGAAGAAATCCTCGCGACCCTGATTGCATTTCCCTCTGTTGTGGGCACGCCAAACGGCGCGATCGTCGATTGGATCCGCGCCTACTGTCAGGCAGCAGGAGCCGAGGTGACGGTTCTCCCCGGTCCCGAGGGCGACCGGTCCAACCTCTTCGTCACGATCGGCCCGCGCGAGGGTCGGGGCTATATCATCTCCGGACATATGGATGTCGTGCCGGCCGGCGAGCCGGAATGGAGCTCGGATCCGTTCGTCCTGCGCTGCGAGGGCGGCAGGCTTTACGGCCGCGGCACCACCGACATGAAGGGCTTTCTCGCCTGCGCATTGGCCGCGCTCCCAGGACTTGCGGCGATGAACCTGCGACAACCAATTCATCTCGCATTCTCCTACGACGAAGAGGCGGGGTGCCGTGGCGTTCCGCATCTCTTAGCTGCGTTGCCAGGCCTATGCGAGATGCCGCTTGGCGCGATTGTCGGCGAGCCGAGCCGGATGCAGCCGGTGCGCGCGCACAAGGGAAAGGCCGCCGCGCGGCTCGAGGTGATCGGGCGATCCGGCCATTCGTCTCGCCCCGATCTCGGACTCAATGCCGTGCACGCCATGGCCGGCGTCATCATGCACGCCGTGGTCTATGGCCAGTCACTCGCCGACGGACCGCTCGATGATAATTTCGAGCCCCCATATTCTTCCTTGCAGGTGGGCGTCATCGCCGGCGGACAGGCGGTCAACATTATCCCCGACCGCTGCACCGCCGATATCGAGGTGCGCGCGGTGCCGGGCGTTTCTCCGTGTTCCTTACTCGAGCCGGTCAAGGCCCGGCTTTTCGCCCTGCGCGACAGTGGCTTCGAGGTGATTTGGCACGAGTTGAGTTCCTATCCCGCCCTTGCGCCTGCCAAGGGGAGTGAGCTAGCGGCGGTCCTGACCGAGCTGACAGGTCAGGAGCCGCTCACAGCGGTCAGTTACGGCACGGAGGCCGGGCTGTATCAGCAGGCCGGTATCGATGCGATCATTTGCGGCCCCGGCGAAATTTCCCGCGCGCATCGTCCCAATGAATACATCGAGATCGGTGAACTTGCTGCCTGCCAGAGCATGATCGAGGATCTCGGCGCGCGCCTTGCAGCATGAACTAGAGGGCGGGTTCCATGGCGTTTCTTTTCAATTCCGATGCCAGGCGTGCTGCGGTGTTCCGCGAGATCTTCGCGCGCGAGCTCCCGGATCTGGAATTCTTCCATTGCGGCGAGGAGATGGAGCCGGAGAAGGTACGCTATCTCATTACCTGGACGGTGCCGGACGACATCTCGCGCTATCGCAATCTGGAAGTGCTGTTTTCGATCGGAGCGGGCGTCGACCAGTTCAAGCAGGACGTAGTGCCAAGCCACGTGAAGCTTGTGCGCATGGTCGAGGACGGCATCATACGCATGATGCAGGAATACGTCGCGCTCGGCGTGTTGGCGCTCCACCGGGAAATGCCCGCCTATCTCGAGCAGCAGAAAAGGTGCCTCTGGCAACCGATTGCCGCTCGACAGGCGGCCGAACGCCGGGTTGGCTTCCTCGGCCTTGGGATGCTGGCGCAGGCGGCTATCGAGCGCTTGAAGCCGTTCCAGTTTCCGCTTGCCGGGTGGAGCCGCAGCGAAAAGCGGATAGAGGGCGTGGCCCGTTTTCATGGTGCGGACCAACTCGCGGGCTTTCTGAAGCAAACGGATATTCTCGTCTGCCTGCTGCCGCTGACGGAACAAACGCGCGGCATGCTCGATGCAAAGCTCTTCGACCTACTGCCCGCAGGGGCGCGGCTTCTGCATCTCGGCAGGGGTCCGCAACTCGACCAGGCCGCGCTGATCGACGCGCTCGACGCCGGTCACGTATCTGCGGCGATGCTTGATGTCACTGATCCTGAACCGCTCCCCGAAGACCATCCGCTGTGGTCGCATCCGAAGGTGATGATAACGCCGCACATCGCCTCGGTGACGCAACCGCATACGGCGGCGCAATCCGCCGTGGACAACATCCGGCGCCACCGCGCCGGGAAAGCTCTGATCGGCCTCGTCGATCGGACGCTCGGCTACTAACCAGGAAACCTCACATGTCACTTCTGATCACGATCGACACAAACCCTGCCTTCACGCCGAAGGAGGCATTGCCGCTGCCGGAGCGGCTCATTTCCGGCACTCCATCCTTCAAGACCTGGGCGCAGGATGCCTCGAAAGGTGAGAAGGTTCTGACCGGCGTCTGGGAGGCGACGCCCGGTGAGACGCATTCGATCAAGGGCACCACCTACGAGTTCTGCCACATCATTTCGGGTGTGATCGAAATCGAGGAGAAGGGGGGCGAGACGAAGACCTATCGCGCCGGCGACAGCTTCGTGATGAAGCCCGGTTTCGTCGGCGTCTGGCGCACGATCGAGACCGTGCGCAAGATCTACGTCTGCGTTTATGACTGAGTTCAATGCTCAAGGTCCGGCTGAATAGAGCGCGCGGCGGTTCCAGAACAATCGACTTTCCAAGTTCCGCCTGATGCGATTCGACGCCGTCGGGCGCCTCATCCTCGACGGAAAATGCGGCGCGCGGTCCATTATTGTTCGATGAAACGCTAGTGCGAATGAGGACCTCCATCAATGAAGACCTACAACATAGCGCTCATCCCCGGCGACGGCATCGGCAAGGACGTGACTGGGGCGGCATGGCAGGTGATGCAGGCGGCGGCAAAACGGGGCGGTTTCGCCCTTGATGGCACACGCTTCCCATGGTCCTGCGCCTACTATCTGGAAACCGGCGCAATGATGCCGCCAGACGGGATCGAGACACTTCGAAAATTCGATGCAATCTATCTCGGCGCCGTGGGGTGGTCCGCGGAAGTGCCCGACTCAGTGTCGCTTCACGGACTGCTCCTGCCGATCCGGAAAGGGTTCACGCAGTACGCCAACATACGACCGCACAGGCTTTTGCCGGGCGTTCAGGGGCCCCTCCGCTCCGATGGATTCGACATCCTGTGCATCCGCGAGAATACGGAAGGCGAATATTCCGGCGCCGGTGGGCGCGTCCATTCCGGCACGGCCAATGAGGTCGCGATTGAGACAGCAATCTTCACGCGTGCGGGTGTCGAACGGATCACGCGTTTCGGTTTCGAACAGGCGCGGGCGCGCCGCAAAAAGCTCGCATCTGTGACCAAATCCAACGCGCAGAAACATTCCATGGTTTTCTGGGATGAGGTGACGCGCGAGATAGCGAAAGACTATCCCGATGTGGAGGTCTCGCACTACCACATCGACGCCATGGCTGCCCGCATGGTGCTGGCGCCTGAAAGCCTCGACGTAATCGTCGCCTCGAACCTGTTTGGCGACATCCTCACCGATATTGGAGCGGCCATTCAGGGCGGTCTGGGTTATGCCGCCTCTGCCAATATCAATCCTGATCGCAGCGCACCTTCCATGTTCGAGCCGGTCCATGGTTCAGCGCCCGATATCGCGCATCTCGGCGTCGCCAATCCGATCGCCGCGATCTGGTCCGGTGCGATGATGCTGGAGCATCTGGGCGAGCGGCATGCTGCGGCCGAAGTGATGTCGGCAATCGAGTCCGTGACCGCGCAGGGGATAGGCACGATCGCAGGCAAGGACCGGACTGAAACAATCACGCGAGCCGTGCTTGCGGAATTGAGCTGAAAGGGCAGAGGAAAAAGACCATGAATGCGATCACGAAGATTGGCACCTTTAACGATGCGGACCTGTTCCGCCAGCAGGCGTTGATTGGCGGTGTCTGGCGGGAAGCGGACACAAAGGCTGTCGCCGAGGTCACCAACCCTGCCAGCCTGAATGTTCTCGGCACCGTTCCCGACATGGGGGGCGACGAGACCAGGGCCGCGATCGGCGCTGCGGCCGAAGCGTTCAGGAACTGGAAGAAGAAGACTCATGCCGAACGCGGGGGACTGCTGGAACGCTGGCACGACCTCATTCGCCGGCACGAACAGGATTTGGCGCTTCTGCTGACTCTGGAACAAGGTAAGCCGCTTGCCGAGGCGCTCGCGGAGATCCGCTACGGGGCATCGTTCGTGAAATGGTTTGCGGAGGAGGCGCGCCGGATCGGTGGCTCGACCATTCCGTCACCCACGGCCGATCGCCGCATTCTCGTACTAAAGGAGGCAGTCGGCGTCTGCGCCGTCATCACCCCGTGGAATTTCCCCAATGCAATGATCACGCGCAAGGTTGCGCCCGCCCTTGCCGCCGGGTGCACGGTAGTGATCAAGCCGTCCGAGTTCACACCATTTTCGGCGCTCGCGCTCGGCGTCCTGGCTGAGCGAGCGGGCATCCCGGCAGGCGTTATCAACATCGTAACCGGCATGCCGGCGGAGATCGGCAAAGAGCTGATGGCCAACGAAACGGTGCGCAAGATCTCCTTCACAGGTTCAACCCGCGTCGGCGCGCTTTTGATGAAGGGCGCCGCCGACGGCATCAAAAGGCTCAGCCTCGAGCTCGGCGGGAACGCGCCTTTCATCGTCTTCGATGACGCAGATCTCGATCTCGCCGTCGAAGGGGCAGTAAACTCCAAATTTCGCAATGGCGGCCAGACCTGCGTCTGTGCCAACCGCATTCTCGTGCAGGCCGGCATCTATGAGGCGTTTGCTGCGAAGCTCGCCAGCCGAGTTGCAGAGATGAAGGTTGGCGCGGGTACAGAGGAGGGCGTCGTCATCGGGCCGATGATCAATGGTGCCGCCATCGAGAAGATCGAGCGGCATGTCGCCGATGCTTTGGAGAAAGGCGCCCGGATAATTGCCCGGAGCGAAGCAGTGCCGGAAGGCAAGCAATACGCCCGGCCTATCCTGCTCGGCGACGCCACGACCGAAATGCTCCTCGCGTCGGAAGAGACGTTCGGCCCCGTGGCTCCGCTCTTCCGCTTCGAGACGGAGGAAGAAGCGATCGCGATCGCCAACGGAACGCCCTTCGGCCTTGCCGCCTATTTCTACACGGAAAACCTCAAACGATCGTGGCGTGTCGCCGAGGCGCTGGAGTTCGGCATGGTCGGACTCAACACCGGTCTTATCTCGACAGAGGTCGCGCCGTTCGGCGGTGTGAAGCAGTCGGGGCTTGGGCGCGAAGGATCGCAGCTGGGGATTGAGGAATATCTGGAGACCAAGACGCTTCACGTCGGCGGCTTGAATTAGAGGCTTTTCCGTAATCTCAAGAGCGAGACCAGCAATGAGAAAGGGGCGGTCGAACCGCCCCTTTCTGATTCGATACTACTTCGGATGCCGCGATGGCCGGAGGCCTGCCAGCCTTAAGCAACATCCCGAACGGGATCCAGGCCGACCGCGGCGGCCAGCCCGCCGATATCCTTGATCTCGGTATATTCGTAGAACGGGTTCGCAGGCTCGTGGCCGCGGTTCACCCAGACCTTGCTCTTGATACCGAGATCATAGGCGGTCATGAGATCGTAGCGGAATGAGGACGACACGTGCGTAATGTCCTCAGGGCCGCAGCCGAGCTTCTCGAACATATATTCGAAGCCCTTCATCAGCGGCTTATAGGCGCCGGTCTCTTCGGCCGTGATGACCATGTGGAAGGGTGCGCCGAGCTTCTCCACGTTCGACATGATCAGGCTGTTCATGGAGTTCGACAGGATCACCAGCGGGATTTTCTTGGCGACCTTGGCCAGTCCCGCCGGGACATCCGGGTGCGGACCCCATGTCGGCACTTCCTCATAGATGCGCTGGGCATCCTCGGGCCGGAATGCGACGCCGTTGCGCTTGCAGGTGCGGTCCACGGAATTGTGCACGACATCGAGGTAGGGCTTCCAGGCGCCAAGAACCTCGTCGAGGCGATAGGCGGCGAAGTCCTTGATGAACTGCGTCAACGCGGCAGGCGAAAGCTGCGAGCCGTAGACGCGGCTCGCGGCACCGGCCATATCGAAATTGGTGAGCGTGCCGTAGCAGTCGAAGGTGATGTATTTCGGTCTGAACGTCGACATGGCGACCATCCTCCTAGTTTTCTCGGCACAGCGTGCCTGTACCACAATCACCATAGTCGGCGATCTGGAAGACTAACGGCCGCATTCGCCGCAACCTGAAGCAGATCGTTTCGTATTGCATCGCCGGTTTGGTAGAGAGTTGTGCCAGGTGTTCTTTCGAGCTTTGGGAGCAGCGCGGCCTGTCGGTCATGCTTCGGCAGAAGATGCGGCGCGAGCGGCGAAGGATAGTGAAAACGCGTGGCGCATGGCTGCCGGTCGGGAGGAACTGCTGTGTTTGGTGGTCTACCGTGAGCACCTGAAGACGAAAGCCGGAAATTCATCATGACCACACAACAGATCATCCTTGAGGAGATGACACTGGGGCACCTGGAAGGTGCTGTCGAGTTGTCTCGCCAAGTTGAATGGCCGCATCGCCGCGAGGATTGGGAGCTGGTCCAGTCGGTCAGCCGGGGGATCGTCGCTCTGGAAGAAGAACGCGTGGTTGCGACCATCATGATGACGCCCTATGGCGACGATGCCGTCACCATCAACATGGTGATCGTCGATGCGGCCATGCGCGGCCGCGGGCTCGGCCGGAAGCTGATGGAGGAGGCGCTTGCCAGGGCAGGGGAGCGCACCTGCTATCTGGTGGCGACGCAGGAAGGACTCCCGCTTTATGAGAAGCTGGGTTTTGTCGCGACTGGCAAGATCGTGCAGCACCAAGGCGTGGCGCCGTCTGTCGACGCACAGAAGAATGTATCCTGGAGCGAAAACGGCGACCACGCTCGCTTTGTCACTCTTGATCGCGCAGCGTTTGGTCACGATCGGTCGGCGCTCATGCGGTCGCTGCGCGGGCGCGCGAAGTTCGCCGTCATTCGCGATCGAGGTGACGTCCAGGCCTTTGCGGCAATCCGTCGGTTTGGCCGTGGAATGGTCATTGGGCCGGTGGTGGCGAGAAGCAATTCCGAAGCACGGAACCTGATCGACTTCCTGCTGGCCGACAGTGCCGGCGAGTTTGTCCGTATCGACACCGACGAATCCACAGATCTCGGCGAATGGCTCACCCGTCGCGGGCTGGCTCGCGTCGGCGGTGGCATAACGATGCGACGAACCGCAGGCGAGCTGAAGGACGAAACCATACCACACCGGACTTATGCTCTCGTCAGTCAGGCACTACGCTGAATCGGAGGAAGAAATGCTGGCAAACTCACTGATCGAACTCGATCGCGCACATCTGGTTCACCCGTTTTCATGCTATCGGAGCCACGAGGAGACGGGCGTGCGGGTGCTCAAATCCGCCAAGGGCGCAACAGTAACCGATGCAAGCGGGAAAACCCTGCTGGACGGATTCGCAGGGCTATGGTGTGTAAACATCGGATACGGCCAGGAAAGCGTCGTTGAAGCAGCCGCCAAGCAGCTAAGAGAGCTTCCCTATGCGACGGGATATTTCGGGCTGGGATCCGAGCCTGCCATTCGGCTTGCGGCCAAGCTTGCCGAACTGGCGCCCGGCGATCTGAACCATGTTTATTTCACGCTGGGCGGTTCCGACGCAGTCGACAGCACGATCCGTTTCATTCGCTACTACTACCATGCCAAGGGTACGCCCCAAAAGGACCAGTTCATCTCGGTCGAGTATGGCTACCACGGATCCTCGACGGCAGGGTCCGGTCTGACCGCGATCCCCGCTTTCCATGCGGGCTTCGGCGTGCCTTACGACTGGCAGCACAAGATTCCCTCGCACTACGCCTATCGCAATCCGGTCGGTTCCGATCCGCCGACGATTATCGATGCATCGGTCGCGGCCCTGCGCGCCAAGATCGCGGAACTCGGTGCGGACCGCGTTGCGGCCTTCTACGCCGAACCCATTCAGGGTTCGGGCGGTGTCCTCGTTCCACCGACAGGCTGGCTGAAGGCCCTGCACGCCGTGTGCAAGGAACACGACATTCTGTTCGTTGCCGACGAAGTCATCACTGCCTTTGGCCGCACCGGCCCGCTCTTCGCCTGTGAAGAGGACGATGTGGTGCCGGATTTCATGACCACGGCGAAGGGACTGACCTCGGGCTACGTGCCTATGGGCGCAGTTTTCATATCGGACCATATCTACAATACGATCGCGGACGCAGCCGGCAAAGCGCCTGTCGGCCATGGCTACACCTATTCTGCCCATCCCGTGAGCGCGGCGGTGGGGCTGGAATGCCTGCGTCTCTACGAAGAGGGCTTGCTCGAGAACGGGCGGAAGGCCGGGAAGCGCTTGATGGAAGGCCTTCGCTCGCTCGCCGACCACCCGCTGGTTGGCGATATTCGCGGTCGCGGCATGCTGGCCGCGGTCGAGCTGGTCACTGACAAGGAGCGCAAGACGCCCCTGCCGGTGGCAGCCGATCCGGGTCGCCGTATTTTCGACCGCGCATGGGCGAACGGCCTCGTCATTCGCGCCTTCAACAGCGGCATCCTGGGCTATGCGCCGCCGCTCTGCTGCACGGAAGACGATATCGATGGGATCCTCGAACGCACGCGGATGACGCTGGATCAAACCCTCGAAGACAAGGACGTGCGGGCGGCGATGAAGGGCTGATCGTCCAGACTGCCGCCGCATGAGCGGGCAGCCTCTTTCTCAACTGTCGAATATGGCGTCGAGCGGCAGGTGAGATTTCACGATAGGGGATTTCAGCACGACGAAGCTGAAATATTTGTCGATGCCGATGTCCATTTCGACAAGGCGCTCCATGACCGTCTGGTATTCGGTGATTCCCGCTGTGACAAACTTCACCAGGTAGTCGTACCCGCCTGAAACAAGATGGCATTCGATGACGGAATCGATCTTCTCGACGGTGGCA
This sequence comes from Mesorhizobium sp., assembly GCA_004020315.1. Taxonomy (GTDB): domain Bacteria; phylum Pseudomonadota; class Alphaproteobacteria; order Rhizobiales; family Rhizobiaceae; genus Mesorhizobium. Next base: position 92,395 of record SAQG01000018.1, read on the forward strand.
AGAAACCGCGCGAAGTCGTTCTGCCGATGGTTCCTGAGCGTGATCTCGGTGAAGACCGTCAACGTCTGCCCGAGCTTGGAGACGTCGATCTGGGCGGAATAACCGGTGATGAAGCCTTCCGCCTGAAGCTTCTTGACCCGCATCAGGCAGGGGCTCGGTGACAGATACACCAGCTCGGCAAGCTCGACGTTGGATATGCGCCCGTTCTTTTGCAGCTCGGAGAGAATTTTGATGTCGATCTTGTCGAGCTTCATCAGAAACCTGTCACACGTTCGAACCGCGGATCGTCCGGCAAACGGCGTCCGTTACTTCCTGCGTGGTCGCGGTGCCACCAACGTCCGGCGTCAGCACGCCTTCACTCGTCACCGTTTCCACGGCGCGCATCAATCGGGCAGCCGCGTCGTTCTCGCCCAGATGTTCGAGCATCTGGGCAGCGGTCCAGAAAGTGGCGACAGGGTTGGCGATCCCTTTGCCGGCAATGTCGAATGCGGAGCCGTGGATAGGCTCGAACATCGAGGGATAGCGCCGCTCGGGATCAATATTGGCGGTCGGTGCTACGCCAAGACTGCCCGCAAGCGCGCCTGCAAGGTCCGACAATATGTCGGCGTGAAGGTTGGTGGCGACGATCGTATCGAGGCTCCGTGGGTTCAGCGTCATACGCGCCGTCATAGCATCAACCAGCATCTTGTCCCACGTGACGTCCGGGAATTCCCGTGCCACCTCGGCGGCGATTTCGTCCCACATTACCATGCCGTGACGCTGCGCGTTGGATTTCGTAACAACTGTCAGGAGCTTTCGCGGCCGTGACTGCGCCAGCCGGAATGCATAGCGCATGATGCGGGTGACGCCGACGCGCGTGAAGATCGCGACCTCGGTTCCGACTTCCTCGGGGAGGCCGCGATGGGCGCGGCCGCCGTGGCCCGAATACTCGCCCTCGGAATTCTCCCGCACGATCACCCAATCCAGATCGCCCGGGCCAACGCCCGCCAGCGGAGAAGCAATGCCCGGCAGTATCCTGGTCGGCCGCACGTTCGCGTACTGATCAAAGCCCTGGCAAATCGGCAGCCGGAGGCCCCAGAGAGTGATGTCATCGGGCACATCGGGAGCGCCGACCGCGCCAAAGAAGATAGCGTCGAAACGCTTCAGTTGCGTCACACCGTCCTCGGGCATCATCCGACCATGGGCCTTGTAGTAGTCTGAGCCCCAGTCGAAGTGCTGGACGCGCAACCTGAAGTCGCCGCAGCGCTCTTCAAGTGTCTCAAGCACCCGGAGACCGGCGGCAATGACCTCTGGGCCGATCCCGTCGGCTGGAATGGCGGCAATCTCATATTCGCGCATCGTCACTTCCCCATTGTTTTCAGTGCTGGCCGCCTCGCGGCCTCAATCTCGTGTGCGACCGGTTGGACGTTGGCAAATCGGTCTTCTCAAAATTCAGCGACCTTGCCCCACGCAGCGGTCTTCAGACGCTCCGGCCTATAAGGACGCGGATCGACGATCGGCTCGCTGCCGGTGATGATGTCGGCAATCATATGCCCCGCACCGGGGCCGATCCCGAAGCCGTGGCCGCTAAATCCCGCCGCCAGGATGAAGCCCGGAATCCCCTCCACTTCACCGATTGCCGGGATGCCATCGGGCGTGCTGTCGACATAGCCCGCCCAAGCATGAGAAATCGCGGTGCGCTTGAGTTCGGGCAGCAATCCGCAGGCTCTTTGATATGTCAGGCGAATCTGCCTCATGTCAGGTTTGGGGTCGAGAATCCGGTTCCGTTCCATTGGTGTCACGTCGTCAAGTACCCATTTCCTCAGGCTTTCATGACCTTGACGCCAGCCCTCGAACGCTCCCGGGGCCAGACTGCGCCAGCGGCGGGCGAACATGGGCACGAACTCGCGGCTGAACCTGAGCTGCTGCGGCGTTGGATCTACTCGCGCCCGCCCGCTGATCGCCAGCGTGTATCCACCGTTGCCGCGCCGCGTCAGCGAGACGCGCGCGGTATGCAGGGCATCCGGCAGGCCATTTGCGCCCGGCGCTACGGCTAGAATGGACGAACGCACGGCAGCTTGCGGGAAACGAATACCAAGCTGGTTGCAGAAGGAAGAAGCCCACGCGCCTCCGGCCATGACCACGCTCGTTGTCCGGATGGTTCCCGCTTCTGTAACGACGCCGCTGACCCGGCCGGCGCTCAACTCTATGCCGCGAGCCGCGCAATATTGATGTACGGTGCCGCCAGCCGCCATGATCCCAAGCGCGGCTACAGGCACGGCCCTCGAGGTGTCTGCCGTTCCGTCGGTCGGTGAGAAAACGCCACCTTTCCATTTGCGGCCGGTCGCCTTGCCCCTTTCGGTGGCTTCCTCCGCGCTCAACATGTGCGTGGTGACCCCGACCGTTCTCGCAAAATCGCGCCACTTTGCCCAGCCTGCCAGCTCGTTGTCGTCCTGCGACAGATAGAGGAGCCCGCAGCGGCGAAAGCCGGTGTCTTGGCCGGTCTCCTGCGCCACTTTCTCCCAGAGATCGAGGCTCTTGGTTGCCATCGGCAACTCGCGCGCATCACGGTTCTGCTGACGGCACCAGCCCCAGTTGCGGCTGGACTGCTCGGCGCCGACGCGTCCTTTCTCCAGCAGGGCAACGCTGACGCCGCGGCGTGCGAGATAATATGCCGTGAATACGCCTACCACGCCGCCGCCGATGACGACGACGTCCGCCTCGCGAGGCAGGGAAGGGCTACACTCGATGTGCATGAGCGGCGCGGGCATGGATGGGACTCCGGTAATTTGAAGCATCCTAACCTGCGGCCCGCAGAGGCAGGCTGCGGAGTTCATGCCTGGACGGAATTTCCTGCGGTTTGCAGCCCATAGAACAGGCAATTGTTTGCCGAAAAAATTCGCCGGCGCCGAACTTGCGGGGCAAGCAGGAGTACACTTCATCCAATGTCGTAATCTACGCATGGGCTTTTCGGGACGCGGCGCGCATCTGTCGACCTTGATCCCGCAATCCCCTGCCGACATTGCTGGGCCGCACGGGACACCAACCCCCCCGCGACGGCAACGCCTGTCGCGCACGAATTACCGGACGAAGGGCGTGGTTGTCTGATCCCGGTTTCTGCGCCGGAACGGGAGCAGAGTGAAATGCCGAACGTGACGTTCTTTTCAGAAGTTCCTGCCGCCCGAGGGCCAAATTTCGACGACTCTGCGGAAAACAAAACAGTCAAACTGACTGAAAGAACGGAGCACCCCTTCCTTATGGCAGGCAAGCTCCAGAGGACTTCCGATAGGCAGGGCTTACGCCTTCGGAGAGTTCTCCAAGAAAAGGAAACAGTGTCCGTACACGGACCGGATTTCATCAAGGGAGCCGCCAGGATGAGCAGAATCCGTTTCTCGCAGCCTCAGGGCGCGAAGCGCCGAGATGGCCAGACGACGGCCGCTCCGGTGAGGCGCTTCTGCTCAAAGGGCGATGATGCGGTCCGCAACAGCACGGACCCGCTCGGTTGAAAGGGGAGGTGATCTCGATGGTCGCAAGCATCCAGGCTGTAGCCCCCCACGATGTGGCGCTTTCGGTACGCGACCTCTCGGTGAATTTGCCGGAAGGCATGGAACGGACCCATGCCGTTGAGAACATCTCCTTTGATCTGAAGCGCGGTCAGATCCTGTGCATCATCGGCGAATCCGGATCGGGAAAGTCTGTCACAGCCAATGCGATCATGGGGCTTCTGCCCAAGGTGATCCGCGTCTCCTCGGGCGCCATCCAGCTGGATGGGGTGAACATCATAGGCATGTCGCCGGACAAGCTGCGCAGCCTGCGCGGCCGGGTGGTGTCGATGATTTTTCAGGATCCGCTCTCGGCCCTCAATCCCCTGATGACCGTCGGTGCACAGATCGACGAGGTCATGGCGGCGCATGGCGTCGGCACCCAGAAATCCCGCCGCGGCCGCGCTATCGAGTTGCTGACTGAGGTGGGACTGCCGGAGCCGGAACTCATGTACCACCAGTATCCGTTCCGCCTCTCCGGCGGGCAGCGGCAGCGCGTGATGATCGCCATGGCGCTGGCACTCGAGCCCACGATCCTGATCGCGGATGAACCGACTACAGCGCTCGACGTGACCACCCAAGCGCAGATTCTGGAGCTGATCCGCGACATTCAGCGCCGCAAGGGAATGAGCGTCATGTTCATCACCCATGACTTCGGGGTGGTGGCCGAGATCGCCGATAGCGTCGTGGTGATGGAGAAGGGCCACATCGTCGAACAGGGTAGCGCTCAACAGGTTCTAAAGTCGCCTGGCCATCCCTACACCCGGCGCCTTATCGCGGCCGTCCCGCGCCTGACCGGCGAGGACCGCATTCCTCTTGAGACGGCCGACAAAGCGCCGATCCTGAAGGTCGAGGGCCTGATGAAGACCTACCGCGGCGGCAGTGCGCTGTTCGGCAAGCAGCGCGTCGTGCCCGCCGTCAACGAGGTCTCGTTCGATCTGGCGCCCGGGCGCACGCTGGGCGTTGTTGGCGAGAGCGGTTCCGGCAAGTCATCGCTGGGCCGGCTTCTGATCAAGCTGCTGGACAGCGACGGCGGCGGGATCCTGTTCGAGGGCCGCGACATCGCCAAGCTTTCCGAATCCGAGTTCCGTCCGCTGCGGCCGCGGGTCCAGATGATCTTCCAGGACCCCTTCGCGTCGCTCAACCCGCGTTCGACTGTCGGCCACATCCTGACCGTGGGCCCGGTCGCGCACGGGGTGCCCTATGCCCAAGCGCGTGAAGAGGCAAAGGCGCTTTTGGCTCATGTCGGGCTCGATACCGGCGCGTTTGGCCGTTATCCGCACGAATTTTCCGGTGGGCAGCGCCAGCGCATAGGCATTGCTCGGGCGCTGATGTTCAAACCGAAGCTGCTGATTGCTGACGAAGCTGTGTCGGCGCTCGACGTGTCGATCCAGGCGCAGATCCTGCAGCTGCTGGACCAGATCCAGCGGGAGACCGGCGTGTCGATGATCTTCATCACCCACGATCTGCGCGTCGCCAGCCAGATCTGCGACGAAATCGCGGTGATGCAGAAAGGGCGAATCGTTGAACGCGGACCACCCTCGCAAATCTTCCTCGACCCGCGATCAGCCTACACGCGTGAGCTGGTGGCGGCGATTCCTGGAGAGCAGCCGGGACCGACCCGCCCGGTTGCAGCAAACGGATAATAGCCACGGCGGATACCGCCAGAACAAGGGGAATTCCAATGACCGAACGTTCAAATTCCAAATCAAACTACTCGCGGCGCGATGCCCTGCGATTGATGGCGATAGGCGGGGCGGCAGGCCTCATTGCGCCCAACTTGTTGGGTAGGCCCGCTTTCGCCCAGAACCCTCCCGCCAGCCCAACCGGCCGCATCGTCGTCGGTCTCTCGCAGGAACCAACGGTCTTCAATCCGCTGATGCCGCATATCGAGGTCGATGACGCTGTGCACTTCTCGCTTTTCGATGCGCTCTTCCGCATGGATCCCAAAGGTGTTCTCCAGCCAAACCTAGCAGTCGAAGTGCCGAGCCAAGACAACGGCGGCATTTCAGAGGACGGACTTGCGTGGCGCATTCGCCTGCGTGATGACGTCCGCTGGCACGACGGCGAGCCCTTCACGGCCGCGGACGTGAAGTTCACTCTTGAGCTCATCACCAATCCGGAATTCCGCGCGTGGCGCACGGCGGGCCATTCTCTGGTGCGCGATATCAAGGTGGTCTCGCCGACCGAGCTCACCTGGCGGATGGAGGAGGCTTTCGCCCCCTACCTGTCGTTTCTCGCCGAAACCTTCATGGTTCCCAAGCATATCCTCGAAAAAGAGGCCGACCCCAACGCCGCCGCCTTCAATCAGGCGCCTGTCGGCACTGGCGCATTCAAGTGGGCGCAGCGCGTTGCCGGTGATCATATCGAACTCGTCGCGAACGCGGATTATGTCGGGGAGGGCCCCTATTTGGAGCGGCTCGTCTTCAAATACATCCCCGACATGACGGTGCTCTACACCCAGTTCAAGAGCGGCGACATTGATCTTGTCGACCAAGCATTCATAACCGCCGACCACTACGCGGAAGCCAGCAAACTACCGGATCGCGTGGTCATGTTGGAGCGCGGGGCATCGGTCGAGTCGATCTATCTCAATCTTGAGAAGCCGCAATTCAAGGACCCCGCGGTCCGCCAGGCGCTCTACGCCGCAATGGATAGGAAAGCGATCCTCGAAGCAATTTATTACGGGGTCCACACCCCCACCGAGACGTTCATGCCGCAGAATTCCTACTACTACAATCCGAACCTGCCGGCGCAGGAGTTCAACATCGAGCGCGCGCGCCAGATCCTCGACGAGGCCGGCTGGGTACCCGAGGCCGATGGAATACGGGTGAAGGACGGGGTGCGACTATCGTTCGCCAACTCCACCACCTCCGGCAACCACCTGCGCGAGCAGACGCAGCAGTTCCTGCAGCAGACATTCGCCGAGATCGGGGTGGAGATGACCATCTCAAACCTGCCGGCCGCCGTCATGTGGGGCGATTTCTGGCTCAAATCGCAGTTCGAGTCAGCCATCTCCGGTGTAACCAATGTCATCGCGGGCGACCCCGACGTTTCCAACCGCCTGCACACCAAGGCGATCGTCGCGAAGGGCGGAAAGGGCTCGAACACAGGCCAATACTCCAACCCGGAGGTCGATGCGCTGCTCGAGAAGGGCGCCCGCACCTTCGATCGGGAACAGCGGCGCGCCATCTATCTGCGTGTGCAGGAAATCGTCCGTCAGGATTTGCCGTTCCTGCCTCTGTTTGCCTACACCAACGTGTTCGGCCACAAGGAAGGGCTGGAGGGCTTCGAGGCAAATTCCAACACCCGCGTCGCATCCTGGCATGCCGCCGTATGGCATTGGAAGGACTGACATACTTACGCCGGCCAGCCATCGGCGCTGTCTTGAAAGAGGAGAGTTGAATGCGCGGCTTCCTGCTCAACCGGCTCTCGCAGAGCCTCATCCTGCTCCTGATCGTCTCGGTCATCGGGTTCCTCGTGCTGAACCTGCTACCGGGCGGTCCGCTGGCGCAATTCGGGCTCGATCCCGGCATGACGCAGGACGATCTCGATCGCCTGAAAGAGCAATTGGGGCTGAACCGTCCGCTGTTGATGCAATATCTCGACTGGGCCTGGCGGCTTCTCCAGGGCGACTGGGGCCACTCCTTCCGCGACGGCGCGCCTGTGCTGGCAGTGATTGGCCGGCACGTCCTTGCCACGCTGCTGCTGATGGGTACGTCCACCGCGATTGCGATCGCGATCGGCACCTGGATCGGCATCCGCGGCGCCACGCACCGCTATTCGCTGTTCGACCATCTGGCGACGGTCGGCGCCATGGTCGCGCTGTCGATCCCGACCTTCTGGTTCGGGCTCGTCGGCATCTACATCTTCTCCCTACAGCTGGGCTGGCTGCCTGCAGGCAACATGTACACGATCGGCGACGGCTCTGTTCTGAACTATCTCCACCACCTGATCCTGCCAAGCGTCGTGCTGTCGCTGGTGCATGTCGCGATCTGGAGCCGCTACATGCGCACAGCGACGCTCGACGCCATCAGCCAGGATTTTGTCAAGACCGCCCGCGCCAAGGGCCTGAGCGAGCGCCGAGTCATAATGAAGCACGTCGTCGGCAATGCACTTTTGCCGATGATCACGCTGGCCGGGGTGCAGCTTCCCAGCATCCTGACCGGCGCGCTGGTGACGGAGACAGTGTTTACCTGGCCGGGGATGGGTCGACTGTTCCTGGACAGCCTCGGCTACAGCGACTACCCGGTCGTGATGGGACTGCTGATGTTCTCAGCCATCCTCGTCATTCTGGGCAACCTGATCGCAGATATTGCCGTGGCGATCGTCGACCCGCGCATTCGTCTGGGTTGAGCGCGTAACCTCAACAGGAGGCACCCGAAATGACCGCTCTCGCCGCAAATGCAGGACCAAGCCGCTGGTGGCGCAGCCGCACCGTGCGCCGTTTCACGAGCCATCATCTGGCGTTGCTGGGGGTGGCGATGATCACCCTTCTCACGCTGGCATGCGTCTTCGGCCCCCACCTCCTGCCCTATGATTCACTCTACATCGATTTGCGCGCCCGCTTTTCACCGCCGCTGACCGGCGACCACTATCTCGGGACCGATCCTTTGGGGCGGGACGTGGCGGCGCGACTGTTCATGGCGGGGAGGACCTCACTGCTGGTGGCTTTCTTTGCCATGCTGCTGTCGACGCTGATCGGAACTCTCGTCGGCGTGATCGCGGGCTACCGCGGCGGCTGGATCGGCGCAGCGCTGATGCGCACGGTCGACGGCTTCCTGTCATTTCCCTCCATCTTCCTGCTGCTGGCCTTGGCTGCGGCACTGAAGCCGAGCCCCGCTATGGTCACCGTCATCGTCGCCGTCACCAGCTGGATGGAGGTAGCCCGAATTGTCGAGGCCGAGGTTCGGTCATTGCGCGAGCGCGAGTTTGTGCTGGCCGGGCGCATGCTGGGACTGAGCGGCGCGCATATCATGTTCCGCGAGATCCTGCCCAACGCCATGGGTCCGATCATCGTGGCTGCTACATTGACAGTTGCACACGCGATCCTGCTGGAAGCCTATATCAGTTTCCTGGGTTATGGCATTCAGCCGCCGCTGCCCAGCTGGGGCAACATGCTCGAGGGCGCCCAGCAGTATCTGGACAGTGCGCCCTGGCTGGCGATCATTCCCGGGGCCGCTATCACCATGGCCGTGACCAGCTTCAATTTCATCGGCGACGGGCTGCGTGATGCGCTCGACGTGCGAGACGACCGTGTCTGATCTCGTCGACAAACGCGGCCCAATTCCGATCCCGAAAACCCAGTGAGAAGGGACTCACATGCACGAGCCGAAAGTCGCCGACAAGAACACACCCTACTGGTGGGAAGCGGCGCCCGTCATGCCGCTGCCGCCGCAGCCCCTGGTCAGGAAGGTCGATGTGGCGATCGTCGGCGCCGGCTATGCCGGCCTTTCGGCCGGGCTTGCGCTGGCGCGCGAGGGGCGTTCGGTTGCAGCTTTTGATGCGATGAATCCCGGCGAGGGGGCCTCGTCGCGCAACGGCGGAATTACCAGCGGGAACATCCGGCTGGACTACGCCACGATCACCCGGCGCTTCGGCGAAGAGAAAGCCCTGGCGATCGAGGCCGAGGGCAAGATCGCGCGCGAATTCCTTTACGATTTCATCAGAACGGAAAAGCTCGACTGCGACTTCAAGCTGGTCGGTCTTTTCAAAGGGGCTCTCGGATACGAGCAGTACGAGAAGATGGCCCGCGGCGCCGAGGCGTTGGCGAAGAAACTTGGGATCGAGTCTTACGCCGTTCCCCATGCGGAGCAGCGCAATTACGTCGGCACGGACTTCTATCGCGGCGGCATGGTCCGGATGGACATCGGCGGGCTGCACCCGGCCAAGTTCCACGCTGAGCTCCTGCGAGTGGCGCTCGCTTCGGGACTGGGGGTGCATTCGAACACGCCCGTGACCTCGATCGAAAGGGATGGCTCCGGGTTCCGCGTCGTCACTTCGGCCGGGACGGTGCAGGCGCGGCAGGTCCTGGTCTGTACGAACGGCTATACCGATGGCGCCAGTCCGTTCCTGCGCCGCCGTCTGGTACCGGTTCGCTCCCGGATCATCGCCACCGAGGAACTGCCGCCCGACGTGATGGCACGGCTGATGCCGCGGCGGATGATGATAGGCGAGGGCCGCGAGCTTGGCTTCTATTACCGCCCTTCGCCGGACGGCAGACGCATTCTGCTGGGCGGGCGCGATAGCTCGCGTGCAGGCGATCCGGCAGCCCCGACGCTCCGTCTGCGTAACGGGCTGGTCGAACTTTTTCCTGAACTGGAAAATGCCCGGCTTTCGCACAGCTGGTTCGGCAATGTGGCGATGCACCGCGACATGATCCCCCGCATCTTCGAGAAGGACGGCGTGGTCTATGCCACCGGCTTCTGCGGTTCGGGCGTCGTCTGGGCGCCATGGGTCGGCACGCGTGCGGCCCACAAGCTGATGGGACATGGCGAGCAGGCCCGCACCGCGTTCGACTTTCGACCCCCTGCGGCCATCCCGCTTTACCGTGGCAATCCGTGGTTCATTCCGGCCATCATCAAAGGCTATGCACTGCAGGACCGTATCGCCTGGTGGCGCGCCCGCCGCTGACACGACTGCAGAATCGCGCGGGACACGTTGTTGCCGGGAGAGCACTCCAGTACGGCGGAAAAATCCGTCGGGGCTGGACTTGTCGGTGCGAAGCTGATCAGCGGTGGGACGCCTTTGCGCGGATCAGCGCGCCGGCCATGTAGAGATCCTGTAGGGAGATGCCGGAACTGTCGAAGACCGTGATTTCGTTGTCGAAGCGGCGTCCGGGCGCGCGCTTTTCAATGACGTCGCCGATTGGTGTTACCGCAACCACGCCGGCGTCGATCTCATCGCGCAAATGTTGGAACTCGCCGATCTGGACGGACTGGGAAAGCAGATCACAAAACAGACGTGCCTTGGGAAATAATTCGCTCGGCAATTCGCGCTTCCCCGGAGCATCCGACCCCATGCTGACGACATGGGTTCCGGGCCCCACCCAAGCGGCATTGAACAGCGGTTCGCGTGAGGATGTCGCCGTCACCACGATGTCGGCCGCGCGCACGGCTTCTTCGGGCAAGGCAGCGCGCGCCTGCAAGCCCCTTTCGCCGATCTGATCGACAAGAGCGTCGCGTCGCGGCGAAGGCCGGGCCACGACCAGCACGGTTTCGATTTGGCGGATGCGTGCCAGCGCCATCACTTCGAAGCCCGCCTGGTTGCCGGCGCCGAATATCGCCAGAACCCTGGCTTGCTTGCGCGCAAGAAAATCGGCCGCAACCGCGTCGGCGGCGGCCGTCCTGTAGGCGTTGACCTTCCCGGCCTCGATGACGGCGCCGAGCCGACCTGTATGCTGATCGAGCAGCACGATGGTGGAGTTGTGGCGGGGAAGGCCGCGTGCCGGGTTATCCGACCAGAAGGAACCAATTTTCACTCCAATGAGGTCGTCCGACGAACCGGATTTGATTGAGAAGGTATTCGCCTCCTGTGTGCGACCGAGAACAGCGGGAAAGACGAAGCTCTGCGGCGATGCTGCCGCCACGAGAGCCTTCCGCGCCGCCTCATAAGCAAGCTCATGCGTGACGAGGGCGGCTGACTCCTCTTCGCTGATGTAGATCATCCAAATCCCTCTTGAGCATCGAGCGGTTCGTCGCCGCAGGGTATTCCAGTCTATGGCGTTGGCCAGGCCTGAGATCGCATCCGATGTGGACTGCGTGGAGATCACGCCCGTGCGAAGTCAGCCATGGCGGACGGCCCAAGGCGCCAGATATTCCTCGCCCAATTTACGCGATTTGGCATGCCGAGGAACTGCCTAAAACAAATATTCCCGCTGATTTGAATGGGTAAAACAGCAGCGAAATCTGTCCGCCGAACGCGACTCTAAGGTCCGACTTCAATTCGACCTCGGACAAGAGACACGTTGCACTTATGGCCCTCGAACATGAGAGAGACACCGTCAGCGCCCCGATTGAGCTGATGAACTTCGAGACCCGCCATGTGCCGGGCGCGCTGAAGCTGTCGCAGGAGATGGGCTGGCCTTATCGCCGAGAGGACTGGGAATTTGCCGCGACGGTCGGCCAGGGACTAGTCCTGGAGCGGGCAGGCGAAGTGATCGGCACGGCCATGTGGTGGAATTACGGACCGGTCTATGCTTCTGCCGGGATGATCATCGTCACTGGCTCGGCACAAGGCGCCGGCAACGGCTCCCGGCTCTTTGATGGATTGCTTGAAGCAGCACACGGGCGCAACGTGGTGCTCAATTCGACTGACGAGGGGCTCGCGCTCTATAAACGGCGCGGCTTTACCGCCTGGGGCACGGTGCTTCAGCTTCAGGGCCCGCTGACCGTCGCCGTGACGCAGAGTGCGCGCGACGACGTTCGTCAGGCGACGATCTCCGACCTCGCAGCGATCCAGGCCTTCGACGAACGGGCCATGGGCATGCCCCGGTCGTCGATGGTGGCTGCGCTCGCCGATGCGGGCAAGGTCGTTGTTATCGAGCGAGCGGGACGGGTTGCAGGCTATGCCGTCGCCAGGAAATTCGGGCGCGGCTATGTCGTTGGCCCCTGTGCGGCCGAAAGCGTGGAGGACGCGCGGCTTCTGATCCTGGCGCAGCTTTCGAAGCTTCACGATCGATTCGTTCGGATCGACGTCTATGCCGAAGATGGATTGGGCGACTGGCTCGAGAGTCTCGGCCTCGAGCGAGCCGGCAGTGCCACCGCTATGGTCAAAGGGCAACGACCCGTCTCCGGCGGGCCGGCCCATATGTACGCCTTGGCGAACCAGTCGTTCTTTTAGGAAACGAGATGATGGGCAAGATAGCGGCAAACCAGTCAGTGAGCGAGACGGCCAAGAGCATCGGTGCCCTGGTCACCCCGGCGCTGCTTCTGGACCGTGGACGGCTCGGGCACAACAGCCAGGGTTTGGCTGAGCGCGCCAAGAAGCTTGAGGTGGTGCTGCGCCCGCATATGAAGACGGCCAAAAGCATCGACGTCGCCCGGTACTTGTTCCCCGGCGAACCCGGTCCGATCACGGTCTCGACGATCGCCGAGGCGGAGTATTTCGCGGGCCACGGCTTTCGCGACATGACCTATGCGGTCGGCATGTCGCCGGCTTCGGCTAGGCGCGCCATGGGGCTTTGTCGCCGTACCGGCGCTGATGTGAAGCTGCTGCTCGATTCAGTGGAGCAGGCCGACGCCCTGGCCGATATACGCGAAGCCACCGGCATGACGCCATCGGTCTTCATCGAACTGGACTGCGATGACCATCGCGGTGGCTTGAAGCCGGACGACCCGAAGCTGCTCGACGTGGCCAGCAGGGTCGTCGCGGCGGGCGCCAAGCTCGTCGGCGTTCTCGCCCATGCAGGCGAATCCTATGGCTTGAACACGCCCGATGCGCTGGTCAAGGCAGCGGAGAACGAGCGTTCAGCCACCGTGCGCGCCGCTGAAATCCTGCGCGCCCATGGCCATGCCTGCCCGATCGTCAGCGTCGGCTCGACGCCGACGGCGCATTTCGCCGAGAATCTCGAGGGCGTCACGGAGCTGCGCGCCGGAGTCTACATGTTCTTCGACCTCGTTCAGCACGGGGTAGGGGTGTGCGAGCTCGACGATATCGCGATTTCCGTATTGGCCACGGTGATCGGCTCCAAGCCGGAAAAGGGATGGGTGTTGGTCGACGCCGGGTGGATGGCGCTTTCGCGCGACCGTGGAACCGCAAACCAGCAGATCGACCAGGGTTACGGTGTGGTCTGCGACGAAAAGGGGCGGGTGCTTGAAGATGTGATCGTGGCTCAGGCCAGCCAGGAACACGGTATCCTCGCCATTCGTGCCGGTTCTGGAAAGTCCATGCCCGAGTTGCCGCTGGGGTCTCGGGTCCGGATTCTACCCATCCATGCCTGCGCGATGGCCGCCCAGCATGACTTCTACAGCGTCGTCAACGGGGACAGCCCCATGATTGAAGCGCGTTGGGAGCGGATGCGCGGCTGGTAGACGCGCAACTACGCCTCGAATGTCGCCCCACTCAAATCAGCACTGGTGGTCAAGAAATGAAGTTTACCTCTTACTGGCTGGATACGTCTCAGCCGTTCGATGATGGGTCGTCCAAACCGCTCGAAGGCCACTACGATGTGGCGGTTGTGGGCGGCGGCTTGACTGGATCCTCCGCGGCGCTGGCTCTCGCCAAAAAGGGCGCCCGGGTTGCCCTGTTGGAGGCCGAAACGATCGGCAACGCCGCGTCCGGCCGCAATGGCGGGATGTGCAACAACGGCTTTGCCCAGAACTATGGGATCATGGCCGGCAAATACGGCACGACGGCCGCCAACGCGCTCTACAAGGCGTTCGACGCCGGCGTCGACATGGTCGAGCGGTTAGTGCAGGAAGAGCAGATCGATTGCAGCTTCTCGCGCGTCGGCAAGCTCAAGCTTGCCGCCAAGCCCGAACATTACGACATGCTGGCCCGCAGCCAGGAACTGCTGGCTGCCAATGTCGATCCAGGCACGAGGATGATCGCGCGCAGCCACCTGCGGGCGGAAGTCGGGACCGACCGTTACTACGGCGGGTTGCTATTTCCCAAGAGCGCGGCCATGCATGTCGGCCGGTTCGTCCGGGGCTTGGCGACCGCCGCCGCACGGCGTGGCGCAGAGGTCCATGAACGCTCGCCCGTAATGGCGATGCGCAAGGTTTCCGGCGGGCATGAGGTAACGACGCCAAAGGGCAAGATCGTCGCGCGGCAGGTCCTGCTAGCAAGTGGCATTTCCCAGGTCGGTCCGCTCGGATGGATCCGCCGTCGCATCGTGCCGGTCGGGGCGTTCCTGATCGTGACCGAACCGCTGTCGCCTGCGGAACTCGAGCGCCTCATGCCGACCCGTCGCAATGTCGTCGATACGCGCAACCTCGTTGTCTACTGGCGGCTGACCCCGGACAATCGCCTCCTGTTCGGCGGACGGGCGCGCTTTGCGGTGTCCAACCCTCAATCCGACGAAAAAAGCGGCCGGATACTGAAGGCGGCGATGGTCGAGGTCTTTCCGGAACTGGCCGGCACCCGGATCGACTACTGCTGGGGCGGCATGGTCGATATGACCCGCGATCGCCTGCCGCGCGCCGGAGAGCGCGATGGCATCTACTACTCTATGGGCTATAGCGGCCATGGTACGCAGATGTCGACGCTGATGGGCACCACCATGGCCGAGGTCATGGACGGGCACCCCGACCTAAACCCTTGGAAGGATTTCGACTGGCCGGCGATCCCTGGATACTTTGGGCGTCCCTGGTTCCTGCCGATCCTCGGCGCCTATTACCGCATCAAGGACCTTGTGAGATGATCACGCCGCTGGAACACCTCTCCCGCAACGGCCGCCTGGACAAGTTCTTCATCGACGGCAAATGGTTGGAGCCGAGGGGCACGGCCAAGGGCGTCGTGGTGAATCCCGCCACGGAAGAGGTTGTGGCCCGGTTTCCGCTCGGAAACAGCGAGGACGTGGACGCGGCCGTTTCAGCGGCCCGCCGGGCGTTCGCCAGCTGGAGCCGTACCAAGCCGGAATACCGCGCGGGTCTGCTTGATAGCCTGCAGGCACTGCTCGAAGCGCGCCGCGAACTGCTTGCACAATGCCTGACCCTCGAGATGGGAGCGGCGATCGGATATGCGCGCACCGCGCAGGTGCCGCTCGCGATCGCGCATGTGCAGGTCGCTCGCGATGTTCTGACGGCCTTCCCCTTCGTCGAGCAGCGCGGCCACACCGCGGTTACCCACGAACCGATCGGTGTCTGCGCCCTGATCACGCCTTGGAACTGGCCACTCTACCAGATCACCGCCAAGGTTGCGCCGGCGCTCGCGGCAGGCTGCACGGTCGTGCTGAAGCCAAGCGAGCTCTCTCCTTTGGACGCCCTTCTGTTCGCCGAGGCGATCGAGGAAGCCGGCTTCCCTGCCGGTGTCTTCAACCTCGTCAATGGTGACGGCCCATGCGTCGGTGGGAGTCTCGCGTCCCATGCGGATGTCGACATGATCTCCATTACCGGCTCTACCCGTGCTGGCATTGCGGTGGCCCAGGCGGCAGCGCCGACGGTCAAGCGTGTCGCGCAGGAGCTCGGCGGCAAGTCGCCGAACGTGATCCTGCCGGACGCCGATCTCGATCGCGCCGTTTCGCTGGGCATAGCCGCCGCCTTCCGCAATCTCGGCCAGTCATGCAGCGCGCCGACGCGCATGATCGTGCCACGCGCGCTGCTTTCGGAGATCGAGTCAATTGCCCAGCGGGCCGCAAATGAGATCGTGGTCGGAGATCCTCTCTCGGAGGCCACCACCCACGGTGCAATCGCCAACCGTGCTCAGTTCGACCGAATCCAAACCATGATCGGCGTCGGCATTTCGGAAGGCGCGAAGCTTCTCACCGGCGGACAGCGCCGTCCAGGCGGCCTGAATGTCGGGCTCTACATAAAACCGACGGTTTTTTCCGAGGTGCGCACGGGCATGCGCATCGCCCAGGAGGAGATCTTCGGACCGGTTCTTTGCATCATCCCCTACGACACAGTCGAGGAGGCCGTCACCATCGCCAACGACACCGTCTATGGCCTCGGGGCCCATGTGCAGGGCAAGGATATGGACGTCGTCAAGGACGTCGCGTCGCAGATCCGCGCCGGTCAAGTGCATCTCAACTACCCGGCGTGGGATCCACACGCGCCGTTTGGCGGCTTCAAGCAATCCGGAAACGGACGCGAGTATGGCATCGAGGGCATGTTGGAGTATCTCGAGCTCAAATCCATCCTCGGCTATTTCTAGGCGACATCTTCGCCAAGCGTAGAGCGGTGGCGCCATCCATGCCAGTGGGCTGCTTACAGTGGGCGCTTCCGCTCATTCGGGCACTATCTTCGCGTTATTCCGTTGCGATTGGTGTCACAAAATTTAAGATGCAGCCGCCGGTTGCTGCCGTACTGCAGCGAT
Source organism: Mesorhizobium sp. (assembly GCA_004020315.1). Classification (GTDB taxonomy): domain Bacteria; phylum Pseudomonadota; class Alphaproteobacteria; order Rhizobiales; family Rhizobiaceae; genus Mesorhizobium. The sequence continues at coordinate 108,891 of SAQG01000018.1, forward strand.
GGCGGTCCTGCGCACGCTGTTCCTGATCCGGGCGACTACGGTTGCGCGATGGCGACATGGAGCGTCTCGGTTCTGGGCGCGATCCTCGGCTTCGTCGTGTCGGGCATTCTGACCGCCCGGCGGCAACGACGTGCGAATAGGAGGGTCTCCACGGGAGCAGCCGCGCCCTGGACATATTCTCGACGGAAAAACGCCTCGAAACGCCCAGGAACCGACCGATTGGGAACAATCTTACCTGTTTCAAGGTTGAGGATGCGCAAGGGACTGCTCTACGGAATCATTGCCAGATGAAACGCCATTTTCGGATTGTTTTGGGTGCCGCGGTCGGCCTCACATTGATACCTGCTCCGCTTCCCGCACTTTCGCGCGACGCCCAGCCGCGAGCCGCACCCCTCATTCTGGCCCAAGCCCAGTCTCCCGAAGAGGAAGAACTGCTGCGCAGGAAGAAAAAAGAGGGGGCCAAACGCGACGAGCAGCGGGCTCCCCGGGCAGAAAGGCCGGCGCAGCGCGAGCGGGCCGAGCGGCCTGCGGCGCGGGAGCGCGAAACGGTCAAACGGCGTGCCGCCGAACCCGAGCCCGCGATCACCGAGGAACGCCAGAAGCGGCGCAAGGACCGCGAAGCCATCAAACGGCGCGCCGCCGAACCCGAGCCCGCGATCGCCGAGGAACGCCAGAAGCGGCGCAAGGAGCGTGAGGCCGTCAAACGGCGCGCCGCCGAACCCGAGCCCGCGATCGCCGAGGAACGCCAGAAGCGGCGCAAGGAGCG
>SAQG01000018.1:109666-122100 GCA_004020315.1 Mesorhizobium sp.
CCGCCGAACCCGAGCCCGCGATCGCCGAGGAACGCCAGAAGCGGCGCAAGGAGCGCGAAGCCGTCAGACAGCGCGCCGCCGAACCTGACGCACCCGCGATCGCCGAGGAGGAGCGCGTGAAGCGGCGCAAGGAGCGCGAGGCCGCCAGACAGCGTGCCGCCGAGCCCGCGATCGCCGAGGAACGCCAGAAGCGGCGTAAAGAGCGCGAGGCCGCGATACGTCGTCCCGAAAACGCCGCCAGGCTCTTCGACAGCGCCAAGGAAAAGCCGGTGAGGCGCAAGCCGGGCGGCGCCGAGCCGGATCAGCCCGCTCGGGCCAGGGCCGAGCGGCTGCCCGAAAGCGACGCCGCGGCGCAGGCGCGAGCCTCGACAAATCCAGTGCAAATCGGCTCCGTCATCTCCGAGAAAGGCCGGCGCATCGACCGCCCGCGCAGGGAGCGTCCCGAGGTTCCGGAGGGCGCGGAACTGGTGCGCGAGGTCAACAACCGCTTCATCTTCCAGACCAACAACACCTATTTCATCGAGCGGCCCCGCGAGGAGCGCTTCATCATCGGCGCGCGCGAGGTCTACTACGAGGAACTGCCACGCAGCCGGCAGCGCGAGGTTGTGGTCCGTCCCGACGGGACGCGGATCGTCACGATCCGCAACCGCTGGGGAGACGTCGTCCGTCGCGTGAAGATCCTGCCCGACGATCGCGAGATTGTCCTCGTCTATGTTGAAGACGACCATTACGACGAGGTGCTGGAATGGCGCGATCCCGGGCTCGACCTGCCGCCGCTCGACCTCGACATTCCGGTTCGCGACTACATACTGGACGCGGAGTGGGTTGAGGACCCTGAGGACTACTATACGTTCCTCGACCAGCCGCCGGTCGAGCAGGTGGAGCGCACCTACTCGCTTGACGAGGTCCGGCGCTCGGCGCGCATCCGCGACAAGGTCAGGCGCATCGATCTCGACATCATCAATTTCGAGTTCGGCTCGGCCCAGATCCCGGAGAGCGAGATCGGCAAGCTCGAAGGCGTCGCCGAGGCCATGCAGCGCCTGCTCAAGGAGAACCCGGGCGAGACCTTCCTGATCGAGGGCCACACCGATGCGGTCGGGGCGGAGGTGGCGAACCTGGCGCTGTCGGACCAGCGGGCCGAGGCGGTGGCGACCGCCCTGACCAACGTCTTCGACATCGCGCCCGAGAACATGGAGACGCAGGGCTATGGCGAGCAGTACCTGAAGGTTGAAACCCAGGAGCCCGAACGCGAGAACCGGCGCGTCGCGATCCGTCGCATCACGCCGCTGATCGCACCCGTGGCGAGCGTCGAATAGGTCCCCTTGTTTCGAGCCTACCGGGTAGGTAGCGCCAGGCTCACCATTGCAATATCGAGCGGCCAAATAGACGAGACGCGCATCTAGTCCGGTCACCGACGAAGTGGGCGGCGCTCGGGCGTGCTAGAGCTGGCGAAGACCTTGCCGGGCGGGCCGATCTCGTGGATGCGCCTTCATGTATAAAGACGGCGCGGCTGGCGAACGCATTGCATTGGGCGACCATCAAGAGGGTTGTGCCGTCGGCGGCAAGTTCCCGGGACGAGGGCGAGCACCTCGGCAACCAATTCGGGGTCAAGTGCGGAGGTGATCTGGTCGATGGCGCCCCGGTTAGGCGTGAAGAACTTCACAACCGGAAAGGGATCATGGTTCGGATCGTGAGCCGATTTGCAAGCAAGGCTGGGGCGACAAGATAAAGGACCACGGCGATCATCACGACGCCAGAGAACCCGATATGCATGGCAAGCAGCGTGGCGAGAATCGCGCTCAGCACGGACGCACAGCCGTTGATGCCCCACGCCCAGGGAATGAATGTCTCCGAACGCGCGCCGACATGCCCGAGGCCGAGGGGAAACGGCATGCCCATAAAAAGAGCGAGCGGCGCTATGAGAAGGAGCGCGATCGCGATCTTCGCGGCATCCGGGAACGCCAGCAGCCTTTCGAATAATGAGGGCAGCGCGACAAGGTAGGTGGCAGCCAGGACCGCGATAACCCCGACAGCGAGGGCGATGCCGCGCACCGCCGACCCGCGCCCGACCGCCGCGGCCCAACGTGCGGCAACGGCGCTACCGAGACCGGCGAAGGCGAGGAAGCCGGCAAGCACGACAGCGACAGCGTAGAACGGATGACCGAGGAACAGCACAAAGCGCTGGATGAAGGCGATTTCGATGAAGAGGAAGGCTAGCCCCAAGGCAAGGAAGTAGAGCCCGAAGCGCAGCCGGTGCAAAGCTTTCCCGAGCGCGTGTCTGCGAATCCATAGCGGCAGGAGGATCAGGACGGCGCTGAGGATGGCAGCCTGGACCAGAGTCGTCACGAGGATCAGGTAGCTCCAGTCGAGCATCGCTGCCCCACCCTGGGTGCGCAGGGCTAAGAGTTCGGGCAGGGCGCGCCAGCGGAAGAAGTCGAAGAAATAGGGCCGATTGTCGGTCGCCGGTGCGATGGCGAACTTGTAGCGCTCGATGAAGTCGGCGCGCTCAGGGCCGAGGAGGGCGAGGGCTCCCTCGTAGAGATATTCCTGATCGAGCTGGTTGAAGTGGTTCACGTCGCTCGCGGAGATGCCTGGCACCCAAGAGATGTCGAAGAAGTTCTCGGCCGCGAAGCTGCGAATGGCCGCAATGTCTTCGCATTTGAAGGGCGACTTGGCGACGAGCAAAGTTGCGGTATTCCAGCTCCGGATCAGCGCCAGGTGCCGACCCGGCTCGGTCACGCCTTCCGCCTCGAGCGCTGCTATGGCGGTGGCAAACAGCTTAAGGCTGTCACGCGGCGGCACTCGCAGCCATCGTGTGATAGCGACGACACCATCTGGTCCGAGAATCGCGAGGTAATCCCGCATTGCCTCTACGGTATAGGTGTAATTTTCATGCAAGCTCTGCACGCCGGCTGCGGCCGCGCTGAAGGAATCGAGGAGCGGCATCTGGATCAGGTCGTAGTGCTCGCCAGCGGTCGCAGCGAAGGCACGCGCCTCGGCCAAATGCAAGCGCAGGTTCGGTCGGCTGAAGATACCGCCAGCGAAGTCGGCGAAGCGATTCCGAGCCAAGTCGATCATTTGCGGGTTGACCTCTACCGCATCCACCGTATCGGCCCCGGCGCGCAGCGCCAGCAGCACCTGCTCGCCGCCCCCGGCGCCGAGGATTAGCACACGCGGCTGCTTGAGGATGCGGTATGGCAGCGCCGCCGTTGTCCGGTCGAGATAGGCGACCTTCGCCGGATCGCCTCCATAGGCAGTGATTGCCGAAATACTGTCGCCATCGGTGAAGACGGCGAGTTGCGCAGGCGGCTCTTGGGTATTGGCAAGGCTTAGGCCAGGCACGTAACGGAACGGGACGGTCGGACTCTCGACAACCGTCAGCAACCCAAGCGGGCTCGACCGCTCCTCGATCACCCGCGCGTTCGGAACCTCCAGGGCCATGCGGAGGCCCTTATACTGCGACATATGCGGCTCGGGGGCCACCCAGGACGGCGGTAGCGATACTGCAACGAACGCCGCTGCCAACCCAAGGCCGCCCACTGCGAGCCACCGATGGCGGACCATGCCGAACGCGGCAAAGGCAGCCGCCGCGAATGCCAGTGCTGCAACGAAACGCAGCGCCGTAGATGGAAAGACCAGGAACAGGAGCCCGACGATACCCAGCGCACCGATCCCCGCGCCGGCCAAGTCGAAGGCGTAGACGCGTCCGATCTGTCCGGGATGGCGGCAGAAAGCAAGGCCGACGCAGGTCGCGCCAAAGAAGAACGGCAGGATCAGAAACGCATAGTTGGCCGCGAGCCAACCGAGCTGTCGCGGATCCCAGATGATCTCGAGCGCGTTGAACGGCAGACGTTCGGCAATGGCGAAGCTGGCGACCGCGGTCACGCCGAACAGCGCTGCCGACGCCGCGAAAGCAGCCGGGTAGCGCTCCACTAGCCAGCGCTGGGCAAGCGCAATGAACGTACCGCTCGCGCCGAAGCCCAAGAGCGCGATGCTGATGATCATGTAGGCAAAATGGTGCCATTGAACGATCGAAAACAATCGCATCAGCAGCAATTCGTAACCGAGAACCGCTGCCGAAATGAGACCGACTGGTAGCATGTGGCCCGCTCTCACCGGGAGCGACCTCCCCGCAGCGGAACGAAGCTCACCGGCAGCAGCTGCCGGGTCGTGATGCCGCCGCCTCGTCGCTTCTCGACGAGCATGAGAAACTGGGTTGCAAAGGGGCCTCCCACGGGGATGACCATCCGACCTCCTTCAGCGAGCTGCTCGACAAGCGGCGGCGGGATATGGCTGGCAGCCGCGGTCACTACGATGCCGTCGAAGGGCGCGCGCTCAGGCCAGCCGTAGTAGCCGTCGTCCACCTTCACCTCGACGTTGTCGAAGCCGGGCACTGCAAGTCGTGCCGCTGCCCTCTTGCCAAGTTCCGGGATAATTTCGATCGAGTAAACCTTGGCGGCGAGGGGCGACAGGACGGCTGCCTGATAGCCCGAGCCGGTGCCGATCTCGAGGACGGTGTCACCGGGCCGGACATTGATCAGGTCGGTCATAAGCGCGACGATAAACGGCTGCGAGATCGTCTGACCGTGCCCGATCGGCAGGGGCCGGTCCTGATAGGCCGCGCCGCGCTGTGCCTCGGGTACGAAACGGTCGCGCGGCACGGTGCCCATCGTCTTGAGCACCGCCGGATCGATATCGTGTGCCGCGGAGCGGGCATGTCCCTTTATCGTCTCGATCATGGCCGCACGCTCGGCTGCGCGGTCCCGAGCGGGCGCCGATGTCGAAACGAAGGCGGCGACACTCGCGAGAAACGCGGCCAGCAACGCTCGGCACTGGGCTAGAGCACTCATGAACCTCTCCTGGCCCACGACGTCGAGAACAAAGGCGGCGGCCTTTTGAACCAAACGCCGCTCCGATCTCACACCAAACATGTCGCGGCACCAGGTCCGGATCAACCCCGTCGGAGGTGGTGGTGCGTCAGAAGGCGTCTTCGCCTCAGGCGGCGACCGCAGACTGACCGCATGCGCAACCTTCACGGGTACCAAGGACCTCGCGGTTACCTGCCTGCAAGTCCGCTATCCATTTTATTGCAGCCCCGCCATGGAGCCGTCATGAACGGCTGTGCTGGTTGGGAGGAGACGGTCCGCTTTGTTAAGGATTCTCAAGAAAGCTGACACGGGACGATGATCTTGGCTGTCGCGAAAGTCATTGGCGGAATGCCGAGTTTTTAGGATTTCTGCGAATTCGGCTGCGAGGCCGTCTAGCAGGCCCTCATAGACCTTCGCGATCTGCTGGGGCCAAGCTGTGAAATTGACCAGGCATCATCCCCGCATGAAACACAGTCCAGGCTTCGATTTGATCGGGAGGCCTGGCTGTGGTAGTGTAGGTGGAGAGGCAACATGACCGAGGCGCAGACTACATTTCAAGAACCGCCAATTGCCGACCTCCCCGGCGCTTCTCCGCTACGGCTTGAATCGACCCCCCTTCAGACGTCGACAGCGACTTGCATGAAGGTCTGATTGGCTATGGCCAGCGGCTTTGTGGGCGATGGAAAGCCGCAGACGTTCGCCTGCTTCGCCGCAGAGACGCTGCGTGTTCCGCCGGGGCCATGGCGCCAGCAAGCAGGCAAAATCTCCGGATCCGCTGCCTTGCCTCCCACAGCGACGCACCCAGAGCTCCAGGGGCTGCCTCGATCGAACGCCCGTCATCCATGCTCTCCGAATCATTGGCGACCCGTCGATTCAGCAACCAGAAAAGAACGCAGCTGCAGCGCTAGGACGCGTCGGTGGAGAATTTGTGTACCGTAGTCGACTTCAGCGTTTCGCCCGGTTTCAGCACCGTCGTCGGAAATGACGGCTTGTTCGGCGAATCCGGGAAGTGCTGCGTCTCAAGGCAGAAGCCGTCGGTCTGGCGATATTGCTGACCGGCCGTGCCGACGAGCGTCGAATCGAGGAAGTTGCCGCTGTAGAACTGGACGCCGGGCTCGGTGGTCGAGATCTCCATGATCCGGCCGGAGCGCGGCTCGTAGACTCGCGCGGCGAGCGAAAGCCCACTACCCGACCGGTTCAGCACGAAGTTGTGATCGTATCCGCGGCCATAGACCATCTGTGGGTCGTTCGAGCGGATGCGTGCGCCGATCGGCGCCCCTTGGCGGAAGTCGAACGGCGTGCCGGTCACGGAGGCGATTTGCCCGGTCGGGATCAAGGTTGCATCGACCGGCGTGTAGCGATCGGCGTTGATCGTGAGGATGTGATCGTCGATCCCACCCGTGCCGTCGCCGGCGAGATTGAAGTAGGAATGTCTCGTGAGATTAACCACGGTTGGTTTGTCTGTCGTCGCCTCGTAATCGATGCGCAACTCGTTGTCGTTGGTGAGGCTATAGACGACCTGGACCGTGAGCGTACCAGGATAGCCTTCCTCGCCATCCTTGCTCGTGTAGTTGAGCCGCGCTGCGGCGCCGCTGACGCTGCTCAGCGGCTCGACCGCCCAGACGACCTTGTCGAAGCCTTTCGTACCGCCATGCAGGCTGTTCGGCCCGTTATTGGCGGCGAGTTGGTATTGCGTGCCGTCGAGCGTGAACTTGGCGCCGCCGATGCGATTGCCGTAGCGCCCGATCAAGGCGCCGAAATAGGGGTTCATGGAATCGTAATCGGCGAGTTCCTTGAAGCCGAGCACAACGTTGTCGAGCTTGCCCCAGCGGTCGGGCACATTGATCGCCGTGATGATACCGCCATAGGCTATGAACTTGACGGACGCGCCCCTGTCGTTGGTGAGCGTATACAGATCGACGGCTTTGCCGTCCTGCGTGTTCCCGAATGGGGTCTTGTCCACAGAGCCGGCGCCTGCGCTGGTTGTCAGCAGCACGCCCATGCCGAGCACGGCCGCGCCGAGCACTGACCTATGCCAGGTACGCGACATGTTGGGATCGATCGGCGTCATGGTTTCCTCCCTCGGTAAGCCCCTTCGCCGGCGGCTTCTGACGAGCCGCCTGGAAGACCAATTCTAAACTCATCTCGCTATCAAGGTAAGCGCGTCCTGGTAGAGACTGCATGATCACACCGTGCTTGAAGCGTGTGCCGGGATACCGCCGGTCGCATCAGCTCATTGCCTGATCAAAATTGCCGTCGGTGCATGAATCGCAGGACGGGCATCCGCCTGGTTCCGACTTCGGCTTGCTGCTTGCCGGAACAAAGCCGACCGAACTCTTGGCCGGGCCCTTCGCATGCAATAGGAGACCTTTCGCTGGCGCGCATGCTTCGCGCTCTGAACCAATTCGTCCGTGCAAGTGAGGAGCACTATTTACCTGGACCGACTTTGCGCAGAATATCATCGAGTGGGAGGAGGCATTCGGACCCCTTCGATAAAGTTCGCCCGAGTGGCTTCCGACCTCGCTGGTTTCAAGGGAGGAGCAATCATGAGGCGTATTTTCTCGCTCGCGGTATGCGCCGCGGCGTTATTGTTCGGCGTCTCGGACGCCTTCACGCAGTCCGGCAGCGTCGAGAAAGCAGTCGGCGGCTACAGCTTCGAAGAAGCGGCAAAAGAGGCCGCCGGCACCAAGGATTTCCATTCGGCCGATGGCCACCTCACTTTCGCCATCGTGACGCATACGGCCGGCAACGGTTTCTTCGACCCGGTCTATGTCGGGGCCAAGGTCGCCGGCAACATGATCGGCGCCAATATCCTGCTGCTCGGTTCGGAATCGCCAACCGACGATCCCGCCCGCGAGATCGAAATTCTGAACCAGATCGTGCAGGATCCCACCGTCGACGGCATAATCATGACGACGCCGCAGGTCGGCGCTTATAACGACATCGTCAAGGCCGCCGAGGCGAAGGGCATTCCCGTCGCCACGACCAATTCGTTCGACGGCACGATCCTTAACCGCAGCGGCATCAGCCATACCGGCCAGGACGCATCGGCGGCAGCAATCGCCGGTGAGGCGCTGGTAAAATGCCTGGCCGACAAGGCCATCGAGAAGGGCACGATCGTGCTACCGTCCTCGACCGCGATGGGCAACGTCGAGGTGAATAACCGCGTGACCGCCGCTTTCAATGCCATCGTCAAGGGGCTGAACGACGCCGGCAAACTCGCCAACTTCAAGGTCGACGCCGGTCCGGAGAACACCGGCATCGACACCAATCCGAACGATCCGGTGAATGGCATCGTCACGCTGTTCGAATCGCGCGGCGACGTTGTCGGCGCTTTCGCCGGCAACAACGTGTTCACGCCGGCCCTTGCCAAGGCCGTCGCCCAGACCGGGAAGACCGGCAAGATCTGCGCCTACGGCTTCGACCTCGGCCCGGCTCAGCAGGATGCGTTGAAGAGCGGCGACCTGACCGGCGCGCTCGGGCAGCAGCCGTTCCTGCAAGGCTTCTGGCCGGTCATGCAGCTCTACCTGCAGATCGACCGCGGCATCGCGGCGGCCAATCTCGACACACGCGCCCAGCTCGTGACGCAGGACGACGTCGAGAAGGTCGGCAAACGGTTCGAGAACTGAGTCCCGCTCGGACATCTGAAATCGCTGCGGGAGGGCGCAAGGTCCCCCCGCAGCGCGGCAGCAGGGAAATTGACCAGAAGAGACCTATGGCGTTTATCGCGACCACATCGCTCGGCCGTGCGCCGTCCCAGATTGTCGGCGCCTGGGAGGCGGGGCTGCTCGCGCTGCTGCTGGTGCTCTATCTCGGCGGCGCTTTCGTCAATCCCGCGTTCTTCGGGTCAACCGAAGCGTTCCATGCGCTGCTCCGCGACACCTCGCGCGTTGCGATCATCGCGGTCGGAATGACTTTCGTCATCGTCAACAAGGACCTCGATCTCTCGGTCGGTTCCACTTATGGTCTGATAGCCGTGGTTTTCGCCAGGCTGTTCGCGCCAGGCTTTCTCGATCTCGACATCCTCACGTCGGTGGTTCTCTGCGCGCTCTTGGGCACAGTGATAGGCCTCGTCAACGGCGTGCTCGTCACCATCCTGAAAGTGCCGGCGTTTATCGCCACGCTGACGATGCTTTTCATCGGCCGCGGTTTCGTGCTCGCGCTCACGCACGGCCAGGCCATCTACTATCCCGCCAAGGCTAACGATTATCCGCTGTTCTTCCACCTTGGCGAGACGAACGTCTTCGGCTTCAACAACCAGATCGTCATCTTCGCCGTCGTCGCCGTGATCGGCGCCTATGTGCTCGCCAAGACCCGTTGGGGCTATGAGACCTTCGCAACCGGCGGTAACGAGCAGGCGGCGTCCTATGCCGGCATACCGACGAACTGGGTGCGCATCCGAGCTTACCTGATCTCCTCGCTATGCGCGACACTTGCCGGTTTGCTGTCGGCTACCCAGGACAAGGGCGTGACGCCGCTCTACGGCGTCAACGGCGAGCTGACCGTCATTGCCGCCGTGATCATCGGCGGCGCCTCCATCCTCGGCGGACGCGGCCGAGTCGCCGGCTCCTGCCTTGGCGCCCTACTGGTGGTGCTGCTCGACAAGGTGTTGCGCGAGGGCTGGCCGATCACGCGCATCATCAAGATCGGCGACGAGGAAATAACCGTCAACGCGGTCTACTCGCTGCCTGTGGGCGCGGTGCCGGTCTTCCTCGGACTGCTCCTCGTCATCGCGGTGCTTATCGAGCCTTATCTCATCCGCCGCCAGGTCGCGGCGCGGCTCTGGGCATGGCTCCGCGGCAGGCCGCCACCCCCCGCCTACGAGATCGGCGGCGTCGCGATCGAGGGCGTCCAGACCAAGGGGGCGATGGCGACCGACAAGGCGCTGTCGGCGGCTGGGCTCGGCAAATTTCTCGCCCGGCGCGACGCGCTCGCCATTATCCTGACGGTGGTGCTGTGGCTGACAGGTTTCGCTCTCAGGCCGGACTATTGGTGGAACCTGTCCAACAGCTTCGCGATCCTGCTCAACTACACCGAACTGGCGCTGATCACGATCGGGCTCACCTATGTCATCGCCGCCGGGGATATCGATCTTTCCGTCGGGGCGGTGCTTGCGCTTGCCGGCAGCACCGCGGCGTATTTCCTAAAAGTCCTCGGCGCCGACCCCCTCACCGCCGTCGCGATGGGGCTGCTCGCGGGAATGGCCGCCGGTCTCGTCAACGCCATCGTCACGGTCGGATTCAAGCTGCCGGCCTTCATCGTCACGCTTGGCATGTTCTATATCGCCCGCGGCCTCGCCGCCTGGTTTGTCGCCGGCCAACAACTGACCGGCTGGCCCGAGGGCTACAACCTTCTTGGCCGCAAGGTGAACGACATTCTGCTGCACTATCGCATCGCGCTACCTGACGGACTGCTCCGCACGGTCGCCGAGGTGGTCAGCGTTCAGACCATCTGGATGCTGCTAGTGGCCCTGGTCGCCGGCGTCGTCCTCGCCTACACGCCGTTCGGGCAGAAGGTGTACGCGACGGGCGGCAACGTCCGCGCCGCCGCCTATGCCGGCATCAACACCAACCGGGTCCGCTTCGTCGCGCTCATGCTGGCCGCACTCTGCGCGACCATGGCCGGAATCATCAACGTCGCCTACTTCCGCAGCTTCAACCCGGTCGCCGGCCAGTTCCGTGAGCTCGACGCCATCGCCTCCGTGATCATCGGCGGCGGTTCGATCTTCGGCGGCCATGGCACCATCATCGGCGCGCTCGCGGGCGCGGCGGTGATCACCCTGGTTCGGGCGCTGCTGCAGCTCAATGTCCAGGGCTTCAGCATGCCGCAGCACTGGATCAACGTCTTCATCGGCGGCATTCTCATCGTCGCGGTGTTGATTGACATCTGGGTACGTCAGGCCAACATTTTCGGACGTCTGCGGGCACGCCTCGCAAGAGGCGCACGAACACCGGAAACCACTCATGCGTGACGAGACGCCGCCCGAGCCGATCGTGGAAATGCGTGGCATCGAAAAAGCCTTTGGGGCGGTGCAGGCGCTCCGCAACGTCGACCTCGTGCTCTATCCCGGTGAGATCCTAGGCCTGGTAGGCGACAACTCGGCCGGCAAGTCGACACTCATGAAGATTCTGACCGGCGCCTATCAACGCGACACTGGAGAAATCTTCGTTGCCGGACAGCCGGTTCACTTCAAGAGCCCGCATGAAAGTCGCGACGCCGGCATCGAGATGATCTACCAGGATTTCGCGCTCTGCGGGAATATGGATGTCGGACAGAACATCTTCCTTGGTCGCTGGCCGCTCAGAGGGCTCTTCGTCGATCGGCGAAAGATGTACGCGCAAGCCGACACAGTGCTGAAGCGGCTCAAGGTCGACGTGAACTCCGTCTATCAAAAGGTCGAGAGCCTGTCGGGCGGGCGCCAGCAATCCGTGGCGATCGCCCGCGCGATCTCGTTCGAGCCGCGCGTGGTGATCCTCGACGAGCCGACCGCGAATCTTTCGGTGATGGCAACCGAGCGCCTGCTCGAAACCATGCTGGAGCTGAAGAAGCAGGGTGTCGCCCAGATCATTATCTCGCACCGCCTCGTCGACATCTTCGCCGTGGGCGACCGCGTCATGGTGCTGAAGCGCGGCGAGAACGTCGGCGACCGCTACATCAGGAGCACGGACGAGCACGAGGTCTTGGAGATCATCGTCTCCGGAACGCGCGAGCGCGCCCTTACTGCCGATGAAGCGTCGACAAGGGAGAACTGACGGCGCGGCTGTTTGACACCGAGCCCTTTCTCGCCGAGCACCTGGTCATTTTTGAACTGTTGAGGGCCCAGCGTGTGAAATCGGCGGCGGAGGCGCTGAGAAGCATCTGCGCGAGTCCCGCGACAGGGCATTCGCCCGTATCGACGTCATTGCCAGCGGGCCCCAGCCGGATCGCTCTCCATTCCTGCAGCGGATGCGGTAGTCAAGTAAGCAACAGCGCAGCCGCCACGTCAGCGATCGCGCTTTCGTTGTGAACCGATGCTATTGTGCAAGTTTCGCAGCACTCCGGGAAGCCATATCGCCTAAGACAGCATGAAGAAGCGTTCCAACTTCCTGTTCGGCGAGCCCGGGCGCAATTCCTGATTCGGACAGCTGAACGAGAATATTCTTGGCGGTGCTGCGCCAGAAGGCATTCGCGTCCTCCCCGTTCTTGGATTCCAGGACCCGGGCGATACTTTCGACCAATTTCCGCTGCCGATGCAGCGGAAACGCGGTTATGTTTGAATCACACATCGATCACCTCACCCCTTCAGTGTCGTGAATAAGCATTGGCGAGTTAAAAAATTTGGTTAACGGCGCCTTTGGCAGCGGTCGGCAATGGAAATTAAACGCCTGCCAGGCTCGGTTGACGGTGCCGCGAATAGCCACTGGACGCGGCGTGGCCGAGTTCGAGTTCCTGTTCAAGAACGTCCATTGGCGATGATGAGCCGCGGGGGATCGCGCGGGGGGTGATGCGGTACAGCCGATCAGCCCATCTTAAAAGCGTGTCGCAATTAATTGGCCTCATATCCGGCAGCCTTGAAGAAGTTTCTGC
>SAQG01000161.1 GCA_004020315.1 Mesorhizobium sp.
ATGACGGCGGCACCGGCGCATCGCCGCTGACCTCGCTCAAGCACGCCGGCAGCCCGTGGGAAATGGGCCTTGCCGAGACGCACCAGACGCTGGTGCTCAACGGCCTCAGGTCGCGCGTCGCGCTGCAGGTCGATGGCGGCCTGCGCACCGGGCGCGACGTTGTCATCGGCGCGCTGCTTGGCGCCGACGAATTCGGCTTCTCGACCGCGCCGCTGATCGCGGCCGGCTGCATCATGATGCGCAAGTGCCATCTCAACACCTGCCCGGTCGGCGTCGCGACGCAGGATCCGGTGTTGCGCAAGCGCTTCAAGGGCACGCCGGAACACGTCATCAACTTCTTCTTCTATGTGGCGGAAGAGGTCCGGGCGCTGCTCGCCGAGA
>SAQG01000162.1 GCA_004020315.1 Mesorhizobium sp.
AGGTCACCTATCTCACCTGGACGGAAGACAATCTCCTGCGCCAGGTCTCGTACCAGGGCGAGCGTCAGGACAAGCCAGCCCGGCAGGTGGTGCGCTCCCCGCCCCACCCCTGATCGACATTGGGCGCCGTTTCGTTTCAAGTCAGCCGACTTGCTCTACCTGCAGTGTGCCGGGGGGAAGGGCCTTGATCAGCGACTTCGCCGACACGGAAGGGTCGAGCCAATCCGCCCACGCGCTGCGATCGAGGATAACAATCTGCCTGTCATGATAGGGCGCGATATCGGGCCCAGGCTCCATGGTCAGCATGGTGAAGGCTTCGCCGACCTCCGGCGTGTCACGCCAGATTCCAGCAATGCAGAAGATCGGCTC
>SAQG01000163.1 GCA_004020315.1 Mesorhizobium sp.
ACTGGATGGCGGCGCGGCAGGCCTCGGTCGATTCCGAACTGTTCGGCAACGACATATCCAAGCTATGGCCGATCTCCTATGAGGGGCAGTCGGACACCGCCTGCTTCGACAATGCGCTCGAATTCCTGACGCAGGGCGGCTACTCGCTCGCCCATGCGATGATGATGCTGATCCCTGAAGCCTGGGCCGGCAACAAGCTGATGGATCAAGATCGCAAGGCCTTTTACGAATACCATGCCGCTCTGATGGAGCCGTGGGACGGGCCGGCGGCGGTGGTCTTCACTGACGGCCGCCAGATCGGCGCCACACTCGACCGCAACGGGCTGCGCCCGGCGCGCTACATCGTCACCGACGACGATCGCG
>SAQG01000164.1 GCA_004020315.1 Mesorhizobium sp.
GTTTAGAGAAGGCGGCTCGGCAGCGACCTCTGCGTGAACCCAGACGCCTTGAAAAGCCCGATGCGTCCGGATTTTGGCGGTGATCTTCATCAAATGCGATGAGCTGCAATTTCTGGCGACGGCCACGCTAAGGGCGGGCCTCCAGCACCATGTTGAACGGTGTCTCCGCGGCGCGACGCAATCGCTTGAAGCCGCCACCGGTCACCACCTTGCGCAGCCTCGCCTCACCGGCCTGGGCTCCAAGCGCGAGCCCGACTTCCTGCGACACGGACGCGGGCGTGCACACGAACGTGGAAGCGGCATAGTAAACGCGTCCGACGGGATTGAGGTTCGCCGCCAGATGATCATGCGCGAACGGCTCGA
>SAQG01000165.1 GCA_004020315.1 Mesorhizobium sp.
AGGGAAATGTTTTTTTTCAAACAACGTACGCCCCAGATAAACAGACCTTTTTGGACCTCGGATAGGCGTTTTCTTTTAGAAAGAGAAAGATGTGCGCTTGACACGCTAGATGTTATGTGCTCTCAAGGCGAAATCTGAGATGAGAAGTCGAAAGCTAGTCCGTATTGAGATAAGCCCGATAAAGCTAGGAGACACGTACATAAGTAGGACTCTACTAACCGTCGTTTAGCAAGTCCGATCAAGCTCTTTCTATCCATGTGGGAGAGGTAAGCAAGATCTTTGATTGATGTGCCTGAATCAGGTTGATCAATGGTAGCTGCTTGGAGCTTTCTCTATACCTTAATTGAACTGCCCTGCTT
>SAQG01000166.1 GCA_004020315.1 Mesorhizobium sp.
TGCGCGAGGACACGATCTCGGTGAAGCTCACCGGCACCGCCGGCCAGTCCTTCGGCGCCTTCCTGGCGCGTGGGGTTTCGTTCGAGCTGGTCGGTGCCGCCAACGACTACGTCGGCAAGGGCCTGTCGGGCGGGCGCATCGTCATCCGCCCGCCTGAGAACACGAAGATCGTCGCAGCCGAGTCGATCATCGTCGGCAATACGGTGCTCTACGGCGCGACCGAGGGCGAGGCCTATTTCTGCGGCGTCGCCGGCGAGCGTTTTGCGGTTCGCAATTCGGGCGTCGCTGCCGTCGTCGAAGGTGTTGGCGACCATGGCTGCGAGTACATGACCGGCGGCATTGTCGTCGTCATCGGCC
>SAQG01000167.1 GCA_004020315.1 Mesorhizobium sp.
CCTCAAACTCTGATAAAGAAGAGGTTTTAAAGTCAATTGCTACTTGATTACCGCCTCGTCTATGAAATCGCATTTTATCTCTGTGTGGCTACAGTAAGAAAGAATTCCTATGCGTCCGCAGCTAATGAATCTGATGGATGCCATTTATTCTGTTCTGTTGTAATGCTAGCGAAAGGCTTTAAACGAATCCCTGACTTAAAGGGAATGGGAATAAACAACTGGCTTTCTTCTCCTCTCCTAGTGCAATCAGTTCTGGCACAAGACAATCCTGATTCAATTCCCGAAAACCTGACACCAGCTGTTTCTTCTGGGCATGTCCCTGAGACTGAGATGAGTGCCAGACTTCCTTCCTGAACT
>SAQG01000168.1 GCA_004020315.1 Mesorhizobium sp.
GGCAATTCTATCAGAGCCTTGAGCCGGAGTTCGTGTTGAAGCGGCTAACGGCGTCCCTGACCCCGCCGAAATCGGTTCGGCTTTCGATCGTCAATGATCGCATCGTTGCCGATGGTGAGGCTGCCGACACCTGGATAGATCGGGCACACGCAGCGGCCCGACAGCTTTCGGCAGGCGGACCGGTATTCGACATCTCCAAGGTTCGTGATGTGAGCCCCGAAGCACGCGAGGCGGAGCGCTGGCAGGCCTATGTGTCGCGGCTGAGTACCCAGCCGGGCATCATCGTTACCGAACAAAAGGTGCGCGATGGCCAATTCTATATTGCCGGCCTGAGAGACCCGCT
>SAQG01000019.1 GCA_004020315.1 Mesorhizobium sp.
TGAGGCGCCCCAGGTGTAGTGCATCGTGGCCATGCGAATATCCCTCGTCTGATTCGGCAGCGCCCCGTTCCCTGCCTATTCGACACTCCATATTAGCGCCAAATCAATTAGCGACACGCTGTTGATAGAATCATTGATCTTCGATGGATCACCAATTGTCATGTGATTTGACTGCACGGACGTTGCGCGAAACTTAATGACGGCAATGTTGGATAAATAGCCAGTCGGTTGGCATCGCCTGGTTTTCCGAACGTTTCTACAGCCGCTCTCTTGTGTGAGGATTGGCGTCGATGAAGGCCGCACGGAACCGCAGGCGGCCGCTGGCGGCGTCCTTAAAGGCAGTGTCCATCGTCTTGTCCTTTCCGCCCGGATCGCGGGCAAATTGATGTTTGTAAGCGATTGTGTGAAATGAGCCCAGAGGGGAGGACTGCGGGGATTTGCCCATGTCGCAAGATGAAGGAACGGCCACGGCGCGCTGGACAGTGAAGGCCGAGCTATGCGCCGTCGGCCGCGACAAGCCGCTGCTTGTGGCGCTGGCAACCATCCTGTGCCTCTATTGCGGGCTGATAGCCGGGCCGATCCTCTATGCGTTCCTGGCCATCCAGGGCATGGCGGATTCTTCAAGTGACGGTATTGACCATTTGAAAATAGCTCGATCCCTATTGCCACCTGATCCGAAATTGCTTAGCCGGGAATGAAACTGCTCCTATGGATCGTTCGTATCTTGTGGGGCACACGGTGCGGGAGGGCACGTGACAATAAGGATCAGGCTTCCGGGCGGGACCTTGAAGATCAAGATGAGGGACGAGTTGCGTCGCCGCGAGCAGAAGCGCGAAGTCCCGGTCTGGCAGGTCGGAAACTACTTCATTGTCTGGTGGCCGAGCAGCATGTCGGATCGTCCGTCAGGGCGCCCGCCAAAACGATGATCCCGGGCCGCACCGACCCTTTCGGAAAAAATTCCAGAAGATAGCCCCAGAAATAGTCGATGACCGCCATTGACTCTTCCGCAACGGAAGCTCTCTAGTTGCTGCGCTGCACAATGGGTTGGGCTGATGGCGGTTCGTATCAAGTTGCCGGGCGGCACCTTGAAGATGAAGGTGTATCGGGAGTTGCGCGAGCGCGAGCGCGCCCGGCGCATACCGGTTCTGAAGATGGGCTCGCTGTATTTCACCTGGTGGTCGAACCGCCAGCGTCCTTTGAACGGCCAGCCGGGCGCACCGGACGATCCTGACCAAACCCAGGCGATACGTTTGACGCCTTGAACCGTCATCGGGGCCTGCGCTCGAATCTTTCCGGAAGCAAAAAATCGCCTATCGGCTGTTGACTCTTCCCTTGGGGAAGTTCTCTAATTGCTGCATTGCACATCGCTTCCACGGCGGGAGTTGAAGATGGCAGTGCGTATCAAATTGCCGGGCGGCACCCTGAAGATGAAAGTCTATCGCGAATTGCGGGTGCGCGAACGCGAGCGTCGCGTGCCGGTGATGAAGGTGGGGTCGCTGTATTTTGTCTGGTGGTCGAACAGCCAGCCTCACAACAAACCGCAAGACAGCCATCACTAGTTCTTGAATGTTGTCCGCAATGAAGCGGCCGCGCATATCACGCCGCGGTGCGCAAATTCGAGCGGAAGACCGGTGACCGCGAACGGCTGGCGCGGCCGGTTTTGGTCGCACCAGACCCTGGCGCGGGCTGCCCGGCGGCAGCGGCACGCAGCCAAGCAAGATACTGGCGAGCAACTAGCAGAGGATCAGCGCATTTCTCATCGCCTCTGGCCATAATGCGTGATGTTGGCCGTGGTCGCCAGACGATGAGTTCGCGTTCGCCGGTCAGAAGTCAAACGGCGGCAACTGCAGGTCAGGCCATCAGCCTTGCTACATGGAAAAGCCCCGCGAAAAGCAGGGCTTGAAAGTGCTCTATGATTTCAGAGTGCGCCCACAGGGGCGTGGGTTCTGGGTAAGGTTCCGACCTAGGCGCGGGAGGTGCAATCGATGAGCGCCATTGATTTAGCCGGGGTCTTGTTTTGATAGAAAAGGGGGGCGCCCAAACTCGCTGCGGCCTATGGGAATCCGCCAACGCGCCGCTTTGTCCAGCCTGCGATTGTCAGCCTGAACGCAATGCCGGCGCAGTCGGCATCCCAGTCAAATACATCCAGATCGCGCCCTATCAGTTGCGCGCCCTGGAGAACCTCGATCGCCGCGCGGTAGAACGCGAGGCGTAAGATTAGCAAGGCGGACGGCGCCCGAGGCGGATGAATTCTTTTTCGCAGACAACATCGGCGCCTGTGGTTCAACCGTCTGTCCACGATCGCAATGATCCGCAAGCGTTCAAGATCGCCGGCATCTCGATAACGGCGATGGCGGCTCACTGCTGGGCAAGGAACGTCCGGCGGATGCCGCGGCAACGGACGGTGATATCATCATCGCTCGTATCAACCGGCCGACCCACGCCGCCGGTGAAGACCTGGTTCGCGCGGCTCAACGAGGCGATGACATAGGTAACGGCGGAACCGCAGACTGATCGACAGGACAGGTCTCGAGCCGTCCCTGCTCAGGCTGGTTTGGCTTCGATCGTCACCTTGTTGGGGTAGAACGCGCCGTGATCGCGGATTTCGATCATCTCGTCGAAAGGCTGCTCGTACGCCCACATCGCATCCTTGCCTGCTTCCGCGGCAGGCAGAACACTCCAATAACTCGCGTCGCCCTTGTAGGGGCAATGGGTCGAGAGTTCAGATTTGCGAAGCTGGTCGAAATCGATGTCTTCGAATGGAATATAGAGGACCCGGGGATAGGGGGATTCGGTCAACACCTTGGCCCTCCTGGAGGAAGCAATGACCGCGTCGCCGGCGCGTACGGTCACAGTTCCGATATAGGGCTCGACAGTAATCACTTTACCCGGATTGCGTTGAAAGCCGGGTGACGGGTTGGCGATCTGGTCCATGCCGGGTGGTTCTCCTTGCACGACCTAAGGTGTGTCGGGCGTGCGCGCCGCGCAAGGCCGCTGTCGAACGCGAGGCTTGACAACCATCGCCTATGGCGTTGCCAGGTCTCTCGTCAAATCGGCCCTGCCGACGATCGATCAGGCGGCAGCCTGAAATGCATCCATCAGACCGGCATAGGCGGCTGCGATACCGGCGACCGGATTGGTGCTTCTCGACGCGGTCTCGACCTTGAGCGCACCACCGCCGGTCGGCAAGGTAAGGAGCAGGAACTGGCGGTTGCCCCCATCGCCGACGCATGCCGCGGCAACGTGCTGGCCTTCGCCTTCGTTCTGCACGCACATCTTGAACAGCAGCGTGCCGCCGACCGCCTCAAGGGCGCCGCCGACAACTTCGACGAATTCGTCTTCGGAAACGGTTTTGGCGTCCGGTACCAAATCGGCCAGGCTTTCGGCGAGCGTATTTTCGAGAGTTTTGTCGTCGAGCTGCGCGTCCATGCGAACCTCTTTCATTCGCCAATCGCACCCCTGCCCATTAATCAAAGTTAACGCCGACGATGGCCGGATTGTGGCGGTTTTCCCTGTCTTTTGGATCAATGCACCGCTTCTGCCCGGTCGTGGCTGGACAATCCGCTTGTTCGTCCCACAATGGAACGAAAAACCAATGGGAGGAAAGAATGCTCGGACTGATGCAGGAATGGCCGCTGCTTTGCCACAAGCTCATCGACAACGCAGCCAGGCAGCACGGCGAACGCGAGATCGTGTCGCGCTCGATTGAGGGCCCGATCGTCCGGACCACTTACGCCGAAATTCATCGCCGCGCCTTGGGGGTCGCTGAGCGGCTCGAGCGTGATGGCTTTGGGCTTGGCGACCGCATCGCCACTTTGGCCTGGAATACAGCGCGCCACATCGAAGCCTGGTACGGCATCATGGGTGTCGGTGCGATCTATCACACGCTCAATCCGCGCCTTTTTCCGGAGCAGATCGTCTGGATCATGAACAATGCCGAGGATAAGGCGATCTTCGTTGATCTGACATTCATGCCGCTGCTCGAAAAGATCGCCGGCGCGGTCAAATCGCTGAAGCAGGTGATCGTGCTGACCGACAAGGCCCATATGCCGCAAACGGCGCTGTCGAACGTCGTTGCCTATGAGGAGTGGCTTCACGAAGCCGACGGCGCCTTCACCTGGAAGACGTTCGATGAAAACACCGCCGCCGGCATGTGCTACACCTCGGGCACGACAGGCGATCCGAAAGGCGTCCTCTACAGCCATCGCTCGAACGTGCTGCACGCCATGATCGCCGCGATGCCCGACGCGATGGGCCTCTCGTCGCGCGACACCATACTGCCGGTCGTGCCGATGTTCCACGCCAACGCCTGGGGCCTTGGCCAGAGCGCGCCGATGATCGGCGCCAAGCTGGTCATGCCTGGCTGCAAGATGGATGGCGCCTCGATCTATGAATTGCTCGACACCGAAAAGGTGACGTTCAGCGCCGCCGTGCCGACAGTGTGGCTGATGCTGCTCCAGTATCTGGAGGAGACCGGCAAGAAACTTCCCTATCTGAAGAGGGTCGTTATCGGCGGCTCATCCTGCCCGCGTGCGATTACGGCAAAATTTCAGGGCAATTACGATGTTGAGGTCATCCATGCATGGGGCATGACCGAAATGTCGCCGCTCGGTACACTGTGTACCATGAAGCCGGACTATGCCGGGCTTGAGGGCGAAGCCCGGCTCGATGTTCAGAGCAAGCAGGGCTATCCGCCTTTCGGCGTCGAAATGAAGGTGACCGACGACGACAACAACACGCTGCCATGGGACGGCAAGACATTCGGACGCTTGAAGGTCCGCGGGCCGGCTGTCGCGCGTGCTTATTATGGTGGCATCGGATCCGAACAGTTCGATGAAGAAGGCTGGTTCGATACCGGTGATGTCGCCCATATCGACCCGAGCGGCTATATGCAGATCACCGATCGCGCCAAGGATGTCATCAAGTCGGGCGGCGAATGGATTTCGACCATCGAGCTCGAGAATCTCGCGGTCGGTCACCCGGATGTGGCGGAGGCGGCCGCTATCGGCATCCAACATTCGAAATGGGGCGAACGGCCGTTGCTTGTCGTCGTTCGCAAACCGGGCCGGCAGCCGACCAAGACGGATATCCTCGCTTTTATGAACGGCAAGGTGGCGAAGTGGTGGATGCCGGATGACGTCGCCTTCGTCGGCGAAATTCCCCACACCGCTACCGGCAAGATCCAGAAGACAACCTTGCGCCAGCAATTCAGGGATTATCGTCTGCCAACGGATTAACTGAGATGACGTTTTTCGCCTTCCAGCCGCCGCTAAACGGCTCTAAACGCTCGTTCGGGTGGAGTAGTGCAGAATACAATGGAAATTCCCGAGCGACAGACGTCGAGGGCGGCCGGCTGGTCGCGGCGGACAGGCGCTTTTTCGGCGGTCCTGCTTCTGACCGTCCTCGTCGGCCACCGATATGAACTTGTTGAAACGCCGGCTTTCCTTTGGGTGCTCGGCATTGTCGCGCTGCTTGCCGCCTTTGCGCTGCTGTTCGCCGGATTTGCCTTTTCAAGACTGTGGAATTTCGGCGACCGTGGCGGTCGTAATCTCACCGTCGGAACGTTGCTGGCACTGCTGGTGCTTGTTCCTTTTGGCATTGCCACCTACTGGGCAGCGACTTATCCAACACTCAGGGACATCTCGACGGATTTAGACGATCCGCCGATCCTCGACACCAGCACCCGGACCGGGGATATGAACGCGCTTTCGCCACCGACCCCGGGCGAGCGGCGCCTGCAGACCGAGACCTATCCGCTTGTTACCGGACGCAGCTACAATCTGCCTTTCGATCGGGTCCTGGAAGCAGTCGAAACCGTGCTCGATCGTCGGGACTGGCAGCTTACGGCCCCGTTTCCCCGTGCGATCGGGCAAAGCGAGGTGACGATTAACGCCCTGGCCAAGAGCTTCATCCTCAGCCTTCCCGCCGACGTCGCCATCCGTGTGACCGACGATGGCGATGCGGTCCTCGTCGACATGCGTTCGGCCTCCCGTTACGGCCGCTATGACCTTGGCGACAATGCGGCCCGCATCGTGGATTTCCTTGCCGACCTGGATCAGGAAGTTGCCGGCCAGGTCGGCACGCCCCCGGCCGAGTAGCGCCTACCCCATGGGCGCGAAAATGCCGTCGATCGCCGGGTCGCCGTCGGTCCTCACCAGGCCGCGTGCCACCAGGTCCTCCAGATGGGCAAGCACGGACAACCCCGCAGCGTCATGAAGGCGCGGATCGGTATCGCGATAGATCGCTTTGACCATGTCCTTTATCGTCCGGTCGCCGCTTCTGATCCGCTCCAGGATCGCTTGCTCGCGCATCCTGCGATGCGTCTTCAACTCGCGCATGAAGCTGCGCGGCGCTGTCACTGGCCCGCCATGGCCGGGCAGCAGCAGGCGATCGTCGCGCTCGATCAGCCGATCCAGTGAGGCCATATAGTCGGCCATGGCGCCGTCAGGCGGCGCAACAATGGAGGTCGCCCAAGCCATGACATGATCGGCCGAGAACAGGATGCCGGTTCCTTCCAGCGCAAAGGCTGCATGATTGGCGGTATGGCCCGGCGTCAACACCGTTCTGATCACCCAACCGTCGCCGTCGACCATCGTGTCGTCGGGAAGCGCGATATCGGGATTAAAGGCAGTGTCGGCGCTGGCGTCGAGCGGATTGATTTCACCTATGCGCAGTGGCCTCGCCGGCCGATGCGGGCCCTCCGCCAGGACAATTGCACCGGTGCGCCGCTTCAACCGTGCTGCCAGCGGAGAATGGTCGAGATGCGTGTGGCTGACGAATATGTGGCTGACCGGCCTGTCTGCGATCGCCTTCAGCAGTGTCTTGAGATGCGCATCGTCATCCGGCCCGGGATCGATCACCGCCAGCGTCTTGCGCCCGACGATGTAGCTGTTGGTGCCGTAAAAGGTGAACGGGCTGGGGTTTTTGGCGGTAATCCGAAGCACGTCAGGCGCAACGGTCACGCCTTGCCCGTAGGACGGGTCGAAGTCTGTGTCGAATTTCAACGCCATGGCGAATGTCGTTCAGCCCTGTTGGGAGACAGCAAAACCGATTGCCGCATAACACGGAAGCCAATATAGGAAAACGCAACGCCGCGATCTGCGGCAGCCGGAATGAGGAAGACCATGGCAATTGCAACGACGATGCGTCCGCTTGTTTCACTGGCTTTGCCTGAAAAGGGCGTGACCCGCCTGGCGACGCAACTTTTGCTGGCAATCGTTGGAACGCTGGTGCTGACCTTGTCGGCCAAGACGAGAGTTTTGCTCGGACCCGTCGACATCTCGATGCAGACACTAGCTGTCTTCTTGATCGCTGCGGCATTCGGCATGCGCCTCGGCGTCGCCACGCTGCTTCTCTACATGGCGGAGGGCGCTATGGGTCTTCCGGTCTTCCAAGGCACACCGGAAAAGGGCATCGGCATCGCTTACATGCTCGGCTCGACCGGCGGCTATCTTGCCGGCTTCGTAGTCATGGCGGCGATCGTCGGCTGGGCCGCTGATCGCGGTTGGGACCGCCATCCGATCAAGCTCTTCAACGCGATTCTGGTTGCGGAAATCGTCATGATGGCGATGGGCTTTGCCTGGCTGGCACTGCTCATTGGCCCCGAAAAGTCATGGCAGTTTGGCGTCGTGCCCTTCATCGTCGGCGACCTGATCAAGGTCGGCCTGGCGGCGAGCCTCGTGCCAGCCGTCTGGTCGCTGCTCAAACGCTCCTGAACTCTGATCGATGGGCCGAGCGCGGCGCTGATCGGGTCCACGCTAACACTTGGGAGTGATTGCGTGGCATGGTCCTGGTTCAGCGAGGGCTGTCGAGATTTCTCGTCAACGCAAGCCGGCGTGGCGACGAGCAATGAAGGGCTGGACAGAAACGCCACTTGGTCGGCATCTGCTTCGCAACACTTTGCTAACGATACCGTCACACTATGTTCAAATCGACGGATTATGGACACCAGAGCAGCCAGCGATTCGGCGCGAGCCGGCGTAACCAAGCAGCTACACATCAACGCAATTGCTCGATACCGCTGCTTGGTTAGCTAAAAAAGAAAGCGGCTCGACAATATTTTAGGCGCAGCTAAAGTTAATGGACAATTGCCAGGAATTTTTTCGACGAACCGCCTCGATTCTCGCGAGATAGTTGCTTGCTGGTATCTTCACGCTGTCGTAACCCTTGACTTCGACCATGCCGAAAACCGCCGAGAGGGGACGCGTGACTAGCCCGGAGAAAACAACGAGTAAGGCGAGTGCATCATTGCAGCGGCCTGTAATCGGCCCTACAACACGCTGGTATGCGGCCAGCGTATTTCCTGGAAAAGAAGGTCTCGCCGAACGGCATCTCCGGATGCAAGGATTCGACTCGTTTGTGCCTCGCTGCGAGAAGACAACCCGTCATGCCCGACGCATCGAGACGCGACCGGCAGCATATTTTCCGGGTTATATGTTTATCGCCCTCGATGTCGCGCTGCAGCGGTGGCGCTCGGTCAATGGAACTTTCGGTGTGCGCTCACTCGTTATGCAGGGCGAGCGGCCATTGCCGGTCCCCTCGGGGTTGGTGGAACGGTTCATTGCCCTGACTGGCAAGGACGGCCTGCTCGATTTCAGCGGAGGCCTCGCTGCTGGCGCATCGGTTCGGATTCTTTCAGGGCCTTTCGCGGAGATGATCGGTCGCCTTGACCGGCTCGATCCAGCCGGAAGGGCCCGAGTCCTGGTTGCCATCATGAATGGCGAGATCCCTGTTGACATGGATTCAAGGGAACTCGTCGCGATCGCATAACCGTAATTGAAAGCGCGGTCATGCGGGGAAAGCTCTTGTAAAGTCGGCTCTCGGGTTTCACCCGGGAGTGCGGTAGCCATTGTTGACATAAGTTGCGTCGAGCGAGAGGCTTCCGCTGCAGCGCCGTGCTACCGCGTGGACGCATAGGACAGCATAGGTGCCGTCGAGATTTTACCTCCTGTTCGAATGAATACGAACCCTCACAGTTCTGACGTTTAACTCATTAGAGACCGATCTGACAAACTTGAACACCTCCACGCGCAATCCATCCAACCGAAGGCATCTTCTGCTCCGGATACGCTTTCAATTACTAGGTGGCCTTACTGCTGCTATCGTCGTGCCAGCTTTGATTCGTATGGCATTTGGTCCAGGAGCTCTCCTATCCACAAATATGCAGGTTACTATTCTCGCTGCATTTATCGCCCACACGTGTGGTTACTTTTTCTATAAGCGCATTGGCAACTTTCCGGGGGTCGCGGCGGCTGGCTACATCCTGCCCACCTTCGCCCTGACTTATGGGCTTGTGTTCGTCACCATCTTTTTCTTCAGATTCGACTATAGTCGGTTCCAGGCCGCCGCCAGCTTCATCCAATCGACACTGTGGTACTTTGGCTTGAGCCTTGCCACGCGACGGCTCGATTCATATCGACTGGCGATAATTCCTGGCGGAGATGTCGACAGGCTAGAGAGCATACCGGGCGTGCACTGGCATCGGGTCCATTCGCCTGAGACGGTAGTTGAGGACGCTAGCGGTGTGGTGGCCGATCTGCGAGCCGATCTTTCAGAGGAATGGGAGCGGTATATCGCCGATCGCGCCCTCTCGGGAACGCCGGTCTATCACGTCAAGCAAATCACCGAGTCGCTCACCGGTAGGGTAGAGATCGAGCATCTTTCAGAAAATACCCTAGGCTCACTGAATCCAAATCATGCCTATTTAAAGATGAAGCAGGCTATTGATTGGGTTTCAGCGCTGTTTATCCTTATCGTTTTCTCGCCATTGTTTTTATTCGTGGCGATGGCGATAAAGCTGGACTCGGCCGGACCGGCCTTGTTTAGACAAAAAAGGATGGGCTACAGAGGAAATATTTACGAGGTTTACAAATTTCGGACGATGAAACTCAGCGCCGCTGTTGGTGACGAAAAGGAAGAGGCCATCACAAAGACTGGCGATGAGCGCATTACGCGTCTTGGGCAGTTCTTGAGAAAATCCAGGATCGACGAGTTGCCGCAAGCCCTCAACATCTTGCGCGGCGAAATGAGCTGGATCGGGCCGAGGCCGGAAGCACTCGTCCTCTCGAAATGGTATGAGGCAGAGTTGCCGTTCTATCGATACCGACACATCGTCCGACCCGGCATTACCGGATGGGCACAAGTTAACCAGGGCCACGTTGCGGCCGTGGACGACGTGCTGGAAAAGCTCCATTACGACTTTTACTACATTAAGAATTTCTCCCCGTGGCTCGACGTGCTGATTGTGTTTCGGACGATCCGGACCATGCTGACAGGGTTCGGTGCGCGTTGAATGAAGCGGCGAAAATCGGTAGTCGATGTAGCGAAATTGAGGTTACAAGCCGTTACGGGATGAGAATGAGTAGCATATTGTTGAGCTGGCCTTTTATGCCGCCTAAAGTTACGCTGATCAGCATTGAGAATATCGTCACATTGACTCCGGGAGAAGCACAATGACTAGGAAAACCGCGCTCATTACTGGCATCACTGGCCAAGATGGCGCCTATCTAGCAGAGCTTCTTCTAGCAAAAGGCTACGACGTCCACGGAATCAAGCGGCGTTCATCCTCGTTCAACACCGGTCGCATCGACAATCTCTATCAGGATCCACATGAACAGAACGTAAGACTGTCGCTCCACTACGGTGACATGACCGACGCTACGAACCTCATCCGCATAGTTCAGGAGGTGCAGCCCGACGAGATCTACAACCTCGCGGCGCAATCCCATGTTCAGGTGAGCTTCGAGACTGCGGAATACACGGCGAATGCGGACGCGATCGGGACGCTACGCCTTCTGGAAGCCATCAGGCTGCTTGGTCTGACAAAAAAGACGCGTTTCTATCAGGCATCGACCTCCGAGCTCTATGGGAAGGTGCAGGAGATCCCGCAAAAGGAAACGACGCCCTTCTATCCGCGATCGCCCTATGCCGCAGCAAAGATCTATGCCTACTGGATCACGGTAAATTACCGGGAAGCTTACGATATCCATGCATCCAACGGTATTCTGTTCAACCATGAAAGCCCAATGCGGGGCGAGACATTTGTGACGCGGAAGATCACCCGCGCGGCTGCCGCTATTAGCCTGGGCCTCCAGGACAAACTCTATCTGGGCAATCTGTCTGCCGAGCGAGATTGGGGTCATGCCCGCGACTACGTCGAGGGCATGTGGAGGATCCTTCAGCAGGAGCTGCCGGACGATTATGTCCTTGCAACCGGAGTAAAGAACTCGGTCCGCCGTTTTGTCGAGCTTGCATTCAGCGAGGTCGGGACCGAGATCCAATGGGTCGGTTCCGGCATCGATGAAAAAGGCATCGATGCAAAATCCGGGGCTGTTTTGGTCGAGGTGGATCCGCGATACTTCAGGCCCACCGAGGTAGAGCTTTTGATCGGAGATCCCTCAAAAGCAGAGCGCATCCTCGGATGGAAAGCGACAACACCACTGGATGCGATGGTACGCGAGATGGTCCAGTCGGACCTTGAAACGGTAAGACGGGAATCCGAGCACCGGCGTTTGGACGAGGATCGCATTCGCGTTGCGGCACAGTAAGGAACGCTGGACCGAGTTGAGATGAAGATCTCGGTTTTAACGGTCTGCTGGAACTCGGCCGCAACTATCAGGCATACGGTCGATAGCTTCTTTGCCCAGGACCATCAGAACAAAGAGCTGGTGGTCGTCGATGGCGGGTCATCGGACGAAACGCTGACAACCGTTCGGTCCTATCCCCAGGATCAGATTCAGTTGGTCAGCGAGCCCGATCGTGGAATGTATGATGCATTGAACAAAGGGCTGCGACTCTACTCCGGAGACGCAGTTGGCGTGCTGAATTCCGACGATTGTTTCCATGACCATACTGTGCTGACGCGAATTTCGGCAGAACTCGAACAGGCCGATATCGTGCATGGCAATTTGGATTTTGTTGAAGATCATTTCAACAAGCGGGTCGTCCGGCGTTGGCATGCCGCCCCCAGGCCGCCCAAGGGTTTTCGGACCGGTTGGATGCCCGCTCATCCCACGTTCTACGTCAGGCGCAAGGTAGCGGAAGCGGTCGGCACATTTGACCTCAGTCTCAAAGTGGCATCAGATTACGATTGGATGCTGAGGGCGGTAGACCTCCACCAATTCAACTGTGCGACTACTAACAATACGCTAGTGGATATGATGGTTGGAGGGGCCAGTACGCGGGATCTGCGCTCATATATAGAGCACAATATAGAGGCTCTTCGTTCTCGACGCCGATGGCTTGGGTCCGGCATCGTAGACTATGCCCTCGTTGCAAAGCCTGTCCGAAAACTAGGACAACTTTTTCCAAGATAGCGCAACAAATTCGAAGATACGAAGTTCGAGCAGGCGTCTTTGCGCCATCAAGCGATCATATAGTCCGCGACCGCCGGAAAGCGGGGCCGCAAGGTCAGGTTGGAACAGTGTGTGAATCCGAGGCGACGTTATTTACCGATTGCCAGGAAATTTAAAACCTTCAGACGGTTAGAATTCGAGAACATATCATTGCTCCTTCCAAGGGGTAAGCTAGGACCCATGGCATGAACATAATTCGGACAATGAGGCTCATCCTTGAGCATCCTGGTAATCGGTATGGTAAAGTCGCAGCGTTAGCTCGATTTATCCGTTGGCAAATCGCTTCGCGACTGGCATTGGGTTCGATTGCCGTTCCATTCGTGAATGACACAATTTTGTTAGTTGCAAACGGGATGACCGGTGCCACCGGAAACATTTACAATGGCCTCCTTGAATGGGAGGAAATGGGCTTTGTCCTTCATTTTTTGCGTCCCGAAGAGCTCTTCGTCGACGTTGGAGCGAACGTGGGCGCCTATTCCGTGATGGCGGCGGGAGCAGTTGGGTCCCCTTGTGTCTGCATAGAACCGATCGAAACCACGTTTGTTCATCTGCGCCGAAACATTGCCATTAATTTCCTCGACAGCCGTGTAGAGCTCCATAATGTTGGCGCAGGTTCAGAAGATGGATCAATTGGGTTCATCAACAATGCTGATACAAGAAATCGAGTAGCAATTGATGGAGAGGCATTCATCCCGGTCGAGGTCAAAAGAGTCGATGACCTCCTGGAAGGAAGAATGCCGGTTTTGATTAAGATTGACGTTGAGGGGTTTGAGCCTGCCGTTCTTGCTGGGGCGAGTAGAACGCTTGAGCTGGAGAGCTTGCAGGCAGTGATTGTGGAGGTCAATGGGCAAGAAAAGAGATATGGCTTCGCTGCAGACTCTGTCCGAGGCGCACTCGCGGCAAGCGGCTTTACAAGGATAAGGTACGAACCTCGAACACGGGAAATTGTGCGGGATACGCTTGATGGGGATGGCAACGCGATATTTGTCAAAAACGTCGAATGGGCACAGGACAAAGTGCGCAAATCGCCCGAATACCGAACTCTAGTTGGCAAAATATGAGCGCAGGCTGGCTCACGCTGGCATTCATAGCATGCAATTTACCTGGAAGAAGCCAGTACCCACTTCCGAACTAGAGAATAGAAAAGTTTGACAGCAAGGAGGCGAAAAGGAGCGCTTTTGGGGCGCCTGTCCGGTATATCCAAGCCCGGACTTTGGGCGTTGGTTGAGCAAATTAGTATGCCTACTTTGCAGTTGCTGTTAACTGCCCCGCTGATCTACTCTGTTGGCTTGAGTGGCTATGGTCTGTGGACCTTCAACTTATCGCTTGCGGGCGTACTTGGTGCAGCAACACCCGGCGTCGGTATGGCTGCTACTCAGTTGATATCGGCCGAGGCCGATATCACGAAGCGGTCCGCGGCAATTAGCTTGATTGTGTTCGGCGGCTTAGCCGTTTCAGTTCTTGCAGGTGGCATTGCGTTCGCGCTGTCTAGTGTTGTCCTTCGCAGTTACCCACCACTGATCTGGACCGAAAATCATATAGATATCGTAAGATTTGTCTTGCTTGCAGTACTCACTGCGATTGCATTGCAGTGGGATATGATATGCGCGGCGACGCTGAGAGCGCAAAGTCGTTTTAAGGAGAATGCGCTGTGTGAGGTGTCTACGCGGTTATTCAGCATTGGAAGTGTAGCCACGGCCGCAATGCTAAGTTTTCCATTGACTCAGCTTTTAGTTATAAACCTCCTGTGTATTGTCTTGCGCGGAGGTGTGAAAGCGTTTGTGGCCACAAGGGGAATTGAAAAATTTGGCCCCCACGAGGTGCTCGGATTGCTATCGTCGGCCGTTCACTATTCCGTTCTGCAATGGGTAAATAACATCTCTTCTCTCTTATACTCGTCAGCAGATCGTATCGTGCTTGGTTATTTCGTGTCCGCCGAAATAGTTGCGATCGCGAGCCTATGTGGTGAGATGAACCAGCAGATACAGTCACTTCCTAGAGCATATTTTTCACCTATACTGCCAGAGCTAATCAAGTTAGATCGTGCAAACGACAAGGTTGGCTTTCAGAATATATTAATGAAAAGTTCTGCAAATATAAATCGTATAATAATTGCGCTGTCACTGGCTTCAATTGCCCTTGGACCGCCTTTAGTCATTCTTCTAAGTCAAACAAACGTTATTTACCAGGACCTTATGATTATTTATTGCTCATATACTTTGTCATATGTGGCAATTGCGATGATCATCGTTCCTTACTTCTCGCTTATAGGTCGAGGGGAGTTGCGATACGCAAATATGCTAACCATTGGCGGGGCAGTTGCTAACCTTATGGCTGCTGTGGCGTTGGGATCGCTGCTGGGAGCAGCCGGCGTCGCGCTGGGACGAATCTTCTATACCGTCCCGTTCATATTTTGGCGAAAGCGGAAGAGCACGAGGACATGAAATTTCAGTCCGAGGCTCACCGAAATCAAGCACTGGCGGCTGGGCCGCGCCCGGGCGGCGCTCGGATCGGCAAGAGCAGCAGCCTGAGCGTGGACAGATTGATGCTGGTCGCGCTTGTTGGGCCTGCGGTTGCTGGCGTTTTCAGGAAATTGACTCCAACGCAGCCAGTGCAAATTGAGGCACTGCCAGTCTCAATATTTCTGGCGCTTGTTTTCTTCGGACTTGTCAAAGTCAACAAAAATCAAGCCTCAGTGGCCTATGGATGGATCGTCAGTTGGATCGCGCTCGTGGCGATTTACGCTGTTCCTGCGTTTGCAATCGACACTATGCTCGGAATTCAAGCTCTTTTGTTGGGCGCCGGGACTCCGATGCTTGGGTTGGCATTCCTGACGTACGGCCGGCCAGGCGATTCAATGAAGCTTGTTAGAGCGGCAAAGATTTTCGTTTCGGTCATAGCGCTTCAGTTCCCCCTAGGCCTTGTAATGCTTGTTTTCGGCAACGACGCGCTGCCGAGCGTTTTTAGGGCAAACGCTCTCGAAGTTCTAGCAGGGAAGGAGTTTCGAATCGGACAAGCAACACTTGCTGGCTATTTTACTACTGCGCCCGTTAACTCAATCGCATCACTGTGTGCATTTGGTTTTGCTTCGGCGCTTGTGTTGAGGTCGAGAAGTTCAAAAGAGCGGCTAGTTCAGTTGGCTATCGCTCTGATGATACTCGCTGTAATATGGATGACCGCCCGTAGAGGTGCTTTATTTAGTGCCATTTTTATCGCTTTCATTCTACTGGCAATCGAAATTCGGGTTCATCGCGGTCGTCTGATTTTCGCGCTTTTCGCGGCGAGTCCCGTAGCGGTTCTTTCTCTAGCCCTCTTTTGGGACCGTGTTAACAGCGTGATCTTCGGCGACAGAATGGTGTTGCTAAGTGAAGGTCAATTAGACATAGGCGAAAGAATAAATGCGGTCTTCTTAAAATTTGTTGTCGAATGGATAAATTTGTCGCCATTTGGAAATTTCACCGGGTATGCTTCTGGAGCTGGGAAGGCGTTCGAGGTGCGCGACCTTAGTATGGCTGCGGAAGTAGGCGCTGCGATGATTGTGGCGGAGAATGGAGTTCTGGGATTAATATTATTTACGGCGATATTTGTCATTTTACAAATTGAGATGGTAAGGAGAATCAGGAATACTGGCCAGTATTGGTGTGGACCTCTGGTATCATTACATTTTGTTTTGTTTGCACTGTTTTTCTTCAAGGAGAATTCTGTACTATTCCCTGGATTAATTGGATCCTTGTGCTACTGGTCATTGCCCGGGCTGGTGGCCGTAGGAACTTCCGAAATCGCGAGCCCCGGTTATTGGCGTACCAGCCGGGCAGGAGCAGATCGCAATGGACGCGAGAGACGGAGGTGAAGGCACTGGAGAGGATGGATGGCATGCATCGAATTGTTCTAATAGCGCCCACGTTCTCGGATGAGCAGGTTCTCCGTTTTCCTTTTGTTTCACCAGCGGCGTCCGCTTGGATACGAGGCTTGGTTGACGCGTTGGAGACGTTTGGTCGTGTGGACAGAAGTTTTTGGTTTTCAAACGAATCGTCGTGGCCACGTGGACCTTTTCTGCAGCCTGGAATGGAGATCCAGTCGTCCTCGGCTGGGATGAAGCTGGTGAGATTCCTCAACCTTCCGGCTATCAAGCGCAGGTCCATTAGCCGTGCGCTGGAGAGAGCCGTTTGTGCCGAAGTAAGTCGTGAGGCTTTCGTTTTTGTCTATGGGCAGGGAACGCTTTCCGCAGCTGCAGTTAAACGCATCGGCAACTTGGTCCAGCGCGTGGTCGTTATCGTTCCCGACGCGCCATCTAATTCAGCTGGGTTAGACTTAGTCAAAGAAGTCGCAAAAGTGGCGACAGGTGGATTACTCTATTTGCCCGCAAGCATAGGATCACTGCTGGGGGGGCGGCGCTGCATGGCGTTTCATGGGACGGTTTCCCACGTCGCGGAAGTCTCAGCTCCAAGAGTCGGAACAAGGAAGAAGCTCGTATTCGTCGGCGGAGTCGACAAGGTAAGTGGATCTGATTTCCTGGTTCGAGCACTTAAGCGAATCGATCTGTCAGACATCGACGTTGTTGTTGCGGGTCGGGTTAGCGACGTGCAGTCAGCGATTGCATTAAAAGAGATGGGCGCCCAAGTCACAGGGTTTTTGAATGCAGCCGAGCTAGACGCCTTGTGCTCTGACGCGTATGCGTTTTTGAACCCTCGCGACCCAAGCTTCTCAGCGTCAGACACAAATTTTCCCTCAAAACTATTGAAATATATGTCTTATTCTCGTCCTATTTTATCGACGGATACGGCAGGCATGCCGCGTGACCTCGTTTCCGTTCTAGGCTGTAGTGGTGTAGCAAGCCCGGATCGTTTTGCTGACAGGCTTGATGGGGTTCTACGCCAGCCAGAGTCGCAATGGATTGCCGCGGCTACACAAGTCAGAAAATTTGCAATCGAAGAATACTCTGTCCAGAGTAGCGCCAGAAAAATTGCCAGATTTATTGGCGTTCCCACGCCTTGTGTAACATGAAGGGCTCGCCAAATGAGTAGACTGAAGGAAGTGTTTCGAAAGGCCGGATTTAACGTAACCCGAATTGGCCCGAATACTGACCCGTGGTCGCGAAGAATTGAGTTGCTGCGGCAGAGAAAGGTCGGTTGTGTTCTCGATGTGGGCGCACACTATGGTGGCTTTGGAAATGCACTTTACAGGGCAGGCTTTGATGGGGCTCTGATCTCTTTTGAACCTCTGCCTCAGGCCCTCGATGCGCTACGCCGTCGCGCGTCCCGCCAAAATCGATGGTCGGTTGTGCCGGTTGCGATCGGCGACCGTGATGCTACGGCAGAATTCTCCGTCTCTTCGCGAACCACTTCGAGTTCGCTATTTGCAATGACGGCCCTAGCGGAGAGAGCAGCAAATGCGAGAGAGGAAAGCAGGATATCAGTCCCGATGCGTTCAATCGATAGCTATTGCAAGGAGAATTTGCCTGGCGTCGAGAAGGTGTATCTAAAGTGCGATGTTCAAGGAGCAGAGTTTCTGGTCATTCAGGGCGCAATGGAGACTATGGTACGTGCGGAGGTGGTCGAATTGGAGCTATCTCTGGTTCCATTGTACGAGTCTTACTGGGAGTTCTCGGAAGCCCTGAGATGGTTTTCTGATCACGGGTTTAATATCTGGTCGATCGAGCCTGGTTTCGCTGATCAGGAATCCGGTCGCGTCTATCAGGTTGACGTGATTTTTGCGCGACAAATATAGATGTACTCCGCAGTGACCGAGTGATATGACTATATATATAATACAGAGGCGGATCGCCGAATATCGAATAGGGGTATTTAACGCAATTGCGAGTCGGCGAAGGGACTTGATCGTTTGTTCTCAGGAGCCACCAAAAAGCCCGACTAATTTCAAATGGATGCATTTACAGTTCGACAAAAAGAAATTTGGACAGCATGCGTGGAACATTCCATTTGATGTAGAGAATGATATACTGATTACCGGCCTTGATCTTCGCAATCCATCGCTTCTTTCGATAATCTTCAGCTCCCGTGGTCAGGTGGTAATCTGGAGTCATGGCTTCGGAAGAAGATGGGGCAGTTTTTTTATACGACCCTTGCGGCTAATCGCGGCTGCCCGGGTAACGGCTTCTATCTTCTACACAGAGTCCGGCAGAGACCAATTTGCGCGTTGGCTTGCAAATGACAAACTCTTTGTAGCGAGAAATACGATCGCGCTTGCGTGCTTTGAAGCGGATCCGACGGTGTGCCGTGACAGCTACCTTTACTTCGGTGACTACCGCGATGAAAAGGGGTTGATGGAGCTTCTGGACGCTTTTGCTATCGTAGCGGCAGAGCACCCTAGCGTGCGCCTCGTATTGGTCGGAAGTGGGTCGACAGAGGCGTCCATGAAAACAAGGGCACATAGGGGTGGCTTTTCTGACCGCATTGAATTTCATCCTAGGACGAGTACACCCGAGGGACTGAAAAAATTCCTTGATCGAGCGATCGCAACTGTGTCGCCGTGGCACGTCGGTCTCTCTGTCGTTCAATCGTTTTGGGCCGGCGTTCCAGTGGTAACTCGCCCTGGCAATCGGCACGCGCCTGAGTTCGAATATTGTGTGGAAAACGAGAATTCCTTGTTTTATCGCGGTGGCGCCAATGAGTTGGCACAGGTGATGGAGCGCTTGCTTAATAGTGATCTACGAGAAGAGATGGCAAGAAATGCCCGCAAGTATTATATAGAGAAGCTGGATATCGAAAACATGGTGCAGGGGTTCGAGGCGGCGATTGCATTTTGCGAGGAACGTCGAACTCTCCGACCGAGCATCTGAAGGTCGGAGCAATGCCCAGAAATACTGCTGGGATGCGGATCGGGCGTTTTGAGTTGTTGCAAGCATCTGGACAGGAATTATAGATAGGGAAAATGCGTGTCAATATTTAGAAATGTTCGGTCCCGAATCGGAAGCTTCAAAAAGCCAATAGAGCCAACGTTTGCAACCGTAAGGTTACGCGGGCTTGCGATCGTAGTGCCGCTTCATGAGACAGTCGGTTGGAGATTGTACTGGGATAGAGCCTATGAGAACGAACTTCTCGATTACTTCGATAAAGAAGTGTCTGAAGGCAGTTTTTGCGTCGATGTTGGAGCCAACCTTGGCTATATCTCCTGCTACCTTTGGAAATTAGTTGGTAAGGGAGGGGAAGTATTGTCTTTTGAGCCGGATCCATTGATCGCCAGTCTGGCAGAATTCAACATTGAGTTAAATGGATACGACGGCAGCAAAGTCGCTAAGGTGGCGCTCTCAGACACCGACGGAGATGCCCAGTTTTTTCGCTCCGGTGACTCTGGCTATTCCGGACTTCGTGATACAAAGCGACGCGCAGTAAGATCAATGATCACGGTCCCGCAGAGGCGGTTGGACGACTTTCTTTTGGCTGCAGGGCGTAGAGCAGATCTGATCAAGATTGATGTCGAGGGAGCGGAATTCGCTGTAATGCGAGGCGCCCAAACCGTTCTTTGTAACCCTGAACTCAAGCCAAGAGTAATCGTTCTAGAAACCAGTGAGATTAATCAGAAGGCATTCGGGTACACATCTGCGGACCTCGTGTCATTTATGGAGACCTTTGGTTATCGTGCCGTGACATTCGATCAGGAAAAGCTTGATGGCTTATCCGGTAATATCGTGTTTCGCTCTTGACAGTGTCAGGCAGCTCACGGGCCTGACGAAATTTTAATTGCAGTGAGTACTGTTTTGAGAAGCGGATGAAAATAGTACAAATCGTTGCGTCAATCGAAGCGGAGGCCTCTGGTCCCTCGTACTCTGTCTTACAGCTTGCTAGGGCAATGGAGAAAATTGGAAGGGAAGTAGAGCTTTTTTCATTAGGGGGCCCAATCGATACCTCGGACGGGAAATTTAGAAATCGAAAATTTAATCGTGATTATGAAAGGTTCGGGCACCTTAAAAAACTAGGCCTATCTTCCAAGATGAGGAAGGGGTTGGTCGAGGTCGCAGCTGGGGCCGAGGTACTTCACACGCACGGACTGTGGATGATGCCAAATGTTTATCCAGCTCGGGTCGCCAAAGCGTTTAAAGTTCCATTTGTCGTATCGCCTCGAGGCATGCTTAGTCCGGCTGCTCTAGAATATTCAAGAGCGGTAAAGTCTGTCTTTTGGATCATCGCGCAGCGATCAGCACTCAAGGCAGCAAATCTTATTCACGCTACTAGCGAGCAAGAATACGAGGACATCCGTGCTTTTGGTCTAAGGCAACCGGTTGTAATTTTACCCAACGGGGTTGGGGTCTCCCATCCGCAGCGCTCCGAATTGCCATGTTGCGACGGTGAGCGTTCGGCTGTTGTTCTGTATCTCGGCCGCTTACATCCGATCAAGCGTATTGAGACTCTCTTAAAGGCATGGGCTCAACTAGAGGACCTCTTTCCTAATTGGACACTCGAGATTCGGGGCCCAGGTGAGCCAAATTATGTCAAGAAGTTGAAGCAAGAGGCCGTAGAGCACGGGCTAAAGCGATGCATTTTTGGTGATCCGGTCTATGGCGAAAAGAAGTACGAACTCTATAGAAGAGCGGCGGTATCTGTGTTGCCGTCCGCATCAGAAAATTTCGCAATGACTGTTGCGGAGAGCCTAGCATCCGCAACCCCCGTAATTACCACGAAAGCGACCCCGTGGCGCGGACTCGAGACGCACCGATGTGGATGGTGGGTCGATCCGGGAGTGGAGCCACTTAAACATGCGCTTCATGCCGCCCTCACATCCGGAATGATCGAGCTTCACGAAATGGGTACCCGCGGCCAGCATTGGATGATCCGCGATTTCGCATGGTCTGGAATAGCAGAGCGAATGATCGAAGCCTATAGTTGGTTGCGAGGTCGAGGATCCCCACCGCCCACGGTCATTCTTTAGCGCCCGGAAGCGACTAATCGGAACTGTTGGCGCTGCAGAGACGGCCCCGCAGTGTTCTCACGATCCAGCATTTGAACCCAAACTGAGGGCAGGGAAGTGGTTACGAATTTGGCGATGAAACAGGAGCAGGGGGCTGAATTGCTTCGCAAAATAAACTCTCGTGAAGCCGTCGTAGGCGTTATTGGGCTCGGGTACGTTGGACTTCCGCTGGCGATCGCCGCGGCTCGTGCGCGTTTTAACGTAATCGGATTTGACACAGACTTTAGAAAAATAGAAATGCTGAACTCTGGCAGATCCTATATAGACGCTGTGAATTCAAGTGACCTGAAGTCCAGGGTGGAAGAAAGGACCTTTCGAGCTGAGGGGGATTTTATACACTTGGCCGATTGCGATGTAGTTATCATTTGCGTCCCCACACCCCTTTCGAAGCAGCGCGAACCTGACCTAAGCTATGTCAAAGACACGGCTGAGAACATTTCACGTTATTTGCGTATTGGACAGTTAGTTGTCCTGGAATCCACAACATACCCAGATACAACATTGGGAGTTGTAAAACCGATATTGGAACGAAGCGGGCTCAGGGCGGGAATAGATTTCTGGATCGGGTTTTCGCCAGAGCGTGAGGACCCCGGCAGCAAGAAATATTCAACTGTCAATATCCCGAAAATAGTAGGCGGCGACGGCGGAGAGGCGTCTGCGCTTATGGAGGCTTTCTACGGCAATGTAGTTGATAAAGTGGTTGTAGTGTCTAATCCATCTGTCGCCGAAGCCGTTAAAATTACAGAAAACATCTTTAGGGCTGTAAATATCGCCCTCGTCAATGAACTAAAAGTCATCTACGATGCGATGGGCATTGACATCTGGGAAGTGATTGACGCCGCCTCCACAAAGCCCTTTGGGTATATGCCGTTCTATCCTGGACCCGGACTCGGAGGGCATTGCATCCCTGTTGATCCCTTCTACCTAACGTGGAAGGCTAGAGAATACGGTCTCTCAACTCGTTTCATTGAACTTTCAGGTGAAATAAATGTAGCAATGCCGCGGTATGTAATATCTAGGCTCGAGCAGTCTCTTGACACGCGGCAGAAGATTTCTCTCAGTAGTGCGGCAATTTTAATTGTTGGACTGGCCTACAAACCAAACGTATCCGACATTAGGGAAAGTCCGACGCTTGTAATGCTTGAGACGTTGGTGAAACGAGGTGCTTCCGTAGACTATCATGATCCCCACGTCCAGGAGATTCCAAAGACTCGAGAGCATCCAGATTTGTCTGGGTGGAAATCCGTCGAACTAACGACAGATACGCTTTCGAATTATGACGCGGTGCTTATAGCGACAGATCACGACCAAATCGATTACAGACTGTTAGCTGAACACGCCAAATTGATAGTGGATACGAGGAATTGTTTTGCTCGTAGGAATATCGTGTGCTTGAATCTGGTCAAGGCTTAGGATTGAGCCGATAATCACAAAAACTTGTGAACGCGGGCGAATCAAACTGCGTTGAAATCAAAGTTAAGGCTGGAATGCTCGACGTAAATGAGAACCGGAGAGCACGGAAGTGGAGCAGAGCCGAGCAACTCGCACGCGTGCTGTGGAGCTTGGTGGGTCCTCTATTCAACTTAAGCCCGCGACCACTTTGGAAATGGAGAGTATTCTTACTGCGATTGTTTGGAGCTAAGGTCGGAAGGAATGTGCATATATATCCAGATGTGCGCATTTCGATGCCATGGAATATATCGATTGGAGACAACGCTGCCATAGGCTCCAGGGCTACATTGTATGCGCTTGGGCCAATTAGCATTGGGGCGGAGGCGACCATTTCCCAAGGAGCGCATCTTTGTGCGGGAACTCATGACTATCGTGACCCGTCGATGCCACTCGTCAAGGCGACCATTCGTGTGTCGAACGGCGTATGGATCTGCGCAGAAGCGTTCGTGGGCCCAAAGGTGGAAATTGGATCTATGGCTATAGTAGGTGCGAGAGCCGTGGTCGTGCGAAGTGTTCCTTCGTATGACATTGTAGTTGGCAATCCTGCGCGCAGTGTCGGACGCCGAAAGATGAATTAAACGGGGCCAAGTGTCGAGCGCTCTGGGAAATGGATTTTGACTTGGCCTTAAAGATCGTAACAACACGAAGCAAGAGTCGAGTCAAGAGTTGATTAAAGGCAATACTGTGCAGAGGATTCCCATTACCGTCATCGTTCCTGTTAAGAACGAGGAAGATAATTTGCCAAGGTGTTTGGAAAGGCTTGGCAGGTTTGAGCGGGTCATTGTTGTGGATTCCGGAAGCGAGGACAAGACGGTTGCGGTAGCCGAAAAGAACGGAGCTGAGATAGTTAATTTTCGATGGAATGGCCTTTACCCAAAGAAACGAAATTGGGTGCTAATTAATCATGCGATCACGACTCCCTGGGTGTTTTTTCTGGATGCCGACGAGGTAGTTGATGATGTATTCTGCGATGAAGTGAATGCAAGAACGGCGTCAGACGAATATGTCGGCTTCTGGTTGAAATACAGGAATTACTTTATGGGAAGGGAGCTTAAGTTCGGTGTAGCACAAAAGAAGTTGGCTTTATTTCGAGTGGGCGCGGGCCTGTACGAGCGTATTGAGGAAGATCGATGGAGTAGCTTGGACATGGAAGTCCATGAGCATCCTATACTCGCGGGTCGGGTCGGAGCGATCGAGACCTTAATCGATCACCGCGACTTCCGGGGCATAGACAGGTTCATAGGCCGTCACCAAGCATATGCCAAGTGGGAGGCCAATCGATATATGCTACTTCGGTCAGGGGCGACCCAAAATATTTTAACAAAGAGACAAAGTGTAAAATACAGATACTTGTCGTCCCGATGGTATGCGTTTGCTTACTTTTTCTTTAGTTACATTTTGAAGGGGGGGGTATTGGATGGATGGCCAGGCTTCTCATACGCCTTTTATAAAACGTGGTATTTTCATACTATAAGAAATCTCATCCTTGAGTACGAGGAGGAAAAAAAGAAAAACGTCGACATTGGAAATAATTCTCGGTTCACCCAGTCTTAATTTGGAGAGCAGTAGTGCCACGACTTTATCAAAGTGCAAAGAAGGTTCTCGTAACGGGTGGTGCAGGCTTCCTTGGCTCTCACCTGATCGACAAGCTCATCGGGTTAGGAAACGAAGTCCTGTGCGTTGACAATCTCTTTACGGGTACCAAGAAAAATATCGAACACCTCGCATCTCATCCAAGGTTTGAATTCATCCGCCACGACATCACGATTCCGCTCTATGTTGAAGTTGATGAGATTTACAACCTTGCTTGCCCAGCGTCTCCGATTCATTATCAGCACGACCCAGTTCAAACTACGAAGACATCTGTGCATGGCGCGATTAATATGCTTGGACTTGCAAAGAGGCTTAAATGCAGAATCTTTCAGGCTTCCACCAGCGAAGTTTATGGCGACCCGTTTGTGCATCCGCAGGTCGAAGAATATTGGGGAAATGTAAATCCAATTGGCCCAAGATCCTGTTACGACGAAGGCAAGCGTTGTGCGGAGACTCTATTTTTTGACTACCACAGACAAGTGGGACTCGATATTAGAGTGGCGCGAATTTTCAATACATATGGGCCGCGAATGCATCCGGCTGACGGGCGTGTTATTTCGAACTTCATAGTTCAAGCCCTGAACCAGATGCCGATTACGATATACGGGGACGGTGAGCAGACTAGGTCGTTTTGCTACGTTGACGATTTGATCAAAGGTTTCATCGATTTTATGGATGACGGGGTCGAATACCCGGGGCCGCTTAATCTAGGTAACGATAGCGAAATCTCGATCAGGGGTATTGCCGAGACAATTATAGAACTGACGGGTTCGAAGTCGGTGATAGTGACTGAAGAATTGCCGGCAGACGACCCACGTCAACGACGCCCGGACCTGGCAAAGGCGCGTGAGATGCTTGGTTGGGAACCAAGTGTTCAACTGCGCGAAGGTCTCAAGAAGACCATTGAATATTTCACGCGATTGTAGAGATCGTTGAGGAATGCGCAATGGTGCGCGTCGTTGGTGTTTCTTTGAGCGATAAGGCGGAGGTCCCGTGCGGCACATAGTTGAGCTGTTGACCAGAAATCGGATCTTCAGAAGGCGCCTGCCTAAGCAGTATGGTTCGCTGCCCATCTATGTCAGCCCTGATGCGCAGTTGAAGGTACTTAAGCCGGGTCGTGCCGCCTTTGACCCTCAACTGTTGCACGCCGTCGATGAACTTGTAGGGGCTGGAGATACTGTCTGGGATATTGGAGCCAATATGGGAGTGTTCAGCCTGGCTTCAGCCTTTCGATCTGGGACTGGGAAGGTAGTGGCAGTAGAAGCTGATCTCTGGTTAGTAAATATGTTGCGAAAGACTTTTGAGTTAGACGAGAATCGCAAATACGGGATCGAGGTGGTTCCCGTAGCAGCATCTAACAGAATAAGTATTCAGAAGTTTTTAATCGCCGCTCGCGGCCGAGCGTCAAATCACCTCGGGGAAGTGGCTGGGAGCACTCAATCCGGCGGAGCCAGATCGGCCGTTCTTGTTCCAACGTTTGAGTTGGACTATCTTCTTGAATATTGCGTGCCTCCGTCGGTCGTGAAGATAGACGTTGAGGGCGCAGAAAATTTGGTGTTAGGCGGAATGAAGAAGATCCTCTCTACGATCCGGCCTAGGTTGTATTGTGAGGTGACCGCAGATCGGAAGAAAACATTTGAACTGATGGAGCAGTATGACTATGTGCAGCGCGCTTCGCGGCAGGGACACGGCGCCAATCTATTTTTCTACCCGAAATGAATCTCCGAAAGTGACGTGCAGCTGGCTGAAAGGGTGGCCGAAAGCGCCATCGGCCGGTCTTATGGCGGGCTGAGAACTAAGCTTCATGTGTCGTCTATTAAGACGGCGTGCCGATCGCATCCTCGGGCCCGTATCATTGAACTGTCATGAGATTGGAACGAATAAGGTGGGCTCGCCGCCAATGCTTCAGACATCGGCAGCCACAGGTGTTGGCGAGCCCTACGATTGAAGTCATTTAGACAGTCGTCTAGCCCGTTCGCGGCACGGCGAACACGTTCTCAGCGCATATAAAACCCCTTGCCAGGCGGCGATTACACCACTGTCTCTGCCCAGGGGCAGGCCCAGACGCGGGAGCAAACGCTTCACAATCCGCCATTCCGTTTCACCCAAATCGCATTGTGCCGTCATCAAACGCCTTTCATTGCCTCTTTTTTGCCGTCCTATTGCTGGTGCGATGCGTCTACTTTGATAGGTGCTGTATTGGTAAGACCGAATGCGTCGTCTCCGCCCGATGGGACGAGTTTCAGAGGCAAAAAGTTCGTGATCCGGCTCACAGGCATTTGACTCGGACGCGGGTTTTCCATCCGCTACCAATTGGGACCTGAGCGACAGAAGCAGCAGTGAAACCGCCGACTACCACCCGCCGTTCCTTTTTAAAGGCCGTTCCGCCTGCGGCCGTATTTTCTGGTGTCGCTCAGCGAACCGTAGCGGCTCGCGATGAAGCCGCTGGATACGCATCGGATGCCGTCAGCCAAGGCAATGTCCCTGTCTATGATACAGCGGTTGGCATGGCCGCACTCAATCTCCCCACTGGGCTGGCTGCTTTCGAAACGCGTGGCTACAACGCTGTTGATGATGGTGGCGGCTGGCTTTATGCAGTCAGAAGTTCGGAACCTGCACACTTCGGAAAGATTGCCCTTGGTGCGGGAAGATGGGGCGAACTCATAGTACCGCGCGGTGAGATCACTTGCGAAGCGCTAGGTTTGGTGGGAGATAATTCGACCGACAATGGGACTCGTTGGCCGGACGCCAACGCTTACTGTCAATCGAATGGGTTTCGTCTCATCGCAAGGAAGGGAACTTACAAGACGTCGGTTAAGGCGTTAATTGTCGGAGATACTTTTATCCGCGGTGCGGGCATGTATGCGTCGACGTTTAAGGCCATTGGAAATATTGACGCGGTTTTTCATGCCAACACGTCGAATAATATAGTAGTTCAATGGGAAGATTTTCAAATTGACGGTAGTGGTACCGCCGATAACGGAGTGTTATTTGATGCCGGTGGCGGTTCGGCGGTCATTACGCAAGGCAGCTATTTCCGGAACATCCGAGGTCTTAATCCGGTAATAGCAAGCGTCAACTCGACGATGCCTATGTATGCTGGCGTGATGCAATCCGTGATTCTGCAAGGAGGAAAACGCGGAATTTATTGGCGGGCCAACGCCGGAATGAATGGCTCGACAATCAACAATATCCGTGTCTCAGGAACTACGGTTACAGCCATCCATCTTGAGAATATTGGAACTAGTCTGTCCGAGCTAACCATAGAATCCGCGACGATTGAAGGGAATGATGGGGCCGGTCTGTATGTTAACAAGATACGAGTTAAGATGTTAGGTGCGAATCACTTCGAAAAAAACGGGCGCGTCAAACCAGCAGTGGCTCCTGTTTCGCTCGACATCGATCCCTTCACCACTCTCAAGGGATCGGCGACAGTTACCGTGGTGCATAAAAGTCACGGTCTCTCAACCGGTGACGAAATTAACATTAAAGGAGCTGCCCTCGTTGGAGATATAGCGGCGAATGGTAAGTCTATTATCAGGAGGATTGACGCTAACACCTATTCCATCGTGCGCGGGACGCAGCTTGCAGAATCAAGCACACAAGGCGGCGGCTCGGCGGTCGTCGCCGAGTACGGATTGCCAATTGATATCCTTGTTGACAGTTCTAGCGGCATATTTACTGAGCTCGATATCGACAAGATTAGTAAATCTACCGATGGCTTGGGGCAGGTAGATGGTGTTTTTGCGCGATTGATGGCGCCAAATTGCAATATTATTATTCGCGGTGGAAATCCATCGCGGAGCAACTTGATCGATGGGAACGGCCAATCAAACGGCTGCTCCATTGCGCTGCTGAATTGCTTTGCCGGAACAATTAACACCGCGGCAATGGCGGTCCGCCGCGACGAGCCAGGCATTAAGAAGACGGGGCGGCTTGCGCTCGGAACTACAATGACTGCTACGGGCATTTCCGCGAACAGCAATGGGTGGGTCAGAGTCACTGCAACAAAGCGCTCGGCCGACGCAGTCACTGTGGGATTGTACATAATTGCGCTAGATCGTGCCGGTGATAATATTCACTGGGGATGGGTTGGGCCGGCCCTCCCTTCATCCGGCTTCGAGGACTTTGTACGTTTTGGCGTTGTAGGTAGCCAGCTAATGGCCGCACGGACCGGCGGGACTGGAGACGGGTGGATGACGCTCGAGGGCGAGTGGAGCGAGTTTTAAAACAACCTCGAAACCTGCCTTACGAAGCCAGTGTGCTACCCGC
The DNA here is from genome assembly GCA_004020315.1 of Mesorhizobium sp. Taxonomy (GTDB): domain Bacteria; phylum Pseudomonadota; class Alphaproteobacteria; order Rhizobiales; family Rhizobiaceae; genus Mesorhizobium. Next base: position 28,596 of record SAQG01000019.1, read on the forward strand.
TCCGGTTCCGTGACAAGTGGTTCAACGCTCGTCATGATAGGCCCGCATGAGAGCCTATTTCCGTCAGAAGCAGGCTATCCGTCTCCGAGCAAATGGAAGAGACGTAGGGGTGCCTAGAGCAGTGCGTAAGCGGAGGGGATCTTGTCGTTCAAGAAGATAGGCTTGCTTTCGCTACTCGCATTGGCATTTGGCGTCAGCTTTCTCAGCATCATTTTGATACAAAAGAACAAGCCGAATGCGCCGGTGCCTAGGCCGAGCGCGTCATTTGATGCGTTTAGTGGCAAGCTTACGATTCCAGCAATCGACGACCTCAGGGTTGGCAGCCGTAAGATTCTCCTGTGCGGTGTTGCGTTTGCGAAACCGCAATCCATACGTGCCATGGTGACCGAGGTCGCCCGCCGAGACTACGAAGGGCTTGCCCTGAAATGCAAACCTGTGGGGACAGGGACGCCTTGCGACGGTAATGTCGCGTCAAAATTTGGTGGTGCCGTCGTTGTGCAGTGCTTTACGCCCGATGGCAGGGATTTCGCGGCGACGCTTGCCGAAAATGGCATACTGTGCGGGCTGCCTGCGCAGTCGGGCTCGATCTACAAATCCTGCTCGACAGGCCGGTAGCTCGATCTTCTGGGCGCGAAGAGTTGGGCGATGCGATACCTCTGGCGACGCTTGCCCGCACAAGGCATAGGTGCGATGGCGGCCTCAAAGACGCGAAATTTGCCCGAACACCACATTCGTCCTCCAAACGACTAGCGCCCGAGGTTATTTGGGCGAAGAGGACCCCCGAACGCGTTTAGACAAGCCCCCAGTTTCTATCGGTAGCGACGATGGAGCATTCAAGTCAGCTAAATAAGTGTGTCCAATGCAACACAGCGGAAACCAAAAAGTTATCTCGCAAGTGCGAAACAGGTTGGAATCAATGCAAAAAGCTGTTACGCGCTTATTCATTACCTTAGTGCTTGGGCGGGGCCGAGGTACGGCGGGACAAAAAGGATCGAAACGAATGAATCTTACTGTAAAATTTGCGTTGGCCGGATTTGTCGCCTCGATCGGGTTCGGTCCGGTTTCGTCTTTTGCTCAGGACACGTCGTGCACCTGTACGACGACTTATCAGGGGGCGGCCAAATCGATTGGTTCGATCGGGCGCGCCAATGGCGATGTGATGGTTTCGCAAGCCGCCGGCTATGGCCCTGCCAAGCCGGGAAATGCTCTGGATTTTGGTAGCCGCGTAGTAGTCGGTGCTAAAGGATCGGCTTCCGTCAATGTCGGTGGCTGCAACCTGGAAGTGCCAGCGAACTCGAGCCTCGACATTTCCCGTGTCGAGAACAATATCTGCCTGAGAGTGTTGGGCTCTGAGCATACGGCTCAGATTGAATCGGACACAAACCGCCGGTCCAACACTCCGCTCTTTATATTTGCGGGCATGGCTGGTGCGGCTGCTATCCTTGCTGCGACGCAGGATGATGACGACGGCGACGGTGGCGTCAGCCCTTAAGGCGCAGTAGGCAGTGTAGCAGAGGCATGTGACTGCCTCTGCTAATTTTGCTGCCGGTGCCTCTTTGCCTTAGCCTTGTGCGCCGGCTGGAGTCGGGACATTGATGGATTTCGTCAACCATACCGCTCTATTGCTTGAGCTGCAATTGAATGCGCTTCGTCTCGGGCGAATTCGGCTCGCCCGGCGGGGTGGCAATGTGACAGGCGGCGCGGCAACGCCGGTCATTAGCTTGCAAAATGACGACAACGCTGCCAGCGAATAGCTTGAATCTGACATCTCCCGCAATGCGTAACCTTGCTAGATGCGTCATTCGCGATCCCGCGGGTGACGCATTTGTGCTTATGGGAGGCGAAGTTGCCACGCTGCGACGGTGCAGCCGGAAGCGCCAATGATCGACCTGCATTCCCATATCTTGCCTGGCCTCGACGATGGATCACCCAATCTGGCTGAATCGCTTGAAATGGCGCGGTTAGCAGTGGCCGATGGCACGACCCATATGGCGTGTACGCCGCATATCTTGCCAGGCGTGTACGAAAACGGATCGGCAAATATTGCTCGAGCAGTTCAAGAGTTGGATCAGGCGCTACGCCACGCGGCCATATCGCTTTCTCTTTACGTTGGCGCTGATGTGCACGTAGCGCCGGATCTTCCCGACCAATTGACGCGCGGCAGCGTGCCGACCTTGAACAGATCACGCTATTTTCTGTTCGAGCCGCCGTATCACGTTTTGCCGCCAAGACTAGAAGATCTTGCTCTGCGCCTCATAAGGGCCGGGTTTATTCCGATTCTTACCCATCCCGAGCGGCTGACTTGGATCAAGGGAAATTACGACGTTGTCGAGAGATTGAATGCAGTGGGCTGCCTTATTCAGCTTACGGCAGACTCGATTATTGGTGCTTTTGGACGCACGGCGCTTTACTATTCGGAAAAGCTGATTGACGAAGGCAGGGTAGATATTATCGCGTCGGACACCCACAGCGCCACCCGCCGGCGTCCTGGGCTGTCGCAGGCAGTCGCCGCTGCCGCGAAGCGATGTGGTGATGATGAGGCCCGCAATATGGTGTTGAAGCGTCCAGGTGAAATATTGGCGAACCGGCCTCTCGAGCCTGTCGGAAAGGCGCGTGCGAAAAAACCAAGCCCCAGCAATGTTGGTCGCTTTGCGGGATTGGGTCGCTTTCTGAAGGGCGGGACAGCGTGATGGGTGTTTATCGTCTGGCAAAAAATCATACTAGTATAGCGTTTGTCTTGCTGGCTTCACTTGCACTGTCTGCCTGCACGAGCACCTCGTCAACGTCAGCGACTTCGCCAGCCTCGGTCGATGCGCTACAGCTGACTTCATCGTCGGCGCCGCTTTCTGGCGGCGGTGCTTTGCAGGTCGTAAAAGACCTGCCTGCGCCGCAAAACACCCAGAACGGGAACGAGCAGCCTTTGTCTCCAAATGATGTGCTCGAGGTGAATGTGTTCCAGGTCGACAATCTGAACAGAACCGTTCAGGTCGACGCTGGTGGGCAAATTTCGCTTCCATTGATCGGAACCATCAGCGCGGCGGGAAAGACTGTACGTCAGCTGGAGCAGGAAATCGAAACGGCCTACGGCGCCAACTATCTGCAGTCGCCCGATGTGTCGGTTTTCGTCAAAGAATCGATCGGACAGCGCATTACCGTCGATGGCGAAGTTGCCAGGGCCGGTATCTTTCCCGTGTCAAGCAATTCTTCTCTCATCGATGCGATAGCCCTCGCCGGAGGGTTTAATGCCGTTGGAGATGCAAAAAAGGTTTTTGTCTATCGCAATATCGGCCCAAACACCTTGGTCGCAAATTACAATGTGGAGGAAATCCGTGCTGGCAAGAGCCGCAATCCACGCATCTATGGTGGTGACAAGATTGTCGTCTTCGCCTCGAAATCCAAAATTGCGCTGAACAATCTCAAGGACGCCCTCGGCGTCGCCTCTAGTGCAGCCCGCATTGCTGTAATCCCGTGATTGTAAATCGCAGCCAGTCAGACAAACGTAGGATTACCTCGCGCCATGCTCGATCGTAGCAGACAGCATCAAATTGGGGGGCCAGGACATGGCCAAGCCTTGTCCGCCGACCTATATTATGACGGTGCGCAAAACTATAGCTCGTACGGCCGCGATTACTCCGAGCAGGACGAGGGTTTCAATCCCCTCAAGCTGTTTTTTTACGTTGTCCAGTATCGCTGGCTAATCGTCATGATGGCGGCTGCCGGGCTTGTCGCTGGCGTCGTCGTTACCATGATGCAGACGCCAAAATATCAGGCAACATCGCAATTAGAAGTGCTGGTTCCTTCGGCCAAGGTTTTCCAGGACATTGAAGTGGTTTCTGAAAACGGCGACCTACGGGCCTTTCAAACCGCCCGGGAAAAGCTGAAAAGTCGCGCATTGGCCCAGCGCGTGGTTTTCCAACTGGGTCTCAGCGAAAAGCCCGATTTCCTGTTTCCGACGCCGAGCTTTTCGCCTAGCAATATTTTCTATCGTGCGTTCGGAATTTCCAAATCGCCCTCCATTGAAGAGAAAACCCCGGAGGAGCGCGAGAAGATTGCGATCAGTCGCGTTCTAAATGACCTCACTGTAAGTTTGGTCACCAACACGAGCCTCTTGTCGATCACGTTTGCCGATCAGAATCCGAAGTATGCAAGTGATATAGCGAACCAGGTCGCGCAAAGTTTTATCGATCAACGCCTCGATCAGACCAGCGAGACGTCGGACCTGGCACGGCAATTTATCCAAGAACAGGTATTGCAGGTAAAGCAAAAGCTTCAGAAATCCGAAGAGGAACTGGTCGCTTATGCAAAGGATGCGGGCATCACGATCACCGGCGACGACAAGTCGCTGATTGGGTCCAACATCGAGGCCTTGAACACGGCGCTCGCGACCGCGATCCAAGATCGTCTCGATGCCGGACGGGTCGTGGATCAAATCGACAAAGGTCGCGGGTCGAGCCTTGGTCCCGTCCTGGAAAGCGAGGGTCTGCAGAAGCTCAGCGAGAAATTGGCGGATTTGACCAGCCAGTATCAGCAGAAGCTAGGCATATTGAAGCCAGGTTTTCCAGAAATGCAGCAGCTTCAGTCGCAGATCAAGGAGTTGCAACGGCTTTATAACAACGGCGTTTTGACCATAACCGATTCGCTGCGGCAGAAATACCAGGAGGCCCAGAATAAGGAGGCTGACCTTAGGTCCAAACTCGCCGAGATGGAAAAGCAACAAGTTATCTTCAACGACAAAAACATCAAATATACGATCCTGAAGCGCGAGGTTGATTCGAATAGATCGCAATACGATAATCTTATCGCCAAGCTGAACGAAGTTGGAGTCAGCTCCGAGCTCAAGTCTCAAAACGCCGCGATCGTTGATTTCGCGACGCAGCCTAGTAGCCCTTATTCTCCGCGCCTGAGCATCAATCTAGCGATCGCGCTTGGCCTCTTCATGGCTCTGAGCGCGTCAATTATCTATATCATTGAGTTGTTGAACAACACCTTCACCAATCCTGAGCAGATCGAAAAGGAATTGGGATTGGCTATGCTAGGCATCTTGCCGCATGTCGATGACCGGGAACTCATTGCCAGCATCGCCGATCCGAAATCAGGACTGTCCGAAGCCTACCGTTCGCTTCGAACGTCATTGCAGTTCTCCGGTGCTGAGGGCGCACCGCGATCGTTGCTGGTCACGAGTTCGGAACCGTCAGAAGGCAAGTCGACCACCTCGTTCAAACTCGGGCAGGATTTTGCCGCACTCGGTGCAAGAGTTCTCATTGTCGATGGCGATCTTCGAAAGCCGAATCTTCATCGGCTGTTTGGTCTCGACAACACAATCGGACTGAGCAATCTGCTGACAAACACCGTCCGCAAGGAGGATCTGGCAGGCATTTTTAGACCGACGAAGTACCCAAATGTAACCGTTCTGACCTCTGGAACGATCCCGCCGAACCCTGCGGACCTGCTCTCGTCGCCGAAGATGGCACTGATCGTTACCAATCTCGGCAAGCGCTTTGATCTTGTTATAATCGATGCCCCGCCCGTCGTCGGCCTTTCGGATGCCCCCATCCTCAGCCGGCTTGCCGAGGGCACATTGATGGTCATCTCTACTAATCAGGTGACACGCAAGTCGGCGAAGACGGCGTTGAAGCGCCTGCGAGCTGCCGGGGCGAACGTGGTCGGAGCCGCGATGTCGAAGTTTGCAGTGAATAAGTTCGACTACAATTACGCCTACAAATATATGAATTACCAGTATTACGACTACGGCACGAGCACCCCGAAACTTGAGGGCAAAGTCGATGATGGAGCAGACCAGCCCGCTTATGCGAAATCTCCGGCGTTCAAGCGTTTGGTTCGTCGCATCCGTTCTAGTGTTGGCGGCTTCGTCGATCGGGCTAAGTCGGTTTCTTGAAACCGAGACGCCAGCCGTTTCCCTCACGCTTTATCCGTTGAACGTCAATGCCTTGATAAGCAAGATCACCGACGACCTGAACGACGCAGCCAACGCTCCTGATCTCGACGCATTGCTTGCCAAGGCCGAAGGCGCGCTTGGCTTTAATCTAGCAGATGCGCGTCTCTACAGCCTGATTGGTGAGATCAAATACCGGCAGGGCGAAAAAGACCGAGCCTATGAGCTGTTCGATCAAGCTCGAAAGTTATCCAAGACCGAAATCCATGCGCTCCAGAGGTCGATCGGTCACTCGATCGAGACAGGCGATCTGTCCAAGGCTGTTGGCGAGATCGATATACTGCTACGGCGATGGCCAGATCGATTTCCGGCTATCGCCGAGGGTCTGCCGACAATCCTTTCGAACCCTGACGGATACCAGGCTATGCTGGCAGCCATCAAAGCGGAGGCGCCTTGGAGAACCAGTCTGTTCGCCACGCTTGGTAGCAGTCCAGAAGGGCTCGATTCCGCAAACAAGCTGTTGCTTGATTTGACTGGATCAAGCGCACCACCAAAATCGAACGAATTATCATTTGTGATCAATGGCTATATTCGCCAGAAGAAGTATGAAGCAGCATATCGGTTGTTTCTTTTCAGCCTGTCTGATGAAGAACGGAAGTTAGGTGGGTATGTTTTCAACAGCACCTTTGAACCGGCGCCCAGCGGTAAACCTTTCGATTGGCAAATTGGCGATCAGTCGGGACTGGAAGTTACGTTTGCAACATCTCAGGACGCGATCCAGGGTGAGGGTGGAGCGACGGTCCGTTTTTTTAATACGCCGGTCAGGAATGCTGCTCTTCAGCAGTATATTGAACTGCCTCCCGGCTCGTATAAGATTTCTCTGATTGCCTCCGCAAGGAATCTAAAGCTTCCAAAGGAATTATTCTGGTCGATCAGGTGCTTGGGTCCGGCCGGCGAAATCGCACGGTTTGAAATTCCGGAGGGTACATACAATCGCGAGTCCCTGAGTCGAGAGTTTTCCGTTGGACCGACTGGGTGCCCCATGCAACTGTTGAAGCTGGAGACTGCCGCCATTGCTGAGAGCTGGCGCTTTCGTTATGTCGGCACGTTGGTAATGCACAAGCTTAGCATTGAGAGACTTTCATCTTGAGCGATCGAGCCTCGGAATGGGATAAATATGTCCTTGGATTGGTCCTGTTTTTATCGCTGCTGATCGGCGGAGGGACGGCAAGCGGGCTCTATACTGACACGCTGATTGAGGTCGGGGCAATCATCTCGGCGGCGGCAGTCCTTTCCCAGACCTCAGGCCAGAAAATCCCCCAGTCTGTTCTGTGGCTGCTTATCTTCGCTGTTGCATGGTTGATTCTACAAATCGTGCCGCTGCCTGCTGGCGTACTTATCGGGTCGCGACCGGAGGTGTTGCTCGGAGATCCATCGCTGGTAGGGGAAAGCGGTTTCCGCTTCGTCAGTGTCGGAGTTGGACGGACGATCGAATGTCTGTTGTATCTGGCGGCTTTAGCGGCGTTTTTTTTGAGCGTATTGCGTTTGCGCACCGAGCAGGTCCAAGGCCTTCTGCCGTTCTTTTTGATGGGCGTCATCTGCAACGGCTTGGCGGGAGCGATTCAGTATTCTCTCTCAGACGACATCGTCATTGAGGGATTGTTGCCGTTTACGATCACTGCCGGGCTTTTTGCCAACCAGAATCATTTTGCGGCTTTGCTTTTTGTTTCTATTCCCTTCGTCGTTTATTACGGTCTATTCCGCGGACATCTTGTGTCCGGATCGCTCGGGCTGGTCACGCTTTTACTGCTCCTTTTGGCAGCCGGATCGCGTGCCGGTGTTCTGATCGGGTTGGCAATTACCGTACTGTCCATCGTCTTCCTCTCAGCACGCTCGAAGGTGAGGGGATTGAGTGTTCTGGCGATTTTCATAGCGCTTTCAGTCTACACGATAGGCGCATGGACAAAGATCGACGCCGATGCGATTGATCCGGCCTTCGGGCGGCGAGAATTTGCGCGCACCACTGTTGAAGGGATCCAAGACAATTTGGCAACGGGTGTTGGGTTCGGAAACTTTCAAAAGGCTTATCAAATATACGAGAAAGAAGAGATGATTTTTAAGAAGTATGTTAATCATGCTCATAACGATTATCTCGAAATGGCCTTCGAAGGAGGAATCCCTGCCATTATATTGATGGTGTTGTATTTCGTTACGCTTGGTATAGCGCTCTATAGAATTCGGAGCGATCCACTTCAAAAAGCGGCTTTTCTCTCGGTGTTTTTTCTTCTCATTCACTCACTGGTTGATTATCCGTTGCGGACCGAAGCGCTTGCAATGACGTTTGCTTATATGAACGCCATTATCTTTCACAAAGGATTTTCAGACCGCTTAGCGCAGAAGAACAAATTGATCGAGGTCGACCACAACGGGGACAAGCTGTTTGTTCCTATCGGAACTTCGTCGTAGCGGATCGATCGGGCACCTACGGCCAAAACATAATCAAATCCCGGTGTCGAAAGGCGTTGCATACGCCGGCGCCCACCGCCATCAAGGTGTTTGCACGACAGTCTTTGTGTGAGGAAGGCGGGATGAATTTTCTGGTGACCGGAGGGGCCGGCTTTATCGGCTCAGCGGTGTGCCGGCATTTGTGCAGCAATCCGGCCTACCGGGTGACCAACGTCGACAAGCTGACTTATGCGGGAAATCTTGCCTCGTTGCGACCAATCGAGAATGCCCACAACTACAGATTCGAGCACGCCGACATCTGTGATGACAGGACTATTTTGGAAGTGCTGCATCGTGACGACATCGATATCGTCATGCATCTTGCCGCCGAAAGCCATGTCGACCGGTCGATCGACGGGCCCGCCGCCTTCATCGAAACCAATATCGTCGGCACCTACCGAATGCTCAATTCGGCGTTGGAATATTGGTGCAGACTTCCCGACGAGAAAAAAAGCCGGTTTCGATTCCACCATGGTTCGACCGACGAAGTGTTCGGTGATCTGCCCTTCGACAGCGGCATTTTCACCGAACAGACGCCCTATGCACCATCTTCTCCCTATTCGGCGTCGAAGGCCGCTTCCGACCACCTGGTGCGAGCATGGCATAACACCTACGGCCTGCCGGTCGTCCTGTCGAACTGCTCGAACAATTACGGGCCGTACCATTTCCCCGAAAAGCTGATCCCGCTCGTCATTCTGAACGCGCTGGACGAACAACCGTTACCGGTCTACGGCGCCGGCGCAAACGTGCGCGACTGGCTTTTCGTCGAGGACCATGCTCGTGCCTTAGCAATGGTCGCGACCCAGGGCGCGGTCGGCGAGAGCTACAATGTGGGGGGAGGTGCGGAACGCACCAATCGGGCGGTGGTCGAGGCGATTTGCGACATCCTCGACAACAGGCGGCCGCGTTCCGCCGGCCGGCGCTATCGCGATCTCATCACCTTCGTTGCCGACCGCTCGGGCCATGACCGGCGCTACGCAATCGACGCTTCGAAGATCGAGCGCGATCTCGGCTGGAAACCGCGCGAGACCTTCGACAGCGGCCTCGCCAAGACCGTCGACTGGTATCTTCAGAACGAGTGGTGGTGGGGTCCGATCCGCCGCGAGCGCTACGCCGGCGAGCGGCTGGGCAAAGCGCGAAAGGGTGTCGCGTGAGGCTTGTCGTCACTTGATGCGAGACTATAGCAACAACGTATGTACGGTTTGCCGGGCATCTTTCTTGACCCGGGCAATATTTTCTTGACGCTCGCAACGCCATCAGCCCCATGAGCAGGAATTTCCGAGTTCCGGTCGCTGCGTGGAAAATTCATTCCCGAACCACTCTAGGGCAGGCCTGTCTTGCATTGTTATAAACGATAACGATCTGCTAGAACGCCCTGAACGAAGACACATTGTCCAGACGTGAAAGCTTGAACCGGGCGGCTGAAAATTGCGCCTGATGCATCGATGCAGGATCTGGACGGCACGAGAGAACGCTTAAAGTCCATGAACATCGCGCTTACGCACCTTCAGCGGCTTGAGGCTGAATCTATCCATATCTTTCGCGAGGTCGCGGCGGCCTTCGCCAAACCGGTCATGCTCTATTCGGTCGGCAAGGACTCCTCCGTGCTGATGCATCTTGCGATGAAGGCGTTTTATCCGGCCAAGCCGCCCTTTCCCTTTCTCCACGTCGACACGACCTGGAAATTCCGCGAGATGATCGCCTTTCGCGATCAGATGGCGCAAAAACTCGGCTTCGATCTTCTGGTCCACGTCAATGAGGATGGTGTGCGCGACAACATCAATCCCTTCGACCATGGCTCGAACACCCACACCCACGTGATGAAGACCGTGGCGCTGCGGCAGGCGCTCGACAAATACGGCTTCGATGCAGCCTTCGGCGGGGCGCGGCGCGACGAGGAGAAATCGCGCGCCAAGGAGCGGATCTTCTCTTTCCGCAACGCCCAGCACGTCTGGGATCCGAAAAACCAGCGGCCCGAGATGTGGAAGATATTCAACACCCGCATCGCGACCGGTGAATCGATCCGGGTCTTTCCGTTGTCGAACTGGACCGAACTCGATATCTGGCAGTACATCCTCCAGGAAGACATCCCGATAGTGCCGCTTTATTTCGCCAAGGAGCGGCCGGTCGTCGAACGTGACGGCATGCTCATCCTCAAGGACGACGACCGCATGGAGTTGCGTCCCGGCGAGACGGTGGAGAACCGGCTGGTGCGGTTCCGCACGCTCGGCTGCTATCCGCTGACTGGCGCGATCGAATCCGACGCCGATACGCTGGAGGCCATTGTCGGCGAAATGCTCACGGCGCGCACCTCCGAACGGCAGGGCCGCCTGATCGACCGTGATGAAGCCGGCTCGATGGAAAAGAAGAAGCGCGAGGGGTATTTCTGAGCATGCGCCACATCATGGCAGAGAGCCTCGCCCCCACCGACGGCATTCGCGACTATCTGGCGGTGCAGGAACGAAAGTCACTGCTGCGCTTCCTGACCTGCGGTTCCGTCGACGACGGCAAGTCGACGCTAATCGGGCGCCTGCTTTCGGACACCAAGCAGATTTTCGAGGACCAGCTTGCCGCGCTCGAGCGTGATTCGCGCAAGCACGGGACGACGGGGGACGACGTCGATTTCGCGCTGCTGGTCGACGGGCTCGAGGCCGAGCGCGAGCAGGGCATCACAATCGATGTCGCCTATCGCTTTTTCGCCACGCCGAAACGCAAATTCATCGTTGCCGACACGCCCGGCCACGAACAATACACGCGCAACATGGCAACAGGCGCGTCGACCGCCGATCTGGCCATTGTGCTGATTGACGCCCGGCAGGGCGTGCTGCGACAGACAAGGCGCCACTCGATCATCGCCTCGCTGCTGGGCATTCGGCACATCGTGCTCGCCGTCAACAAGATCGATCTCGTCGGCTTCGATAAGGCCGTGTTCGAACGCATCATCGAAGACTATCGGCAATTTTCGCACAAGCTCGGCTTCGAGACGATTGGGCCCATCCCGATGTCTGCCCGTTACGGTGATAACGTCTCTATCCGCTCGGACAGGACAGAATGGTATTCCGGGCCGACGCTGATCGAACATCTAGAAACCGTGTCGGTCGATGAAGCCGTTGTCGAACTGCCGTTCCGTTTTCCGGTGCAATATGTGAACCGCCCCAATCTCGATTTTCGCGGTTTTGCCGGAACGATCGCATCCGGCTCGGTCTCACCAGGCGACGAGGTCGTTGTCGCCAAATCCGGCAAGTCCGCGCATGTCAGGCGCATCGTTTCGCATGGCGGCGACCTGAGCAAAGCGGTCGCCGGCCAGGCCATCACTCTTGTCCTAGACGACGAGGTCGAGGTCTCGCGCGGCAACATGCTGGTGTCGCCGGCAGCACGGCCCCAGGTCGCCGACCAGTTCGCCGCCAACATCGTCTGGTTCGACGAGCATGCGTTGCTGCCGGGCCGCTCCTATATCCTGCGAACCGAGACCGATCAGACCAGCGCAACCGTCACCGACCTGAAGTACCGCGTCAACGTCAACGACTTTGCCCATGAGGCGGCCAAGTCGCTCGAAATGAACGAGGTCGGCATTTGCAATATCTCGACGCGGGCGCCGATCGCCTTCGATACTTTCGCTGAAAACCGCACGACGGGCGCCTTCATCCTGATCGACCGCATCACCAACGCCACGGTCGGCGCCGGCATGATCCTGCATTCGCTGCGCCGCGCCGAAAACATCCACTGGCAATCGCTCGATGTCAGCAAGCACGGCCGCGCCGATCTGAAGAACCAGCGGCCCGCCGTGTTCTGGTTCACCGGGCTCTCGGGTTCGGGCAAGTCGACCATCGCTAACCTTTTCGAGAAGAAGCTGTTCGCCACCGGCCGCCATACCTACATCCTGGATGGCGACAATGTCCGCCACGGCCTCAATCGCGATCTTGGCTTCACCGACGCCGACCGCGTCGAAAACATTCGCCGCGTTGCGGAAGTGGCGCGCCTGATGGCCGATGCCGGGCTGATCGTCATCGTTTCCTTCATTTCGCCATTCAGGGCCGAGCGGCGCATGGCCAGGGAATTGATGGCCACCGGCGAATTCGTCGAGGTGTTTGTCGACACACCCTTTGAGGAATGCGCCAGACGCGATCCGAAGGGCCTCTATGCGCGGGCGTTGAATGGCGAAATCAAGAATTTCACCGGCGTCGATTCACCGTATGAAGCCCCGGAAAACCCCGAAATCCATCTCAAGACACTCGGCAAATCTGCCGAGGAGATGGTAGAGGCCCTGGAACTCTGGCTGAACGAGCGCGACATTGCCGAAAACCAATACGACAGCGGCGGCGGTATCTGACGACGAATTGATGCTCGGCGTATTCGAGCGCCTTGCCCTGGCAGCGGGGCGAGAAGTGATGCGCGTTTTTGATGCCGGCTGCGCGGTCGACCAGAAATCAGACAACTCGCCAGTGACCGAAGCTGATCGCGAGAGCGAAAAGATCATTCTCGCTGGGCTGCGCGCGGCGTTCCCCGATATCCCTTGCGTGGCTGAGGAAGAGGCATCGGCCGGCATCGTGCCGCCCGACCTCGACGACGCCTTCTTCCTGGTGGATCCGCTCGACGGCACCAAGGAATTCGTCAACCGCAGGACCGACTTCACCGTCAACATCGCGCTCGTTCGCCACGGCGTACCGGAGATCGGCGTCGTCTTTGCGCCATGCACTGGACGTTTCTTTTCCGGCCGCCCAGGCGGGGCGGAAGCAATCGAAGTCAATGGCAACTACCAGATCATCGGCCGTCGGCCGATTTCGGCCAGAACGGGTGTGGCGCCACTGACCATCGTCGCCAGTCGGTCCCACAATACACCAGAGACCGAAGCCTATATCCGCACAGTTGGCGCTGCCGAGATCGTCTCGGTCGGCTCGTCGCTGAAATTCTGTCTTGTCGCAAGCGCCGAGGCCGACGTCTATCCGCGCTTCGGACGTACCATGGAATGGGATACCGCGGCGGGTGACGCGGTGCTGCGCGCTGCAGGCGGCATAACGCGCACGCTCAATGGTCAGCCGCTGGCCTACGGCAAGCGTAACCAGAGCGATGACGAGGACTTCGCCAATCCGCATTTCATCGCCAGCGGCAAGGCTGCCGAGCCCAGGCCCGTCTAAACCACGGTCTACGCGGCGGCGTTTTGCGCCGAATTCGATCCGATATAGTTGCGGATCGTCTCGATGATCCGGTCCTGGTCGGCCTCGCTCAGATAGGGGTGCATGGGCAGGCACAGGATGCGCTTCGGCAGTTCCTCCGAAACGGCAAGCCCCGTCGGCGCCCGCGGATAGTCGCGGTAGGCGATCTGGCTGTGCAAGGGCTTCACGTAATAGATCACCGACGGGATGCCTTTTTCCCCGAGATGTGCCTTCAGCCCGTCGCGCTTCGGCGTCTCAATGGCATATTGCGCCCAGGCCGAACGGCCGCCGTCCAGGTTGCGCGCCGCCTTGACGATGTCACCGAGGCCTTCGGCATACCGACTGGCGACCGCTTGCCGGGCAACCATCTCGTCTTCGAGAATGGCCAGCTTCTCGATCAGGATCGCTGCTTGCAGCGTATCGAGCCGCGAATTGATGCCAACGCGGACATTGTCATATTGAGTTTCGCCCTTGCCGTGGAAGGCGAACGAGCGAAGTTGGTCGGCCAGCGCATCGTCATTGGTGAACATCGCGCCGCCGTCGCCATAGCAGCCGAGCGGTTTTGCCGGGTAGAAGCTGGTCGAGCCGACCGCGCCGAACGAACCTAACATCTTGCCGTCGATCGAGCCGCCGATCGCCTGCGCGGCATCTTCGATCACCATCAGCCCTTCGCGGTTGGCGATTGCCATGATCGCCTCGTAGTCGGCGGCCAGCCCGAACAGGTCGACGGGAATGATCGCCCTTGGCTTCAGCCGGCCTTCCGCCTTGATCATGGCGATGGCAGCTTCGAGGCTGGCGATGTCGATGTTGTAGGTCTCGGGATCGACATCGACGAACACCGGCTCGGCCTTGGCCAGCGCCACCACTTCCGCCGTGGCGGCGAAGGTGAAGCTCGGCACGAACACCGCGTCACCTGGGCCGATGCCGGCCGCAAACAACGGCAACAGCAGCGCGTCGGTGCCGTTGGCGCAGGCTACGACATGCTTGGTGCCGATATAGGCGGCGAGCTTGTTTTCGAATTCGGTGACCTCAGGTCCGAGAATGTAGCGACCCTCATTGACGACGCGGTCGATTGCCGCCTTCAGCCTGTCGCGGATTCGGTCGCGCTGCGCGCCTAGATCGATGAACTGCATGTCGGCCTCAAACGGTTCCAGCCAGAGAATGGCCGCTGGTAGCAGAGTTGCGTCAGCCGAGAAAGCTGGGCGAACACAACTACGAATTGATCAAATGTCGCAGCCTGTTACCTCTGATTCCGACAGGTCCCCGGAATTCCGGGGCTTTGTTGCGCACCACACGGCCTTTGTGTCGCCCGCGCTCGGCTGGGCGAAACATAAAGTGATTGATCTCCAGCGCGTCTTCAGCGCATCGCCGTCAATCAGGCGATTTCATGCCGCCAGGGCGGATTGGCGCCGGCCCGCGACACGGTTACCGCCGCAGCCTTGGCGCCAAGCGCCAGCGCCTTGTGGATGGCGTCTTCCGGCAGGCGGGCGATCGCCTCCTTCGACAGCAGGCCTTGCTCGTGCAGCGAGGCAAGGATGCCGGCGTTGAACGTGTCGCCTGCGCCGACCGTATCGACCACCTCGACCTTGTCCGGCACGACCACGACCTTTTGATCCCTGGTGTAGCCAACGGCGCCCTCGCTGCCATGGGTGACGACGATCAGTGTCGGGCCGCGATCCAGCCAGTTGCGGACGACGTCCTCATGCGAGCCGGCTTCGCCGAACCAGTTTAGGTCCTCATCCGACAGCTTCACGATGTCGGCCATGGCCATCATCGAGCGGATGCGCCTGAGATGCTTGGCCTTGTCCGGGATAAAATTGGGCCGGATGTTGGGGTCGAGCATCATGACGCGGCGACTGTGCTCGCGCCGCATGAATTCCTCATAAGCCGATCCGGCCGGCTCCGAGATCAGGCTGATGGCGCCGAACAGCATGGCTTCGATCTCGCTGCCGAGTTTTGGCAGATCATCGATGGTCAGCATGCGTCCGGCCGTGTTTTCATCGTAGAACGTGTAGGTCGCCTGACCGTTGTCCAGCCGCACGAAAGCAAGCGTGGTCGGCCGGGGCGATGTGTGCGCATAGGTGGAGCTGACCTTGCTTGCCCCGAGCGCGTCCCTGAGCTGGCCGCCGAACAGATCCGACGACAGGCCGGAAAAGAAACCGGCGGGGGCTCCCAGCCGGCCGAGCGCGATAGCGGTATTGAACACCGCGCCGCCGACATAGGGGGCAAAGGCCGGCTCGCCCTCCGTCGTGGTGCGTGGCAGCATGTCGATCAGGGCTTCGCCGCAACAGAGGATCATGATTTCCTGTTCTCCGGCGGATAGATCACACCCTTGCGGATGACGATGTTGGCGTAGAGGCGCGGCTCGCTTGTCGCGACGATCGCGTGCGCGGACCTGACCCGTTGATAGAAGTCGGCGCCGGCAAGCGCAACCACCTTGCGGCCCGGAGCACGCTTGGCGCAGATCGCCTCCATCTCGCGATGAACGGGATCGGCAAGCAGGGGATCGCCTTTGACCGAGGCGCGAAACAGCGCCTCCGGCACTGCGTCATCGACAGGCAATACGCTGAGGATGGCGTCGAGCATCGGAACAAGATGATGACCGTCGGCGCGGATGAGCCGGTGTGCCTGCTCTTTCGCCGGGTAGTTTCCGTCGACAAGGGCGATCTCGTCGCCATGACCCATGGCACGCAGCGTCGCCAGCAGCTCCGGACCGAGCAGCACCGGGATTCCGATCAGCATGCTCAGGCACTCCTGGAAATCATCGTCGAGCCGATAAGGAAGCGCTCGGAAAGCGGCAGGCTGGCGCCGCCCAGGGCGCGTGCATGAATGCCGACAGTCCCCTCGCGAATGGCCGGAAGCCTCAGGCCTTCACCGTCGATCTTGCCGACAGCTTCGACAACGGCATCGACGAGCCGGCGCCGCACGGCCTTCGGCATCCATCCGTCGATCACCGCTGCCTCGAAATCGATAACCGATGACGCCGCCACGATGGCATAGGCGAGCGCCTGCGAGGCGCAGGCGATCCAGTCGTCGAGCTCGACCCCGATCTCGCCCCAATCCTCCGGTGACGTCCACAGATGCGAGGCCTCGACGCCGCGCGCGTTGAGCGCCTTTTCCAGCATGGCGATCGACGCCACGTCGATCAATTGGGTCGGCTTGCCGTCCGGTCCAGGCACCGGCATCGAACCCAGCGCGCCGGCATTGCCGGTCGGTCCGCCGAAAAGGTGACCGTTTAGCACGATGCCGCCGCCGGCGAAGGCACCGAGATAGAAATAGACGAAGTCGCGCGCCGCACCCGCCTTGCCGAACACCAGTTCGGCGCCGCAAGCCGAGGTGGCGTCATTCTGCAGGTAGACCGGGAATTCGCACTGCGCCTGGATGTCGGCGCGGATGTCGCGGTGGCGCCATTCGTCCATAACGTCGCGCGGCGCACCTGCCGTATCGGCCCAGTTCCACAATTCGAACGGCATGGCGATGCCAAGTCCGGCAATGCGCTTGTCCTGCGCCGGGGTGAGTTCGCCGCGCATCGTTTTCATGCCGGAGGTGACGAACTCGACCGTCTCGCGCGGCGCCGGATAGCGGTAGGAATGCTGCAGCATCGAGCGGACATTGCCGAGAAAATCGATCAGCACGAGTTCGGCGCTGCGGCGGCCGATCTTCAGTCCGATGAAATAGGCGCCATCGGGATTGAGCGCCATCGGAATGGAAGGTTGGCCGATCTTGCCGCGCAGCGGCGCCTGACGGACAAGAAGCTTGTCCTCCTCGAGCTCACGCATGATGACCGAAACCGTCTGGGCAGAAAGTCCGGTCATGCGCGCAATGTCGGACTTGGCCAGGCTGCCGTGCTGGCGCACCAGCGAGAGCACCAGCCGCTCATTGTGGTCCCGCATGCCACTCTGGTTGGTGCCGCGGTGAATGCGGCTTTCGGCCTCGGGCGAACCGTGCCTTGTAGTGCCGGTCTCCACCCTGTTCCTCCCGTCGGTTTCCCCTCGATGCTTTTGGGCCAGAATGAGTGAACGACGCAACGCTGTCAATAATAAATAAGAGTGATTTAATTATTGACAGGAACCTCGGTCTGGTATTCTGTTGGGGCAGGCGTCCACGCTGGGAGAAGTCGCTGGATGTTTGTGCAGATGCCGGTTGGCCGGCATCCGAAATGGTTCCACTGGGAGGAAAAATCGTGACCAAGACAGCACTATTGAAGCCCACCGTTTTTGCCGCGGCCGGACTGGGTCTGATGGCGTTCACCTCGGCTGCGTCCGCTGCCGACGTCAGCGCTTGCCTGATCACCAAGACCGACACCAACCCTTTCTTCGTCAAAATGAAGGAAGGCGCGGCCGCCAAGGCTAAAGAACTCGGCGTCGAACTCAAAGCCTACGCCGGCAAGATCGACGGCGACAGCGAAAGCCAGGTGGCGGCGATCGAAAGCTGCATCGCCGATGGCGCCAAGGGCATCCTGATCACCGCGTCCGACACCAAGGGCATCGTCCCGGCGGTGAAGAAGGCACGTGACGCCGGTCTGCTCGTGATCGCGCTGGACACGCCCCTTGATCCGCTCGACGCCGCCGACGCGACCTTCGCGACCGACAATCTGGAGGCCGGCAAGCTGATCGGCGCGTGGGCCGCCGCGACGCTCGGCGACAAGGCGAAGGATGCCAAGATCGGCTTCCTCGACCTGACGCCCTCACAGCCGACGGTCGACGTGCTACGCGACCAAGGCTTCATGATGGGCTACGGCATCGACGTGAAGGATCCCAACAAGATCGGCGATGAGGACGATCCGCGCATCGTCGGCCACGACGTCACTAACGGCAACGAGGAAGGTGGCCGCAAGGCGATGGAGAACCTTCTCCAGAAGGACCCCGGCATCAACGTCATCCACACCATCAACGAGCCGGCAGCCGTCGGCGCCTACCAGGCGCTCAAGGCCGTGGGCCTCGAAGGCAACGTGCTGATCGTGTCGGTTGACGGCGGCTGCCCCGGCGTGAAGTCGGTCGCCGAGGGCGTGATCGGTGCGACCTCACAGCAATATCCTCTGCAGATGGCGGCACTCGGTATCGAAGCGATCGCCGCTTTCGCCAAGGACGGGACGAAGCCCAAGCCGACCGAAGGTAAGGATTTCTTCGACACGGGCGTCAACCTAGTGACCGACAAGCCCGCGGAGGGCGTGAAGTCCATCGACACCAAAGAAGGCCTCGCCAAGTGCTGGGGCTGATGCCGGTCTGACCGGCAACAGAACCGATCGGCCGGGGCTTGATCCCCGGCCGCTTCGGGTGGACGATGCGCTATAGCAGGCGCGAATAATCCGGCGGCAGATCGGAAACGGTGGACGGGCGTCGGCGCGTGGCTGAAGCCTCATGGGAGGAAACATGGCTCAGGTTCAGGAATACGAAAAGGCTCTCTCGAACAGCGATGCAAGCGTTGCTGCTTTTGACGAGCACGGCACGTCGATCGTCAAGCGCATCCAGCATTTCCTGCATTCCACTCCGGCTGCGGTTCCGCTGATCGTGCTGGTTCTGTCGATCGCTGTCTTCGGCCTCGCGATCGGAGGACGGTTCTTTTCGTCCTACACGCTGACGCTGATCCTGCAGCAGATCGCCATCGTCGGCATTCTGGGAGCCGCACAGACGCTGGTCATCTTGACAGCAGGCATCGACCTGTCGATCGGCGTGATCATGGTGATTTCGGCCGTGATCATGGGCAATTGCGCCGTCACCTATGGTCTGCCGACCTTGCTTGCCGTGGTGATCGGGCTTGCCGCCGGCGGGGCCTGCGGGCTGCTCAACGGGCTGCTGGTCGCCTACATGAAGCTGCCGCCCTTCATCGTCACGCTCGGCACCTGGAACATCGTCATGGCCACGAACTTCATCTATTCGGCCAATGAGACGATCCGCGATGCCGATGTCGACGTCCAGGCGCCGCTGCTGCACCTGTTCGGCCTGAATTTCAAGATCGGCACGGCGGTCCTGACGTTCGGCGTCATTGCCATGGTCGTGCTGGTGCTGATCCTCTGGTACGTGCTCAACCACACGGCATGGGGCCGCCATGTCTACGCCGTCGGCGATGACCCGGAGGCGGCCAAGCTGTCCGGCATCCAGACCAAGAAGGTGCTGATTTCGGTCTACACCCTTGCCGGGCTGATCGCCGCTTTCGCTGCCTGGGTCTCCATCGGCCGCAATGGCTCGATCTCGCCGTCTGCTGCCGTCACCGACTATAATTTGCAGGCGATCACCGCGACGGTGATCGGCGGTATTTCCCTCTTCGGCGGGCGCGGCTCGATTCTGGGCACGCTGTTCGGCGCGATGATCGTCGGCGTCGTTTCGATGGGGCTCAACATGCTGGGCGCCGATCCGCAATGGAAAGTACTGCTCACCGGTGTGCTGATCATCGGCGCCGTGGCGATCGACCAGTGGATCAGAAAGGTTTCGGTGTAACCATGACCCAGGAGCCCATCCTCACCGCGCGCGGCCTCATCAAGCGCTACGGCCGCGTTACCGCACTGAACAGCTGCGACTTCGATCTCTATCCGGGAGAAATCCTGGCCGTGATCGGCGACAATGGCGCAGGCAAGTCGACGCTGATCAAGGCGATCTCGGGCGCAGTGATTCCGGACGAGGGGGTCATCGAGTTGGACGGCAAGCAGGTGCTCTTCAGGTCGCCCATCGAGGCCCGCGAAGCCGGCATCGAAACCGTCTATCAGAACCTGGCGCTGTCGCCGGCGCTGTCGATCGCCGACAACATGTTCCTCGGTCGCGAGATCCGCAAACCGGGTTTTCTGGGCGACTGGCTGCGCATGCTCGACCGCCCGGCAATGGAAAAGCGCGCCCGCGACAAACTCACCGAACTTGGCTTGATGACCATCCAGAACATCAGCCAGGCCGTGGAAACGCTCTCGGGCGGCCAACGCCAGGGCGTGGCGGTGGCGCGCGCTGCGGCCTTCGGCTCGAAGATGGTGATCATGGATGAGCCGACGGCAGCATTAGGTGTCAAGGAAAGTCGGCGCGTTCTCGAGCTGATCCTCGATGTGAAGAAGCGCGGCCTGCCGATCGTGTTGATCTCGCACAACATGCCGCATGTCTTCGAGGTGGCCGACCGCATTCACATCCATCGGCTGGGCCGTCGCCTCTGTGTCATCGATCCCAAGCAATATACGATGTCCGACGCCGTCGCCTTCATGACCGGAGCGAAGCTTCCGCCGGAGGCGGCGCTGGCGGCCTGATGCATGTCGCCCAAAAGTGCATAGCGGTTTTGGGATGACGACATGTATCAAACAAGAAATGCATGACGCCCGAAACTACACAGCGGTTTGGGGTAACGACATGGCATATAAGTAAGAACTTAAAGTACGTCGCAGAGGCCACCCAAACGCGACGCACTTTAAGTTGCTAAACTGCCGCAGGGTAAGCTGCCCGCGGCAATCTAACTCGATTGAACGCATAACAATATGCGTTAGCATGGGCTGGGAGGAATGGTGAAAGCCGGTATGATCATGGCAACCGCACGAGAGGCAGCATGACGCGCTCGATGACATCCGAAGCTCCCATTCTCGAAAACTCCGATCCCAAGGCTCTTGCCGACGAAGTCTTGAAGGCCCTCAAATACAGGCTCGGCAAGGGCACCAGTGTCGCGACGCAGTACGACTGGCTCACCGCCTCGATCAAGGTCGTGCGCGACCATATCGTCGATCATTGGATGCAGGCGACGCAAGAGGCCTACGCCCATCAGGAAAAGCGCGTCTATTACTTGTCACTGGAATTCCTCATCGGCCGCCTGATGCGCGACGCCTTCTCCAATCTTGGCCTGATGGACAATATGCGTGAGGCGCTGCGGTCTCTCGGCGTCGACCTCGACCTCATCGCGGCCCTCGAACCAGATGCAGCGCTTGGCAATGGCGGCCTCGGCCGGCTCGCCGCCTGCTTCATGGAAAGCATGGCAACCGTCGACATCCCGGCGCACGGCTATGGCATTCGCTACGCCAACGGCATGTTTCGTCAGGAGATCCATGACGGCTGGCAGGTTGAGCTGCCCGAGACCTGGCTCGATCACGGCAACCCATGGGAGTTCGAGCGGCGCGAACGCGCCTTCGAGGTTGGTTTCGGCGGCTCGGTGGAATCGATCACATCGAAGGACGGCAGGCTTGATCGCCACGTCTGGAAGCCGATCGAACATGTTCTGGCAGTTGCCTACGATACGCCGGTGGTTGGCTGGCGGGCCAACCGCGTCAACACGCTGCGGCTCTGGTCCGGCATGCCGATCGATCCGATCCTGCTCGACAAGTTCAACGCCGGCGACCACATCGGTGCACTCGCCGAAAGCAACAAGGCCGATGCCTTGTCGCGCGTCCTTTACCCCGCCGATTCCCACAAGGCCGGTCAGGAGCTGCGGCTAAGGCAAGAGTATTTCTTTTCCACCGCATCGTTGCAGGACATCGTTCAGCGTCATCTCAGTCAGTATGGCGACTTGCAGTCGCTGCCCGACAAGGCGGCGATCCATCTGAACGACACGCATCCGGCCATCGCCGTGCCCGAACTGATGCGCCTGTTGATGGACGTCCACGGCATGGATTTCGACCAGGCCTGGAGCACCACAAAGCGCACCTTCGCCTACACCAACCACACGCTGCTTCCCGAAGCGCTCGAAAGCTGGCCGGTGCCGTTGTTCGAGCGTCTGTTGCCGCGCCATATGCAGATCGTCTACGCCATCAACGCAGAAGTGCTGCTGGAGGCGCGCGCCTCCGACCAGTTTTCTGACGAGCAGATCAGCCAGATATCGCTGATACAGGAAAATGGCGAGCGCCGCGTGCGCATGGGCAATCTGGCCTTTGTCGGCTCGCACTCGATCAACGGTGTCTCTGCCCTTCACACCGAGCTGATGAAGGAAACGGTGTTTGCCGAGCTCCACAGGCTCTACCCCGACCGCATCAACAACAAGACCAACGGCATCACGCCGCGGCGCTGGCTGATCCAGTGCAATCCCGGTCTCACCGCGCTCACCCGCGAGGCGATCGGCGACCGCTTCCTCGACGATATAGATGCGATCAAGGAGCTCGATTCCTTTGCTGACGACGCCGCCTTTCGCGACAAGTTCGCGGCAGTCAAGCGGGCGAACAAGGCCAAGCTTGCCAATCTCGTCGCCGACCGCCTCGGCATCAGGATCGATCCCTCGGCGCTGTTCGACATCCAGATCAAGCGCATCCACGAATACAAGCGCCAGCTCCTCAACATCCTCGAAACAGTCGCGCTCTACGACCAGATCCGCTCCCATCCGGAGCGCAACTGGATGCCACGCGTCAAGTTCTTCGGCGGCAAGGCGGCGCCCAGCTATCACAACGCCAAGCTGATCATCAAACTCGCCAACGACGTCGCCAAGGTCATCAACCGCGACCCGGCCGTTCGCGGCTTGCTCAAAGTGGTGTTCGTGCCGAACTACAATGTCAGCCTGGCCGAGATCATGATGCCGGCCGCCGATCTTTCGGAGCAGATATCGACCGCAGGCATGGAAGCCTCCGGCACCGGCAACATGAAGTTCGCGCTGAACGGTGCGCTGACCATCGGCACGCTCGACGGCGCCAATGTCGAGATCAAGGAATGCGTCGGCGACGACAACATCTTCATTTTCGGCCTGACCACCGAAGAGGTCGCCGAGCGGCGCAGCAACGGCTACGATCCGCGCTCGGTGATCGAAGCCTCTCCCGAACTGGCCCAGGCAGTGGCTGCCGTTTCGTCGGGCGTCTTTTCGCCTGACAATCCGGAACGCTATCGCGACCTGATGAACGGCCTCTATCAGAGCGACTGGTTCATGGTCGCCGCGGATTTCGATGCCTACGCCGCCACCCAGCGCGATGTCGACGCCGTCTGGCGCAACAGCCCGGATTGGTACGCCAAGGCAATCCGCAATGTCGCTCGTGTCGGCTGGTTCTCGTCCGATCGCACGATCCGCCAATATGCGAAAGAAATCTGGAACGTGCCCGTCTGATATGATTGCATGAGGCCACGAACAACGTGGTCCGGGTGCCGGGGAGGGTCACTGCCTAATGAGGAAGCCGCGCGCGACCGCTGAGACAAGCGGGCCGGATGGACTGGCGTCAGCCGATGATGTCGCGGCAATTGTCGCCGGTACGCATGGTGATCCTTTCGCTGTCCTGGGTGTGCACGAGGTTGACAAGGGCTTTGTCGCCCGCTGCTTCGTCCCTCATACCGAGTTCGTCACTGCCTATACGCTGACCGGCAAGAAAGCGGGCGAACTCTCCAGGCGCGACGAAGGCGGCTTCTTCGAGGGCAGCCTGTCGCTCAGAAAGCGTCAGCCGCTGCGCTATCACGCGCGCAATGCCGGCGGTGACTGGTGGCTGACCGATCCCTATTCCTTCGGGCCGGTGCTCGGTCCGCTGGACGACTATTACATCGCCGAAGGTTCGCACCTCAGGCTGTTCGATAAGCTCGGTGCGCATCTCATCGACCACGAGGGTGCATCGGGCGTGCATTTCGCCGTCTGGGCACCCAACGCAAGGCGCGTTTCGGTGGTCGGCGACTTCAACGAATGGGACGGCCGCAGGCATACGATGCGCGTCCGCCGCGACACCGGCATCTGGGAGTTGTTCATTCCCGACATCGGTGCTGGCCGGCCCTACAAATACGAGATCATCGGACCCGATGGCGTGAGACTTCCGCTAAAGGCCGATCCGTTCGCCTTCAAGTCCGAGCTGCGCCCGGCCACTGCTTCGGTGACGGCGCTTCCGCCGGCGCATGACTGGGGTGACGAGGCGCACCGCAATTACTGGCGCAACGCCGATCCCAGGCGCGAGGCTGTGTCGATCTATGAGGTCCATGCCGGCTCCTGGCAGCTTCACGACGACGGCAGCTTCCTGTCATGGGACGAACTCGCCGGCCGGCTGATCCCCTACGTCGTCGACACGGGCTTCACCCATATCGAATTCATGCCGATCTCCGAGCATCCCTATGATCCCTCTTGGGGTTACCAGACGACGGGCCTCTACGCGCCGTCGGCCCGCTTCGGCGATCCGGACGGTTTTGCCCGGTTCGTCGACGGCGCCCACCGCGCTGGCATCGGCGTCATCCTCGACTGGGTGCCGGCACATTTTCCGGTGGACGCGCATGGCCTGGCCAATTTCGACGGCACCGCCCTCTATGAGCATGCCGATCCGCGCAAGGGGTTCCATCCCGACTGGAACACCGCGATCTACAATTTCGGCCGGCGTGAGGTGGTCTCGTTCCTGGTCAACAATGCGTTGTTTTGGGCCGAGAAATACCACGTCGACGGTTTGCGCGTCGATGCCGTCGCCTCGATGCTTTACCTCGATTACTCGCGCAAGGCCGGCGAATGGATCCCTAACGAAAAAGGCGGGCGCGAAAACCTTGAGGCCGTGAGCTTCCTCCAGAGGATGAACAAGGAGGTCTACGGCCATCATCCCGGCGTGATGACGATCGCCGAGGAATCGACCTCATGGCCGAAGGTCTCGCATCCGGTGCATGAGGGCGGGCTGGGTTTCGGCTTCAAGTGGAACATGGGCTTCATGCACGACACGCTGGAGTATTTCTCCAAGGAGCCGATTTTTCGCAAGCATCACCACGGCGACATCACCTTCGGCCTGGTCTACGCCTTCAGCGAGAATTTCGTGCTGCCGCTCTCTCATGACGAGGTCGTGCACGGCAAGGGGACGCTGCTTAGCAAGATGGCCGGCGACGACTGGCAGAAATTCGCAACGCTGCGCGCCTACTACGCCTTCATGTGGGGCTACCCCGGCAAGAAGCTGTTGTTCATGGGGCAGGAATTCGCCCAGCGCCGCGAGTGGAGCGAGGCGCGCGCGCTCGACTGGGATCTGCTCGATTCCCGGCTCCACCGCGGCGTCTGGCAGACGGTGCGCGATCTCAACTATCTCTACCGCTCGCGCCCGGCCCTGCATGCGCGCGACTGCGAGCCCGAGGGCTTTTCCTGGCTGATCGTCGACGATAGCGCCAATTCTGTCTTTGCCTGGCTGCGCAGCGCGCCGGGCGGCAACCCGGTCGCCGTCATCTCCAACTTCACGCCGGTGCCGCGTGACGATTACCGCCTGCCGTTGCCAATGGCTGGAAGATGGCGCGAGATCATTAACACGGATGCCTCCGACTATGGCGGCTCCGGCAAGGGCAATGGTGGCGCCGTCGAGGCTCGGGCGGAAGGAGGAGGCATCTCGGCGACGATGCTGTTGCCGCCGCTGTCGACGATCATGCTCGAATTTGCTCCGGACTAAGCGATGTCTCGCAGCGCGTAACTTGGGAGGATAAAATGGCAGAGATAAAACGAACCCAGCCGCTGGCGCGCGATGCCATGGCCTATGTGCTGGCCGGCGGCCGTGGCAGTCGCCTGAGGGAGTTGACCGACCGGCGCGCCAAACCGGCGGTCTATTTCGGCGGCAAGACGCGCATCATCGATTTCGCGCTCTCCAATGCGCTCAATTCCGGTATCCGCCGCCTCGGCGTCGCCACCCAGTACAAGGCGCACTCGCTGATCCGCCACCTGCAGCGCGGCTGGAACTTCCTGCGGCCCGAGCGTAACGAGAGCTTCGACATCCTGCCGGCCAGCCAGCGCGTTTCGGAAACGCAATGGTATGAGGGCACGGCCGATGCCGTGTACCAGAATATCGATATCATCGAGGCCTACGGCCCTGAATACATGGTCATCCTGGCCGGCGACCACGTCTACAAGATGGACTATGAGCTGATGCTGCGCCAGCATGTCGACGCCGGTGCCGACGTCACCGTCGGCTGCCTCGAAGTGCCGCGCATGGAGGCGACCGGCTTCGGCGTCATGCATGTCGATGCCAAGGACACCATCATCTCCTTCATCGAAAAGCCCGCCGATCCGCCCGGCATTCCCGACAAACCGGATTTCGCCCTGGCCTCGATGGGCATCTACGTGTTCAAGACCAAGTTCCTGATGGAGCAATTGCGCCGCGACGCGGCCGAGCCGGGCTCAAGCCGCGACTTCGGCAAGGACATCATTCCGTATGTCGTCGAGCACGGGAAGGCGATCGCCCATCGCTTCGCCAAATCCTGCGTGCGCTCGACCGCAGAGAACGAAGCCTACTGGCGCGATGTCGGAACAGTCGACGCCTATTGGGAAGCCAATATCGACCTCACCGACATCACGCCGGAGCTCGACCTCTACGACCGTGACTGGCCGATCTGGACATATGCCGAGTTGAAGCCGCCGGCAAAGTTCGTGCATGACGAGGATGGCCGTCGTGGCTCGGCGGTGTCGTCACTTGTCTCGGGCGATTGCATTGTCTCGGGTGCTTCGCTGAAGCGAAGCCTGATCTTCACCGGCGCGCGCATCAATTCCTATTCGACGCTCGAGGAAGTCGTCATGCTGCCCGACTGCCATGTCGGCCGGAGCGCAAGATTGAAGCGCGTGGTGATCGATCACGGCGTGAGGATACCCGAGGGGCTCGTGGTCGGCGAGGATCCCGTTCTCGACGCCAAGCGCTTCCGCGTTTCCGAAAAGGGCATCTGCCTCGTCACGCAGGCCATGATCGACAAGCTGGGATTGTAATGAATGCAGGTTCTGTCGGTCACGCCCGAAATATTTCCTCTGATCAAGACTGGCGGGCTTGCCGACGTGACCGGCGCGTTACCCATCGCATTGGCGGGCAAGGGCGTGACGATGCGCACGCTTGTTCCCGGCTATCCCCAGGTGATGGACGCCTTCAAAAAGAAGAAGGCCGTTCACCAATATCCGCTGCTGCAAGGCGGCAAGGCTTCGGTCCATGCCGTCCAGATTGCCGGGCTCGACCTGTTCGTGCTCGACGCGCCGCATCTGTTCGATCGTCCCGGCGGCCCCTATGGCAATGCGACTGGAGCCGACTGGCCGGACAATTGGCGGCGGTTCGCGGCCTTGAGCCAGGTTGGCGGCGATATCGCCGGCGGCGTCATCTCAGGCTACCAGCCGGATATCGTCCATGCCCATGACTGGCAATCGGCGATGACGCTGGCCTATATGCGCTACGGCAAGGCGGTCGGCACGCCGTCGATGATCACTGTCCATAACCTGGCTTTCCAGGGTCAGTTCGGCGCCGGCATCTTTGGCGAGCTTGGCTTGCCGGCGGCGGCCATGGCGCTCGACGGCGTCGAATATTATGGCGGCGTCGGTTTCCTCAAGGCCGGCCTGCAGGCCGCCTGGGCCATCACCACAGTCAGCCCGACTTATGCGCAGGAGATCCGCTCGCCGGAATTCGGCATGGGGCTCGATGGCCTCCTCAACATGCGGTCCGTCGATCTCCATGGCATCGTCAACGGCATCGACACCGAGATATGGAACCCTGAAACCGACAAGCATCTGGTCTCCAACTACACGGCCAAGACATTGAAGGCGCGGCACCCCAACCGGACCGCCGTTGAGGATCGCTTCAATCTTGACCGCGACGACAGTCCCATCGTCTGCGTCATCAGCCGGCTCACCTGGCAGAAGGGAATGGACATACTGGCAGCGGCCGTCGACGGCCTCGTTGCCAGGGGTGCGCGCCTCGCGATCCTGGGGTCTGGCGACGCCGGCCTCGAAGGCGCGCTGCTGGCCGCCGCCGCCCGCCATCGCGGTCGCATCGGCGTCGTCGTCGGTTACGACGAGCCTCTTTCCCACACCATGCAGGGCGGCTGTGACGCGATCGTCATCCCGTCGCGCTTCGAGCCTTGCGGGCTGACGCAGCTTTACGGCTTGCGCTATGGCTGCGTGCCGGTCGTCGCCCGCACCGGCGGCCTTGCCGACACGGTCATCGATGCCAATGAAGCGGCGATAGCGGCAGGTGTGGCGACCGGGTTCCAGTTCGCACCCGCCGATGCCGGCGCCTTGCTGCACGCCATCCGCCGACTGGTCGAGGCACACGCCAACCCCACGGTCTGGACGTCGATGCAGCGGCAAGGCATGAAGGCCGACGTCTCCTGGGATAAAAGCGCAGAAAAATACCTTCAACTCTATCGCTTGCTGCTTTCGAAAAGGGCTGTCTGACGCATGATACGAACCGTCGCCACCAAACCCTACTCCGACCAAAAGCCCGGCACGTCCGGGCTGCGCAAGAAGGTGCCGGTGTTCCAGCAGGAGCACTATGCCGAGAACTTCATCCAGTCGATCTTCGATGCGCTGGATGGTTTCAAGGGCAAGACCCTGGTGATCGGCGGCGACGGCCGCTTCTACAACCGCGAAGTCATCCAGACGGCCATCGCCATGGCGGCGGCAAACGGCTTCGGCAAGGTGATGGTCGGGCAGGGCGGTATATTGTCAACGCCGGCCGCTTCGCATGTCATCCGCAAATACAAGGCCTTCGGCGGCATCATCCTGTCGGCCAGCCACAATCCGGGCGGCCCGCACGAGGATTTCGGCATCAAATACAATGCCGGCAATGGCGGTCCAGCGCCGGAAAAGCTGACCGACGCGATCTTCGCCAAGACCAAGGTGATCTCCAGCTTCAAGATCGCCGATATCGGCACGGTCGATCTCGACACGATCGGCGCCGTCGAGAAGGGCGGCATGACAGTCGAGGTGATCGACCCGGTCGCCGACTATGCCGAGCTGATGGAAAGCCTGTTCGATTTCGATGCCTTGCGTGCGCTGTTCAAGTCAGGTTTCCGCATGCGCTTCGACGCCATGCATGCTGTGACAGGGCCCTATGCCAAAGAGATCCTGGAAAACCGGCTCGGCGCGCCGAACGGTACCGCCCGCAACTTCATCCCCCTGCCCGATTTCGGCGGCCACCATCCAGACCCCAACCTGGTCCATGCCAAACACCTCTATGACGAGATGATGGGACCAGATGCGCCGGATTTCGGCGCTGCTTCCGACGGCGACGGCGACCGCAACCTGATCATCGGTAAGGGCATTTTCGTCACCCCGTCGGATTCAGTGGCCATGCTTGCCGCCAACGCCTATCTGGCGCCGGGCTACAAGGCCGGCCTGAAAGGCATCGCCCGTTCGATGCCGACCAGCGGTGCGGCCGACCGCGTCGCCGAAAAGCTCGGCATCGGCATCTATGAAACGCCGACCGGCTGGAAATTCTTCGGCAATCTGCTTGATGCCGACATGGCAACGATCTGCGGCGAGGAAAGTGCCGGAACCGGCTCCAACCATGTCCGCGAAAAGGACGGGCTGTGGGCCGTGCTTCTGTGGCTCAATATCCTTGCGGCCCGCGGCGAAAGCGCCAAGCAGATCGTCACCGAGCACTGGGCGACCTACGGTCGCAATTACTACTCGCGCCATGACTATGAGGAGGTCGAGACCGACCGCGCCAATGCGCTGGTCGACGAATTGCGCGCGAAGCTCGCATCACTGCCTGGCACCAGCATGCGCGGCATGAAGATCGCCAGCGCCGATGATTTCGCCTACCAGGACCCGGTCGACGGCTCGATAGCCAAGAACCAGGGCATCAGGGTGCTCTTCGAAGGCGGATCGCGCGTCGTCTTCCGTCTCTCCGGCACCGGTACCTCGGGGGCGACGCTGCGCGTCTATATCGAGCGCTACGAGCCGGACAAGTCTAGGCACGATCTCGATACGCAGGAGGCGCTTGCCGACCTGATTGCGGCAGCCGATGATATTGCCGGGATTCGCAGCCATACCGGCCGCGCCAAGCCGAGCGTCATCACCTGATGCCATCCAGACCATGATCCCGAACCGACGGGTCCGCGTCAGCCAAAAGTGGGAGCCGGTCTTCGGACAGGATCATGGTCAAACAGGAAGATAGAATACCGGACGGTAAGCGGCCGTATCGGCCGCGATTTGGCGGACTTGTCGGGCAAGGCGGCATTCGCTTTGCCGCATGGTCGTCTGCAGCCAGCCGGCTCTGGGTCTCGATCTTTGATGAGCAGGGTAACACGGAGACCGACCGGCTCGAACTCCAGCCCGAAGGCGAGGGCGTTCACGCGCTTTTCGTTGCCGGCCTCGCCTCCCGCACCCGATACGGGTTTCGCGCCGATGGCGATTATGCGCCCGAGAAAGGGCTCTGGTTCGATCCCGACAAGCTGCTGGTCGATCCCTATGCCGTCGAGGTCGACAGGCCCTATGTCTATGACGGTAGGCTCGCCGCACGCCGGGGCGAGGGCACCGACACAGCACCACTGCTGCCGAAGGCGATTGCCGCCACCTTGCCGCAACCGGTGCCTGCCTTGCCGCCGCTATTCCAGCCCGGTGGCTTGATCTACGAGGTGCCGGTGCGCGCCCTCACCATGCTGCATCCAGACATCCCAAAGCCCCAGCGCGGGACGATTGCAGCCCTTGCCCATCCGGCCATCGTCGAGCACCTGAAGAAACTCGGGGTCGGGGCGGTCGAACTGATGCCGGTGACGGCGTCGGTCGATGAGCGACATCTGCCGCCGCTCGGGCTGCGCAATGCCTGGGGCTACAATCCCGTGACCTTCATGGCGCTCGATCCGCGCCTCGCGCCCGGCGGTCTCGCCGAATTGCGACAGACGGTTGCCACGCTGCGTGAGGCGGACATCGGCGTCATCCTCGACCTCGTCTTCAACCACACCGGCGAAAGCGACAGGCTAGGACCGACGCTGTCGCTGCGCGGCCTCGACAGTCGCGCCTATTACCGGCATTGGCCGGGCGGCAGTCTGATCAACGACACCGGCACCGGCAACACCGTCGCCTGTGATCATCCGGTCGTGCAGGAAATGATCCTCGACACGCTTCGTCACTTTGTCTGCCATGCCGGCATCGACGGTTTCCGTTTCGATCTGGCGCCCATTCTGGGTCGGGTCAACGGCGTGTTCGACGCCGCGGCCCCCTTGCTCAGAGCTATTCGGAACGACCCGGTCCTTGGCGACCGGGTGCTGATCGCCGAGCCTTGGGACATCGGCCCGGACGGCTATCAGCTTGGCGATTTTCCACCGCCCTTCCTCGAATGGAACGACAAATATCGCGATGATATCCGCCGGTTCTGGCGCGGCGATGGCGGCATGGTCGGCGCGCTGGCGACCCGGCTTGCCGGCTCGTCCGACGTGTTTGCCAAGCCAGGCCAGCAGACGAGCCGCAGCGTCAATTTCATCGCCGCGCATGACGGCATGACGCTGGCCGACATTGTTGCCTACGAGCACAAGCACAATGAGGCCAATGGCGAGCAGAACCGCGACGGCCACGACGACAACCTGTCCTGGAACAATGGCGTCGAGGGTGAGACCGGCGATCGGGGGATCGTTACGGCCCGTTTCGATGACCGATGTGCGCTGCTGGCCATGCTGTTTGCCTCGCGCGGTACGATCATGCTGACCGCCGGAGACGAATTCGGCCGCACCCAGAAGGGCAACAACAACGCCTATGCGCAGGACAACGAGATCACCTGGCTCGACTGGGCCGGGCGCGACCAGGTGTTGGAGCGATACGCCGTTTTGCTCGCCGCGATGCGCCGTTGCGTGCCGGCGCTTTCCGACACGCGGTTCCTGACCGGACAGCCGCGGCCCGGGTCAGAAGTACCGGACGTCGCCTGGCTCACTGAAACCGGCATGCCGCTCGACGAGGCGGGCTGGCACGATCCGGGGCGGTACCGCCTGGTCATGATGCTCGCCGGCGATGATTGCCGCCTTGCCGTGGTCATCAATGGTGATCGCCGGGCGTGCATGTTCACGCTGCCGGAGCGCGCCGGACTTCGCTGGGAGCCAGCCATCGAAACACCAGACGGCACAGCAGGACTCTCACGGCCGGTGCCGGGGCGAACGATGATTTTCATGATCGAACACAAAGCCGCGCAGGCTCAGATAAAGGAGAACGGCGGTGGCAAGTGACAACGCCGAGTGGTGGCGCGGCTGCGTCATCTATCAGATCTATCCGCGCTCCTTCCAGGACACGACAGGCGGCGGCAGCGGCGATCTGCGCGGCGTTGCCGCAAGGCTGCCTCATGTTGCATCGCTGGGCGTCGACGCCGTCTGGCTGTCGCCCTTCTTCAAGTCGCCGATGGCCGACATGGGCTACGACGTATCCGACTACACTGCCGTCGATCCAATGTTCGGCACATCAAAGGATTTCGATGCGGTTGTCGCCGAGGCGCACCGTCTCGGCCTGAAAGTCATCATCGACCAGGTCCTGTCACATTCGTCCGACCGGCACGAGTGGTTCGTCGAAAGCCGCATGAGCCGCGATAATCCCAGGGCGGACTGGTATGTCTGGGCCGATCCGAGGCCTGACGGCACCGCACCCAACAACTGGCTGTCGGTCTTCGGCGGCCCCGCCTGGGAGTGGGACGCAACCCGCAGGCAATATTACATGCACAATTTCCTCGCCTCTCAGCCGGACCTCAATTTCCACAACCCGGAGGTTCAGGACGCCTTGCTGGAAACGGTGCGGTTTTGGCTGGAGCGCGGCGTCGACGGGTTTCGGCTCGATACGGTCAACTACTATGTCCATGACCGATGGCTGCGCAGCAACCCGCCCCTGGCGTCGAGCGTCGCCGGCACCAACACCGAAACCAATCCCTACCTCTATCAGCAGCATTTGTTCGACAAAACGCAGCCCGAAAACCTCGCTTTCCTCAAGCGTTTTCGGGCGCTGCTCAACGAGTATGAGGGCCGCACCGCTGTCGGTGAGGTCGGCGACGAAACCCGTTCGTTGCAGACGCTCGCCGCCTACACCGGCGGCGGCGACAAGCTCGACATGTGCTACACGTTCGACCTGCTCGGTCCGCAATTCTCGGCAGCGCATGTGCGTGGATGCGTCGAAGCGTTCGAGAGTGCTGTCTCCGACGGCTGGGTCTGCTGGGCGTTTTCCAACCACGATGTCGTTCGCCACGTGACGCGCTGGACAAGGCCCGGCGGCGATCCGGAAAGGGTGGCGAAGTTCTCGATCGCGCTGCTGTCGTGCCTGCGTGGATCGATCTGCCTCTATCAGGGCGAGGAGCTCGGGCTGGAGGAGGCGGAATTGGCGTTCGAGGATCTGCGCGATCCTTACGGCATCCGCTTCTGGCCCGGCTTCAAGGGCAGGGATGGCTGCCGCACGCCGATGGTCTGGGAGAAAGGTGCCGACAATGCTGGTTTTTCCACCGGCAGGCCGTGGCTTCCGATCCCGGAAAGCCATCGCGCCCGCGCGGTCGATGTCCAGAACGGCGAGGAAAAATCGGTTCTGGCCAGCTATCGGGCGATGCTGGCCTTGCGCAAAAAACATCCGGCGTTGGTGCGGGGCTCGATCCGCTTTCTCGATGCCGAGGGCGATGTGCTTGCCTTCATTCGCGATGGCGGCGGCGAGAAGCTGCTGTGCGTTTTCAATTTCGCCGAGGAGCCGGCCAGCTGGCCGTTGCCGCAGGATATCGGTGTCGCAGAAACGATCGATCTTGGCGCTGGTGCCGCCTTGCAGGAGAAAGCCCTGTCGCTGCCGCCCTTGGGCTGCTTCCTCGGACGACCCGGCTGATCTCTCTACTTGCTTCTCATTGAACGAGCACGGAGCGCCCGCAAGTCGCGCCAATGACCCGGACATCGGCCTCGCCGACGCGCACGCCCAGTGCCGCAAGCACGTTGTAAACCAACTCGTCGACAGGCGCCGCCACGCCGTTCAGCAGCGTCACCACCGCCGGCTTCACCGCTCCAAGCAGGGCGGTTACATCAAGCCCGAGACCCAGTGCACTGACCGAAAGCGACAGATTGTTGACAAGCGACGTGGTGAGAGATTGCGCCAGATTTTTCGTGGAAGCGGTCTTTATCGTCTTGTTTGCGATGTCGGTGCTGTTGAAGGTCAATATTGTCGGATCGGTGTTGGCGATCTCAACGGCCGCAGAACCGTTCACGCCGATCAGGTTGAGAGTGAGAAACAAAAGCTTCACGCTGACCTGCGCCATTTCGGCAGGTTGAAATGACTGTGGGTTGCTGAAATCGGCGAAGGCGGAAGGGCTGTTGTCGGCATCGCTGGCGCCAAGGTGCAGCGAGGCAAGGCCCGGACGTGCGGCAATGGTAACCTTCAAACTGTCGGGGTGCCCCGTTGGACAGCTGATGTCGGTCAGCTTGGCTTCGGCAGAGGCCACCTCGACATGAAGCGGCAGTTTGACGGACAGGAGGCTGATGCCGCCACCGAGATTCGCATTGCCGCCGCCGACGGACGCCACCAGCTTTATCCGCGTCTGCGCCGTACGCACCACGGCGCCCTTCTCGCCGATTGTCAGCCACGGCGAGAATTGCGCAGGTTCACCGATGGCAATGGCAAGCGTGGTGGAGAGAAGCCCCGGAATAGTGGCTCCGAGATTGAGCTCGACCTGCTTCGAGCCGTTGGCCAGTGCAGCGGCGGTGGTCAGCATGCCCATGGCGCTAGCGTCGACCGAGAAACCAGCCGACTTTTGCCCGAGGCCCAGCTGGCCCATTGATCCAAGGTCGACAAGATGATTGAGCGGTACCTTAACTGTGTTGGTTGTCCTTGACGCGATTGTCTGCAAAGCAAGCTTGCTGGTGCTGCCAACGGGTGAAACATTAGCCATGGCGGTCGCTATCTGGCCCACCGTCGCTTTGGAAGCCAGCACCTCCGAATAGCTGACGCCCGTCAGTTGCGTCTCAACGGCAAGGGCATCGATGAATGAAAGAAGGTTGACGTCGGCAGCGATCAGAGCGTTGTAGTCCATGACGCTGAGCGCGATGTTGCCGCCCAGGAACTTGCTGAGAAGAGCGTTGAGGATGCCGCCATTGACGCTGAGAAGCCTGGATCCGACCGAGAACATTGCCTGCGGCGCCACGCTGGCAATGGCTTCGGTGCCGATGACCGGAGTCGGGATAAGCGAACTTGCGAAATAGCGGGCAGGAATCTTTTTCAGCGTGACACGGACGGCATTGTAGGGCGTCTTGCCGGACTCGAAGCGCTTGTCGACGCCGAGCGACGACGCTGGTGAATATCGGCCGGCAGTGACCGAAACGATGGTTTTTCCGAGGGTCGGGGCGATCGTTTGTCCCGCCTTTTGAACAACGATACCCGGCATACCGTTGTCGCCGAGCGTGGTCACCACCGCGGCCTCAATGTTATTGATGTTGGAGGCGGCGGTTATTGCCGCCAGGTCGGTCATTGCCTGGGCTTCCCGGCGCTCCGTGTAGATCGAGCCTTCGTCGATGGCGAAGGCAGCCAGCGCCAGCACGACCGGTGCGCACAGCGCCGTCATCACGGCGAAGTTGGCCTTCACGTCGCCAAGCATCGAGCGGGCGACCCGGCCGATCCTCCCAAGCAGAGGTTCCGACATTCAGATGCCCCCAACCCGGATTGTCGACTGGCGTGAGATCGTGGTTCCAGGCATGGGCAGCGCCGGGAATAAATTCCAGACCGGCAAGTTACGGGCATCGTATTGGATGGACACGACGAACTGGCTTCCGTCGGCCGTGCTGTCCTTGGCCTGATAGGTCAGCTTGTCGGACTCGACGAAGGGATATCCGCCGGCATTGTTGTTGACGAAATTCGTCACCAGTGCCTGGCGCTCGCCTTCGTTCAGCCCGGCAATCGCCGTGCGTGCGGCGTCCGCTGCGATTTGCTGCACCGAGTGGCTCGCACCAAAATAGATCCCATATGCAACCATTCCGAGCAAGAGTAAGATAAAAATCGGCGAAAGCATCGCGAATTCGATCGCGGAAGTTCCAGACTGCTCTCTAAACTGGCACAATTTTAGTTTTAACTGCCGCGTTTTATGCCGCTTTGTAGAGATTGTCTTGGTTTCTTCGCTGTTCATGTCCTTCGCCCATTGAGACATACCGAAGCTCACGAAAAATATAACCCATGGTTGTTTAAAGACGCATTAAGACATTTCGGCAAAGTGGAATCGACGACAAGTTTCTTGCCGGAAACGAAGGCTTGAAGAGGGGAAACGGAGCAAGCCCATGGTTTCGACTGCTGTTCTGCCGGCCCCGAAGGGCTGTCGGTGCGCCTTACTTAGGGTGACCTCACGAGTCTGTTGAAATAAAAAATCACCACGTTACTGTTTGGCCACCAGCTGCCGGAAAGGGAACCGGCGGCGCGCTCAAAGAGGCCAGCTAATCGGTTTCGGGGCGTCAACACTCAAGAGGCGCAGCTGAACCGCCGCCTCGACAGGGAGAACTTCATGCTGAAAAACATGCTGAAGGCGACGGTGTTCGCCACAACCATGGCTTTGGCCGCCGGCACCTTCTACACGCCGGCCTTCGCCGAGGTCGTCTATAACCGCGGCACCGCTGCCGAATCGGAGTCGCTCGACCCGCACAAGACCTCCACGATATACGAAGCCGCTGTGTTGCGTGACCTGTTCCAGGGGCTGGTCATGCAAGACGCAAAGGCGAACGTCATTCCGGGCGCCGCTGAAAGCTGGACAGTATCGGATGACGGCACCGTCTACACTTTCAAGCTGCGCAAGGACGGTGTCTGGTCGGATGGTGCTCCGGTGACGGCAGATGACTTCGTCTACGCATTCCATCGGCTGGAAGATCCCGCCACCGGTGCCGAATACGCGTCGATGCTCTATCCCGTGAAGAACGCCGAGGAGGTGAACACCAAGAAGGCGAAGCCCGAGGAGATGGGCGTCAAGGCGATTGACGCAAATACTCTGGAAGTGACGCTGAAGGCGCCTACGCCCTATTTCCTTGAAATGCTAACCCACCAGGCGACCTATCCGGTCAGTAAGGCTTCCATCGATAAGCTCGGCGCCGATTGGATCAAACCGGGTAACCTGGTCTCCAACGGCGCCTATACGCTGGTGGAGTGGGTCCCCAACGACCATATCAAATTGGTCAAGAACCCGAAGTTCTGGGACGCTGCGTCCGTCAAGATCGATACCGTCAACTACATCCCGACCGAAGATCGCTCGTCAGCGATAAAGCGCTTTGAGGCCGGCGAACTTGATAGCTATGACGACCTCCCGACTGAACAGCTCGCCGACCTCAAGGCCAAGTTTGGCGATCAGATTCGCATCGGGCCATATCTCGGCACGTTCTATTTCGCGATCAATACCGACAAGGCGCCGTGGGATAATGTCGAACTGCGCAACGCCATCTCCATGGCGATCGACCGCGAGTTCATTGCCGAAAAGGTCTGGCAGAACGCGATGCTGCCCGGTTATTCGATGGTGCCTCCAGGCATTGAGGGCTACACGCCGTCAGTGGCGAAGTTCGCCGACATGTCGCAGATCGATCGTGAGGACGAGGCCAAGAAGGTACTCGAGAAGCTTGGCTATACGCCCGAGAATCCGCTGAAGATGGAAATCCGCTACAACACTTCGGAAAACAACAAGAACACCGCAGTGGCCATCCAGGAGCAGTTGAAGCCGCTTGGCATCGAAATCACGCTGCTCAATACCGACACCAAGACCCACTACTCCTTCCTTGAGCAGAAGGGCGACTATGACTTGGCACGTGCCGGCTGGATTGCCGATTACAAGGATCCGGAAACCTTCCTCGGCATCTCCCGCAAGGCCAGTGGCAACAACTATTCGGACTACATCAGCCCGAAATTCGAAGAGGCCATGGACAAGGCGGCGGCCGCCGGCGGCAAGCCCGAAGAGCGAATGAAGCGCCTCGCCGAGGCCGAGCGCATCCTTATCGACGAGGTCGGCAACATCCCGATTCTCTACTATAGCTACAAGGATATCGTTTCCCCGAAGCTCCATGGCTTCGAGGACAACGTCATGGATGTGCACCCGTCCCGCTTCATCTCCAAGGACTGATCTCCTTGGCCGGGCTCCCGCTCCTTCACAGCGCCGCGCGTCCTTCGGGACGCGCAAAGGACGCTGTGACGCTTTGATCTACGCCTGATCCCTTTCCGAACTTCGGTTCGGGGTCATGCGTTAGGGGCGGCGGTCCCGGTTTGCAAGCAAAGCGGGGAACCGATGCTGCGTTATGTCTTCCGGCGGCTCCTGACCGCCATTCCGACGCTGTTCGTCATCGTGACCATGGCGTTCTTCCTGATACGCGTCGCGCCTGGCGGTCCGTTCAATCAGGAGCGGGGCCTGAGCCCCGAGATCAAGGCCAATCTTGAAGCGCAGTTCGGTCTCAACGACCCGCTCTGGCTGCAATATGTCCACTATCTCGGCAATCTGCTGCGCGGCAATTTCGGTCCGAGCTACAACATGCCGGATTTCACCGTCACCGAATTGTTTGCCAGGGGCCTGCCCGTTTCAATCCAGATCGGCGCCGCGGCCCTGATCCTGGCACTGCTGCTCGGCGGCCTCCTCGGCACCATTGCCGCGCTCAACCAAAACAAGCTTGCCGACTATTCAGTCATTGCCCTGGCGGCCGCCGGCAGCACCATCCCGACCTTCGTCATCGCGCCGGTGATCCAGCTTTTGTTCGGTCTGACCTGGAAGCTGCTGCCGATCGGCGGCTGGGGTGATGGCGCCTTGCTCAACAAGGTCGGGCCGGTGCTTACCCTCGCCTTGCCGCAGATCGCCATCGTCGCCCGCCTGATGCGCGGCTCGATGATCGAATCGTTGCGCTCGCATCACATCCGCACCGCACGCGCGCTCGGCCTGTCTGACTGGTCGGTGATCGTCAAGCATGCGCTGCGCGGCGCCATATTGCCGATCGTCTCCTTCACCGGCCCGGCCGCGGCGGCACTTCTCACCGGCTCGATCATCGTCGAGACGATCTTTTCTATTCCCGGCATCGGCCGATATTTCGTCGAGGCCGCCCTCAACCGCGACTACACGCTTGTCATGGGCACCGTGGTGGTTATCGCGCTGTTCACCATCGTCTTCAACCTGATCGTCGACGTCATGTACGCCTTTGTCGACCCGAGGGTGCGCTATGACTGATATCACAGCCACCGCTCCGGCCGTCATCGGCCGTTCCCTGTGGGGCGATGCCTGGGCACGGCTCAAGGCCAACCGCGCCGCCATGTTCAGCCTGTATTATCTTGCCTTCATCGCCCTCCTCAGCGTGTTCGGACCCTCTTTGGTGCCGCATAGATACACCACCATCTACGCCGATTATGTGCGTACACCGCCGAGCTTCGCCGCCTATCCGAAGGCCGACATGATCGAAACCGCGCTCAATGAGGCAATCAAGCGCATGCGTGTCGACATCAAGGAATGGCGGCAGGAAGGCAATCGCATCTTCGTCACCGTCACATCGCCCAAGCCGATCGACGACCGCAATGTCCGATATCTCGACCGTTCCGATGCCTTCGACAACACGAAGATGGAAAGCAAATCGCCTGACGGCCTTGAAGCGGTGATGAGCGCTTCGATCAGGCAACACTATTTCCTGTTCGGCACTGACAATACCGGCCGCGATCTCCTGTCGCGGACGCTGATGGCCGGGCGCATCTCGCTGGCCATCGGCCTGCTCGCCGGGGTCGTCGCGGGCGTCATCGGTGTACTCTACGGCGCTACGGCCGGCCTTGCCGGCGGCAAGATCGACGAGGTGATGATGCGCATTGTCGATGTGCTTTATTCGCTGCCGTTCATCTTCTTCGTCATCATGCTGGTGGTGTTCTTCGGCCGGAACTTCGTGCTGATGTTCCTGGCGGT
This sequence comes from Mesorhizobium sp., assembly GCA_004020315.1. Lineage (GTDB taxonomy): Bacteria > Pseudomonadota > Alphaproteobacteria > Rhizobiales > Rhizobiaceae > Mesorhizobium. Next base: position 68,572 of record SAQG01000019.1, read on the forward strand.
CGGTGCCGTGCTGTGGCTCGACATGGCGCGCATCGTGCGCGGTCAGGCGCTGTCGATCCGGCGGCAGGAATATGTCCAGGCGGCGGAGGCCATGGGTGTCGGCCAACGCGGCATCCTGATCCGCCACGTCATTCCCAACCTGCTTGGCCCGGTGGTCATCTACATGACGCTGTTGGTGCCACATGTCATCATCCTGGAGAGTTTCCTGTCCTTCCTCGGCCTCGGCGTGCAGGAGCCGATGACAAGCTGGGGCGTACTGATCTCGACCGGCGCCAAGAACATCGGCACCGCCAACTGGCTGCTTTTGTTCCCTGCCTTCTTCCTCGTCTCGACGCTGTTCGCGCTGAATTTCGTCGGCGACGGCCTGCGCGATGCGCTCGACCCCAGGGATCGTTGAGATGGACACTTCCGAAACGATCCTCAGCGTCAAGGATCTTCGCGTCCGCTTCCGAACGCTCGACGGCGTGGTCGAGGCGGTCAAAGGCATCAACATCCACGTCAATGCAGGCGAAACCGTCGCCGTGGTCGGCGAATCCGGCTCCGGCAAGAGCCAGACGATGATGGCGGCGATGAGCCTGCTGGCGTCGAATGGCGAGGCGACAGGCGTCGTCGACTATCGCGGCCGCAACCTTTTGACCCTGAGCAAGTCCGAGCTCAACCAAGTCCGCGGCCGCAAGATCAGCATGATCTTCCAGGAGCCGATGACCTCGCTCGATCCGCTCTATTCGATCGGCAATCAGCTGATCGAACCGATCCGCAGGCATCGTGGGCTTGGCGCCGCCGAGGCACGCGAAGAGGCGCTCAAGCTCTTGCGGCTGGTCCGTATTCCCGATCCCGAGCGGCGGATGAAATCCTATCCGCACGAGATGTCGGGTGGCCAGCGACAGCGGGTCATGATCGCCATGGCGCTGGCCAACGATCCCGACATACTGATCGCCGACGAACCGACGACGGCACTCGACGTGACGATCCAGGCGCAGATTCTCATGCTGCTCGCCGAACTGCAGCGCAAGCTCGGCATGGCGATCGTCTTCATCACCCACGATCTCGGCATCGTCCGGCGCTTTGCCGACCGCGTCTATGTCATGCGCTACGGCGAAGTCGTCGAGGAGGGCGAGGCGGAAGCGATCTTCGTCAATCCGCAGCATGCCTATACCAAGATGCTGTTGGCCGCCGAGCCGACCGGAACCAAGGCGCCGCCACCGCCAAATGCGCCCGTCCTGCTCGAAGGCAGAAATGTCGAAGTGACCTTCAAGATCGGCGGCGGGTTTCTTGCCGGAGAACCGTTGATCCTGCGCGCAGTCGATCACATTTCGATCCGGCTGAAACGAAACCAGACCATCGGCATCGTCGGCGAATCCGGTTCGGGAAAATCGACGCTCGGCCGGGCCTTGCTGCGGCTGCTCCCAAGCGACGGCCTCATCCGCTTTGGCGATCGCGATATTTCCACCGCCGACCGCCGGGCCATGCGGCCGCTGCGGCGTGAGTTGCAGCTCGTCTTCCAGGACCCGTTCGGTTCGCTGTCACCGCGCATGACTGTCGGCCAGGTCATCACCGAAGGGCTTCTGGTGCATGAGCCGACCCTGTCGGGCAGGCAACGCGATCTGCGCGCGGTCGAGGCCTTGCGCGAAGTCGGGCTCGATCCGAATGCGCGCAATCGCTACCCGCACGAATTCTCCGGCGGCCAGCGCCAGCGCATCGCCATCGCGCGGGCGATGATCCTCAAGCCCAAGGTGGTCGTCCTCGACGAGCCGACGTCGGCGCTCGATCGCTCCGTCCAGAAACAGATCGTCGAGCTGCTGCGCAAGCTGCAGGCCGACCATGAACTGTCCTACCTGTTCATAAGCCACGACCTCGCCGTCGTGCGCGCCATGGCCGACTACATCATCGTCATGAAGCAGGGCAAGATCGTCGAGGAAGGGCCGACCGAGGCGATCTTCAGCAATCCGCAGGCTATCTACACGCAGACGCTGATGGCCGCGGCCATCGACGTCACACGGTTTCGCTTGAGCGCGTAACGCGATCAGTCGGGCCTGCAGCGGATGGTGGTCATTTCCAGCACCACTGGCGCTTCTCGGGAGACAAGCCAAGAGTGCTTTGAACTGGCATTCCGGACGGAGCATCCCCCCTGACTTTGCGCGACAGTAGTGAGCTTTACAGCGCGACACCGCGCTTCCTTCCGAAGTTCCAATCCACACCACCGTCGGAACGCATTACCCCAGACAGATGATTGCCGAATCTTTGTTCGAGCGACGGCGACCAGGGCACGAGCCTGAAGCCGAGCCCGTCATCGATCATCACGAAGCGGCCGGAAGCGAGCGAGAAACGCCGCCGGTAGACGCCGCTCACATGACCACCATCTGCGGCCGTCGTGAAGGACAGACCGGTTTCGGCGGCGAGCTGCGTGCCGAGCGTGTCAATCTCACCATCGCGAAGCGTGTCGATCAAGTCGCGCGCAAGGGTGACGCGCTGCCTCTCACGCGAGGCCAGACCCTGCTCGACAAGGTGATTGGCACGATCTTTCAGCGCCTGTCTTACGTCTCCGCCAAAGCCGCCATAGCCGAGCTCGGCCGGCTCTTGCTCGATGAGCTGTCGGTCGAGCCAGGTCGCTCCGGAAGCATGGATCTGTTCTTCGATCGAAAGGTCGGAGTGGACGGCGAGCGCCACAGGTCCCTTTGTATCTTCGTGACGGCGCAACTCCACGATCGACCCCGGCGTGGAGTCTGCAGTTGCATCGAGATCATCAAAACGGATGTGATGGGCTCGTCCGTCGATGCCGTCGACAATGGCATAGGCCGAACCGCGCAATTCGTCATCCAGGCCACGTTCGAGCAGCCGCCCGACGACTGGCGTTTCGATCTGTTCGGCCGCGAGGACATAGTCGGATGTTCCCCTGTCGATGCCATGCCGGGCGAGACTGCGGTGGACGCGCTTGATGATATCGCCTCTTTCGCCGAGCGAGCGCAGGGTCGCCTCGGCATCTTCGGCCATCATCCACTGGCCGGGACGGATCTCGTTGGCGAGGCCCAGACTCTCGAGCCGACGCAGCCGCCCAACCTTTATTGTCAGGAACTCGTCGGGCGGGCTCTCCGGGTGCGGCGCCAGATCGATGATGCCATCACGATCCGTGTCGCGGGCAAGCTGGCGGTCGAGCTGTGTCCAGCGCTCAGTCTCGACCTGCTGCTCGATCGCCCGGCGGATTTCATGGTCGGTCCGAGGCCCCAGGGTCTGGGTAAGGATGCCGCCTGCGCGGTCGCGCATGCCCTGGCGGATATAGTCGCGCGAGATGACGAGATTCTCGCCATCGTCGGCGACACCGCGAACGAGGACATGAACGTGCGGATGTTGGGTGTTCCAGTGGTCGACGCCGACCCAGTCGAGTTTTGTGCCGAGATCGCGCTGCACGTCGCCCATAAGGTTGCGGGCGAAACTCTTGAGGTCGCCGAGCTCAGTGGCGTCGTCAGGTGAGACGATGAAACGAAAATGATGCCGGTCGTCCTTGCATCGATCGCAGAAGGCATCATGATCAGTCTCGTCAGTATCAGGACCAAACATCTTCGCTGGGTTGCCGTCGCGCGTCACACCCTCGCGGCGGAGGTATTTGAGATGAGCGGCGAGCGGCCCCGAGCTCCTGAACTGCCGGACGACACGCGCTTTGACGATGACGCCGCGCGAGTGCCTGGTGATGAGGCGATTGGCTCCGATGCTCGCCGTCCGGCCACGTCCAAAAGTCGAGTGGCGCAACGAGACCAGATGGCCTTTGCGTGAAACGGTCCCGCCGGCACGCTGTGCTGCCGCGAGCGCCTGAAAGGTGAACGGTCGTGCGCGCTGGCTGGCGCGTGAGCGGATGCGGCCAGGGCGGACACGGAAGTCTTCATCCCGGTTCACGGCCATTTCCCCGCGAGGTGCAGCTTCCATCGGAAAAATGCAGAACGTGGCGATAGCGCGCATCGCGCAAAATCCTCGCACATCGCGAAATGGCCTTTGAAACCCTTACGCTCTCGCTGTCTGACCGGACCGCACATCGCGGCTCTTTATCCTGCCGCCAGTCTTCGCCCTCATATGCGGCCACTCCTCCTGTCGCAATTTCTGCGACGAAACAGGTCGGAATGCGATTGACCAGGAATGCGCCGATCATCGAGGTGTCTCGGAAAAATGCTGTGCAAATAGGCTTCTGTTGGAAGATCTCGACGCGAATACGACGTCAAACGGCAAGCTATCCGGCTGCGGCTCGACCGCAGTGAGGTCTGTGACAGCAACACCCACCGGCGATCGCATGCTGGGCGAACGGATCGCCGTGAAGATCGTCTCTGCGGCAACATGTGCATCACGGTCGCCATGTGAAACCACGACATCCCGGATGTCGCTGCTTTGCACGAAAATCGCCCCTTCGAGTGCATTCGCCCTGTTTGTTCCTTGTTGTGCGCGCGACGGAATGGAAACGCCACCTCTGATCAGCGGGGCGAGTTTCCTGACGTAGTTGATCGTCTCACGCGGCAGCGGGCGGCCGGTCAAAAGATGCTCTTCATAACGCCCGGGGCCGGCATTATAGGCAGCGAGGAAGCCGTTGCGACCAAAGCGGTCGAGCAGCTCACGAAGGTAGGCAGCACCGGCAAGAATGTTGTCGCGCGGCTGATAAGGATCCGCGCCGAGATGATGCTTCATGCGAAGTTCCTCCCAAGTCCCCGGCATGATCTGCATCAGGCCCATCGCGCCCTTGCTCGACACCGCATGAACATCACCAGCGCTCTCGACATGCATGACGGCACGAAGCAACCGCTCGGGAATGGCAAATCGTTTCGCGGCTTCCCGGATATGCGCCGACCAGCGATAAGAGGACGAGGTCTTGCTGTTGGAGCGCGCCGGCCGTTCACCGTGCGGGGGAGGTTCTGCGCAACCAGCGGACACTGAAACGGTAAGTATGACGCATGCAGAAAGCGCTGTGATGCCGCAGCGGATGACCGTGCAAGGTGATGCAGAGCGCGTCCAGAACGACGGGAAGGCGACCGGTCGCCGTTGACCTTCCCTACGTGCCGCAGCCGCCAGATGGGCGATTGGATCGGCGGGGTTGGCTGGCGGCCGATCTGTCAAAGGGTCGGACGCGAAAGGCGCGCTGAGGAGCAATCGGAGCACCCAATCAGCCTCTCTCATCGCGCTTCGACGGCCTGTTCCAGTGCAGATTCCAGGCGTTCTTGTCGGCGTCGGACTGGAACAGATTGGCGCGGATCGGTTGCGTGAAGGACGGATCGTCAATCGCAACGAAGAGATAGTCGCCGGCCTTCTCGCCAGTGCGATTCCATGCAGCCCCCACCTCCATGCCTTCGCAGAAGACGCGATGGTCGGGCGCGTTCTCGGCATCCGATTTCTCGGCAGGCAGGATGGCAAGTTTCACGTCGAGCGCCAGCGTAGAAATGTTGCCGAAGAAGCCGTCTTCGTTGCGGGTGAAGGTACCGATCTGGGCCATTGCAGTGCTCCTTTCATGAGCTTTGATGAGGGGTTGGTGGGAGTCGTCACGGCTCCCCGGGAGCCGGTCAGCCGCTAGGATTCGACGCCGAAGAGGTGCGGTCGGTCGTCAAGACCGGGATCGCGCGACCGATGATCGAAGTGAGCGGGAGCGGCCCGAAATAGCGGCTGTCAAAACTGTCGGCTGCGTCCCGGTTCATGAAGAAGGCTTCGCCATCGGCAATGACGCGGCAGCCCTGCCAGACGGGCAGCTGTCGGTCACGACTGTCACGCTCGCGCGCATCTCCAAAGCTCACGCCGTTGACGATGATGGCTGTGCCTTGCCGACAGACCGTCGCACCTGCGAGTGCCACCACGCGCTTCAAGAGCGGCACGCTCTTCGGTAGATATCCGCGTTCGGCCAGGAAGCCCGCCAGCGGCTCCGGCGGCATGACGACGGTCAGATCGGCAACACCGATCTCTTTGGCCGGCTCGAAACGATAAAGCCCGATGGGAACGCTCGCAGATGCATTCCAGATGAACCTCGGCTGATGGTCGATCCACGCTGGCGTGGCGACCAGGACCGAGCCTCCGAGCATCACGGCAATGATCGCTGGGCGCATTCTCATGGCGCATTCCGGTGGCTCAGCAGCCAAGCTTCGTGACGGAATTCGGCGACCAAGAACAACGGCCAGAACATCAGGTCCCGCGCGTTGCGCGGCGCGATTTCGCTGGCCCGCGCCTGAATCAGCTCAGTTTGCTTCTGGTCGGTCGACCGATGTCGCATTATCATCACCCCTGCAGGTCAGGAGGCATGATTGCGTCTGCCGGCATACGCTGGCGCGCGCGCCGCATGCGGCTTGGCCGGCGGAACAACGGTCGCGTTCGTATCGCTCGTCGACGTCCGCGCGCCAAGCGCGATCCAGGCATGCAGATCGTCGATGTCATAGAGGACGCGGCCGCCGACTTTGCGATACTTTGGGCCGGTGCCGTAGGTCCGGTGCTTCTCCAGTGTCCGGGCGCAAAGCCCGACGATAGGTGCTGCCTCCTTGGTGCGCAGGTATTTTTGGGGCGCGTCCGCGGGACCCTTCGACATCGTTCGATCTCCATTCGGTTCTGCTGTCGTCCTGGCCTGCCGGGACGCGCGAAATGGAGGATCGTTGAAATGAGAAAGGGCGAGGGAGGGCAAAGATCGGGGGCTGCGTTTTGCTACCCCTGCGAGGAAGGAACGTCAGCAGTCGGAATTCGACCGCGGCTATGAGGGTAGAAGAGAAGATCGCGATAGCCGCCAGCGACCAGACGATCCGCGCGGCGCATGATCGCCCGGGCTTTGTGCCGAAGATGATGATCGCGCCAATCGCGCGGTGCGATCGGCTCTCGCGACAACAGCACTTCCGCGATCTGACGATAAGTTGCACCCGCGCGGCGACCATCATGCGCGCGCAAATTGAGGATATGCCTGATCTTGGTCTGTTGCGGCAGCGCGCCAAAGGGTGGACCGAGCGATCGACCGCTCAGCGCCCGCCAGAACCGACGCGCCGCATCAAGCCGCGTCTCGAACGCGCCGTCGAGCGGCAGAACGATGGCGTTGATCCCAGCTGAAGCCCCGTCTGTTTCGGCAATCAGCCTGTGCGCTGACTCCGATGCAGGCCAAAGAACTGGAAGCTCTTTGGCCTGCTGCCACATTTGGAGGTTGCCGAGCTCGGAAAGTTGAATTGTTCGATGCGAAGAGCTGACCGTGGCAGCCATCTTCGTGGCTCGGAGCACACGCGGGAATGCCTGCTCAGTCCAAACGATGTTCTCAGGTAGCGGGAGGTCATCGCCTGTGATCCTGAAATCGCGCACCCCAGCGAGCGGCGAAGTCAGGCGGGCCGAGAAGTTCTCCATGTGTGCCGCGCGACGCAAGCTCGCTGCATTCGGCGACAAAAGCGTCATTCCGGATCAGATACTCAGCAGCAAACGCCGCAGCTTCATAGCAGCTCATGTGCGCGTAGGCCTCCGGACTGGTCCAATTACTCTGCAACGTCCCAAGTCCCTCTCCGCATGCCCTCATCTGGTTGAGGACCTCGGGAATCAACATCCAGGGCGACACGAACGTTGGGTAGTTGGAGAGTCGGCAAACCGCTGTGCTGATTCAGCAAAGCGTGGCGGGATCGCAGGCAGCGCTTAGTGCGGCGCACCGCCCGCCAGGAGATGACGGTAGCCGTCCGTCGTCATCCAACGGGCGCGAGCAAGATGAGTCTCCCATGACCTGAACGCCCGCTCCGGCTCCCGTTCCGGATCGATGTGAAGAACAATCCTGGCGACCTCTCGCCAGTCTGCTTCTTCGGCCGCCGCGTCGAGCAGGCGGATGTAGGTGAGCAGCCGCTCCTCATCGTAGCCGGTCAGGATCGGGGCATCCGGTGCAACGTCGGCGACATCGGGATCGAGCAGTGGTTTAAGCATAGTCCACCAAAAGTCGCGAAAGCATAAACGGCTGCATCTGTCATGCAACCAGATTTTCTGATTATCTGAATTTCCGTTTAATTGATCTGCCGGTTTAGTCAAGGACCGGCAGCGAATGCAGAAGACACTTCGGTCGGCGAGACATTTGCGACTTATCCAATTGATCGTGGACAAGCGCAAAGCAGCAGGCCTGAGCCAAGCTGAACTGGCTAAAGCAATAGATCGATATCAATCGGTAGTCGCAGCCATCGAGTCAGGAGGACGGCGCCTGGACGTGGTCGAGTTCCTCGATCTGGCTGAAACGATTGGATTTGATCCTCATGAGGTTCTAGATGAGATAGCAAGGGTTCCCGGTATGCCCGCCAGAAATCGTTAGAGCGCGCGCGTCTCACGAGTGCGGGCGAACATGCTTAGTGCGGCGCACCGCCCGCCAGAAGATGACGATAGCCGTCGGTCGTCATCCAACGGGCGCGGGCAAGATGGGTCTCCCAAGACCTGAACGCCCGCTCCGGCTCCTTATCCGGATCGATGTGAAGAACGATCTTGGCCACCTCTCGCCAGTCCGCATCTTCGGCGGCCGCGTCGAGCAAGCGGATATAGGTGAGCAGCCGCTCCTCGTCATAGCCGGTCAGGATCGGGGCATCCGGTGCAACGTCGGCGACATCGGGATCGAGCAGCGGTTTAAGCAAAGACGATTTCCTTCGTTTGAATGCGTTTGTTGAGAATACTCCGTGGCTGTATACTCGACAAGGCGTTGCACTCGCGGGCATGGAAATACGCGAGGTCTTTGCACGCAATCTGAGGCGGCACCGACAGGCGGCTGGGCTCTCGCAAGAGGAGTTGGCTCACCGCGCGGAAGTTGATCGCACGTACATCAGCGCGTTGGAGCGAAGCGTCTATGGCGCAACGATCGACGTTGTCGACAAACTCGCAAACGTTCTCGGCACTGAGGCCGCTGACCTACTCAGGCGACCTTCATCGCGCGCTACAAAGTAGAGAAGAATTCGTTTATCTCGTTCCTTGTCGCAGGCCGTGAAAGGAGTGGCCCCGCCCGGTGTTCCGGGCGGGGTTGCTCAGGCGGTTTAGTCCACGTTGCGGCGGCCGCTGAGGCGGGACCAGATGAGGCTATAGCCTTCGCCTTCTTCATCATCGAAGAGATTGGCGTAGATCGGGGCGGTGAAGCTCGGATCGTCCAGCTTCAGACCGAGATAGTCGCGGCCTTCGTTGGAGCGCTTGGACCAGGCAGCTCCGATCTCGACCCGGCCGATAAAGACCCGGTGGCTGGGGGCGTTGTCGCCGGCGCGGTTCGCCGTGGGGACAATGCGGACATTCTTGGCTTGGACCGTGAGGGTAACGATATCGCCGGTGAACTCGCTGTTGCCAATGCTTTTGAAGGTGCCGATAGTCGCCATGATAGTTCTCCTTGATCACTGTTTCCGAGCCCGCACCATTGCGGCCTCGATGGCGATCCACAGGCCGAAGGCGACCGGCGCCGCACCCGCTTGCGGGCCGCAGCGCCAGCGTAGGATGGTGCGAGAGCGACTTTGTTGCTTTCGCGAGGAATGGGCGCAGCCCAGGGGAAGAAAGTAGCAATCGCACCATTGCGGCTTAGGCGGTCGAGGCGCAGCCGGCCTTCGGCCAGATCAGCCCATTGAAGAGGCCGCCTGGAGCGGTCGACCTGACGGAGGCGGATCAATGGAGAACGCGGCGCACTCGTCCCGACTTCAATGATCTTTGGCCGGACGTTCGCTGGCGGCGATATCTCCTCGGCGCAACTTACCTGAGGTTCGGAAGCTGTCCACCGTCGCACTCGGAACGCTGATGCCAATCGAAACCGCTGGACACGGTGTGCCACGCTGACATGCCCAACGTTCCGACCAAGCGTCGCCTTAATCTGACCCGAGCTGCTCGTGCGTGCCAATAGTGCGTCAGCCAAACTCCGTGACTGTCCGGTCAAAGCGGGCCGCCATCACGTGCCGAGTGCCACCGCCAAAACGAGAGAAGCGACTGCCAGTACCGACGGCGCAGCGTGCTTTCACATGCGACAGTGACTTGATGGTCGACAATTATCGCGCAGGCGAGGGACCTCCGTGGATGCCGGTGCGGGTTTTAGGTGCCGACCGAAAAAAGGAACTCACGCGTGCATGTCCACTGCTTGTCGAGGCGAAGAAATACCGTCAGGACCAAACATTGGCGTTGGGCGGCGGTCACCCGCCGCCGAACTGCCAGACTGGGATGCCGAGCTTGCGGGCTTTGTCAGCGAGGTTGTGTTGGATACCACTGCCGGGGAATAGCATCACCCCGATTGGCAGAACGTCGAGCATCTGGTCATTGCGTTTAAAGGGCGCGGCACGGCCGTGTTTGGTCCAGTCGGGCGCAAAACCGATCTGCGGCACATTGCGATGGTCCGCCCAGAGGGAGGCGATCTTCTCGGCGCCCTTCGGCGACTTGCCGTGCATGAGCACCATATCGGGGTGCTTGGCGTGAACCTGGTCGAGCTTGGCCCAAATCAGGCTATGGTCGTTGAAGTCGAGTCCGCCGGTGAAGGCGATCTTCGGCCCTGGTGGTAGTAGAACCTGCGTTTCAGCCCGCTTTTTCGCAGCGAGGAAATCCCGACTATCGATCATTGCATATGTCACCGCCTTATGGTTGGTCATCGACCCACTGCGCGGTTTCCAGCTTGATCCGGTGTGGTGCTCGTAGTGCTCGGCAGCCTCATCGCGCATCAGCTCGAAGACATCGCGGCGCTCGATCAGCGTCCGCCCCTCAGCCGTCAGGCGCTCCAGCTCGACGGATTTTACTTCGCTGCCGTCCTGTTCGCGCTGGCTGCGGCGCTGCGCCTGCTCGTTGTCGTCGAGCTCGCGTTCGATGCGGCCGGTGGCACGGTGAAAGATGTTGACTGCTGACCACAGCAAATCATTGAGGTCGGGCTCGAGTCGGGTGTCGGCGAGCGCCGCCACCAGCGTTGTAAAGATGTCGCTAATAGCGCCAGCGACGACGTTGCCGTCCGGCAGAGGCCGAGGATCCGGCTCATCTGCAAACGGACGGTAGCCATAGAGCTGGAGTTCGGTGAGAACATGGTTCATTGGCGATGACGCGTGGGCGGGTTCGAAGTCGGGATCGTGGTCGCTCATTGTATTCTCCTTCGCCGGATATGACCGCGACCTTCGCGGCCTTCTGGCGACGAAAGCCGGCGGGCGCGACGACCTGCACCCGAAGCGAAGCGCGGGCCGAAGCGGCAGCGAAGGATGACGAAGGCCGGCTATTTTGTTTCGCGCTGCAAAGCCCGAAGGGCGGCGGAAAATAGCCGACCGCAGGCATTGTCGGTCGGAGCCGATTGCCGGCCGATCGCCCTCTCGAAGGCCGGTCGCGTTCCTCGCCGGCGCCAAGGGGGAGCCAGCCCGCGAGCCACGTTGGTGCGATTTCGCCAATGCGATCCTGCGTCCTATGCCGCGGTCGACATGAAGCGGCCAACGTCGTCGGGCGCGACCTCCATCCGGATTGCCGTCCGCAGGGCCTCGAGGCCGAGATTGCGGAGATCGTCGTTGAAGTCGCTTCGCTGTGGGGACAGCACAATCGCGTCGATGCCGACAGTGCGCGCCCGCATAATGAGGGTGTTGCATGCCCAGTCCCCGGCCGGATCATTGTCGCGGGCGATATATAATCTGCGGAGCCTCGGCGGGAATAAGACAGCGGCTAGATGGGCAGCGGAAAGTGCCGCCAGCATCGGCATGTCAAGAAGGACCGAACGGATTGACAAGACGGTCTCGATCCCTTCGCCGGCTGCCATGACATCGTCACCTATGCCCAACCGTACCGCGTTGCCGAGAAGAGCGCCCATCGCCCGTCGCGGGGTGTCGATCGGGGCCTTGCCGCGGCCACTGGGGTCGAGCCACGTCCGGTGTGCTCCAGTGATCTGGCCGTTGAGATCGGTGACAACGGCGATCATCGCCGGCCAGGTTTCGGGCGGGCTGTGCTTGTCAGGTCGATAGTAGCAGTGGGGATGGAACCGCAGGCTCTCTGTTCCCTGTAAATGCGCAATGCCGCGTTCACGCAAATACGCTTCGACGATTGTGCCCAAAATCGGCTTCGACCTGCCGATGAGGCGGCGGGCTGCCTCGGGCGATCCGGTCGGCATTGATGCCAGCCGCTGGCGGGACTGAGGCTCAGGCTCGGAAGGCTGCATATTGAGGAAAGCCCGCGCCTCGTTGGCAATGTCCTTGAAGTCCACGAGGCCGCAGCTCTCACGGATGAGGTCGAGAAGGTCGCCGTGCTCGCCGGTGGCGGCGTCGGTCCATTTGCCGGCCGCGCCTTTGCCGGATTCCGGCCCCGTCAGCCGAACAAACATCGAGCGGCCAGGCGTGTTTCGGGCATCACCGACCAGCCAATAGCGGCCCTCGCGGTGCCCAGCTGAGAGATAGTAACGGCAGACGGCCTCGGCCCGGCGACCGAGACGTTGCGCAAGATCCGTTGCGGTTTTCATAACGACCTCCCCAGACGAGAAAGGGGCCCGCCGTTGCCGGCTGGCCCTCGGGTTCGGCTATTCGACGGCGATCGCATACGTGCCGATCTTGGCTGGCTCGTCTTCGAACTGCGGCTCGGCGTCCGCCGTTTGTTCGAACTCGCGATCGCGAGCCGCTCGGTCTCCGTCGTTGCGGCGGCCGCCACGATCATGCAGCCGAACGAGCCAGCGGACGTTCGCCTGGAGATGACGAGCTGGTTTAAGGGAATGTCGCACCACGACGACAAGAACAGTTTCTTGGCAGCTGTAGCCATTGGAATGTACTCCGCGACGGGCGGCCGAAAGCCTCTCTCTCAGCCTCCACTCCGTCACGAAGCTGCGGCCCATCTCTCACTCTGAGAGACGAGCCGCAGAACCGAACGCCCCGCAGGACGTCGAACCGGGAAATCTGTGAATCCGGCTCAGGCGACCAGGTCGAGCAGTTTCTTCGCCCGAGCCTCGAGGCCGAGCCGCACGTCCTGGAGCGTCTTTTCGCGCGCAAGCGCAGTGATACCTTGGACGAAATCGAAGATGCTCTCGGGCTTGCGGCCTTCCTCGGCGAGCACCGTCTCGATGATCTTGGTGGTCTCGGCTTTGCTAAAGCCCCGCTTGCGGAGGAAGTCGGTACGGTCTTCATCGGAGCGGGCAGCGATCCGGGCGCGGGCCGCCTTGATGCCGTTGACGAAGGGTGCCGGGCTGGAGTCTGCAAACCGCGCGAGCGCCGGCGCGGCCTCATAAGCGAAGCGCGAGGCAGCATATTTCGAGTGCCGGATCGTGATCTCCTCGAAATCCTCCACGCCCCACAGGTTGCGGTTTTGGCACACGGCGCGAAGATAGAAGGAAGCTATGCCGAGCGTCTTGGCGCCCACCTCCGAGTTCCAGCAGTAGAAGCCGCGGAAGAAGAGGTCAGGCGAGCCATCGGGCAGTCGCCCCGCCTCGATGGGATTGAGATCATCAACCAGGAAGAGGAATACATCTCGGTCGCTGACGTAGAGGGTGGTCGTGTCCTTCGTCACGCCGGCGCGGGGGTTGTAGATGCCGGATGACCAGTCCAGCACTCCCGGCACTTTCCAGCGTGTGTCGCCGGTGCCGTCACCGGCGATCCGCTGAACTGCGGCCACCAGCTCGTGGTCATAAATCCGGCCATAGTCCGGGCCCGTGACGGCGCGGAGTTCGACGCGGCCGTCATCCGTCTCAAGCGTTTTGATCTGCTCGGTCCGGTGCGAGGCTAAGCCATATTGCAGGTTGATACCCGCAAGTGCAGCGGGCAACTGACGAAGGTAGGCAGCCGGCGCGCCGACCAAGCCCGTAAGTTGTCCAAAGCTCCAGTGGGTTGGCGAGACCGGTTCGGCCGCACCTGGCAGTATAAGGGACAGGCGTACGGCATTATCGCGGCTGGCTTCGACGCGGACCGCCGCGCTCTCGACGGTTCGTGTCCGACTGCGTTCGCTTCGGCTGTTCACGGAATCGAACAACTCCGACAAAGACAGGAAGCGCTCGTCATCGGGCCGGAAAAACCATTCCGACGACACGCGCCCAATCCGCTGGCCACGACCGACATCCACCTTGTAGCCGCCGTTTGCATCGCGAGTGGCGTCCAGAATTTCAACATTGCGCATGGCTGATCTCCATGACGGACCGCCGAGAGCCTCTCTCTCGACCTTCAACCCGTCACGGCGAAAGCCGCAGCCCTCTCACTTTCGAGACGTTGCGGGGAGAGCGTCCGCCGAAGGGTGAACGAGACGGTGGGCCCTGGCGCGGGGAAAAGGCCCGTATTGATGAAATTGCCAGATGTCTACGTGGCTGAAGGTGCACGCGACAATTCGGGACTTGGCGCCCAAAGCGCACCGACGAGGCGAACCAGAAGCGATGCCCGCAAGGGAACCGCGAACTTTCCGATTAGCAGGTCAATGGGACATCTTTGCTGCCGGATCTCCCGGTGCCGCTTTTCGTAGCCCATTTTTGGGCATATCTCATGCAGCGCGCGTCCAGACCAGCGAGACAAACATGGAGACGTTGCGGCCAAATGCGACCAACTCACCGTTGGCTTGATCTGGGGGCCTGCGGGCTTGCTTCCTATTTCGGCCGACGCAATTGCAGCAACCCAGGCACCTTTCACCTTAACTGCACCTGGTGCGACCTCCGCGTACGCGCTGACCAGACTCGCGGCCCGTCGGTTCTCGGGCGAAACGATTGCACTATTGGCGATTGCCTAAGGGCTCCGCATTGAAACTCCCAGAGCAGTTCGACAATGCCACACCTCTGCGCATCGAGATTGCTGCGCAAATCGCGTTTCCCGACGGCTCGATGGGCGCAGCAGGTTTGCGCAAGGAACGTGATGCCGGTCGACTTGAAACGGAATTAATCGCCGGAAAGGAGTACGTCACCTTGGCGGCGATCGCGAGAATGAGGGAGCTATGCCGCGGACGTCGAAAGGGCCACGCCTCGTCTGGCGGGACGAAAGCCGGAAAAAGGACGGAAGCCTCCGAAATAGGGCCGGATGGTTCGTCCGCGACGGGTCAACCCTCATCAGCGCTGGCGGCGGCGAAAAAAACCGTCCTGGAATTGAAAACGAAAAAGCGCTCGCGGCCTACATCGCCGACAAATACCAGCCAGCGCGCGAGCGCGGACGCGGTTCGGACGATGTCCTGATCGCCGATGTGATCAATGTCTACCTGACCGAGGTTGTGCCGAGGCATGCCGCGCCAGACGAGACGGCGGCTCGGTTAGACAAGATCCTCGATTTCTTCGGCGAAAAGACGCTCGCCGTCATTAACCGCAAGCTCTGCCGTGACTACGTCGCGTCCAGGCCAACGGAAGCCGCCGCGCGCCGCCAACTCGAGGACCTTCGCGCGGCCATAAGATACTATCGGCAGGAAGGCTACACGACAGCCGCCCCCGCGATTGCCCTGCCTGAGAAGCCCGTGGCGCGCGAACGCTGGCTGACGCGCAGTGAAGCGGCCGCCCTTATCTGGGCCGCGTGGCGCATGAAGCAGACATGGAAAGGCCGGGAGAGTGGCCGGCGCACCGGACGCCATCTTGCCCGCTTCCTGCTCGTCGCGCTCTACACGGGGACGCGCTCGGCCGCAGTCTGCGGTGCCGCCATCCGTCCAACCGAGGGGCGCGGTTATGTGGATCTCGACCGAGGTCTTTTTTATCGCCGTGCTGATGGCGCCAAAAGGACCAAAAAGCGCCAGCCGCCCGTGCGCCTCCCGGATCGGCTGCTGGCACATTTACGTCGCTGGGCCTGCACCGATCTCGATATCAAGACCAAGGGGCGGAGCAAGAGCGCGAATATCGGCCGCAAGATATCGCAGGATTTTGTCGTCGAGTGGAACGGAAAGCCGGTCGAATCGATCAAGAAGGGCTTCAGGACGGCGCGCAAAACCGTTGGCCTCGGCGCCGATGTCACTCCCCATACCTTCCGCCACACCGCCGCGACCTGGCTGATGCAGGCTGGTGCCGACGTCTGGCAGGCGGCGGGCTTTCTCGGCATGACCGTGGATGTCTTGATCGACACTTATGGTCACCATCACCCTGATTACCAGGCAGACGCGGCCGCGAAGATTGCGAAGAAACACGTTGCCGCCAAGGGGCCGAGAACTGTCCTCAAGATGGACGAAAACAAAGCACGAAAACCGCACCGGCACCCTACAGTTTCCCCACAGAATTGCCGGGAAGAAATGAGGACAATGGCAAGCGAGCGTGACGGGAGAGCCCGGGAATCTGCAGCTTTTCTGGCAATCCACATCGTTCGGGACGATGGGGTCGCAGGTTCAAATCCTGCCACTCCGACCAGATCCTCATTTGTCCGGCCCGGAGACATGGGTAAGAGATTGTACCTAAGACATAGGTGACAACCTCGTGCGAACGGGTTGTCGATTGGTTGCAATGTCCGTTCCAGGTCGATGTATCCGAGATCGTAGTGCATGAAGCTCAACAGCCAAATGCAGTCGTCGACCTCGGTGATGCCGAGCCTTTGTCCGGTGGAGACGTTGATCTTCTGTGCATGCAGATGCGGCCGCAGGCGGTGACGAGTACGTCGCGATCGTGGAAGGGGTATTCCACCTCCGGCAGGCCTTCATAGGCTGTTGAAGCGGGCGTGTAGAGTTCGGCCGGCGCCTTCATGGCGAGCGCTTCGTGCGGCCTTTCCCCATTGAACTCGTTGACGAAAGCCTCGAACCTCGCCTGCTGCTGCGGGATGTTTGAGCCCGGCGGCCGGCTCGTTTCCTTCTTCACCACCGCCTCCTCCGGCTCCTCGCATCTCTATCACCGCAACATCGACTGGCGGCTGTTTCGGCGTCTGGCTCCCTTCGGCATCGCTGGCGGCTGTCTCGGCGCCTACGTCCTGACTTCGTTCGATGGCGACATCATCAAGCCGTTCGTGACCGGCTATCTCGGCTTGGTCGGCGTTTGGCTGGTAGTTCGGTCGTTCTGGAAAATCCCATCGCGGCCGGTGCGTGCGCGGTTTGTTGCGCCCCTCGGAGCAACCGGCGGCTTTCTCGATGCAGCAGGCGGCAGGAGGCTAGGGGCCAAGCGTCACCACCGGCCCGGGCGGTGCGCTCACGTGACCGGCACTGTAAATGCGAGCGAGTTCTGGTCGCGCTCGCGGTTTCCTTTAGTTTCCTGCTCGCGCTCCTCACCGGCCGATGGGAGGTCGTCGGCGGTATAGCCTCCAGCCTACCCTCGATTCTCGGGCTAACCGTTGGCGGATTGTTCGCGGCTCTGCTTGCCGGGCTGATGGTGAAGCGGCTCAACGAGCGCGTGCTGCTGCGGGCTGTTGGTCTGCTGATCGTCAGACTGGCAGGCTATCAGACGGCTCAGATGAGTGGTTTGATTTGAGGATAAATTTCGACTGGGTTCTGCTCAGCTCCTATGTCGTACTGTCGAAATCGCCATTTTTAAGGAATACTCGCGGGTACTCGTGTGACTCGACAGATTCATGCCATACCGAACTGTGCAAGTCTCTCAACGTCGAGCTACGCCATATTACTCTGATACCTTATTTGTGCTTGTGCATCCAGTAACTAGGTATTCTCTATTTCCCTCCCGTCGTTCTGCCAGGAAGAAGAGAAATGCCAGCGACCAAAATACTGTGGGGCCAGGTCCTCACTGTCCTTCTGATTGTACTCGTCACCATATGGGGTGCGACGCAGTGGACAGCGTGGCGGCTGGACTTCCAGCCGCAATTAGGCTCGCCTTGGTTCGAGTTTGTTGGCCAGTCCGTCTATCTACCGCCTGCATTTTTCTGGTGGTGGTTCTTCTACGATGCCTATGCGCCTGAGGTTTTCGTCAAGGGCGCGCTGATTTGCGCGAGCGGCAGCTTCATGGCGATCGCCATCGCGATTGGGATGTCGGTGTGGCGGGCGCGCGAGGCGAAGAACGCGGCCACCTACGGCTCGGCGCGCTGGGCGACGCGCGACGAGATCAGAGCCGAAGGCATGATCGGCCCCGACGGCGTCGTGCTCGGGAAACTCGACCGCGACTATTTACGCCATGATGGTCCAGAACATGTGTTGTGCTTTGCGCCAACTCGAAGCGGCAAGGGCGTCGGCCTCGTTGTGCCGACGCTGCTCACCTGGCCGGGAAGCGCTATCGTCCATGATATCAAGGGGGAGAATTGGGAACTGACGGCCGGATGGCGGTCGCGCTTCGGCCGCGTACTGCTGTTCGATCCGACCAATGCGATGTCGGCGGCCTACAATCCCTTGCTGGAAGTGCGACGTGGTGAATGGGAAGTGCGCGATGTTCAGAACGTCGCCGATGTGCTGGTCGACCCCGAGGGCTCGTTGGAGCGCAGGAATCATTGGGAGAAGACCAGCCACGCGCTGTTGGTCGGCGCCATCCTGCATGTCCTCTACGCCGAAAGGGACAAAACACTCGCCGGCGTTGCCAACGTTCTCTCAGACCCACATCGACCGATCGAGACGACGCTGCGCACCATGATGCTGACGAAGCACCTGGGTGAGGGCGGCCCGCATCCGGTCGTGGCATCGGCCGCACGCGAACTGCTCAACAAGTCCGAGAACGAACGTTCCGGTGTCCTCTCGACAGCCATGAGCTTTCTAGGGCTCTACCGCGATCCGGTCGTAGCAAAGGTAACGTCACGCTGCGACTGGCGCATCGCCGACCTCGTCGAGGGCGAACGGCCGACGACACTCTATCTGGTTGTGCCACCCTCTGACATTAGCCGCACCAAACCGCTGATCCGGCTCGTGCTCAATCAGATCGGCCGCAGACTGACGGAAGATCTGCATGCGAAGGATCGACGGCAGCGACTATTGATGATGCTTGACGAGTTCCCGGCTCTTGGCCGGCTCGATTTCTTCGAGTCGGCTCTCGCCTTCATGGCGGGCTACGGCATCAGAAGCTTTCTGATTGCTCAATCGCTCAATCAAATCGAAAAGGCATATGGTCCAAGCAACTCCATCCTGGACAATTGTCATGTGCGGGTGAGCTTCGCCACCAATGACGAGCGGACGGCCAAGCGCGTCTCCGACTCGCTCGGCACGGCGACGGAGCTGCGCGCGATGAAGAACTATGCCGGGCACCGGCTTTCGCCTTGGCTCGGACACCTCATGGTGTCGCGGCAGGAAACGGCACGCGCCTTAATGACACCTGGCGAGGTCATGCAGATGCCGTCGACTGACGCCATCGTCATGGTGTCAGGTCTGTTCCCGATCCGGGCGAAGAAGGCGCGCTATTTTGCGGATCCCCGATTTGCCGAACGTGTTGTGCCGCCACCGAAGCCCGCTCCGACCGAAGGAATGTCGCGCCCCGACGACTGGACCGACGCAACAATTCCCGCGGTACCGGGAGATGTGCCTCAGCAATTGAAACCCCCGACGGAACCGCAGCACGAAGACCCGGCTAATAGCGGCATCCGCCGTCAGCCCGAAATTGCGGAGCACGAGGATATCGCGCCGGAGCGACCCACACAGCGTGACGGCGAGTTCGACCTCGACCGGGACGAACCCGATGATGATGACGCCGTCCGTCGACGCTTAGTCGACCAGGCGATGCGGCGCGCCGCGCGGCAGGCCAGCCTCGATCCCAATGACGGCATCGAGCTTTGAATCGTGAAGAACGCTAAGAAGAAACGGCTGTCGGCCTATCTCGACCCTCACGTCATGAAAGCGCTCGCCGACTACGCGGCGCGGCGCGACGTTTCCCTGTCGCTGATCGCCGAGGCGGCGATCGCCTCGTTCCTGTCACCGGATGCCGATGAGCGGAAGGAGGCGGCAGTTGCCAGGCGCCTCGACCAGATCGACCGGCGTGTGCAGCGCGTCGAGCGTGACGTCGGCATCACCATCGAGACGTTAGCGCTGTTCATCCGTTTTTGGCTCAGCTCGACCCCGGCTTTGCCGGAATCTGCGCAGGCCGAAGCCCGCGCGAAAGGACTGCAGCGCTATGACCGATTCGTCGACGCACTTGGCCGCAGACTGAGCAAAGGGCCAAAACTCAGGCAGGAGATCGCCGAGGACGTCCCGCCGGCATCGCGCGCCGACGCGGATGATTTGACAGCGAGATAGATAGTGGAGGCGAGCCGCGAGAGCGCAGCGCCGCCTTTCGCAAGTCTCTTTAGGCCGCAGTGCGATTGCTCGATTTGCTTGTTGCAAAGCCACCATTCCTGCCTCTTCTAATCATCCCCGATCGCGGCACGAACCAGTTCGCCGCAAGCAACGGGGACCATCATGGCAGTCACTCATGCCGGTAAAGAAGCAGTATCGCGCGGGGCGCGCATGCTGCGCACGGCACTCGGCCCGGCCATCGCCGGTTTCCTCGAAGACCCGGCAATCGTCGAGGTGATGCTCAACCCGGACGGGCGGCTCTGGGTCGACCGACTGAAGGAAGGACTTGTCGCCACCAACGAAATTCTGATCCCCGCCGATGGCGAGCGGATCGTCCGGCTGGTCGCACACCATGTCGGCGCCGAGGTGCATCCTGCCAGCCCGCGGGTGTCGGCCGAACTGCCGGAGACCGGGGAGCGTTTCGAGGGCCTGCTGCCGCCTGTTGTCACGGCACCCACCTTTGCCATCCGTAAGCCCGCCGTCGCAGTGTTCACGCTCCAAGACTACGTTGCCGCTGGCATCATGACGGAGAGCCATGCCGGTGTTCTAAGGTTCGGCGTTGATCAGCGCAAAAACCTGCTGGTCGCCGGCGGCACGTCGACCGGCAAGACAACGCTTGTCAACGCGCTGCTGGCGGAGGTCGCCAAAACGTCCGATCGCGTCGTGTTGATCGAAGACACACGAGAACTGCAGTGCGCGGCACCCAATCTGGTCGCGCTGCGCACCAAGGATGGCATCGCCTCGCTGTCCGATCTGGTGAAGTCATCGCTGAGGCTTCGTCCCGACCGTATTCCGATCGGCGAGGTGCGTGGCGCAGAAGCCCTCGATCTGCTGAAAGCCTGGGGCACCGGCCATCCCGGCGGCATTGGCACCATCCATGCCAACTCCGCCCTCGGCGCACTGCGTCGACTTGAGCAGCTCGTGCAGGAGGCTGTCGTTACGGTTCCGCGCGCGCTGATCGCCGACACCATCGATCTCATCGCCGTCCTCGCAGGCCGCGGCTCGGCCCGACGCCTTGTCGAGATCGCACTCATCGACGGTATCGATCCTGCCACCGGCGATTATCGAACGCAGGATGCCAAGCTCGAAACCGAACCAACCGACGAATCCCCCAGCCCCCATGGAGCCGCAGAATGAATCCGATCCGCTTCACTTCATTGTCTAGCCCTAGGTTTAGTGCGGTGCTGCCGCTGGCTGCGTCGACTGCTGCGGTCATGACTATGATGATCGCGCCCGCATATGCAGCCGGGTCCTCCATGCCGTGGGAGGAGCCGCTTCAACAGATCCTCGAATCGATCGAGGGACCGGTTGCCAAGATCGTGGCGGTGATCATCATCATCGTCACCGGCCTGTCGCTCGCCTTCGGCGACACGTCGGGCGGATTTCGCCGGCTGATCCAGATCGTGTTCGGGCTGTCGATTGCCTTCGCGGCGAGTTCTTTCTTTCTCTCGTTCTTCTCCTTCGGCGGCGGAGCGCTGATCTGATGGATGAGGACATCCGCGGTTTCTTCGCACCGGTGCATCGCGCGCTCACCGAACCGATTCTGCTCGGCGGCGCACCCCGCGCGGTCGCCATCGCCATTGGCACCCTGGCTGGCGCGGTTGGCCTGGGCCTGAGGCTCTGGATTGCCGGACTGGTCATCTGGGCGATTGGCCATTTTGCGGCCGTCTGGGCCGCCAGGCGCGACGCGCAGTTCGTCGATGTCGTTCGCCGGCACCTGCGCTATCCCGCCCATCTCGGCTGCTGAGAGGTTCTTCGCCATGATGAACCTCGCTGAATACCGCAAGCGCTCGTCCAGGCTCGCCGACTATCTGCCCTGGGCCGCTCTCGTGGCGCCGGGTGTGACACTCAACAAGGACGGCAGTTTCCAACGAACGGCGCGCTTTCGCGGTCCCGATCTGGACTCCGCCACGCCAGCCGAGCTGGTCGGCACCACGGCGCGGCTGAATAACGCGCTGCGCCGTCTTGGCTCCGGCTGGGCCATCTTTGTCGAGGCACAGCGCAACCCAGCCACCGACTATCCCAACAGTAGGTTTCCCGATAGCGCATCTGCCCTCCTCGACCTTGAGCGGCGCGAGCAGTTCGAAGCCTCCGGTGTGCTGTTCGAGAGCAGCTATTTCCTCACCTTCGTCTGGTTGCCGCCCGCTGAGGAAGCATCCCGGATCGAGAGCTGGCTTTACGAAGGCCGGGACAAAAGCGGCGTCGATCCGTGGGAACTCCTGAGGAGTTTTGTCGACCGCACCGGCCGCATGCTGAACCTGGTCGAAGGGTTTGTCCCCGAATCCGCCTGGCTCGATGACGTCGAGACGCTCACCTATCTGCATTCCTGCATTTCCACCAAGCGCCATCGGGTTCGAATCCCAGAAACGCCGATGCACCTGGACGCGCTGCTTCCCGATCAGCCGTTCGCCGGTGGGCTTGAGCCGCGGCTCGGCGATGTCCATCTGCGCACCCTCACCATCACCGGATTCCCGACGACCACTTTTCCGGGGGTCCTCGACGATCTCAATCGGCTCGCTTTCCCCTACCGCTGGTCGACGCGGGCGATCATGCTCGACAAGACTGACGCGACTAAGTTGGTGACGAAGATCCGCCGCCAGTGGTTTGCCAAACGCAAGTCAGTCGCAGCGATCCTCAAGGAGGTGATGACCAACGAGGCGTCCGTCCTTGTCGACACCGACGCCGCGAACAAGGCGGCCGATGCCGACGCAGCGCTGCAGGACCTCGGATCCGACCAGATCGGCGAAGCCTATGTCACCGCTTCCGTGACGGTTTGGGATGCCGATCCATCGATTGCCAACGAAAAGCTGCGGCTGGTGGAAAAGATCATCCAGGGCAGGGACTTCACGTCCATTGCCGAAGGGGTCAATGCCATCGAGGCATGGCTCGGAAGCATCCCGGGTAACGTCTATGCGAATGTGCGCCAGCCGCCGCTGTCGACGCTCAACCTCGCTCACATGATCCCGCTCTCTGCCGTCTGGGCAGGTCCGGTGGACGACGAGCATTTTGGCGCGCCGCCGCTGTTCTTCGCGAGAACCGAAGGCGCCACGCCATTTCGGTTCAGCCTGCATGTTGGCGATGTCGGTCACACCCTCGTTGTCGGTCCAACAGGGGCCGGCAAGTCGGTCCTGTTGGCAATGATGGCACTGCAATTCCGGCGCTACGAGAACAATCAGATTTTTGCCTTCGACTTCGGCGGCTCGATCCGTGCGGCCATGCTGGCCATGGATGGCGACTGGCACAATCTTGGCGGCAACGCTTCAAGCGGGCAGGGGCGTGACCATCCACTCGCTCTGACAAATCTGTCAGACGACATCGATGCCGTTGCCTTGCAGCCGCTTGCCCACGTTCATCAGACATCCGAGCGCGCATGGGCGGCCGATTGGCTCGTTGACATTCTTTTGCGCGAGGGCGTCCCTATCACGCCGCAGGTAAGGGAATATCTCTGGTCGGCGCTGACCTCGCTCGCCTCCGCCCCGGTCGAGGAGCGGACGCTGACCGGCCTTACCGTCCTCTTGCAATCGTCGGCGCTGAAGCAGGCGTTACGGCCCTATTGCATAGGCGGTCCCTACGGCCGGCTGCTCGACGCCGAGCACGAGCACCTCGGCCAAGCATCGGTCCAGGCTTTCGAGACCGAAGGGCTGATCGGCACTGGAGCCGCGCCGGCCGTGCTCGCCTATCTCTTCCACCGCATCGAGCATCGTATGGACGGCCGCCCGACGCTGCTCATCATCGATGAGGGCTGGCTTGCGCTGGACGATGGCGGGTTCGCCGATCAGCTCCGTGAATGGTTGAAGACGCTCAGGAAGAAAAACGCTTCCGTCATCTTCGCCACACAGTCGCTGTCGGACATCGCCGGCAGCACGATCGCGCCGGCCATTGTCGAGAGCTGCCCGACGCGCCTCTTCCTTCCCAACGAGCGCGCCATAGAACCGCAGATTACCGCGATCTATCGCCGCTTCGGCCTGAACGACCGCCAGATCGAGATCGTCGCCAGGGCGACCCCGAAGCGCGATTATTACTGCCAGTCGCGGCGTGGCAACCGGCTGTTCGAACTAGGCCTTGGTCCCGTCGCGCTGGCGCTCTGTGCTGCATCTTCGAAGTCTGACCAGGCGGCAATCGACGCGATCATCGCCGAGGGCGACAGGCGGCACTTCGTCAAGGCCTGGCTTACGAACTGCGGTCTTTCCTGGGCGGCCGGCCTCATTCCCGATCTCACTAACGTCATCGACCAATCCGCAAAGGAGGTTCCCTCATGAGATCCATTCCTGCACGTTGCCGTTTCGGTCGCATGGCGGCTGGTGTGCTTGCCGTCGCCGTTGCGTTCTCTTCAAGTTCGGCATCGGCGCTGATCGTATTCGATCCCAGGAACTATGCCGAAAACCTGCTTTCGGCATCACGAGCCCTGGAGCAGATCAACAATCAGATCACCTCGCTTCACAACGAAGCACAGATGCTGATCAATCAGGCGAAGAACCTCACCGCATTGCCGACCTCGCTGCTTGGCCAGATCGAAGGCAATTTCTCGCAGATGAAGAGCCTGCTCGGCGAGGCAAACAAGCTCGCCTACAGCGTCCAGGATATCGAGAGTCAGTTTGAGTCGACCTACCAGCAGTTCGGGTCGGATCTTACCAGCCAGCAGCTTGTCGATAACGCGCGTCAACGCTGGCAGACCTCCTTGTCGGCTTTTGAGCATTCGTTGAAAGTCGGCGCCGTCGCCGTCGAAAACATCGAGGGGACGCAACAGCAGACCAGTTCTCTGGTCGGCGCCAGCCAGTCCGCCGTCGGCGTCCTGCAGGCCACGCAAGCCGGCAACCAGCTTCTCGCCGTGCAGGCGAAGCAGTTTGCCGACCTCACCGCGATGCTGGCAGCACAAGGAAGGGCTGAAGCCCTTGATCAGGCAAGCAAGGCCGCAGCGCAGGAGCAGGCACGAGAGCAGTTCAGCCGCTTCATGACGGGCAGCAGATACAGCCCGTCATCCGTAAAGATGTTCCACGACTGAGGCGAGAGTCGCATGAATTTCAAGATCGCCGCCCGGATGACAGTCGTTCTTGCCCTTGGCGCCGCCATGACCGCCGCATTCATGGCGTTGCGCGGCGACGGCTCGCAGGACGCGTCCTCCCCGCGCTCCCCACATCCGGGCGGCGAGCCGGCCAAGATCGAACTTGCCCGATGCCGGGACATCGGAATGGCCGCAATTGCCGACGAGGCCTGCAGTAAGGCCTGGGCGCAAAACCGCCGGCGTTTCCTGCGCCCCTCCCGGCCCGCAGCACCATACGTGCCTCTATCGACCGATGAAGACCAGAGCCGGCTCCTGCCGCTGTCGACGCCGCTCGGCGCGGAAGACCAAACTCGCCCGAATACGGTGGCGCCATGAACGACACAGGCGTCATCGACCGTTTTCTGGAGACTTTCACCCGCTACATCGATAGCGGCTTCGGCCTGCTTGGTGGGGATGTCGCATTCCTCACCTCCACCTTGATCGTCATTGACGTCACGCTGGCTGGCCTGTTCTGGGCCTGGGGCGCCGATGAAGACGTGCTGCATCGGCTGGTGAAGAAGACCCTCTATATCGGCTTCTTCGCCTTCATCATTGGCAACTTCAATCGTCTGGCCGGCCTCGTCTTCGAGGGCTTTTCGGGGCTCGGCCTGAAGGCCGGAGGATCGGCACTTTCTGGCTCCGCACTGCTGCAGCCAGGACGTGTCGCCCAAGTCGGCATAGACGCCGGCAGTCCCATGCTCGAGGCCGCCGGCGAGCTGATGGGCTACGTCTCGTTCTTCGAGAACTTCGTACAGATCATGGTGCTCATGATCGCCTGGGCGATCGTATTGATCGCCTTCTTCGTTCTCGCCGTCCAAATCTTCGTGACGCTCATAGAATTCAAGCTGACGACACTAGCCGGCTTCGTGCTCATTCCCTTCGCGCTGTTCAACAAAACCGCCTTCCTCGCCGAAAAGGTGCTCGGCAACATCGTCGCCTCGGGCGTGAAAATCCTCGTGCTTGCCGTCATCGTCGGCATCGGCTCGGGCCTGTTCGGCGAGTTCACCGCCGGTTTCGGCGAGCAGCCAACCATCACGGACGCGCTGTCTCTCGTGCTCGGCGCGCTGGCACTGATGGGCCTGTCGATCTTCGGCCCCGGTATTGCCACCGGCCTCGTCTCCGGTGCGCCGCAGCTCGGAGCAGGTGCGGCAGTGGGAACGGGTCTCGCCGCTGCCGGACTTGGTGCGGCCGGCTATATGGGAGCGCGCGCCGGACTGAGCGGCGCCGCCCGTACTATCGAAACCGGCGGGCGCATGACGGCGTCGGCCGCGCGCGGCGGAGCGCACGTAGCGGGCAGCACCTCGGCCGCCTATGGCCTTGCTGCCTCCACCTCCGGCCAATCCGGTGCCGGAACCGTCGCCGCGGGCCTAGCCGGTGTTGCGAGTGCCGGCGCAGGCGCCGCCGCTCAGCCGATGAAGCGCGCCGCGTCACGCGCCACCGAAACCATCCGCTCCAGTTACCGGACCGGCCAGGCCAGGGCATGGACTGACACTGGCGGCCAGTCACCCGTCGCCGCTGCGGCTCAACCTGCCAATGGCGCGTCCATCGCCGGTTCTTCGGCTTCCTCGACCCCACCGGCCTGGGCAACACGCATGAAACGCAGCAGCGCGATGAGCCACGGCGCCAGCGTCGCCGCCCATTCCGTGCGCTCCGGCGATCACGGTGGCGGCTCGATGAACGTCCCTCTCGATCAGGATGACCACAGATGAACCTCTTCAGACGACCGTCGGTGCGCTATGCGCGTACGCCAGAACCGGAGACACCGTATCAGCGCGCAGCGCAGGTCTGGGACGAGCGCATCGGCTCGGCCCGCGTGCAGGCGAAAAACTGGCGGCTGATGGCATTTGGTTCGCTCGTGCTGGCCGGCAGCTTCGCATCCGCCTTGGTCTGGCAGTCGACGCGCGGCTCCGTGGTTCCCTGGGTCGTACAAGTCGACAAGCTCGGCGAGGCGCAAGCGATCGCCCCGGCCGTTGCCGACTATCGGCCGAACGATCCTCAGATCGCATGGCATCTCGCCCGGTTCATAGAACAGGTCAGAAGTATTCCGGTCGACCCGGTCATCGTCCGTCAGAACTGGCTGCGCGCCTATGATTACACCACAGACCGAGGTGCCATTTCTCTCAACGATTACGCTCGGTTGAACGACCCTTTTGCCAAAGTTGGTAAACTCCAGATCGCAATCGAGGTTTCCAGCGTCATCCGGGCATCGCCGGACTCCTTCCGCGTCGCCTGGGTCGAGCGCCGCTACGAAAATGGCAGTCTGGCAAGCACAGAGCGCTGGACCGCCATCCTCACCATCGCGATTCAACAACCTCGCGACGCCGAACGGCTGAAGGCCAATCCGCTCGGTATCTACGTCAACGCCATCAACTGGTCGAAGGAACTTTCATGATGTGTGCGCCACGAACATTCAAAACGACAAGACGCACCGCCCGCAACGTGACAAAGGCGCATGTGTTAGCCCTGACACTGCTGTCGGCGACCGCGCTGGGAGGTTGCGCCTCAAAAAAATACATTCCGCCCGAGATCCAATATGATGATGCCAAGCCTGCGGTGCAGAAGGCCGACCCGCCTGGTCCGGTGAAGGTGGTGGAGCTGCCGAAACCGCTTCCGCTTCCCGGCCAGTTGAAGCCGCTCGAGAGCGGCAAAATGAATTCAGAGTCGGCCGATCCGAAACAGCGGATCAGCCAAGCCAATGAGGCTGCACGAATGCAGCCCGTCCGCGACGGTTTCGTCAATGCGATCCAACTCTATCCCTGGAGCGAGGGCGCGCTCTATCAGATCTATGCCGCGCCTGGTCAGGTCACCGACATCGCACTCCAGCCCGGCGAACAACTCGTCGGCACTGGGCCAGTCGCCGCCGGCGACACGGTGCGCTGGATCATCGGCGATACGCAGAGTGGCGCAGGGGATCGGCAGCAGGTCCACATTCTCGTCAAGCCGACGCGGCCCAATCTGCAGACCAATCTCGTCATCAACAGCGACCGCCGCACCTACCATCTCGAGCTGCGATCGACTGAAAAGACCTATATGGCGTCCGTGTCCTGGCAATATCCGCAGGATCAACTGATCGCGCTGCGGCGCCAAAACAGGCAGGCTGCCGCTGCCCAGCCGGTCGCGTCCGGGGTCGACATTCAGAAGCTCAACTTCCGCTATCGCATCGAGGGCGACGCTGCACCCTGGAAGCCGCTCCGCGCCTTCGACGACGGTGCAAAAGTCTATATCGAGTTTCCGTCGGGCATTGGGCAGGGTGAAATGCCGCCGCTCTTTGTCGTCGGCCCATCGGGCGGCTCTGAGTTGGTCAACTACCGCGCCCGGCAAAACTACTATGTCGTGGACCGGCTGTTCGCCGCCGCCGAATTGAGGCTCGGCGACAAGACGAGCGAAAAGCGCGTTCGGATCGTGCGCACCGACGGAAAACGGCCCCAGCGTAGCGTGGGGTTGTTCAGATGAGCGACGCCGCAAATATACCAAACCAGGACGTCAGGGAGGAACTGCGCTTGCGGCCCGAGCCCGCCAGGGTCACGCGCCTTTCACGCAAGGTACTCATCGGGCTGGGCGGCGTCGCCAGCGTTGCGATCCTCGGCACATTGATCTGGGCGCTCGACACCAGACGGCGCGGCAGCGAGCAGCCCTCCGAGCTCTTCACCATTGAAAATCGCACGACGGCTGACGGCCTGGACATGCTGCCGAAGGATTACTCTGGGATCCCTCAGCTCGGTCCGCCGTTGCCGGGCGATCTTGGACGGCCGATCTTGCGCGCGCAGGCGCGCGGCCAGCCGGTCGGGGCGCCGAATGTCAGCACACCGCGCGCCGACCCGGAAGAGCAGCGCCGGCTTGCCGAGATCGAGGCCGCGCGTGTCGCAAAGCTCTTTGCCGACGCCAATGCGCGGGCAAATCCGGTGCGACAGGATGCTGGTGCAGGAAAGATCATCGCGGACACCATGTCCAGCTTAATACCGCCGACCGAACAGCCGCCGCTCGACCCGCAAAACGTGCAGGACCGCAAGCTCGCCTTCGTCAACGCAGAGCCGGATCGCCGCACCGTCAGTCCCGATCGTCTTGCTCAGAAGGCTTCGCCCTATGTCGTGCAGGCCGGCTCCATCATTCCGGCCGCTCTTATCACCGGTATCCGTTCCGACCTTCCAGGCCAGGTCACCGCTCAAGTCACACAGAACGTCTACGACAGCCCGACAGGATCGTACCTCCTTATCCCACAGGGGGCGAGGTTGGTCGGCCAGTACGACAGCCAGGTCGCTTTCGGCCAGTCGCGCGTGCTGCTGGTCTGGGATCGGCTCATTATGCCCGACGGCACCTCGATCGTGCTGGAGCGTCAACCGGGCGCGGACGCTGAAGGATTCGCCGGTCTGGAGGACGAGGTAGACCATCACTGGGGCCAGCTCTTCCGCGCGGCAGCCCTCTCAACCTTGCTCGGGGTCGGCACAGAACTTGGCTCCAGCGATGATGAGAGCGATATCGCCAAAGCCATCCGCGAGAGCGCTCAGGATTCGGTCTCCAATATTGGCCAGCAGCTCGTGCGCAATCAACTCAGCGTGCAGCCGACACTCACCGTACGGCCCGGTTTCCCGGTTCGCGTGATCGTCAATCGTGACCTTGTTCTTGCGCCGTACGGCGCGACGAAGGATCCATCATGACCAAGCTGAAACTCTCCGGAATTCCCGACGATCGGCCGGTCAAGATCACGATTGAATTGCCCGCCTCCGTTCATCACGATCTTGTCACCTACGCTGAAGTGCTCGGCCGAGACACCGGACAGACAATCGCCGATCCGACAAAGCTGATCGCGCCGATGCTGCAACGATTCATGGCCACGGACCGTGCCTTCAGCCGAGCCAGGCGCGAAGCAAAGTCAGGATAGGGGCTCGTCGGGTCGCTTAGCTGCCATGAAGCTCAGGGCGACATCCGGCCTGCTCCGAATGAATTCGGCAACCGCGTGCAGGAAGGCGATGGCGTGCTCGGATGCATCGGAATCGACAAAGAGGCCTCCAGCTTTTCCTCGTCGGTCTATGTCTGCAAAGGTAAGTGTACCGTCGAGATCGGCCAAGACGCGGCGAAGGTTGCGCAGGAGTCTCATGCCCGCTTCGGTCGGTCGGACACCGCATGTTTGGCGTTCGAACAACGCCGTTCCCAGCGAGTGCTCTAAGTCACGGATGCGTCGGCTCAATGCGGAATGGTGAATGCCCATGCGTCGCGAGGCAGCGAGGAAGCTGCCTTCCTCGGCTACAACAACCGCGCAATCAAGCGTAATGAGCTGGACGCGTCGCCGCATCGCGCTTCCCTTTCTCAAGCGGAACTGGCCCACCGGCTGACAGTTGCGACGATAACGGCAAGCATTGCCAGAACCGCCATCAAGGCCAGAAGCCGGCCAATCAAGCCGGATCTTTGCTGCGACGCGCGTACTGGTGCCGATCAAGGCCTCCAATCCTAGAGCGAATTGCCGGCGGACCGTATGGTACGAATGAGGGTGCCCGAGGAGACCTGATTCAGCGTCTTTCTAAACCGGCTGATATGCACGTCGACTCTGCGCGCGACGACAAAGACATTGTGGGGCATTGCGCCGATCAGCTCGTCGCAGCTGAAGACTTTTCCGGGATATTGACGACAGGCACCCCACGGGCGCGTCGCGCGCCTTTGCTGCCATTGCCTTGGGGTATGAGGTCGCAGTGAGAATCTCGTCAGAGAATAAGCAGCCCTCTTGCATCGAGCATCTCTTCGTTTTTTTGCGAGTTCGTGGGTTCTGTAGATAATTGGCATAATACTTATGAATACACGTCGGATCGCGCGCCGATCAATCTATAAATTGTTAATTTTTTGATAAAGAAATCGCGGCTACATGTTACAACTGTAAGATACGTTTAAGGTCCAAATTTCACATGTTGCATGGCGATAAAACTCCCGAGATTATTGCATAATAACGATCGATAAAGATGGATTCGACAGTGGTTTCGTCCGCTATATGGGGCTGGCGCTGTGGGAGCTGAGCAATCGGCAGGCCGCAACCAAGGCGGGCCATCGCTGCGGCGTGGTGTGCTCTCGGTCCGTTGTGACGGGTCTGAGGCCGACAATCGCCTCTGGCTGGCCGTGTCTGTTCAGCTTCGTCAAGGTTAGCGTCGCCGGTTTCAGCGGGTGCGGGATCTTGCGTCGAGCAGCATGCCTCTGGAACCTGCGTTCTCGACGAAATTTATTGCGGACGAGCACGGTTCTGGCTTTATAGACGTTAAATATTCTAGATCTTATTAGAAACAATCGCGCTAAGACTGTAATATAATTGTCATAAGCAGGAGGGCTGGCGGTTGACCTTGGAATTATGTTGTAACATAATCCCGCCTTGTCTTTGCAGGCAGGAGTTGTGGCGCTCGGTTAACGCAGGCGGTTAGCCAGTTGCCATCGATTGCGCCGCCGGCCTATCTGACCCTTTCGAACAAATCGCGGACCACGGATTGTCGGACGATGAGAACCAGCATTGATCACCTGCCATTCGACAAACAGCGGGAACTCGCCCGCGTCGTCGAGATCCTGCACGAAGAGTTCGAGGATGCTCTCAAAGGCAGTTCGGCCGAGTTCAAGAAAAAGGGCAGGATTCTGAAGATTATCTTATTCGGATCATACGCGCGGGGAGACTGGGTCGATGAACCTCATACTATGAAAGGGTACCGCTCGGATTTTGATCTCTTAGTCGTCGTCAACAATCGCAAGCTGACTGACTTTGCGACATACTGGTACAAGGCCAGCGATCGGTTGTTGCGCGATCGCGGTGTGTCCACCCAGGTCGGCTTGATCGTGCACTCTCGCCGGGAAGTGAATACTGCCCTGAGGCAGGGGCAGTATTTCTTCTCCGACATACGGCGCCAAGGCATTGCTCTATACGAACTCGACGACGAACCCCTATCCGAACCCAAGCCGCAGAGCTCGGCGGATGCGCTCAAATCAGCGCGCAAGCATTTTCAGAATCGTTTCCCCGGAGCAGCAGGTCTTTTAGACACTTCGAAATATGCCCTGGCAAAAGGACGGAATAATGAGGCGGCATTTCTGCTCCATCAAGCCGTCGAGCATGCCTATTCAGCTTTGTTGCTGACCGTTACGAGCTATAGCCCGCCATCCCATAACCTGAACTTTCTTCGCACTTTGGCTGAGGAGCGTGACCGGAGGATGACCGAAGCGTGGCCGCGCGACCAGCAGCGCTTCCGTGCCTGGTTCAATGCGTTGAATGAGGCCTACGTGAAAGCACGATATTCCGAGCACTACCAGATCAGCGTCGAGGCGCTGGAATGGCTAGGCTCGCAAACCTCGATCATGCACAGCTTGGTCGAGACAATCTGCCGTGAGCATCTGGAAAAGCTTGCCGGACAGGTTCAGGTTGCGTGAGCTTTCGGCCTGGAAGGGTGAGTGGATTGAGTTCGGAGGAAAGAAGGATCGGATCCAGATTTGGACTGAGGCGATCTGGTGCCAGGGACGACACGACAAGTCCTCGGACTGTCTCGATCGTCGCTGCCCACGCATCACACCGGCGTCGCTACTCATCTGCGAAATGGCTGCGTTCAGTGAGGCTGCCACTGGCGACAAGGTTCTTTGCCACGCAACAGACTCAGCGAGCGACCAAGCGCCACAACTTCATTCGTATCACCTCTTAGGTGGGAACTAAATTGACACACGGCGGCGCGCATGTGGGTGCCGCCGGCGTCATGCGGGGAGCTATGGCCAGCTCGAAATTCGCCCTTTTTGGAACTGGCATAATTGCGGCGCGCGAGGGACGGACTGGATCGGTTCCCTGACCAGCATTATTGACCCGGCTTCTGTGGGATCACCGGCTCGAAAAAACCGCTAGGTGCTTCCGGTTGAAAGCGCGGTGGACATTGAATCGGATTCTCATCCGCCCGCTCGTTGCGTTTGATGTTGTGTCGGCACGCTGCTGAGGACCATCGCAGGGCTGGAGGAGAGTTCGGAAGGCACGATCGAGATCGGCGGCGAAGTGGTCAACAATTTCCGACCGCGCGACCGCGACGTGGCGATGGTGTGTCAAGACTATGCGCTCTATCCGCACATGAACGTGGCGAAGAACATCGGCTTCGGCCTGAAGGCGCGCAAGATGCCGAAGCCAGAGGTGGAGGCGCGCGTCGCCGAGGCGGCGCGCATGCTTGCCATCACCCCGCTGCTCGGGCGCTTTCCGCGCCAATTGTCCGGCGGGCAGCGCCAGCGCGTCGCCATCGGCCGCGCCATCGTCCGCAACCCGCGTATTTTCCTGTTCGACGAGCCGCTGTCCAACCTCGACGCGCAGCTTCGCGACGAGATGCGCGGTGAGATCAAGCGCCTTCACCAGGACATTGCCACAACGATGATCTACGTCACCCATGACCAGATCGAAGCGATGACCCTGGCCGACCGCATCGTGCTGATGAGCGATGGGATGATCGAGCAGCAGGGTGCACCACTCGAGCTGTTCGAGCGCCCCGCCTCAACCTTCGTCACTGGCTTTCTCGGTTCACCGCGCATGAGCTTCCTGCCGGGCACGCTGGCATTGGATGGCAGCGCTGCCGCCATCCGGCTCTCCGAAACGCTGCTTCCGATCGCGCCGGGCCGGAGCTTGAACGGCGCCACGGATGGACAGTCGGTACTGCTTGGGCTGCGTCCAGAACATCTGACGCGCGCGCATGCTGCGACACCTGCGCAAGGCACGTTTCGTTACGACGCAACGATCGACCTCTTGCAGCCAACCGGCTCACGCAGTTATGCGACCTTCCGCCTCGCCGGCGCGTCGGTGATGGCGGAACTGCAGGCGCACGACGTCAGTCGTCCCGGCGAGAGACTGCCGATCGACATCAACATGAATCGGGCCTCGATTTTCGACGCCAAGACCGAGCGAGCGATTTGATCCGCTGTGTGGTGTCGCCTGAGCGCTATTGTAGGCGGAATTCAACAGCGTACGCTTCAGCATTAGTAATGAGGCCGCAGTCGATGGCGGCTTCGAACGCCTTCGAAAAATAATCGTCATCGCAGATTTGATGGTCCTGGCCCGAAAGATCGATCGAATACGCGCCGATCACGCGGCCTGTAATTTTCTCGATGACTGTCACTGTCCGCTGCATTTGCCGTCTCTCCAACTAAGCGCGGCTTATAGCACGGGAATTAGGAATATCAGCGGTTGCAGGCGTCAGCCGCGTCGGCATCAGATCAGCCCCAGGCTAGGACAGCGTTCCCGAGTTAGACGCCGGGATTACCGTCGGCCCCAATGATGTGACGGTCCTTCCGTTCGATACGGAGAGGGACACCAATCAGATGCGCGGCGGGCAGCCGAGCAGGCCGTCGTTCATAAAGCTGGAGGCCGGATCAGAGACGGCAGCATGGATGGGCGGTCTAGTTTTCCTGAACTGAAACGCCGGAGTCGTCGATACGAAGCTCCACGCCTTTCGGGCTAGTCTCCTCGCGATAAGCGTAAATGCCGAAGGCAATGACGGGGGCGACCAAAGCGCCGATGATGAGATATAGATTGTTCTGCTTCATTCGCTGTCGTTAACGATATGATGTGGGCGAGTCTAGCAGTTAGATACCGGGACGGCGGGCGCACGAGATCGCCGGTTGAGGTGGCGTAGCCGCAGTCTAGGATCGCGCAGCTAGCCACACCGCCAACATGCCGGTGAGCGCACCGATGATGCCGATTATCACGCCGGCCCACGTGATTGCCCATTCGCGCCGGTCCCGGCGCTCTTGCCTGATCGCTTTTCGAAGCTGGGAATAGCCGATCGTCGTCGGATGCCAGGTATGTAGCTGATCTGACCGCTCCCAAACCGGGCTGTCTTCGCTCGGGTAGTCATAGGGTACGTCGAGACTATTCGCTTTCCGCAGGAGCCTCCGCGTCTTAGTCGCCTCGATCTGGTCAACGTACAAGGAAGTTTCCCGGTGACGCCGGTCTTCAACTTTCGCGCGGTCGTCGCTCGTCTTGGCACTTGCGAGTTCCACATTGCAGCCGCGGTCGATTTCGCTGATCATGCGACAATGACCGCCAATCTCCAGTGCCTCTCTAATCCGAAGTGGCATCCACATGACCGACCCCAAGAATTACCGGCCCAGCGCCAAGATACGCATCGGAGCATGACGACTTTCTCCAGGGCTGCCAAGCGCCAACGTAATGCGCCGGCAGCGGGAAGGGAAGAAGCGGAAGGCCGCTTAACGAATTCGCGGGAATGTCCTGCGAATGTAGGCGACGGCCGCCGAAGACAGCCGCGGTCGGTTAATGGTGGCTGGAAAGTCCTCGTGAGCGCCGCGCCTGGGTCAGCCGGGTCCGACTAGGGCACGACTTTCGGTCTCTTTAGAGCGGTCAGCTGTGCAACCAGGAATGTGTACCGGTAGACTGCGATGGCTCTTCCTACCCGTGGCCTCGGTACCGCCTTCAAGTGATGCATCTGGCGCGGCAGAAAGTCCTGCTGCATAGTCCCTCGATCGGAACCAGGACCCATCGCTATGAACTGGGGTATTGAGGATTTTACGGCTGCGGCCGCCTTACTTGCCGCTGGATGGATCGGGATTGCGCTGGTTCGACGCAACGTCCATGGCAGGGTACTTCGCCCCGTTTTGTTAGTCGGCGTGGTACTGGTCGTGCTGATGATCTGGGCTCACTTGGCCGTGGGAATCGTCTGACCCGCAACCGCCGACGGCGAGTAGAACGGCGCACGATCCAAAACGCGCAGCGCAGAAGACGGCGGCTTAGTCGGACGCGGCTAGTTGAACTCACGGAGCCAACCGACGATCTGTGGTGCTTCTCCCTCAGCCTCGTCGAGACGTGCAGGTGGCGACGCGCAGTGATTCCGCAGAGTGAGGGCTGCGCGACGCCGCATTTGCGCCTGTTCTGCTGCAATCCTTTGTCAGCGTGCCTCTTCGGCTCCGCTCAATGAAAATTCGTCGGCTCGATCCGCGTTGGTCTCGATGCACATCACCGATGTTCTTTGGATGCGCGGAGGCGGATGGTCATCAGGCAGATGAGCCGACCGAGGCAGCAGGTCCGCCCTATGGAGCGAGCGCTCCTAGAACGGACCTGAATCTAGGTCACCGATGCCGGATCTGCTTCGTTAAATGGCTTGGCCGCCGGACACTTCGATCCGCTGGGCATTCACCCAGCGATTGTCGTCGGATAACAAGCCGGCGATCATCGGCCCGATATCGTCCGGCATGCCGACGCGGCCGAGCGCGGTCATATCCGCGAACACCTTGTTGAGGTCAGGCATATCGCGGACAGCGCCGCCAAGGAAATCCGTTTCGATCGCACCCGGCGCCACCGTGTTGACCGCGATGCCGCGGGCGCCCAACTCCTTCGCCATGTAAACGCTGAGCACCTCGACCGCACCCTTTACCGCGGAATAGGCTGCAAAGCCCGGGTAGGACATCCTGGTCAGGCCCGAGGAGAGGTTCACGATACGGCCGCCGTCGGCGATCAGCGGCAGCAGTTTTTGGGTGAGGAAGAACACGCCCTTGAAGTGGACATTGACCAGTCGATCGAATTGCGCTTCCGTTGTCTCTGCTATCATTGCCATGTCGCCATGGCCGGCATTGTTCACCAGATGATCGAATGTCTCGCGTTGCCACATCTCGCGCAATGCCGCCTGCAGGCGCTCAGTGAAAGAAGCGAAAGTGGCAACGTCGCTGGTGTCAAGTTGCAGCGCGACCGCTCTGCGACCCATTGCCTGAATCTCCGCGACGACGGCCCAGGCGTCTTCGCTCCGGCTGTGATAGGTGAGAACAACGTCACCGCCGCTTCGTGCGACGCTGAGTGCGGTGTTGCGCCCGAGCCCGCGGCTGGCGCCAGTAACGAGGGTGGTCTTGGTCATGGCCTGCTCCTTTGTTTGGACTACTGCTGTGGCCATGCCGATATCGGTCCGGTGGGCAGGCTTTTGTTGCCGGAAGCTCGGCCGTTTTTGCCTAATCCTCCAAAATCCTTTGCGTGTCGAGTAGCAATGGAATAGGTTCGGTCCATGACTGCGCTGCTCAAGACTGTCAGCCGCTATGCAGACGCCAATGCCGGCCCAGACGGCATTGCGCGCACCCCGATACCGGGTCTCAACACCGTGCGGGCGACGGCCCCCAGCGATCTGGTCTACGACATCTCCCGACCGCTTGCCTGTCTGGTGGTTCAGGGGAGCAAGCACGTCACGATGGGTACTCAGGGCTTCGCCTTCTCCGCCGGAGATTCGCTGCTGATCACGGCGGACGTGCCGACGGTGAGCCAGATCACACGCGCCAGTATCGCTTCCCCCTACTACTCGCTTGTTCTGGAGCTCGATCCGGCGGTCATCGCGGAGCTGAGTATGCAAATAGGCGCCCAGCATGTGGCCGACCACGCGCCCGTGCGCGTTGACCCGACCGATGCTGAGGTTGCCGAAGCGGCTCTGCGTTTGATGCGGCTGCTCGATCGCCCGGCATCGGTTCCGGTGCTGCAGGCCCAGCTTGTGCGCGAGATGCACTATTGGCTGCTGGCCGGACGGCACGGGTCGGCGATCCGACGGCTGGGGTGGCCAGACGGTCACGTGCAGCGCGTGGCGCGCGCGGTCGCAGTGCTTCGGGCAGAGTTCGCGCGGCCTTTGCCGGTCGAGCGCCTGGCGGCTGTGGCCGGGATGAGTGCGTCGTCATTCCACCAGCACTTTCGCGCAGTGACCTCGCTCTCTCCCCTGCAGTTCCAGAAGCAGTTGCGCCTGATTGAGGCGAGGCGGCTAATGCTGTCGGAGGGAAAGACTGCGAGCAGCGCGGCGTTTGCGGTCGGCTACGAAAGCGTGTCGCAGTTCACCCGGGAATATGGTCGTCTGTTCGGCCGAACACCTGTTCGGGATGCCAAAGTGGCAAGAGGCAGACCTTGGCCGCCGCTTGAGGCGCCGATACCCTGGAGCCTCGACCTGAATCGGCGAGCATGTGCTCTGTAAGTAGCGGGCCGGCGAGCCCATCGGCGCGGCGAGGGGCTCCCGCTGACGGCTATGCGCCCCCTTGCCGAAGGGAGGGCGGCGAGCAACCCCACGGTACGTGGGCATTCCTAACTCTTCTTGTTTCATCAGGTGCAAGCGGTGCCTGTCTCAAGTTATTGGAGCGCTTCACACGAACCCAATCTATCGTCTCTTCGTCAGCCGGCCTTGTCTGTAGTCACGGCTGCTATGGCTTCGATCTCGATCATCGCCTCGGGCGTGTAGAGCGCTTTGACCTCGACGATCGTGTCAGCCGGATAGGGCTCGATAGCTGCGAGCAATCATGCGGCAATCTCGCGTGGCGTCTCAGTGCACGCGGATCGAGATCATCGAAGCGGCGTTATTGCCTTCCGAAGAGATCGTGGGATGCCGGTGGACTACTGGACGCCGACAGGCGGGGAACATGGACTGTCGTCTGTCATAAATGGTGTGCAAGGGGCTTGCTTCAACACGCGGCCTTTGGCGCAAAACTCGGCCGAATCCGGATTCTAGGAGCAAAAAGCGGATGACTAGCAAACCGATAGCCGACCTCGACGATACGATCGCGCAGCGATTCTACCACGGGACCCGGGCCGACGTGAAACCAGGAGGGCTGATCGTGCCCGGCTACAGTTCCAACTACGGCAAGCGCAAGCAGGCATCCTGGGTCTATCTCACTGGCACGCTGGATGCGGCCATCTGGGGCGCCGAACTGGCTGCCGGCGACGGCCGGGAACGGATCTACATCGTGGAGCCGACCGGTCCGATTGAGGACGACCCTAACCTGACGGACCAGAAATTCCGAGGCAATCCGACGCAGTCTTACCGCACCCGCGAGCCGCTACGGGTCACGGGCGAGGTCACCGACTGGCAAGGCCATTCCCCCGAACGCCTGAAGGAAATGAAGGACCATCTCGAACGCCTGAAAGCGCAAGGCATAGAGGCGATCGACTGAGCGCTGGATGGGCGTCACTTTTCAACGTAACGCCCGAAATTGTTCAGGATCGCTTGCCAGCCGTCGCGCTGCATCTCGATGGAGTTCTGCGTCTCGGCATCGAATATGGTCGTCACCTTCGTACCGTTGCCTGCGGCTTCGAAGGTCGTACGCGCCTTGCGCCCGTCACTCATGGCGAATGCGATGGCCTTGTTCGGCTCGACCTCTTCGTACACCGCCTCGAAATCGAAGCCGAAACTGCCGTCCTTGGCTTCCATGCGCGCCTTGTAGCCGCCGCCCACCTTTAGGTCGGCTTCTGCGCTTGGGCAGCACCAGTCGTCGGAAGCGAAGTTCCACCGCGTGATCTCAGCGGGAGTCGTGTATGCCGCCCAGACGCGTTCGATCGGCGCGGCGATCGTGGTGGCAATGGTGATCTGCTGGTTGGTCATTTTTGCTTTCCTTGTTGTCGCAGTTGGATGAGATCACGTAGACGGTTCATTGCGTGATTTCAGGCTCGACGAGTTTAGCAAGCTTGCGCAGCGACTCTTGCCAACCGAGATAACATGCCTCGACCGGGATTAGATCGGGCACGTTCTCCTGAACCACCGTCATCTCCGTTCCGACTGAAACGGCCTTCAGCGTGACGGTCACTTTCATCTCGCCCGGAAGGTTCGGGTCATCGAACACATCGCTGTAGACGAGCGTCTCGCCGGGAACGAGTTTCAGATAGGTGCCGCCGAAGGAATGGCTTTGCCCTGTCGTGAAGTTTCGGAAGGACATTCTGTGCCTTCCGCCTTCCTTCGCCTCAAGCTCATGGACCGTACAGGTAAAACCGAAGGGCGGCAGCCAACTCGCAACCGCGTCAGGTTCCAGAAATGCGCGGTAGACCTTCTCGGGCTTCGTGGCGAAGACCCGGTGCAGTTTAACGGTGTTAGGCATGATCATCTCCATTCATTGAGTTCACCAGGGCATCATTGCCTTGGATCGGGTTAACCTGCTGCTGCGGCTTCCAGCGCCGCGATGTCGATTTTCTTCATCGTCATCATCGCATCCATTGCGCGCTTGGCCTTGGCGCGGTCGGGACTGGTCGTTAGTTCCATCAGCCGCTTCGGCGTGATCTGCCAGGAGAAGCCCCATCGGTCCTTGCACCATCCGCAGGCGCTCTCGCTGCCGCCGTTTCCCACAATCGCGTTCCAGTAGCGGTCTGTCTCTTCCTGATCTTCGGTCAGCACCATTAGGCTGACGGATTCGTTCGCCCTGAAATTCGGGCCGCCATTCAGGCCTAGGAAAGACTGGCCGAGCAGTGTGAACTCGACGGTCAGTTCATTGCCTTCCTTGCCGCCGGGATAGTCCGATGCGGACGCATTCACCCGATCCACATGGCTGTCTGGAAAGGTGGCGGCATAGAACTCCGCCGCCTTGCGTGCTTCGCCGTGGTCGAACCACAGGCAGGTCACCAGTTTCGTCATAACTAATCTCCTCAGTTCTTGGGGATATCTGTTCGCACCGCGACTGCCAGATCTCAGTCGAACCAGACCTTGGGCGCCTCGCCGGCCAGAACGGGACCGATGAACGCCATCATAGGGTCGGCCTGGATCACGCCGTCCAGAGAGATGTGTTCAATGATCTTTCTCACGGGTCTTTCACCTGTATTCGTTGCTTCCTGTCCAAAG
This sequence comes from Mesorhizobium sp., assembly GCA_004020315.1. Classification (GTDB taxonomy): domain Bacteria; phylum Pseudomonadota; class Alphaproteobacteria; order Rhizobiales; family Rhizobiaceae; genus Mesorhizobium. Next base: position 109,117 of record SAQG01000019.1, read on the forward strand.
GACGAACAAGTGGCGCGCCTCCCGACAACCAACCTCACTTTTTTGCAACGGCGATCGCCTCGATCAGCGTCAGCATCGTTGCCATGGTGCGGTGATGCCGGTCGCCGTAACGCCTCATCCGCGACCATCCGGCTCCGCGACATAGTCAATCGTCCGGGCTGCGTTCGAGCATCTCGCCGAGATAGTACCGAAAGGGCCGGCGGCACCGGAGTTCGATTGCACATAGTGCCCTCGAAGCAGACGTTCTCAACTCTTTCGGGCAAGCTGCGGCGCGCAACCTCGTCGACGATCCCGGAGATGATGAATAGTCTCTGATTGATGGTCCGCGTAAGCCGCTCCCAGATAAGTTCTAGTCGGTCGCGCTCATCCGCCATGCCGAAAGGTCGGCGGACTTTTTTGCATCTGGAACAAAGGCTTGAGACGACAGTTGAGTTTTTGCGTACGCCTGCGGCGAGGGCCGCCTTGCGCGAGCATGGCACGGTAGCGAGGCTGCG
>SAQG01000001.1 GCA_004020315.1 Mesorhizobium sp.
AGATCGAGATCGCCGAGCGCGGCCTTTCCGGTCTCGGATCCGAGAAGACAGTGCATGTATGGACAGCCTCCGCGTGGCAAGGGCTTTCTGACATTGATGACAGGTTGGTCGGGTGCAGGCATGTATTCGGCCTTTGAGTGCGGCCTGTTCATGCCGCTGGCCTTGAAGTCCGCGGATCGGATCCCAGACAGGTCAACGCGCTTTTTGAGCGGCACCCACTGAGCGGGTTTTTCCGATCCCGGTTCGACCGTCGGTCATCACACCATCAGCACCTCACCAACCTCTGTGCATCCTCTGCGACTACGTCACTACGCCGGTGAATCCGCGAAGCGCTTGCCCGTAGTCATCAGCGCCCAGACGATCCGGGCCATCTTGTTTGCCAAGGCCACCGCAACGACGTTGTACGGCTTTTTCGCCAGAAGCTCGGCAGCCCAGCGAGTGGGTGCCGCTTTGCCCTTACGACAGAAGCGAAGCACGGCATGGGCTCCCACAACAAGAAGGCGACGGATGTAGGGATCGCCTTGCTTGCTGATCCGCCCGAGCCGATCCTTTCCTCCGGATGAGTTCTGTCGCGGCACCAGGCCAAGCCAAGCCGCGAGTTGCCGGCCGGATTTGAACAGGGAAGCATCTGTCACGGTCGCAACGATTGCGCTGGCGGTGATCGGACCGATGCCGGGGATCGTTTCGAGGCGACGGCTCAACTCGTGCGAACGATGCCAGATGTGAATCTGTCGGTCCAGCTCACCGACCTTCTCGTGCACCTCACGCAATTGCTGTAGGGCCGATCGGGCAAGCGGGGGAATGAGGTCGTGCCCCTCGTCCTCAACCAACGCGACGAGCATGCTCAGCCCTGTAGCACCCTATCGGCAGCCGTGTGGTGGCCATAGTCGGCGATCGGTTCGTTGCGATACCAGTAGATCGCCTTGTCGACGTCGCCGGTGAGCTCCGTCGCGGCCGAGATCACTTGTACCATCTCGCGCATCCGGCCCTGCAGGCGTTCCGATGAGGGATTGCGGAGCGTGTTGCGATGAACCCCGGTCAACTGTGCCAGATTGGCCACCTTCACGCCCAGCGCCTGCGACAGGCGCTTCGGCGAGATATAAGGCGTGCGCGGCTCCTGAAGGCTATCGACAAAGCCTGAGACCGCCTTGGAGTGTGCGAGCTGTGCGTAGGTTATGACAAATTACGACCTCTCATACGCACAATATATTAACATTCGAATGCATAGCAAGTGGACACGAATTATATGACTTGGTTTAACGGCACTCTGCAATTCGTCAGGCTAAGGGGCAGCATAAGGCCCGGGAGCGGACGGCAGGGGACGGGCGGATTGGTTCCGATAGCGGACCTTCTCTAGTGCGGGTGTCAAGGTGGAAGTAGCGCGTCGACAAGGCGTTCGATCGTTTCCGCTACGCCGTCGTCGACTAGTGTTTGCCGGATCGCCCGCCGCTTGGCGGTGAAGTGCGCGCTGTCGGGTAGTTCGATGCGGGCGGCGATTCCGGCAGCGTGCAGCGCCGCCGCGGCAAGGTCCACGTGCAGTGCCTCGGAAGCGTCGAATTCAGGGATAGGCAGCGTCCAGACGAGATTGTCGAAGTCACGCGGATCTCGCTGTCCGACTGGCTGAAGGTCCTTTACGCGATCAAGCACAATACTCGTGTTCAGGACGGCAGCAACGTACGCGGCTTCTTCGAGTGAGTTGGCGGCCGACCAATAGGCCTTGTGGTCGATAATCACATCGTCGTCCTCTAGCCAGCACGCGCTCAATCGCGTTCCAGCTTTGGTGTAGAGAACTCGAATCGGCGATCTCGCCGCCTGCGCCACCAGTTTTTGAAGGTGGTTTAGCGACCGCGTCAGCGTCATACGAGGCGCGCCGTCTACCCCCTTGTTGCTATGCTCGTTCCACTTCGTTTCGGCATCGCGCAACCACGCCGCAAGGCCACGATGGCCTCGTGCGTCAGCGCTTGCCGCCGTGAGGATTGCACCGCTCTCCATCGGAACCACGCCCGTCACGAGGTCGAGGACCCGATAAGGTGCGACGGACTCTCCCAGCGCAATTCGACGCACGAATATGCGTTCGACCGGGCCCTCGGGAGGCTCGACGCCGGTCCACGGCCGCTTGTCGAGACTACCAACACGGCCGCGCAGGCGCGGCGCATCGCGGCGGCTTTGCAGGCGTCCGGCTGCGGCATACTCCACGAGAACAAAGCGCCTTGGAAAGAGGCTTGCACCATTACGGAAGCGTGTCCGATATGGAGATGCAGCAAGTAGCGTTCTCGGCCTTGGCCAAGCCGCGCGCATATGCGCGAGCACCTCGGCCGCCTCGGCCTCGCTGGCATCACGCCGTGGAAGCACACCTACCCAGCGATCGAATTCCGCCGGCGGCGGCCCGGCACGGTCACGCTCACCGAACAGCACACAGGTGCTCGTCGTGCTGCTGCCGGATTGCGCACCGAAGATCGGCCACACCCGCTCCAGACCCCAACCGCCGATGATCGCTACCCGCACGCGCTCCATGCCCCCGTCGCGCATTCCGGCGAACACGGGAGCGTTGAGCGCGGCATAGGGCAGAACGAGCGCCAGCACGCCGCCGTCGCGCAGGTAGCGTTCCGCGCCGCGCGCCCAAAACAGCGCACACATGTCCTGTTGTGTGGCCAGACTGCCACCGACCCAGAGATTGTAGCTCCGCAGCGCCTCGCGCAGCCGGTCCTTCATGTCCGCGCTCAGGTGGCGATAAACGATCCAGGGCGGATTGCCGATCAGGACGTCAGCCCGGTGATCGGGATGCGACAGCCACACTGGGCGCAGCAAGTTGCGCAGAATGAAAGTCCAGATGTGGTTGCGGCCGTCAAGATAGAGTTCCTTGAGCTGCGCGAACGTTTGGCCGAGCATGGCCGCGTCCTCGGTGGTCGCGCCGGCGAGAGCGATGGCATGGCGAATGGCCTCCGGCTCGGCGAGCGTGTCGAGCCCGCGGTTGAGCTCGTCGAGCGCACGCTCGAACAGATGTTGGTCGCTCGCCAAGCCGGCGGGGATGCGCAGGGGCGGATCGTTGGGCGGCACGTCGACCAGCACTTCGGCCGATGCGCCCAGCGGTCGCAGGTTCCACTGCATCGAGTCGCCCATATAAACCGGCACGCTGAGCGTGGGCGGCCGATCCTGTACCAAATCGCCGAGTGCCAGCAGCCACGTGACGCGCGCGAGCGCGACCGCGACAGGGTGCACGTCGATCCCGAACACGCGATCGGCACAAGTCTCGACGATCTCGGCTGGTGGCACCCCAGCCTGCCGACCGGCTTCGATCAGGCGGCGAAGCGCATGGAACAGAAAGGTCCCAGAGCCACAGGACGGATCGAGCACCCGCTGTTCCAGCGGGCGAGGAATAGCCGCCGTGACCACCCGCGCGGCCAACCAGTCGGGGGTGTAGTATTCACCGAGGTCGTGGCGCTCGTCGGGGTCGATCAGGCTCTCGTAGAGACTCTTGAGCACGTCGACCTTGACATCGCGCAGGCGAAAACGAATCGTTTCGGCGGCAAGCGAACGCACCAGGTCATCGCCGCCCGTTGCGAGTAGGGGCCAGTCGAAGAAGTCAGCCTCGACGGCGCCGACAATACCCTCATTCGCCACCAACCGGCCCGACAGCATCTCCGCCGGATCGCCAATTTCCAGATCGAGGACGCGCGCCGCGATCGCCTTCACGAGGATAGTCAGGTAGGTGTGTTGGAGGAACAGCGCATCACTGCCCACGTCATCGCCGTATACCTGGCGCAGCAACCCATCCCACAGGTTCCGCTTCAACCGCACTTCGGGATGGTCGCCGACCTCGGACCACAGGCGCTGCAGTTGCGCGTGCGCGCGGCCGAAGGCAAGGCTGTATCGACCGAACGCGAGCGCGACAGCGATCGGTGTCGGCATCACCTCGGGAACGGGCGAGAGCAGCGGCTCGAGCCAGGTCAGCAACCGTTCGGGGTGGTCGACGTCGACGTCATAGCGGCCGATGCTCGTGAGCCTGCCGAGATCCAGCGTGTAAGCGAGCAGCGTCGCGCCGTCGGTGGCAAGACCGACGGTGGTACGGCCAGGTGCGCTGCCGCGGCTTGCATCGGCCAGATAGTCGGGCATACGGGCGACGACATCACGCTCTTCGCGCCGTAGATCGCTCTTCAGCTCGATCACGGTGGCGCCCCACGCCACGTCGATCCGCCCACTGTTGTCGACAAGGTAGCGCTCGTGCTCTAACTCGCTGAACGCGGCGCCGAAGCCTTCTCGCAGCAGTTCCGTGATCAGGCCCCGCAACGCCTCGTGTCGTGGCCGGGAGCCATCGATCGGACGATGTCGGGCAGACGATCTCCGCGCCAACTGTTTGCCACTTTCCCCTCCCGCTTGAGGCTGTACCGTTGCCGCCGCATGCGCGAGAGCATAAGTTGCCACCATGAGATTCGCTCAAGCAGACTTGTTCGCGCAAGACGACGCCGAACGCAACACGCTATCGCAATCAGAGCGGGTAGCGATCCGATCGCGTCTGGAAACGACACTGGCCAAGCTCGAAGCCACGGCAATCTTCCCTTGGCGCGATCCGCTGGACGCCGTGCACGAGGAGAACCGCTTCCAACGCGACAGCGAAATGCTCGGTGAGGAGGGCGTTCTTCTGTGGCACCGGTTCGACACAGAGATGGACCGGCTCCACGCGACGCGGTTCTCTTCCGACCTCCGCTCCGCTGGATCGACGAATTGACCAGTAGTTTGTCAAGTGCTTGGAAGTCGACCAGAGCCAAAATGAGGCGCAAAGTTACTACGCAAGCTTTGCCTGAAATGGGCCGCTGGGCTCAAATGTCTTTAGTCCGCCCCCCAATTTAGCCAGCCAATCCCTATTAATGGCGAGCCCCAGCTCAGCCTCGCTGTGAGGGCACGTCGCTGATGACAGGCGTACGGGAGTCTCCGGTGCGACCGGAGATGAACGTAACTAACGGGTAATCGAGCTGCCGGTCGATACGTACCGCCGGACCGTCCTGCAAGGTCCGACCAATCCCATCAGCTGTCATGAGCTCATGAGGTTCAGATAGCCGGCGGAAGGTTTCGTCCCCGTACCTTTCGCGAGGCCTGGCAGGGGCGCTACGAACATATCGCTCTCTCAGGAAGGCAGAGACCGTATCAGGTGTCGGAACCGTCTCGCTCCGAACCGTGCTCCGAGGACAAAGTAGTGCCTCGAGGCAAAAGAAATGAGGCCGCAGATGGACAGACGCTTGTTAAGCGCTCCCGTTTTCGGCGTCCCACTGGCACCAGCGAGCTTCGCCTCCAGTTCGGCGGCGATGTCGCTCGCAAAGGCTAGGTTCGCCCCGCTGACAGAGGGGACCAGCCCCCTGAAGTTAGGGTCCATCGTCACACTCGCATGATTGTAGAAGAGGTAAAGTGGGACCCACGGCGGGGGCGTGTCCCGCAGGGTGCGGAATTGATAGTCATGCTTGGGCGAGGGCCTATGCAGCAGCTCGCTGTAGGAGCGGTTCTTGTTTTGGACCACGGCGGCGTTTAGGCGCTTGGCTTGGATCCGCACCCAAAGGTCGCGACCCTCAGACACGTTCCAGAACCGCAGATCAAGATCACCCCCGGTGTCCTTTTCGATCGGGTAGGAGATGACGAGCTCTGGACCGGCGAACGCGGCCAGCGCGCCCGTGAGGATGTCGGTCATGGTTTCTTCCCGGAACCTACCGCGCTTGAGGTTGGTCTCGCGGTCGAGCAGTCCCCCGATCACAAGAGGTAGCCGTGTTGCCAGGTCGCAAAGTGTTGCCAACGTTGTAATCCTACGATGACTATTGCCGCTCCGCGAATTCCATAATCACCTACACTCAGCGCAGGGAGTTAGCGTGTGGTTTCAAGCGAGCGGTAATGAACGGGGTCGTGGTTCCGCACGGCATCTAGGATCAGCGTGACGATCGCCTGCGCCTCGCTCATGTCTGGCAAGCGCGAATGACGGCCTATCCGAGCTACAGGCTTCGGCATGGCGCGCTCATGCGCAGCGGCGAGAAGTGCCTCACCTTGCACCTTCCATTTCACTTGCCAGCGACGGACCGCCGCCTTTGGACTCGCCGCATCCCAGTCCGTGCGCTGCCGAACGATGCGCGTCGTGGCTGTGGTATACTTCAGGCCAGGCGTCTTCACCATGAGATCTGCAACCATGGTCAGGAAGACTGTATCGTTCTTGCCTGTGCCGCGAGGGCGGCCGCGGGAACGCTCGTCAGTCATCGGGGCGTCCTTTCCGAAGATGACCATGATGCCTTAGGATAAGTAATTCGACAGCCTGATCCTACTGAGAAGAATTGGCATTTCGACCTTTTTAGCGTCGGAAATTCACGTCACGAAGTCCATCAACGAGGATAATTCGATTTGGATGGATTTTTCCTCGCTCCGTGACTATCGCAGGGGATCTGCCCTGCGGCCGGGGGTTCCATCAATACGGTCGGGCTCAAGATCGCGCGGCAGAAACGGCTGTGGGGATACGGTCAGGAGTGAGCGAGATGAAACTACCCCTGTAATGACGTATGGAAGGGCCGACACCCTCGAAGAGCGGCTTGGGCTGACGCCCATGGTCAGCCAGCGTATCGCGGCGATCATCATCTTCGCCGCCGCCATCGAACATCACCTGGAGCGGGCACTGTGGAAGCTCGAGGGCGCCAATCCAACGGGCATTCGACCCGAGACCGACGCGAAGATGATCTCTGATTTGATCGGATGCTTGAAACATTCGCCTCAACCCTGCCAGCAGGAGAGGAGCGCACCCCTGCTTGAGACATGGTGCAATGCAGCCCGTCTCGCGTTTGCGATCAGGAATGACATCGCTCATGGCGTGCCCACCAATTTGGGAGACACGCTGACATTCATGAACAATCCTCGCTGGCATGGCGAGAAGCGAAAGAGACCAGTCAGCGACTATTGGGCCGGACGATCACTCTCTTGATCTCGTTCGTCACGTCTTCGCCGTTCTTCTGCGCGTCATTGTTGGCGTTTCGGCAGAGAAAGTGACGTTGGCCGGCCTTACTAAACCGTCTTTGCTACGTGCCTTGCGCGACTCGAATTCGATTCTGAGCGAAATGGCCTGTAAAGACTACAATCCGACCTTCGAGAAATACTAAATCGGCAGCGGGGCTTCATACCGCTTGCAGGTTAAGCCCCGCGTTCAGATCGGCGATATATCGCGCACACAGCTCTTTGATGGTGATTGCTTTGTAGTCGAGTTCACGCTCGTCGGCAGGATTGTCGCCTTGAGCGACACGGCCGAACTGGACATTCGCTTCCGGTCGTGCCGTCTCGGGCGTCCAATCCCGTGGAGGCCGATGGTGTAGCGAGGCGAGCGGCCGGCTGCCCTGTATTGATGACATAGCTGCGTTTGCCGGATGCGAACACACGAAGGCCGAAACCGAGCAGCTCCTCATCCCAGATGACGTAGTCCTTTTCGCGGACCTGGGCGGCGTCGACAACCCTTTTGGTGATCTTAGTCATGACGTTCTCTCCAACCAGCACCGATCTCTCGCGTAAGCAACCACGTAAGCACGAGGGCGGAAGTCGGAGCGCAGTTTCGGATTCGAGCGTCGCTCGGCATTTCAAGTTGCCTAAAAGTTTCTAAGAGATAGGGTGCGCCAAAGAAATCAGGGGTCCATTCTGGACACATAGGTTACGGTTTATACCGGAGACATGGTGAAGTGCACCCATCTCTCGGGAAGGGCACAGTCGCTTAGATGGGTTTTCGAGCAAAGCTGCCACTTGGTCCCACACCAAGTTCCCGCACAGCGCCAAAATGCTGCTAGAAGCTGGTGACTTCCATGAAAGGGACTTTCAGGGCGGCACAGAGGCTTCTCATCGACGAGGAGTGGAGTCCGTTGTCGCCGGATACCAAATGGCATGGCGGCTTAGCGCCATTTTGCGCACAATGGACGAGAGCTATGAAGGGGACCTTTTCGTTTGCGGCCGCGTTTAACCGATGCCCTGAGGTCATAAAGATTTCGTTGAGTGCGCAAGCGGCCACGTATACGTCGGAATCGAGTTCGACAATTTCGATGTCCGACTCCGATATCTCATCGGCCAAGCTCTTGTCGAAGATACGAACCTGGTCGAAAACCTCTTTGGGTACCGCAATGCGTTCGACTTTCGCTCGTTGGAACAGAGCGGCTTTCAGGTTTCCGCCAGCTTCGCTAAAATAGAGGCATGCCTCTAGATCAAGCACAAAGTTGATGCCGCTATAGGCCATGCTGTTATGGCCCCAGCCGGTTAACACCGATGGCGGCGATCTGCTTTATCGTACTTGGCTTCAGATTGGTGAGCCGGTACGCATCGAACTGAGAGATTGCCTTCCTGTCGACCGCGGCGGTGAGCATGTTAGGCAGAAGATATCCGAACCTGGCAATCTGCGAGCTAATTCCACCGCCCCCGCTGTTTTCCTCACCTTCGTCTTCTTCTTCGATCATGGGGACTTCAGACGGCAGGGTCGCAGACCACGCAGCGTAAAAGCCTTTGCTCAAGCCCAAATCAGAGACGCGTAAGGCGCTCGCCTGCTTACTGGCGCCAAATCGTCTGGAAAGGAGATCAACGACGGCCCTAGCACCCCTTCCCGCGACGCTTTTATAGGCTTGGGAAAATTCCTCCGCAGGCATCATGACCGAGGCAGTCACCGAGTTGCAGAATCTTTCAACCTGGTTGTTGAGAATGGCGGGGTCTGAAACTCCCGTTTTGCCAAGGAGCACATGCACCACTTCATGCATCAGTGTGAACAGCTTGGTAGCGGGCCGCTGCCCGGTTGTATTCACGAAGATGATGGGAAAGTCACCGGTAGGAGAGTAACAAAACCCACGGAACGGGTCCGCTACCCTATCGCAGAGCACGATGATGCCTTTCCGCTCTAGCGATACACGCGTCTCCCTGAACGTTAGGGTAGGATCCACCGATCCATCGACGCGCTGGACGGGGACATAGAGCGATTTCAATAGCTTTCGCGCGGTCGACTGCTGATGGATGGTCACGCTATTTGTATTGGCGAACCTGGCGCAGTCTTCGAACGCTCGGTCCGCCAGGTAGGCGGCGATAGAACGAGCACGCGCGATTCGCGTTAGTCCTGCCGATGTAAGAACCGCTGGCCTATTATTGGCGGCACGAAAATCAGGCATATTGGCGTCGATTTCTACGTCTTTGGCGAACAGGAACTGGACCGGTACAGCCAGAGCGGAGGCAAGTGAAAACGCCACTCGCTTGCTGACGTCGGTTGGGGTTGTTTCCATTTCAGTCAAGAAATCTGGTCGGATATTCGCCTCAATCGCGACCGCTTCAATTGACAATCGTCGCGCGCGGCGGATGCTTTCCACTGCCGAAGGTCGGGGGGTAAGTTTCAATGGCATCTCAGTCGCTCGCAACAGAGTGTTTTCGTCTGAATGAGTTTTCCGGACTGCTTCAACTAGCGTTCGGATTGAATTTGGCGCTGTCGATTTTTAGAGAGCTGGCAATCGTTCCTCGAGGACCGCTTGCACGCCAGATCGCGGCAATCGAAACGTTAATCGGAACAAGAAAGGTGAGAAACCCCTCATCAGCCGGCAGCCTTCGGGCACGTTTGGAATCGGCAAAGCGAGAGATCGTCATCAATGACGATAGTTTGGCCACTTGGGTAACATGCTGCGCGGCCGTCACATCCTTGTTCGGGCTAGCGGCCCTGTATTGGTCGTTCTACGCTGCCGTGGACCAGTCTTGCATGGGCGAGCAGCTCGCTCTCTTTACGACCATTGTGCATTTCGTTCCCCTCCCATTGGCTATTCTAATCCTCTACGCCAGAGCCCATTTTGTCTATAAAGACGTTTGGCAAAAGTGCAATTTGCTTAAGCAAGATGCACTCGCATAACAATTGGCTGCTCTAACACAGCGTCTCGCAAGGCGATCGGCCAAGGAAGCTTGCGAACCGCCCGACATCGCGGACGTAGTTGCGCTGCGCCTCCTGGCTGAACCGGCGCATGGTCATGTCGTCAATCAACCATTGGCGCGGCGGGCTGATCGGTGCATCGAGAACAGGGTGGGGGTGGTCAGGCTTCTTGTTGACGAAGCCTGTGATGCTCTGCCCCGCCGAACGACGCTCAATGCGGGCGCGGCAACCGGATCGTGACCTCTACCTTACCACGCGCGTCCATCCCGCGCAGCGGGTTGTTCTCCGACCTATTGCGGTGATTGTCGCTGTTCGGCCACAGCTCCGGTTCTTCCACTTAGGTGATGATCACGTTTCGCAGGAGCTAGTGTCGTTACGACGCGCTTGAAGTTCCTTCACTAACGTTCCTCGCAATAACGCTAAGCGCCTGATCATATCCACGATCTTGATATAATCTTCGAGGACGTCGCCGGATCGAGACTGTCGGTTGCCCCAGCACCACTAAGGCCGCCCCTGGTGATACCGCCGCGGACAGGCCCCTGCGCGCGCGCAGCGCTGGCGAGGATCGAATTGGCGAACGTCGCTGAAACGCCGAGCGCCGTCGCACGGCCGAGAAATTCACGTCGGCTCAGGCGGCCCGCAGCGACGTAACGGCTAAGATATTCGAGTTCTTGCGACATGAAATGTTCCTCCTCCCATTCATTGTTTCGTGCTAATGTCAGCGCTTTATCAAGCTCAGCGGAAGCGAGCGGCCAAAGAATCTCTATTTAAATGGTAGTGGTCAAATACCGATTGTCGTCCCACATCATCTCGTTTCAAGATCGTTCACACGCAGGGCGGATCTGGTTCCGAGATGCGCGACAATCGATACTGACGAAATGACGTGTGATCGAACTACCTGATCGAAATTGTGGCCCGTGCTATCTGGCTACTTCCGCTCCAATCTGAGTCTGCGCGATGTCAGGGAAATGCTGCTCGATCGTGGGATTGTCGTTCCCCACGAGACCATCCTCCGATGGTGCCGATGCACTGCCTGATTATGCCCGCCGCATACGCCGAAGGCGCAAACGAAAACGATGTCTGGCACCTCGATGAAGTCGTGGTGCGCATCAACGGTCAGAAATCCTGGGTGTGGAGAGCGGTTGATCAGGACGGATATGTGCTCGACGAGATCGTCCAACGCGCCGCAACGCTGCGAAGTCGGTAGCTTCGGCCGAGATAGAAGATACTTTCGTTGCACTGCGCCTGAGCTCAAACCACTCACCGTCAAATCGTAACGGCGCACGCGCTTGTCCACGATCTCCGAAGGCTGCTCTACATTTTCAGCGATGGTTCATGGACGAAGGGGCTGCATGGCTCCGATCACGATCGGCCGAGCTTGAACGACTAAGCGGGCAGACAATCATCTAAGGTGATTGTGAGGGACCTTGGATTCCGCTGGGGTTCGTGCGGCAAGCATAGGACACTCTACTTTAACTGGCGACTTCTACAGCTGCCGGTACAGGTTATCGACTACGTGGTGCTACACGAACAGGTTCACCTGCTGCATCACAACCACTCCAAGCAATTCTGGAAAGCGATGGACAGCGTGCTTCCAGACTGGCTTGTTCGTAAGCAAGAATTGGAACGCGATTGGGTAGGTTTGCGCGTTTCGCTTTGGCGACTCCGTCGGAGGCCCCCGCTGGCGAAGGGATTGCCTCCACGAGTAAGGTGTCGCGGCGATGAGTTGCCGCAGGTCAAGCTCAGCGAAGCCGATCGACAGTAATGCCCCCGACAGTCGGGGATATTCCCACGTGTCAGCGCTCGCCGCCTCAACTGCATTCCGTGTATTCGAAGGCTGAAAGCACGATGCCGATCCCTGACTACCAATCGCTCATGCTCCCGGTTCTTGAGGTCTCTTCGAAGGACGAAACCTCCGCCCACTAGCCGAGGCCGAGATTGCTGCACGGTTTGGTCTCACCGCTGAAGAGCGTGAGCAGCTGTTGCCGAGCGGCAAGCAGCACGTGCTACACAACCGTATCCACTGGGCGAATTCTACATGAGCAAAGCGGGACTGCTCGCCTCTCCCGCACGAGGGCGGTTCGTTGCCACCGAAGCAGGTCTGTCATTGCTCACCAGCGGCCCTGACCGCATCGACGTGAAGCTGCTATTGAAACACCCAGAGTTTAGGAAGTTTTACAAGGGCAACGGCTCCGATGATAGTGCAGGGGAGACGCCATCCGACGTCGCGACGGAGGCGACGCCGGAAGAGCAGATCGAAAGTGCCTATCAGGCGGTACTAACCGCTTTGCGGGCAGACATTTTGGACAGGATAGGCCAAAACAGCCCGGCCTTCTTTGAGCGGCTCATTGTCGATCTACTTGTCGCCATGGGTTATGGCGGATCGCATAAGAACGCAGCCGCCCAGCTTGGGCGCTCGGGCGACGGCGGGGTTGATGGCGTAATCAACGAGGATCGGCTCGGTCTCGATCGGTGTATGTTCAAGCGAAGCGTTATGCTGTCGCAAACGCTATTGGGCGACCTGATGTTCAAGGATTCGTCGGCAGTCTGGTAGGGCTAGGAGCGACGAAGGGTGTTTTCGTGACCACCTCGACATTCAGCCCACATGCCCACGAATTCGTGAAGCACCTGTCTCAACGCGTCATTCTGCTCGATGGGCGCCAACTTGCCGACTTGATGTTCGAGCATGGCGTCTGAGTTCGTGTCCGTCGAGCCATTGAGCTACCGGACGCGCCTTTTGCTGACGCACCGGCGCAATCTGAAGGCCGAAGTTCCTCGACCTGGAGAACGCCATCCGCCACTCGCTGAAGTCGTTCGGCATCCGCCTTAGGCAAGGTCGGACGTGGCGCCTTCGAACGCGCGGTACGCCAGGCGGTGGCGGACAATCCGTTGTCGGCCGAGCTGATGGACGCCATGCTGACGGCGCGCGCGGCGCTGTGGCGACAGTACTGCCGGCTGCATGATCTCGTCGTGAGGATCGTCGCGCACAGCGAGCCGTGCCGGCGCTTCATGGCTATTCCCGACGTGGTCGGGTGACGGCGCTCTCCTTCATGACGGCGATCGACGATCCCACGCGCTTTCACCGCTCGCGCGACGTCGCCGCTTACTTCGGGCTGACGTCGCGGCGCTGGCAGTCCGGTTCAACGATCGACATTCAGGGACGGATCTCCAAGGCCGGCGACGCGGACGTGCGGCGCGCGCTCTACGAGGCGGCGTCAGGACTGATGACGCGCTTCAAGGGCAGGGACAAGGTCAAGAGCTGGGGCCGGGACATCGCCAAACGCTCCTGCCACCGCAAGGCCTGCGTTGCGGTGGCGCGCAAGCTGGCGGTGATCATACACGCCATGTGGAGCGATGGACGTTTACGTCGGCGATGCGGCCGCGAGCGAGGCCGATGCCACGCGGCGCGCCCATGTCAAGGACCGCAAGCTGCTGGGAGCGCATCGATGAGCGGTGCGGCGGCAGATAAAACGCATGGCGCCGGCGCGCTGACGGACCCCATCTGAGCAAGGAGATCCGCTCCGGCGGATGAGCACCGATGCAAACCAGGAACGACTGAACCACGTTATCCTGCCTGCCGCCGCGCCGACAATGAGACAGCCGGACCGCGCTCGATTTCGATGCTCCGTCCGTCCGATGGAAGAGTGCGTCACGACGGTTCGAGCGCTGCGTTCATCCCCGGCGTCGGTCCGGTGACGGCGCTTTCGTTCATGAACGGCGATGGACGATCCCACGCGGTTCCGCCGCTCGCGCGACGTCGCGGCCTACTTCGGGCTGAGGTCGCGACGCCGGCAGTCGGCGGCGTCTGATGATGCGCTTCAAGGGCAAGGACAAGGTCAAGAGTTGGGGCCAGGACTCGCCAAACGCTCCTGCACTGCAAGGCCGCCGGGCCAAGAGCCAGAACTGTCCAACAGGCTGATTGACGTGCACAAGACAGCATACGCGTCCTTCGGCGAAAGCCTCGCACGAAATACGTGGTGAGGCCCGACGCAACCGGCCGGTGCCAGTCGTCGGCTCTTGTGGGGTGAAGGCTCTGAAACGATAATTTTCCGTTCGCATCGACGGGAGAAGCGAGTGTGGACCACCAGCGGTCACCGCTGCCCCGCGCCAATGGTCGGTCTGCCGGGGCACCGAGTTATAATGGAGATAATCTTCTTTTGTATCTAGGTCGATGATGATATCCGTCATGCCTGCCAAAATGAGTCGGCGCTGGGCACAGCGTGACGACCCTATTCTGGCGGGCCGAGGCGGCTGCCCCAGCACCTAGCAGCGAGAAAACACACGCAAGGAGAACTCCATTGCCTTCTTCAGAGACCAGAGCGCAGACACTCGGCCCTAGCATGATTTGGCGGAACTGGGTGAGCAATCAGGTTTGTCGGGTGAAGCATTTCGAAATGCCAAGTTCGGACGATGACGTCTGCAGAACGATCAAGACAGCAGCTTCAACCAATCTGCGCGTCCGCGTAGTGGGTACGGGGCACTCTTATACGCCGATTGTCCCCACGGACGGAGTTCTAATCTCCGCGGAGCGTCTAACAGGGATCGAAAATATCGACCCAACCAACGGCAGCGTAACCCTCCGCGGCGGAACGCGGATTTGTGACGTTGGCCTTGAACTGCGTTCTGCTGGTTGGGCATTGCCCAACCAGGGCGATATCGATCTGCAGACGATGAGCGGGGCCGTATCGACGGGTACGCATGGCAGCGGCGATAGTTTGCAATGCTTAGCGGGCCCGATAATTGGAATGCGGATAGCGATGGGCGATGGATCCATCGCCAATTTCGATGCTTCGCAAGACATCGATGTCCTCAACGCTGCGAAAGTTTGTCTCGGAATGCTTGGCGTGGTGCTTTCCGTCACGATGAAGCTTGTTCCTGCTTTTGATCTTCATGACAAAATATGGCGTGAGGATTTTGAAGAATGCATGAATCATTTGGATCAGCTATGTCAGGAAAACCGGAGCCTCCGCGTGTTCTGGTGCCCGACCGAACACTCGGCATCGTTATACAGCCTGCCCGACACGTCTGGCATTGGTCGTACGCGCAGTAAAGCTGATGTCTGCGAAATCAGAACGCTGAACGTCACAACTCAGCCGTCAGCAGCTGTCGAAGCACAGGCCGGCGAGAGAATAGGGCCCAGCTATCGGATATTTCCGGGTTCAATTCCGATGCCGAACCATAACGAATGCGAATACTCGGTGCCCTACGAGGACGGTCCGGCGGTATTGCGTGAAATACGCAAGCTGATCCAGATGAAGCATCCGTCGCAGATATTCCCGGTTGAGTATAGAACCGTGGCGGCTGACGATATTTGGTTGAGTCCATACTTTGAGCGGAAGACCGCAATGATATCGGTGTCCGGCGCAGCAGGAGAGGACTACTGGGATTTCATCCGCGATTGCGAGACAATCTTTTCCTGGGTAAAAGGTCGTCCGCACTGGGGCAAACTTCACAGCCTGGGCCGGTCCGAGATCGAAGCCTTGTACCCAAGATACGGGGATTTTATTTCTCAAAGGGCTCGCTTCGACCCGGACGGTCGCTTCCTGAACGACTACCTGCGCGAACGTTTCGGCTAAAAGCTTTTATCTATGGTGGCTTCTGCGGTTCGCTGCATAGCCGCCTGGAACTTGCTGCCATCTTTAGCGATCATGTTGGCGAGGATGTCGATGATCAAATATTGTCCAGCGACCCTGGAGAATGCTCCTCGCGTGATGGGCGTGTCTGTTGAGGATGCTCCCAGTACAGCGTCCGCGTTGGCAGCGATCGGACTGCGTATATGACAGGTGATTGCGATGGTAAATGCGCCAGCCGCCTTGGCCGCCATAAGTGAGTTGATTGTATCCTTGCTCGAGCCAGATTCCGAAATTGCCAGTGCGACTTGCTTCGGCCCGAGATTCACTGCACTCATGACGGCGAGATGTGGGTCGTCCAGCACGCGCGACACCAGTCCGAATCGAACAAACAAGTAATGCGCGTATCGGGCCACATTCGCAGAGCCGCCGAACCCGTACAGATCTATGCTTTTTGCTCGTATGATCTGTTTTGCCGCCAATTCGAGAGCGGCGTGGTTCAACAGGTCCTTTGTCTGCTTGAGCGCGGTGATGGCCGTCGACAGCGTGTCGTCGATGACGTCACCAGACGGGCTGGCGTGTCTGATTGTCTGGTGAGTGGAGAGTTCGATCCCCAATGCCAGTTTGAAACGCTGGAAGCTCGAAAACTTGATGTCTCTACAGAACCTCAAGACGCTCGCTTCGCTCGATCCGGATCCGTCAGCAACCTCCGTGATAGTTTGGTTCACGACCTTCGCGGGATCGTTAAGGACGTACTCACTGATGCGAAGGAGCGCCGGACTGAGGCTGGGCTGAGACGAACGCAAGCGCGCCAAGATCTTTTCCTGCATTTACGATTCCCTTGATGTCGCCGAGCTCCAGCTCCCTAGGCTTGATTGACACGGGCAGTGAAAGCAATAGGAATTTTTCAGCAGATTGCCAAGCCGTGAACATTGTTTTCGTTAGAGCCCCCAGCCGCCTGCCAGCCTTTTTGCACGGCATTTGACCATCATCGCCGCGCGGGGAGAGAGTCGCGCATGATGAAAAAAACCATCTTCCGCAGACGAAAAAAAAGTGGTATTCCTTCAGCGAGAGACTGGGACCGCGGCCGCTGGGCGCGAATGCGAACAGAGATGACGAGATGGGTTCTATATCGATTGGTGTCGACATCGGAGGCACCAAAACGCATTTGAGAAGCTGCCTGGAACAGGGCATGGGCCGCGACTTGGTGGTGAGGACCAGTGAATGGCGTTGTGGAGCCTATGACCACGATATTCCTGGACTAATCGCGCTAATCAGCGGATTTGCGGATGGCGCCACTCCCAACGGCATCGCGATTGGCTCTCATGGATGTGATGATGAGGCCGAGTGTGCCATCCTGCAAAAACCACTTTCTAATCATTTTGCCTGCCCGTTGAGGGTCGTCAACGATGCAGAGCTATTTCCCCTAGCCATGGGGCTTTCCAGCGGAATTGGTGTCGTCGCGGGAACTGGCTCAATCGCTGTTGCTCGGGACCAGAAAGGCAGGATGCATGTCGCAGGCGGTTGGGGCTGGGCAATCGGAGACGAAGGGAGCGCTCCCGGTTTAGTACGTGAGGCTGGTCGAGCAGTGCGACGGCACATTGACCTCGGAGGGGCAAGGTCAGAGCCGCTTGTCGAAGCGCTTTGTGAGGCATTTGGACTGAATAGCCCCACGAACATCGGCACCGCTATCGCGAAGGAAGGCGGTGCCTCGGCTCTGGGGCGACACGCACCCGTTATCTTCTACGCAGCCAATGAAGGCTCGTCGTTGGCTAAGCGCGTTATTGACGAGGGCGCAGCGGCCCTGACCCAATTAGTTCACCACCTGAAGTTGGCGGGCGTGTCCGACAAAGACGTGGTGGTAGGCGGAGGGGTCATCCTCGCCCAGCCACTTTTAGCCAATGCGTTCTCCCATCAAATTTCCGATCGTTTCGGGGCGACAGTGGCGGTCACCTTCCTCGACAAGCCGCCGGTCTTAGGCGCCTGCGTCTTGGCGCGGCAACTTTGCAGTGCCGGGGATGGCCCAGAGACCTCAATTGTCTCTCAACATATGGATATCCAATGATTTACAGGTCAACGATCGCCCGTCAACCCAATCAGTTTCGCCATACCTTGGAAGTGGTCGGAACGCAGCTTCGCGACCTTGATCTCGCGCCATTTGAAAAGGGGACTGTCGTCGTTACAGGAATAGGCGCGAGTTACGAGGCAGCGGGGGTAGTGGCCGGTGAGCTGCAACGCCGCGGCAGACGAGCAAATACTTGGCGCGCAGTCGATCTCATGGAGCCGGGGGACCCTGGCGACGCGATCATAGTCTTTTCTGTCGGAGGAAGAAGCATCGAGCCAATCGCTGCACTCACCATCCACAGCACGTTACCATCCCTCGCGATTACAAGCGGAGGCAACGACCCGCTGTCACGCACCGCTTCGGCAGCACTTCGCTTCGAGTCCGGTCCGGATTCACTGCCGTCGAGCACCGGCTACACAGGCTCGCTGCTGGCAGGCGGGCTGCTGATAGATGCGCTCTGCGGTGAAGACAGCTTCAATTGGAACGACATTCCTCTGATAGCAAGCGAGGTCTTGGAAACCTCTGCGAAAAAGATGGCACGCATTGGAGAAATGTTTCATGACCAGCGGGCGATCGATTGCGTTGGCGCGATATCGGCTTTGGGTACGGCGGGCGAGGCTTGTTTGCTCATTCGCGAGGCTGCGAGGGTGCCCACCGGCGTCGCAGACACGCTGCACTACTTGCACGGCCCGATGGAATCGATGGATCAGGCAACCGGGATTTTGATATTTGGTGACGGCCGCGAAGTGCGATTGGCGCAGGAATTGGCTGAAATCGGCTGTGCAGTTCTTCTGGTAACCGCAAGCGAGTCGCCTCAGGACGCCAAAAACCTAGCAGTTGTGAAGGTGCCATCTTTGCAGAACCGTGTGGGACGATCAATCGTGGACATCCTGCCCGCTCAGCTGCTAGCCGCAGAACTGTCCGACGCGGCCGGACTTACTGATGCCCAGTTTCGTTATAGCCAAAATGACACAAAGGTGACCGTGAATGAATCGGAGCCCCGGGTCTGAGCACGCGCGTCACGAGATGACACGTTCCGGGCATCCTTCTTGGCCCTGATCAAGACAGCAATGGCGAGCCAGTGGCAGTGATCCCGCTGTCTCGAGCCCGTTGACGGGCAAGAATGCGTCGTGCTTCGCCTGCCGATTGAATGCTGCGCAGCATTCTGTTTCCAAAGGCGTATGAAACTTGGAAAGGTAACCCTACAATAAAACTATACACCGTGGAATTGTCTCGGCACTTCATCACGTCGACGGCCGCGAATAGCTCACCACGGGGAACACTGCATCGTGACGCCCTCTGCTTACTGAAGCTCGCTTAGCATTGCTGGCAGCAGCTTGGGGACCCATTCAGGGCGAGAATAAATAACTCCAGGACTAACGGACGATGGCATCTTCCCGGCCTAAAGTGTCTTCGGCGCTCATTACACCCGCGATCGGGTTCCTATGTCTCGCGACGCTCGTCCCGATTGCAGCTGTCGTTGCCCTCTCGTTCGGGGACTTCAACATAGCCTTCCCGGAAAAGACGCGCTTTATCGGGCTTTACAATTACGCGCGGTTCTTGTCCGACGGTCGGTTTATCAACGCCGCGCTGGTTACGTTCATTTTGGTCGTCGTCCCCGTCGTCCTCCAATTACTGTGTGGATTAGCGTTGGCAATAGCGCTTAAGGAAAAGCTCGTTGGCACACGGTGGATGCGAGCAGCTTTCCTGCTTCCGTCCGTAGTTCCGCCAGCGGTAGGCGGAATTGTGTGGAAGCTGTTCCTCATTCCTGGTGTCGGCGGCTTGTCTTATCTCGCAAGCTTGTTCGGTCACAATTTCGAAGCTGACTTACTTGGAAGCAAAACGTCAGCGCTGATCTCGGTGATCATCGTATCGATTTGGTTTGGCGTTCCCATCGTTGCTTTGCTGCTTCTCTCGTCTTTGGACTCGATCCCAGACGAGATTTATGAGGCGGCAAACCTCGACGGAGCAAGTTGGGCCCAGGCGCAATGGCATATTTCCATACCGCTTGTCTTACCTGCGATGGGAGCCGTCGCCGTGTTTCAAGCTTTAGAGGTCCTTGGGATTTTCCCCGTGATCTTCGTGTTGACAGGTGGCGGGCCGGCTGGGGCGACTGAACCCCTAAACTTCTACGCTTTTCTGAACGCATTTACATATCTCGATCTAGATTATTCCGCCGCAATTCTCGTGGCATTCACAACAACGATCGTCGGCGTGTGTTTTTGGTCTATTAGCCAAATCTCGGCCACTCGCGTTGGGAGGTAAGCCCATGCATCGATACTTTGGACGTCACATCTCCGAATATCATCCACTCGCCAAATCTCGGCCCCTCGCGTTGGGAGGTGAGCCCATGCGTCGGGACCTCGGACGTCGCATCTACGGATACCTTGTCTCCGCTGCCTTTGCGCTATTCCTGTTCTCGCCGATATTGTGGACCCTATCGACATCTCTCAAGCAGCCGACCGAGATGTTTCAATGGCCGCCCGTGATCGTGAGGGAGCCATCCGCTCAGCACTATACCGCGATAATCGCTGACAAGGACTTCTCTTCCGCGCTCATCAATTCAATTGTGGTCTCATGCAGCACCATCATATTGACCATGGCGCTTTCGATCCCGGCAGCCTTTGGCATCTCTCATTTGCAGAAAACTGCGATGCGAAGGCTATTGACGCTGGTGTTGGCACTCCGGGCGGCGCCAGCGATGATCTACATCATCCCCTACTTTCTCTTTTTTCGCCAAGTACACCTCGTCGACACGAAGATTGCGCTGATCATCGTCAACACAATGTTCGCGGTTCCGCTTGCGATATGGTATTTGTCGGCGTTTTTTGACCAAGTGCCGCGTGAAATTGAAGAAGCCGCGATGATAGACGGCGCGTCAACGCTGCAGACGATGACGCTCATCTCGATACCCATCGCCAAATCTGGTATCATTGCAACAGCAATACTGATATTTATTGGTTCGTGGAATGAGTTTCTTTTCGCGCTGACACTGACACGCGATGACGCGAAAACTGCCGCCGTCGCAATACTGAATTTCATCCCATTTGAGGGGACCGATTGGGGCAAGGCGGCAGCCGCATGCGTGCTTATGCTGGTCCCGATCGTGGTGTTCGTGCCGTTCGTAAAAAAATACGTCGCCGGCCCAACAACGACCGGTTCCGTGAAAGGGTGAAACGCTAGCTCAAGGAGAAAAGCAATGAGATGTCTTGGAATTCTTGCTGTTGCATTAGGTGTTGCCGTCGGCGGCGGAGCGTCGGCTCAGCAGCGCTATGACGGCGTGAAAATAAAGGTCCTATCGACAAACTCGGCATACGATTTGGAGCTCAAAAAATTCGCGCACGAATTCACAGAGAAGACTGGCGCTGAAGTGCAGTTTGATCTCTTCGGTTATGCGCCGACCGTTCAAAAAGTGTCGGTCGAGCTCCTAACGCGTTCAGATAGTTACGACGTGGTATATTTAGGGAGCGAGGAGTTCGGGCGATACGCATCTGGCGATATCCTGGAGCCGCTCGATAATTACATAGACATGAAGAGTGCGGACGTACAGGATTTCATCGCTCCCGTGCTGCGCCTCTACAATAAGGACGGCAAACAGCTGGCATTTCCGCATTTCGCGGCGACACAGCTCCTGTATTATCGTGCCGACTTGTTCGAGAAAGCCGGAATCAAACAGCCACCGCAAACGTGGGAAGAGTTCCGTAATGATTGTGATCTGCTGAGAAAGGCAGACATTCAGTGCACGGCGCTACGGGGTCAACCGGATACTGGCGAGAATATATGGTTTTGGGGCCAGGTTCTTTATGGTTTTGGCGGTAAATATTTTGCGAACGAACCAGCGGATCTGACGCCCACGGTAAATTCGCCCGCTGCGGTGGAGGCGCTGAAATGGTACACGGATGTGATGACCAATTTCACTGTGCCTGGGAGCATCTCAGCAACCTTCGATGATGTTGTCATCGCGATGCAGCAGGGCCGCATTGCTATGACTGTCGAAGGCGCTCCCACCGCAGGTCGCATTCTCGATCCCAAGCTGTCGAAGGTCGTCGGCAAGCTTGGGTTTGCTTTGCCCCCTGGCGGCGTAAGTGGGAGGTTCCCGCCCTTTGCGGGACAGGCGTATGTCATTCCAGCTGCATCAGAAAACAAGGCAGCTGCAGCGGCCTTCCTTCAATGGGCGACGAGTAAAGATCTCATGAAGCGGATTTCGCTCGACAGCACCTTTGTCGCCATCACCAGGACATCGCTGTGGGACGATCCGGAAATCCGTGCGAAACATGACTATGATTATGGCCATGGATCGTTTGCGGCAACGTATGCAGAAACGCTTCGCGGGGCGCCCGAGTGGTATTATCCTCGCATTCCAGAATTCAAGGAGATCGGCGATCGCCTTGGCCGTGCCCTGCAAGAAGCGGTTGTCAGGAGCAAGAGCCCAGAGGCTGCCTTGGACGATGCTCAAGGTGATGCGGTCGAAATCGTGAAGCGCGCTGGATACCTGAAATAGCCGTTACACGTCGCCACCGGCGCGGTTTTGCGCGCCGGTGCGCGCGCGAACTGAACCTTCATAGCGCGTGGGATGAGAGTTGAGGAACTTTAGTATAGTCTGGATTTGCAGCGATCAGCAGCGTTGGGACACCTTGCAGTGCCTAGGGTTCAAAGGCACGCAGACTCCCAATATTGACCGCCTGGCGGCGAGGGGCACGGCATTCGCCCGTGCGTATTGTCAGAGCCCTATCTGCACGCCGAGCCGAACGAGCTTTCTGACAGGCTTGTATCCGATCGCACACCAAGTGCATCAGAACGGCGCCGGCACATTTCCTTCGCATCTCGTTTTGCTCCCAAAACTGATGGCGAACGCCGGATACTATACAGGGCACATAGGAAAGCTGCACCTGTCTGCCACACGTGGCATGATAGAAAAGCGCCCCGATGATGGATTTGCCGAGTTCTACTGGAGCCCTGAGCCATTTCCGGAGTGGTCAGGCAACCACGACTATCATGCGTGGATGTGGTCAAAAGGGATCAATCCCGAAGCCTACTTCAAACCCTATCTTGACCAACACTATGGTCCGGGACCAGCCGCAGAATATCGGCAGGCGCGTTGGGCAGGCGATCGGGCTGAGCGCTTCATCAAGATGCATTCTGATCGTAGTTGGTATTTAGGCGTTAACATCGACGCGCCTCATCCGCCCCTCAATCCCCCGCCAGACTACCTCAGGCGGTTCAATCCAAATGATATGCCTGATCCTGCGTTCAAGCCGATTGATCTCGAGCACCAGAAGAAATTTGAACGAGTCGATCAGCAAGCGAAATTCGCGGTGGATCCTTGGCACGCAGCAACAGACGCGGGTGAGGCGCACAACGACGAATTGGCAGGACCTACGCATGAAGCGCCACCAACGAAGTTCAATATTTGGGAGATGAGAGCGGCCTATCACGCCGAGGTGGCACAGGTGGACGATCTGGTCGGCCGGATACTAGACACTTTGACGGAAACCGGCCAGCTGGATCGCACGATCATCGTCTTCATGAGCGATCATGGTGATATGATGGGCGACCACGGCCTGCTCTACAAAGGCTGCCGGTTCTATGAGGGTGTGGTGCATGTCCCACTTGTGATTTCCGTGCCTGGCAGCCCAGCCCAAGGATCGGTGTCGAATGCACTTGTCGAGCTGGTCGATATTGCGCCCACATTGCTCTCGTTATCGGGGCTTGAGGTCCCAAAGGCCATGCAGGGGCTGTCACTCGACCAGATGCTGCTTGGGAACACTTCACTGGATTGCCATAAGCCATACGTTGTCAGTGAGTATCACAACTCCCTCAGGTTCCGCGGCAGCCGAGGGTCTCGCGCATCGATGTACTATGATGGACGTCACAAACTAAATGTATATCACGATGTTGGAATAGGAGAGCTGTTCGATCATAAAGAGGACCCCAATGAGCATTATGACCTATGGGATAGCCACCATCACAGGGGGTTGAAATACGACCTATTAGGCCGCAGCTTTTCCGCAATGATGCTTAGAAGTGGATCCGGCCCGGAGAGAATTGAGGACTATTGACCTTGGCGGACCGACGCCAGGATGGTCACGAGCGAGGCATTGTTCTCGCGACCTTGGGGCCGCCCTCGGTCGATTGTCCAGAAATTGATCGATAATTTATGGTATCTCGCTGCTCTTTCCTTCATTCATAAGGGGTGAGGATTGTGGAAATGAGCGTCAACTCACCTGCAATGAAAGCGGCATCGCACGAGAGCATCTTGGCTCGCCTGCAGGACGACATCGATCGATTGCCCAATTCGCTCGCTCGCATTGCCAAATACATTCTGGAAAACCCGGAAAAGGTGCTGCACCAATCGGTCGCGGAGCTAGGTGAATTCGCGGCCAGTGGTGAAGCGAGCATATTGCGGCTTTGCCGGCAGATAGGCTTTTCCGGCTTCCGCGACTTCAAGCTGGCATTGGCGGCCGAGATTGGCCGCCCGGGACTGCCTCCTACTGCTGCTGGAACTGCGGATAGCGCTCTGCAATCCTTGCACGACACCATGGCGCAAAACCTCAGCATCGCACACAACAATGCCGATTCCGAAACTCTCGCGAAGGTCGCCGCCGCGCTTGCGGCAAGCAGACGGATCGACCTCTACGGCGCCGGAATGTCCGGTATAGCGGCAGAACTGCTTGCCTATCGGCTTTTGCGTGTCGGGCTAACGGCCTTTGCGTTCAGGAATTCCAACATGGCTCACGAAGTCGCCAGCGGGCTTAGTCCCGGATGCGTTGCGATCGGCCTTTCGATCTCCGGCCTCACGGTTGACACCGTCCAGTTCCTCAAGGGCGCCCGTTCTGCGGGGGCACTGACCGTCGCCATCACCAATCGCGCCCGCAGCCCGCTCGAGAAAGCGGCTGACTTCACCCTGCAGGCCTCCGGCCTTCAAGACCACCCGATCGGCGGCACCCTAACATCGACGATCGGCAAGATCTTTGTGATCGAAAGCCTCATGCTGGCGCTCGGAAAGGCGATGGATAAACCGGTTGCCAAATGAAATTAAACTCCATATTGTCACGAAAATGAAATAAAGCACCGATAGAAGTCACGCCCACCGAAAGGGAACTCGGAATGGCAGCGTTAGACCTTCACATCGACGACATCGGCAAGCGGTTTGGCGCGATTGATGTCCTGCGCGGCATCTGTCTAAGGGTTGCTGCGGGGGAGTTTGTGACACTGCTGGGGCCGTCCGGGTGTGGTAAATCAACGCTTCTTCGGATCATCGCGGGGCTGGAGCGTGCCGACCAGGGCCATGTGCGTGCAGGCGGCAGGGGGCTGGACGCGGTGGCGCCGAAGGACCGCGACCTAGCCTTCGTGTTCCAGAGCTACGCCCTTTATCCGCATCTGAGCGTGCACGACAACATTGCTGCCCCGCTGGTCATGCGTGAGCTAAGCAGCTTGGAACGGCTTCCTGTGATTGGCGCGCTGCTGCCCGGAGCCATCCAACGCAAACGCTCGATCCAAGAGCGGGTCCGGCAGACATCAGGGCTTCTCAAGCTCGACGCGCTGCTCGAGCGTCGACCGTCGGCGCTGTCGGGCGGGCAGCGCCAGCGCGTGGCTTTGGGACGCGCCATGGTGCGCAAGCCGAAGATCTTCCTGATGGACGAACCCTTGGCAAACTTGGACGCAGCGCTGCGCATCCATACGCGTGGCGAGATCGCACGGCTTCACAAGGAAATGGAAACGACGACTATCTTCGTTACCCATGACCAGGCCGAGGCGGCAGCGCTTTCAGACCGCGTCGCAGTCATCTTTGGCGGCGAACTCCGTCAGGTCGCAGCCCCTGCCGATCTCTATCGCGAACCCGTCGATCTAGACGTAGCGCGCTTCCTGGCGCAGCCATTCCTGAACGAGCTGGCAGTGGCCGCACCTATAGGCGGCGGGCTCATGATCGGCGGCAGCAGGATCATCATTCGCGACGCGCTCGGATCCGGGCTGGCCGGAACGCTGGCCTTCCGCCCCGAGCATGCGACCCTGGCTGAGAAGGATCATCCAGGAGCCCTGCCGGTTCGCGTCACGCGCATTGAGCAAGCAGGGATCGACGCTCACGTCTTTGTCGATGCCGAGGCCGGCGCTCAGTTCGTCGCCCGCATTTCCGCCGAGCGCGCGCGATCACTGCGTGACGGCGACAATCTGGGACTGACCATCGACGCTGAAAAGGCATGGTTCTTTCCTTCCAACGGCTCGCGCCAGCGTGGCGATCACAGCGGGGCAGCCTGACATGGCCTTAGCCAACGACATTCCGCTCAGTTCCTTAGCTCCGAACACTGCATGCAGGTACCGGCCGGCTCGGGCCCAGGCGCAAGCTGGCATAATTCTGTCCGTGCCGGCGACGCTGTTGCTTGTTGCCCTTGTCATCGGACCCGCCATTCTTGTCTCCTTTCTGTCCTTCACGAATGCGTCGCTCGGCTTGGCCGGAATCCAATTCATCGGGGTTGCTAATTATACGCGCATGTTGACCGACCCTGGCTTTGCTCAGAGTCTGCGCAACACCGCGCTCTATGTGGCTGTGGTCGTGCCGACGGCAATCGGGTGGGGGCTGCTCGTCGCCGTTTTGATCGCTAGATCACGGTTCGCAGTTCTCTATCGAACCGCTTACTTTCTGCCCGTGGCTGCAAGCTTGGTTGCTCTCGCGACCGCGTGGGAAGCAATCCTGCATCCAAGTCTGGGTTTTGCCAACACGCTGCTGCAGCTCCTGGGCGCATCGCCCGTCAGGTTCCTGTCCGACCCGGCGACGGCCATATATGCGCTCGCGGCGATCGGCGTCTGGCAGTTGGTTGGCTTCAACATGATCCTTTTCCTGGCTGGCCTTTCGACCATTCCAGAGGAGCTCTACGAAGCTGCGACTATCGACGGGGCGGACAGGGGACTGAAGCGCTTCCTTCTGGTCACCTGGCCGATGCTGGCGCCAGTTACGGTGTTCGTCACCGTGATGACAATTATCCGCGCCTTTTCGGTTTTCGAAACGGTCGCGGTCCTCACACAGGGAGGGCCGATGAAATCTACCTCCGTCGTTCTTTACACTTTTTATGAAGAAGGTTTCCGCTTCTTCCGCGTCGGATATGCTTCTGCGATCTCCGTTTCCTTTTTTGTCTTCGTGACTTTGCTGTCGCTCGTCCAGATGCGCGTCTCCGAGCGTCGGGCGCGCTGGAAAGCAAATGGAGGCCAGTGATGATCCGGGGGCAATCTTCCTCTTCCCGCATTGTCTCGCATGCTGTGCTTGTCACCGGCGCGATCATCATCGTCTTTCCGTTTCTGTGGA
The DNA here is from genome assembly GCA_004020315.1 of Mesorhizobium sp. Lineage (GTDB taxonomy): Bacteria > Pseudomonadota > Alphaproteobacteria > Rhizobiales > Rhizobiaceae > Mesorhizobium. The sequence goes on from SAQG01000001.1 coordinate 26,817, forward strand.
TGATCCTTGCCTCGCTGACGCCACAGAGCGAGATCTTTGACGGCAGCCTGCTTCCAACGCCGACCCTTCACGGCGCAATCGACAATTACGGCACTGCGCTCTCGGCAATTCCGCTGCTTCGGTTCATGGCAAATGGCTTTGTCGTGTGTCTGGCAATTCTTGTGTTGCAGATCGCGATTGCCATCCCATGTGGCTATGCGCTGGCCAAGCTGTCCTTCCCGGGCCGCCCTATTCTGCTTGTCGGCGTCCTGCTCGGCCTTCTGATGCCGGTGCAGATACCAACCATCCCGATCTACATAGCCCTCGCAAAATCCGGACTGCTCGACAGCTATGCCGCTCTGGTTCTGCCCTGGATCATTTCGGTGTTTGCCATCTTCCTGTTCCGGCAGTTCTTCGTGACCTTTCCCGATGAGGTGCTCGACGCGGCGCGGCTCGACGGTTTCAGCGAGCTATCGATCGCCTGGCGGATCATGCTGCCAGCAGCTTGGCCGGCCGTCGTCTCCTTCTCGATCTTCTCTATCGTGGCCCATTGGAACGATCTTTATTGGCCAATGGTGGTGATAACCAATCCCGACATGATGACGGCTTCGCTCGGCATTGCCTATTTCCGGCAGGCCGGCGAGGGCGCCGGAAATGTCGGTGCGCTGATGGCGGGGGGCGTTCTCGTAACTGCTCCCTTGGTCGCTTTTTTCCTTCTCATGCAGAAACACTTCATCCGAGGTCTGGTGCTCGGCCGACACTAGCTCCGTCTCTAAAAACCCCCATCTCAAAACTCAGGAGAGCAATGTGAAAACAGTTGCAATGATCCTTGCTGCCGGTGTCGCAGCGGCAGCCATGCCAGCGCAAGCCGAGACGAAACTCAATGTCTATTACGCCTGGCCCGAACACGAAGTGATCCACAAGCCAATTGCAGACCGCTTCATGGCGGGCCACCCGGAAATCAAGATCAGCTTCCGCGCTGCTGCGCCGAGTTATGACGAAGCTGTCCAGACGTTGATTCGTCAGAGCATGGCAGGCGAGTTGCCGGACGTTCACTATGTCGGCTTCAACGTGCTCCGTCCGCTCGTCACGCGCGGGCTCGTAAAGCCCATCGACGATCTCGTTGCCGCCCATCACCTGGCCGATAAGGGCTACACGGAACAAATCCTGTCTCTGGCAAGAATCGAGGGCCATCTGTACGGACTTCCCTTCGCCATGTCGACGCCGGTCGTTTATTACAATGCCGATCTCGTGAAGCAGGCGGGCGGCGACCCCGACAAGGTTCCGACCGATTGGGACAGCTTCGTCGCACTGGCCGGCAAGGTCGGTGCGCTCGGCAATGGAACGTCCGGCATGTATTACCAGCTCGGCTCGGACGACTGGGCCACGCAGAACCTGGTACGCAACTTCGGCGGCCAGATGATGAACGACAAGGAGAGCGACATCGCTTTTGACGGTCCTGCAGGCCAGGCTGCCGTCAAGCTGTTCAAGCGGTTCCACACCGACGGCGCTCAGCCGGCGATCGACTCCCATGCCGCCCGGCAGCTCTTCACCTCCGGCAAGCTCGGCTTCTTCTTCGCCTCTGCCGGCAGTGTGAGCGGTTTCGAAGGTGAAATTGGAGATCGGTTCAAGCTCCGCACAGCCAAGCAGCCGCTCGGCGCTGAAGATGCGACGATGCCGACGGGCGGCATGGTTGCGATAATCCTTACCGACGATCCCGCCAAGCGCGCCGCCGCCTGGGACTACGTCAAGTTCACCACAAGTCCTGAAGGCCAGAGCATTGTCGTGCCGAATACTGGTTATATGCCGACCAACACGCTTGCCCTCGACAAGGATCATCTCGCCGGCTTCTACGATAAGCACCCGAACTGGTACACCAGCGTGCTTCAGACGCCCCGCGCCCGCCCGTGGTTCTCCTGGCCTGGTGATAACGGCGTGCAGATCGGGGAGGTCCTCCGCGACGAGATGACGGCTATTGCGCTTGGATCCAAGGAACCGGAAGCCGCTCTCGCAGACATGGCGTCCGAGGTTCGCGCACTCCTGCCGAAAACGAACTGATCGCCTCGTCCGAGACGCTGCACGCTCCTGTGCGGCATCCCTCCCTTTTTCGGGATTATCCATGAAACTCATTCATCTGACCGACCCCCATCTTGTGCCGTTAGGCGCCATGCTCTTCGGCTTCGATCCTGCCCAACGGCTTCGCAAGACCATTGAGCGCATCAACCGCGATCACGCCGACGCCGAGCTTTGCGTCGTGACTGGCGATCTCACTGACGAGGGAGATTTCGCTTCCTATGTCCTGCTTCGCGAGGTGCTGCAGGAACTGCGCGTGCCCGCCCGCCTTCTGCTCGGCAATCACGACAGCCGCGAGAATTTTGTTCGGGCGTTTCCTGGAGAGCCGCGCGATGAGAACGGCTTTATCCAGTCGGTTCACGACGGATCTGCCGGGCGCCTCATTTTTCTCGACACATTGGTGGAAGGTTTCGGTCATGGCTCCTTGGACGATGGTCGGCTCGAGTGGCTGCTGGCCCGGGTGGCCGAGGCGTCGGATGTGCGGGCCTACCTCTTCGTCCATCATCCGCTGCAGCCGATCGGCCTGCCGCATTTCGAACCCTGGAGCACCGAGAATTGGCGCCCGATCATGCAGGCGATTGTCAGCGCCGGCAATGTGCAGCACATTTTCCACGGCCATGTGCATGTCGATGTTGGCGGCACCTGGAGCGGCATCCCTTTCAGTGCAAACCGCGGCGTGGCGCATCAGATCATTCCACATTTCACGCGGAGAGACGCGGACTTCGTCGAGGATGCGCCCGCTTTTGACATCGCGATAATCGACGTTGATGGGGTCCTGGTGCATCGCTTCGAAGTTAGCGACCGACATGTGGTCGAGGTCTCCGCAGAAGGTTGGGTTCCCGAGGGCATGCAATGAATCAACAGGCCTCTTATGAACTGGTCATCTTCGATTGCGACGGCGTTCTGATCGATAGCGAGACGCTGGCAAGTCGAATCGATGCCGAAGAACTTACCCGCATTGGCTATCCCATGTCGTATTCTGATGTGATTCTGCGGTTTACCGGCCTTTCCTCAGCCACCATGCGGAAAATGATCGAAGAAGACTGGGGCCGCCCTCTACCCAGCGACTTCGACGTCATCGTGCAATCCAGGATAAAGGAAAGCTACCAGACGGAACTGCAAGCGATCAGCGGCATTGACCAACTCCTGCATCAGTTGCGATTGCCGCGCTGCGTCGCATCGAGCAGCGCCCCGGACAAGCTGCGGCTTGGTCTTGAACTGACGGAACTTTGGGCATACTTCCATCCCCACGTGTTCAGCTCCGCCATGGTAAAGGCCGGTAAGCCTGCACCGGACCTCTTCCTGTTCGCTGCCGCCCAGATGGGCACTAAGGCAGCGCGCTGCGTCGTGGTCGAGGACAGCATTGCAGGCGTTCGAGCCGGTGTGGCCGCGGGGATGATGGTGATCGGTTTCACCGCGGGCGGCCACTGCCACGACGACCACGGTCAACGATTGCTGTCAGCCGGCGCTGCGGTGGTCGCGCGATCAGCCGAAGAACTTAGCGTCCTGCTGATGACGAGCGAAGTCCAGCCCAATACAAAATGGCAGGAGGCGGACCCGGTGGCAGCAGGTGCCGTAAGGTGAACTGCAGCAGCTTCCCATCCACTCAACCCCACAAAAATGTCTTCCTGTACCGACTGTCCCGGCGATTCCGTCCACTTGATATCCCTTGCATTCGATATCGGCGAAGTCTGACAGGCGGATGCGGCATGGGGCGGGCGCGCAAGCGACACTCAACGGTGTTCGACCGAGCTGCTCACAAATTACAATTGAGGGTCAAGAAGGAGCATTCGTGTCTGCGTGGGGGAACTCACCGGAGCTCGAAGCACAGGCCCGTGGCACCGTTTCGATGATGGACGAGTTACTTCATGATCAACCGAAAGCGATAGCGACCGAGGTCCCTTATGCGGCCCGAGCATTTACAACTCGCGACATTTATTGCCGTTCGTCGGTCAAGTGTTTGCTTGGAATCGAACACCTCGATCCGGGCGGCAGAGAGGGGCGACCCCTCACTGCTCACGGTTCGCTGTCAGACGCCTGAAATAGATGGTCACCACAACGACGGCAATCAAGTGGCCTGACGCAGCAGCGGTCTCTTGTCCCTCCCAGGGTCGGGCCCAATCTGAGTGTGGAGCAATGCAGAAAATCATTCATATCACGGATCCTCATTTTGTTGCCCCTGGCAAGACGCTTTACGGCATCGATCCGGCGCAGAGATTGCGCGACACCTTGGACCATGTCTCGTGCGTACACGCAGATGCCAAGCTCATCCTTATTACCGGCGATCTTGCTGATACAGGCGATCCAGCCGCTTACGCACTCTTGCGCGAGATCTTGTCGGAGGTCCGGCTCCCGGTCCATTTGACGATCGGCAACCACGATGACCGCGGCGCATTTCGAGGCGTATTCGGCGGGGAAGGATTCGTTCAGGCGGCTGTCGACTTGCACGACTGGCTCGTCGTCTTGCTCGACACAAAGGACGACATCAGCCATTTCGGTTGTCTTGACGGTGGCCGGTTTGAATGGCTGCAGGACCAGCTTTTCCGTGCCGCCGGCCGACCAGTCGTGGTTGCTATGCACCATACGCCGGCGGATTTGCATGTGCCTTGTTTTAAGACGAGCGATATGAAGGAGTCCGATCGGCTCCTTTCCATCCTTCGGAAAAACGCATCGGTCCGCCACATGCTCTTTGGTCACCGGCATGTTGCTGCAGCAGGCAGTTTGTCGGGCATATCGTTTACTGCCAGCCGTGGCACGGCGCAGCATATCGTTCTGGACTGGGAACAATATGGCAAGCCCATATTTGTGGCGGCTGCGCCATCATACGATGTCGTCATGTTGGACGGATCGGATGTCGTTGTCCATCGTCACGAGGGACTTGATCAGCTGCCTGTCATTCGTCCCGGTGATCCGAAATGATGGCTTCACCATCGATCAAAACGTCCGATCGGTCGCGGCCTCGACTGATCATCTTCGATTTTGACGGCACCCTTGCGGAGACGGAAATCGTAGCATCGGAGGTGATTTCGGCAAAACTTGCCGCGGAAGGTGTCCAGGTGCATCCAGATGAAATAACGGCAACGCTCTCCGGTGTTGAGCGGGACGATCAACAACGGCATCTGGAAAGACTTGTCGGTGTAAGCCTGCCGAAGAACTTCATGGAAACGGCCGCGGCTGAGATCCAGCTGGCCGCCTCTGGGACCCTGTCGGCGACACCTGGCGCGATTGAACTGCTCCAGTGGCTTTCCATTCCCTTTTGTGTCGCATCGAACACATCTCGTTTCGAACTCATCCACCGCATGAGAGCCGCCAGTCTCTTGGGGCTTGTAGGCTCACGGTTCTTCTCCTCCGATGACATCGGTGTCCGGAAGCCTGACCCTTCTGTGCTGCTATTGGCGGCGGAAATCATGGGCGTGTCTGCCAGAGAGTGCCTTGTCATTGAGGACAGCGTCATCGGTCTTAGTGCCGCGCGAAATGCAAATATGCGCTACTGCGCATTCGGGGGCGCCCGCCACCATACCAGTCGACTGAGGAATGACCTCCGGACCTTTGAGCCGGAGGCATTGTTGCTGAACTTGGCGGAACTTAAAGGTTTGCTTTGCCCAATGTAGAAAGAGGGCAGCGGCGTGGACGGTCCGCCCGCGCCTGCATCCGGAACACCATACCCCGGCGGGCAGTGCAATGGCGGACAGGTCATCAAGCTTGGTGCGGGATGCGGTATGCGATCTGGTCGCCAGCGGGCCTAGCTCACAATCCAGAATCGCGCATTTTGTTGCCTAAAACCCCGAGCTTCTTGGGGACTTATCTATCTCCAAACTCGTAAGTCAAACAAACAGCGGAGAAGCGTCGGTTTTGCGTTTTTGCCGTACTCTTGGCCTCTCTGGGTTTCGCGAGTTCAGGGTGGCGTTACCGGGGAGATTGAGCGCGATAAAGCCCGGCGACTGACACAGCACCTCGCCACTGAACTCGCATGTAAGACCGGAAATTGTGCGAACCTGAGCGCGGCCTTCCTACATTCGGTTGAGGCCTCAGCTCGCCTTCTCGACTACGCCCAGATCGAGCGCCTGACGGAGCGACTACAGAGTGCTACGCGTGTCGAAGCTCTTGGTATGGGCGTCTCCGCAATCTGCGCAGAGCTACTGTCACAGCCGCCTGATCTAGCTGGGGACCCCGGATTGTGAACATCGCTCGCGGTCTGGCTCATGGGCTGGACGCTTCGGCTTATGCTATCGGCATCTCCTATGAAAGATATGAGCGAGAGACCGTCGCCTTTCTCAGAACTGGCCGCGACCGAGGAGCGCATACGCTTGCAATAACGACGCGTGACAAATCGCCAGTCTCTGAGGTGGCGCATGAGGTGCTCCTACTCAGCTCCGGCGCGGGCCTTGGCCGAACCTGGACCGGCAACGCTTATGCCTTCAATGGCTCTTCTGAGTGAGTGCATCGCCGAGTGTCTGAAGGGGCACAGAAATGCTAGACTCCCAATGCCTCGCGAACCAAAGCATAGCTGTGCGAACGCTTGGTAAGATCTCTGTTGGTGCCAACACCGCCTTCAGCGAAGCCTTCCTTTCGCTCTTCAGATCGCCAAGTGTAGTTTTAGTCGGAGCCGGGCCTCTCCGAGGGCAATGACAAGAGATGCCACCCCGGGAAGTTCCGTCAGAACGGTCGCTCCGTTAGTGACGACGGCCGTCGTGCGGCGACCACCGAAGTATGGTCTACGAACAAAGAGAGGGCCAAGCGCAAACTGGTGAAACGACAGATGTACGGCCGCGGCAAGTTGGATCTAAAGGCCGTTAGTCGGCGGTGTAAAGAAATGTCACCGAGAGTGGGTCAAAGCCCCCGTGGTAAGCGCTCGCCGGGCGGAACTGGTCAGGGTTGCGCAGTCCGCTAGTCTCTCATGTTCCCTGTCAAGGCTGAGCGCAAGACGGATGGTCTGCTCGGCGTGGGCGAAGCAGTCGGATCGGCTGAAGCTGCACAGGGCTGGGGGTGGAGCTCTGAGACGACGGTTGATCAGACTCTCATCCGCGGGTTGGATACCGCCTTCCGTGTCTTCGTCTCGGGGCTGTCCTCTGTCTAGAGGGCGGGCGTCGAGCGGGTTGGCTCGGCCACATAACTAGCGACGGGAGTTCCCCACCGTGGCCCCACCCCCAACGCTGTGCAGCGGGTCGGGTCGAGACCTGTCTATGACGGTGCGACCTCCCGACCGATAGCCCACAAGAAGGCGGCCATCTCGCGTGCGATCGCGGCCACGACCACTGGTGGCTTCTTGCCGGCGGCGTTCAGGCGGCGATAGCGAGTGCAGAGCCTGATTTGCGCCTTCCAGGCGATGTCGCGGACAGCCTTCGGCAGACCCTCGAGCCGGAGCCTCAGCGCTTCGCTGACCCTGGCGGGGTAGCGGTAAGTCCAAGCCGCTTCGACCAAGGCGCGGCGGGCGCGTCGATTGCCGGCGAGCGTAAGGCTCGACCGGCGGACCGTATCGCCAGTCGAGCGCTCTCCCGGAACCAGGCCGAGGAAGGCCATCAACTGCGGCGGCGTATCGAAGCGGCGCACATCGCCGATCTCGGCCGCGAAGATCACTGCCACCAGGAACGAGGCGCCGCGCATCGCCTGATAGGCCTCGACGACCCGTGCCATGGACCAGGTCGGCACGATGGTGCGCAACTGCTCGTCCAGGCGGCGTAGCCGCTGAGCGGCGTCCTCGATCGCGTCGATCTTCTCCTGGAAGACAATCTGCTGCGCCATATGCTCGAAGCTCTGGCGGGCAAGCCAGCGCCGGTGCGCCAATGTCCAATGACCGCCGCCCTCGTAGATCCGGCCATGGCGCAGAAGGAAGGAGAGCAGTTGCTGGCGTTTACGGCGCAGATCGTCGCCTGCAGTTTCCCGGGCCCGAACCAGATCGCGGACAGCCTCATGGACGACGTCCGGCACCCACACTCCAGTCAGCTCGCCCGCCCGATGCAGCCGCGCCAGCGTGACCGCGTCCCGTCGGTTCGTCTTGATCCGCTCGCCCGACCGCTTCGGGATCAGGGCCGGCGCAACCACCATGCAGTCGTGACCAAGATCGCGAACCTGCCGGCACAACCCGTAACCCGTCGGCCCGGCCTCGAAGCAGACGTGCAGTCGATCATACTTCTTTCCCAGCTTCTTTGATCGTCCGCTCTATCGCTGCAGGACTATTTTCGACCTCGCCGACAAACCGGACCTCGCCGGTGCGGCCGCCCTCCGCGATCGCCACCGCGTGCTTCTTCTTGGCTACATCAAACGCGACAAACGCTTCGCTATACTCTCCCATGGCTCGCCCTCCGTGCGTGAGGATCGGCTCGGCCCATCCGAGCAACCCTCGTCTCTTAATCGCACGAAAGGGCGGGCCACCGATCTCAGCCCTGGAACATGACGTCTAGCGTGGCGAAGCGACGAGCGCAGGAAATGGTTTGCGCGCAGGTCAGGTGCGTCGAGCGCCTAACGCCTCCTAGATCTTTCCGCGTCCGGTCCTCTGAGGCTTCCGCATCCGAGCGCCACGGCTGGCCATGGTCACACCTCATACGCATGGTGTATGCAGCTGAGGCGGCGCGCGGTGCATGCGTCATGTCCGGATGTCGAGAAATAGCACGCCGCAGAAACTCAAATTCTGCTAATCGAACGTTCAAAGGACGTCGAAACAAGGGGAAGCGTAGAGATGTGGTTTTGCAAAAATGCGGCCCAATGTCGTCGGACAGAAATGCCCAGTTTGGCTATTGAAGCCAAGAAGAACGCAAAAGCCGATGCAGCCTACGACGCGGTACTTCAATTGCTCTACAGCAAATCCCACATGCCGGGGCAGCATCTCAGCGATAAAGAGCTAGCGTCCGACCTCAACATCGGCCGGACTCCTATACGCGAAGCACTTATCCGACTTGCAGCGGAAGGGAAGATCGTGTCCTTTCCTCAAAGGGGCTACTTTACGAGACCTCTGGTCGAGTGGGTTCTATTGGACTCGTATGTGGTGGCGCGCGAAACACTTACCTTCGCCCTAACTCGTACACGGACTCACCCTCTCGACCGAACCGCCCCCTCTGGTGAGTTATCTCCAACGGAGCTCGCTCTTCGAGCGGAAGAAATATTCACTGACATAGCTCTGGGGGCATGTAATTGCGAAATTTGCCATATCATCGACAAGTTCTGTTTCTGCTCTCATGCCCTTCGCATGGAAATAACCGCGTCTGAGCTTTCCCCGGCTTTTCGAACCAGTCTTGCAAGGCTAACTGACGCAATGCCTCAGCTCGGCAAGACTACGAGCGCAGTGGCATCCGCATTGACTAACCACCTTGATGTAGAACAGCGCGCAGTGTCGCGCGCTTTGCAAAATATGAGCAGGAGACAGCTGGCAAACTTCACGTTTACAAAGAAGTATTGGTGAGCGATTTTCGCCGACATCAGCCGAGTAGCTGAGCCATTCGGCTTGGGCCGTCGCAGGAGGGCTGCGGGTCCCGTGCGATATGATGCTGGAGGCGGTCAAGAGACGCTTCGGATCGACGAGGGTGCCTCATCCGATCGAGACCTGTCGGAAAATGGCACCCCTACACCGGCAAGGAACACGCGCCTTCGCCTCTGCGCTGACCGCGTTACTTGCTCCACGCCCGTGAAGCGCCCCACGCCAGCGACGTGTCGGAAGCCTGGGTCAAAACCTTCAAGCGTGATTGCGTTCGCATCACTCCTTGCATGATCACCCATGGTTCTCCGCCAGATCGCCCGGTGGGATGACTACAACGAGATACATCCTCACTGAGCGCTCAGAATACGATCCCGGGAGGTCATTCTGACACAAACCCACTAGCCGGAGTGTTCGCGAAAGGGGCTACTAACATTGGACGCCGGCCCTCGGTCCGGCGAGTGCTTCAACCAATTACGGAAGCTCGGGGTGCTCCCAGCTCGCCAAGGTTGGCTGATTATCTGGCCCGCGGCTTTGGCGGGATGATATTCCTGCGCATCCGCGCTGCGCTTTTTATCTTTTAAATGGTGCCGGTACGAGAGGCTGAAAAAGCAACCTCGCGTTGTCACTTCCGATACTAAAATATCCCAGATAGGAGGCTAAAGGTAGGCGGAGAATAAATAATATATCCATAAATATATTTCAGAGGACCACTTCCCCTTCTTGTCAAGGGCTATTAGGTGTTGATTTACGAAGGAGGGACTGCATCGTTCAGCGAGTTCATTTCCGACGAGGTTGACGCCTCATACGCCGGTTGCGAGCTTGAAAGCTCTTTCCTGAACTCAACGTAGCGAGGGCGCTACGGCGCCCAGCCTGTTCTCAGGAGCGACTCTGCTCTTGTGGGTTAGCCGAGCCTCGTTGCAAGACGCAAAAGTATGCGAGAGACGGGTCGGTTCGGCTCGTGACTTCGCGAGTGGCCGATGGCCGATGTAACACAACCAGGCTAGATCATATGACCAAGGATGTAAGCTTAGCCACGGCAGCAAGCACACGATGCGCCCACCAGAAGGACACTTCTCTTGCGCTCTTTGGAGGAGATCCCACGGTGCCGGCTGGGCGAGTTGTTCTTTGGCCAGCTGCGAAACGTAAACATTTGAAGGCGCTCGCAAATGTTGTCGAAAGCGGCAAATATCATCGCGTCAATCACCCTATGGTGATTGAGCTCGAAAAGCGGCTAGCGGATTGGTCGGGTAACTGGTCTGTGCGCGCCGTTGGAAGCGGCACAGCCGCTATTCACGTGGCTCTCGACTACTACCGGAACCGAGGTCGCCGAGTCGTTACGTCGGCTTTGAACTGGCCGGGAGCCGTCGGCCCAATCACGATCAGTGGACTCGAACCGGTCTTTGTCGATGTTGAGCCAGACCTTGCCGGAGTTGATGAGAAGATGGCGGCCTCCCTCATCAAGCCAGGTGACGCGGCGACGCTCATAACTCATCTGTTCGGAAATAACCTCTTGGTTCCCAGCTTGAGATTGGCGGCGCGAGCGCGAGGCGTGGCGATTATCGATGATGTTTGCCAATCAATTGGCGCTGCGAAAGATATTGTCAATGGAGCTTACTTGGAGAGCGATGCACTCTCTCTCTCCGGCAACGGAGCTAAACACCTCGGGGCAGGTGAGCTTGGATTTGTCCTGACGAGGGACCCTGCTCTGATCCACCATGTAGATAATGTTTCGCTGACAAGCTCGTCGCGATGTGGAGCTAGGATATTCTCCCCGAACTCCAAAGGCTACAATTACCGACCCAATGTATTCTCTGCTGCCATTGCTAATCACAGGCTCAAGCAGCTTGACCGGCAGCTTAAAAAAAGGCGAAGGAATGCTAGGTTCCTTTGGCAGGAGATTGGCCACCTCTCAGGGCTTCTGCCTCTTTTCGATCCAGCAGATCATCAACAATCGATGCTGAATCTCCCGTTGCGTCTTGAGCCGGAAAAGCTCGGTTTTCTACCTGGCCCTACGGCCAGGGATTTCATCATTAAGCTTCTTCAAGCCGAGGGAGTTCCCGTTGCGGTCTGGCTGACGAAGCCCGTCTTTGAATATCTGCCGGATATCTGCGGCCAATGGTCAAGGACCGATTTTCCAAACGTCATGAAGATATTGAACACCATGTTTTACGTGTCGGAGATCGCTCCACCAAACGACGTTGAAGTGATGAAATTGTACGCGGCCGCGTTTCAAAAGGTCTGGGCAGCGCTTCCAAACCTAGCTTCAAAAATTCCTGAGATCGTATCTGTTGCCTGAGGGCGGGATGGCAAGCCGATGGACTGCTCAATAAAAGGTTTTCCACCATATGGCTTTTCGATTGTTCTCAAATTCGGCGGGAGCATCATGCGTGATCTTGCCGTGTGTAAGCTCGCACTGGCTGAACTTGAGCGTCTCGCCGATAAGGGCCATCGAATCCTACTTGTTCCAGGCGGCGGCATCCCGGACAAAGCAATTGAGGCGATTGATGCAGCCGAGCGATTAGATCCGTGTACCGCGCATCATGCGTGTGCTCTAGCACAGGACCAAACGGGGTATTTGCTTGCGGATGCCGCCTTCTCTTCCAAACTAGTTCCATCGGCCAGCCTAGGCGAATGCCGAACTCTCGCGAGACTTGGGAAGATTCCAGTGCTGCTGCCTTCCCGTTTGCTGTTTGCGGCTGACCCAGTGGAATGGAGTTGGGACGTCACATCCGACGCCGTTGCCGCGTGGATCGCTTGGTTAACTGGGGCACCACAGCTGGTGATTTTGACAGATGTCGATGGCGTGCATCGCGGTGGAGCAACCGACGATCCCGCTGCACTTATAGAGCAGATCGCTGCTCAAGATCTTGTCCTTCTCGGCCACACCTCGATTGACGCCTGCGCGGTCGAATTCATGGCGAAGAAAAGCCTTCCCGGCGTTGTGATTAATGCCCGTCATCCCGCTCGTCTCGCCGATTGGCTGGAAGGGAGACGCGTTAGAGCGACTAGGATCACCGTCGCGAGCAGGAAGGCCCATATCACAAGCGACCCTTTGGGGGGGGCGGCATGATGTCATCCACGGCGCTGATAGTGTATGGCCCGGAAGTCGCGCGCTCTGGCCTAACCTCGCTGCTCGACGAATTTATTCGCCGGCGAACCGGTTTGGAACTCTCGGAACGGTTCTTTTCGATTCATAGTCGCAAATCCATTGATGCGTTTTATACCCTTACCTGTTCCACCGGCGGGAAGCATTGGCCATTGGTGCTGGACTTATTCGACATGCGTCCGGTTTGCGCCACGATCTGGAGCGGACCTAATGCGCTGCACTTGTCGCAAAAACTGAAGGGTAACACACAGCCGGCCCAGGCTTTATCCGGCACCGTACGTAGTCTCTTTTTCTGCGATAATCCCGTGACGAACCTCCTTCATGTGAGCGATAGTCATCAAGTAATGGATGCTGAGCTGAGAATACTTAGGTGCCGGTCGTTGGGCGACGAAGCGACTGCTTGGATTTCTCTCGATTCCGGCTACATTGCCCATTCATCTTTCCAAATGTTGCTAAACGTTCTCGGCGACAGGGGAGCTGCGCCGATGCCGGACAATCGGAGTGATGGTAGCGCGTTTGCCCACGCAAGATTCTGTTACGACAGAGCACTCCTAACCGCAGCAAAGTCGGGCCTAACGACAGCCGTCCAGCGGTATTTCCAGGGGGATCGAGCCGGTCTAGAAGGCCTCTTCCGGTATGCACCCCTCCGCTCATCTTGGGACCGCCTCATTCTTGAGGCCGGTCTGTTTTCAATGCCTCTTTGGAATTGCTTACTGAAGCGAACCGTTGATGCCGTCGAGCCGGGAAAACAACCAGGCATGGCACCGCGCCGGAAGGCCGGAGAACAATGAGCGAACTTGATCGTATCAGGACAACGCTTCGGACAAGTCAACAAGCCACTTTCCCGCGTCAGATGCAGGCATTCGGACTGGATCTGGTCGTACAGGAAGGGGTTTTTCCTCCAGAGCACTTCCAGAGTTGGCGTTGGATTAGCGAGAATTTTCCCCCATTCGACGGAAAGACCGTCTTAGAAATCGGCTGCGGTTTCGGTCTTCCCGGCCTTCTGTTGGCAAAGACTGGCGCGCTGTCGTTGCTGACTTGTGACATCAATCCGAGGGCCGTCGCGAACACGTTGGAGAATGCTGCAAGAAACGGAATTAGTAACGTCGAGGTCATCGCAAGCGATATATTTAACAATGTTCCACCTGGCAGAAGGTTCGACATCATATTTTGGAACTACCCGTCGAGCTACGCTCCAGAAGATTACGAGTTTGTCCACGACCTCGAAGGTGGTGCGATCGATCCAGGGTACAACTTGCTCGAGAGATTTCTTTCAGATGGCCCAAGGTTCCTTACGGAATCAGGTCGTATCGTTCTTGGGTTCGGCACTAATGCCCGTGACGACCTTCTTGAAAAGATTGCGGGTTCAAATGATCTCACATCTGTGCTTCTGCGAGCCGGGACCTATCCCGACGTCAACGTAACTTACAGGCTGTTCTCAATATCAAAGAAGGCCACAAGCGCATGATGCCCGAGCTGATGCGCATTGCGTTGGTCGCCATTTCGCGCAATCGGAGCAAAGATAGCTGGGTAGCGGGCAGTAGCGTCCTTTCGCAGTTCATCCAGCGTGCGCCGAACGACATTGACATTCATCATGTCAATTTGGCCGCATTCAATCAGGCTGTGGATAAGGATACCAGGGCTCTGGCGGACGCGGGGTTCTCCATTGCCACATCGCGACCTGCCGACGCGGAGCTGGAGATCGTATTCTTGAGATCGAACGGGACCCTGGCGATAAATTGGGTTCTCGAACAGGAACGACCGACGGCGTTAATCAACGATCCGCTTTTTGGGACAAGGGCGAGTTTCGCGGACGTCATCGCGCGAAAGGTCGAGATGCACCTGGAGAACCACCATTCGAAGCACAGGGATGATCTCCTTGCACTCCTGGAGCATTCCGCCTCAATCTCGGCCGAAATGAGTCTGGACCAATTGGTTGGTAGCATCTCCGCGCTAGACCTCGCGAAATACGTCAATACCAACCTTCGTGGCAGCACGCGATAGATGTCAGCCCCCAATCTCCCAGGAATTCCCGAACACCGTGGCAAACGTAGAAGTGGACATGGAAGAAGCTCGACCTGGTCCACCGATCTGTCGACCGGCAAAAGGAGCCGCTGACTTGCTGTCGGTGAAGAAGGAAGCTAGGATCTTGCCTGCCTTCCTGCGTCCCACGCTGCTGCGGCCGACCCATGCCCTCTCGAGGCCCTCCAGCGCCACTCAGTCGGCGAGCGCGCCGTCGAAGGTCACGGAGTCGACCTGGTGCTGCAGCCTTGCCCAACGACGAGGAACCTGCCTTGTCCTCCGGTTTGATCCCGGTGTAGTAGTTCGTCAGCTTCTCAATTGTTGAAGCTTCCCCTATGATCACCAAACACCCGCGCGCCGTGGCAAGAGGGTTGCTCGGTGAGTTCGTCGTTTCCATGTAACAAGCACGCAGTACGCACAGTCGAAAGTGCGGTTCAAGTTTATCGCTTCAATGGCTCGTGCACGCGAGCACGCGCGACGAAGACCGAGGTGGGATCCGGAAATAACCTCGGAACTGCCCGAATTGGCCTTGGTGGGGATTCAGACTTCCGCCATCTGCAGACACTGGCAAAGATATTCGCTCAGCAACACCAGAGGCGGCACGTGCATCGCCGACCCGGCCTGTGGCCAAGCCTCAGCCGAGGTAAACAATACCACCTCGTCCGCAGTCCGGGCGATCGGGCAGTCAACGCGGGTCGTAATGGCAATCGTGTATGCTCCGGTTTCGCGCGCAATAGCCAGAAAATCCTTGGTTTCCACAGTGTGGCCACGCGACGAAATGCCAATGGCGAGGCTCAACGAGCCAAGCCCTCGCGCGAGAGCGTGAGACACGGTGGCGGACCCCGAGCAATGTGCGGGGAAACCTAGGCAGATCAGTCGCATGGCCAGAATATCAGCGCAGACGGATGACGGCCCCGTGCCGAACAGTTCGACGCGTCGGGCCGCTCGGATGCGGTTGGCAAACCCACTAATTTGAAGGTCGTCAAAACCACGAGCGGACACGGAAATTGAGTTTTGTAAAGCAGAACTGAGGATGGCGATCCGAGGAGCTGTGTCTACAGCTTCTGATGGCGCGCGTTCAGCCAGTTCGCCGCTCAACTTCCGCCGCTCAATTTCGCCGCTGAGCGCAATCTTAAACTCGCGAAATCCCGAGAGTCCCAAGGTTCGGCAAAATCTTACAATTGAAGCAGAACCGGTAGCGGTGTTGCGCGCAAGGTCGGCAATGGACAGCGCCAGAACAGCCTCGGGGTCTTGTGCAACATACAGAGCTATACGTGCGAGCGCATTCGGAGCCGTGTTAATTGCATCATAGATGATGTCTAGCAGCAATTTCTGTGTATGTCGGGGCTTCCGCATGTGTCTTAGTGTTCGTTCCAAGCTGGCAGTCGACCCGCGAAGGCCTAGCAAAGCCCTGCATATTCGAGTCTCGATGACGGTTCACTGACGCAGATCATAGACAAGGTCGATATCGGATTCCGGCTGCCGCTCCGTTCGCGCCCATGTCTCGGCAGTCGGGGCAATGGACGCGAGGGCATGCGCTCGGCCGCTCGCGAGGCGGTCTTGCGAGTGGCCTCGTTTAACGACGTCTCCTGGCCCGATGCTGTCAATGGAGCTTACTTTACTGGCTGCGCATGCGCCGCGCAAACCGTGGTGTCCTCGTCGTCAGGGCAGTGGGGACGACTGCACGGCAACGCAAGCGGTGCCGTCTGGGAAAATATATTCATTAGTATATTGGCGACATAACCAATCTTACTTGCGTTCTTCTATGATTAGGTTCATCGTCCGATCGAAACCGGGGGCATGACAAGGTGACTACATCTCTAGGGAACGCCGACGTGGCGTTTGGTAAATAGCTCATCTCAGCAAGTTGGCCACGAGCTTGCCGATGCCACCCGTACTAGCGGTTCGTCTCGCGGCTAGCGCATGCGACGGGCTTTACTTCTCTGGTACGGCAACAGAGGGCGCGACTGCTTGGGGTCAAGCTGGTCAGGAACTTGTCCTGTCGCGCATTGGCTCCGGCTGTTTAAAAAAGCCGCTGCAACAGTGAGGAAACCACAATGTTTCACCCGCTTCCAGAAGAGCTGCGCGATATCGCGGGTCAACCCTTTCCACTTTATCCCTGCTCGAATGAATCTTGGTCAATCAAGCCGACGGCCGGCCGCTCAAGCTCGCGGGTTATGATATGTTCCATTCCGAAGGCGGGCACCCACCTATATGCCCGTCTGCTTGGACTGCTCGGGCTTGTACAGTCCGATGTGTTCTTTAATAAAGACTATCTTGGAGACTTCCGCTTTGTGGATGTCGAGCGAGCTCGCTTCACTCATTCCGAAAATATTCTATGGATACCGATCGAGATATCCTCGCGCTTTATTCAGCCCGGTCAGTTTGGCTATGGGCATCTACCGTGCGACATCGGCACTCGCCATTGTTTAGCGGATTTCAAGATCGTCTTTCTTTCGCGCGAAATGCGTGCGGCAATTGTGTCGCAGATGCGATATGTAGGTGACAGCGATTGGTGCCCGCCTGAGAGGGCTGAGATTACGTGGCGCAATGAGCCGGACGGACCTGACAAAATGCTGAAGTACTTCGATGAGATCGCGCCTTTCATTTTCAATGATCGCTGCCATCCAGTGGCACCGTGGGCGGATCAGGAGAATGTTCTTGGATTGAGCTATGAGCAGATCATAGGCGACCAAGGACGCGAAGTTCAGTTCGAGACCATTCGCAGAATTGTAGAGTTTTGCGAGATCGAGCGGCCGCCGCAGCCTGAGCTGATCTTAAACCAGCTAATCGGACAGCAGACCTTCACCCTGTCCAGCGGGCGAACTTCGTGGGAGGCTTGCTGGAATGCCGAGATCGAGGCGCGGTTTACCGCGCTGGGAGGGACGAGACTCAACGAGCGATTCGGATTTGGTTCGAGATAGATTTCAGGCTGTCGCAGAGCCCGGCGATGGCAGGTACGCTCGGAGCCGCTCGCCGGACGTTTATGCGAGCGATATTCTGGAAAGGCGCGCTGACCACTGCCCACCTGCCGCCCGCGCAATCACTTCCTGAAGTGCCGACATCGCGATTGGCGCGGGGCTTGCAAGGACCCTTGGTGCAACGTTCGACCGGAGCGCAGCGACGGGAGATGCCCGGGAGGGAGGAACCTGCCTCGATCCGGTTAGGAGACAAGAATTGTTGAATATAATCCCGCACACCGCAGCGCGAGTCCCGCGCGCCCTAAGCCCTCTTATCCCAGCTTTACGTGCAGGTGTTTGCTGCAGTCACGCTCAGCCATCGCACTCGGCCGCCTGAAGTCGCTCGGCGAACGGCGACCGCGGGGGCAGTTCGCACGCACACAGCGCCGCTCACGGATGGGTCGGCTGTTGGGCCCAGCCATCCCACCGCATCTCTTCGAATAGCACGAGCCCCTTGACCTCCCGTCATCCGCGAACAGCGGGTGAGGCATTAAAGCGGTGCCCCCTTTGACGTCAAAAGGCCAGCCGTTGCCGCCCTGCCGTTCACTGTTAATTGGAGCCTAACCATGCCTTACGCCAAAAGCCGGCCTTATCGCTCTTTCAGCCCTAGCCCTGCTTTTTTTCGGGCTGGCGACGCAATATGGTCCAGTTGCCAAAGACTACGTGCGCCAGCATGAAAACCATAGCCGGCTCGTCGCGTTTTGGCGGAAGCTCATTCCAGAGCGGCGCGACGCACTCTTAACGACGCCGCTGCGCCAACTGCTGGCAACCCGAATGGCGACGTCCCTCTCGTCTTATTTTTGGACTACAACTGCCCGCGGTGCCGGGCGGAAGACCGTACAATCCAGCAAGCCCTCAAGCATGATCCCATGCTGAAGGTTGTCTACAAACATTGTCCGGGCAAGAGACCGGGTTCCAAATTTGCCGCACTGGCGGCGCTCGCCTCCAGCAAACAGGGAAAATATGAGGCGTTCCATCACGCCCTTATGGCTGCTCGCGGCCAGCTCAGCCAATTCGACATCTTGACTATCGCACGACACGTTGGCCTCGAGGTTGAGCAGCTCAAGCGGGACATGGAAGACCGCGCCATCGAAAACGTCCTCGAGCGCAATTGCGCGCTCGCCAAGGAGCTGTACATCAACGTCACGCCGGCGTTGGTTCTCGGCGACGAAGTGATTTCAGGTGTGCTCAAGATTCACACGCTGGAACGCTTCATCGCCAAAGAGCGGGAAGAAGCTAAGCGTCGTGCCGGATCACAACTTCGGCATTTTGACAGCGTGGCGGCCGGTGCGATCCCGTTCTTTGGCCACGAGTGCCGCTTCTCGCGCCGGGCCAAATCTCTTATATGGCCCGGCAACGCGGTGCTAGCGTGCAAAGTCCTGCATTCAGCTCGCTTTCCTCAACTTGGCCGAACGCGATCGCACAGCTCGGGATCTATTCAGCCGGTCCTGGTGTTTCCGTTCCGCCATCGGCGTCTTTCACCGAAGCCTCGCCAGAAGATAGGCGGGAGGCGCGCCGACGCCTGCTTCAGATCGCGGCCGGCGCGACGATGATCGTCATGGGCTCTCGCCCCCCTGGGGTGATCGTACAAGTCCCGATTGTCAGAAGAATCTGTTGACGTGGACGCCTCGGCGCCAAGCTCGCGCCACCTGTCGACAGCGCGGCCCTTGGCGTGTTGGATAAAGCCGCAAAGCGGTTGCAAGAAATCCCGTTCGGATTGACGAAAATGACGGTGGCCGCACCCATGCACCTCGATCATGCCATTCAAGGCCGAGGCTCTGGTCGAGGTCACCTCATTGAGGATGACGGCGGCCGGAATTGCCTGGATCAAGCAGCCAATCGTGGTGCGCGACACCTCATTTATTGAATTGAGGGTGGCGCCGGCGTTCCGGCATTGAAGTCCTGATATCAATTGTGCGACAGGCTGCCTCATCGAACCGCTGGCGGAGGCAAGCGTGGGCTGCAGCACCAGATCACAGGCATGCCGCCAGCG
The DNA here is from genome assembly GCA_004020315.1 of Mesorhizobium sp. GTDB lineage: Bacteria > Pseudomonadota > Alphaproteobacteria > Rhizobiales > Rhizobiaceae > Mesorhizobium. The sequence goes on from SAQG01000001.1 coordinate 46,361, forward strand.
AGGCCATCCCATGTGCTTAATGGCCATGCCGCCAAGATCGAATTCGCTACCCGCATGAAACCTCGGTGTGGTGGAGGTGTTGAGAGGCACCTGCGCCAGGCTGGCGAACGGTTAGAAGCGGGCAAAACCCGTAGCTCAGCTCATAGCCCGCCTAAACAAAGGCGGGCATCTTAGAAGGCCGCAGTCCTTCGGACTTAGGTCCAAAAGAGCGGCCCAGGTGATTTCGCAAGCCGGGCGGGGGTTTGCGCCGTTCGCATCAAGAGCTGTCCGCCCGGCCAATTCTGTCCCTTACATAAACCTGACAATCAGCCGCAAACGGTATACCAGCTGTCGAATCGGCCATTGTTTGGAACCGCACACAGAGCGCCGTAACAAACCTTCTCACCCTTGAAGTAGGCCAGGAACTGCAGTAAATGCGATATTTCGCGCTGTTCATCTTCGTCCCGGATAAGCTCCGGACCGCCCTGCGACTTCAGTGCCAGCTCGATCAACTCGATCGCCCGATCTTTGTTGCCGCTCTCGTGATAGTACAGGGCTGCCAAACGATAAGGCAGGAGCTTACGTTTGTCGCTTTCCGGGGGATTCAGTGCCAGGATGTGTTCGGACAGCTGTTTTCCCATCGCCAAGCGCTCAGCAGACGGAAAGTGCGAATGGTCAAGGTTCGGAAAGAAGAGCTCGTCTAACGCCGCAACCATCCAATTCTCGGAGTTTCTGTTGATCGCGTCGCGAACGAATTGGCGCATGACGGGCAAGCCGACCTGCATGTCCTTCATTTTGTGAAGCAACAGATTCACATGAGAACGGCGGAAACCGAGGTTGTCCGGCATCAAGGCGATGCCTTCTTCGATCGCCGAGAGCGCCGTCTTCCAATCCTTTTTCTCCACCGCCGCCCGATATCTGTCCTTGATCGGCTTCTTCAGCGCTTGTTCGCGCGCTATGGGTTCGCCTTCCGCGATCCGCTCCGCATCGGCGGATTTTGCCTGATCGCTGGTGCGCCAGCTGCCGTTAAGCACCTTCGGCAAGACCTCATCGAGTTTCGTCGGTTCACCAATAAAGGCGATGCAGCCGTCTCGGTCGACCACGAAACTGGTGGGAATCCAGAAAGAAAAGCTGGGCTCCAGCCAAAGCTTGTCCATTTCGCCTGTGGAGTCGAATGCGATCCGATAGTTCAGATTCGGGAACTTTTCCGTCAACCAAGCGTCCAACGTGCTTCGGGCCTCATCGGCCGTTGGAGCGCGTTCACTAGCCGCGACTCCTACGATCTCAACGCCGCTTTCCCTGTATTTCTCCTGCAGCTGCATCAGATGGGGCATCCCGTCCACACACGAACCGCACCAAGTTGCCCAAAATTCGACGATGTACACTTTGCCGGGCTCGAAGCTGGTGAGGGGCTCGCCACGCAGCCAGGTTTCCGCTTGAATCGAAGGAGCCGGGGACTCGATCTGCAACACCACGTTGTTCTCCAAAGCCGTTGTCAAAGGTTGTGAGATTTTCTGCACGAGCTTATTTCCCTCTCAGAGACGGCACACGGTTCAGGGGAGAGAACATCCTCGTCTGCTCCATTGCATACCGTCCTGCTGCAAGCGTTGCAAGGTCCATGCCAGCGGGCTCAGCGCGCAAGTGCATGAATATGCTTTGAAAACCCTCCGCAGTGCCCGGATGGCGGTTGGATTGAACCTGACAAGTTTCTGCCTTTGTCAGGTTTTGAACGCGCATTGCCCGTGTTTCGCGCCGCCAGAAAAGCGTGGCCCATCCGCACGATCCTGAAGCCCAAACCGTCGAACACGTGCGACACCGCCGCAATATGTCGTGCCATGCATCGATGCCAAGCGCCTCGGCGTTGAGCTCGCAGCACGCCAGAACATCATCGACGAGACGTTCAAGCTCGACCCGGGAACGGGAAAACGGCCCGAGGTTTGGCCTTGGTCGGGACGGCCGAACGGCAATATCGCCGAGAGGGAAAGACGCAGAAGAAGATCATCACACCCGGCGAGCCGAAAGTGTCGGCAAGCCATCGCAGAAGGCAGCAAACATGCAGGCCCAGACGTATCGCTGGGCGATCTGAGGGAGTGGCATACGTTGCGCGCCTGGTGCAGAAATTGCTCGCATCATGCCGAAGTAAGGTCGGCCGCGCTAATCCGCCGGTATGGCAAAGGCGCACTATTCAGCACGGTCGAGGGCACTTGGTTGCCCGGGAATTGAACCGGCTCATCACTGGTCAGTGATAATGCCAGCCAGTTCATCTCGAACGCCATCCTCTCCTGCGCGGATCAGAACCGGTCGAATGGCATTCCATGCGCATGGCAAGCATCGCTATCGCCTGTGGCGCGCCGACTGCAACACCGCGCGGCCGCACTCCCAAATCGCCTGGCAGACACCGGCCAAGTTCGCCACCACCTTCAATCCGCGACGGTCGCTCGCGCTGCGCTATGCGAAAGGCTCCGCGCCAGCCCCCGTCGCTTCACCCGCCCAGCAGCGCACAACCCACGCCGGAAACGAACCCAAAACTGGAGAAACTCGGGGCGACGTCATTTAGATTCCACCCATGCAGAGGTACTTCATTTCGAGGTAGTCTTCGAGCCCGTGGCGGGAACCCTCCCGCCCGATGCCGGACTGCTTCATGCCGCCAAAGGGCGCCGCTTCCGAAGACATACGCCCCGTATTGATGCCAATCATGCCATATTCCAATGCCTCGGCCACGCGCCAGACACGCCTCAGGTTCGAGGCATGGAAATAGGCGGCGAGCCCGTAAATCGTGTCGTTTGCCTCACAGACAACCTGATCCGCATCGTGGAAGCGGATGATCGGCGCCAACGGCCCGAAAGTCTCCTCTTGCGCAACCGCCATGATGCTGGAGATCTCGGTGAAGGCTGTGGGTTGAAAACGTTCGGCCCCGCATCGAATTATCCCACCCTTAGCAACGGCATCTGCGATGTGGGACTCGATCTTGGCCAAAGCATGCATGTCGATGAGTGGTCAGACGTCCACTCCCGGAGCGAAGCCGTCGCCAACCGATAAGTGCCGGACTTTCTCCACGAACTTCTCGACGAACTCATCGTGAACGCTCGATTGGACGTAAAGCCGGTTCGATGAAACGCAAGTCTGGCCGGCATTGCGGAACTTCGCCTGGATCGCCCCGTCAACGGCAGCGTCAATATCCGCGTCGTCGAAGACGATGAAGGGCGCATTGCCGCCGAGCTCGAGGCTGACCTTCTTGATCTAGTCCGAGCACTGGCGCATGAGCAGTCGGCCAACCTCGGTGGAGCCTGTAAAGCTGATGTTTCGGACCTTGGCATTGGAGCAGAGTTCGCGGCCCCACGCGATCACCTTCGGACGCATAGACCAGGTTGACAACGCCGTCAGGAAAGCCGGCTTGCTGCGCGAGGGCAAACATTGCACCTGCCACGAGCGGCGTCGGTTCAGCAGGTTTGAGCACGATCGCGCAGCCCGCCGCCAGGGCCGGCGAGATCTTGCGCGCCACCATCGACGCTGGGAAATTCCATGGCGTAATCGTGCCGACGACACCGATCTGCTGATTGATCACCATCATCCGACGGTCTGTAGACGGTGCGGAGATCGTCTCGCCATAGATGCGATTGGCTTCTTCGGCGTACCATTGCAGATACGCGGCCGCATGCGAAACCTCCGACTTGGCTTCGGCAAACGGCTTGCCCATTTCCGCAGTCAGAATCGCGGCGAGATCGCCTGCATGGCGATGATCAGCTGATGCCATCGCCAAAGAAGGTCGCTGCGCTCTCGGGCGGTCAGCGCCGCCCATCCAGGCTGCGCGACATAGGCCTCGTCTACCGCAGCCCGTGTCTCCTCCACGCCCATGTCGGACGTCCTGCCAGCACTTCGCCGCTCGACGGGTTGAGGACCACAAATGACCGCTCGCGAACTGACGTGCCAAGTGCCGGCAGGCGATGGACGGCGCCAAACAGGTCCGGGGATTTCAGTGGCGGATCATCGGCAGGCACAGGGGCAAACCGGGTTCCTCTCAAAGGCAGCTGATATGTATAATCGGCAGAGCCTCGGCGTGTACTCCGCACCTGCGGGTCCTTATAGGGCCTCGGCCATACGGCTGGTAGACCATCCACTCAACTTGAAAGGGAGAATTCTTGAACGCTTCTGGTCGATGGCTTGCGGTTCTCATCAGGTGCAAACTGAACAATGGACATCGGCTTCCCGACCGCGCGTAGCGGCCATCGGTCCGAATAGCAGCAGTGCAGCCAAATGCCTTTTTTGAGCATCATCGGATTGAAATTGCTTTCAAAAGTCCTCGATCTTGCCGCCCCCCATCGCGAGCGCCACAAACGGGCGTGGAAAATCAAAAGGGACCACAATCGAGAATCAGCACGGTGATGCCTTCTTTGCGACCGTAGGCACGCAGATCATCTGCCAGTTGGGCTCGGGACCGTGCAGGTCGCGCCCCAAAAAACGAGAAGGGGGGTCGTTGTGGTGGAAGAGGTCGGGGATTTTCGAAAGAGCGTCGTTTACGGCGGGTCGTCCCTGTAGAGCATTCCCCTCGAATGCGACCGCCTTCAAAGGAGGACTTGCCATCGACGCCACGCTGATAACCGCTGCTGGCAAGCTGGAACTCAATACCGGTTAATTGCACTGAGGGCGGCGGCAACCACCCCTCGAAAACTTTTTGCCCGGGGGCTTAAGCTCGGAAAGAGTGTTCCTTATCATATTGTGTTCAAAGTAAATGGACGTGGTGCGTTTCGTGGGTTGAATCACATAAAGTAGTCTGTGTTAACGTCTGCCAAACCACGTTCCCTTGCCGGTTCCATGTTGGGGCTAGATGGTTTATTTCGACCAGGGTTGCCACATGTTTTTTGACGGTGTTCCGGTTTGCACCGGTCAGGTTGACGATCTCGCCAATGGTCATTCGCCCGCGCTCCTTGAGGGCTTCAACTATTTGAAGGGAGAGTTCCGGAAGCGTACCGAGCACGAGACGCTCGCGCTCGATTTTCTTCTCAAGCCGCTGCTTTTGCTGCTGAAGAGCGCGCAGGAAATAAACAGCCCAGCGCTGCCAATTAGGCCTCGGACTGCGGATCGTTTTTTGAGTTTGCCGAAGCGCCAGATAGTAGCCCTCCTTGCTGTTCTCGATCACGCTTTCGAGCGAAGAGTAAGGCACATAAGCATAGCCACTGCGCATCAGCAGAAGCGTCGTCAGAACGCGATAGCCTTCCATTGCCGTCCTGGAATGGATGGATCTCCAAAAAGACCACCGTGAACATTGCCACGACGAGCAGAGATCTCGACCGCATCGACTGCGCCAGCCGACGCCCGAAGGGATTGTGCAGACGATCGAGCGGTTACGTCGCCGGCGCTAGAAAATAGGCCCTCCACTGAGCATCTATCATTAGCCTGAACTTTCGAGCCCTTGCCAAGCTTTGTCGGGGCGGTCTCGCCCATCACGGCTGGGAAGTGCGGTCCATGGAAACCGGCGTATCAGTTAGATCGATCATCTATGCAAACCCTTCGATGCGTTCGTGGACAATCGCGCGCATTTGCTCCGCCATCTTCGCGCCTTGAGAGCCGTCTGATAGAGGCGGCGGCAATTCGAGGTGGTTGAGCGCGCGTGAGAGGGCTGCAACAAGATCGTCGATGCTGGTATCCGCATCGGCTGCCTTGACGCCAGCCGTGCTCGCGAAAGCCTTGAAGTCGGCGCGCCGCAGACGATCGTCCTTGCCGTTCAGCTTGAGGGCCATCCGGTCTTTTTCGAGGCGTGGAAACACGCGAGTCGTGACCGCGTCGTAGAGCGGAGCCATGCGAACTGAGCTGAATTGCGTGCTGCCGGGCTCTGCGATTTCCAGCAGTGCCATGTTCTTCAGGTGCATGTCGCCATCGGCGATCAGCCAGGCGAATAAGGATCGCTTCAGGACAAGCAGGACGTCTTCTTCGGGAGAGGTCGATAGCGGCCTTAGTGCCCGCGCGATGCGCTCCATCGTGCCGTCGTATTTTGCTTCGGTGGGCACGCCAAGTACCGAGCAGAAGTCCTCAAGCGCGAGCAGGTGTTTGTCCTCGAGGCTCGTTCTGATATCGAACCGCTCCACGAGTAGCGCCGGAGGCATCCCGTCAGGCATCGGGACGAGCGCTGTCGCGGGCGTCTTGAAACCGGCCGCGCTGCCCAAAGCGAGCGACTGCCATTCGATAACTGGCAGGGCCTCAAATCCGCCCGTACCCGCAGGTTTGAGAATGTGGGTAAAAGGCCGGCCGATACTGGGAGAGAGGGTGCCATCCGCACTGAGGAACATAGGCGCTTTGATCTGAACACCCGAAAGGCGAGGCGTATCAGTACGCTCGAATATCTGTGCGAGATTGCGTTCGAAACTCTGCTCCAGGTCGCCGCGACCCGGCCCTGCATACTGGCCAGTGAAGACAGTGTTTCTAGTGAAGCCATTGAGCCGGGTTAACAGGATGTCGGGCGGCAGGGCGGAGAGATCGCTCGCACGCTCGACGATGGTGATGTTGGACATGTAGCGTTTGCCCGAGCGTAGCGTCGCGCGCTCGTCGCGGTCGTTCAACACTGACTCAAGCCAGCCTTCAGGCAGCAGCGACAGAATGAAAGGAGGGAGCTTGCCCGGCGTGGTCTGGCGAACAAGTGGCGGGCCCTGATCGTCTGCATTCCAGCGCCACTCAAAACCATCATGTGTGAGATTTCCGAGCGGAGCGCCGTGCCACGCCACGATCAGATCGAGCGCGGCTCCGTTGCGTGCCGGTTCTGTGGTCAGTGGAGGGCGGAGGAAAAAGCGCTCGGCGTGCTCGCCCTCGCGATACCACTGGTTCGCGCGGGCAAGCGCCCATGTCGCGTCGGCAGCGCCCTGGGCGCTGCCGTATTGTTCTATGAGGCGGTTCGCGATTGCCTCGCGCATCGTCTCGTCGATGGATGCCGCGTGTTCGCTGCGCAGGCGGAAAGCTTCGAGGAAGCGCTGGCGCATCGAGGAGACGTCGATCCGGATTTCTCCCATTCCATCATCGACAATCGCTTGAGCGACTGATGGGTGGTCGGGAGCTGCGTTCTGAATGATTTCCAGCAAGCGCAAGCGCCTGCGCTGTATTCGTCGCCCGCTCAGGAACAGGCGGCCATCCCGGGTCGGGCCGAGAAGCACAGCGCTCGCCGCCGAGAGGTAAGCGTTGGGATACAGGTATTTGGCGATGCGGACGGCGTGCTTGAGTATCGTGGCCTCGATATCCTCCCCGGCATCGACATAGATGCCGCGCATTAGCTGGACGAGCTTGCCCGTTTCAGCCTGATAGTGGCTGCGGGTTTTATCGATGTTTTCCCCAACGAGGTGAAGGGCCATTTTCTAACTTTCCCGTATCTGATATACGGGAAAGCTAGCATAATCGGCTTCATATTCAAGAGTTTCTAACTTTCCCGTATTTGGTATACGCAAAAGTTAGAATACTTTCTCGGAACGAGTTCTTCGGGTCGGGAATCGAACCACGGGAGAGAACCTGGTCTGCGAAGGCGAGCAGGCAGAACTCAAGGCGTTCATTCTGCCACACCATAGTCGGATCAGCCACACGTAGGTCGGCGAGTCCTTCAGCTATTGTAGAGCGTGGGATTATTCGCTGTCACGGGCCAACGCCCATAATCGCGGGCTCGGCCGAAAGCAGCTTCTTCGCCGCCGCCCTGCCTGCTCGAGGATCACCTGCTCGATGAGGGCCGGGCGGCGCTGGATGTAGTCTATGCCGAGTTTGTCGAGCTGCAACCCGACAAGCGTGGCGGAAATCGGCCTGGAGGAACCCAGATTGTCGATAGCATAGGCGCCGATCAGATACTTCTTGCTCGCTTCGAGTTCGGCCGCTGTTGGGCCTGTGTCCACCAGCTCCTTGATTAGTTGTCTTATCAGGTCGAGCGTCTCGGCCGCCCTGTCGGCGCGCGTCGACGTCGTCACGACAAGCATGTTGGGCTGGTAGTCTTCCAAGCTGGACGAGACACCGTAGGCAAGGCCGCGCTTTTCGCGCACTTCCTGGAACAGACGTGAGGTAAATCGTGAGCCTCCGACTATATCGTTCATCAGCTGTCCCGCGTAGAATTCCGGGTCGTTGCGTCCCATGGCGGGAAAAGCCAGCTGGAGCGAAGTCTGGGGGAGGGCGTTGCGACCTGCGTCCGCTCGCCGCTTCGGGGTGACATCAGGTACGGGGGCGAGCGCCTGTTTCTGAGGCAAATCGCCGAACAGCTGGTCGAGCCTTGCTCTCAGGGCTTTGGCATCTATGTCGCCTACGACCGCCACATGCAGCCCGTCGCGGGCGAAAGCGGCTTTGTGGAAGGCGCTTAGATCGGCGGGCGTTACGCTGGTCAGGCTCCCTTGGGCGGTCTCGAATACGGATGCGTGCCGTAGAGTCCGCGCCGCCAGGCCAGCTCGGGGATCGCGTGAGGTTCGCGCTCATCGGCAATGATTTCGGAGAGAAGCTGGGCGCGTATGCGGTCGAAAACTGCTGGTATAGCCGGCTGCGGGTCCCGCCGCCGAGGATGTCGGCCAGCAGTCGAGCGCCTCGGCCTCGCCGGGTGCGGCCGTATGATAGGACGGCACCATCCATTGCGTGGAAAAGCGCGGCACCGAATTGCGCACGCCGGTCAGCGTCACCGTGCGCTTGGCGTTTTGCTCCGGCTCGACTGGGCGGATGCGGGTTAGACCAGGAGCCGTCGGCACGGTTCCCTACGTCTTATCGGCCAGCGCCTTGACCGTTTCCGGCTCGACATCGCCGGCCACCACCAGGACGGCGTTGCTGGGCGTGTAATATTTGTCATAGAAGGCTCTGGAGTCGGTGCCGTAGCGGATCGTGTTGGAATTTGGCGGAGCAGCCTCCGGCAAATTGAGGTTATCGGTTCATGCGGCGAGGTCAATCTGCTGATCGAGTGGCTTGGCGGGGAGCGTGTGCCATCCGTCGATTTTTCGCATCGAGATTTCGCCGGACGCAATCAACGCCCAGAACAACATTGCCGCGGTTTCGGCCGAAGGCAGCACGGTCTGGGTCTTGACGCGCCGCTTGAACTCTTCATGCAGACGCTCAATCGCGTTTGTAGTTCTGGTGCGCTTTTCCACTGGCTCGGCGGCAGGCGCGTGAAGGCGAAGAGGCGCTCACCGGCCTCCTCCAGGCTGTCGGCCACCGCCCGGCACTTGAGCCGCCATTTGCGCAGGAACGCCTTGCGGCGGCTCTCGATCTCCTCCGGCGTGGCCGCGTAGATCATGTCGGTGTAATCGGCGCTGATCTCCTTGTGCAGGCGCTCGGGAGCGTGGGCGAGCAGGTTGCGGTGCTTGTGAACCGTGCATCTTTGAACCGGCACCCCGTCCCACAGCCCAGCGATCGCCCCGTCCAAGCCGGGTGCGCCGTCGACGATGAGGAACTCAGGGCGGCGGAGGCCGCGTGCGACGAGATCGTCGAGGATCGCCCGCCAGGCCTCGGTCGTCTCGCCGCCCATGTTCTTGACCGCGAGCAGGATCTTGTGGCCGTCCGCGCGCACGCCGATGACAACGAGCAGCGGGATCGAGGTCGCCTTGCGGTCGAGCCTGACACGAACCACCGTCCCGTCGAGGATCAGGCGCACGATCGGGCTCGTCGGCCAGCGAGCGACCCTTCCAGGCGTCCCAGTCCGTCTTCACCTTGCGCCAGGTGCGGCTGACGACGTCCTTGCCGATCGCGCCGCCGAACAAGGCGGCAAGCGCACGACGGACGCGTCGCGTGTTCGTGCCCGCCAGGTAGCTCGACGCGATCAGTGCGTCGGCGGCCTTCGTGCGCCGCTGATAGGCGCGCAGAGGCTTGCTCCTCCATTCCACCGTCTTGTCCTCGTCGACATCGAGGCGCGCCCGCGTAACCGTGATCTCAGTGGTGCCGAAGGTCCCCGTCAGCGTGCGCGTCCGGCTGCCGTGGCGGTGGCCGGCGACACCGGTGGTCTCATCACTGGCGCGCCGCCGGCTGCCGGCCATAACGGGGACGGGCAAGCACCGCTTCCAACTCGGTCTCGAGCATCGTCTCGATGAAGCCGCGCACCCGCTCGCGCAGGCCAGCTTCGATCGGATCAAACCAGTTGTCGAAAAGATAGCTCGTCGCCTCATCCCCCGGATGAACGGCTTCGGCTTTCATGGTAGTCCTTGTCATGGCGTAGTCTCCTGTCCGGCACCGCAAGGCCGGATGATTCGAGGTTGACACCCCGGAGACTACGCCAACTCACAATTCCAACCACTCCCGCGACGGCACCTTGGCAGTCATCTGCTCGGCAACCAAATCGAGCGGGAATTCGCTCTTGCGGGACTTCTCGAAGAGGAGGCGGGTTCCGCGAACCCAAGTCATCACGACCACACGCCGGCGACAAGGATTGAGACCCAGCCGCCGTCGAGCACTTTCATGATGTTCGCCGAGAAGAAGCCGACATCGACCACCCCGAAGACGAGCGCAAGGCGAGCGCCGGGAGGAGCGTCCACCTCCAGATACGCCTCATCACGACGTGGAGCAGGATTGTCGTCACAACCATTTCGCCCGTGACCGATATGCCATAGGCTGACGGGAGGGCGCTGGACTCACCAAAGCCGATGACCGCAACATGACCGACCATGCGAGCAGCAGGTTGACGCGCGGCAGGTATATCTGCCCGAATTGCATTTCGGATGTATGCCGGATTTCGAAGCGCGGAAGCATGTTGAGCTGGACGGCCTGTCGCACAAGTGAATAAGCGCCGGAATCACGACCTGGCTGGCGATCACAGTTGCCGCCGTAGCCATCACCACCATCGGCACCAACGTCCAGCCGTGGTCATCTCGAAGAATGGATGTCAGATCGTCCCGCCTCGGGAAAGAACGAACGCGCCCTGCCCGAAATTGTTAAGCAGCAGGCACGGAAATGCGATCGCCAGCCAAGCCAGCACAATCGGCCGGCGGCCAAAATGACCGAGATCAGTGTAGAGCGCTTCAGCCCCGGTTACGGAAAGGCTCCGCGGGCGGCATACTGCCTTGCCGAAGGGGCCATAAATGCTGCGCATCTACACGGGCCAGAACGGCCATCTGACAGCAATTGACGGCTTGCCGGAGGCCGAAGCTCTCGGTGCTCTCTGGCTCGACCTCCTCAACCCGACTGTTGAGGAAGTGAAGCTTGTTAAGGCGCATCTGGCCATTGATATCCCGACGCGCGACGAGATGGCGGAAATCGAGTTGTCGGACCGTCTTTATCATGAAGACGGCGCCGAGTTCATGACGATCACCGCGGTCGCGAATATCGAGGGCGAGGACCCTGTCAAAGCGCCGGTTACCTTCGTTATCAAGGGCCAGACGCTCGTCACTGTCCGCCACGCCGAACCGAAGCCGTTCTTGATCTATGCGGCGAAAGCACAGCGTACTAGCGGCCCTCCCTGCACGTCCGGCGAATTGGTGATGCTGGGTCTGATCGAAGCGATCATCGACCGCGCGGCCGACACGCTTGAGCGCATCGGCGACGAGATTGATGCACTCTCACGCGAAATTTTTCGCAACACGTCTCCGAGCGCCTCGAAGAAAACACGCAACCTTCAATCCCTTGTCGAGCGAATCGGCCGGAAGGGTGAGCTGCTGACGAAAATTCAGGAGAGTCTCGTGAGCATCGCGCGGCTCGTCGCCTACCATAGCGCGAGTGACTCGACCAGCTGGGCAGTCGCGTCGTCCGGTCGCAAGTTGCAGAAGGAAATCCGGCAACGTATCAAGCTCGTCCAGCGCGATGCCACGTTCCTCAGCGACCATGCGACCTTCCTGTCCAACAAGATCAACTTCCTGCTGGACGCGACGCTGGGTCTCATCAATCTGGAGCAGAACCAGATCATCAAGATTTTCTCGGTCGCTGCCGTCGTGTTTTTGCCGCCGACGCTGGTTGCCTCGATCTACGGCATGAACTTCGATGCCATGCCCGAGCTAAAATGGCTTCTGGGCTATCCTTTTGCGCTGGGTCTGATGGTGCTCTCCGCCGTGGTTCCGTATCTCTTTTTCAAGCGGCGCGGTTGGCTGTGAAAGGAAATAGGCTGGTTCGGGGCGCTTACTGAAAGTCCCACTTCCCGGAGCGGTCGCGCAGCTCAGCGAATTCGACATCTTGACTATCGCACGACACGTTGGCCTCGAGGTTGAGCAGCTCAAGCGGGACATGGAAGACCGCGCCATCGAAAACGTCCTCGAGCGCAATTGCGCGCTCGCCAAGGAGCTGTACATCAACGTCACGCCGGCGTTGGTTCTCGGCGACGAAGTGATTTCAGGTGTGCTCAAGATTCACACGCTGGAACGCTTCATCGCCAAAGAGCGAGAAGAAGCTAAGCGTCGTGCCGGATCACCAACTTCGGCATTTTGACAGCGTGGCGGCCGGTGCGATCCCGTTCTCTGGCCACGAGTGCCGCCTCTCGCGTCGGGCCAAATCTCTTATATGGCCCGGCAACGCGGTAGTGGGCGGACCAAGCCGTTCTATGCAGCGCACCAGACAAAGGGCAATGACCAAAGCCGTCCCGGACATCGCATCGGAGTTCAACGTCTTTGCACCAATGCCCAGCAATGGTCGCCGCGACAAACAACGCCTGCAAACGGGCGCTGTGAGCCGCCGTCGTTCAACGAAAGATCACCAACGGAGGTCCCGAGGAGGCCCCATGAATCGCTGCACATCAGCATTTGCAATTCTTGCTTTCGGCACGTTCTGCACATCGTCGACCATCGCCATGGCGGCGCATTCGACCACCTATTCAGCGCCCGACAAGAGCGTCGTGTTTCTTGGTGGCGTTGGCTACACCTGGCTAAAGGGCAACGAGCTTTTCTACGACGAAGTGGGCAATCGTATCAGCAAATTGATCTGGGAAACCGGCGCGCCGGTTCTGACCACCGGGCTAAAGGCCGAGGTCTGGAAGAACTGGACCATCTCAGCCAACGGCGTATTGCCGGACAGGATTGGTCGGATCAGTCAATCCACCCCGACACCCGCCTTGACCGCTACATCAACCTTGACATGGCAGCAGGCCCAGACTTCGTGATCAACGATGCCACGGTTATCAACCTTCATGGTGGCTTCAAATACACCAACATGAAGTGGAAGGCCTATGGCGGTTCGTACATATAGAGTGGGGACCGCTTCGGCTTTCGCGAGGATCGCGGCAAGTTCCCGGACGGCGAACCGGTCATCGATTACGAACAGCGCTATTTCGGCCTGTTCCTTGGCGCGAAAGCGACCACGACGCTCGGGAACTTGACGCTCTCGGGTCTGCTCCGCAGCGGCTTCACCGTTGATGCAAGCGCTGTTGACCATCACTGGCTGCGCGAGGAGGGGCGCGGCCTGCGATTTGAGGACGACTTCTTCACGGTGCCGTTCATCTCGGCCGGCGCCAAGATCGATTATCAGATGACCGACCGCGCCAGCGTCTTCCTGGCCGGCAATGTCGACAAATATTTTCGCAACAAAGGCTAGAAAACGGCCTACAGCATCGCGACCGGCGAACAAGGAACCCACAAGGATAGCGCTGGCATGGACTTCTATGCCTTGACCCTGTCGGCCGGCTTCAAGCTGACGTTTTAAGCGCAGTCATTTCTGACGCTGAGCACGTAAGACCATGCGTGCATTAAGGACGCACAATGCCTCTGCGCGCAATCCATTCAATCGCGGATATCCAAGCGGCGCCGACGTCGGCCAGGATCTCAGGATTGTCCGGGCGGTCCGCCAGGCCTGGTATGGCCGGCGTGGAGGTGTTGTCCGCCGGTCATCCCGTCGATTTTAAGGTCCCGACGGCCGTCTGGCACCGGTGCGCGAGCCGCCAGAAAAGCGTGGCCTTCCGCGCGATCCCGAAGCCACAAACCGTGAGAACCCGTGCGACACCGCCGCATCACGTCGTGTCGTGCATCGATGCCAAGCGGCTCGGCGTTGAGCTCGCCGCACGCCAGAATAAACTTGGCGCTCCTCAAGATTGCAGAGTCAGGCTAGTGGGTTGCGTCCCGCGGCGTCGTCTCCCAGCGTCAACCGGATCGTCTCGGCAATCTCCTCATCGGGCGCGCCGGGACGCGGTTCATCGTAAAGGCTATCGAGCCGCTGTTCGGCAAAGCGCCGACGCAATGTGCCCACTGTGTTGGGCGTTGCACCAAGGCGTAAGGCAATTTCCTTGTTCTACATCCTCTCGCTGGCCAGCAGCACTATCCGCGCCCGTCGCGGCAGGCCTTGCGCCGTGCCTCGACGCCGGACCAGACCCTCCAGTTCACTCGGCTCTGCTGCGGAGCCAGCGCCTTGAGCAGCGGCCAACCTGGACTCGTCCCGTCCTCGAAAAGCAAATTGTTACGCAGATGCTTGTCCACCCTGACCCGAGCCATCGTCCTGCACGCTTTCGCCGTTGCGCGCGACGAAGACCGCAACGCTTCATCGCGCTTGGCGTAGCGGCACCAGGGACCGCCCATCGAATGACTCATGCGAGGCATCTCAAGGCTGTCCGCGGTCCAGCGCCAGATCTCCGCCTCGCCCGAGGCGCGCAGAGCTGGCCGGTTGTGCAGGAGCCGTAGGCAATATTCGCCGTCCTTGTTCGGATGGGTAACGCTTGCGTCTCCCGTCGCATTCTACCTCGCTTTCCGAACGTAGCCGTGATGCGAACTCTTGCTGCATATAAAGTCGAATCAGGGGGATTTGGATCATACGATACGGAGGCTTGACTTTGGCAGTCGCTCTGCGACGTTACCTATATAAAGGTCGAAATGAGGTGATATGGCTCATGGATAGGCCACGGAGACCCGAATGACGGCAACGCATAAACGCACCTATTCGCGCTACGCGATGGAAGCGCTTGGCCTTTTCGGTAAGACCATCCGGCTGGGCCGGATGCAGCACCGGTTAACCGCACAGGAGTTAGCCGAGAGAATCGGTGTTTCACGCAGCACCCTGCAGCGCATCGAGAAGGGCGATCCCAAAGTCGAAATCGGACTGATGTTCGAAGCTGCTGCCATTGTCGGTGTGAAGCTGTTCGATGCGGACGGCAAGGGCATCACAGCCCTCACAGGCCGCATGGACGATCGCATCGCGCTGCTGCCGAAGCACGTCTACAAGGCCGGCAAGCAGATCGTCGATGAGTTCTAAGGTCCCCAAGTACGACGAAGCCTATGTCTGGGTCTGGCTGCCGGGCGAGACCGCGCCGGTTGTCGCCGGGCGGCTATATGCCCATGACGGACTCGTCAGCTTCAACTATGGCAGGAGCTTTCGTGAACTGGGCAGCGCGATCCCGCTTTATCTCCCGGAACTGCCCCTGAAGGCAGGCGAATTGCCTTTGCTTCCTGGCCTAACCATGCCGGGATGCATCCGCGATGCTGCCCCCGATGCCTGGGGACGACGGGTTATCCTAAACCGCAAATTCGGTGTGAAGGGCGATGAAATCGCGCGGCTCGATATTTCAGAACTGACGTTCCTGCTGGAATCAGGCTCGGACCGCATCGGCGCGCTCGATTTTCAGTTTTCGCCCACGAATTACGAGCCGCGCGCACTGGCCAATGCCACTCTCGAAGAGCTTGTCCAATCGGCGGAGCGGGTAGAGAAAGGTATTCCGCTCACCCCCGAATTAGATCAGGCGCTGCATCACGGCAGCTCGATCGGCGGCGCAAGGCCAAAGGCGCTGATCGAGGACGACGCCATCAAGCATGTCGCGAAATTTTCCTCGTCTGCCGACCTTTACAGCGTCGTCAAAGGAGAATTCATAGCCATGCGGCTTGCCGCCTTGTGCGGCATCAGAGCGGCATCCGTCTCGCTTGTTCGCGCCGCAGGCAAGGACGTGTTGCTCGTCGAGCGATTCGACCGGATCAAGGTCACGGGCGGCTGGCAACGCAAATCCATGGTCTCAGCGCTGACGATGCTCGCGCTCGATGAGATGATGGCGCGTTACGCCAGCTACCAGGATTTGGCGGAGATCATTCGCCACCGATTCACCGCGCCGTCGGAAACTCTGCGCGAGTTGTTCAGCCGCATTGTCTTCAACATACTTTGCGGCAACACCGACGATCATGCCCGCAACCATGCGGCATTCTGGGACGGGGCTAAGCTCACCCTCACGCCTGCTTACGATATTTGTCCGCAGGCCCGCAGTGGCCAGGAGGCCAGCCAGGCCATGCTCATCAGCGGCAATAACCGCATGAGCCGGATCGCGTCCTGCCTTGAAGCCGCGCATCACTTCCTGCTCAGCGCGCCGGAAGCTCTTGCGATTGTTGAAGGCCAGCTCCGATGCATTGCGAAGAATTGGCCGCGTGTCAGCGAGGAAGCTACGCTATCCGGCACAGATCGCAATCTGTTCTGGGGCCGACAGTTCCTCAATCCCTACGCTTTTACGGCGCTGGAAGGGAGCGCCGACGTTCTCCGCGCTCTGGCTGACGAACTACGCAACAGTGTTCACGCCTGATCCGGCGCTGGATTTCGGACAAGCTCGGCAAGCGCAAGACGCCCACAATATGGACAATCCTTGCCGTGCCAGCACGAAGTCATGAACACACGGCTCTTCGACAGCGACAACGTGCACTGCGGAGAGATGTGGAGCTGACACCGCAAGAGCCCACAGACGGTATCCCCGCGGTCACGGCCGTCTTGCTGAGGTAGGCTGAAGGCTGCAAGTCCTAGTGCAAGCACTAGGAGTAGCCCTGTGACGAAGCATCAGATTGAAGTGATCACGTCGGTCGAGCGGCGCCGGCGCTGGTCTCGGGAGGATAAGGAGCGGCTGGTCGCGGCGACGTTTGAGCCTGGGGCTAGTGTTTCCGAGACCGCGCGATCGGCTGGCATTCATGTGAGCCAGCTTTTCCGGTGGCGCAAGGAACTCTGCCAGATCTCCGCGCCGTCCGTGCCGCAACTCGTTGCCGTGGAAGTCGTCGAGGCGCTGCCAGCGCCGCAATCGCCAGCGCAGCCACCGCCGATCTCCAGACCGCGCAAGAAGAGCAGCATGGTGTCGATCGAGCTTGGCGGCGCCCGCCGCCTGCGGGTCGAGAGTGATATCGATAGCGAGGCGCTCGGCCGGATCCTGGATGTGCTGGAGCGGCGATGATCTCGATCCCGAGCGGCGTTAAGGTGTGGCTCGCCACTGGCTATACCGATATGCGCAAGGGCTTCCCGGGCCTGTCGCTGATGGTGCAGGAGACATTGAAGCGCGATCCGCACACCGGTTACCTGTTCTGTTTCCGCGGGCGGCAGGGTGACTTGATCAAGGTGATCTGGCATGACGGCCAGGGTGCCTGCCTGTTCACGAAGAAGCTCGAGCGTGGCCGGTTCATCTGGCCATCGGCCGATGGCACGGTGGTGATCACGCCCGCGCAGCTCGGCTATTTGCTAGAAGGCATCGACTGGCGGATGCCGCAAAAAACCTGGCGTCCGAGCTCGGCGGGATGAGCAAAACCGCTGGCTTGGCGGGAGCGAATATGATTCCATCGCGCCATGACCGATGTGGCCGATCAGCTTCCCGGTGACCTTGCCAGTGCGCACGCGATGATCCTCGCCGAGCGTGCGGCCCGCCGTGAGGCGCAAGCGCTCGCCGCTCGCGCGCAAGCCTTGAACTCGCACTCCGATGTGCTGATCGCGCGGCTCAGGCTGGAGATAGAGAAGCTGAAGCGCGAGATCCATGGCAGCCGCTCCGAACGCAAGGCCAGGCTTCTCCAACAGATGGAATTGCAACTTGAGGAGTTGGAAGCCGACGCCAGCCAGGACGAATTGGCGGCGGAACTGACAGCGCGGTCATCGACAGTCCGAGCTTTCGAGCGCAAGCGCCCGTCGCGCAAGCCCTTTCCCGACCATCTGCCACGTGAGCGCGTGGTCATCGCCGCACCCCGGAACTGCCCGTGCTGCGGCTCGGGCAGGCTGGCCAAGCTTGGCGAGGACATTACCGAGACGCTGGAGGTGATCCCGCGTCAGTGGAAGGTGATCCAGACCGTGCGCGAGAAGTTCACCTGCCGTGAATGCGAGAAGATCTCGCAGCCGCCGGCGTCCTTCCATGTGACGCCGCGCGGCTTTGCCGGACCGAACCTTTTGGCGATGGTCCTGTTCGAGAAGTTCGCCCAGCATCAACCGCTGAACCGGCAGAGCGAGCGCTATGCCCGCGAGGGCGTCGACCTCAGCCTGTCGACGCTTGCGGACCAGGTCGGCGCTTGTGCCGTGGCGCTGAAGCCGGTGCACGCGCTAATCGAGGCGCATGTGCTTGCCGCTGATCGTCTCCATGCCGACGACACGACCGTGCCGATCCTGGCGAAGGGCAAGACCGATACAGGCCGCATCTGGACCTATGTCAGGGATGACCGGCCGTTCGGCGGGCAATCGCCACCGGCGGCGCTCTACTATGCTTCGCGCGATCGGCGGCAGGAGCATCCCGAGCGTCATTTGAGGAACTTCACCGGCATTCTGCAGGCCGATGCCTATGGCAGTTACAATCCGCTGTTCAAGGTGGACCGCGATCCCAGTCCGCTGACCCAGGCGCTGTGCTGGGCGCATGCGCGCCGCAAGTTCTTCGTACTTGCCGACATCGCCGCCAATGCCAAGCGTGGCAAGAACGCCGCGCCGATCTCACCGATCGCGCTCGAGGCGGTCAAACGCATCGACGCCCTGTTTGGTATCGAGCGCGACATCAACGGACTCGTCTCCGACGAACGTCTGCAACGACGGCAGGAAAGCCGTCTTATCGCCACCGAACTTGAGGCCTGGATGCGGGCAGAGCGGGCAAGACTGTCGCGCAG
This sequence comes from Mesorhizobium sp., assembly GCA_004020315.1. Taxonomy (GTDB): domain Bacteria; phylum Pseudomonadota; class Alphaproteobacteria; order Rhizobiales; family Rhizobiaceae; genus Mesorhizobium. The sequence goes on from SAQG01000001.1 coordinate 65,035, forward strand.
CTCTCCGGTCGCCGAGCCAATCGACTATATGCTGAAGCGCTGGGAAGGATTCACGACCTTCCTCGGCGATGGCCGGATTTGCCTCACCAACAACGCGGCCGAACGCGCGCTGCGTGGTTTTGCTCTGGGCAGGAAAGCTTGGCTATTTGCAGGCTCCGATCGAGGTGCCGATCGGGCCGCCTTCATGGCGACGCTGATCAACACCGCCAAGCTCAACGGCATCGATCCGCAGGCATGGCTTGCCGACGTCCTCGCCCGCATCGCCGACACGCCGATCACGCAGATCGAGGACTTGCTCCCGTGGAATTGGAGCCTTCTGACGGCCGCAGCGGATAAGGCTGCCTGATCTGGGCCTACAAATAAACGAGGCCGTCAGATGAGATATCGCAACTCCGCTCTTTACACCCTCAAATATGTGGCCGAGATGCTCGAAGAAGACGAAGACTTTTTGCGCGATTGCTCGATCGAGATGTTCTCGGAAGACGGTTGCCTGAGCGCCTACGACGGCTATCCCGCATCCGAATTAAGCGAACCTATCGTTGTCTTCACCGAAGACGGCATCGACAACCTTCGGCATATCGTCGACGAGCGCAGGGCTGCGGGTCACGCACCGCCGAAACCTAGCGCAGAAAACCGTCGCCCGAAATCATAGTCACCGCGGCCCTGGCCGAATGGTTACCACAGACGCGCGACTTCCCACGATACAACTCCACATAACTGAGCGTCTACAAGCGCTGCAGCCAGCGTAACATCCCGCCATCATAGCGATGATTGTCTGATCTTTTGCCGATGACATCACGTCGGGGAAAGACTTGTTCGAGCGCTTGCCGCTTCATATCGATACCGGCCCGGGCGTAGCGCACGTTACGTTCAGCCCCGAGTGGCTAGCCATTGACTGATGGTGGCTATGTCAACACCCGCCTTGACAAGGTGGATGGCCGTCGTGTGCCGCAAAGAGCGGTGATGGATGCTTTTTTCCGCCAGGGTGGTTCCTTCCCCCGCAGCCATATCAACATGTTTGCGCAGCAAGTATCGAACACCGAACCGGGTCAGCGGTGTGCCGCGGTCGTTGAGAAAGCCCCTTTGCTCGGCGGGACAGGGCGATACCAGACGAAGGTCACAAATTCGAAGATTCAGGATTTCCTGAACTCGTGCATCCGTATTGAACATCAGCGAGAACAGTGCGTAATCCCGCTCCAGAAGGCGTGCGGCGGTCGATACGCGCCAGGACGCTCTTGATTTCGGGCTCTTCGAGATATTCGACAGGTGCCACCCGCGCGCCCTCTTGAAGGGAAGTGTCACCACCAGTTGCAGCGTATCCATATATTCGGGGTGCTCCGAGATCAGGAACCGCGCAAGGTATGCATCGCCGCCAGCCTTGCATTGCGGGTCGCAACTGCCACGCTCGACCTCAAGTGACGTGAGAAAGCTGCCGATCCTGTCGGTATTGATGTCGGAGACCGCTTCTTTCAAGAATATCTTCCCGCTCTCCGCGGCATGAGCCCGTGGCATGCTTCGGCCCAATGCTGTGGATTGACGTCAGGTAGTGCATTGATTTTTCGTGGAATGAGGACCCTGTTTAAGGGGTGCTTTTCGTCCAAACGGGACCCCTTAACGATGGGGTCATCAAGATGCCTCCGGCTTGATCGGAGGCATTTGTGTTTTGGATGTTGGTTTTGGAGACGATTGCAAAGATACGTCGGCTGTCGCTGGTCCAGGGGAAGTCGAGCAAGGCGAGCTGAAGATCTCGCGCAAGGTGGTGCGCAAGGTCCTGCGTTCTGAGGAGACGGAGTTCCGCTACGAGCGCAAGCACCAGCCCTATCCCCGCATGGGAGCCTGGCGTGAGACGCTGGACCGGCTGCTGTCGGCGAATGCGGCCAAGCCGCAGCGGAAGCGGCTGACGCTGATCCGTATTTTCGAGGAGCTTCGCGGCCTCGGCTATGACGGCAGCTACAGTTCGGGGTGGCGGCATGCTCAGAGCTGGGCGGCGGATCGCGGCAGCGCCGTGGCCGAGGCCTACATTCCGCTGAGTTTTGCACCTGGCGAGGCCTACCAGTTCGACTGGAGTCACCGAGATCGTCCTGCTCGACGGCGTGACGGTGACAGTGAAGGTCGCGCACATGCGGCTCTGCCACAGCCGCATGTTCTTCGTGAGGGCCTATCCGCGCGAGACGCAGGAGATGGTGTTCGACGCGCATGACCGGGCGTTCGCCTTCTTCCGTGGCGCCTGCACGCGCGGCATCTACGACAACATGAAGACGGCGGTGGACGCGATCTTCATCGGCAGGGATCGCCGCTACAACCGCCGCTTTGCGCAGATGTGCGGGCATTACCTTGTCGAGCCGGAGGCCTGCACACCGGCGGCCGGCTGGGAGAAGGGGCAAGTCGAGAACCAGGTCGGGCTGGTGCGCGAGCGCTTCTTCACACCGAGGCTGCGCTTCAAGACGTTGGAGGATCTCAACGGCTGGCTGGCCGACAAATGCGTTGCCTAATGCCAAGGCGCGTCGGCATCCCGAACAGGGTGAGCGCACGATCTGGGACGTACTCGAAGAAGAACGCGCCAGCTTCATTCCCTATGCCGGTCGCTTCGACGGCTACCATTGCATTCCCGCGTCGGTGTCGAAGACCTGCACGGTGCGCTTCGACAACAACAAATACTCGGTGCTGTCGAGTGCCGTCGGTCGGCCGGTCGAGATCCATGCTTATGCCGACCGCATCGTCATCCGCCAGGATGGCGCGGTCGTCGGCGAGCACGCACGCTCTTTCGGCCGCAACGAGGTCGTCTACGATCCCTGGCACTACGTGCCGGTGATGGCCCGCAAACCGAACGGCCTGCGCAACGGCGCGCCTTTCCGGGAATGGGTTCTGCCATCAGCCATGGAGAAGGTGCGCCGCAAGCTAGGGGCGGCCGATGACGGCGACCGGCAGATGGTGTCGATCCTCACCTGCGTTCTGACCGACGGATTGAGCGCGGTCGAGAGCGCCTGCCAGGAAGCGCTCGAGCATGGCGTCTGTTCGGCGGCGGTGATCCTCAACATCCTGGCCCGCAGCCGCGATCCGGCGCCGGGCACGATCCTTTCCATTCCCCAGGCCCTGACCCTAGCTCACGAGCCGGTCGCCGACTGCGCCAGCTATGACAGTCTCAGGAGGACAAACGGAAACGCACCGAGGTTCTGGAACTGATGGGGGCGCTGAAGCTCTACGGAATGCGCAGCGCCTATGACGAGATCATGGGCGTCGCCATCAAGCGACGGCACGAGCCGCCCAGGATTGTCGGTGATCTCTTGCAAGCCGAGATATCGGAGAAGCAGGCCCGCTCCATCAAATACCAGTTCGCCGTCGCCAAGTTGCCGCTGGCCAAGGACATCGACGACTTCGACTTCGCCGACACGCCGGTCACCGAACCCCTGATGCGCGATCTCGCCCGGCGGCGCCTTCGTCGCCGATCAGCGCAACATCGTCCTGGTCGGCCGCCTTCACGGGTCACCCAACTCGCGCGGAAGGTCGACCGCATTGCGACGGGCGCGTGTCGACTTCCCAACAATGTCAGACAGGAGACACAACGCTATCGGAGCGATCGCATTGTCCGAAACGATTTTCCCAGTTGGCACGACGATTGCGGTCCTATGCGCAAAAGCAAACTAGACCTGAGAGCCGCACCGCATGAATGTAGCCTCCCAATATCTCCCGTTTGTGGCGCACCACGAAGCCGGGCACGCGGTGGCCGCCATCGTTTTGAACCGTCAGATGTTCGACGACGACCGTAAACTCCCTGCTTTCTCAAGTGTTAGTATTTACCCCGACCCCGGTGACGGAGATTACCGTGGTGTTGTCGAAGGCGCGGGTTTTTATTCAGCGCAAGGATTCACCTCGAAGCGAAAGCCGATTTTCGAGGACGATATGGATCGATATTTGGAACGCGATTGTGCGATCCGGGAGATAGTTACGTGTCTGGCAGGTCCTTTTGCAGAATCCGCATTCGAAGGCTATCTGGACCCGTTCGATATGGCGATGAATGCGTCCGACGAGAATGAGGGGAGCAGCGACTACGCGGATGCCAAGCGAATCTATGGTGAGTTGCGGTTCCTGATGCCGCGCCGCCCCGATTGGGGGCGGATCCCGCATCGCGGCAACTTCCGTACGCCTCTGTCCGGTCAGCATGAGCAGCTTGACGATGGAGCCGAACGAATAGCCGATATCGCCCGGTTCGGGCTCACAGCCCGTCCATATAGCCGCCAGTTCGGCATCGTTCACCACCTCGCTTGCGCTTGACGATCAGGGCCGGATTTTCCAATCCCTCGCGGGGAAACCGCGACGAGCCGTTGCGGCGGTTTGCGACACCGGATAGCCGCCAGTTCGGCATCGTTCACCACTCGCTTGCGCTTGACGATCGGGGCCGGATTTTCCAATTCCTCGCGGGGAAACCGCGATGAGCCGTTGCGGCGGTTTGCGACACCAGTTGAAAATGCCCGCATATACCAGAAGGCCGTGTTAGCCGCTTGCGGGTGACCCCCGGCGACGATCTTCTTGGTGATGTTAGCAATGTCGGTGTCGGTCACATGGGGGATAGAGCGACTCCCGAGGGCAGGCACAAGATACCGGTTCAGGCTGGCCTCGACCAGTTCCCAGAAATCCCATTCTGCCTTGCCGGTCTTTGCAAAGCCCGCTCCCTTGCATTCGCGCCGATCGGCCGACCCCGTTCGAGGAAGGGCGTGATCTGGTCGGCGGCATGCAGAATCCGGGTGGCGCGGCTGGTCCGGTCGGACGCGGTCTGATCGAGGAAGCCAGCCGGAATGCCGGCGGCTCGTGCGGGAAGGGCGTTCATGAGAAGGTCCTGTCGGGCAAGCTGTTTGGGGGCACGATCACCATAGTTGATCAGGCTCCCGAGTGGGGCATTCTCGTAAATGTCGCTTGCGGACGTATGTTTGCTCTTTGTCCAGAAACAGAAAAGGCCCGATGGGACGGCCGGCCCAGGGCGGTGTTTTGAGGGTCGTTACTTGGCGGCCTGGAGGTGATCGCCGTCGCCGTCCTCGGTATCGTCAGCGCTGATCTGCGCCTGATCGGCAAGGAAGGCTGGCAGTTCCGATGGAGCTATGCTGGAATTTGGGTGACGAGGCTGATCAAGCGGCGCTCTGCGGCTTCGTTTCGATGACCTCGATTCCGTCCAGGAACCTGGCACCTGCGATGAGTTTCGGCAACTGATTTTGTCCTTTCAATCGTCGCCACGTCCTGGCCGCGGCCATGACCAGCTTGAAGACCATCAGCTGGGCGGTTGTCGAGGATAGCGAGCCCTTGGTACGCACCGTGCGGTGGCGAACGGTCGCAAAGACGCTTTCGATGGGATTGGACCTTCGCAGATGATCCCAGTGTTCGGCGGGGAAATCGTAGAACGCCAGCGACGCATTCTGATCCTTCGTCAGGCAGTCGACCGCCTTAGCATACGCCTCGGCTTCCATCTCGATCGCCTGCGCAAGCAATTTGCGCGCGCCGCTGCGAAGTACATCCGTCAGGGTATCACCGATTTCGTCGGGCTGACGAAGGCGAACAATGTTGATAGTCTCGTTCATGGCGTATCGCTCTCCTTGAGAGGTTCTGGCAGGCTTCATCACCCGCCTCGATACGCCGCTCTCCTCAAACCGTCATCACCCAGTTTCCGCCATAGCTCCCCCCTGATTGGTCCGCTTCACCTGTGCAACTGCACAGGCTGCCATAGCGGGGAGATTGGCCTCCAATGGCGAAAACTTGCCGCAGGAGACCCTCCGATGACCGTGCCTATGGCGCCGCCGCTACGACAACTTGCCGACAAGCAGCGTGCGATCCACTGCCGCGCTACTGCGCCTTCAAGGGACGTCTGGATCGCGACGCAGGAGCCGATGACCGTTAAGGAATCAATTCCCTTGGCGTGCTCAGGTCGCGCTGGCCGTCGCTGTGCCCGTTCGACGGTCTGGTGGCAATTTGGGCACATCTTGTGTCGTCGCCAGTGCCAATGCCGCACGCTTCAACAAAAAGGTGCCTTCGACGTCTGCTGCCTTCGCCGGTGCTTTGCGAAGTGGCATAATGTTTCGACGCACGCAGGCGCGGGCAGGGGGTGTCAGTCATGAATCTCCTGACTGGCGCGGATCAGGCCGATTGGCGGGATGAAAGATCATACGACTACACCGCTGGCCTGACGCTGCGGGAGTGGGCTTGGGAGTTCTTACGCCGCAATCCAGCGTTCCAGCGCGATCTGACCGCTGCGCGCCAGCACTGCAAGACTTGGTCTCTCCAACCCTTTCTCGATATGGTCGCGTCGGCCGGCGACCTGTCACGCTGGGGTGTTCTGTTTCGCGGAGTCTTGTGGCCGCGCTTCGGTCGTATTCTGGTGTCCGCTCTGGTGCGTCCATGTGCTGCCGGTCATTGCGGAACGGTTGCCTGCCTCGTCGCCGACACCGCCGTTCGAACTCTCGGCATTGCCCTGTCGTGCAACCGTCCTGCTGGCGCCCGACAAGAGCCAGCATGTTCTTCTTCGCAATGCGGACCACGCGCTGCAGCTCGCCGTCTCGGGCGCGAATATCCTCCACCCTGTTTGCCTGCATACGCAAGCCATCTGGCCCGCGGTGCTTTTAAAGCATCGACTGAGGGGACTGGAGTGCCTCAATGCTCTCAGTCTAGGGCAACAGTTGCCCCCCCGCTTGTTTGCGCCGGAAAAGCGCGGCGTCCGTTTGTCCTTCGTTCTTCGTGCGCTCGACGGTTCGCTCGCCGGAGCACCTCATCGCGAGCTCGCCGAAGTTCTCATCGGTCAACGGCGCGTCCATGCCGACTGGGCGGATCCTCGCGATCATCTGCGCGACCGCATCCGTCGGGCCGTCTCGCGTGGCCGCGCGCTCATGAATGGTGGCTACAGAGATTTCCTAATTTGAAAAGCGACAGTCCGCGCTGTGCGTCGGTGGATGAACGTTCGCTCGCAGCTGTACCCGTCACCAACAGTTCGCCCGCCGACAGGACTGCATGGCGCCTTGCAAGGTGCGCTCTGGTCTAGCTTGTCGATGCGGAAATGAGATCGGCGAGGGTGCCAAGGCGGTGGTTCATTAGGGCCGGCCTCGAACTGGACCCACATCAGTGGTCGGAAAGCGGCGTGCACCGCAATGTCGCCATAGCAGCCAAGATCCTTTGAGTCCGGACATGCAGACCTGTTGGACCGGCGATCGTTGAAGGTGCAACTGTATGGAGGGATTTAAAGCTTAACACTGTCCCCTGGACCGACAGCTCGGTCAGACATCGCACCCACCGCTTGATTATGGAAATGGTGTGCCTGGAGTACAGCGGGTAGCGCTTGCTGCGCACTGTCCTAAGAATAGCAATCATGACCCGTCTGGGGGTCTGCAACACGACGATCCAACCGCTTGGGCATTGTCGCATATCCCACAATGTAGAGTGCGCAACAGGGCAAAAGCTGATCCATCGGCGGTTTATCAATGCTTTTTGGCTTGGCACGGTACATGCAACGCAATCGGCAAAAGGCGCACGAACTGAGTGGCCCCATCGGCCCTAGGAGCGCTGACTTATGCCCTCCCAAGGCATGTCCGGCCCGGCAGCGAGCTCAGTCTCCTGCCGGGCATCCGTGTTTCAGGTCAACGGCGTTTGGAACTTCAAATTAGGTGGCGGCATTGACCGCAGGCCGCCCCCGGTGGCCGGCCGGTGGGCGGAGAGACAGTGCAGCAGGTTTCAAATCCCGCCCATGCAAAGATATTTCATTTCCAGATAGTCCTCGAGGCCATGGCGGGAACCCTCCCGCCCGATGCCGGATTGTTTAATACCGCCAAACGGTGCCGCCTCCGAGGACATGCGTCCCGTGTTGATGCCAACCATGCCATATTCCAGAGCCTCTGCCACACGCCAGACCCGCTTCATGTTGGAGGCATAGAAGTATGCGGCGAGGCCGTAAATCGTGTCATTGGCCTCGCGCACGACCTGATCCGCATCGTTGAAGCGAATGATCGGCGCCAGCGGCCCGAATGTCTCCTCTTGCGCGACTGCCATGACGCTGGAAATCTCGGTGAGGACCGTGGGTTTGAAAAACGTGCCATTCTTGCCGATACGTTGGCCCCCGCATCGTATTGTGCCGCCTTTCGCAATGGCATCTGCGATGTGAGACTCTATCTTGGCCAGAGCATGCCTGTCGATGAGCGGTCCGATGTCCACTCCGGCATCGAATCCGTCGCCAACCGACAAGTGCCGGACTTTCTCCACGAATTTCTTGACGAACTCATCGTGAACGCTCGATTGGACGTAAATACGGTTCGCCGAAACGCAGGTCTGGCCGGCATTGCGAAACTTCGCCTGGATCGCACCGTCAACAGCAGCGTCGATGTCGGCATCATCGAAGATGATGAAAGGTGCGTTGCCGCCGAGCTCAAGGCTAACCTTCTTGATCTGGTCAGAGCACTGACGCATCAGCAGCCGCCCGACCTCGGTCGAACCGGTGAAGCTGATCTTGCGGATCTTGGAATTGGTGCAGAGTTCACGGCCGACGCGATCACCTTCGGACGCATAGATCAGGTTGACCACGCCATCGGGAAAGCCGGCCTGATGGGCAAGGGCGAACATTGCGCCAGCCACGAGCGGCGTCTGTTCAGCGGGCTTGAGCACGATCGTGCAGCCCGCAGCCAAGGCCGGCGAGATTTTGCGCGCCACCATGGAGGCCGGGAAATTCCATGGCGTGATCGTGCCAACAACGCCGATGGGCTGCTTGATCACTAGCATTCGGCGGTCTGTCGAGGGTGCCGAGATCGTCTCGCCATAGACGCGATTGGCCTCCTCGGCATACCATTGCAGATACGCCGCCGCATGCGATACCTCTGACATGGCTTCGGCAAGCGGCTTGCCCATTTCCGCAGTCAGAATCGCGGCGAGATCGCCTGCATGGTCGATGATCAGCTGATGCCATCGCCAAAGAACGTCGCTACGCTCTCGGGCAGTCAACGCGGCCCATCCCGACTGCGCAACATAGGCCTTGTCTACCGCAGCACGTGTCTCCTCCACGCCCATATCGGGAAGCTCTGCCAAAACTTCGCCGGTCGACGGATTGACGACCTCGAACGTCTTATTGCCAACCGGTCTGCCGAGTGCCGGCAGGCGGTCGATGGCGCCAAACAGGTGCGGGGATTTCAGACGGCGGATCATCGGCAGGCACAGGGGCAATACCGGATTCCTCCTCAACGCAGCGAACATCCAGGTCGACAGGCCGTCGGTGTGTATTCTGCACCAGCGGGTTCGTCCTAGGGCCTCGGCAAAGCAGCTGGTAGACCAAACATACGACAACAGTTCGGTTAGTTTGAGTGCCCGCGGTTCATCAGTTGATGGATTGAGCAGCCGGATGTTTGCTTCATCCACCGCTGCCTGCTGGTGGCGTGCGACTGTATTCTGCAAAAGGCGGCATACATGCTGAGGAGCGCCGTTTCGGCGAGAGGCCCGCCTGGACCGCCAATGCCGCGCAAGGCCCGCGAAACGACTCCGCGGGTCTGCATGATCTGCTTGGCCCACCGGCCTCCATATTCGCTCTTCCCACGAGAAGCCCCAAGGAAGAAGGAAGGCGAGATGAGTTTCTTTACTCATCCTTGCCGCCCAGCGGCGGGCCGACCACCAAAATGGCGGGCTCGGCCGAAAGCAGCTTCTTGGCCGCCGCCTTGACCTGTTTGAGCGTCACCCGACCGATGCTGCGGGCGCGACGCTGGTTGTAGTCGACGTCGGCCTTGTGAATCTGCAAATCCAGGAGCCGGTCTGCAATCGAGCTGGTCGAGCCCAGACGGTCAATGGCATAGGTGCCGATCAGGTGCTTCTTCGCCGCCTTGAGCTCGGCCCCGGTCGGTCCTTGCTGCGCCATCTGCTTTACCACATCTCGCACGATGCTCAGCGTTTGGGCGGCGCAGTCCGAGCGTGTCTCTGTCGTAACCAGAAGCTTGTCAAGGGTCAGTTCAGAGCTGACGTGATAGGCAAGGCCGCGTTTTTCGCGCACCTCCTCGAAAAGGCGGGAAGTCATGCCCGAGCCGCCGAGGATGTCATTCATCAGCACGGTGGCGAAGTGATCCGGCGCGCTACGCTTCACGCCAGGCCAGGCCAATCGCAGCGAAGTCTGCGGCAGGTCGCAGTTCTCCTCCACCAGTTGGCCGAGCTTCGGTACAATCGGCGACGGGGGCGAGGGTTTGTTGCTCAGGCAAGTCACCAAACAGCTGGTCGAGCCTTTCCCTCAGCGTGTTTGCATCAATGTCACCGACCACGGCAATATGGAGCCCGTCGCGAGCGAAAATCGCCTTGTGGAAGGCGAGGAGGTCGGGCGGCGTGATGCCGGCGAGGCTCTCTTTTGTGCCTTCTCCCGGCCTCGAAAAAGGATGCGTGCCATAGATCGCGCGCAGCCATTTGCGCTGAGCGATTGCGTCAGGGTCGCGCTCGCTGCCGACGATGTCGGAGACAATCTCGGCGCGGACGCGATCGATCGGCCCCTGGTCGAAGCGCGGCGCGTTGAGTGCGAGCCGAAGCAGGCCGAACGCGGCGTCCTGCTGTTTGGGAAGCATGCACACCGATCCGCAGATGTAGTGTCTTTGCGCCTCCAAACCCATCTCGGCGCCGGCATCGTCGAGCTTCATCTGGAAGGCATCGCTGTCGTAATTACCGGCGCCTTCGATGAACAGGCCGGCCATCAGATTGGCCATCCCCTCCTTCCCGACCGGGTCCTGCGTGATGCCGCCGTTGAAGGCAAAGCCGATGTTGACGATTTCCACTGTGTGGTCCTCCACCAGCCAGGCGATCATGCCCTTTTCGGACTTCACCTCCTGGATGTTCATCGCAGCATGGGGCTGAGCGCCGAGCGTCATCTCTTCATTCTCCGTCTTGGGCAAGAGATAGCCCGTGGTCGAACGGTCGAACGCGAGATAGCGGGCGGCAACTGCTTTGATTTGCGCGGCGGTAACCCTGCGGATGCGAGACGGCCGTTCCTCGACATCTTTCACGGTGCCGCCGGTGGCCAGCGTCGAGCCGTATATGCAGGCGAGGTCGTCCTGGTCGTCTTCGGCAAAGATCATATCGCGCACAAAGCGCTCCTTGGCCTTGCCCAGTTCCTCGCTGCTGACACCATCCTTGGCAATGCGAGCGACTTCGGCAGCGGCCGCCGCTTCGAGATCGGCCAGCTTGGCATCGCCGCGCGGCGCGCCATAGATGGCGAACCTGGTGTCGTCGAGCATGGTGCCCTGGAAATAGGCGCAGGCGCTGGAAGCGATACCTTGCTGGACAGCGACGCCTGGTAGAGCCGGCTGCGGTTACCGCCGCCGAGGATTTCGGACAGCAGGTCGAGCGCTTCGGCCTCGCCCGGCTTGGCGGTATGGTAAGACGGCACCACCCACTGCGTCGAAAAACTGGGCACGCTGACGCGGGCGTCGGAGAGCGTGACGGTGCGCCTGGTGTTCTGCTCGGGCTCAACCGGCCGGATGCGCGGCGGCAGGTCGGGCCCGCGCGCCACCTTGCCATAGGTCTTCTCGGCCAGCACCTTCACCGTCTCCGGCTCGACATCGCCGGCCACGATCAGCACGGAGTTGTTGGGCCAGTAGTATTTTTCATAGAAGGCGGTGGCGTCGACGCGGTTCAGCTGCTCGATCTCCTGCATCCAGCCGATGATCGGGATGCGATAGGGCTGGTTCTGCCACAGCGTCGCGTCGATCTCCTCATGGAGCACGTCCTGCGGGTTGGTGTCGGTGCTTGAGCGGCGCTCCTCGATGACCACGTCGCGCTCGGTCTTGACGACATCGTCGGTGAGGATGAGGTTTCGCATTCGGTCGGCCTCGAAGCTCATCATCAGCTCGAGCGCCGACGGCGCCACTGTCTGATAGAAGGCGGTGTAGTCGGAGGAGGTGAAGGCATTTTGCGAGCCGCCGATCTCGAACACTGCGCGGTCGAATTCGCCGGCCGCATGGTTGGTCGTCGCCTTGAACATCAGATGCTCGAAAAAATGGGCAATGCCGGATTTGCCCGGCGGCTCGTCGGCGCTGCCGATCTTGTACCACACCATGTGGCTGACGATCGGCGCCCGGTGGTTGGGAATGACGACCACCTCCATGCCGTTGTCGAGCACGAAATCCGTCGCCTTGCCGTCCTCCCATGCGACGGGGACCGGAGCCGTCCTCGCGCCGCCCAACTCGGTCGCAACGGACGTCCTGCGAAGCCCGTGAGTGCGGGGCTTGCTTGGTAGTTCTGATAGGGAGAGTGGGATTATGGGCTGGGTTCCTGGCAAAGTGATTTGTTCCTCATTTTGAAGGCTCTATGTCTCCCGACGCCTATTGGGAGAAAGTGGATCGGCACGCGACGCCGAGCCAGATGAGCCGTCAGCGTGTTGCCGGGCCTGACGCGGGCCTCATCTTTGGATGCGTCCGGGGAACGTTCGGCAGTATTTTGGTGGGGCCATGGGAAGTCTGCTCGTTATCCATTGGGTGTTTGCGGATACCTGAGCATGCGCCGTGCCAAGTAAGAAAGCCCCGATTTGCAAGGTTTGATCCAACCTTGATACTTGCGATATCCGACATTGTCGGGCATCCGACAGAAAGCGCCTTTCGCCGGCGCGCCGGCTACGGCGCTCGCCTCCTCCGGCGTGACGACGATCCTTTGGCGGGCGCCGCGCACACCGATCTGCCCGCCTATCAGCACCGCGACATCGAAGGACAACGCGATCGTGACTGATGGGTCTTACGCAAACATGCAGCAGTGCCACCGCCATCAGGACTTCATCCGCCCCTCAAAGCCCCGAGCGCGAGGGGACGACGTGTAAGGCAACATGTCATCCTCGACAATGATGCCGCGCATAAAGAGGTAAGGTCCCTCGTCGTACCGGCGAGCCCCTTCGCTGGGTTCGCCGAGGGTCTGGTTTGCGAACGTCGACCGACAGCATCACGCATGGGCGGCCGGATCGATAGACAAGCATTGACCGTGCCACCAGCGCATTGAGGGCAGCGCAGAGTCCAATTGGCCTGTGCCAGCCGGTATGCTGGAGCTTCAAGTGTGGCCAGCCAAGCGGGCTGGGATATCCTGGACCGTCCAGATTGCAACGCACGACGCCTGGTCATCGCCCGAACGTTCATTGACGCTCAGCGAAGCTTGCGTCATCCGGACGATCTGGGAAAAGCTTGGCCGGGCCGGCGCCTTCCCAGGCGCACGGGACGCGCGACGACCCATGTGGACCTTGGATTTCACTCCGCACCTACGCTGCTTTGGCCTTGTCAGCAGCCTGGGCGGCATAGCTGAGTCCCGCCCTTGCTCAATCTGCCAAACCATCTCGCTCACAAGCGATCGGGTGGTTTGTGCCGTCTGAACGCGCATTGTCAACTTGCCGACAGTCTGGGGTTCCGAACCCGACAGTTGATTCAAACCGACAATGGCCCGCCTCAGAAGCAGGCAACCGCGCTTCGTAGCAGGCCGAAGCTAATCGAGGTTCGCGGGTCTCGGTTTGAGTGTGCAGTGTCGCTGCGCGCCTGATCTTTCGGTCTGATGACAAAAACATCGTCATTTTGGCCGACGATATCGGTCAGGAGCGGGTATTGCGGTCGAGCAGCGACCCAAGCACGTCCACAAGATGTGCCGAGTTTGCAGGGTTGGGTCATTGTTTCTGTCGACGTTTGAGCGACAGCGCACGACGAAACGTCTGGCATACGCCTCGTCTGGCACGCGCCTCGCATGTGTGGCAGGTGCTGCTGGAGATCAGGCGGTCGAGTGGGCCTTGCAATTTTCCGATTTTGCTGCGCCTAAAGTCTCGTGTACAAATCAGGCTGGCGTGAATGGCCTGCCTAAGTTGCGACTTGTTACAAAGGAATGGATATATGGCGACTGGAACGGTGAAGTGGTTCAACAGCACCAAGGGTTTTGGTTTTATTCAGCCCGACAACGGCGGTCAGGATGTCTTTGTCCACATTTCCGCTGTTGAACGAGCGGGCCTGTCGACCCTTAATGAGGGCCAGAAGATAAACTACGAGGTCGAACAGGATCGCCGCACCGGCAAGTCCTCTGCAGGCAGCCTCAGCAAGGCTGGCTAACGCGTGCGGCAAGGATGCGGCATACTCCGAACGCATTGACCGGCTCGAAACCCGGCCGGAGCATGCAACCAGGTAATGCCGCGGCAGCGATTGCTGGAGCCGTCGCGAATTCCTCTGGAATGAGGCTCTTGGACGGGAAAGGCGGGGCTCGTCCCCGCCTTTTGATTCCGCGCAGATTGGGCCTACGGCTGCCGCGCGTCCCGAACGACTGTTGATACGGATTTAGGCTGCGACCTTTTTGCGGGTCCGTTTCGCCGGCGCCGGCACCGGGGCTTCCGGCTCTTTCGGTTTGCGGCCGAGTCCGATGGTCTTGGCCAAGGCGGAGCGCGTAGCGGCGTAATTCGGCGCCACCATCGGATAATCCGACGGCAGACCCCATTTGGCGCGATATTCGTCCGGGGTCAGACCATAGTGCGTCGACAGATGGCGCTTTAGCGATTTGAATTTCTTGCCGTCTTCAAGGCTAATGATGTAGTCCGGTTCGATCGACTTTTTGATCGGGACAGCAGGTTTTTTCACAGGCACAGGCTCTTCTGCCGGTAATAGTCCGGCCGTGCCTTTTAGAGCCCCGTGCACTTGGGCGATCAGGGCAGGAAGCTCCCCCGCCGGGACGGGGTTGTTGGAGACGTAGGCTGATACAACCTCGGCAGTGAGCTCGATGAGGATGTCGGTGTTGTGGGCTTCTTCTGTCATAAACTTCTCCGGGCAGCTTGAAACACAGTCGGGCGAAGTGTCGCTACATAGTGGCGGTTGACGCTGAAAGCAAATGGATCGACGGGTGCGCTGCTCCCCACCATTGAAGTCTCGGGGAAGTATCCCGTCATCGTCCATCGGCCTAGAGGCAGCGTATTGCATTATGGGAGCGGTCGCGCCTGCCCCAAGTTAGAGGCAGGCATTCGCGCGTGAATTAATCAAATCCATCCTGAGCGTATCTCGCGTGGCAACCACGAAGGCGCTCTGGCAACGAAGCGAGGCGGATGGCCTTGCGGGTGGCCGAGAGATGTCATCCGGCTCTCCTGCCGACCTCTGCCGGCCAGATCTGGAGCAACAGCTTTGCGCAGATATGGCTCTCTTCAGAGGCCATCTATGATGGGAGCCGAGCGCGTCTCGAGCCGGGGAATAGGCTGCACATGCGCTGTGCCCACCTATTGCGATCGTGCTAACCTTGGCTGTTCGGACTTGCCGTTAAGGCAAGCGACAGATTGAAGTTATGCTGCACCATCTGATTCCCTGGCTCGGTTTCGAGAGCTCGCCGATACAGGGCCTGTGCCGCGTCATGCCGCCCCTCAATGTCCAAGATCACGCCCTTCGCATTCAATGCACGTACGTTTGCTGGGGCTGCAACCAAGACGCTGTCGAGCACCTCAACCGCTTCGTGCGGGCGCTTCTGGGCCACCAAGGCTTTTGTAAGCCGTATCGCCGCATCAACATTGTCCGGGTGCTGCTTCACCTCATTCCGCAAAGCCCGCTCTTGAACATCCTGACCAACTTCGCGCAAAATGCGTTCGCGCATAGCCGGATCGATTTGATCGGCGCTGAGCAACTCTGGGGAAGATGTCTCCTGCACGGAAAGAGCGGGCTTTTGCCAGCTGGCGCAACCGCCCAAAGGCAGAATGGCGAGTACGGCAAAAAGAAGTGAGCTCCGGCGCAGAAACATAGGCGATGGAGAAACTGTATTTCTAACAAATTTCATATTATCTCTCGGTTATCAGGGAGGCGGGTCGCGTTCAGTTAGGAAAGGTGGAACTACTCTAACAATCCGCTGTTCGATCCGTGCGGGAGTTTGACGGATCCTGCCGGGCGAATTGTAAAGTCGGAGGCGAGGTCTTGATAAGACAGCACGGCGAGATCGATCCCGTTTCGCGTCAGAAAGCCGCGGACGAAACGTCGGACATCCATTGACGTCAACAGAATAGGGCGGGTTTGACCCGGTTCTGTGTTCGAAAGGACCTGACGTATCTGTGATAGCATCGCTTCGCTTTGCCGATCCTCCAGTGCGAGATAGGGGCCTGCATCCGAATCTCGAACCGCGCCACGCATCACATCCTCGCTCTCGCGTTCGACGACCAGGGCGGACACGATGCCCTCGGTGTTGGCATAGCGGTGGCAGATCTGTCGCTTCAAACCAGAACGGACATATTCCGTCAGCAGGGCAACGTTTTGCTCACGCTCGCTCCATTCGGCCAATGCCTCCAACACGAGACGGGTGTGGCGGATTGGGATACCTTCCTCCAGGAGGCGGCGCAGAACATCGGCAATCCGAGGAATCGGCGTCGTGCGCAGCACCTCTTTCACAAGATCAGAATATTCCTGCTCCATTCGGCCCAGGAAATGTCGGGTCTCTTGGATGCCCACCAATCGCGGTGCGTAGCGGGTCAACGTTGCATGGACGCGCAAGGCGAGGAGTTCGCCGGGAGCCCAATGCTCCGTGCCGGCGCCCGTAAGGGCCTGTGCAGGGGTATGTTCGACCGGGAGTCTGTCCGTTTTCGGCTCACGCCTAAGGGGGATACCGCTCGAGTCGACGTGCGCTACATCGGCTCGGAGCGTCATCTGGCTTGGATCTATCGCGTCCTGTTCGACTGGCACGCCCTCGACATCTATCCGGAATTGCGATGTAGGCAGCTGCTCGTCAACCAAGACAGGGATGCGGGGAACGATAATGCCCAGATCGGCTGTGACCAGGAGCGAAACGCGCCCAATATGTTTTTGCAATTCGGCTTGATCGATCGCCTGCATAAGATTTGGCGCTAAAAAAAATGCGATCGGGAATTCCTTCGCAGGCGCGGCTTGCTTAGGCTCCGCTGCAGTTCCATCTTTCGCATCGGCAGTGCCGGCGCCCAGCACATCAGCCTTGACAATGCTTACCGCAGCGAACACTGCGGCCAGCATCAGAAAGACGGGGAGGGGAAACCCAGGAACGAACCCCATCACGACCAGGACGCCGGCCGCCAGCCGCAAGGCTCGAGTACTGGCCGTGAGCTGACTGACCATTTCGGTACCGAGGTTGATCCTCGCCGTCCCAGTCACACGGGTGACGATGGTCGCCGCAGTAATGGAGAGCAGAAGGGCCGGAATCTGCGATATCAATGCATCGCCTATCGTCAGCAGAGTATAGTGATGCAGCACCTCGCCGAAGGACATGCCCTTGGAGAGCAGACCGATCGAAATTCCACCCAGCATGTTGATGCAGATAACCACCAGCCCGGCGATGGAATCGCCCTTCACAAATTTCATCGCGCCGTCCATCGCGCCATATAGTTGGCTTTCCTTCTCCAATTCGGCGCGCCGCCGGCGGGATTCGTTGGCATCGATGTGGCCGTTGCGTAGCTCTGCGTCGACCGCCATTTGCTTGCCCGGCAGAGCATCCAGCGTGAAACGCGCCGCCACTTCTGCCACCCGTTCGGCACCCTTCGCGAGGACCATGAATTGCACCATGGTGACGACCAGAAATATGACGAAACCCACCACGATATTGCCTGAGATGACGAAATCGCCAAAGGTATGAATAATGCTGCCGGCCTCCCCCTCGGCCAGGATCAGTCGCGTCGTTGCGACCGTCAGCGCGAGACGGAATACAGTGGAAATCAAAATAACGCCGGGCAAAGAGGAAAAATCAAGTGGAGTACTGACATACAGGGCAACCATCATCAGCAGTATGGCCAACCCCATATTGAATCCTATCAGTGCGTCGACCACCACGACCGGGATAGGCATGACCATCATCGCGACAGCCAGAAGCAGCATCAACGCAACCATTAAATCCGGGCTGGCCGGCGCACGCTTGATGAAGTCACGCAGGACGTTGGCCATCGAGACACCTTTGCAATCGGTTGAGACTTACTCTGCTGTTACGCCCTGAAACGTAGCTTTCGAACTCCGAAGGCGCCTCGGCCTTGGCCAGCGCGTGACCCTGCATGAGAGCCACAAACAGGCGCGAAATGGCTGGGCAGCAAATGTTTCCAACGCAGCCAGCTTGTCAGCACCGAGCGCGACAGGATGTTTGGCTGGCCATAGAGTGCTGCTTGATGGGGCCTGCGAGCTTTCAATATGGGAGAGCAGCAATGCGGCCATTCCTGCTCAGCAGCACACGGCTGTCCTCAATACGATCGACTACCCATCCATCAGCCAAAATGGCCCCGACAAAATACTTCTCGCTGTCGATGACAAGATACGGTTGGGCCCCATGCCACACAGCTTCGACCGCGATTGCGGATGGCGCCTTCTCCTCTTTGATGAGCACTCCGTTCACCAGTGTTAGAGTACCCTTGGTGCGACGATCGAACGATTGCTGAAGCTTCTGCCAGCTGATGACCGATTCAGACGTGACGGTGCCCTCGGCGGTCACAACACCCTTTGCGGAGCCAATCTTGACGTCGAGAAGACCCGCTCGATCGACTTCCTCCTGCAGCTCTTTGGCCGCTGCCCCCGTAAGTTCATTGTCAGCGCGGTGACTGATCGTTCTGGACGCGACTTCAGCCCGAAGTGAATTGGGGCTCGATCCACTTGCATTGCCAAGATAGGAGAACATGCCCGAAAGCGCGCCGATCCCGAGTGAGCTGATTATGACCATGGCGAGCACACCGATCGGTAGGCGCGGTATGCCGGTCGAACCAGGCGGCTCTGCATCCTGCACGGACCAAGCAATGGACATCTCGCCTACGAGCAGGACGGCAGGAAGGGGCACAACAACGGACTGGCCTGCGGCGATATTCCGGTTGCCCTCGATACTGAGTCCGGGTGCAAGCGCCTCGAGTTCGATCGACTTGCCAAGAAGAGTTACACGAAGATGATGCGGTGCCAGTCCTTGCTCGACAAAGACCAAATCGGCATCGAAGCCGCTGCCGATTAAACACGTTTGAAGATCCGTCTTGCCGGTCAGTCCGCAATAGAGCCCCGAAAGCACTTCGAAACGGAGGGAAACGGCGTCATCCACAGAGCATCTCTCAAACAGGATAGAAGCCGCACGGCAATTGCCATGCGGCTCATTTCGGGACTACGTCGCGTCAATAAGGAGACGCGCTAGGGGCAGTCTAAAAGCCGCTTCCGACATTACGAAACGCGTTCGTCGGCGGCCTTCTTGATGGTCTGGAGATTGGTCGTTAGAGTGCGCAACTGGACACTCCTTTTCGTCGCCTCCAAGCTAACATTGGTTAGTTCTTGCACTTGCGCCTGAAAAGCAGTAGCATCAGCTCCGCTTGTATTGGCGGGAGTGCTACTGTTAGTTTTATCGGTGTTGCCAGTGCTATTGGTGTTGGTATTGCCTGATTTTTTATTATTATCAACTGCAGCCATGATCATTCCTTTTTCTGTTGGAGTTGTGCCGTCGATAACGGCCTGTATGACCTCACGCCGGATTTTCCCGCGTCAGGCATCTTCTGTGTCATCCAAAGCTTCATCGGCCTCAGCCATCGCATCGCTCGCGAATTGGCACGCGAACGATCGCAGGATACTTTGGAAGGCTTCACTTTGTGCTGCAGACTGTGAGTTGTCTTGAAGTTGATCATTTGAAACGGTCCGGTTATCCGCCCGGTCGTTCCCGCCAGCCGGCTTGCCATCATTCCCACCAGCCGGCTTGCCGTCATTCCCACCAGCCGGCTTGCCATCACTAGGATGCTCGGATTTCGAATCCCCATGGCCCTTTCGGATCAAGGAAGTCCCGAAGTTGCTAACTCCACTCCCAATTGCTGCGATCATCAGGTACTCCGGCATTTGCCATTGGCGGCGACGTGTTAAAGGTTAACCTCGATCAAGCTAAGGGCGGGAGCTTTCGAGAACCTGACGGCTTTCGACAAAAACCGGCCAGCGCAAAAATGTATGCTCTGCAGGATTTTGCTCTCGCATCGAACAGTCGACGACGATCTCGGCTGTTCGGCCAATCCCGCCGTCCACGCGTGCCGCGACCGAATGGCAGCCGCAGCAGCTCGTTTGCATCCTCGATGCTGTGGTGTCGAACAGGAGACACGGTCCACGTGCTGCATGACCGCAATGACCGTATTCTTGCTGGCTCCACGGGCGCACGCAACGAGCAGGAACTCGGTCTTTGCATCACCATTCTCTCGCCTGCACATCACGGCCCGGCGCGGTGAGCTCATTGGCTTCGAGAAGGTCGGCGACCGTACGAACATGGGATGGTCTGCCGGCTTTGGGAGGCCGGTGCGGATCCTCTTCTCACCATATCGAAAGCTTGAAGCGGTCGGATTTTCTTGCCCTGTTCGTGAGAACTCCCATCGTCAGCTAATCGTCAGCCAAGCGGTCTATCTAGGCCGGCCGTGCCTGACCTTCGGATCCAAAGGTCCCGTCTCGACACTTTTTGTAACTATAGATCGAAATGGTTTCCCGCGCGATACGCAACGCACACGCATCTCTGAAGCAAATGTGTGACTTTGTCGGTGGCGAACGAGAGGAGTGACGCCTCAATAAAATCGTCAGGCACGTGTCTAGGAAGGGGAGCTAGCCGAGTTGGTCTGATTTCATTCGCTGTTCCTGGAAATCGGCGGACTGAAGCGCTGATAATCTCAGGACATCGATGGCAACGTTGCGAAAGTCCTGTGAGCTCGGGCCAATCTTGGCCTGCTACTGAGAAGCACTTTGGCGGGAACATTACGCCGTCGCGGGTCTGGCTGACCGTGACGTTAACCGAAAGATGCCGCTGGTCTCGTCAGCCGCCAGCACAATAGCAGCACATTCTCGCCTACTACGGAGACGCAATATGAAGGGCATTGGCCGACCACGGAAATCGCAGGCTGAAACTGGAGCCAGCCGCGCGGGGCGGGCGAGCAGTTCCCTTTCGCAATCAAGTCTTGCTGCGGGAGAAGGTGGACAGTCATTCGATTCCGTTGTGGAGCAGATGCGCTCTGGGGACGCCGATAGGAGGCCCTCCTCCCTTCCAGTTGCGCGCGGTCCAGGCGATGCCCGCGAAAGTCTGCCAGGCGCCTCGATTGGCGAAGATCAAATCCTGAACGCACCGCCACGTGGAGCCGCTGCGCCACCACGCGGAACCGTAGCGCCACGTGGCGCAGCCGCAAGGCGGCGCAGTTCTCCCTCCATGTCTGAGGGCGAAGCCATGGCGCCGGTCGGTAGCCAACTATCAACCGCGCAGGTGGAAGGCACCAGCTCATCGTCAAATGAAGATATCAGTCCGACACAGCTCAGAATGAACAGTCTTGTTCAACAACTGACTGATTGCGAGGCTGCGGCCAGGAAAACCGACGTCCCCGAGGAGGCGGTGGAGCTGATCAGTCGGGTCGTCGATGCAGCCTCAGCAATTCTGGAGTACCGCGCTAGCCTGCCTGCGGCTGAGGCGCAGACAATTATGCCAGACGACAAGGTGCGTAGATGTTGCCAGATCGTGTGCGACGCCGCGAATGAAGTAGACAAACTTGGCCTGTCGACGATCACGAAATTGGACAAAAAGACCAAGAAAGCGGCAGGTATGGTCGATAAACTCTACTCCTACTCCCAGGCGGACCGGCAGGAGCTGTTGATTTTAAATGTGGAGAACCACCATACGGCGGCAATTAAGTGGTGGGAAAAAAAGGCATGGCGCTCCGAACGGCAGCGATCCGCCTGCGCTGCCACCGCTAGCCTATCCAGTGGAACGCCCGTGATGCGGGAAGCCGAGCGGTGCGCACTGCGGCTGCGTGCCGGCTCGGTACTGAGTGTCAGGATCTGGCTGGTCCGTGAGCGGATCGGTCTTGCGCGGGCCAAGATTGAACTGCGGGCGAGCAGGTTCGAGCCAGATTTGAAGGAACTCCTCGTCGGTCGAAATGGAGTGGTGCAGCTGATGGCAAGCGCCGTTCAAGAAGCTCTTCGCGCCCTCTCTTTGGCGAAGGGCATAATGGATGATGGCAAAGCACTCAACGCTCATGATTGCGCGGTTGTAGAAAAAATCATGGAGCGGCTTTCGGATTTTGGATTGGCGTTGCACGAGGTGCATACCAAGCTAAGCCATACCTACCCAGATGCCGGCCTCCCATTGAAACTGTTCGAACGGATCGTGGACGATGCATGGATCACTGCGCACGATGCCATGCACTTGTTGAACCTGCAGTCTCCGCCGTCAGCCATCATGGCGCCACAGGCCCAGGCGGGCGCTGCGATGCCGGCCAGGGCAGGCGCTGCGATACCGGCTGACACTGCTGGTACGGCTGCAGTGTCAGAAGGCACTACAGCGCGAAGGAAAGGGAAGTCAAAGCATAAGTCGGCAGCTCGCGCCGGGACTTCTGCCGCCGGGCAGCCATCAACACCAGTCGCTGCGAACGCCGGCACAGTGCCAGCAGCCAAGGTTCTCGCGCGCTCGGATCAAGTTGCGAGTACACAGGTGAGAGCGCAAGAGGTGGGTGCGAGTTCGTCGGGGGCAGGCTCGACAATCGGGAGCGCCGCGTTGTCAATGGAGGTATTGACGGAGCGGCTCAAACGATTGGACGAACTTTTGCAGTTCGATCTGGCCGGTCAGCAAAGCGTCGTCTCCCAAGTGCGCCAGATGAAGCCTGAGGAGGCCGGTAAGGTCGTGGACGATGTGGCCCAGTACCTGCGAGCCCAGGCCGTTGAGATGCAAACCTGTCTCGCCGGGTTGCAGGGGCGTAATGTACGCCTGCTACTCACCTCCACCCAGCTACCCAAAGTGCACGAACGCACAGACCAGCTCAAAGGGTTGCTGAACATGGTGCTGGGACAGGCCAACGCATTGAATGAAGGAAAAGCCGGCATTACGACTGATTGCATGAAGACCTACGCATTTCCGGCGCAAAAATACCTGGAACATTTGTGCAATGCCGACGAATTGATGCCGCCGGAGGCACCGGTCGCGCTGCGTGGCGAGCCAGGAAAGCTGTTTGAGATGAAGCTGCAGCCCAAGATGCTGGTCAATGGTGCGATGCCGAGCCCGATGTGGGTGCACATCCACACGAGTCGCCCCGTCATGGCCAGAAACTTGGAAGGGCTGGCTGATTCCGAATTCACCGCTTGCCACGTTAAATCCAACGAACAGCGCGGCTACAATCGAGAGCGAGAGGAAGCCGATGCTAGGTCCGGTCGCGAGAAGGTCATAATTCATCGCGGCAAACTCACCCCCGCTTTCTGTAAGTCCTTGTTGACCTCGGGGCTTGGCCGCCAACCACGCCATTCGCGTGCCGAGCTCCCGTCGGCGCAGGCTGCATGACAGGGCACGTACTTTGGGGTCTAGGGCAGAATGCGGCCGGCCACGCTGTGAGTCAGCGAGCATTTCTCCTGGCCAAACCGCGAATGCCGCTGCGCGAGTTGCGGTCCGGCGATTGGAGTCGATCGGCTACCGTCAGGGCCGATTTGCGATGTCGCGTTACCTGCTGTTGACGTGGCGGCGTATCTTGCCTCCCATCCAACTTATCGCCGAGATCGCGCCGCCAAGATCGAGGCGGAAGGTCTTCCTGCGAGCGCGGAGCAGGCATAGCCGATCCGATCGGGATCGGCGCATCGCAACGACCCAACGGTGTGGTGGAGAAAATTGGATTCGGGAGAGCTCGTATCCAAGAGGCGGAGTTCCGGCCCGAATACAATCCGCTCGCAAGCACCCACGATGCGCATCCGCAGTTTATTGTCTGGGAGATGGGCTGGATTGCTCGGCGGCGCTGGCGCTAAGGCGGGGCTGTCGCCGGACAATTAGCATTCACTGCCAACAGCCTTGCAACCGTCACCAGTTGCAAGGCTCGGCGGCGGGTCGACAAATCACATGAAATCGTCGTCGGACCCGCTATCGCTGCTGTCGCTGTCCTCGTTTTTGTGGAGATAGAGTGGAGGTTTGCCTGCACGCTGCCACTCACCGGCACTGTTCTTCGTCCATTTGTCGGGATGCTGCGTAGGGTCAAGCACCAGGTCGCCATGATCCACTTCAACAAACCCCATCGTCTGCGCGCGCGCTTGTGCTTCCGGATTAGCCGCACGCCAATTCAGCAACGGTCGGTCGCCGTCTATCCGAAGTTGATGCTCCAGCAGAATATCGCCCGCATTTTCGACGAGCGGATGGGCGACTTGAAGATCCACTATGGAAGTGACCTCAGTTCGACCAGGAAATTGTTCCCGCCAACTTTCCGATTCGAACTCGTTCATGCTGAATCCGCCTTCCATTCTCAGCAGTCCGGCACTCCGGTCTCCCAATTGGTAACTGAAATATCGCGCGTGCTCCGTATCTCGACGGATGCCATATTGCTGAGCAACGTCCGCGGTGCGCCTGGCTCGTGACGATACGAACTCCGAATACTCTTGAGGATTGTCGGCGATGTGCGTGATTTCATCACCATGAAATTGCCTCACCTGTCTCCTGAAGGAAGTCCTGTTGATCTCCACCACAGGAGGTCGGGAATTGAGGGAGTATGCTTGGGGAGCCGCCGATGATGAGGCGCCGCTACCTTCCGATCCGGATAAGTGCATTCGGGCAAATGTGTCCGCGAACCCTTCGCTTCCTGCATCCGATTGCTCGCCGGCATTATGCGCGCGGTAACTATCGGATGAGCCACCAATTCGACCATACATGACGATTCGTACTCCTATGTTTCGCAACCGAGCTCAAGTTAGCACGGCTGTTCAACATAGGGCGCTTAGTTGACGACTAGCTGACGAGGGCATTCCAACGGCTGCACCAATCAAATCCGCACTGCCGGCCTCAAAACCTCGGACTGCGCCACGCACCGGCCAGCAGAGGCTGAAAGGTCATGCCCGGAGGACTTGCCGTAGTTGCTGGGTGGCAGATCCGAGGGGAGTGATTGCCCCAGGCCCGCGGTTGCGCGGTTGGCCTGACAGAGACACTGGGGCACGGATGGCCAGCCGACATTTGCCACTAGCATGGAACCAGGTCAGTTTTGAACTGGGCAGTCGTGGACTTCCAATGACTAGGCCAAGCCTGCGGCAAAGAATGCTTTCGCGACAGGCTGGAAATATTGCATAGGAACCGCGTGGCCGAGTTTTGTAGTGCTTATCAGCTGACGCGCTAAGACATGGTCATGGACGATCGTCAGGCGTAGTGCCCGCGCCTCACTCAACACATGTGAAACGCGCTCACCTTCGGCACGGCAAACTAAGAACGGCACCCCGGTTTCACCGCGAACGTAACGCAGACCGATCAGGACCGCCCTTCCTGTTAAGACCAGCGTGGCGCGATGCACGCCAAGCGCAGGCTCGTCGGCCGCCTCCTCGCGGATGCGACGCTGTTCACCTTTCAACTCTGGCGCTCCTTGCTGATCCTTCGACTCGCGCGTCACTTCGGTATTGGTCATGCGCATTTCGCGCAGATACAACGCGCGCTGGAGCAGGAGATCGATCAGTCCGCCGACCAGCAGTGCGCCGGCGCCAATTCCCATCAGCAATTTTGTCTCCATAAAGATGAGGCCAACACAGCCCATGCCGCAGATCGGCAGAGGGACCATTGTCTTCCACATCCCGAGAAGGACAATGGAAAAGGTTGCGCTGAGAACCAATACCTTGAACATGGTCTTGCAGACTTCGACCATGGAACGAGCAGACCCCAAGCGCTTCAGCCCTTCAAAGGGGTCAATTTTCTTAAAGCTGAGCTTCATCGGCTCCAGAGAGAAGACAAATCCACCATTGGCTAGCAGGCTGGCCAAAATCACCGCGGCGACGAGGGTTCCAAGCAGCGGGCCAACAGCCGCGACGGTGAGTTGGACGAGCACAACCAATGCCTGCGGCACCGCGGTATCGAAAGGTAGGCTCTGCAACTTGGTGGCTAATAGGAGCGCTTCCCGGCATTTGTCCTCGATCACGCTGCCTCTTAGCCAAAGGTAGCCGAGCCCAGCGCAAGTCCCGACCGCGCGGACGAAATCGGAGCTACGTGGCAGCTGTCCTTTTTTGCGCGCTTCACTTAACTTCTTCGGGCTGGCGGCGTGTGTCTTCTCTTCACTTGTGTCGCTCATGGCAGCAATTTGTCGAACCACTCCAGCGCGCCGTTGGCTTGTGTGACCTCCAGTTTCATGCTCTCCACCAGATAGGCAGCGTAGGTGACCGTGAGAACTGGAAAGACAATGTTCTTGATTGCCGGAGACAGTTGGCTCGCCTTAAATTGCGGGGCAAAGCGACGCAGCAGCATCATCGATATATCAATCAGTATCAGGAAGAACACGACAGGCCCCGATACCAATAATGCCGTGCGCATTATGCGGTCGAGAAGCCCCAACAACTCCATTGCTCCTGGCCCGCTCAGTGTCGGGTGAAACTGATACACCGGCCAGATCAAGTAGCTGCGGTACAGGACACTGATCAAAGTTTCCAGGCCTCCTGATCCGACGAATATGGCAATCGCAGTGATCCCCAGAAAAACGCCCATCGCGGAAGCCTGACTGTTCGTCGCGGGATCGGCCGAAGCGGTCGGGCTGCTGATGCCGCGTTGGTTGTCGATAAGCTCCCCGGCAGCCTGAAGGCCCCAAAGCGGAATGCCAAGAAAAGTGCCAAGGAGTACACCGACAAAAACTTCCTTGAATCCGAGCAGGGTTAGCTGGATCAGGCGTGTATCAGAATCCAGCGCCGGCAATCCGCCGCTGACGTGTGCCAGGCATGGTAGTGCGAAGCCAACAGCCAAACAGCCCCGGATCAGCCCACTGATCTGCGAGCGTGTGAATACGGGAAAGATCAGCATGATGCCCATCGCGCGGGCTGCCCCAAGACCTGCCGCAACGACGAGTTCGAGAGCCGTCTGGATCAGAATTTGAATATCGGCCGATGGCGCGTCCATGGGGCGGACTAGTAGCTAAGTGTCATTGCGGGAAACTCGGTGAAGATCTGATCGGCTAGCTCTATGAGCGGGGCGCTTAGCACAGGAGCAAACAGCCCAATCACCGCGACAACGACCAGAAGCTTCACGGTGAGCGGCAAGCTTTCATCCTGGATCTGCGTCGCCGCCTGGAGGATGCCGATGACGAGGCCGACAACCACTGATGCAATGAGCGGCGGTAGAATCCAGATCATGAAAACCACCAGTGATTGGCTCATAAGAGTAATGATGCTGGATTCAGTGATGATCAGCCTCCCGGTAACGTATAACTCAGCACAAGCCCATGCATCAATTTTGACCAACCATCAATGGCAACAAACAAAAAGATCTTGAACGGGACAGATATAACAGTTGGTGAGACCATCGACATACCCATTGCCATCAAGATAGTTGTCACTATCAGATCT
Source organism: Mesorhizobium sp. (assembly GCA_004020315.1). Classification (GTDB taxonomy): domain Bacteria; phylum Pseudomonadota; class Alphaproteobacteria; order Rhizobiales; family Rhizobiaceae; genus Mesorhizobium. The sequence goes on from SAQG01000001.1 coordinate 92,244, forward strand.
ATAACAATAAAAGGCAGATAAAGTAGAAATCCTATCTCAAATCCGCGCTTCAATTCTGATAGCAAGAAAGATGGTACAAGTATTGCAAAGTCATCAGGCGTGGCTGCAGCGTGCATTTCCTCTGGCCAGACCTTTTCTGTCGAAGATAGGAAAAATCGCCGCTGCTCTTCATTTGTGAATTTCTTGAGATGCTCGCGCAAGGGCTCACTTCCGGCTTTAGCGGCGCTTACCCAGTCGTCGAATGTCTGATAGTGGAGCTTGGGATCCGACATGCGGTCATAGGTCTGCTCAGCAACGGGCGCACTAACGAACATAGTGAGGATCATCGCCGCGGCGTACAGCACCACATTGGGTGGTATGGTCTGGGTCCCGAGCGCATTGCGGACGAGGAAAAGAACAATTGATACCTTTACAAAGGCCGTTGTCGTGGCAACTGCTAAAACCAGCAGACCGAGTCCGGCGGTAACCGCAAGAAGCGCCAGGATTGTCGGCTGAGCTTCACTCATTGCATGCAAACCCGCCACGGAGCCTGATGCCCAGCTCTTCTCCGATGCGGACAATGTCGCCACGCCCGATACGCTGACCATTGGCCACTATGTCGACCGGGCCGTCGATCGGCCATCCAAGTTCAAAAATATGCCCTTCGCCGGCACTTCTTAATTCCCCAAGAGAAATAGGCCAGCGGCCGCATTCAAAGACAAGCACGATCTCGACATCGTCGAGATCCTTAGTAAGCTCCAGTTGCGATCCGGGTTGTGTCATATGCGCATTCTCCAAAGGACACGGTCGCGGGCGGAAAGGCCCCCGCAAGATTAATTCATCGCCGTCAAGATCCGCCCCGGCGCACAACTGGCCGACAGCTAGGGTGATCTGGCCGCGGCCGAACGGCGCAATATCGGGCAACAATGCATCACCGACACATGCGCTTCGAAGAAGCGCCGCAGGAAGGCGAAGCGTGCCGACCTCTCCTGCAACAATGAGCGGGAGCTCTGGAGGCAGCCCGCCCAGCTGCCGCGGCAACTGGGCAAGCAGTTCGCCTAGCGCGCGAAACGCAGGCGGTACTAAGCCGTCAAGAGGCGTGAACAGGAATAGACGGCCCTTGCCCTTGACCGCGCCGAAAATGATGTCGAGTTCAAGATGAGGAGCCAGCATCGTGGCTTCGCATACGCGCACGAGTTGCACGTTCAGACGCGTCGTCTCCTCCAGTCGAGTGACAAGCGGCTCAAGAGCGAGTTCGAGAATAAGCGAAGCAGTTGGCTCGGAAGGGAAGGCCAAGCCGTTCTGCACTGTCGTGATGAACTCCTCTACGAGCGGGCGCGACAGCGACAAGATGACCGTTTCGGCTCCCACTCTCCAGACGCAGTCAAGCATCGGAATGGCAGCAGGTTCCTGCTGCCAGACAAGCCCTGCCGTTCGCACCGATAGCGGCACCTCGTTGATCCGGCTTTGAAACGGCGTGCGGGGCGCTGCTGTATCATTGAGCCACGAGACAACCGTGCGGGACAGTTTCAGAACTGGTTCGAACATGGCGGGTGTGACCGCAGCGGCTATCAAAGACTGCACGGTCGTGTCATTCGGACGACCTCTTGCGACTGTCGGATCCGGTTGCGCGGCATTTAGGCAAGCGACCCCCTCGCATATTTCAGCAGTATCTCGTCGTCGGCCTCGATCTCGGCTGCGGCCTCCGAATGAGTCTCGACGGCGCGCCGCACGTCGTCCTCGATTTGTTGCCATTTGTCCCTTGCCGCCGAACATATGACCCATAGCTCCCTCGTCCTGGACGCCGCCATCTCAGCCTCCTCTTGAGCGATTTGGGCATCATCAAGCATCTGCCGTCTGGAAGTGACCTCAGCGGCAAGCTGTTCAGTGTGAAGGCGGTGACGGTCGAGCGCTGCGCTAGACAAGTTGTCGAGTGACATCAGATGCTGATAGAGCGCTGCTTCTGTTCTTGAACAATGTTGCTGTATCATTGCAAGCTCCCTAGCGGCATTTTGTACGGCTGAGGCGGCCACATCGCGCTGGGCTTCCTTCTTGGACAGCTCGCCAAGGGCACGACGCTCTTGCATTTCCTTCAGAAGCCGTAACCTCGAAGACTGAACCCAGTTCACGCGGTCAGACGCGACATCCATGCGACCGTCTCCTCGAAATCTGACGCGTCATCTTCGCTCTGGCGCAGAAACTCCCTCAGTTCGTCGATTGACGCGACGGCCCGGTCAGTCAGGGGATCTCCACCTGGCTTGTATTCGCCAACATTGATCAAGAACTCGGTCTCGGCATAGCGCGATAGGAGCTCGCGGAAAATGGATGCTGCCTTGCGATGTGTCCCCGAAACGACTGCATCCATGACGCGGCTGCGACTCTGCAGCACATCAATAGCGGGGAAATGCGATCGCGCCGCAATAGCGCGTGAGAGGATGACATGGCCATCGAGAATACCACGCGATTCCTCGGCGATTGGATCACCCGTGCCATCACCCTCTACAAGCACCGTATAGAAGGCCGTGATTGAGCCCCGCTCACCCATGCCGGCGCGCTCGAGCAGGCCTGGCAGCATGCCAAAAACGGAAGGAGGAAAGCCCCGTCGCGTCGGCGGCTCACCCGCAGCAAGGCCTATTTCGCGCATAGCGCGGCAGAAGCGCGTCAGCGAATCCAGCATGAGAGCAACGCGTAGGCCCTGATCGCGAAAATATTCCGCGAGCGCAGTCGCCATTGGAGCGCATTGCGCACGCTCTACCGCCGAGCGGTCGGATGTTTCAACCACGACGACCGTACGGAGAAGGCCCTCTTCACCAAGATTCCTTTCGATGAATTCACGAACTTCCCGTCCACGTTCGCCTATGAGCGCCACTATGACGACGTCAGCGGCGGCACCCTTTACGATCTGTGACAACAGCGTCGACTTGCCACCACCTGGCTCGCCATAAATCCCGATCCGCTGGCCCTCGCCGCACGTCAGCAGACCATCGAGGACACGGACCCCAAGCGGGAATGGCCGCTCAATCATGCGCCTCGTCATCGGATTGGGGGCTCTGCCATGCAGGGGCCGAGTTTCGACGGTCTTGATTTCGCCTTTGCCGTCCAATGGGCGGCAACGACTGTCGATCACGCGACCGAGCAAATCGCCGCCGACGGGCACCTCACGCATTCGGCCAGTGGCCACGACCTCTGCGCGGCTGGATAGGCCCACCAAGTCCCCGATCGGTGTCAGCAATACACCATCACCCGACAGGCCGATCACCTCGGCCTCGAGCGACAGCCCGGTTCGCGGGTCCTCTAGGAGGCAAAGTTCCCCAATACGAGTGTCTGGCAAGACGGCATGAACCAGTGTGCCGATAGCCCGCGTGATCCGACCGCGCACCGCACGCGTGTCAATTCGCTTGGCCGCAGCCCTCAAAGACGAGATTGCTGGAACGAGAGCTCGAGTGTCGGCGTCAGCGTCATGTTCTGGGACGGGCTTTCTCATAGCTCGCCTTTTTCACATAGCGTCCCGAAACCAAGGCGCAGCGCGCGCATCTGGGCGTCAAGTCCCAGGTCGACATTGCCGTACTCGCTCCACAGCACGCACCGTTGCGGCGACAACGTCGGGTCGGGCTCGATCCGCACCCTTGGTCGACCATCCTGGCCGTCGCATCGAGCAAACTCTCGTGCAAGCATGTCGACTTGCATGGGAGAAACATGAAGGCAAACTTCGGCGCCGCTGTATTGACACTCTATGGCGTGACGAACAGCCCTCACCAGTAGCTCGCCCGGATCGAAAGCGCCGATAAGATCGCTCAATATTTCCATCACGAGCTGCGGCAATTCCTGCTCCAGAGCCGCCTTTCGTCGCGCGATTTCGGAGATTGTCTCCGCAATCAGCCCTGCCATCTCCTCGGTGCCTGCATTCGAGCCCTCCATGTGGCCGCGCACCCACGCCCGCTGGTAAACGGCGCGTGCCCAGTTTCGAACGCGCTGCCGATGCCGTTCTGCCGCGGCAAGCGCTTGCGCGGCGCTGTGCCAGGTTTCGAGCTCGCTCGCGGGTATCAGTGGTCCGATTGGACGCATCTGCGGCGCTATTGGCCCCTCGGAAAGTTCGGCTGTCATTTCACCGGGGTCTCTGTCTCAAAATGAGCTAGTACAAGTGAAAGCAATTGGCCGGCGGCGGTCCAATGCTCAGGTGCTGGAGTCTCCGCGGCAGTCCCCTCGGGCAACCGAAGAAGCACGCGGTTACGCTCGGTCGCTGAACTGTCCTGGAGCCAAGCCCCAAGACATGCATGTCCATCGTATTCGATTTGCTGAGCGAGTTTTTCTGGGTCCGCGATCAGTCTGTTCTCAACGGCATGCAGCAGGTGTCGGATTCCGAATGCGTGTGCATCCACGCCGATGCGTTTAACAAGGATGGCAAGCTCAGGCTGAGAGACAAACGCGACCAGCGAACGGGCATGCCAGATACTACCAGCAAGAAGGGCAGCTCGATATGGATCGTGCCCGCGTAGAAGGTCCGGCCTGCAGCCGATGTGGTTCAGATCCACGTCATAGTTGCCCAGCAATTCTGCCAGCCTTGGATGCAGTCTGGAACACTTCTGCAACTTCACTAACGTTTCTGCCGATAACGCTGGATCAAGACGCGCCGCTAGACGGGTCGGATGGGCCGAAGCCGCAAGCTCGCTCGCGCCCGGAAAACGCAATTGGTGCGGACCATCAGGTCGGGCGGTCTGTATAGGCATTGGCAATGAGATGTCACCCACGTCCAATTGCAGGCATTCTTTTGCGAATGGCCTCGACAGCAGAAGCATCCCGGCGCCCCTCGACCTTGGAAACGCCGGTTGATTGCTTGCGCCGACGCGTAGCAACGCTGACCAAGAGATAACAGGCCACTGCGAATACGGCTGCGGCAAAACCTGTCACGGTCGCCAGAATTGGCGCAGGAAGAGGTGTTGATGCTTGTGGCAAAACAGCAGTCGGATCGGGCCGTTGCTCGTGTGCGGACCGTTCTACCGGCACCAAAACCACTTCCACCTTATCGTAGGACAAGCCTTCGATGCTGTCGGCTACCAGCATCTTTATCTTTGGCAGCAGAGCCGCGACATTTGTTTTGGCGTCGTGCCTGATAAACACCGCGGCCGAGGATGGCGTGGCGCCGGCTCGCACAAGGTCGTTATGCGGCAGCACGACGTGAACACGTACAGAAAAAACGCCATCGATATCGCTGATCGTCCGCGACAACTCTTCGCTCAGGGCATACACGTAACGGGCACGCTCCTCGGTCGGCGAGGCAATCAGGCCTGATCCTTGGAATATCTCACCGAGGTTCTTGAAGGATTGGCGCGGCAACCCCTTGGCGTTCAGAAGGTTGATTGAGAAGGCGAGCAGCTTTTCGTCAACCTGGATCGTGCTGGTCCCATCCTTGGCGACCACCCGGATCGCGGCGACCCCGTTGTCTTCAAGAAGTGCGAGCATTTCATTTGCCTCACGCTCTTGCAATTGCGTGTAGAGGTCGGTTTTGCAAGCACTGAGGGCGACGAGAACTGGCAGCATGACAAGTCTAACCGACCGCCACCCTGACAGGCCACGCATGATTTCGCCCTCGGCCAAGCCAATCATGCGCGCGGTTCAGCCTTCCTTCAAAAGTTTATTCACGGATGATGTGACGCCGCTGACGCCTTTGGAGATAAGCGCCACCTGGGTGACGCCGTTGTAAACATCCCGAAGACCAGCCATCATCGTTTCGAAGTCTTGCCCTTGTTGAGGAATGCCCGAGATTCCGGTTCCCGCCTCACCTGCGACGGGAAGCTTCTGCGCCGGTCCCGGTAGAGCGCCCTTCGAAAGGGCTATGTCATGGTCGAGCGCGGGGAAGGAAACAGTGTTGTGTGGATATAGGGAGGAAATCGTCTGCAACACGCGATCGCCCATGCCGCTCGTCGGCGCAGCCGCGCGCTGAACATCCATCGCCGCAGCAACTGGCGCCGCACTCGCTGGCTCCGCGGCGGCATTGTTTTTCAGCGAGTCGGCTGCATGCCCTAAGGCGCGCTCAAACTGGGCCTGCTCGACAATCGACGGTGATCCGACCCTGGGGAGGCCAGCCGTTAGAGTGGCAGAGATCGACGTGACAGGCATCATCATGTAAGGACTCGGTTGCTCTCTCTGACCGGGCGGGCCCCGCCCATTCATCACCCGGTGTCGGCGCAACACTCCTAGGGGGGCAAGCTGACAACAAGCTGACTAACGGCGGCGTCATTTCGACATCTAAAATCTCTTCGGCAATTTAGTCACTTGTGATGATTTCAGCGTTTGGTTTATCAGTGCGACATGCCGAGAACGCTTATCCAACCCGTCACCCTGCATGTTTTGAGACTTCTCTGTGCCGGGTTTTTTCTGTCCACCGGGATTCACCCGGCGCACGCAGTCCCGCTGTCCCTTCCGGCGACACCCTATAGATACACGGTTCTGGATCAGGAACTCGCTGCAGCGTTGCAGGAATTCGGCAACAACCTGAATATCAGGGTCAACATCAGTCCTGCGGTGAAGGGGCGAATTCGCGGACGTATGCCTGATTTGCCACCGCGCGCGTTCCTCGACCGCTTGACGAACCTTTACGGTCTCCAATGGTACTATGACGGCCTTGTGCTCTATGTGTCTGCTGCACAAGAATCGCAAACTCGAATGCTTTTGATGACGTCGATTCGCTTCGATGCGTTCAAGGGGGCTCTCGACAAGCTTGATATCTCCGACGAGCGCTATGTGGTCAAACCCGTGCCAGGCAATGGCCTCGTCTTCGTTTCCGGTCCACCGCGCTTCGTCGCACTCGTGGAGCAGACCTTTAACGGCTTGGTGGCGGAGGCGCAGGCGCAGACTCACATAGCGGCCACGCCAAAGGAATCAGTGCTGATCTTGTTTCGCGGCTCCTCCACTACGGTCGTTCGCGACGGACGACCGGATGCTTCTTATTCTTCTGACATCCCACAACAGGATAGCGTTGGCGGGAAGCCTGAGCTGGGCAAGAAATGAACATTGAGGATTTGCCGCAGCTCTGAAGAACATGACTGCGGCTACCCCTTTGTGAACTCTTCGCAAACTCGTCAGTTTCTCGAAAGCTAATCCGCTCATGATGAGTCCCGGCAGCTCTCGCGGTGACTCCGGCCATTGTGTTGGACCGAACCTTGGAGCCGGCCCGGAACACAGCAATTGAAGGCAGGGCAGGCGCATTCGTGACCTGCCGACGCTTGGAATTGTCGAATTTTGTGAAACGCAAGGGATCTTCTGTCGGGGTCTCTTGTGGGGATTTCAACGTCACGTCTGAGGATGCACAATGTCGGCCAGCAATCTTTCAACTTTCTACCGCTCAAATTCGCTACAGTCCGCAAGGGGTTGGCCGGGCCTGAAAGTTTCCCATTTTGCGACCCAGCATCAGCAAAGTGCATCGTGCTTCGAAGCGATGCTGTCCACTTGTGTGCTGGCAAACAAGCCCGGCTCTTTCGCGCAAGGGGATCTGCCAACGTCGAATCTTGATTCGACAATGGATAAATTGCGGCAGGACCCTTTGGGCCATCTGGCACCGGATGTCGAATCGACATTGAAGGGCTTGGAGCAACACCCACTGGATCTGCTGCCGCCACATATGAGGGCGGCTCTCAAGGAGGACCAATCGCAACGCTCCAAGGCGACTGAAGCCCAACATCTGCTCCGCGTCACCCCGAAGATCGAGCCGGCTCCCAGGCCGAGCCCCGGAATCACGTGGAACGGTGGGTCGCTGACCACGGCTGAGTTGCAGATTGTTGCGGTACTCAACCGTCACAAGGACCAATGCCCGCTTAGTTGGAAGTCGTTGACCGAGAAAGCCAATGATCCCTCTACGCCACCGGATCTGAAAGCGGCGATCAAGGGACTGCAGCAGGATTCGGGACTTTTTTATGCGATTGGCTCGCAGGGCGACGGCCGCTGTGGAGGCAAGATCAACGCCAAGGACTTGGCCGGATTTTCAAACCACCACCCACAAGTTGCTGCATTTCAGGAAGCCCAAGCGCAAAGCTACGAGCAGAACTACATACCATCCGACGGCAGCGGAGGTTTGCAGCCTTCGGTCATGACCTTGAGCGATGCCTTGCGGGAGTTTTACCGGTACTCCGAAAATCTGTCCAAGGACCTGAGTCTGGATGAGTTCAAGAAAATGGTCGGCGGCGAATCGAAAAACGGCAAATTTCCGCCCCAGGTCATTGCGGCGGCGCAATATTTCCTCGATCACCCCGATGCTTGGAACCAGTTGTGCGGTGGCTCGAAAGGGAAGATGCACAAAGAGGATTTCCTGCAAGTCGCCTCATCGTCGATGAGCCTCACGCAAACTGAGCTGAATACGGTCGAGATGATCAAGGACCATCAGGACACGTTCTTTGGAAGCGGTGTTCTGACTCGCGACAAACTGGCGAAAATGAAAGACGACAAGAGCCTTGATCCGAAAGTGCGGGAAGCAGCCTCTCAGCTCCTTTCAGATCCTCTTTTGTTTGGCCTCCTGAACAATTCGATCACGGGCTATAAGACCCATCATAAATTCTTCGACTTTGGCGGCGGGCATACGGTTGATTCCGGCAATATCAGCAAAAAAGACTTTGCCCATTTTTGCACAAACATGTCGTCTGCGAACCGCAACGTTCAGCAGCCAATCACCCACGGCGCCCAAACCGCAGAAGAGCAGAATGCCGTCGCGGACATGAAGATGGGCCTGATGGACCAGCCTGACATTAAGTCAGCCAAAAAGAACGGCGGGGCCGTCATGCACGTCGTCGACTCCGTGCTCAAAATCGAGACGAAAGTGCTCGACTTGGCGGCAACGGCGGTGGGACTGCTCAGCTTCATTCCGGGCCTCGGACAAGTAGCCGATCTTGCCTCGATGGTTCTCGAGGCTGAGTCGCAAGCAGCCAATCTCCTGCGTACGGCCATTAACGGAGGCGATATGAAGCGAGCGCTGGAGGAAGCTGGCCTCAATATGGCCGCGCAGGCGATCGGCCTTATCGCAGGCCCCGAGGTCAAGCTGGCCATTCGAAATGGGCTCGTAAAGCACCTGATGGAAGAGGCCTTGGCGGCAGGCATTGATCTTTCGGTCTCGACGGCGCAGGACTACGCAGAAGGCTATGTGAATAACCTCAAAGCGCGCCTTGCAGGCGGCCCTGAGCAAAACCTAGGCCTTCCGAGCATGCCATCATTCCAGAGTGTGGCAAGCAATGTGCCCTTCGTCGGCATTGCCTTATCCTAGCCGTCGCCTTGCGCGGAAGCTTTGGCTCGCGCGCTGACATAAGGGTCATTGTGGCACAAGCAGGGGTTCATCCGCATCAACGCAAGCGGTGTTCCTGACGCCATCTGGATCGGACTGTGAGGGGGATGTCCGAAGTCTGTGAAGGCTTCGGTATATGACGACTTCAGAGTTACGCTGAGCCCAGCCATCTCGAGCCGGTGCGCCGGGTCGAGGTTTTCACGGGCGCCGGCCGGCAGCGGGGATGGTCTCCGGAAGGCACGGCGCGGATGGTGGCGGAGCGGCGCAGCCGAAGGAACGGCTGTCGCGCGCCCAGGGCGGCCTCCCGAACAGCCAGACGATGATCTCCTGCCTTGGGCCTATATCCTTGTGCCCACGCTCAAGGCAGTCGGCTGAAAACAGCGCTGATTTAAAACAGCATTATCCTGCACTGCACCCTCGATCCTTGCGCTCACCGATCGCTCGTCGACACGCACGCGGTCAAGTCGTTATCGGCGCTATGCCGATGGGCTTCGAGAGCAAGGTGGACGCTGAGCGGTGCGTCAGCCTCAGGGCGCGGCTGGCCAGCTTTGCGTCTCACGCTCTATGACGGCAACACCCGGCTGATCCACTTGGCCTGTTCGCGGGCTCCCGGCAGCGGCGCGGAAGCCACGGTCCGCCTTCCTCGGCTTCAGGCCAAAGACACCGCAGCATGCTCCAGAGCTATGTCTGCCGCCTTCGCCCCATCGTCGCTGGTCATGTGGAAAGGACAAGTAGGCTACGCACCCCATAATCCCGTCGGGCAGGATTCGGCAGTCGACGGCGAGACATTCGCCAAACCTCATTCTTGATTCTCAGCAACGTTAAAAAAAATTCACATAATGTTCGTGAGCGTAGTCTCCTGTCAGGTGGTACATTCGCCACAATATCTGGCGTCTTAGTCGTAGAAAGGACTGTGATCCATCTTCCATTAGCATCCATACCAGCGGATTTACAGCAAATGACGAGAGAGGTCTCATGCGGATTGATGGGGATAGAAGGGCTAGCGGCTTGCTGCATCCCGTCCGGGTTGATGCCAGCCAATGTTGACACTGGTAAATCGCCTAAGGACGGCAGCGCATCTTGATCGTCTTCGAATCCTGGGCCTTTGCGCGCATGCGGATCTAACCGTCGGCGAGCTGGCCGATATTACCAGTCTGCCTCGCGAGCAGGTTCGACGCCACGTCCGGCGGCTGGTCAGAGCCAACTTTCTTTGCTGCAACGAACAACGTCCGCAGTCTTCGTACCATATGCAAGCAGGAGGCAAGGATGGCGGGCTGGCTCAATTGGTGGTCGATCTCCTGCCCCACGATGATGGCCACCATAAAAGAGACCTACAACGCCTGGAAGCAATACAAGACGCGCGGTTGAAGGGACCGCCTGCTTGATCGTGAAATAGATCAGTCCAAATGGAGCGCGACTACCATGGATAACTCCGCCGGCGGCGCCATCGCGCAGCCCGACACTTACGGGCGGCCTCACTTAGCCGCCGTCGACTCCCGCGTTCACGAACTGCTTCTAAGACAGGAGCGCCAGGAGCGGACAACTCTCAAACTGATCGCCTCCGAGAACTTTGCCTCCTCGGCGGTGTTGGAAGCGACCGGGTCGATTTTCACCAACAAGTATGCCGAGGGATACCCCGGTGCGCGCTACTACGCCGGAAACGAGATCGTCGATGAGCTTGAGACCCTCGCGATCGAGCGCCTGAAAGCGCTATTTGGCAGTGAACACGCCAACGTCCAGCCTTATTCAGGCTCGCCAGCCAACCAGGCTGTCTATCGCGCGCTTTTGAGCCCCCGTGACAAAGTCATGGGCTTGCCTTTACCCGAAGGCGGCCATCTGACTCACGGTTGGTCCGTCAATTTTTCCGGCAGCGATTATCAGCGCGTCCCGTACAGGCTGCACGAAAAGACACAGCAAATTGACTATGACCACTTGCGCGAGACCGCCAAGGGGGAACGCCCGAAGCTAATTTGGGTCGGCGGAACTGCTTATCCGCGTATTTTTGACTACGCGGCAATGGCCGAAATTGCTTCGGAGGTGAACTCGTATCTGGTGGCTGACATCGCCCACATCTGCGGCCTGGTTGTCGCAGGAGTGCATCCGAACCCCGTGTCCCATTGCGATGTGGTCACCAGCACCTCTCACAAGTCGATCCGCGGTCCCCGGGGTGGCTTCATTTTATCAAGGAATGAAGACCGTTATCAGCCCCTCCATCATCCGAAGAGCAAACACAATCTGGCCAAACGTATAGACCGCGCCGTGTTCCCTCTTCTGCAAGGCGGACCGCATATGAATACTATCGCCGCGCTTGCCGTCGCTTTGCAGGAAGCAGCGAACTCGTCCTTTCGTGTCTACGGTCAGCAGATCGTCCACAACGCCAAGGCTCTGGCCCAGGCGCTTCTGGAGCGAGGTTATGAACTCGTCACCGGGGGCACTGACAATCACATGCTGATCCTTGATCTTCGGGACCGGCCGCTGTCAGGCAAAGCCTATGCAGAGCGCTTATCGCGTGCAGGCATCATTGCGAATTTCAATATGGTCCCGGGCGACCGGCGGCATCCGGCGCTGACAAGCGGCATCCGCTTAGGGACACCAGCGGTGACGTCCATGGGCATGCGCGAAACGGAGATGGTGCAGATCGCCGCTTTCATCGACTCGGTCTGCCGCCAGCCCGATGACCAGGAAGTTCATGCGAGCGTACGAAGAGACGTTGCCGACTTCTGCACTGCGTTCGATGTTCCCGGCATCCCCGACCGATAAGCCACCCCAATCCAGAAACTCCTCACTAACTCCAGCACTTGAAGCGAGGGCATTTTTATGACCAGGCAGTTCGTGTTCTCTTCCGAATCCGTCGGCGCGGGACACCCCGATAAGATGGCAGACAACATCTCCGATGCCATTCTCGATGCGGTCCTGCGCGCCGATCCGAAGGCGCGCGTCGCCTGTGAAGTGTTGGTGAAGACGGGGATGGTCGTTGTGGCTGGCGAGATCACCAGCCATGCACACATCGATTACAGCCAAGTCGCCCGCGATACGATACTCGATATTGGCTACGACGATGATGCGATTGGCTTTGATGGTCGACGTTGCGCCGTCGTTCTGGCCCTCACCGAGCAGTCGCCCGACATAAGCCAGGGCGTTGATGAAGGACGAGGGCAGGATCTCGGGCAAGGGGCAGGGGATCAGGGCATCATGTTTGGATTCGCATGCAACGAGACGGATACATTGATGCCCCTGCCGATCCAACTCGCTCACCATTTGACGAAAAGACAGGCCGAGGTCCGGAAAGCGGGACAGCTTGGCTGGCTGCGTCCGGACGTGAAATCTCAAGTGTCCGTACGCTACGAAGGGCTCCGCCCGGTGGCGCTGGATACCATAGTCCTGTCAACGCAGCATGACGAAGCGGTCTCACAAGCCACGGTCCGCGAAGGCGTCATTGAGGAGATCATAAAACCGGTCCTGCCGGCCCACCTGGATACTTCGGGGATCAGATTTCTGGTCAACCCAACAGGGCGGTTCGTGGTCGGTGGGCCTGCCGGCGACTGCGGCCTCACAGGACGGAAGATCATCGTCGATTCCTACGGTGGGACCGGGCGTCACGGCGGCGGTGCCTTTTCGGGCAAGGACCCATCCAAGGTTGACCGCTCGGCGGCCTATGCCGCCCGGTATGTCGCGAAGAACATCGTTGCCAGCGGCCTTGCGGAGGTCTGCGAGGTTCAGCTTGCCTACGCGATCGGCGTGGCCAGTCCGGTTTCTGTCATGGTCAATACCTTCGGAACCGCAAGGATCGAGGAAAAAAGGATCGAGCGCCTTGTTCTCGAGGTTTTCAATCTCCGACCGAAAGGCATCATCAAGATGCTTGATCTCTTACGGCCGATATACCGCAAGACGGCGACATACGGACACTTCGGGCGTGAAGAGCCTGAGTTCACTTGGGAGAAGACGGACAAAGCTGACGATTTGCTGCGTGAAGCCGGACCGGCAGCTGCGTGAGGGCGGCTGGATCAAGCGCATGCGGCAACCCATTTCAACTCGCGAGACCACGCCCGGCCGGCGTGGCAAGAAGCCGGCTCGGGTTTTGGCGGAGATTTTGATGCCGGATTATGACGTGCTTTGCATCGGCAATGCCATTGTCGACATCATCGCCCAGTGCGACGAGGAATTCCTCGAGACGAACGGCATCATCAAGGGCGCGATGAACCTCATCGACACACAACGCGCCGAACTGCTCTACAGCCGCATGGGCCCGGCGATCGAGGCCTCCGGCGGCAGCGCCGGCAACACGGCGGCCGGCGTCGCCAGCTTTGGAGGCCGCGCCGCCTTCTTCGGCAAGGTCTCCACGATGCGCTGGGCGAAATCTACGCCCACGACATCCATGCACAGGGTGTCGCCTTCGACACCAGGCCGCTCAAGGGCGAGCCGCCGACGGCGCGCTCGATGATCTTCGTCACCCCCGACGGCGAGCGCTCGATGAACACCTATCTCGGCGCCTGCGTCGAGCTCGGACCGGAGGATGTCGAGGCCGACAAGGCGTCCGGCGCCAAGGTCACCTATTTCGAAGGCTATCTGTGGGACCCGCCGCGCGCCAAGGAGGCAATCCGCCAGACGGCGAAGCTGGCGCACGCGGCAGGCCGCGAAGTGTCGATGACGCTATCGGATTCGTTCTGCGTCGACCGCTACCGCGACGAATTCCTCGACCTGATGCGCTCGGGTACCGTCGACATCGTCTTTGCCAACAGCCACGAGATCAAATCGCTTTACCAGACGGCGTCGTTCGACGAAGCGCTGGCGCAGATTCGCAAGGATTGCCGCATCGCCGCCGTGACCCGATCGGAAAAAGGCTCGGTGATCGTGCGCGGCGACGAGACCGTGGTGATCAAGGCGACCGCCATCAAGGAGCTGATCGACACGACGGGCGCCGGCGATCTCTATGCCGCCGGCTTCCTGCATGGCTACACGCAAGGCCGTGACTTGCAGACCTGCGGCGACCTTGGCTCACTGGCAGCCGGATTGGTGATCCAGCAGATCGGCCCCAGGCCCCGTCAGAATTTGCGCCGCGAGGCCGAGCAGGCGGGGCTGACCATTCCGGACGTTCAAACGAGTTAGTGGCCTACCTTCCCGTTGTGCAGGCTATCTCGCCAGAAGCGCAATCACGGAATAGGGAAATCCTGATGTCGAACATGATGAAGGCGCTTGTGAAGGCCAAGGCCGAACCGGGCATCTGGATGGAAGAGGTGCCGGTGCCGGAAATCGGCCCCAACGACGTGCTGATCAAGATCAAGAAGACGGCGATCTGCGGCACCGACGTGCACATCTACAATTGGGACCAGTGGGCGCAGAAGACGGTGCCGGTGCCGATGGTGACGGGCCATGAATTCGTCGGCACCGTTGCCGATTTCGGCGCAGCGGTCACCGAATACAAGGTCGGCCAGCGTGTATCGGGCGAAGGCCACATCGTCTGCGGCCATTGCCGCAACTGTCGCGCCGGGCGAGGGCATCTGTGCCGCAACACACTCGGCGTCGGCGTCAACCGTCCGGGCGCGTTCGGCGAGTATCTGGCGATCCCGCAGCACAATGTCGTGCCGATCCCCGACGATGTGCCCGATGAGATTGCCGCGATCTTCGATCCCTTGGGCAATGCCGTCCACACCGCATTGTCCTTCGATCTGGTCGGCGAGGATGTGCTGGTCACCGGCGCCGGGCCGATCGGCATCATGGGCGCGCTCGTTGCCCAATGCGTCGGCGCGCGAAAAGTGGTCATCACCGACATCAACCCGGTGCGGCTGGCGCTGGCGAAAAAACTCGGCGTGCAGCATGTCGTCGACGCCTCGAAGGAAAAGCTGCGCGACGTCATGCCGGCGCTCGGCATGACCGAGGGGTTTGACGTCGGCCTCGAAATGTCGGGCGCAGCCCCCGCCTTCCGCGACATGATCGATACCATGAACAATGGCGGCAAGATCGCCATTCTGGGCATTGCGCCGACCGGCTTCGAGATCGACTGGAACAAGGTCATCTTCAAGATGCTGCATCTCAAGGGCATCTACGGCCGCGAGATGTTCGAGACCTGGTACAAGATGATCGCGCTGGTGCAGGGTCCTCTCGACGTGTCGGGCCTGATCACACACCGCATCGGGGTCGATGACTACCTCGACGGTTTCGAGGCGATGAAGAGCGGCAATTCGGGGAAGGTGGTGATGGATTGGTAGGGATTGCCTTGGCCGCTCTTCAGGAAAAGCTGACGGGACAGCACCCCTCTGGTCCGCCGGACATCTTCCAACGAGGGGAACATGGCTGGGTGGAGAGCTATGGCTCCGCTAGGTGCGCCCCCTAATCATGATACGGCGACGTATCGCGGCCCATCCGATAACGGTCGATGGTGGCAATTCGCCTCAGCCGATGACGGAAATCCGGTGAACGGATGCTCACAGGCCCCCACGCGATCGTCTATTTCCTAAGATCTGCGATTGAGGTCGAGGTGTTGCCGCCGTTTCAGCGGGTAAGATGCGTTAGACGACTTCCGGTACCTTTCCGGTCAGCGAATTAAGGAAGGCAACGAGCCGCATTGGACAGGTCGTGCCATTCCGGTTCGGGGGAAGTATGGCGCGGCTCAGCATGGCGACACGGTCGGAACTGAAGCGGCGATCGTGGAGCGTTATCGCGGCGTTGACAAGCGGCGCATTCTGAATGAGTTCGGGGCGGTAATCGGCTATTATCGCAAGCGCGCGCGATCCGTCTTATGAACCGTCGTGAGCAGAGGCCGTCTGCGGGCAAGAGCCGCAGCCGCTGTTACGGCAGCGATGTCCGCGAGGCGCTCATCGTGTTGTGGGAGGCTTCGGAGCGGCTGAGGTCCGCATCGTCGCTCGCGGCGGCCAGCGCCGCCGGGCAGGAATGAGTTCGGCAGTTCGCCGCTCGGTGCAAGCCCGCACCTTCGGCGATTGGAAAGATCCGCCGCCCGGCTTTGTTGAGCGCATTCGGGCACGTCTTGGTCGGGGAGCTTCGTGCAGACGATGGTGCTGACCGTAATTGCCACCGGCTGGACCGAATGCATTCCGGTCCGCACGCGCAACAGCGGCAATGTGATCATGGCGATCAAGCAGGCCCGCTCGCGGTTTCCCTGACCCTGTGCTGCTGTTTGCCGGCATCCGCCCGCACAGGAAGAGCTTGGAAAGCGGTCGATCGTCGTGGCCTGAATGCGGAAATCGAGGAGCCGTTGGTCGTCGATCTCCAGCCTGAACGCGGTCGTTTCCTGGTGCCGCAAATCGGCTGTTGCATACACATCCCTGTCAGACGTCAGTTTTCCTCGCCCATTTTGGTGTCGAGACGCGAAGTGCTCTTTTGGACCAGCAAGGCTTTTTGGAAATCTGAGAGCGGCTTTCCGCGGGGCGCTCCATTTTTGAGCATCAAGCTACCACAGCCAATGACGCGCAGGTTCCACCAGACTCGCCAGCCTTGAAGGACAGCGAAAATAGCATAGCACGACAGACACAACAATCCATCAGGAAGCCGCAGTCGTTGAAGATGCGGCGCTGCATCCATACCGTGGATGCATTCGATCCAAATAATCGATTTGTTCAATCAGTTTCTCGAAAGCTAACCCTACCCTCTGTGGGAATCGGGCTCTGGGCCGCGACGCTGCCTTGCGAGCGCAGGGGCTGCACGTAGGAGAGATGATGCAACGAGAAATCGCACGCGGGTTGCTGGCGTCGTGGGTTCGCCGACCGGCGTATTTGAGCCCGTCAGTTGGTCCTCACCCGCGCCTATTGCCACCGAGCGACTTGCATGTCCCTCCAACTCGGACCTGTTCCGAGAGATGCGACGAGTTGCGCGCCGTGTGCTCCGATCAGATGGCCGCCGGTGACGCGTCTCTCTTCGATAGGAGATGAAATGCGAACGCTGCTCGTGGATCATCATGCGGATCTTGCGCGCGCCATGCGACTTGCGCTCGGGGATGGCGGCTTCGTCGTTGATGTCGTTGGTACTCTGGAACTGGCCTCGAGTGCATTTTCTTGCGCCAGCTATGAAATTCTCCTGCTGGAATTGGCTCTGCCAGATGGCGATGGCTTGGGTTGGCTGAGGCAGTTGAGGACCCACGGGCATTCAGTTCCTGCCGTCATTATGAGCAGCCTTAACGATCTCGATAAGCGAATTGCGATCTTCAACGGTGGTGCGGACGACTTTCTGCTCAAACCCGTCTCTACCGATGAGCTTATCGCCAGAATGAGAGCCATTCTGCGCCGGGCGTCACAGATGACCGACCTGAGGCTCGTATTTGGCAATCTCAACTTCGATCCGGTCGCCCGGCAGGTTTTCGTTGCTGGGCACCCAATGATGATCGCACGTCGCGAACTCTGTATTCTAGAGCATCTGCTTAACCGGGCAGGCCGCATCGTGCCCCGTGCGCAGTTGGAAGATCACCTCTATTCGTTCAACGACGACGTGTCTGCCAACGCGCTTGAAGTCGGAATCTATCGTTTACGTGGACATCTGACCAGATCAGGTGCAACGCCACGGATCAAGACCATCCGTGGCATTGGCTACATTCTAGAATTGACTGACGCGTCATCCGCATAGTTTGTCGAATCGAAAGAAGATCTATTTTGCTGATCCTTCAACATCCTTGCCCTGCGCTCAATTGGCGGGCGATCGCCATCAAGGTTCCGAGACCTGCAGTGCCCCGTTACCTGGGCCATCTCCTCTGCGCGCTTATTGTGACTTTCCCACTTGGTGTCGCGGCGCAAAACAAGCAGGACAAAGGCGCGCCGCGTGCGGCTTCGAATAGCATCAATGCCACGCTGACCCTTTCCTCTTCGCTCGGGGAGACCGTTCATCTGCCCGCGCCAGCCACGACCATCTTTGTTGCTGACCCGACGATCGCGGATTTTCAGGCACCATCGAGCAAAACAATCTTCGTCTTTGGCAAGAAATCGGGGCGGACCAGCCTATTCGCCTTGGACGGCAACGGCGAGCCTCTCGCCGAATTGCGTATCGTTGTCACGCAACCGATCGGGGATTTACGCGCCATGTTGCGGGAGCAGGTCGGCGACTATCCCATCCGCGTCAACTATACGCCGCGCGGCGCAATCCTTAGCGGGACGGCGCCCGACGCAGAGGTCGCCGACACCGCAAAAAGAGTCACTGAGCAATATCTGGGCGACGGAGCGCAAGTCGTCAACAACATCAAGGTCGCTGGATCCCTGCAAGTTAACCTCAGCGTGCGCGTAGCCGAAGTCTCACGCAGCGCCATGAAGTCACTTGGCGTCAACCTGTCCGCCTTCGGTCAAATCGGCAATTTCAAAGTGGGCGTTCTAAGCGGAAGCGGTGCAAGCGCTGGATCTGGTTCAACCCAGGGTGGCGGTACAGCAGAAATCGGATTCGACAACGGTGTCGTCAACGTCAGCGCGGTTCTCGACGCGCTCGCCAAGGAGCATATAGCTTCCGTCCTGGCTGAGCCGAACCTCACCGCTATGTCGGGTGAAAAAGCCAGCTTTCTAGCTGGCGGCGAATTTCCCATTCCTGTCCTGCAGGAAAACAGGCAGGTATCGGTTGAATTCCGTCACTTCGGCGTCAGTCTGGAATTTGTGCCGACAGTTCTCAGCAACAATCAAATCAACATTCACGTAACGCCCGAAGTCAGTGAACTGTCGACGCAAGGTGCCGTGCAAATCAACGGAATTTCCGTGCCGGCAGTTTCCACGCGCCGAGCCGATACGGTCGTCGAACTCGCCAGTGGGCAGAGCTTCGCAATCGGCGGTCTAATCAGGCGGAACGTCAACAATGATGTCAGGGCCTTTCCCTGGCTCGGAGAAATGCCGATCCTGGGACCGCTTTTTCGCTCGTCCTCGTTTCAAAAAGAGGAGTCAGAACTGGTCATTCTAGTTACGCCTTACATTGTAAGACCAGGCTCCAACCCAAACCAGATGAGCGCACCTACGGAGCGGGCGGCACCGGCTTTGAACGGAGGGGGCGCTCCGACGAATTCCGTGGCAAGTCCCCCGCGAGACCGCGCTGCTATCCGTGCGGGCGCGCCAAGCGCCCAGGGCGGTCTCGGCTTCATCATCGAATAGTGTCGTCCAATGATGTTGCGTTTTATAGTCCTCTTTGTCGCTCTGGCACCAAGCGTAAGTGGCTGCACAAGCACTACGCCAGTTGATGTCGAACCATCGGCATCAATGCTTGTCCGAGAGGAGACCACCCTCCTGACGTTGCAAAGCCTGCGCGCTTCCGAACGGCAGCGTTTGCGTGATTTCCTAAACAAGGCCAGTCGCGGCCGATTCGATGCCCTCCACCTCCTCATCAGCGGTTCGCCCCAGCTCAGCGCAGGGGTAGCCCATCAGGCCAGGCAGTTGGCAATCGAAGCAGACAACATTCAATTGCTCGATCAACACGACGCCGGCTCAGTGCGAATTGAGGCGATTGTCTATCACGCCCGTCCGCCGGTCTGTCCCTCATATGGTGCCTTACCCAATGAAGAATCCTTCAAACAGCCGCTTGGTTGTTCGACAGGATTTAACCTGGCCGTGATGGTCAACGATCCGCGCGATCTGCTCGACAATCAGGCCGTCAAGTCCGGCGATGGCGATCGTGCTTCTGTACCAGTTGCCACTTACAGAACATTCGGGACGGATAAAGGTGGCTGATACCGGCCCTTATCTTGGCAGCACTCCTACCGGAGATTGAAAGCTTCCAATCTCGTCCTGATCTAAAATCAAAGGAACCGCTGGATGCAATATAGGCGCGATATCGCGGGCCTTAGGGCTGTTGCTGTACTTCCGGTCGTACTCTTTCATTTCGGAATTTCGGCGATCCCGGGTGGCTTTAGCGGGGTCGATATCTTCTTCGTCATCTCCGGCTACCTGATCAGCGGAAGCCTCTTGGATGACCTTGAACGCGGCCAATTTTCGATCGTCAACTTCTACTGGCGCCGTGCCCGGCGCATTCTGCCGGCTCTCGTCTTTGTGATGCTTCTCACCTGCATTGCCGCATTGTTCATTCTTCTGCCATCGGATCTGCGCGAATTCGGTCTTAGCATCATAGCTGCCTCGACCTTCTGGTCGAACGTTTTTTTCTGGAAAACGTCAAGTTACTTCTCGATCGATGCCGCGCTTCGACCACTGTTGCACACCTGGTCGCTTTCCGTAGAGGAGCAGTACTACATCTTCGCCCCAATCCTGATGTTCCTAATCTATCGCTACATCGGGAAGCGCTGGCTGACGACACTTCTTCCGATAATTCTCTGCAGCTTCGTAATGGCGGTGATGGCGACATCGCTGGCGCCCACCGCCGGATTCTATCTGCTGCCGACCCGAATCTGGGAACTCATGTTGGGCGCCCTGCTCATGCTCAAACGCCCCCCGCCGTTGGGCAACAGATTCCTGATGGAGTCGGTGGGGTTGGCCGGATTTGGCCTTCTCGCCATCGGGTTCTTCGCGCTTTCGGAGAGCGACCCGTTCCCAGGCTACAACGCCTTGTATCCATGCATCGGAACGGCCCTTCTGATCTATGTTGGCCAAAATTCCCCCTCGACGGTCGCCAGCCGCATGCTCGAAATCCGGCCGCTGGTCTGGATTGGGCTCATCTCGTATTCTTTGTATCTTGTTCACTGGCCGCTCAATGCGTTCGCGCATTATCTTTCGTTCCAAAAACTCGATCCTTTGATGACCGGTGCGATGTTGGTAGCAAGCCTCGCATTGGCTGCATTCTCCTGGAAGTTTGTAGAGCAGCCGTTTCGACAGAAGAGGGCCTTCACCGCCCCGGGGCCTATCTTCGCCTTTTCAGCGCTCGCGATCGTTGTTCTTTGTGCCGGCGGAGCGGCGGGGGCGCTCGGCAACGGCTTTCCGCAACGGTTTCCGGACTATGTCCAGCGGGGCATTTCCGTCGGGGACTGGAGGAATGGCATCTGTTTCAACGAGGGCACCAGCCGGATCGAAAGCTGGAATATGGAGGATTGCACGCGCACTCGCGGTTTTCCAACAACGGTTTTTTTGTGGGGCGACTCCTTCGCCGCGCACTATGTTTCCGGCCTGGGTGCTAACATAAATCGGTTGCAGGCGAACATCGTGGAATATACGTACGCCGGCTGCCCGCCGATACTCTCTTACTACTCTTACGCTCGTCTTGATTGTGTCCGGTTCAATCGCAAGGCCTTGGACATCATCTTGGAAGCGGACATCAAGACGGTTATCCTCAGCGGTAAATGGAGTGACTATGAGGTCAGAGGCTTCGACGGTCTTCAGCAAACAATCGATACGCTTCGTGCCCTGGGCGTGCGCGTGTTTGTCATCGGCCAGTCTCCGCAGTTCCCAACTGACGTCCGGAAAATTGCGTTCTTCGCCAAGCGCCAAAATCTGGACGATACGTCCTGGCCGATGGCGATGGACCCCGGCATCAACGAACGTGTGCGCTCATTTACCAAAGGCGCCACATTCATCGATCCGCTGAAATTCCTGTGCAGCGCAGGACGCTGCCCCTATTCCGACAGAGGAGAGTTTATGTATTTCGACTATGGTCATTTCTCTTCAGCCGGCGCCACACTGGCAATCTCGAAATACTGGCCGGCTTTTGGCAAAGACAATGCTCTTCCTAAGACGAAGTAGCGGGTCAGACGGCTGACAAGCACCAGTGCGGGTCCCTGTGATTGCTCCTGCTTCGGCAGCAGCCGCGACGATGGAGCTGTTCAGGTTTAAGGCCACCCGATAGCGACCTAGGATGGGTGCTGCCACGCGGATCGGACTAAGCGTGCATTATCACGTAAATGTTGAGAGAATGAATGGCGCCGCGAAGGGCAATTCCAGCCATCCACAGCGACAGGCGTGTCGCGGTCCCGACATAGCAGTGGCACTTACCTGACACGGCCTCACACTGCCCTCTAAACGGCCCCGAATTTGAACTGACCACCCCTGGCCGGTTCATTGGGCAGGTCAAGGGCTAGGCTGTATTACACAGGGCTCACCCCTTTCAGTCTCAAGTTGGTACGATGGGCCGTGGACGGTCGATGCAGACTTCAAGGATGGCGAAAGAAGCTCTCTATGCGTGCGTTGTCGAGGCAAGTGCCTTTGCCAGAGATGCTCGCGGCTGGAGAGATTTCAAAATGAGCGTTGGAAGCGGAGAATGCCGCCGACGCTGTTCGGCTTGCTCGTGCCCTTGACGGTGGTAGGGTCGGCAGGGCCGACGCCAAAGTTGCCGTAGTGGTCGTAATCGACCTCGGCTGTGACCGTGAAGCCAGGAACGACCATATAGACGACGTTTGCAGCCAAACCAGAATTCTTGAGCTGATCACTCGAGACCTGAAAGTTGAACGAAGTTTTCTCGTCAAACTCGTAGGTGGCGCCCGCCCAGAAAGCCCACTGGCCGTTCCAGATTTTGTACGAGCCGCGCACATGATTGGCGATTGCGCCGTTTGAGTCCTCGTTGAGACTGCCATTGGAACCGTAGCCGAACAGTCCAAACAGCGACAGCTGGTTTGTGACAGCGACGTCGACACGGATCTTGCCGGCCAAAGCTTCGTAGTTGCTGTCATAAGCCGCGACGCCGGTGATCGAGCCCCAGCCTTGCGTGTATTTCAAGCCGGCGACAACGTGCGGAATATAGCTGTCGATAGTACCGGCTGAGCCCGATCCTTGTTCGAGCGAAATCACGGTCGAAATGCCGTTGCCGGCGTCGAAGTAGTACTGAGCCACGTTGGTGTCGAAGCCGGCCGACCGAACGAGCATACTATCGAGAACGTTGCCAGCGTAGCTTACAAACGTATCGAAGGCCGACCCGTCCTTGCCAACTCGCAGGCCCCCCAGCTCGACCCAGGCAGAAGCCAGTGCGAGGCCGCTGTTGAAACCATAGTTCTGAGGACTGTCACGCGAGTTAGCGCTATTGCCAAAATTCACGTGGGTTTCGGTATAGGTCGTCAACGCGCCGAGCTCGGTCTGCTGGCCGCTCCAAGTTTTGAACGTGAAGCGTGTGTTGTTTCGCCAAGTGCCTTGGTCCTCGCCAGTTCTCACATCCGAGGTTCTTGCGCTGTCATACGATCGGACATCGCCCAGGCCGATATCATAACGGACATAGCCGCCGATGCGCAGGCAGGTCTCGGTGTTGGGAATATAGAAATACCCCGAGCCGAGGACGTCGCAGATCTTGATGTACTCGGCCGGTTCCCGCTCGGCGCCAGCTGCTCGAACGACGGAGGCGGCGATCAGAGCAGTTAAGCCGAGAAGACGAATCTTGATGTACATGTCTAGATCTCCATGAAGGAATAAAAAGGATAGAGGCGTAAGAGCAAGCTTTACTCTAAATTTTGTGCGTGTTGTCTCCAATTTGTGGACGTAAAAGCGCTTGACATGGGAGGTTATCCAGCGTAAAAGCCACATGTACTTAGAATAGTGTTTTCTTCTAGGAGATTCATTATCGTTTATATGTGAAACACTCCGGTCAGACCGCTGCAGCCTCGGAATAGAGCAGCAAGCGACATGCCAACCTGAAGCGTAGATGCGGCCGACACCAAAATTGGGCCGACGCGCCTTCGTCT
Source organism: Mesorhizobium sp. (assembly GCA_004020315.1). GTDB lineage: Bacteria > Pseudomonadota > Alphaproteobacteria > Rhizobiales > Rhizobiaceae > Mesorhizobium. The sequence goes on from SAQG01000001.1 coordinate 116,003, forward strand.
CGCTGGAATCACTTTTTTTGAGGGTCACTGCGAAAAGCAATGTGCGACACGGTTCGCCATGTTCGATATGTGACAGTCTCGTTTAACAGCGACGGCTTCCCGTCTGACCGCAACGGAGGCCGCTTCATGCGCTACCGAGAAGGATTACTGCGCGCGTGCGGTCCGCAAGGGCTGCGCCAGGAACAGAGGGCGTCCACGTCCGATGTGTCGCATGGTGGCCGAAGCACCTTTTCGCCGCTGTAAGTTCGCCGTGCAGGTACATTGCGCGGCCGATAGCGAGAAGGGATCGCACCCTGAAACGGTTGCCTAGGGCTCGCCTCGAGTAATTGGCGATGAACAGCATTCTCGAGAACTTAGTCTCGACGGAAAGAGCAACGAAAGGAAGCCGCTTGGACGAGCACGATCCGAAGGAAGAACTGATCGAGACCATTTTCCGCAACGGCACAATCACTGCCGTGGGTATCCTGCTTGCCTTTTCGCTCGGCTTCCTCACTCATTGGGCGGCGAACCCCTTGCCATGGCAACTCTACGATCTGTTCGCCGTAGTGCCGATCCTGCTCGGCATCGCACTGCAGATGAGAGCGCTGTCCATGCTGCTCGACATGAGTTCCTTGCGCCGCCCCATCTACGAACGCGCCAATCGCATTTTCATGGTCGGCCTCATCCAGACCGCGTGTGGCGTCGGGATGGCGATCTTGGTCGATCTTTTCGGGATATCGGTAGGGGGCACGCTGCCCGGCGCTTGACGACAAGCCACACCGCCGCTCATCGCTCGAAGCGACGTCAAGCTGGGGAGCCTTGTGCACCCCCTAGCGGCGCCTTCCTTTCATCAAATGAGCGGACGTCAGCTTTAGAGCGTCTCGGTGGCTAAAGCCGGTATGGTTTTTCGGCCGGCAGGGAAGGCCGCTGGCTGGACCTGGATGGCGTCTGAACGAGGCTTGACAGGTGCGTTGCGACGTTTGGCGTCGGACATGAATTTCGCATTGCAAAGTTCTTCCGCAGACGCCTCAAGCACACTGCATCGGCGTCACGTACTCAAACGTTGAATGCGGCACCGCACCATCACCTCAGGCGGACCATGGCACGCGCGCTCGGTTGATATCGTCCTGTCCAAGCGAGACTGCGACATCGCCGCCTCCGCCTTGAAAACGCGGAGAAAGCGGGACGCACTGACTTAGGTCAGAGACAGGACGAGCGCGCAACGAAAGAATGATGGATCAGCGACGTGGGACGACAGCTCCTTGCACCTCAATCCTGACAAAGTACCGGGACCCCCGGCCGCCTTGGTATACCATCTATCCGACTGTGCCAGACTTCTCTGCGGCGGTTGGTGCTGACGATTATGAGGAATGGCTGGGGGGCCTCCCGGCCGACGAATCGGTGTCGCTCTATTTCCACATTCCGTTTTGCCGATCCATGTGCTGGTATTGCGGCTTCCCTACCGCCGTCACCCGTCGCAACGGCCCGATCCTTAATTATTTGGCGGTGCTGCGTCAGGAGATCAGTTTGGTGTCGGAGCAAGTTCGGCAAGGGCTGCCGGTGAGCGATGTGCATTTCGGCGGCGGAACGCCTCACCTTATCGGGCCAGCCGAGCACTTGGCGCTGATGGAATTTCTACGCCGCCACTTCGCTTTCAGCAAAACTGCTGCGATCGCCGTGGAGATCGATCCCCGAACGTTCACACCGGAAATGGCCGAACCCTTGGCAGCTACCGGTGTCAACCGCGCGAGCATCGGCGTGCAGAGCTTTGATCCCGATGTGCAAAAGGCGATCAATCGGATCCAGAGTAAGGTGCAGACGGCCGCTGCCGTCGAAAATCTCCGCCGGCATGGCGTTGGCCATATCAACTTCGATCTCATCTTCGGTCTCCCGAAACAGACTGTGCAGTCCTGCATCCAGACCGCGATGGCTGCGGTCGCCATGCGCCCCAACCGGTTTGCGGTGTTCGGCTACGCGCATATTCCTTCCGTGATAAAGAATCAGCGCCTAATCGAGCAGGCAGGTCTACCGGACGGCGATGTTCGCGCCGAACAGGCTGCAGCTGTCGCCGAGACACTGGTTGGCGCCGGCTACCGGGAGATCGGGCTCGATCATTTCGCTCTGCCGGACGACGAACTCGCGCTAGCGCAGAAGACCGGGCGCCTGCGGCGTAATTCGCTGGGATACTCGGCCGATACTTGCAAAACCGTGATCGGCTTCGGCGCGTCGGCTATTGGCCGAGTCGGCGAGGGGTACGTTCAGAACGAAGTAACACGGGATTCTTACGCCCGGCACATCGCAAGTGGACGTCTGGCGACATCAAAGGGCCACCGGCTGACCGACGATGACCGGGTGCGCGCAGCAATCATCGAGCGACTGATGTGCGATTTGGAGGCCGACGTGCCGACCATCTGTGCCGCCCACGAAATCGAACCAGCTCGTTTTCTCGATTCAGTTGAGCGTTTGGTGACGCTGGCTGAGGAGGGGATCGTGGACGTCGAAAACGGCTTCATCCGCGTGCGGCCGGAGCACCGCTTTGTTGTTCGCGCCGTTGCTGCTGCATTCGATGCTTTTCTCGCGAATCGATGAGTTGAGGCCACGACTCCGAAGGCATCAGACCTTGTTTGGCGCTCGTCGGCATGGGCTCTCGCAGAAGACTCCGCAAGCGCATGCAGGGGACTTCCACTTGACGCCGCGTTCATCATCATCTCGCCTGGGTGCGCTCGATCGCACAACTCGGAGCACGCTGCTCTCGGCGTGAGGCTGTGCTCTGCAAAGCACCGGTGATCCACCCTGTCCCTGGATAGCAGCTTGATGGCGTCATCTTGGAGGACGAGAAAAGATTGTCGAGGTACGGGTACGAATTGCCTCGGTCGTTCGTTCAATCGAAAGCACTGTCTGCGGAGGCACCTCTCCTTCATGCAGTGACAGGAGATGCTGGCCGACTTCCTTATCTGCTGCGGTGAGTCGATGATTTAGGCGGAGAAAGTCCATCCAGGTGGGGGTGCGGAATGTCTCCGTCCAAAGTGACGGTGTTTGCAGATTTCGCTGGAGCGTCCAGTTTCGTGCACCGGCACGGCTCTGGACGTGTCGCCGCGTGCGCATGTAGCCCAGAAAGGCCTCGATATTTTCCTCCGATATCAAATACTCGACCTTGGCCACGATAGGGCCACTTCTGGGTTTCAGATCGAGAGCCACGTCCGGCGGATGAAAAACTGAACTTTCTTGATCCGTTTCTTCCCAGGGACGGACCGGCAACACGATCCCCGCTGCTGCAACCAGCAACAGAGCGCCCGCGGCGCCCTCCAATGCTGAGGTCAAGGAATAGTTTTGCGCGACAGAACCCCAGATCCAGCTGCCAGCAGCCATACCGCCTGCGCTCAAGGCGTAGTAAATGGAGAGCGTGCGGCCTACAACCCACCTTGGGCTTGCCAACTGCACCGACACGTCAATGCCCGTCCAGGTGATAAGCCAACCCGCTCCGCCGAGCGCCAGCGAAATGGCCGCCACAGGAACCGACGATGTCAGGGCAAGGGAGAGGCAACAGACTGCACAAGCCACAGAGGCGAAGGCCACCAGCCTGTTTTGAGACGTGACCTTCCTCAAGAAGCCGTTGCCCATGCCCGCGATGAAAGCACCCATGCCGAAGCCGGCCAATAAGATACCGTAGACAATTGGCCCACTCTTCAACTGATCCCGGACGACGAGAGGGAGCAACGCCAGAATGGAGATGCTTGCCAATCCGAAAAGAGCTGCTCGGGCGGTCGCTGCCCTGATCTCCAAAGACATCGCCGTAAAGCGCACTCCGTCATGAATTGCCGTCGTCATTCTCTCACGAGGGAGAGGCGAAGAGCGGACCTCCCATTTGGTGCGCCATATCGCGCTTATAGGCGCCAGATCACTCACCGCAGCCAAGGCGAAAGCGGCCAGCGGCCCAAAGACGGCCAGGATCACGCCCCCTAAGGCCGGACCAACGCTGCGCACAATGTTGTATCCGACGGACATAAGCGTCACTGCGGCCGGAATGTCGCGTTTGTGAAGGATATCGCCGACCGAAGCGTGCCAGGCCGGATCATTCAAGGCAAAGCCGCAGCCGGCCAGGAAACCTAACCCGAGAATCAGCCAAGGACTGACAAATCCCAGACCCACAGAAATCATCAGCGTCATCGACGCCGATGCTATCAGGCAGTGTCCCGCAAACATCACCCACCGGCGGCTGAAGTTGTCGGCAATGGCTCCGGCGAAAACTGAGAGGAAGAACACCGGCAGTGTGGATGCGGCCTGGACGAGAGCCACCATAAGGTCGGACGCTGAAATCGTTGCCATAAGCCAACTGATGGCGACCGTTTGCACTAGCCAACCGAGGCTGGAAATCTGGGTGGCCGTCCAAATTGAGCGAAACACCTTGTTTCGAAATGGGGCGAGCGTCTTTGAAACGGGCGGTTGAGGATTTTCGCTCTGCATGAGGTTTTGCTGGCCTTCGATGAGCGCTGCGATTTGAGCAAGTGGGTCGATACTTAGACATCGCGGAGCACCGCACGGAACCCAGCTCTATGGAGCTTGCCGGCGACTATTTGCGTATTGAGCCATTCTCATAGTCTCATTCATGAGCAGTCCTATGCGCAAGCGTTGCTTTGCTAAATTCCCACGACAAGCGCGCCGCCGCTGAGACCCGCACCCGCTGCCGCCAAGAGGACTTTCTCGCCAGGCCGAAACGGCTGCGCCCGATGGGCGAGCGACAACGAGAGCGGGATCGTCGCGGCGGAAGAGTTGCCATATTCGGCGATCGTCTTGACCATCGAGTGATCTGTGATGCCGAGGTTCCTGCCGACCGCGTCGAAAATGCGAGCATTGGCCTGATGCGGCACGAAACGATCGAGGTCTTGCGGCCTCAGTCGGGCAGCAGTGAGCGCGTCTCTCGAGCAGGCGGTCATCATCTCCACGGCCTTGGCGAACACTTCGCGGCCATCGGTGATCGTCATCCGGGTCTGCTCGAGGTCGAGGCCGCCATGGAACGGATTGTTGCTTCCACCGGCAGGAATCTGGATCAGCCCGTAACGCGAGCCGTCCGAATCCACCGAAGCGCCGAGAATGCCTCGATCCGGGTCATCGCACGGACCGATCACCACCGCGCCGGCGGCATCGGCAAACAGCACGGCGCTGGCGCGCTCGGCCGGATTGATGCGGCGGCTGAGGATGTTGGCGGCAATGACAAGGCTCGCTTTGCCATGCAGGCGAGTGAACCCGTCGGCGAACATCAGCGCATAGATGAAGCCGGCGCAAGCGCCGGTCAGGTCGATCGCGCCGGCGCGACCTAGTCCCAGCCGATGTGCGACCAGGGGCGCGCTTGGCGGCAGAAGATGATCGGGTGTGGAGGTAGCGAGCAACAGCAGGCCGATGTCGCCGCGGTCGATACCGGCATTGGTCAGCGCCATGTCGCCGGCGTGCGCGGCAAGGGCCGACAGCGTGTCTTCGTCCGCTGCCCAGAAGCGCGACCGTATCCCGGTGCGCCGCTCGATCCAGCCGGGTTCAAGCCCGAGACGATCTTCGATTTCCGGATTCTCCACCTTGCGCGCGGGCGCATGATGGCCAAGCCCGAGAATGCGCGATGATCGGCTCATGGCTTTGAGCCGAAGCGTTCGCCGGCCTCCTCGATGGCGTCATAGAGCCCATCCAACTCGTTGCCGGTAATGCAATAGGGCGGCAGAAGGTACAGGACATTGCCGAGCGGGCGCACGAGCAGGCCGCGCTCAAGAAAAAAAGCGCGCAGTTTTGGCCCGATCTCGGCCAGATAACCGGCTGAGCCGGTGCGTAGGTCGAGTGCCGCGATGGTGCCGGTTGTCCGGCAATCGGTGAAGCGAGGGTTGTCGCGAAAGCGTCGAAGCCCGGCGGCCTGTCGCTCGCTCAAGGCCGCGATCCGATCGGCCACCGGCTCGTCGTGCCAGATCTCGACATTGGCAAGTGCCGCCGCGCATGCAATCGGATTGGCGGTGTAGGAGCTCGAATGGAAAAACGTCTTCTTGCGATCCTCGGAATAGTGAGCCTGGAAGATGGCATCGGTGGCGATCGTGGCGGCCAGCGGGATGGTACCACCGGTCAGACCTTTCGAGGTGCACAGGATGTCCGGCGAGACGGACGCCTGTTCGCAGGCGAACATGGTTCCGGTGCGCCCCCAGCCGGTCATCACTTCATCGGCGATCAGCAGCGTGCCGGCGGCCTCAGTGATCCTCTTCAATTCGGTCAGAACCCAGGCCGGATACATGAGCATGCCGCCGGCGCCGAGCACGAGCGGCTCGACGATCAGCGCGGCGGCGCGCCGGTCGCGGGAGAGTGCCTCGAACCGATCCAGCGTTTCCTGCTCGCGCCCGGCGGCCGGGAAGGGGATGGTGTCGACCTCGAACAGCAAGGGCTCGTAGGCGGCGTTGAACACGCCACGGGCGCCGACGCTCATCGCCCCGATCGTGTCACCATGATAGCTGTGCTCCATGACGACGATGCGCGAACGCGGCGCGCCGATGTTGCGGAAATAGCCGAGCGCCATCTTCAGCGCGACTTCGATTGAGGTCGAGCCACTGTCGGAATAGAACACCCGGTCAAGGCCGGCGGGTGCGAGGCCGACAAGCGCCTCGGCCAGGCGCTCGGCCGGCTCGTGGGTGAAGCCCGCGAAGATGATCTGGTCGAGGTTCGACGCGGTCGTCTCGATGGCCTTCATGATGCGGGGGTGGCGGTGGCCATGAGTGACGACCCACCAGGAAGAAATCGCATCCAGGATGCGGGAGCCGTCGGCCTTGTGGAGATAGGCGCCTTCAGTCAGCACGATTTCAGGGATCGAGGGCTCTAGCGCGTGCTGCGTGAACGGATGCCAGACTCGAGACTGCGCCATCAGTCGCCTCCGGCAATCATGGCCAGGTCGAAGCCGGAAATCATTGCATCTCTCAACGTTTCACCCGTCAGCGGACCGAGGTGCGGCAGCCTGCCGAGCTGCGGCACGCCGCCGAATTCCACGATTGTCCTTTGCGTATCGGCCACCTCTTCGCCCATGAAGGCAATGCCGATGAGCGGGATGGAGCGGGCTCTCAGGGCCTCGATCGACAACAGCGTATGATTGATGGTGCCGAGCGCGGTGCGGGCGCACAGTATGACCGGCAGCCGCCATTGTTCGAATATGTCAATGAACCTTGTCTGTCGATTGAGCGGCACCATCAGCCCGCCGGCGCCTTCGATGACGAGCGGTGTCGGCAGGACCGGAAATGAAAGATCGTCGGCCTCGATCGCGACGCCGTCGATTTCGGCTGATCGATGCGGCGACAGCGGCATCGTCAGTCGATAGACTTCGGGCAGCACGCGTCCGTCGGGCAAGCCGGAAAGCCGGGCGACGACCTCGCTGTCAGTCTCCTCGTCGAGGCCCGATTGCACCGGCTTCCAGTAGAAGCCGTCGAGCAGCCCGGCAAGTCCGGCCGAAAATACTGTCTTGCCAATTCCGGTGTCTGTTCCGGTGACGACGATGCGTTTGGTCATGCTGTGGCCAACACCTCAACGAGAGCCTCGACCATGGCGGAAATGTCGGTCTCGTCGACGTTGAGCGTCAGCGAAATGCGCAGGCGCGATGTGCCCTCGGGCACCGTCGGCGGACGTATGCCGCGTATGTCGAAGCCGCGTGCCTGCAGGGCCGCCGCCACCGCCATGGTGCGCCCAACGCCGATGACAAATGGCTGGATCTGCGAGCCGCTGGGTACGACGCCGCAGCGCTCGGCCAATTGGCGGCCGGCGCAGGCAACGCGTTCCTGCAGCTGAGCGCGGCGCATGGGCTCGTCGGACAGAATAGTCAGCGCTTCGCGCGCCGCGACCGCCATCAGCGGCGAGGGCGCGGTGGCGTAGATGAACGGCCGGCACCGGTTGACGAGATAATCGCACAGTGTCCTCGGCCCGGTGACGAGTGCACCGGATGCGCCGAGCGCCTTGCCGCATGAGTGGAGCGTGACGATGTTGTCGCGGCCTTGGCACGCGGCGGCCAGTCCCCGGCCGTCCGGTCCCCAGATGCCGGTGGCATGCGCTTCATCGACGACGATGAATGCCTGGTGCCGATCGGCCATCGCGACCAGGCTCTCCATCGGCGCGCGGTCGCCATCCATGCTGTAAAGGCTTTCGACGGCGATCCACACGCGCCCCGTGCCGCCTTCGGCGCGCCAGCGGGTGATTGCGTCCTCGACAGCGTCGACGTCGTTGTGCGCGGCCAGCTTGAACTCGGCGCGCCCGGCCTGCGCGCCCTCATGCATGCTGGCATGGGCGAGTTCGTCGAGGACCAGCAGGTCGCCTTTCTGCGGCAGCGCGGTCAACAGGGCGAAGTTGGCGATGTAGCCGCTGCCAAAGAACAGCGCACGGTCGGCGCCGAAGAATGCCGCGGCGTCCGCCTCCAGTTGCTCATGTTCCGGTGCGTTGCCGCGCAACAGCCGCGACCCGGTGGCGCCAACCGGCGTGCCCCGCGCAATCGCCGCCGCAACCGCTTCGCCAAGTCTTTTGGAGGCGGCAAGTCCGAGATAGTCGTTCGACGAGAAGTCGAGACCGGCGCGCGGTGCGAGCGTCCGCAACCGGTCCTTGCGCGCCAGTCCGCGCAAGGATGCGTCATAGCGGGCAAGAATTGCCTCGTTCATTGCGTGGCGAGTTCCATCGGCTCGATGCCGAGACGCTGGAACAGAAGGCTATCCTTGTCCTCGCCGGGATTGTCCGCCGTCAGCAGCGTGTCGCCGACAAAGATCGAGTTAGCGCCGGCAAAGAAGCACAACGCCTGCGTTTCGTCGCTCATCGCCGTCCTGCCGGCGGACAGCCTTACACAGGATTTCGGCATCATCAGCCGCGCGAGCGCAACGATGCGGACGAAATCGATCGGATCGATGGCGTCGGCCGCGGCAAGCGGCGTGCCTTCGATGGGAATAAGCATGTTGATCGGCACGCTTTCCGGCGGCTCGGGCAGGTTCGCGAGCGTGACCAGCATGTCGATGCGATCGGTCTTTTCTTCTCCCATCCCGACGATGCCGCCGCAGCAGACTTTCATCCCAACCGCGCGCACGTGCCCAAGCGTTTCCAGCCGGTCGGCAAAAGTCCTGGTTGAAATAACCTCGCCATAGTAGCGCTCAGAGGTATCGATGTTGTGGTTATAGTAGTCGAGACCGGCCTGCTTCAGGCGAGCAGCTTGCTCAAGATCGAGCATGCCGAGCGTCATGCAGGTCTCCATGCCGAGCGCCTTGACGCCCTCGATCATGGCGACCACAACGTCCATGTCGCGCTCCTTGGGACTTCGCCACGCTGCGCCCATGCAATAGCGCGTTGCGCCGCCATCACGCGCCTTGGCCGCTTCGTCGATGACATGCTTGACGTTCATCAGCTTCGACGCCTTCACCCCGGTTTCGTAATGCGCAGACTGGCTGCAATAGCCGCAATCTTCGGGGCAGCCGCCGGTCTTGATGCTAAGGAGCCGCGACAGCTGCACTCGGTTTCGATCGAAGTTCTGGCGATGGATCGTCTGAGCTAGGAACAGCAGATCGTTGAATGGCATGCCGTAGATGGCCTCAGCCTCTTTGCGGTTCCATCGCGGAGGCGTTCCATCGACCGATTGCATGGTCTGGTTCACGTCGAACTCCGAGTTCATTCCAACCGTCATCGTCAAACCTTTGTTGCTAGTCCGGTACGCCTTCAGGAGTCTGTCGACCGGCAAGCTCGGTCCGACTTGGCTTTGGAGCGCACTCGCTAAAAGGCGAGCTGCGGCACGTCTTTCCACCGCCTTCCTACGCCTGCCGAGCTGATGTTGCTCCTCATGCCGTAATCCTCAGTTCAAATGCTTGCAGATGTTCTGGTGGTCCGGCATGTCCAGGCCGATGTCGAGGATCGGGGCGCTGTGCGTCAGCCATCCCATGGAGATGAGATCGACACCGGTCGCCGCAATCGCCGCCGCCGTTTTCGGCGTCACCCGACCGGAAGCCTCGGTGATCGTACGGCCACCCACTATAGAAACCGCGCGGGCAAGATCCTCGACCGACATATTGTCGAGCAGCACCGCGTCAACACCAATCGCGAGCGCTGCATCGAGCTGCTTCAGCGTGTCGACCTCAACCTCGACCTTCACCATATGCCCTGCGGCGGCGCGCGCCCGCTCTATTGCTGTGCGGATATCGCCGGCGATCGCGATGTGATTGTCCTTTATGAGCACGCCGTCATCGAGGCCGAAGCGGTGATTGGCACCGCCGCCGACGCGCACGGCGTATTTTTCCAATACCCGCAGGCCGGGCGTCGTCTTTCGCGTCGATACGATCCTCGCCTTGTGACCGCGCACGGCCTCAACCATCGCCGCTGTGGCAGTGGCAATGCCGCTCAGCCGGCATAAGAAATTGAGGGCAGTGCGTTCGGCCGTGAGCAGGCCTCGCGCGGGTCCGGACAATCTTGCAATGGTTTCCCCGGCCCCGACATCGCTGCCATCAGGGCGCCAGATCTGGATGTTGATCGCCGGTTCCACGAGCAGGAAGGCGTACGAGACCAGATCGAGCCCGGCAACGACGCCCGCCTGCCTCGATTTGAGCACCAACGTGGCAGTGCAATCATGCGGGATAACCGCATCGCTGGTCAGGTCGCCGCATCTGCCCAGGTCTTCGAGGAGCGCACCGCGCACAATCGGTTCGATCAGGGTCGCGGGGAGGGGGGAGAATGAAATCACATCAGGTGCTCCGTATGGTAGCCCGGCAATCGAGTGCGGCCGCGGCCCGCATTGCGCTGTGCAGTGTCAGCCGTGATGGGCGCGCGTCGGCATCGTGGAGCGGGAAATCGGACCGACAGTGCGCGCCTCGACTCTCTTCCCGCCCCAGGGCCGCCACGGCGATCATCAGTGAGACCAAAGCCGGACCAGAGGCAGCGACATTGTCAGCTGCGATCGGCAGCAGGGTCGCCACCGCTTCGCGCATTGCCTCGCCGTCGCGGATGATACCCAGGGCGGCGGAGACAATTGGGCGGACCGCGGAAGCGTCTGGTCGTGGAGGGACGAATGTGGAGCATCTGCGCGGTCGCCGGGTATACGACGTGCCGGCAACGCTTTCGGCAACCCAGCTCGCGGTGACCGCCGCTTCGGTGAGCGAGTTGCTGGCCAGGCGGTTGGCGCCGTGCAGGCCGGTACAGGCGACCTCACCGCAGGCCCACAATCCCTCGATGGAGCTGCGGCCGGCGCTGTCTACGGCGACGCCGCCCATGTGATAATGTGCCGCCGGGCGCACCGGGATCGGGTCGGTCGCGGGGTCGACCCCTGCGCTCCGGCACAATTCGGCGATGCCTGGAAAACGCTTGCCAAATCTCGGGCCGAGACTTTGCCGTGCATCCAGGAATACGCGGCGTCCAACGGCAAGCTGGTGCCAAATGGCGCGCGCTACGACGTCGCGAGGCGCAAGTTCACCGCCAGGTGTGTCAGCGAGGAAGCGCTCTCCTCGCTCATCGATGAGCACCGCGCCTTCGCCCCGCACGGCTTCGCTCACCAGCGGCATCGGCCGGCGCGGACCGTCGAGCGCAGTTGGATGGAACTGTATGAATTCCAAGTCGGCGAGTTCCGCCCCCGCCCATGCGGCGAGCGCCAGCCCGTGACCCCATGAGCCAGCGGGGTTTGTCGTGTCGCAAAACAGCCCGCCGACGCCGCCGGTCGCCAGCACCGCGCGACGCGTGGGCAGAGCGAGCGCGCCGGCTCGTCCTGCGGCGACCACGGCGATGACCGACCCGTCCTGCACGACCAGCCGGCGGACCTCCACATTTTCGATAGTGGTGATCGAGGCTGTACGCCGAACCGCGGCGATGAGCACGCGCACCAACTCGCGACCGGTGGCGTCGCCGGCTGCATGCACAATCCGCCGTCGCGAGTGTGCCGCCTCGAGCCCAAGTCGCAACGCGCGGTCAGGGTGCTGGTCGAAGGCGACGCCGAACCTTTGGATCGTCCTAATCGCTTCGGGTGCAGCTCGGACCACTCGCCGCACCGTGGCCTCGTCGCAGAGTCCGTCGCCGGCAGCTATCGTGTCGCAAAGGTGAAAATCCGGGCCGTCGTCGCCGCCGAGACTTGCCGCAAGACCGCCCTGGGCAAGCTCACTGCAGGCTCCGGTTCCAAGCGGCGCGTTGGTCAAAAGCACGACCGGTTCCGGCGCCAGATGAAGCGCCGTCATCAGGCCGGCAATGCCGCCACCGATGACGACCGGCGCCCCGGCGATGTCGCGAACCTCCAGGCTCATAGGGAAAGCATGCGCTCGACCGCGCGGCGGGCGGGGCCGGCAATTTCGGGATCAATCCGGACCTCATGCCGGTTCTGCTCGAGCGCGGCGCGAATGTTGGCCAGGTTGATGCGCTTCATGTGCGGGCACAGGTTGCATGGGCGAACGAACTCGACGTCGGGATGCGCGACCGCGACGTTGTCGCTCATCGAACATTCGGTCAGAAGGACGACACGCGTCGGTTTCTCCCGCTCGACATAATCCGACATCGCTGCGGTCGAGCCGGAGAACTCCGCCTCCGCGACAACGTCTGGTGGGCATTCTGGATGGGCCAGCACGATGACGCCTGGATGGGCATCGCGCAGTTCCCGAATGTCTGCTGCGGTGAAGCGCTCATGCACCTCGCAATGGCCTTTCCAGGCGATGATCTCGACGTCTGTATCGGCTGCCACGTTCCTCGCCAGATATTCGTCCGGCAGCATCAGCACACGCGCCACGCCAAGCGATTCCACCACCGCCTTCGCGTTGCCGGACGTGCAGCAGATGTCGGACTCCGCTTTTACGGCGGCCGAAGTGTTGACGTAAGTAACAACGGGGACCCCCGGATACCGCAGCCGCATTAGCCGCACGTCGTCTGCCGTGATCGATTCGGCCAGCGAGCAGCCGGCGCTGAGATCCGGGATGAGCACGGTCTTGTTCGGATTGAGCAGTTTTGCCGTCTCGGCCATGAAATGAACGCCGGCAACCACGATGATGTCGGCGTCGACCGTCACCGCCTTGTGGGCCAACGCCAGGCTGTCGCCGACGATGTCTGCCACGCAATGAAAAATTTCGGGCGTCTGGTAATTGTGCGCCAGCACCACCGCATTGCGCTCACGCTTCAGCGCTAAGATGGCTTCAATATCGCCGGCGAACGCGAGCCATTCAACGGGAGGGATCACCCGCCGGACACGCTCATACAGGGACGCAGCCATAGGTAACGCCCCAGCCATTGACGCCTCGATTATATTCGGTTTGACAATAAGGGAATATGTCTACCTTGACTATAAGTATGTCAAGCCCGCGCCAGCGGTAATTTTGTCCCGGCGATAGCCCTGTCGTCGAGAACGGCATGGCGGAAGCGATAAAGCTTCGCCGGTCGGCCGCCCGTGTCGAGGGAGGTCTCCCCAGTCTCCTCAACAAGATCCTGCTGCTCGACCAGTCTCCGGAAGTTGGGCTTGTTGATGAGCCTGCCAGCCAGAGCTTCCACGGTTCGCTGCAGTTGCAGCAGCGTGAAGGAAGGCCGCATAAGCTCGAACACGACCGGCCGGTATTTGATCTTCGAACGCAGCCGCGCAATCCCGGTTGCCAGAATGCGACGGTGGTCAGCGACCATTGGTTTGCCAGCCGCGGCCGCAATCGCGTCCCTGCCGCCACCGGCCTCTTCAATCAGAGCAGCTTCATAGAGCAACTCGTAGCGTTGGAGCGTGAGTTCCTCGTTCCAATGGCGGTCGTCGAAGCCGAAGGCTATCGCAGCGCGCTGCCGGCGCTCGCGTTGAGTGGTCGGCTCGCTGGCGCTGCCGGCCCACTCAATCAGGCGGGGCCGCAATCTATCGAGCAGCACAGGCGGCGTGCCGAAGCGGTGGTCCTCCCAGGGAAAATATTCGTACCAACTTTGCCAGCCGCACGCGGTCAAGTTCGTTGCCTGTTCCTTCCTGGTCAATGCGAGATAGCTGATTGAGATGACGCGCTGGTGGCGCTCAGTGCCGATGCGATCGCGATCGGCGAAGGTGTAGAGTTGCTCGATGTATCCCAGTGCATGGCCAGTCTGCTGCTCCACCCACCCCCTCAAACCCGACTGCAGCGATCGATGCTCAAGCGCAAAAGGTCCAGAAGGGAGGGTGTCCGCATGACCGACGGTGAGGACACAGGGCTCACTGTCGTTAACGGCGACCACGACGGCAGTCAGGTCCACTTTGGCTTCGTCAGCTTTGACGGCGGCTTTGCCTTTCTTGGTTCTTCTTGTCTGAGGATCCATGTTTGCGAAAGTGGGTTGGCCCAACGGAGCGCCTTAATCGATTGAATGTAACCTTGGCAGCCAGCACGTCAACACCGTACTACTCAAGCACTGTTTTTAGCTCTTCGCAGTCGCACAAAAATATGCCAAACGCGACCCCGCTGTTGGTAACGTAAGGGAAGGGGGCGTCGGTTGAGCGCGGCTGGTGAGATAAAAGGGATTAACCCTCCAGATATTCGATTGCGAAAAGGCCAAACGCCACTTGTATGCTTGACGGCCTACACCACGCCGGTCGCGAGGCTACTCGATCGCCACTGCGACATCGTTCTTGTCGGCGACAGCGTCGGCATGGTGCTGCACGGCCTGTCGTCGACGCTGGGCGTCACGCTCGACATGATGATCATGCACGGACAGGCCGTTCGCCGCGGCCTTGAACACGCGCTGATGGTCGTCGACCTGCCCTTCGGTTCCTACGAGGAAAGCCCAGAGCACGCTTTCGGCAACGCTGCGCGCGTGATGGGTGAGACCGGTTGTTCAGCGGTGAAGCTCGAGGGCGGCGAGACCATCGCGGAAACCATCCGCTTCCTTACCGCGCGCGGCGTACCTGTCATGGCCCATGTGGGGCTGACGCCGCAGGCGGTAAACACGTTCGGAGGCTATCGTGTGCAGGGCCGGGGAGCCGATGCAGAGCGGATCAGGCGCGACGCCAGGGCGGTAACCGAGGCGGGCGCCTTCTCCTTGGTGCTCGAAAAGATACCGGAGCAGCTTGCACGGCAGATAACCGCCGATATCGACATACCCACCATCGGCATCGGTGCCTCGCCAGCTTGCGACGGCCAGATTCTGGTGAGCGACGATATGCTCGGGCTCTTCACCTCATTTCGGCCGAAGTTCGTCAAACGCTATGCCGAGCTCGGTGAGCAGGCTGAGGCGGCAATCGCCGCTTACGCCACCGATGTGCGGAACCGGCACTTTCCGGCGGTCGAACATCTCTATGTCAACGCCTTGAAGGCCGGAGACTTCACATGAGCGTGCCGATCGCTCGAACCGTGAGCGAGCTGCGCGCCGTCGTTGCGCAATGGCGTCGCTCGGGTGCCACGATCGGTATTGTGCCGACCATGGGAGCCTTGCACGACGGGCATCTGAGCCTTGTGCGGAAGGCGCTTGAAAGGGCCGAGCGGGTGATCGTGACGCTGTTCGTAAACCCCAAGCAGTTCAACAGCCCCGCCGACCTGATTGCCTATCCTCGGAAGGAAAGCGAAGATGCTGCCAAGCTCGCGCCGCTGGGCACGCATCTGCTCTATGTGCCGGACGCAGAGGAAATGTACCCGGCGGGCTTCGCCACGGTCGTTTCAGTGTCCGGCATCAGCGAATGCCTGTGCGGCGCATTCCGGCCCGGCCATTTCAATGGCGTGGCGACGGTCGTGGCCAAGCTCTTCCTGCAGGCCGGCGCTGACTTCGCCTTTTTTGGCGAAAAGGATTTTCAGCAACTTCAGCTTGTCAGGCGCTTGGTCCGGGACCTCGACATTCCGATCACTATTGTGCCCTGTCCGACAGTCCGCGAAGCCGATGGTCTTGCGCTATCGTCGCGTAACGTGCGGCTCTCCCCAGCCCAACGCGCCATTGCCCCAAAACTAGCATCGGTCCTGCTCGATACGGCCGAGCGGCTTGCACGCGGCTCTCCCATCCTGCCTACGCTCGATGAAGCGCGTGCAACAATTCTGGCTGCCGGCTATCGCGAGCTCGAATACCTGGAGCTTCGCGGAGAAACAGACCTGCAATCGTTAGCAAGCCTTGACCGATCGGCACGCTTGCTTGCTGCGGCTTGGCTTGGCGACACGCGGCTCATCAATAACGTCGCAATATCACCCATCGGTAGTTGGTCAGGTGCGCGGAGCTCTCTCCAATCGGAAGCAGCACAGCAATTGCGGTGATGACGGCGGCGCGTCGTACGCCCTGCAGGGACAGGCCATTATTTAGAACCACGTCTCCGCCCGGCTTCCAGCAACCTCCGCGAGGTACGCAAAGCGCAGATGCATCGCGTATTTGAAACCTTGGTCGAGCAACTCTCTGCAAGCGTCGATGCCGTCGATCTCCATGAGGCAATGGCGTCCGCCGCAGCCGGGTTCGACTTTCCGTTCTTCGCTTATTTCACCTACCCATCCGCTTCCGGCGACACGCCGCGATTGATCTCGAATTATCCATCATCATGGACATCACATTACCTGCAACTGCGCTACCACAGCGTGGATCCCGTGATCCTGCGGGGACTGCGAGGCTGGGATACCTTCGACTGGGGTGTGGACCGCGATCACCGTTATTTGCCGACCTCGCAGCAGGAAGTCCTGGAAAAAGCAGCTGAGTTCGGCATTCGCGGCGGACTGACCATGTCGATGCATGATCATCGCGGCCGGTTCGCCGCACTGACCTTCGCCTCCAACGAGGCGCATCCGCCACTTTTGAGGTCGCTGACGCGCTACGAAAAAGCAATGCAGTTGGTTGCGATCAACGTTCATATCCATGCCCGGCGCAGGCTCGCCGAAGATTGCGTGGTAGATGGCATAACGCTCACCCCGCGGGAGTTCGAGTGCCTGAAATGGGCGGCGTGCGGCAAGTCGGCCTGGGATATCAGCCAGATTCTCGGTGTCTCGAAACGCACCGTGACCTTCCATCAGGAAAACGCCAAGGCGAAGCTTGGCGTGCGAACCATCAACCAGGCCATAGTGCGGATGGCTGCTCGGGCGAGATCCTGATCCTCTCCAAGGCTAGCTGTAAAGGTCTACAGGCTGCATTCATGACGGCTTTGCCCTTCGATTGCGTGGACACATCCCGCACGGAGACGACAATGATGCAGCTGATAACACCCGACTGCTACGCCGAGTTCGCGAGCGAACTCAGGGAAATGCACGGGCTTAGGTATCGGGTTTTCAAGAAGCGGCTCGATTGGGAAGTGCAGACCGAAGGCGAAATGGAAACGGACCCGTTTGACAGCCTGAACCCCGTCTACCTACTTCTCAAAGGGTCCGATTGGCGAACTTGCGGCTGCGTCCGCCTTTTGCCGACCACCGGACCGACTATGTTGCGCGATACGTTTCCGGCGCTGCTGGATGAGATGGTGGTCCCTGCGAGTGCCGATATCTGGGAGAGTAGTCGTTTCGCGCTCGATCTCCCTGCGACAGCGCCGAAGGCTGCTGGCGGCCTGGCACAAGCAACCTACGAGCTCTTCGCGGGCATCATCGAATTCGGCTTGGCCAACAATCTCTCCGGGATCGTAACGGTGACAGATACGCGCATCGAAAGGATCCTTCGTCTCGCGACCTGGCCGTTGTCACGTATCGGACAGCCCCAGCAGGTCGGCAACACCGAGGCAGTCGCCGGCTTCCTCGAGATTTCCTACGCCAGTCTCTTGCGCATCCGCTGGAGGGGACGCCTGAACGAGCCGGTGTTGTGGCAACCAGTTCTCGTCCAATCGGCATAGCGCCTGCGGATGGTCAGCCGTGACCTGGGTTAAGTCTGCTCACGGCCGCCACCGCCCGCCGTCAAGCTGAGCGGACCCGGCCCCACGAGCATTCGACTGTTCCGGTCGATCGACTCGCGCGGCCGGACTTCGGATTTCCGTAGGCGCAACCCGCAGTCCAGCGTGAGCACGCCAAAGTGGCGCCCGTCCGCTTGGAAAGAAGCCAATGTGGCTTCTGAGATCGCCTTGGAATATTGGACCGGCCGCCGTGAGCGATCCCAACCTCAAACCTTTGCCGGTATGCCGGTTTGGCCGGACCGTCGGCCAGTCGGAGCAGTCCCCCGATAAGGACCCGAGCTGACGCGCGATCCAACAGCGCCCAAGCCTATGCTATGTGCATTACCGTTCGGTTGGCCATATCGTCCAAGACCGCATGAAGAAGCCTTCCAACCTCCTGCGCAGCGAACTCTGGCGCAATTCCTACATCGGACAATTGAATGAGCATTTTCTTGGCAGCACAGCGCCAGAACGCACTCGCCGCCTCGCCGTTCTTGGTCTCGAGGGCCTGGGCGATACTTTCGACCAATGTGCGTCGCCGATGCAGCGGAAATACGCAAATGTTTGAGTCATGCATCAATCACCTCACAGTTTCAGTTCCACAAAGAAAACACCGGCGTCTTCAAAAGCGCCGCGCTAGCGCGGTGACGGTTCGCGGCGACATGACGAGTTCCACTTCCCCTCGACAAGCCATTGGGCGATGAGCCGCCGGACCGCACATCCGGACCGCACATAAGGTGAACCACCATTGCTGATCCGGCTGCGTTTCCTGTGCCGTTCCGCGACGAGGCGTTCCAGCCCGAATTGACGTCCAATGACTTGATTTCTGAAAGGGCAGGGCGGCACGAATCACCCGACTGTTCCGCCGCTTACATTCCTGCGAGCTTGTGTATGAATGATTAAAGCGTGCCCGAGCCGTTCTTGGTGGCCGCAGAAGGGAATCATGTCATCCGCGCCTATCGTAAGGCCGCGCGACTTCTAGCATGGCTGCACTGCCCCGACAGGGCTTTGCAATCGCGCGTTTCGAAGCCTATGCTTGGCATCGGCCGTCAGTTACTTCGGATGCAGCCGACAGTAAGAGGTACGCGCTCTTGCCCGCATGAGAGAGAGCCTTGCCCGAATCCCTTTTTCGCAACCGGGTGCTGAAATCCCTTTCGCCGGAGGACTTCGCGCTGTTGCGACCATCGCTGCATCGCGTCGAACTGGACATCAAGGCTCAGTTGGAGATCGCGCATCAGCCGATCAGGAATGGATATTTTCCCGAGAGGGGCATCGCCTCGGTGGTCGCCACCATGACCGGCGGACGGCAATGTGAAGTCGGCATTATCGGATATGACGGGATGACAGGAATTGCCCTCATTCTCGGACAGGACAGCTCTTCCAACGAGACCTATATCCAGGTCGCAGGCAATGGCTGGCGCCTGCCGGTTGAAATCATTCGTCCTGCGGTTGCGGAAAGCCCGTCGCTGCGCACGTCAGTGCTGGACTATGCCCACGCGTTCCTTGTCCAGTCGTCCCGGACGGCACTGGTCAATGGCCACTCCAAAATCGAGGAACGGCTGGCCCGCTGGTTGCTGATGATCCATGACCGCTCTGACGGAGACAAGATCTACCTGACGCATGAATTTCTGGCGACCATGCTCGGCGCCCGCCGTCCCGGGGTCACCACGGCCCTGCAAATGCTTGAATATCGAGGACTTGTCCGTGCCAAGCGCGGCGAGGTCACGATTATCGACCGCGTCGGATTGATGGAACTCACGCATGGCGCTTACGGCGAGGAGGAGCAACGTTATTTCGGCCTGGCCACCGCTGCCTGATTGTCCGGTATCGGACATAGGCTTGAAGGCTGCCGAACTCCCGTCCTAGATCGTGTCAGTCAGAGTTTCAGGGAGGCGGGTGAAAAAGCCGCCGAAGCCTATGTTCTGTCCAGAGGCAAGGCCCGGTTCCTCTCCACCGCCCAGGCGATCCGCGCCATTCGAACGCTTATGCCGGCGTGCAAAGCGACCGATCGCGAGTTGAGGAATTGGTGGCGGCGACGTCCATCGTTCACGGTGTGCCCGTCGCCTTCGACGCAAAAACAGCCGAGGGAGTAGAACCACGGCTGCATTCCTAGGAGGGCATGCCGCGCCGTCCAGACTGTCAGATCGGGCATTCGTCAGATGGTTGTCCGCTAACTTAACTGGCAGAGTCTACAGGACGTGTCCAGCATTGCGAACTCACCGATCGCTTGGCGGCCAAAGCTGCCGGCAAGCGATCGCCTCATCCAGCCGTCTGCACCATCATCACAGACATCATCGGTGATGCTACCTGCCCAGCATATGTCCAGCATTTCGCAGGGCGGCCAGAAGGAGCCTCGCATAGCCTGTGACATCGATCTGGGCCTGCATGGACAGGGGCATGCTGGTCCAGTTCTCCAATGGTGCAATGAAAGGTGAGAAGGTGCCATTGACAAGGCAACAGCAGCTAACAAGGCCCTCTCGGTCCAATGCCACCACACCGATCTTGTCGCCTGGATATCCAATGGCTGCGACTCGCTGGACCTCCAGGTCACCGTCAACCCGCACGTCGAAAAGAAGGCTACCACGGCTCCTCGTGGCTATCTCAGCCGCCTTCTCATCAAAGCTTGAAGAGAGCAAGCGGACGCTTTCCACCGCCATCTGGAAAATCACCAAATCCAGTTCATTCACGGCCATATGGGCAATTGCGCGCAATGGGTGGTGATTGCAATGACACACACTGCTTGTTCACAGATGCCGGTCACGAACGATCATTCGTCGGGTTCCGGTTCCGACCAACGGTGTGGCCACCTGATCGTGCTGCGGTTCGAACATTCCTAACGCGAGCCGAGCGCTGTTGATGAGGATGGAGTCTAGGTCTCGGGCCCTGCCTCGCGGCTTGCTCATCCTTGGCAGACCCCTTGCAACGCCGCCGCGATGGCGCAAACGCCAGATGACGCTGATCCATCGCTTAATCGTGAACTGAGCTTCTGAACACCCTTGGTGGGACAGCAGGGTGGAAGGGCTTGACCAACGCTGCCGCCGTTTTCGAAGAGGGCCCGTCCTCGATTGAATTTTTGGAGCCCCGTGCGGCGCGCAGGAAAATGTTGACCATCTGGACGCAGGTCCCAGACCCCAAGGCAAACAGGGAACCTTCCAGCCAGCCAAGCTGCGCCGAAGCAAAGAGCGACCTTTGGAATTCCCAAGAACGGACCCTTCCATAGTTGACTGGCAACCGCAGCGCGAGTGCGGGAGAGCGAACAAGCACTGCGTGAGAGGTCCTGCGCGTTTTCCCCTCTTTGCTATTTGGCACATCGCTTGCGCCGAAGTGGGCGCAGCGTTCGACCGGAGCACTGCATGGGAGAAGGAGGAGCCCCACCCCGATCCGGTCAAGGAGAGAAACGGTGTTGGTTCCACAAGTCCCCATAGCGAACGCAGCGGCCCGCAAGCGCCATTTTGCCCGGGCCTACGTGCAGGTGCTTGCCGCCATAATCCTGGGTGCTGCAATCGGCTATTTCCATTTGGAGACCGGCCAGAGCCTGAAGCCGCTCGGCGATGCCTTCGTCGATGTCGTCAAGATAATCACCGTACCTGTCATCTTCCTGACAATAGCGACCGGCATTGCCGGCATGAGCGATCTGCAGAAGGTCGGCCGAGTTGCCGCCAAGGCGATGGTTTATTTCCTCACCTTCTCGACACTTGCACTCGTTGTCGGACTGATTGTCGCGAATATCGTTCAGCCTGGCGCCGGCCTCAACATCGATCCGGCCTCGCTCGATGTCCAAGCCGTTAAGGGCTATGTGGCCACGGCTCACGAGCAGTCCATGACCAGCTTCCTGATGAACATCATCCCATCAACCATTGCCAGTGCCTTCGCGGAAGGCGACATCCTGCAAGTCTTGTTCTTCTCGGTCCTGTTCGGCGCGGTCTGCCGCTACAACGGCCGCTCGATCTTCTCTCTCGTCCGATACATCAAGGACGAGCTGCTGCTCGCAACGTCCTCCTCGGAGGCCGCGCTGCCCTCGCTCATGGAGAAGATGGAAAAGGCCGGCGCCACGCATTCGGTCGTGGGTCTCATTCCATTCAATCTGGACGGCACGAATATGATGCTCGCCGCCCTCTTCATCGCCCAGACGACGAAAACTGATCTGCCGATCGGCTGCCGGATCCTCATGCTGTTCGTCGCATTGTTCCCTTCGAACGGAACAACCCGCATTACCGGTGCAGGCCTCGTCACAATGGCTGCAACGCTCTTTCTTGTTCCGGCCGCACCGGTCACCTCCGTGGGTCTTATTCTTGGCGTCGATCAGCTTATGTCCGAATGCCACGCGCTGACGATATTTCTCCGCAGCGTAGCGGCAACGCTGGCTGTCGCCCGGTCTGGGGCGAGCGGGATAAACGACAATTCGGGGAGCGCCTCACTAGCGGACCGTTCAGCGCTCTGGCGGTGGACGGTCAAGTCGCCCGGCGTGGTGAACGCAGTTCCCCGCGCGAACGACGCTCAGCTATTGGGGTGGGCCCGATGGCGCAAAGCCGTATTTGAGAAACCGCCAGATCGCACCCGCACCTGTGCGCCTGTAGCAACTGCGGGGCACGATCAAAAGCGACCCATTTTACACCGAAAAGGCGGGCCGTTGCTGCCACGCCGTCCATGGATTGGAGCCTCATGTCTAAGACAACGGCCACCACTCTCGCGGTTCTCCTTTTTCTCCTCGCCGTGCTGCTTTCCGTGCTGGCGAGCCATAATAGCGCGCACCCGCCGCGGGAAAAGCCGCCACCGCCCATGCAGTCGTGCCAATGGACAGTCAAAAGTGGAGCGGCGCACTCGTCAACGACCCCGCTTCGCCAAATCGCCGGCAACCCGGAAGGTCCGGGGACCCTTCAGCGCTCTGCCGGGCGGACGGTCAGTCGCCCGGCGTGGTGAATGGCGGTCGCGGTTGCCCGGCCCGCGCGAACGACGCTCAGCTGGGTGGGGTGGGCCCGATGGCGCAAGGCCATCTTTCCAGAAACCGCCAGAGCGCACCGGCATCTATAGCTGTGCGCCCTCGCGACTGCGCCCTGTGGCAAGTGCGGGGCTCGATCAAAAGCATTTTACACCAAAAGGCGGGCCGTTGCTGCCACGCCGTCCATGGATTGGAGACTCATGTCTAAGCCGACTGCCATCACTGTCGCAGCTCTTCTTTTACTCCTCGCCGTGCTGGCGAGCCAATATAGCGCGAACCTGCACCGGCAGGCGTGGTCGATCGACAGGCAAAAGTGGAGCGGCGCATTCGACAACGACCCCCTTCGCCAATCGCCGGCAACCCGCAAGGCGATGCCGTTCTGGTCATATTCAATGACTACCACAACTGTCCGCATTGCAGACTGGCAGATCTCAACTATCAAAAAGCCTTCAAGAATGATCCCAATCTGAAGCTTGTGATCAGACGGTTCCCGGTCCTGGGACCGGATTCCCAATCGCACTCGCCTCGAGAAAACAGGGAAAGTTCGACGAATTCCACCGCGCCCTTATGACTTCCCCCAGTTGGATCATTGAAAGGATCACTCTCAAGATCGCAGCGCGTGTGGGCCTTGACGTGGAGCAGCTCAAGCGGGAATGCAAGATCCGGCCATCGCAGATGAACTTGCGCGCGTCCGCGCACTCGCGAAAGGTCTGCACATCGACCGTACGCCCGCGTTGGTGGTCGGCGATATAGTGATCGCCCACCTGGTCGACATGGCCAGCTTGCAACGCTTGCTCGCCGATGCGCGCTCAAAGCGTGCAGGCTCTCGTGCGGGGCAGCATCTGTAGATCGGCCACGCTGTTGTTGCCGGAGCGTGCCGTTTGTGGCAGCTGGCTTTGCTGTTGCTCCTCGGCATCTTGTTGCGGTCATCCAGCTGCCGTGGGCGCCAGCAACAATCCTGAGCGCCCGCGCCTGAAGGCGCTGGCCGGGTGCTCGTGAACCGAGCCCGCTTATCTTCGCCAGGCTCAGGCGGTCTTGGCCCTGCGGCTTCGCCCCCTGGCGCGGGGCAGCCTTCGGCTGCTGACGGTCGCCGGCCTGTCGGCCGGCGTCGTTTTTATCGTGGCCTTCCCCGGTGGCGCAGGGCGGGCAGCACTCCCTTCTAGGCCCGCCGCGGCGTCCCGCAACCCTTCGCTTTCGCTTCGGGTCCTCCACTCCGTTCCGGTCCTGCGGATGCAGTCCGCCTCCGACGTCGGGCCTTTCCGGTCGCTTTCGCCGCCCACCCCGCTTCCGGGGAGGGCGCGATTGAAGAGCGGAGGACATCACGATGCGTGCAAACAACAAACGTTGCGGCAGCCGACAGGCTGGCGCAGAGAGTGGCGGGCGCACCGGCGCCAGCCTTTATCAGGAAATCACCGACCGCATCATTGCCGAACTGGAGCGCGGCACCGTGCCATGGGTCAAGCCGTGGGGCAGGGCAAGGACAGGCCTCGGCCTGCCGCGGAATGCGGCCACCCAGCGCCGATATTCCGGCATCAATATCCTGATCCTGTGGGGCGGGATCATCGATCGCGGTTTCCCCAGCCAGAACTGGCTCACCTTCCGGCAGGCGCTTTCCCTAGGTGGCAATGTCAGGAAGGGTGAGCACGGCACCACCATCGTTCACGCTGACCGCTTTGTTCCCAAGAACGAAAAGCAACGCGCCGACACCGATGGCGACGAACCGCAGGCGGTGCCCTTCCTGAAGCGCTTTACCGTCTTCAATGTCGCGCAGTGCGATAATCTGCCCGAACATCTTTATGCCGCCGGCGAGCCTCTGCCTGAGCGCGAGATGGTCCCGCAGGCCGAGGCGCTCATTCATGCAACCGGCGCTGATTTTCGCATCGGCGGCGAGCGCGCCTTCTACATGCCCGGCAGCGACACCATACAGGTGCCGCCGCAGCCGGCTTTCTTCCACCAGATCGACTATTACCGGACCTGCTTTCACGAGCTTGGCCACTGGACCGGCCACCCGACGCGACTCGCGCGCGACCTGTCCGGCTCCTTCGGGTCCAACACCTATGCGCGCGAGGAACTGGTCGCCGAAATCGCATCAGCCTTCATCTGCAGCAGTCTCGGCATCGAGCCGACCGTGCGCCATGCCGACTACATCGGCTCATGGCTGACGGTTTTGCGCGAGGACAACCGCGCCATCTTCCGCGCCGCAAGCCATGCCTCGAAAGCCGCCGATTTCCTGCTTGGCCGCAATGCCGATGTCGAAGGCGAGGCACATGCCGAAACCGCCTATGGAAGCGCGCAATCATCACACGCGGCCGCCTTGCGCCTCTGATGACGCAAAAGCCGCGCAACCAACTCGACAGTTCTTTTGAGGTTGCGCTAACATGGCCGGCGTTGGCGCCGATCGTTTATCGGATCGAGGTTCGCAAAAAAAGGGCGGCATTGCTGCCGCCCCTCGTTGCGAAAGCTGCCAGAGCTGGATTAGAAATCCATACCGCCCATGCCGCCCATGCCGCCCATGCCGCCGCCACCCATGCCGCCAGGCATGCCGCCGCCGCCAGCCGACTCCTTCTTCGGAGCCTCCGCGATCATGGCTTCGGTGGTGACCAGCAGGCCGGCCACCGAGGCCGCGTCCTGGAGAGCGGTGCGGACAACCTTGACCGGATCGACGATGCCCATGGCGATCATGTCGCCATATTCGCCGGTCTGGGCGTTGTAGCCGAAGGTCGCGCCCTTGTTCTCAAGGATCTTGCCGGCAACGATCGATGCTTCCGCACCGGCGTTGGCCGCGATCTGGCGGGCCGGAGCCTGCAGCGCACGACGAACGATGTTGATGCCGGCGGCCTGGTCGGCATTGACGCCGGTGGCCTTGATGTTGGCCGAAGCGCGCAGCAGCGCGACGCCACCACCAGCAACGATGCCTTCTTCGACGGCCGCGCGGGTCGCGTTGAGGGCGTCATCGACGCGGTCCTTCTTTTCCTTGACTTCGACTTCCGTCGCACCGCCGACGCGGATCACCGCAACGCCGCCGGCGAGCTTGGCCAGACGTTCCTGCAGCTTCTCCTTGTCGTAGTCCGAAGTGGTCTCTTCGATCTGCTGCTTGATCTGGGCAACGCGGCCCTGGATCTCGGCCTTCTTGCCGGCGCCGTCGACGATGGTGGTGTTCTCCTTGGAGATCGACACCTTCTTGGCGCGGCCGAGCATGTTGAGGCCGACATTCTCGAGCTTGATGCCGAGGTCTTCCGAGATGACCTGGCCACCGGTGAGGATGGCGATGTCTTCCAGCATGGCCTTGCGGCGATCACCGAAGCCCGGCGCCTTGACGGCGGCGATCTTCAGGCCGCCACGCAGCTTGTTGACGACCAGCGTGGCCAGAGCCTCGCCTTCGACGTCTTCCGAGATGATGAGCAGCGGCTTCGAGGTCTGCACGACGGCTTCGAGAACCGGCAGCATGGCCTGGAGGTTGGACAGCTTCTTCTCGTGCAGGAGGATGTAGACGTCCTCGAGCTCGGCAACCATCTTGTCGGCGTTGGTGACGAAGTAGGGCGAGAGGTAGCCGCGGTCGAACTGCATGCCTTCGACGACTTCGAGTTCGGTCTCGGCGGTCTTGGCTTCCTCAACCGTGATGACGCCTTCGTTGCCGACCTTCTGCATTGCTTCGGCGATCATCTTGCCGACCGAAGCATCGCCGTTGCCGGCGATGGTGCCGACCTGGGCAACCTCTTCGGAGGTCTTGATCTTCTTGGCGTTCTTGATCAGCGTCGCAACGACGTCGGTTACCGCGAGGTCGATGCCGCGCTTCAGGTCCATCGGGTTCATGCCGGCGGCAACCGCCTTGTGGCCTTCCTGGACGATCGACTGCGCCAGAACGGTCGCGGTCGTGGTGCCGTCGCCGGCGATGTCGTTGGTCTTCGAAGCAACTTCGCGGACCATCTGCGCGCCCATGTTCTCGAACTTGTCCTCAAGCTCGATTTCCTTGGCGACGGTGACGCCGTCCTTGGTGATGCGCGGGGCGCCGAACGACTTGTCGATGACGACGTTGCGGCCCTTGGGGCCGAGCGTGACCTTCACCGCGTCGGCGAGGATGTTGACGCCGCGCAGCATGCGCTCGCGGGCATCACGGGAGAATTTTACGTCTTTGGCAGCCATTTTTAGCTCCTGGCAGGGGCTTCAATCGAGCCCGGGAATTCAGTTGACGAAAGGGCCTGATATGAGCCGATGATGCCCATGATGTCGGATTCCTTCATGATCAGAAGGTCTTCGCCATTGAGCTTGACTTCGGTGCCCGACCACTTGCCGAACAGGATGCGATCGCCGGCCTTGACGTCCAGTGGGACGAGCTTGCCGGCTTCGTCACGGGCGCCGGAACCAACGGCGATGATCTCGCCTTCCTGCGGCTTTTCCTTTGCCGTATCCGGGATGATGATCCCGCCAGCGGTCTTGGATTCGGATTCGACCCGGCGAACGACCACGCGGTCATGCAGCGGGCGGAACTTCGACTTTGCCATTTTCGGATTTTTCCCTGGTGCGGATGTTGAGGGGTTTTTGTTAGCACTCGCGATGGACGAGTGCTAACGCGATAGTGAGATAGGCTGTAAGCGGGCACTCGTCAAGACGGACGAGGGCAGGCGAGGAGCTCTGGCCCCCTCCCCGGTGGAACCCAACGCATACGCGCATCCGCGTTGATGGCTGCGAGCCCCACATTTCCATTGAATTCGGCGTCATGACGCCAACTTGCGCGCGCCGCTTCCAAGTCGTCAGTCGTGCTGCCGTCAGCACGAACATAGGGCTGCGCTTCACTTCCCGTCGAAGCCGCGGCAAGCAGCGTCGCCGTCAGCACGCTCCTTTGCAGATGCTTGCCAAAGGTGGACAGTGAGCGCACCTGCGCCGGGCTGTTGGTGCGAACGTAAGACGTCATTGACAACTCCTTTTTGCAAGTCGAGCCCTTCTCCACCTTCGGCCGCCGTCGACGCGAAGAAGTCCGCATCGCGTTGATGACGAGCTGCGAAAAAGAGAAAGATGTGTTTGATGGCTGCGGCCCCAACGGTGCCTTCAGATTTGAGATCACTTCCGCCGCGAGCGGCTGAAGCTCCTCGCAACGTCACAATCGAATCTGCTGCCAAGCCTCCAGGAAAGGAGAGCATTGCTCATCTCGCGCTTGTGCATGCAGTCAACCTTCGATCCGTGTTGCCACATCTCAAGTGCAAATGCCGTGCCAAAGCTCACTGGGTAGTGAACGCATGGCTCTCCCTGAAAACCTCACAAATCCAGCATGGTCAATTGTGCGGAACCCGACATGCGTCTTCTGCCACTGTCAGCTTTCGGACAGGCATGACGCGTTTCGCGCCGACCACCGGTCGATCGGTTTTGGGGCCGGTCTGTTCGCCTCATAAGAGCGCGTCACGTTGCGTAGCGGTTTCCCGAGCGCCGCCACATGACACTGGACCTGCAGGTAGCACCGGCTTCTCATCCAGCCTTGCTTTGGCCCCTTCGCGTATCAAATTCCCGCTGGCGAGCCCTGCTTTCATAGATCGCACCATGCCGGATGTCTGCTCTGGCGCCCGACCCGCTGGCACGATCTCGATCCGGCATAAGGGCGCAGCATCTTTGCAGGCCGTTTCATCCCGGCGTCCTGCTTGGCTGAAAGACCGCACTTGGCGAGCGGTCTCCATGCTCTCTCCAAGGACCATCCCTGCGGCTGGCTTGTCGACCTATGGGCGGGTCCGGCCGCCCGAAACCCTCGCCATCAGCTTTTTTCCCCGCCGCCTGCGGCGGCTTCCTCGCGCCGCTTCGCTCACAAAAAAGCTGCCCGCTCGGATCCTTCGCTGTCGCTGCGGCCCTGTCGGATTCAGGCGGTCCTGACGCGCCCATTACGGTGCGCCATCGCAGGGGATGGTCCCCGGCGAAACCACAAAAGGAGACTTCGAAATGACCGCGATCGGTTACGTCAACAAGCAGGAAAACGGCGCCTACAAGGGCCAGCTCAAGACGCTCAGCGTCCGCGCCGACATCGATATCGTCCCCAACCAGGCCAAGAGCGCCGACAACCATCCCGACTTCCGGGTGCTTACGCAAGGGGTCGAAGTTGGCGCCGGCTGGATCCGCACCGGCGAGACTTCCGGCAAGGATTATGTGAGCCTGTCGATTGCAGCGCCGGAGTTCGGACCGCGCAAGCTCTACGCCAATCTCGGCCGCGCCGCCGGCCAGGACGATCACGACACCTACGCCATCATCTGGAACCCGGCCGACTGACCGGCCGAGATAGAGCCTCGCGCCGCAGCCCCGGCGCGGGGCTCATTCCCAGGAGTTCCACCCAAACCCCGTCCGCCCTAAAGGGCGGCGAAAACTCTCCCCCGACTCTTCGCCCGTCCCCGAGACGATCTCCCTCTCCCATCCTCGCCCTCGCTTGTCCGAAGCGAAACGAGGATCATCATGGACGACGAAAACGAACGCGCGGCCCGCGCGAAAAAGGGCAGCCCGTTTCTCAGCACAGCCCAAGCCGCCTTCTATATCGGGCTCTCCCAGCGCACGCTCGAAAAGATGCGGCTCAAGGGCGGCGGCCCGAAATTCCGCAAGCACGGCCGCTATGTCCGCTATCACATCGACGAACTCGACCATTGGTCGAAAGGACACCCGCAGCACTCCACCGCCGGCGATGGCAAGGCCGGTTCCGGCCAGGGCGGCACGGGAGGCCGTTCATGAGGCGGCGCCCTTCCATCCATCTGATCGGCAGCCGCCTGAGGCGTGTTCGAGCCCGTAAGACGGTCGCCTTGGCCGCGGCCGGTCTCGGTCTTTTGGGCTTCACGGCGCTGGGAAAGCCCACCCCTTGGCTGGTCTGGAACGCCTCGGCCAGCGCGCCGATCGGCCTTTACCGCATCGCTGCGGGAGCGCTGGCGCGTGGCGATCTCGTGCTCGTGCGCCCGCCTGAATACGCGGCGTATCTCGCCGCCGAGCGCAGCTATCTGCCTCGCAATGTGCCGCTGGCAAAACGTCTTGCAGCGCTGCCGGACGATAATGTCTGCGCCTTCAATGACGCCATCATCATCGGCGGCGACATCGTCGCGCGCCGGCTCAAAATCGACGCCGAAGGCCGACCTTTGCCATGGTGGAACGGCTGCCGAGCGCTCGGGGATAACGAGGTTTTCCTGCTCGGCAGCGACAAAAACCGCTCCTTCGACAGCCGCTATTTCGGGCCTGTTCCCACTCAAAATGTCATCGGGAGGCTCGTACCGCTATGGACCGAGTGACCCTCCTCTTGTTGGGCATGATCGCCATTGCGCCATGCGCCTGTTCCGCCTCGACCGGCGCTGAGCCGGTCGCCATCTCCCAAAGTCCGCAGCTGCGAAAGTGGCAGACGTTGGTATCGGAAGCAAGCCGGCGCTTCCATATTCCCCAAGCCTGGATCTATGCCGTCATGGCTGCCGAAAGCGGCGGCAAGACAATGCGCGGCGGCCGCCCCATCACCTCCCCCGCTGGCGCCATGGGCCTCATGCAGGTGATGCCCGGCACCTATGAGGAGATGCGGGTCGAACACGGCCTTGGGCCTAACCCCCACGATCCGCGCGACAATATCCTGGCCGGCACGGCCTATCTCAGCGCCATGTATGACCGCTTCGGATTTCCTGGCCTGTTTGGCGCCTACAATGCCGGTCCCGAGCGCTACGACGAGCATTTGAAGCGTGGCAAACCGCTGCCAGAAGAGACCGTCGAGTACCTCGACCAACTCAAGGCGGCCGGAGTTTCGGCGGCCGACATCGAGGCGTTCGAAAGCCAATCTGTCGCTCCAAAGGCGCAAATCGCTCCTCTCGGACGGTCGCTGTTCTTCATTCATGACGGTGTTCACTCAGGCGTGCGAAACGGCGATCTCTTCGTGCCGCTCGGCAAGGACGGCGCGCAGCCGAAGGAGCCGGTGCGTTAGCCATGGGCGGACGGGGGCGCGTCTGGCGGGGCTGGGCGCGTAAGGCAAGATAAAGGTACCGCCTCCAGGAGGCGGTTAAATCTTTGTCTGCACATCGTTTTTCCAGGAGGCTGCCGCCGGTGCCAAGAGGGTTGGACGTGTAAGTGTCTGATTTTGCTTGATATGTCTGGGAGGCTCGCATGAAGGATGACGAGTTCAGGCCGAAGCTCGGCAAAATCGGGTCGCGCGGCTCGAAGGCAGGCAAACGCTATGCCGGTCAAGTCCGGGCAGCCGTCAACCGAGCCGGCGGCCAGCCCCAGCCCGGCGGTCGCTTCACGGGCAGCCGGACAGGGCGCGGCGGGGCGGCTGCGGCGCTGCTGAAATCGCGCGACCGGTATGCCGCCTTCCGCCAGCGCCGGGTGATCGTCAAGGCGCGGATCGTCAAGCTCGCCGGCAAGGGCGCGGACGGGGCGCGTGCCCATCTACGCTATCTTCAGCGCGACGGCGTCACCCGAGAAGGTGCGCCTGGCGAGCTCTACGGCGCCGACAGCGACCGCGTCGACGGCAAGGCGTTCATCGATCGCGCGGACGGCGACCGCCACCAATTCCGCTTCATCGTCGCTGCCGAAGACGGCATCGAGTATGAAGACCTGAAGGCGCTGACGCGGCGGCTCATGGCGCAGATGCAGGAAGACCTCGGCACGAAGCTCGACTGGGTCGCGGTTGATCATTTCAACACCGGCCACCCGCACAGCCACATCATCGTCCGAGGCAGGGACGACCGTGGCGAGAACCTGGTCATCGCGCGCGAATATATCTCATCTGGCATCCGCGAGCGGGCGGCCGAGCTGGTCAGCCTCGATCTCGGTCCGCGAACCGACCGCGAGATTGAGCTTCGCCTGCGCCGGGAAATGGAGCAGGAACGCTTCACCAGCATCGACCGTCGGCTGCTCAGCATGCGTGATGATGACGGGCTGGTCTCGCCGGGCGGTCCCGACGCCATTCGCCAGACGCTGCACCAGGGACGGCTGCGCAAGCTCGAGCGGATGGGTCTGGCCGCGGAGGTCGGCGCTGGCTCCTGGCGCCTCGACGATGAGCTCGAAGCCACGCTGCGCCGCACCGGCGAACGCGGCGACATCATCAAGACCATGCACCGCGAACTGGCCGGCAAGGGGCTTGCACGCAGTGCCGCCGACTGGGTGATCCACGATCGAGCCGGCGAGCCCGCCCAGTCTCTCGTCGGTCGCGTTGTCGCGCGTGGACTGGCCGACGAGATCAATGACCGCCACTACATGATCGTCGACGCCGTCGACGGTAAGAGCCATTGGATCGACATCGGTAGAGGCGAGGCGATGGAAACGATGCCTAATGGCTGCATCGTGCGTGTCGCGCCAAGGAACACCGAGCCGAGGCGGGTCGATCGTACCATCGCCGAAATCGCCGCCGCGAATGGCGGCCGTTACGACGTCGATATCCACCTGAAGCATGACCCATCCGCCACCGAGAGCTTTGCGCGAACGCATGTGCGGCGGCTGGAGGCGATCCGCCGCGCGACCGGCGGCGTTGAGCGAGAGCCGAACGGCACCTGGCTCATCGCGCCGGACCATCTCGATCGCGTCGCGAATTATGAGGGCCAGCGGGCCAGGGCCGAGCCTGTCGTTGTCGACAAGCTCTCCTCAATGGCGCTGGAGCGACAGGTCAGCTTCAACGGCGCCACCTGGCTCGACCGGGAGCTGGTTGCCGATAGACCCGAGCCTTTGCACGGATCCGGCTTCGGCTGCGACGTGAGAGAGGCGCAAGCTCGCCGGCGGGAGTGGCTGATCGCGCAAGGCCTCGCGCATGAAGAACAGGATCGGATCGTCTATCGAGCCAACATGCTTTCGATCCTGCGCCAGCGAGAACTGAACCGTGTTGCTGGCCAACTGTCGGAGGAACTTGGCCTGCCCTATGCCGAAGCGCGATCCGGAGGACGAGTAGAGGGTACGCTCCGCCGCTCCGTCGAGCTTGCCAGCGGAAAATATGCCGTCGTTGAGAAGTCGCGCGAGTTCACGCTGGTGCCATGGCGGCCGGTGCTTGAGCGCCATGTGGGCAAGGAGGTCTCCGGTGTCGTGAGTGGGGAGGGGATTTCATGGACCGTCGGCCGGCAAAGGAGCGGACCTGGTGTTTCGTGAGATGGTGTACAGCTTTTTTAGCCAGCGGCGCGGGCAGCCATGCGAGCCCGCGTAGACCTTATGGCCGCACGCCCGCAATCGGTCGCATGGACCTGCCAGGCGGGGCGGCTTTGGAGCGTTCGGACCCGACACGCTGCGTCAGTGGCCAGACTTCGAGCGCTCGAAGATGCGGACTGTTGTCTGCTGGCCGGCGTTATTCCGGCTGGCCTATGACCGCGGCGCAACAGTTCACCGCTGAAGTTGCCACGGGCGAACATCGACAAGAGAAAAAACACCATTGCGCGATACAAATCGCCGTTGAAAGCGTTTAGGTTGCATGCGCTTCGCCAAGTAAACGGATACCCCAGAAGAGAGCCATGACCACGGCCCGCTATATCGTGACGCTGCTTAAAAGCCACATTGCCGGCGACGAGGATCGTTTCCTCTCTATCGCGATGCAGCTTGCTGCGCATGAGGCACGTCAAGGCCATGGCAAGCTTGCTCAGGAGCTCAAGGATCTGGTCGACGCAGCCAAGAGCAGGGACGCCCGGATTGCCAAGAGCAGTCGGCCGGTTCCCCTTTTTCAGCCAAAGGGCGAGCTCGCAGGGCTCCTGCATGTGCGCTATCCGGACCTGCGACTGACCGACATGATTTTGCCGGACAGTCTGCGCTCGCGCCTGCACCGCGTGCTGGGAGAGCAGCGCCAACAAGCAAGCTTGCGCGAGCACGGGCTTGTTCCCCGTCGCAAACTGCTTCTGGTCGGCCCGCCAGGATCAGGCAAGACGATGACCGCATCGGCATTGGCCGGGGAGCTTCATCTGCCCCTTTTCACGATCGTCCTCGATGGTTTGATCACCAAGTTCATGGGAGAGACTGCCGGAAAGCTGCGGCTTGTTTTTGATGCAATGCAGGCGACGCGGGGCGTCTACTTCTTTGACGAATTCGATGCCATCGGCGCGCGTCGAGGCGAACGCCAGGATGTTGGCGAGATTCGGCGCGTGCTGAATTCGTTTCTGCAGTTTCTCGAGCAAGACGACAGCCACAGCCTGATTATTGCGGCAACAAATCATCCCGAGCTGCTCGACAGAGCTTTGTTCCGCCGTTTCGACGACGTCATCGAATACGCCGTGCCCGATCGGCCGATTATCGAGGCGCTGCTTCGGGCTCGACTCGACCGCTTCGACACCAGAGGGCTTGCCTGGAACGAGGCGATCTCTCAGGCAGAGAGACTGTCGCAGGCCGAGATCACCCGCGCGGCCGACGACGCTGCAAAAACCATCATATTGCGGGGGGGGAAGCGGATCACCTCGGAAGCGCTCATCGACGCTCTGAAGGAACGCCGGCAGGCTTCGCTGTCTGAGTAGCGACAGCACAGATCATAATGGCAGACGATTTTCCGCGCGACCGCGCCCATATCCACCTTCGCAACAACGGCATTCGGGAAGCCTATCGGCGGCCCAACCAACTTATACATGCACCGCCGCTGCCGGCGCGTGATCGGGCGTCGCATGCTGCGGCCTTGACGCAATCCATCGAACAAGCGGTCGAAAGTGCACGCCAGCAGATTGCGGCGCGTGACCCCCAGCTGTCGGTCGGCACGCCTGGCTTTTATCTCGAGATCGATCTGCCCATGTCCGGACGGGCGGCCCTCGACCAGTTGGCCGATCGTCGCCAGCACATGGAGCTGGTCGCCGTCCATGAGCCAACTCAACCCGGTGCTCCCATCACAGCGTCGGTGTTCCTGCCGCAAAGCGCGCAAGCCTATTATTTGCGGAAAGTCGAGGCGTATCGAGACGTTGACACTGACCGCGGCAGACCGCGCAACGAGCCGCTCGTCTCCCGCATGGAGACAGTCAGGCTGGCGACTGCACGATCGTTGTTTACCGACCACGACGACCTCTTCCCCCAGGCCGCTGACGAGCAGGTGTGGTGGGAAGTCTGGCTGCGCGACGGTCGCCGCGAGAACTTCGAGCACATTGCCGAAGCCCTGAACATCACTTTGCGCACGCATGCGGTCAGGTTTCCGGAGCGGGTGGTCATGCTGGCACTCGCCAGCACGGCAATGCTCGACCGCATGATTGCGCACAGCGATGTCGTCGCCGAGCTGCGGCGCGCGAAGGATACGCCGTCCTTCTTCATGGGCCTTGGCGGCGCGGAGCAAAGGGACTGGAGCGACGAGCTTCTCGGGCGCGTCAGACCGCCTCAAACCGATATTGCGGTCTGCATTCTCGACAGCGGCGTGCGTCGCACCCACCCGTTGATCGAACCCGCACTTGCCGTTGAAGACTGGCACACCGTCAAACCGGCATGGGGCAGCGACGACACACCTGCGTGGAGCGGCCACGGGACGCGAATGGCAGGTGTCGGCCTGTACGGTGATCTGGTCCCGCTCCTGGTCGGAGGCGATCCAGTTCCATTGCCCTTTCGGCTGGAGAGTGTTCGTATCCTTCCGCCAGAAGACGAGGCAAACGATCCAGAACTCTATGGCGCGATCACCGCGGAAGCGATCGCCCGCGCCGAGGTGCAGGCGCCGGAGCGCCGCCGCGCGATCGCAATGGCTGTGACAAGCGCCAGTCCGGCGCGTGGAAGGCCCACATCGTGGTCTGCCGCTATCGACCAACTCTGTTTCGAAGAGGAACAGCGACGCTTGATCGTTCTCTCTGCCGGCAACATCGGCGATGACCTCATGCCGGCCGAGCATTTGACGCGCAACGATCTGGAAGCAGTCGATGATCCTTCTCAGGCCTGGAATGCGCTGACGGTCGGCGCTTTCACAGAAAAGGTCGATATCATTGACACCGACTTTGCGGGCTACGCTCCGATCGCGCCGGTCGGCGAGCTCTCGCCGCGCAGTCGCACTTCGGTCGTTTGGGACAGGCAGTGGCCGGTGAAGCCCGAGGTCGTCTTCGAAGGCGGCAATCTCGCCCATGACGGTGTGTTGCCTGGCGAGCCGATCGACGATCTGCAGATATTGACCACTTTGTATCGACCCGAACTGCGCCACTTCACCACCCTCGGAGATACGAGCGCGGCAACGGCCCATGCCGCACGGATGGCGGGACTAATTCTATCAGCGCGCCCCGAGCTGTGGCCTGAAACGGTTCGCGCCCTGATCGTCCACTCGGCCGAATGGACTCCGGCGATGCGCGCACGCATCGATGCGTGCAACGGAGCGAAGGGCGAGATCCAGGCGCTCGTGCGGCGCTATGGTTATGGCGTGCCAGATCTTGGGCGCGCGCTTCTGTCAACGGTGAACGACCTCACGCTTATCGTTGAAGATGAGCTTCAGCCTTTCCAGCGCGAGGGCGGCGCGGCTGCCAAAACGCGTGACATGAAGCTGCATCGCCTGCCTTGGCCGAAGGAGCAGCTCGCGGCGCTCGGCGCTGCCCAGGTCGAGCTCCGCGTCACGCTGTCCTATTTCATCGAACCCAACCCCGGTGAACGCGGATGGACCCGCCGGCATCGTTACGCGTCCCATGGTCTTCGGTTCAGAGTAAAGTCAGCGACCGAGACAGTCGACGAATTCCGAGCCCGCATCAATCAGGCCGCTCGGGACGAGGAGGAAGGGGCGCCTGCTGGAGGCGGAGAAGAGTGGCTGCTCGGCACCTTCCGCGATCGCGGCTCGTTGCACGCCGATTTCTGGTCGGGCAGCGCCGCCGATCTCGCCGAGCGTGACGCGATCGGCGTGTTCCCGGTCGGGGGCTGGTGGAAGGAGAAGCCTTACCTGGAACGCGTCGACGCTCTGGCTCGGTACGCCCTGATTGTGACGATTCGGGCGCCTGGGGTCGATGTTGACATCTTCACACCCGTCGAAGCAGCCCTGACTGTCGAGACGTCGGTCGAGACCTGATGCAGCACTGTCCAAACCGGCCAACAACGGAGGTTTGACCAGCCTCTGGTGCCATGGCGGCTGGTGCTGGATCATCACGTCGGCAAGGAGGTGTCAGGGATCATGCGCGGAGGACGATAGGCGGGCAAAGGAGCGGGCCAAGCGTGTCATAATGGCGCCCATGGTCACGCCCACAAGCCGCGCCCCCTGCGTCCACGGAGAGGTGCGCGTCTGCTTAGGCGGCCGAGACATCGCTTACCTGATCAACGGGCTCGCCGTATTTGCGCCTGTAAGCGGCAATGAAATCGTCGTCGCTACAGATGCAGCGGCCGCTGGAGTCCTTGGCCTTCGGATCGTGCAAGTGAGAGCCAAGGGGGCGCAGAAGATTCACCCGAGTGCTCGTCGTCGGGCTCATGGGAAACCCCGCACTATGTTTGACCAAATCCGCGGCAAGCATAATCCCGGCAAGCACCGACTGAAAGGCCATCGGAACGACAGTTCGAACGCGGCGACTTCCTTCGCTAAGCTGGAACACCAGACCGCCGCAGATAGCCTGCTGATAAAAGGAGCGCAGGGGCTGGCCGACAAACGGGGCTAGCGGTTCAAACGGCACAGCCATCGCTGTAGCCACGCGAACTACAAAGTCGTTGGGAACTCCGGCATTGGTCTGCAGGAGCGTTTTCACCTGCTCGTGTGCTTCCGGTATTCCGAGTTCCTCGGCAATCAGCTGGTGCTCGTCCTTGGATTTTCCGGATGGCAGGTACATGCAACAAAGGCAAGCCTGGCCGTCATCGAAACCATGCCGGGAGATACCGAGATCGTGCTCCTGCGTCCAAGCGTTTGCGATCCATCGCGGCAGTGCACCTTGGACAGCCAGACGGTCGGCGGCGGTGTCAAGCGCCACACCCACTTGGTCGAAGACCCAATTGCCCCGGCGCGCAACATATTCTGCCCACGTCAGAGGGTGCGCCTCGACCTCAAGGGCAGTCGATCTAAGGGCGGTGGCTGCAAGAACCGCCTTGGACATACCAATCTCCGCCTGGCCGGCCAATGCGTAGCGCTGCAGGTTTGAGAGTTCGATCGCTTCGTGATCGATTACATGCAGACGACCCTTGAGATCGGGTTGTCTCGCTAGCGCCCAAAGCGAGCCATGGCCTATCGCACCGAGCCCAACGAGGTGGGTTTCGCCAAGGTCGACTGGAAAGTCGATCGGGCCAGCCTCCCCGGCTTTGGTCTTGTCGTAGCTGCATAGCGAGAGGTCGATGGTTTCGTCCAACTCGGCGCCGGTCAACTGGGCGGCGAAGATAGTTCGAAAGACGTTGGCGGCGCCGAAGCAACTGGCGGCGCCAGCTCCATAAGGCAGCAGACTTGGGCCAGAGCCCACCGGGTCCGTACGCGACAGCTTTGCCGCCCAACCGTCCGATCCCACGAAAAAGATCGGGCACCGGAGTGATGGGCGCGTTACCCCTGCAACGACGCAGACGGTGGCAGACTTGCCGGAACGCCGGATGCCGACTTTTGGATTGATCGACTTTGCCAAGCGCTCCAGCGCTTGGGCTTGAGAGCTCGCCGCGCTGTCCAGCGGGAGTATCGCCAGAACCGGGTAGAGCCTAGCGAGCAATCTCACCGCAAGATCTAATGTCG
This sequence comes from Mesorhizobium sp., assembly GCA_004020315.1. Classification (GTDB taxonomy): domain Bacteria; phylum Pseudomonadota; class Alphaproteobacteria; order Rhizobiales; family Rhizobiaceae; genus Mesorhizobium. The sequence continues at coordinate 154,172 of SAQG01000001.1, forward strand.
CCTGGCCTTCGGCGCAGGAAGCGGCCTGATGGTCGAAGGCGACTGCCACGACCTGCTTTTCAAGAGCTGCTTTGAAGTCTCCCAGATGAAAATCGGCCAGGACCTGAGATGCCGCCGTGGCGGCGCGATCGATGAAGTTAGCGAATGCCATTGTTCAACTCGATATCATGATCATTCGCGACAGTGCCGCGGGAGGGAGCGCATTCCATTTGGCCTTTTCGTCAAGCCGATAGGCGGCGACCCGAGCAAAATCGAAAGGCTCGCGGGCGAAATTCGGCACCACCAGCGACAGACACCCAACCGTGGTAGCAACCGCATAAGCGTCGTCCGTCGTCGAATGGTAGGCGCGGCCCGGATGGCTGTGAATCTGGGCCAAGAGTTTCAGGCCGCTTTTGTAGAGCCAGACATTGAGCCGGTGCAGTTCTTCGGCCGCAACGATCACGCAAACGCCATCGTTTGTTCGAATGTGACGCTGCGCCGGGATAACCGTCTCTGTTACGGCAAAGTGCCGGTCTTCCTGAACGCCGACCCAAAGTGCCATCCCCTCATTGCCCTCGCGACCAACTGAGCGCAGATGCCCATGCGTGGTCGAGATGCAGCCGCGCGGGAGAGTCACGATCGTTACATCTCTCAAACCAGTCATTCTTGTATCGCCTGAGGGGATACCACCATTCCTACGATTGTCGGTTGGAGTTGAATCTGCAACTGCTCTATAGGAACGATTCCGTACTTGATGATCTTGTCCAGGATGAAGGCCAAACAGCCTTCGCCAGAACCCCGATGAAGTAGCCATGGATCACCTGAATGGGCTGGATTGTCGTGGTATTCCCGGACGCCCGCCATGCACAGGAATGGTTCGTCCTCGGGACTGTTGGCCTGGATGAAGTCCGTCAGCGGCACGGCGTTCTGCTGGATGAGAGCTCCTATCATCTCCGGCGGCGTTCCGGGCAGCGGCGGACGTCTAAGCATTTTCAGGTATAGATCTTTCCGGGCAATCGGATCACGCGTAAACGGATCGACGAAGACCACGGACGGTGGTCTTAAGTCGTAGTCGGTGAAGTCGACCTCGCTCGCTGCGCTGACCACCCGTGGCTTTAACTTGGGGCTGGCGAAAATGAAGAAAGCGCGCGGAAAAGTCGCCTCGATCAAGAAGCAGCCCTGAGCCCGATAGACATCAGCATATGGCCGGAACCGGCCGATCTCCCGATCAAACTTCGCTCGGGAGACCTCCGGATCCACACTTTGGGGTTTAGGCACCTGCGACGCCCGCCTTCAGGCTGAGGAACAGGGTCACAGTATTCGGGAAACCGAAATCGCCAAGCTTCTTGTCGACGTCGAGCAAGTTGCCGGCCTCATCCTTGAATTCCCAATTCTCGGCTGGTTGGGCGACATTCTGCGTGTTCTCAAGGGCTTTGGTACGAATGACGTGAAGCGGCTGGTTGGGATTGGCTTCGACCTGCGTGGGCTGGCCGTTCACCACCACCGTGATCTCGATCTTGCCCGGTCCGCCGCCGTGATTATCGCCCTTACCCGAATCCTTCGACATTGTCCTACTCCTGTGGCTTGCCAACCGCCCCACGCCCTGGCACCCACCTGCGAGTGAGACCGGCGGTCTTCAATCGTTCACCCGGCGCCACGGCCGCGAGTACGCGAAAGACAGGGGATAAGCTACCGAATCGGTGCTTGCCTTCTTTTATGGGTGACTTGAGCCGCAAGTAAATGGTCTCAAATTGCTCCTCACAACTATAATCGATTAGAGCAATGCGAAAATATTGGCGACACGCCTATTCATCTGCTCTCTCACTCGCCTGCTCCGTGCTCGGCAAGGGGAGCTTTGATCTGCGTCACGCGTCCCCAAGCAGCTGATTGCGCCGGCAGCGCCATAGGAACCGTCGTTCAGAGTCTTCACCACTCAAGCACCCGCATGGATGCATGCCGACGCTCGTCTCCACAAAACAGCGCAAGTGGTGCCTTGTTGGATAAGGTCGCCTCGTACCTGGTGCAGCATCTCTCGGAACGCATGCCGCTGCGAGACCAGGCCTCATCATCGCGTCACATAGGAGCTGAAGCTTTCCGGATCGGGTATCCAATCGGCATCCAGTTGCTCGGCGATATGGTTGAATTCTGCCCTCAGGACAAGAGTGAGTAGAGCAGCCCCGCTACGAAAATCCCATCCTGGTTCGTTTGACGCATCGACTATTCAGATTGATTGGCGTGATACCCGGCGCGGCCGCAACACGCGAGGCCGTCAACCGCTGAGCAGAAAACCAGCCTTCGCCTTCCGCGGCGGCGGACCTCGTCAGCCTCTCGAAAGCTTGCCTGAGTAGGTTGCTCATGTGATCTGTGGAAGTGAGGATAGCGTGCACCCGTACAAACTAGACATTCATCGTGGCAGCTTGGCTGCAGGTGCAGCACGCCGTACCGCACGAGCAAGCGGACAGGCCGGCCAAGCCGGTTTTGAGCAGCACTTGGGCGAACTGCAGGCGGCGGACGAGTTGATGGGTGCGCCAGGCGAGGAGGTCCTCGTCAATGGCTCGCATGGTAAAGGTGAGTTGAGACCAACGAAGAGGCAGAGGATCCAAAGCAATCTGCAGCATGCTGTCACTGAGCGGCAACCAGGTGAGGTTGGCAACTCAGGCGCTCGCGTGATGATGCAACTCCCCACCCATCAGGTGGGTACATCGGAACGGGAGGCGCAACTTGTGATGCAGGGGGACGAGCACGAATACACCCCAGCACCGCATCTCGACGGGTCGATGCCCTCGACAGTGCAGCCGGATCGTCCAATTGTGGTCCCCGACGGTGCCGACAAGCGTCCTGTTTATTCCAACGATGCCACCGCCATCGAAGGGCTGAAGTCAGCACTCCTTGCGGGTAAAGCCAGGCCGGACACGGTCACTCGCAGCACAAATTCTCTTTTCGGCTTTAGTCGTTGGCTCTTTCAAAACAACAAGCCAGGGCTTGCTGCTCGGCTTTACCATCCGTCGCTGAGCCAGGATCTCGAGGAGTACGAGAGTAGGGGTGGTTCCTCCACCGTGGCTGGCGCACTGCGTCAATTGATGAAGTCGATGGGCGGAGCCGGCCCGATTGTGGGTCGCGCTGTCCTGAACCCCCATCCTGACGACGCCGCGCTCACCAGACATTTCAGATCCGCGAGCGGCTACGCAACTGCTCTTAACCATTTCAGTCATTACCTACGTCAAAATGACAAGCTCGGAATTGCGGGTCGCATTTACGATAAATCGCTGGATAAAGATGTTGAGAGCTACAAGGCCGCCTCCTCTAATGGTGGAGCTCCGATCGAATCTGCGCTGGTTTATCTCCGCAAGAACCCGCCGCGCGTTATACTCGGGAATCATCTGGAAAACGCGGTCAGCATGGAGGCTCGTCCCCGTGGCGACGCTGCTCAGCATACCGCACCACAGCAGGGATTCGATTGGCCAGAGGAGCTCCTGCCGGTAGGTTATAAGGAGGGCACCGATCTACCATTGTCTCTCGCCCCAACCGCGCACCAACACCAAGCGCCCGACTTTGGAGAGGCCGTCCCTCACTTGAACTGGCGCCACGGCGACCAGGGCGCCCCGGAGGAGCTGGTAGCTGCACGGGACAGGAGCAGCCCGCTGCCAAGCGAGGCGGTGCCACATAAATCTGGACGGGGACTCGCTACGCAGCCCAGATTGTGGGCGGAGAAATCCGCCTCGCCAGAGCTCTTTCGACGGCGGGCGGAGCAGGCTCTGCCGGCGTCCGCCAGAGGTGTGGAGACATCCTCCGCGGTTGATGAAGCCGCGCAGGCCGCTCGCCAAGCTTTGGCTTGGTTGCAGCAGGAGATGGAGGGGATCGAACCGATGCAGGATCCTCATAAGGTGGCTACACCGGAATGTGAGGCGCAGCTCGTCAGGCAGAGGGATGAGCACGAATCCACCCCAGCACCGCATCCCGGAGGTGGTGGGTCGATGCCCTCGACAGTGCAGCCGGATCGTCCAATTGTAGTCCCCGACGGTGCCGACAAGCGTCCTGTCTATTCCAACGATGCGACCGCTATCGAAGGGCTGAGGGCAGCATTCCACGCGGGTAAGGCCAAAGCGAACACGGTCACTTACAATGTAAATTCTCTTTTCGGCTTTAGTCGGTGGCTCCTTCAAAACAACAAGCCAGGGTTTGCTGCTCGGCTTTACCATTCGTCGCTGGATCAGGATCTCAAGGAGTACGAGAGTACGGGTGGTTCCTCCACCGTGGCTGGCGCACTGCGTTACCTCAAGAAGTCGACAGGCGGAGCCCAGATTATGGCTCGCCCTGTCGTGATCCCCTATCCTGACGATGCCGAGCTCATTAGAAATTACAGAGCCGCTTCGACCAAGGAGTACCTGGCAGCGCCTGCGACCGGACGGAATCCAGATACCGTGGGCGGCTATACAAATTTTCTTAGACATTTTAGTCAGTACCTGCGTCAAAATAACAAGCTTGGGATTGCGGCTCGGATTCACGACAAATCGCTGGATAAAGATGTTGAGAGCTTCAAGGCTGTCTCCTATGGTAATAGGCTAAGTATCAGTTCTGCATTGGCTCACCTCCGGGATATCCTGCCGCGCATTGTGCTCGGGCGCGAAACTGTCCTTTCTGCTCATCCGGCAGACGCAGTCACCAGGCGCGTTGGGGCCGCTGCTGAAGCTGGGCCAGCGGCACCGGCAAGAGCTCCCCAACCCGCCTCGCCAGCAACCGCTAGGCTGCCAGGCACCTACCGCGGCCTTCCACTGGTTGATGTGACCACACTGACTACCAGTTCCTCTGGGGCTCAGATCGGGGCGCTCGATCCGACAGCCCCGTCCAACGTTGCAACGGGGCGGGTGCTCGGCGCCGCCGAATGGCTGAGCGACGCCCATATCCAGAGAGATTACAATTTGCTGGAGGGGCAACTGCAGGGGATCAATCCGGCGCTCGCTGCCCGGACTCGGCTGGTGGATCCTTCCGTATCCCATCTACTGCGACACACGTCGCCGCAAGACGCTCGAGGCATATTGCAGTCCATCTATAATCAAAACAACGCCACAGCCGACTTCCTGTTCTTGCCAGTGAATAATGGCACGGCTACTAGCCCCGGCACCCATTGGTCGCTGCTGCTCGTTGATCGCCGCGACCCGGAAAGGCGGTTCGCCTATCACTACGACTCCCTCCAGCGAGAGGGATATAACGACGTGCCTGCAAAACAGCTCGCAGGACTGCTGAATGCCACCTTGGCGCCAGCCCCCATGGCCAGACAGACGAACCATTATGATTGCGGCGTATTTGTCCTGGAGGGCACGTGGGCGCTGGTTGAACGATTGGTGAAAGGGCAGCGGCCAGACCACGAGCCGCTGCCCCTCGACAACCTCGTTGCCGATCGGCAGGCGCTGCAAGACCGGCTAAGGAGGCGCTTGCCGCACGAGGAAGAGCCGCGGCAGCTGCTGGAGGATGAACCCGCCTCCCCACCGATGATGGCATTCGAGCCAGGGGAACTGCGGCAACTGTTGGAAGACGAGCCTGCCTCCCCACCAATGATGGCGTTCGAGCCAGGGGAACTGCGGCAACTGTTGGAGGACGAGCCTGCCTCCCCACCAATGATGGCGTTCGAGCCAGGGGAACTGCGGCAACTGTTGGAGGATGAACCCGCTTCCCCACCGATGATGGCGTTCGAGCCAGGGGAACTGCGGCAACTGTTGGAAGACGAGCCTGCCTCCACTTGGGCACAAATCAATTCGACCCCACATGCGCGAGCGGACGGTGTTCATCAGCCAGCCCAGGCGCCGTGGCTCCCTGAACGCAGAAGATAACTTTGCGGAGGAGCGGTCACGCAACTGTCGGCGGCGCCGGGCCTCAGGGTGAATGGAAAGGATGGAGTGGCGGATGGTGTCGCGTGAAGGCGCAACACGCGTGCTGACCGACCTGATACGTAGGAAGTCGTTCATTGCTCCCAAATCGTATGTGAGGAACATTCCTGTCCCGGCTGCGCCGCGCGATGCTAGGTCGCGTTGTTCAGCGGGCCAAGCCGATGACACCTACGAAGCTACTGATCGGGCAGATCGCCGTTGTGTGCGCAATTGTCATTATCGGCGTATGGACGGCAACCCAATGGTGCGCTCAAATGCTGACCTACCAGACGCCTCTCGGCGCACCATGGTTTCTCTTCGCCGGCTGGCCAATCTACAAGCCGTGGAAGCTGTTTGAATGGTGGTTCCACTTCGATGCTTATGCGCCGGAGGTCTTCGACAAAGCCGGTACGCTTGCAGGCGCCAGCGGATTCCTGGGCTGTGCCGCCGCAATCGCTGGCTCGCTTTTGCGCGCGCGACAGCGCGGGTCGGTTACGACCTATGGGTCTTCACGGTGGGCCACGACTCATGAGGTCGAGACGGCAGGGTTGTTACGGCCGGCGGGCGTTTTCCTCGGTAGGCTGAACGATCGCTATCTGCGCCATGACGGCCCGGAGCACGTCATGGCATTTGCGCCGACGCGTTCGGGCAAGGGCGTGGGGCTGGTTGTTCCAACGCTACTTTCCTGGACCGGGTCTGCCATCATTCATGATATAAAAGGCGAAAATTGGCAGTTGACCTCCGGCTGGCGGTCGAAATTCTCGTACTGCCTTCTGTTCAATCCGACCGACCCGAGATCGGCACGCTACAACCCGCTGCTGGAGGTGCGCAAAGGCCCAGATGAGATCCGGGACGTTCAAAACATCGCCGACATCCTCGTCGATCCCGAGGGCGCGCTGGAGCGACGGAACCACTGGGAGAAGACCAGCCATTCACTCCTAGTTGGCGCCATTTTGCACGTGCTCTACGCTGAAGAGGACAAGACGCTGGCCCGCGTCGCCACCTTCCTGTCGGACCCGCAACGCTCGTTTGCCGCAACGCTACGGCGGATGATGACGACAAACCATCTCGGGACGGGGCATAACCCTCAGGTCCATCCCGTAGTGGCCTCGGCGGCTCGCGAACTCCTGAACAAGTCGGAAAACGAGCGCTCAGGCGTCCTCTCGACCGCCATGTCCTTTCTCGGGCTTTATCGTGATCCAACGGTCGCGGCGGCCACTTCGTCCTGCGACTGGCGCATCGCTGACCTAGTGGGTGGAGAGCGACCGCTGTCGCTCTATCTGGTCGTGCCGCCTTCGGATATCTCGCGCACCAAGCCTTTGGTGCGACTGATCTTGAACCAGATCGGCAGGCGGTTGACGGAGCGTCTGGAGGGGGACCCGAAGAAGAGCCGTAAGCATCAGCTGCTCATGATGCTGGACGAGTTTCCGGCGCTCGGTCGCCTCGACTTCTTCGAAACGGCGCTCGCCTTCATGGCAGGTTATGGCATTCGCTCCTATCTGATCGCACAATCTTTGAACCAGGTTTCAAAGGCCTATGGCGAGAACAATGCTATTCTCGACAATTGCCACGTGCGAATTGCCTTTTCCTCCAATGACGAACGCACGGCCAAGCGCATCTCGGATGCCCTCGGCACCGCAACCGAACTTAGGTCGATGCGCAACTATGCGGGCCATCGGCTTGCGCCCTGGCTTTCACATGTCATGGTGAGCCGCCAGGAAACCGCGCGCCCGCTCCTGACGCCAGGCGAGGTGATGCAATTGCCGCCGTCAGACGAATTGGTCCTGGTTTCTGGGTTGCCGCCGATCCGCGCCAAGAAGCTGCGCTATTATCAGGATCAGAATTTCACAGATCGGGTGCTGCCTGCGCCGGTGCTGCACGACGGGCCCTATGCGGACTGCCCTGCATCACGCCCGGACGGCTGGACTGGACAAGTGTGCAGCGTCGATAGCCGACTTGCTGCGGACGAGGAAAGCGCCGACGCGCCAGTTGAAGACGAGGGAGGCGTTCAGCAGCAACGCCATCCAAGCCTGCCCGAAGAAGACGTTATTGTCTCTCAAGAGCCCGATCAGGCCGATCTGTACAAGCCCGCAGACGATGACAGCGAAGCGCTCGCGGACAAGCGTGTCATGGATCGGATTTCCACTGCGGCCCGCGCCTACGGTATCAACGAGGGCAGGGGCGACGATGTCATTCCCGGCTTCTGAAGTCCGCTGAGTTGCAGAGCGCACCTCAGCGTAGATAACGGCCATAAGCAATTTTGAGCGTCTGGCCGATGCTTCTCCCGTCGCCGGCGCAACGCCGGGCCGTCGGAACGAGCCGCATGAAGCCGCACCGCATTCGCCATCAGTTTCTGCTTGAGCCGGAGCTCAGCGAGAAACTGGACAACCTCAGTCGCGATCCGTCAACGACCAAATCAGCGATCGTGGCGAAGGCGATCGAGGCGTTCATCGAGCGGCGTGGCGAGAGCGAGTTCGATCGGCGCTACGGCGTAAGGCTTGACCGGCTCTCCCGCGATCTTGCCCACGTCAGGCGCGATTCCGAGGTGATCCTGGAGAGCCTGGCGCTCTTCATCCGCTTTTCGATCACCCTTCATGCCCACACGCCGGTCCCGGATCGGGCAACGCAGGCTATTGCCCAAGAGCGTTTCGAGAAATTCGTTGAGAAGGTCGGCCGCCAGATCGCTTCCGGCAAAAAGTCGCTTAGCAAAGACAATGGTGGGGGAGGGGAAGGATGAGCTCTCATCCCGAGGCCGACCACCGGCGGCGTGTCATGCTACGCACCGCCATGGGTCCGGCAATCACCGAAGCCCTGGCCGATCCGTCCGTCATCGAGGTGATGGTCAATCCCGACGGCGCGCTGCGACTCGACCGGTTAGGCGAAGGTCGGGTCGATACCGACGTTCACATGCACCCGTCCGAGGCAGAACGTATCATCCGCCTGGTTGCTTCGCACGTGCGCGCCGAGGCGCACGCCGACAACCCGATCGTCAGTGCCGAATTGCCGTCTGGCGAACGCTTCGAAGGCCTGCTGCCACCTGTGGTGTTGGCGCCATGTTTTGCCATCCGCAAGCCCGCCGCGAAAGTCTACACCCTGGCCGACTATGTTGCCGAACGCATCATGCTGCCGCTGCAGGCCGATGCGCTGAAAAAGGCCGTCCGCGAGCGGCGCAACATGCTGATCGCCGGCGGCACTTCCTCGGGGAAGACAACACTCGCCAACGCTCTGCTGGCTGAAGTCGCCGAATGCGACGATCGGGTGATCCTGATCGAGGACACACGCGAACTGCAGTGCGCGGCCAGGGACTGCGTTGCCCTGAGAACGAGGCGGGGCTCGGTCACCCTTGCCGATCTCGTGCGCTCGACGCTGAGGCTCAGGCCGGACCGCATCATCGTGGGCGAGGTGAGGGGCGCGGAAGCGCTCGACATGCTGAAGGCATGGAACACCGGGCACCCAGGCGGCATCGCTACCGTACACGCCAATTCCGCGCGCTCGGCTCTCTATCGCATTGAGCAACTCGCCCAGGAAGCGGTGGTCACCGTTCCCCGCCGGCTCATCGCTGAGGCGATAGATCTGATCGTCTTTATAGCGGGACGCGGCTCGTCGCGCCACATCGACGCAATCGCCGAGGTCACCGGTCTCGACGGCAGCGGCGATTACGCCGTTGCCCCGCTCACGCTTTCGCAACTCCAGCAGCTTTGAAAGGCCTTCCTCATGCGCAAGAAGCTTCGCTTTCTTTCGTCCACAGCGCTCGCGTTTCTTATCACGGCCCCGGTTTATGCGGCCGGCTCCGGCATGCCGTGGGAGCAGCCGCTGCAGCAGATCCTGGAGTCCGTGCAGGGACCGGTCGCCAAGATCGTTGCGGTGATCATCATTATCACCACCGGCCTGACGCTTGCCTTCGGCGACACCGCCGGTGGTTTTCGGCGCCTGATTCAGATCGTCTTCGGTCTGTCGATCGCCTTCGCGGCATCGAGCTTCTTCCTCTCCTTCTTCTCCTTCGGTGGTGGGGCGCTCGTCTGATGGCCGCCGGGGAGCAGCATATCGAGGGCTTCGCTGTACCGGTCCACCGGGCGCTGACCGAGCCGATCCTGCTCGGCGGGGCTCCGCGCGCGGTGGCGATCCTCAACGGTACAGTGGCCGCGGCCATTGGCTTCGGCTTGCAGCAATGGATTGCTGGTCTGGTGCTTTGGATCGCGGGCCACTCGTTAGCGGTCTTTGCCGCAAGACGCGATCCGGACTTCGCCAGCGTGCTTGTGCGCCACCTACGTCTGAAGGGGTGGCTTGCATGCTGAACCTTTCGGAATATCGAAGCAAAGCCGACCGGCTTGCCGACCATCTACCCTGGGCTGCCTTGGTGGCGCCCGGCATCGTGCTCAACAAGGACGGCAGCTTTCAGCGGACGTTGCGGTTCCGCGGCCCGGATCTCGAAAGTGCGACGGAGGCTGAACTCGTCGGCATTTGCGCCCGGGCGAACAATGCTCTCAGACGCCTTGGCTCTGGCTGGGCATTGTTCTTTGAGGCCGAGCGCATAGAAGCGCTGGGCTATCCGAACTCGCATTTTCCTGACGCCGCGTCGTGGCTGGTCGACGAAGAACGCCGCGCTGCTTTCGAGGGGAAGGTAGCGCACTACGAGAGCCGCTATCATCTGACCTTGGTGTTTATGCCACCGCCGGACGCCCAGGCGCGCGCAGAAAGCGCGCTCGTCGACTCTCATTATTCCCAAGGAGAAAGAGACTGGCGCCAGGATCTGGCGAGGTTCCGTGACGAGACCAACCGCGTGCTCGATCTCTTCTCGGGTTTCATGTCCGAAGTACGCGTCCTCGATGATGCTCAGACGCTGACCTACCTCCACGGCACGATTTCGCCTCGCCGCCATCCTATCATGGCCCCCGAAACGCCGATATATCTGGATGCAATACTGGTCGATGCGCCGCTTACCGGTGGCCTGGAGCCAATGCTGGGTGAGCAGCATCTTCGCACACTGACCATCCTCGGCTTTCCGAACCTCACCCGGCCCGGGATCCTCGATACCCTCAATCATCAGGATTTCGCCTATCGCTGGATGACGCGCTTCATTCCGCTCGAGAAAACGGAAGCCACGAAGACGCTGACGCGGTTGCGCCGGCAGTGGTTTGCCAAGCGCAAATCGATCGTGGCAATCCTACGCGAGGTCATTACCAACGAGCCGGTCCCGCTTGTCGATAGCGATGCCGACAACAAGGCGCTCGATGCCGACGAAGCCCTTCAGGCATTGGGCGGCGATCATGTGAGCTTCGGCTATCTCACCACCACCGTGACGGTGTGGGGCGAGGATCGCCAAGCCGCTGCAGAGAAGCTTCGCGCGGTCGAGCGCATCATCAATGGGCTCGGCTTCACCACGATCCGAGAAGGCGTCAATGCGGTCGAGGCTTGGCTCGGCTCATTGCCTGGCCATGTCTACGCTAACGTTCGCCAACCGCTCGTTCATACATTGAACCTTGCCCATCTCATGCCGCTGTCGTCGGTTTGGGCCGGTCCTGCGACAAACGAGCATCTCGCTAAAGTCACCCAAACCGAAGCGCCACCGCTTTTCGTTGCCGAGACCAGTGGGTCGACACCGTTTCGGCTTTCCACCCACGTCGAAGATGTCGGCCACATGCTGGTTGTTGGTCCGACCGGCGCCGGCAAGTCGGTTCTGCTTGCTCTGATTGCTCTGCAGTTCAGGCGCTATGCCGGCGCCCAGGTTTATGTCTTCGACAAAGGCAATTCGGCCCGTGCTGCAACACTTGCCATGGGTGGAGAACACCACGCGCTAGGAGCGGACGGTTCCCTTGCCTTTCAGCCACTGCGCAGCATCAACGACCAGGCTAGCCGAAGCTGGGCGGCCGAATGGATCGCCAGCCTTGTTGCCCACGAGAACGTCACCGTCACGCCGGAGGTGAAGGAGGCTATTTGGTCAGCGCTGGCCAGCCTTGCCACCGCGCCGGCGCAGGAACGCACACTGACCGGTCTTTCGGTCCTGCTTCAATCCAATGCGCTGAAGACCGCATTGATGCCCTACACGCTCGACGGTCCCTTCGGCCGCCTGCTCGATGCCGATCATGATGGGCTGGCCTTGTCGGATGTGCAGTGTTTCGAGACCGAGGAGTTAATGCACAGCCAAGGCGCTTTGCTGCCGGTGCTTACCTATCTGTTCCAGCGACTTGAGGAACGGTTCGACGGACGGCCCACGCTGATCATGCTCGACGAGGCGTGGGTCTATCTCGACAATCCGCTGTTCGCCGCCCGCATCCGCGAATGGCTGAAGGTGCTGCGAAAGAAGAACGTGTCGGTTGTCTTCGCTACGCAGTCGCTGGCTGATATCGCGGGCTCTGGCATAGCGCCGGCAATCATCGAAAGCTGCCCGCAGCGCATTTTCCTTCCCAATGATCGTGCCGTGGAACCCCAGGCGCGCACAGCCTACGAGCGCTTCGGTTTAAGCGAGCGGCAGATCGAATTGATCGCCCGCGCCACGCCGAAGCGTCAGTATTATCTGCAATCGCGCCGCGGCAACCGTCTGTTCGAGCTCGAGCTTGGCCCCATCGCTCTTGCGCTTTGCGGTGCTTCCGATCCGGCCACGCAGACTCTGATCGACAGGATCATGTCCGAAGACGGGCAAGGCAGCTTTGCCTCGCAGTTCCTGATCGCGCGCGGCCTCGATTGGGCCGGCGAACTTCTCAAGCAATTCCCTCAACCAGACAAGGAGCAATTAGCATGATGCGGCGACGCCTTCTCTCCGGCCTGATCACCGTTTCCCTGATCGCCAAGCCTATGGCCGACTATGTGCAGCCCGCCTACGCCCTTATCGTGTTCGATCCGTCCAATTATGCGCAGAACGTGCTGACGGCCGCGCGCGCATTGGAGCAGATCAACAACCAGATCCAGTCGCTGCAGAATCAGGCGACCATGCTGCAGAACATGGCGCGCAATCTTCAGCGTCTGGATTTCTCTTCCGTTGGCCAACTCACCGGTTCGCTCCATCGCATCGACGGCTTGATGGACCAGGCGAGTGGCCTCAGCTTTGATCTGGGCAAGCTTCAAGACCAGTGGCGCAGCCAATATCCGGAAAGCTACGACGCCACGATCAAGGTCAGCGATGTGGCGAGTGCTGCGCGCGAGCGTTGGCAAACCGCCATGCAGGCGTTCCGCCAGACCATGGGGGTCCAGTCGCAAATCGTCGAGAACGTCCGCGCCGACGGCGATCTGCTCGCCGATCTCGTCAACCGCAGCCAAGGGGCGGCCGGTGCGCTTCAGGCAAGCCAGGCCACCAACCAGCTGATGGCGCTTTCGACAAAGCAGCAGATGCAGATCCAGACGCTGCTCGCAACGCAGTTTCGAGCTGAGGCCGAGGATGCCGCCCGCAAGGCCCAGTCAGAGGAAGCCGCCCGCGAGATGACGAAGCGATTCTTGGGTACCGGCTCGGCTTATCCCGGCAATTAATCACGAGTTCATCACGACGAGGAAGGCAGCGGCATGAACGACCTTGGCGTCATCGATCGCTTCATGGAGACCTTCATCCGCTACATCGACAGCGGGTTCGGTCTGCTATCGGGCGACGTCGCCTTCCTCACTACCATTCTGATCGGCATTGACATCACACTTGCCGGCCTGGCGTGGGCGCTCGGCGACGAAACCAGCGTTCTCGGCCGGCCTGTCCGCAAGGTGCTCTATGTTGGCGTCTTCGCCTTCATCCTGAACAATTTCAAGAACCTCGCCGATATCGTTTATCGTTCTTTTGCCGGTCTCGGGATTAAGGCGTCGGCCGGCAATCTGTCGGCAGACAATCTCTTGCGCCCGGGCCGCATTGCCGCGACCGGTTTCGAAGGTGCTTGGCCAATGCTTGACCAAGCCAGTCAGCTCCTGGGCTTCCCGGAAATCTTCGGCAACGCACTGACCATCTTCGTGCTGCTGATGGCCTGGTTCCTGGTCATCATCGCCTTCTTCATCCTTTCCATCCAGCTTTTCATCACCATCCTTGAGTTCAAGCTCACCACGCTGGCAGGTTTTGTTTTGGTTCCATTCGCACTTTGGAACCGTTCAGCCTTCCTGGCCGAACGCGTGCTCGGCCATGTTATCTCGTCAGGCATCAAGGTGATGGTGCTCGCCGTCATTGTCGGCATCGGCTCCACGCTCTTCGGGGAGTTCGCTTCCGCATTGCAAGGCAAGGAGCCGGATCTGGCCGCTGCCATGTCCCAGGTACTGGGCGCACTGGCACTGCTTGGCCTTGGCATTTTTGGGCCGGGGATCGCGTCGGGTCTTGTCTCAGGCGCACCGCAGCTTGGCGCGGGCGCCGCCCTCGGCACGACCGCGGCGGCAGCGGGTGTATCACTCGTTGCTGGAGGCACGGCATTTTCTGGCGCGCGTATGGCAACCAGCGGCGGTCTCGCCGCCATCCGCGCCGGCACAACAATGGGATCGGCTGCTTCCACGTCCTGGCAGATCGGGCGCGCAACCTCGCCCGACGTTGGCCTCTCCGGTGTGGCTGCTGGAATGCATGGTGTAACCAGTGCCGCTGGCGGCGCCGCTATACGCGTAGCGCGATCCGCCACTGCAAGTGTTGGGCGCAACGCCGATGCCGGGCGCGATGCCGCGTGGACCGCGACCGGCGGCACGCCGACCGCGTCAATGACCGAACGCTCTGCCGGTTCGGCCACTGTTTCGGCGCCGACGTGGGCAAGGCGCCTACGTTCTGAACAGACCGCCCGTGCACATCGCCACGCTGCCATGCAAGCTGTCCGAGACGGAGACCGGCCGGGAGGCAGCGCCAACCCCTCTCTCAACGACAAGGATGACTAGATGCTCTTCAAGCGACCCGTGCACCGTTACGGCAAAACACCCGAACCGGTCACGCCCTATCAAAAAGCCGCCCAGCTGTGGGACGAGCGCATCGGCTCATCTCGACTGCAGGCCAGGAACTGGCGGCTCATGGCCCTTGGGTGCCTGGCCTTGGCGACCGGACTTTCCGGCGGACTCGTATGGCAGTCGATGCAAAGCCGTGTCGTGCCTTACGTCGTCGAGGTCGATGGCTTCGGCGAGACGCGCGCCGTCGCGCCGGCAATCCGGAATTATGAGCCCTCGGATGCTCAGATCGCCTGGCATCTCGGCCGCTTCATCCAGAATGTCCGTTCCGTTTCCACCGATCCGGTTTTGGTACGGCAGAACTGGTTGGCAGCTTACGACTTTGCTAGCGATCGCGCAGCGCTCTTCCTCAACGAATACGCCAAGGCGAACGACCCCTTCGGTCAGATCGGAACGCGCAGTGTCTCGGTACAGGTCACCAGCGTGGTCAGGGCCTCCGAAAGTTCATTCCAGGTCAAATGGACCGAGCAGGTGTTTGAGCGCGGAAGCCTTGCCAGCACGATGCGCTGGACTGCGATCCTCACGATCGTGATCCGCTCGCCAAGCAATACGGATCAGCTGCGCAAGAATCCGCTCGGCGTCTTCATCAACGCCATTGACTGGTCACGCGAGCTCGACAGCGCCGTCCCACCCCCCCTTTCTCCGACGGAGTCCACCAATGAAAGATAAAATGTCACCGATTCGTGCCGTGCTGATCCTATCGGTGTCGGCAGCGGTCGTTTCCGCTTGTGCATCGAAGAAGGTGCCGCCGCCTGAGATTTCCTATGACGCTGCTGACTTCAAACCGGCCGCGATCGAGAAGGCGCCGGAGAGGCCGATTAGAATTGTCGAGGTGCCAAAACCACTGCCGCTGCCTGGCCAATTGCAGCCCGAGCCCGGCAAGGCCGAGGACAAGCGCCCCCCTGAAGAACGCGTCGCTGATGCCAACAAAGCCGCGACCCAGCAACCCACCAAGTACGGGTATGTTAATGCCGTGCAAGTCTACCCCTTCACCGATGGCGCGCTTTATCAGCTCTATGCCGCGCCGGAGCGCGTGACCGACATCGCTCTGCAGCCGGGCGAGAAACTAACCGCCGTGTCGGCTGGCGACACCGTGCGCTGGGTCATAGGCGATACTGCAAGCGGCACCGGTGACAATCAGCGCACCCATGTTCTGGTGAAACCCTTCGCGCCGGGTCTTGCCACCAATGTCGTCATTACGACGGACCGGCGGACCTATCATTTGCAGCTTCAAAGCACCGAGAAGACAGCAATGGCGGCAATCTCCTGGACCTACAGCCAAGACCAGATCATCGCGCTTCGCCAGCGCAATGCTCAAGCCGAGGCAGTTACACCGGTCGCGTCGAATATCGCGCTCGAAAACCTTCGCTTTCGCTACTCGATCAGTGGCGACACACCGCCCTGGAGACCGACGCGAGCCTTCGACGACGGCAGCAAGGTCTATATTGAGTTCCCTCGTCGCATAGATCAGGGCGAGGCGCCACCACTCTTCATCGTCGGCGCAGATGGGAGCAGCGAGCTCGTCAACTATCGCGTGCGCGGCAACTATTACATCGTCGATCGGCTCTTCGCCGCGGCCGAACTTCGCCTCGGCACCAAGCAGCAGCAGGTGATCCGCATCAGCAGGATTGACGACAGGCAACCGCTACGGCGGATCTCGCTCTTTTCGCGTTCCAGCCGGTGAGGTGAGGGCTCATGATCGAAAATTCCCGCTCTGGCATCCCGCCGAAACTGGATCCCGAGGAACTGCAGCTTCGGGCCTCTCCCCGCCGCGTGGTGCGGTTCAGGCGCGGTGTGATCATCGCGATCGCAGCGCTCGGATCCGGCGCTGTGTTCGGCGTTGCCATGATGGCGCTCCAGGGGCCGGCCCTTCGCATCAGGGATCAGGCGGAAGATCTCTACAGCACTGAGCGCAAACCAACCGTCGAGGGACTCGATACGCTTCCCCATGACTATTCCGGCATGAAGCCGAAGCCTCCCGTCCTTGGGCCACCTTTGCCGGGCGACCTCGGTCGCCCCATCCTCGAGCGGCAGCGCCAGCTCGGCATCGTGCCGGGCCAAGACATCTCGGCCGAGGAGCAGCGTCTAGCGCAGCAGGCGATCGAAGCGCGTGAATCGCAGGTGCTTTTCCGCGTCGAAAATCGAGATCAACAGACAGATGTCGGTGAGAGCGTGCAAACTGCTCAGCATCCATTTGAGGCACTTCCCCAATCCGAAGCAGCACGCGCGTCAGCCTCGGTGGCGCCGGCGGAAGGCGACCAGAACAATCAGCAGCGAAAGCTTGATTTCCTCAGCCAGCGGAGCACTGGCGGGATCTACAATCCGCATGCGCTGCAGACGCCGATCTCGCCGTATCAACTGATGGCTGGCAGCGTGATTGCCGCCAGCCTGATCACCGGCATCAATTCCGATTTGCCGGGCCTTGTCGTCGCGCAAGTCACCGAGAATGTGCACGACACGGTCACGGGCAACATATTGCTGATTCCGCAGGGCTCACGTCTTATCGGCGTCTACGACAGCGTCGTCGCGTTCGGGCAAAAGCGAGCGCTGCTGGTCTGGCAGCGCATTCTGCTGCCCGACGGCTCGTCGGTCGAAATCGACAATCTGCCCGCGAGCGACACCGCCGGCTACGCAGGGCTGGAAGACAAAGTCGATTTCCACACCTGGCAGCTGATCAAGGGGGTGGCGCTTGCCACATTGCTCGGTGTCGGCACGGAATTCAGCCTCGGCGAAAACGAGAGCGATCTGGTCAAGGCGATCCGGGAATCAGCCCAGCAGAACGCCAGTCGAGCCGGCCAGCGCATCACCGAAAAAAACCTCAATATCCAGCCCACCATCATCGTCCGCCCAGGTTGGCCACTGCGCGTCATCGTGCACAAGGACATCGTGCTGCGGCCATACGCGAGTTGAGCAGGAGTTACCATGGCTGACCTGAAACTTGGAAAGCTTCCAGACCGAACAGCTTCGAAGATCACCATTACCGTCAGCGCGGAGCTGGGCCAAACACTCAAGGAGTATGCTGCACTTTACCGTCAGACCTATCGTCAGTCTGAAACCGTGGCAGAACTCATCCCTTTCATGCTGGCGGCGTTTCTGGAAGGCGACCGAGCCTTTGCCAAGGCCCGAAAAGAAGGTCTGCCGACGGAGCTTGCCGAAAAATCGTGACTCCTCCGCTAGAGGCAGCTGGAACATTGCCTAGCTGTCGCGGCCTACCTGCTCCTCGCGAAGCATAGGATCAAACACCTTGGAATGCAGGTATGCGTAAGAGAGGATGTGGAAGGAAATACCGCGCAACAGCCTAAGTTTGCATTTTCGATTGGATGCGGTAGTCGCCTATGAGCGGTCAAAATGAAACGCAGCTGGTTCGCGATCGACCAAACGGCGAGCGCACTGTGCTTTGCTCAGACCGCCACCGAGTGCCTCGCCGTTCCCCCTTTGAAATATGTATCGAACTTGGCCGCGATGGTTCGAACGAAGGGGCGACTTTCAGCCCGTACGACGAAACTGTCGCCATCGAATTCAAGCGCTCGGGCAGGATCGTGGAGGGCGATGGACCTCGAGCGATGAAGGAGCTTCTCGCCGGCTTTGCCGAACCGCTCCACCAGATCGACTGCCGAGAAGGCAAAATCACACATCAGCCGCTCGATTATCCAGCCACGGACGCGATCGTCGTCGGAAAGGGCAACGCCCCGGACGGCAGCCAACCCGCCATCCGCAACCATGCGCCCGTACCCGGCAGTCGAAGCCATGTTCTGCACGTAGCCTTGGCGAAAACGACCGATGGACGAAGGGCCAAGTCCGATCAGTGTCGGGCAGCGATCCTCGGTGTAGCCCTGAAAATTGCGATGCAAAACCCCTGCGCGGGCCGCTATGGCCAGCGCATCGTCGGGCTTCGCGAAATGATCGAGTCCTATTGCCTCATATCCCTTGGCGACAATTGCCCGCGCCGCGAGTTGAGATTGGGCGAAACGCTCGGTGGGACTCGGCAGCCATGCCTCGTCGATCATCGTCTGATGCTTCTTGAACCAGGGCACATGTGCGTAGCCGAACAGAGCCATCCGGTCTGGTTCCAAGGTCAGTGCCTGCGCCACCGTGGAACAGATCGTCTCGCGTGTCTGATTCGGGAGCCCGTAGAGCAGGTCCAGATTGACCGATTCAACGCCCCGCGAACGAACCCCGTCGACGACTGCCTTGGTCTGCAAAAAACTTTGCTCACGATTAATTGCTTTTTGCACTTGCGGATCGAAATCCTGCACGCCGAGGCTCGCCCGCGTTACGCCGATTTGAGCAAGCGCATCAAGGCGCGCCTTGTCCATGTCGTTGGTTCCGATTTCGATGCTGACCGTAGCATCCGGGAGAAGGTCGAAGCTGTCCCGCAAGGCCGCTCCAAGAGCAACCATGTCATCGGGCCTCAGCATCGTTGGCGAACCGCCACCGAAGTGGATTGCACGGACATGTGCCTTGCCGCTCACCAGACCGGCAATCGTGACGATTTCGGCATTCAGCGAGCGCAGATAAGCGGCCACCGGCTCATATTGGTGCGTCTGCTTGGTGTGACAGGCGCAGAACCAGCAGAGCTTGTCGCAGTAAGGAATGTGCAAATACAGCGAGATTTCGTCGCCACTTTCCAGCGCCTCCAACCAGCCACGGTAAATGGCAGCATCGACCCCGGAATGGAAATGCGGCGCCGTCGGATAGCTTGTGTAGCGTGGGACGTTCTCGCTGAGTTTGACAGCTATTTCCGATTGCATCTCGCGTTCACCGTGTTGCCCGCCGAACACTGCACGCATCGCTGAAGCAGACCCTGATCTCGATCAGCCGCGCGCATGGACAAACCGCCGCAGGACTTCTCTACCCTGGATGGGTATCCTGCCGGCAGTTAGGATCGGGTAAAGCGAACGCATGACCTTTCGGCAAGACATTCATACTTCCGGCATTCCTGTTCTTTGCCTCCCTTGCGAGGCACGGCGTCGCGGTGTCTGCGGTGCGCTCGATCCAGACAATTTGGTTGGGCTCGCCAAGACTTGCTCGCGTCGCCGGATCGAGTCAGGAATGGAGTTGACCGGCGAGGCACAGAACGTCGACAGCTACTCGAACGTGCTTTCAGGCGTGGTAAAGCTATCAAAGAGCCTGTCGGATGGGCGCCAGCAGATCGTCGGTCTCCAGTTTGCACCGAATTTTCTGGGACGTCCTTTCAAGGTGGAAAGCTCGATCAATGCGGAAGCGGCAACAGCAGTCACGCTGTGCTCGTTTCCGCGAGCGGCCGTCGAACGGATGATGAAGGCGTCACGGGAATTCGAGCATCGCCTGCTCAAACAGACGCTGAATGAACTCGATGAGGCGCGCGAGTGGATGGTGACGCTGGGGCGCAAGACAGCTCCGGAAAAGGTGGCGAGTTTTCTCCTCATGATGGCCCGGAATATCGATTCCAGTCTCGACGCGGCTTCCAGGTCAGCGTCCTTCGATCTGCCGCTGACGCGTGCCGAAATCTCTGATTTCCTTGGAATTACCAACGAAACCGTGAGCCGCCAACTGACGCGATTGCGGGCTGACGGGGTGATTCGGATTGAGAACGCACGCCATGTGACGGTGGACAGCATAAGCCGTCTGGAGAAGCGCTGTGGCGGCGGACGCGAGCGGCCCTAAGCGGCGAGGCCCATGTCGCATGGCTCCGGGGCGGGCCGTGCTTGCCTTCTAATGCGATGTCGCCGCGCCTTCGAAGAAGCGGCGTCACGGTCGAGACAGACAGCTTTCGGGCTTTGATAGGGACGACGACCAATCGCCAGGTGTGTTTCGGCACATACCGGCGAAGCACGGTCCTTAAGCTGCCACGGCTCGGCCGAACGATCGCGTTCGTTTCCAATGGGATCCGAACAACGTTTGGCAGGGCATCGGCAATAGCATCCAACGCGTCGCAGAGCCTCAGCTTTCGCCTCAATCGATCGCGTCTGCGCCCGCCCAACCCAGGGAACGCCTTCCATGAGGGGGTGAGCCCGCGCTGCGTTCCTCGTTCATTCGCCACCTGCTGATTGCGCCGCCGACACAAAATCGTGCGGCCTGACATAGATCAGGGCGAGGGGGCGGCGGCTGCGCAATTAGTGCGCTGCGGATTTGGCATCCACCAGATTCGAGATCGGGATCTGCAATGAAATTCGGCACAGAGATCGTCCTTCTAAGCGTGTTCGCTTTTGCGGCCCTGGTGGCCGCCGGCTTCGGCGTGGATGAACCTTTCCGCCGACATATGTGGGTGTTGTTCTTCGCAGTGGCTGGTTTCACTGCGATCCTGTTGCGCAACACGGAGTTCAAGCCAGCAGCTCCGATTGACCCATCCGCTTACATGGATGGTCCGATCCGCTACGGCGCGATCGCCACCGTGTTCTGGGGTGTCGTCGGGATGCTGGTCGGCGTGGTGATCGCGCTTCAGCTCGCCTATCCCGATCTCAACATCCAGCCCTGGTTCAATTTCGGCCGTTTGCGGCCGCTGCATACATCCGGTGTCGTCTTCGCCTTCGGTGGCAACGCGCTGCTTTGCACGTCTCTGTATGTCGTGCAGCGCACCTGCCGCGCCCGCCTCTTCGGCGGTGATCTCGCCTGGTTCGTCTTCTGGGGCTACCAGCTGTTCATCGTCATGGCCGCGACCGGCTATCTGCTCGGCATCACCGAGGGCCGCGAGTACGCCGAACCCGAATGGTATGTGGATGTCTGGCTGACCATCGTCTGGGTCGCCTACCTCATTCTGTTCCTTGGCACGATCCTGAAGCGCAAGGAACCGCATATCTACGTCGCCAACTGGTTCTACCTGTCGTTCATCGTGACCATCGCGATGCTGCATGTGGTCAACAACCTGTCGATGCCAGTCTCGTTCCTGGGCTCCAAGAGCTACTCCGCCTTTTCCGGGGTCCAGGACGCGCTGACCCAATGGTGGTACGGCCACAACGCGGTCGGCTTCTTTCTCACCGCCGGCTTCCTTGGCATGATGTATTATTTCGTGCCCAAGCAGGCGAACCGGCCAGTCTATTCGTACCGGCTGTCGATCGTCCATTTCTGGGCGATCATCTTTCTCTACATCTGGGCTGGCCCGCATCACCTGCACTACACCGCCTTGCCAGATTGGGCGCAGACGCTCGGCATGGCGTTCTCGATCATGCTGTGGATGCCGTCCTGGGGCGGCATGATCAACGGCCTGATGACGCTGTCCGGCGCCTGGGACAAGCTGCGCACCGATCCGATCATCCGCATGATGGTGATGGCCGTCGCCTTCTATGGCATGTCGACCTTCGAAGGCCCGATCATGGCGATCAGGGCGGTCAATTCGCTGTCGCATTATACCGACTGGACCATCGGCCACGTCCATTCGGGCGCGCTCGGCTGGGTTGGCATGATCTCGTTCGGCGCAATCTACTACATGGTGCCGAAGCTCTGGAACCGTCACCGGCTCTACTCGCTGCGGCTCGTCACTTGGCACTTCTGGCTGGCGACACTCGGGATCGTCGTCTACGCCTCGGTCATGTGGGTGTCAGGCATCATGCAGGGCCTGATGTGGCGTGAATACGACCAGCAGGGCTTCCTGGTCTATTCCTTCGCCGAAACCGTCGCTGCCATGCACCCATACTACGTCATGCGCGCCATCGGTGGGGCCATGTACCTCTCCGGCGCCCTTATCATGGCCTGGAACATCACCATGACCATCCTCGGCCACCAGCGCGAGGAGGAGCCGATGCCGAGCCCCGTCGCCATCCGACCTGCGCGATCAGGAGCCAGGTAATGGGCTTGATGGACAAACACGCAATCATCGAGAAGAACGCCACGCTTCTTCTCGTTGGCTCGCTGCTCGTGGTGACGGTCGGCGGTATCGTCGAGATAGCGCCTCTCTTCTATCTCGACAATACGATCGAGAAGGTGGAAGGCATGCGCCCCTATTCGCCGCTCGAACTTGTCGGGCGCAACATCTATATGCGCGAGGGCTGCTTTCTCTGCCATAGCCAGATGATCAGGCCGTTCCGCGACGAAGTTGAGCGCTATGGCCACTACAGCCTGGCTGCCGAGTCCATGTACGATCACCCCTTCCAGTGGGGATCGAAGCGCACCGGGCCGGATCTCGCCAGAGTTGGCGACCGCTACTCGAATGCATGGCATGTCGCGCATCTTACCGACCCGCGCTCGGTGGTGCCGGAATCGATCATGCCGAGCTATGGGTTCCTGAAAGACACGCCGATCGACGTGAAGGATTTCTCGACGCATCTGGTCGCCAACAGGCGTGTAGCCGTCCCTTACACCGATGACATGATCGCGCACGCCAATGCGGATCTGGCGGCGCAGGCCGATCCCAACGCCGACACATCAGGCCTTGAGGCGCGTTACCCCAAAGTCAAGATCGGCGACTTCGACGGCAACCCGCAACAGGTCACCGAAATGGATGCCCTGCTCGCCTACCTGCAGATGCTTGGCACACTGGTCGACTTCAAAAATTACGACGAAGCCGCCGGCTACCGCTGAGGAGAACGCTGATGACCTACAATTTGATGCGGGCGTTTGCCGACAGCTGGGGCCTGGTTGCGATGGCGCTGTTCTTCGTCGGGTGCATCGCCTTTGCCCTACGCCCCGGCAGCCGAAGGCTGGCCGACGAAGCTGCCCGCATTCCGCTCGAGGACGAGTGATCATGAGCGACGAGCACATCGATGAGGTCTCCGGCGTCTCAACCACCGGCCATGAATGGGACGGCATCAGGGAGCTCAACAATCCTCTGCCGCGATGGTGGGTGATTACCTTCTACGTCACCATAGCGTGGGCGCTCGTCTATACGACCGCATACCCGGCATGGCCGATGCTGACCTCGGCAACCAAGGGCATGCTCGGCTATTCAAGCCGTAAGGACGTCAAGAACGACCTTGCCGCGGCCGAGGCCGCCAAGGGCAAGTATGTTGCAGCCATCCAGGCAAAGAGCGTCTCGGAGATCTTGACCGACGATGCCTTGCGCGAATTCGCGGTCGCTGCCGGGGCTGCCGCGTTCAAGGTCAACTGTACGCAATGCCACGGCTCCGGCGCTCAGGGGTCGAAGGGCTTTCCCAACCTGAATGACGATGACTGGCTCTGGGGCGGCAGCCCCGACCAGATCAAGCAGACGATCACGCACGGCCTCCGCTTTGCTTCCGATCCGGACACGCGACTGTCAGAAATGCCGGCCTTCGGCGACATCATCACCGCCGACCAGATCGCACAAGTCAGCGCCTACGTGGCCAGCCTTTCCGGCAAGGTCCGCGATGCAAGTCTGATCCAACCCGGCGCCAAGGTCTTTGCCGAGAACTGCGTCGCTTGTCACGGCGACAATGCAAAAGGCAACAGGGAATTCGGCGCCCCCGACCTGACTGACGCGATCTGGCTTTACGGGTCCGGCGAGACGGCCATCGCCGCCCAGGTTCGTGCGCCAAAGCAGGGCGTCATGCCGGCCTGGGTTGGCCGTCTCGGCGAGATCAAGGTCAAGGAACTTGCAGTTTATGTCCATTCGCTTGGCGGCGGAGAATAGGAATGGAAGCCCTATTCTTCGGTCACCCCTGCCAAGCGGACGAGGCCCGGCGCGAGCCGGGCCTCGACACCATTCCTAATGCGATCTGCACAACCCGGCAAGGCTGTCCTACCGCGAGGCTTTTCGACAGGTGCCCCTGACATTGGCTGGGAAAGTGGAGTTGCACGTGCGTGACAAGACGCAGTTGACACGGCTCGAAACAGAAACTGTCAATGCCGCCAAAACCCGCAAGCCCCTTTATGCCGCGCGTCAAAAGATCTTTCCGAAGCGCGCCTCGGGCAACTTTCGCCGCTTCAAATGGCTGGTGATGACGATCACACTTGGCATCTATTACCTGACTGCGTGGCTGCATTGGGATCGTGGCCCATTTGCCCCGGACCAGGCCGTGCTGCTCGATCTCACCAATCGGCGCTTCTACTTTTTCTTCATCGAGATCTGGCCGCAGGAATTCTTCTATGTGGCCGGCCTCCTGGTCATGGCCGGTGTTGGACTTTTCCTGATTACCTCTGCTGTCGGCCGTGCCTGGTGCGGCTATGCATGTCCGCAGACCGTGTGGGTCGATCTGTTCCTTGTCGTCGAGCGTGCGATTGAGGGGGACCGCAACGCCCGCATGAAACTCGATGCCGGCCCCTGGACCGCCCGCAAGCTGATGCTGCGGGTCTCGAAACACGCCATCTGGCTTGTCATAGGGGCGGCGACCGGTGGCGCCTGGATTTTCTATTTCGCTGATGCACCAACACTTGTGGGCGAGCTTTTCACCGGTACCGCCGCACCTGTCGCCTACATCACCATCGCCGTGCTGACGGCGACGACCTACACCTTCGGCGGCCTGATGCGCGAACAGGTCTGCACCTATATGTGCCCATGGCCGCGCATCCAGGCAGCCATGCTCGATGAGAATTCGCTCACCGTCACCTACAATGACTGGCGCGGCGAGCCGCGATCGCGCCACGCCAAGAAGGTGCAAGCCTCGGGGCAGTCCGTCGGCGACTGCGTCGACTGCAATGCCTGCGTCGCGGTCTGCCCAATGGGAATCGACATTCGCGACGGCCAGCAGCTCGAATGCATTACCTGCGCGCTGTGTATCGACGCCTGCGACGGCGTCATGGACAAGCTCGGCAAGGAGCGCGGGCTGATCTCCTACGCGACGCTCTCCGACTACAACGCCAACATGATGCTGGCGACCGCAGGCGGCTCCAGTTCAATCAATCCGTCGCTGGTCAGGACTGCTGTCGGCACCTTCTCCGATCAGGTGGCGCATTTTCACATTCGCAAGATCTTCCGGCCGCGCACCTACGTCTACATGGGCTTGTGGTCGCTGATCGGGCTGGGCCTGCTCTATTCGCTGCTGACGCGCGATCGGCTCGAACTGAACGTGCTGCATGACCGCAATCCGCAATTCGTCACACTATCCGATGGCTCCATCCGCAATGGCTATAGCGTCAAGCTGCTCAACATGATCCCTGAGCCAAGGACAATCGTCGTCACCATGCAGGGTCTGGAGGGTGCCGACATGGTCGTCGTCGGCGACGACATCCCGGCCGGCCGGTCTTTCGCCATCCCGGTCGAACCCGACCGCCTGAAAACGTTGAAGGTCTTCGTTCGCCAACCGGCGGACCAGATCCACGCCCCGGCACAGACCTTCAAGTTCCGTGTCGAGGATAAGGCGAGCTTCGAGTCGAACGAGTACGCCGCCACATTCAACGCGCCAGAGGCCGCCAAATGACCGCCAATGCCCAAAAGCCTCGCGAATTCACCGGCAGGCACATGCTGGCCATCATTCTCACCTTCTTCGGGGTGGTCATCGCGGTCAACCTGACCATGGCCACGCTCGCCAATACGAGTTGGACCGGCCTCGTCGTCGAGAACACCTATGTGGCCAGCCAGCAATTCAACAAGGAGGCCGAGGCCGGCCGCGCTCAAGCAGCGCTCGGTTGGACCGGCAAGCTGACCATCGCATGGGGCGAAGTCCGCTACAGCCTCTCCGACGCTGCAGGCAAGCCGGTTCCTCTGCACGGCGTCAAGGTGCTGTTTCGTCATCCCGCCTACGAGAAAGAGGACAAGTCCGTCACGCTCGCCCTCGCCTCCGGCCAGGAGTTCGCCGCCCAGCATATGCCGAAGGACGGCGTCTGGATCGTCGAAGTCGACACCGATGCCGGCCTGACACGACCCTATCGCGACGTCCGCAGGATTATGATTTCTCATGGAGCGCTGCAATGAGCTGTTGTGCACCGGGCGCTGAAATGGCGCTGGATCTGAACGGCGCCACGTCGGTCCTGCCATCCAGCCAGGAGATCAGGTTGGCGAGCCGATCGCTTGGCGATGATCTTCGGCAGACCGATCTTTCAGTGCCGACGGTTCATTGCGCCGCCTGTATCCAGACGATCGAGGCGGCACTTGGAAAGCTCGATCACGTCGAAAGCGCGCGCGTCAACCTGTCGACGAAGCGGGTCGCGGTCCGGTGGCGAGGAGACGAGGTGCCACCCTTCGTCGCCGCGCTTGGCAGGCTGGGCTACGAGGCGCATCTGTTCACACCCGAGGTCGATGACAAGGACAAGACGCTTGCCGAACTGATCCGCGCTGTCGCTGTTGCCGGCTTTGCGGCGGGGAACATCATGCTGCTTTCGGTCTCTGTCTGGTCCGGCGCCGAAGGTGCTACCCGCGACCTGTTTCACTGGGTCTCGGCGCTGATCGCCATTCCTGCCCTCGCCTTCGCCGGCGGAGTCTTCTTCCGTTCGGCCTGGAATGCTTTGCGCCATGGTCGCATGAATATGGACGTGCCCATCGCGGTCGGTGTTTCGCTCGCCTATGCCATGAGCCTCTATGAGACGATCAATCATGGCGACCACGCCTATTTCGACGCGTCGGTATCGCTGCTGTTCTTCCTTTTGATCGGGCGCACGCTGGATCATGTGATGCGGGAGCGTGCCCGGACTGCCGTGAAGGGCCTGTCTCAGATGGCCGCGCGTGGCGCCATGGTGATGCGCGGCGACGGCGCGCGCGACTATCTGCCGGTCGGCGAGATCGAACCAGGCATGCGGTTGTTGATCGCGGCCGGTGAGAGGATCCCCGTCGACGGCAAGATCATCCAGGGAACGTCGGATCTCGACTGCTCGCTGGCCTCAGGCGAAAGCACGCCGAAAAACGTGGCGCCGGGCGAAGCAGTACAGGCCGGCGTGCTCAATCTTACCGGCCCGCTGACGATCCAGGCGACAGCCGCCGCAAAGGATTCGTTCCTGGCGGAGATGGTTCGGCTGATGGAATCCGCCGAGGGCGGTCGCGCGCACTATCGCCGCATCGCTGATCGCGTGTCGGCACTCTACGCGCCCCTGGTTCATCTCACCGCCTTCGTGACATTCCTGGGCTGGATGGCGGCGACCGGCGACTGGCACCGGGCGATGACGATCGCCATCGCTGTTCTCATCATCACATGCCCCTGCGCGCTCGGCCTCGCCGTGCCGATCGTCCAAGTGGTCGCGGCGCGGCGGCTTTTCGAGAGCGGTATCATGGTCAAGGACGGTTCGGCCATGGAGCGCCTCGCGGCGATCGATACTGCCGTGTTCGACAAGACCGGCACGCTCACGCTCGGCCAGCCCCGGCTGGTCAATGCGGACTCGATTGATCCGGGCATGCTGGCAATCGCCGCCGACATGGCCGCGCATTCGCGTCACCCGTTTTCAAAGGCCATGACCGGCTTTGCCGCTCCTGGCGGGCAACACAAATTCGATGCCGTCACAGAGCATCCGGGGTTCGGGATCGAAGCCACTGTCGCCGGAAGCACCTGGCGGCTGGGTCGACGCGGATGGGCTGGATGGAAGGCCCGGACCGGAGGTGAAGGCAAACATGGCTATGGTGGAACGGCCCTGACAAAAGACGGGTTCATTGTCGCGACCTTCGATTTCGAGAATGCGCTGCGCGCCGACGCGGCGGCGGCGATCAAGCGATTGAACGATGCCGGGGTGTCGATGCAAATGCTGTCGGGCGATACCGCCGCAGCCTGCGCCGAAGTGGCAAAGCTGCTGGATATCGACGACTTCGTTCCGTGCCTGCTGCCATCGGGCAAGCTCGAACGCATCGAAACCCTCGCGAAAGTTGGGCACAAGGTTCTGATGGTTGGCGACGGCCTCAACGATACGCCGGCCCTGAGCGCGGCGCATGTCTCGATCGCACCGGCCACCGCCGTCGACATTGGCCGCAACGCGGCAGACTTCGTCTTCCTGCGCGAAAGCCTCCTGGCGGTGCCGCTCGCCCTGGGCGTCTCGCGCAAGGCAGGAAACCTGATCCGGCAGAACATCGCAATCGCAATCGTCTACAATGCGGTGGCAGTACCAATCGCCATCCTCGGGCACGTCACGCCTTTGATAGCGGCGATTGCCATGTCTGCCTCATCGCTGCTTGTTATTGGAAACGCATTGCGCTTGCACGGCTTCATGGCGAATGCGACGGTGCAAGTTATTCAAAAAGTCAGACGCTCCGCAGTCGGCTATTCGGCACAATCCTCGTGACGACCTTGCTCTATCTCATACCAGTGGCCCTTTTTCTGGGTGCACTGGGCCTGTCCGGCTTCGTCTGGGCATTGCGAAGCGGTCAATACGAAGATCTCGACGGAGCCGCCGAGCGGATACTAATTGATCGGGACGACAAACCGGGACGCTGATTTCAATCCGCTGTGCATAAGATGCGCGGATCCCGCTCGTCAGTCGAGCCGGCTCGGTCGGGAACAAGCTGTCCATGCTTGACCTAAGCTGGGCACTACATTGATTTGTGAAAATCCACTGTCGTGCGAAGGACTGCCTTCCCATGCACCCAGTATGAGGCGGCTGATGCCGCGAGAGTACCTCGCGCGGCCGGACGAGCTTCGCACTGTGCGCACGGGTAACAAGTTGAGCGTCGCGATCGATCACCCGAGCGTGAACTACCAGTGCCGGTTGATCGTGCCCTGGCTGATCCAGATCAGGGTCATATTCGCATCAGTGGTGCTTTATAGGCCAGTCTTCGAAGGAGAATGCATGACTTATGTATCGCGGCCAGACGCGTCCACCTCTGATGGGGTTGCATGCTTCATTGCCGATCCATGCCAATTTCCGGCCCTGCGCCTTGCAGCAATGCGGTCACCGAAACTCAGCGCAGATCACGGTGTTCCGCACGTGGTATCCACTCGTCACGACGATAATAATAGGCAGAATCCCATGAGCGCCGTTCACATCATCGACTGCCACAACGCGAATGACTACTTCGCCGACAGGGCGGACGGACCGATCACACAGAAGATGCTAAAGACTGTCAACATCCGCGCGGAGCTCCACATTGCTTTGGACCGAAAGCATTTTCGTGAGGCTGTAGTCCAAGCGAACAAGGCGAAGTGCGACGTGCTTCACATCGCTGGGCACGGCAATGGAGACGGGATCGCTTCGTCCAGTGGGCGAGGTAGCCTTCTTTGGGCTGACTTCGTAGAAATGTTCCAAGGCTCGGATCCAGCGCCGAAGATCCTCGTGATGTCAATGTGCTGCGGAGCATCATACGCGTTGGCGGCGGGCACGGAGCTCAGCGGATGTCAGTCGGCTCAGTTCCACCGTTACACGAGGATAGCCGACGGGATGGCGGCACGCTGATGGGCTCTGACGACAATTTTGACATCGTTGTCGTTGGAGCCGGGCCGGTCGGCCTTTCGTTCGCTGCGTCGCTTGCCCAAAGCGAACTCAAGGTGGCAGTTGTTGAACAGAACACATTCGATAGTCTGGCGAATCCGGCTTTCGATGGTCGCGAAATCGCGCTGACCAACGCTTCGATCAGAACCCTTCGCGAGCTCGGCGCCTGGGATGTCATCCCGGCTTCGGACAAATCAGCAATTCAAGGCGCGCGCGTGCTCAACGGCTCGAGCGCATTCGCTCTTCGTTTCGATCCTCCCAGCAACTCTGGAGAACCGCTGGGGGTTTTGGTTCCAAATTGCCGGATCCGCGAGGCGCTGTTCAAAATCGTCCGCTTGCAGGATCGCGCCCGGCTGTTGTGCGGCCACTCGGTCGTCGATGCAACAAACAGCCAAGAAGGAGCAGTCGTAACGCTCTCTAATGGCGCGCGTTTAACTGCTCGGCTTGTTGTTGCCGCGGATTCGCGTTTGTCCGCCACGCGTGATCTGCTGGGCATCGGCGCCGATATCAACCGGCTTGGCCACTCGATGCTGATTTGCCGAGTGAGGCACGAGCGCGCCCACCACCAGATCGCCATCGAATGGTTCGATCACCATCAGACGATAGCGATATTGCCCCTCGCGGAGGGCGTGTCGTCGCTGCTGCTCACATTGCGCTCAAACGAGGCCTATAGACTGCTTGCCTTCGATGACGATTTGTTCCTGTCGGAGTTGACGAAACTGTGTCGAGGGCGCCTTGGAAAAATGACCTTGGCAAGCAAGCGCCATACCTATCCGCTGGTCACGACCTGGGCGCACAAATTCCGGGCCCCGAGCGCCGCACTCATCGGCGACGCTGCCATCGGCATGCACCCGGTGACCGCTCACGGATTCAACATCGGTCTCAGCAGCCAGAAGCAACTCGCCCGTGGAATCATGACTGCGTGCCGCGACGGCCGCAATGTTGGCGACCCCGACATGCTGCACATATACGAAAGGCGGCTGCGCCTGTCGGCGGCGCCGCTCTACCATGCAACGAACATACTGGTTGGACTCTACTCCAGAGACCACCTGGCGGCACGGCTTGCAAGGCATCTGGGGCTTCGCTTTGCCCAACATGTTCCCCTTGTCCGGCATGGGATTTCGGCGGAGCTCCAGCGGTGATACTGCACCAGCAGTTGCATTTTGCGCGATGTGCTGGGCGAGCGATGGGAGAGAGTGCATCATGCGCCGGAGTAATCCTGCTCCCGACGCTGATCTCCGATTGAAGAATTAACCCGTCCTTCAGGGGGGCTGCATAGGCTGCGGACAAGCAGGAGTAAGCAAGCTGACCCGTCCAGCCCTGGAAAAAGAAGATCCGCTGGAGGCGAGAATCCTTCAGGACCAGCTCGCTGATCTGAGGGCAGGCCTTTTCGTCTCAATGCCGATAAGCATTGTGCTGTCCGGGCTGATTTTGACCGTGCAGGCCCTTTCCGGGAACGGTCTTGCTGGCGCGGCCTGGTTTTCGGTCGTTAATGCGATAAATGCCGCCCGCCTTGCACTCGCCCGTCATCAGCTGAAGGAACCCGGAGTCCAGGATGATCTGACACGGGTTTGGCTGCGGCTTCGCTGGTTTGGCAGGCTTGCTCTTCTGGCGGGATTCACCTGGTCATTCCTTGCCGTCCTAACGGCTGGGTACACGACGTCTCAAGCATCGCTGCATCTAATAATTCTGGCGGGCATTTCAGCTGGCGCGGTCACGTACGGCAGCTCATATGCTGCGGCAGCGATATACTTCATCACACCGCCACTCCTCATTGCCGCCGCATGCTTGCTGACGAAGGGAACCCTGGAAAACTACATTCTGGCTTTTGCCGTCCTGCTTTTCGAGGGCGGCCTGGCTCGAGCCTCGTTCGTTGGACAAGCGCGCTTCCGTGACGCGAGCCGCCTGAGACATCAAGCCGAGCGGCTTGCCGCGGAAATGGAGCGCAATTCCAGGGAGGACCATCTTACCGCGCTCCTCAACAGGCGCGGCCTCGAACATGCAATCGATCAGTTTGAGAACACTGATGGGCCCTTTGTGGCCATGCTGATTGATCTGGATGGGTTCAAATCTGTCAACGATACCTACGGTCACAGAACGGGTGACGAGCTGCTTGCCAGGATCGCCCGCCGAATAGAGGAAGAAGCACCGGAGGGCTCAACGCTCGCCCGCATCGGTGGCGATGAATTCGTGCTGGTTTTTTCCTCGCTTAGAAATTCGCCTTCTCCCAGCAATCTCGCATCCAATCTCATATCCAAGCTTGCTCGCCCCTATCCTGGCGTCGCCTCCGTCCGGATCGGGGCATCCATAGGAATATACTCGGCTAAAAACCCGGGGCTGACGGAAATGTTGTTGCGGGCGGACATCGCCCTTTACACAGCTAAGCGCCGTGGCAGGAACGAATTTTGCCTGTTCGATGCCGAGCTCGACCGGGAACTGCAACGCCGCCAGTCCATCGAACGCGATCTTCATTCGGCGATAAAGACGAGAAGCTTGGGCCCTTGGTTCCAGCCAATCGTAAGACTCGACACCGAAGCTGTGATCGGTTTTGAAGGGTTGCTAAGGTGGTCCCATCCGATTCACGGTTCCATCTCTCCGCCCGAAATCATGACAGCGGCACGCGAAACCGGAATGCTCCAGCTGCTAACTCAAGCTGTATTTTCCGAATGTTGCGCTTTTATCGACGCCTTGGTGAAAGCTGACTGTCGTGATGTTCGTGTGACGATGAACGTTTCACCGCGCGAATTGGAGGCCGGCGATATCGACGAAATGGTTCTGAATGGTCTGGCGGCAAAGGACCTCCCTGCAACGATGTTCGAAATTGAGATAACAGAAGAATCGCCCGTGGACCCGGACAGGGTCGATGAAAAGCTCGGACGGCTTTCACATGCCGGCATTTCCATCGCGCTCGATGTCTTCGGCACCGGCTTTTCCACGTTGGCATCGCTCAAGGACAGTCGGATAAGGAAGGTGAAAATAGACCAGGGCTTCATTCGCGGTTTAGCCAAATCGCGGGAGGATCGGCTGCTTGTCAAAACCGTGATCGATCTTGGTCGGACGCTCGGGATCGAGGTCATGGCCGAGGGCGTCGAGACAGAGGCGGATCGGCAAACTCTGCACAAGCTTGGCTGCAAAACCGCTCAGGGCTTCCTGTTCTCCAAGGCGGTGCCACTCAGCCAAGCGCTTGGTTTGGCAGTTAAAGAGCGCCAGGAGTTGTGACCGGCATCCGCCATTCGCTCACGCGCGCCACCTCGCCGGGTTCAGCGGTATCCTGCAAGTGGATGGCTACTCGGCCTATACCAACCTGGTCAAGGCACGGGACAAAGCCGGCAGCAATGAAACAATCCGGCTCGCCGGGTGCTGGGCTCACCTGCGGCGCAAATTCTACGACCTGCACATCAGCGGGAGCTCGCAGGGCCGCGACGGGTTCGATCACCGCCATGACCGAATGTGGAAGGTCGAGACAAGGTTCGTGGCAAGGATGCTGGAAGCCGCGCCGCGCTGCGTCAGGAAAAGTCCGTGGCCATTGTCGCGAGCCCCTTCGATCTATGGGAAGCGGAACTGGGCAAGGTCTCGGGGAAATCCAAAACCGCCTTGCGGGGCTGACCTTCCATCTGGTCCGTGGTTAGCTGATAGGCGGTTTATTTGTCGTGCAACGTGCTCTTTCAGCCTAAGCTGCTCCACGCGTGGGGTACCAAATGTCAGACTTTCACCACTAGGAAATCGCGAACGGGCGCGGCGCTTACTGGCCGCATTGCCGCAAAATAGCGTCGGAAGGTGGGATCGGCGTGACGTTGTTACTCAGAGTGAGTGGTCCCGAGAGTTGAGGGCAGAATCGAAATTCGCGTGTTCCTATAGCGCATCTCCGATCGGGGGCCATCGCCACGAGCAGCAGATGAGGCAATGCGAAGCTTGGTCGATCGACAGAGTGATGCGGCACGACATCCATTTCCTACCAGCCCATTCCCCCCGATACAGCCGCGCGTCTACTCGAACCTAGAGCTGTCGAGCATGAGCAAACACCGTCCTTGTTGTGTTCTGAGAACTCCAGCTTTACCTCGCCGAATGGCAGCTCGCAAATGATGCAATCAAAAGTGTGCATACCGCGGCAGCGACCACATTGTTTCAGTCTTTTCAACAGCGTAAGAATCTGACGGTATTTTTGACGGTACTCACTGGTTGTGTGACTTAAATTAAGTAATTAAAACAATCAGGTACGGCCTTAATTGATGATTGAGTGGGAGTGACGGGGAGTACCGTGGAGTAGTATCGGATAGCAGAGGACACTCGAGCGAATCCCAGGCCATCGATAGCAGTCGATAGATTCCAGGCGACCCGCAGATCTGCCGCTCTTTCGGGCGTCTCCCCGCTCTTCGAACGGCGCCCGTACGCCGTCAGGCTCACCCCAACCTTCGCGACTTTGTGGCCTTCAAATATTCGGTCGCGCGCTGCTCTAAGAAGTTAGCGCGCGCGACCAGTTCTCGGCGTCGATCACACGGTCGTAGATCGATTACTGCTCCTTCTTGAACAACTCCTGGAAGATGAGCTGGCCCCAAGTGCGGCCGCGTGCGTGCACCAGCGCGCCACCCTCGTTGAGCTTTCCAAGCTTGACGGGTGCGAACCCGAGTTGTTTGGCCAAGGCCGCCACGGGAGCGATCGCGTCCTCGTCGTCACTCGACAGAAAGACGACCCGGTGGCCGCCCTCGACGATCGGATCGGCAGCCAGGGTGGCCGCAACCAGGTGATTGAATCCTTTGACGAGCTTGGCGCCGGTGAACGCCTTCGCGACGAAGGCGGAGGATGGGAGGCCGTCCAGCTCTTCAGGGAGAACTCCAAACGTGTTCGTCGCGTCGATGACTGTCTTGCCTTCCCAGCTCGGCAGGGCCTTCGCCACCTCGCGGTGCTCCCAGAACGGGACCGCCAGGATGATCGTGTCGGCCTCGACTGCATTCTGCAGAGACTTGGCGACGACCGTGGGTCCAATCGCCCGAGCCTGCGGCGCCAACGCCTCGGGCGGCCGGCGGCTCGCGACGGCCACCTTGATGTTTTTACGGGCGAAGGCATGGGCGAGAGCCTGGCCTACCGCACCGAATCCTACAATCGCATAGCTCATAATACTTCTCCGATCCGTGTTAAAACTAAAGTTCGCGAAGCGAACGTTGGCTAGGTTGCTCGCCCAATCGATCAAGTTCTGCGTGCACGCCTGGGAACGAGCAGCGTCAGCGTTCTAGGCTCCGCGCCTGGTGATCCCGCGATTGGAGGGCCAACCGCGGGACGGCGTCGGGGTCAGACCTGCGACATGCCCCCGTCGACAACGAGATCGATGGCCGTCGTGAAACGACTGTCGTCCGAGGCGAGATAGAGGACCGCAGCCGCGATCTCCTTAGAAAGCCCGAAGCGTCCCAACGGAACCAGCGAGACGAAGAAGTCCGTCAACTCCTGAGAGATTTGGGCGAAGGCCGCCGTGTCACCGATCGCTCCCGGACTAATGCTGTTCACCCGGATCTTTCGGTCCTTCAGGTCGTTCGTCCAGCTTCGCGCGAACGACCTGACTGCCGCCTTGGCAGCCGCGTACAAGCTTGCTCCAGCGTATCCCTTGAGGTGTGCGTTCGAGGCGTTGAGGATGATCGAGCCACCCTCGCGCATCAGGGGTAGCGCCTTTTGGACGGTGAATAGCGTACCGCGGACGTTGAGATTGAGCGTATCGTCGACCAACTGCTCCGAGATCAACCCTATCGGCTTGTCGACTTCTCCGCCGCCGGCGCTGGCGAAGACGATGTCGATGTGGCCCTTTACGGATTTCACCTTCTCGTAGAGCCGGTCGAGGTCCGCCAGGTTGGCGGAGTCGGCGCGCACGCCGGTCACGTTGCGGCCAATCGCCTTCACCGCCTCGTCGAGGACCTCCTGCCGCCGGCCGGTGATGAACACATAGGCCCCTTCTTCGACGAATAGTTTCGCCGTCTCAAACGCCATACCGGAGGTACCGCCCGTGATGACTGCAACCTTACCTTCAAGCTTTCCCATACCTTCTCCTGTCGTGGTGTCGGGACAGCATCTGGCCCGAGACCCTCGAAATAGGTCCGCCGGAGTCAGGCGGTGAGTGCGGAAGCGCGCACATCGGTGGTGCAAAATCGATCCGGCTGGACGACTGACGCCAGCCGCGACGATCGGTGTCCGCCGTTCGGAATCGGGCCGCGCTCGTCTACATAAACTATGATGACCGCCCGGACTGCTGTACGATGCGTTAGATACGGGAAGCGCACCGCGCGGTGCGGGATTGCACCATGATCGACTGGGATGACGTTCGCTACTTTCTTGCCGTCGCGCGCAGAGGCTCAGTGCGGGCTTCCGCCGAGGGCCTCGGGGTGAATCACTCGACCGTGCTGCGACGCATCGCTCAGCTCGAGGAACGCCTCGGGGCGCAGATGTTCGAAAAGCTGCCTTCGGGCTATCGCCTGACGGCTGCGGGCGAGGAGGTCCTCGAGCTCGCAAACCAGATGGAAGCGTCGTCGCACCAGCTGGAGACGCGCGTCTTCGGTCGCGACCAGAGCGTGCGCGGGCTTCTGCGGGTGACGTTGGCTCCAACCCTTGCGACACACCTGCTCATGCCGGACCTCGCCGATTTCGCGCATCTGCATCCGGACATCGAGATGGAAATCTTGTCGTCCGGCGAGCTGGCAAATCTGACCAACCGAGAGGCCGACGTGGCGATCCGCGTCGTTTACGACCGCAAAACCCTGCCGCTCAATCTTCACGGCCTGAAGGGACCGGAGCTGTTCGGCGGCGTCTACATGTCCTGCGATCGACTAGCCGCATGGCGTGCGGGCGCGCCTGATCCCATCCGGTGGATCGTCATAAGCATTCATGGAACTCCGGATTGGGCCAGCGAGGGTGAGGTTCGCATCACGGGGGTTCCATTCAGGACCACGGACGCCGAGGCGCAGATCGTTGCTGTACGGCAAGGGCTCGGGATCACGACACTGCCGTGCTTCGTCGGAGATGCCGACCCGCTACTGGTGAGGGTGCCGGGCACCGACCTGCACATGTACGGAACGCTCTGGCTTCTCACACAGGGGGAGACGCGCAAGACGAAGCGCGTGCGGCTCTTCACGGAGTTCGTATCCCGTAGGCTCGCCGCGTACGCTCCGCTTCTCGCGGGGCTGTCCATATCGCGCGACTGACGCCCGGCAGGTCGCCGATGGCGGAGTATCCCACGGGGCATTTGTCGCTGTCATCCTGATAGGGCATCATCAGGACGCACACGCGGCTCGACTTCTTGGTCATGTGTATCCTCCTGTGGTTGGAGGATGTTTGATGCAGCCCGAACCTTGCTTGGTCGCGTATGCGTCCCACGTTGAAGGCCAACGCTGACGGTACTTTGGCTGCGTTGGCAACTCGGATGCCGGACCCGGAATGGCGCGCTGGGAGCCGATAGTAGTCGATAGATGGCTTGCGGAGACCGTCGGAAATTCTTCAACGAAATCAGTTCTGTAGTTCTCTGCCGGGGCCACGGGCCGGTAGTATTTGAACGGAAAAACATATTTCGCGAACGTATTCAAATGATTGACGTGACCCTCGAACAATCGAGTGGGAATAGGGGGATCGGCGGCAATAGCGTAGGTTCGGCGGACTTTAAGCTCCGTTCCGTCCGCATTTCGGCTGTTCTTCCAGGGCTCATGCTACGTTTCCAACCAAATCGCAGCATGGGTGGAGCACTCTGTCCGGAATTGCGGATATTTTAGTCTAGCGACAGCAGATTCGCTTGCGTGGCTACTTGTCGGCCAAGCTGTCTTGCGTTCCGCCAGTGCGGGTTCTCTGGCCTTCGCGCTGTCCCCGTTCGCGCCAGCTCTTCCCGAATGCGGAGATCAAGCTTGCCACGCGGCCGCCTACCCGCGGGGCAAGATTCGTCAATGCCTCGATCAGCCGCTGGCCTTCTAGCTGGCAATGAAATCGATGGGCTCGTCGACCGACAGAGGCTGAGGTTCGCTATCCTCGTCGTTTCCCGGCAGGCCTTCGAAGAGACGGCTGACCGGCACGCCCAGCGACCTCGCGATCTCGTAGAGCATCGATGCGCTCACGCGGTTCTTAGCGTCCTTTTTGTTCCTGGAGCTGCTGAAAGCTGATGCCGATGGATCGAGCAAGCTGCGCTCCAGGCTCGGCACCGCCAGGCGGAAAATCAGGCCGGGAGCCGCCACATGCGCACACGACCTGTACCCCGCAATTCCGTTTCCGCGAGTGGGTCGCAAGCAAAATTTGGTCCAAGCAGTTTGCGAGTTGCATCCGATATACGGATTTCATCGGGCTCCGCTGCCGTTTGAATACGTGCGGCGAGATTAACGGTCTCGCCCCACAGGTCGTAGGCAAACCGCCTTTTGCCTATGACGCCCGCGACGATTGGTCCTGAGTGAATTCCAATTCTGAGTCTTATCGGTTCTCCCGCGAAGCGTTCGCGCTTAACCGCCTTCCGCAGTTCAAGTGCATAGTGCGCAAGGGCTTCTGCATGATCGGATCGGGCGACGGGCAGACCAGCGACCACCATCACACAATCGCCGATTGTCTTGATCTTTTCGCAGCCGTATCGTTCCGAGAGCAGATCCGCCGCCTTGAAGAAGTAATTTAAAATAGCGAGCGTTGTCTCGGCTCCGACGCTCCGCGCTCTTTCGGTAAAGCCGACGATGTCGGCAAAAAGCACACTCACGTCAGCATGGCTGTCTGCAATTTGTTCGTCCGCTTTTAACCGCTCCGCGATCGACGCCGGAAGAATGTTGAGGAGTAGGCTTTCGGCGCGCTGGTACTCACGCGATAATCCCTCTTGGCTCTGCCTCAACGCCTCGTTCGTCAATTGTAATTTTTCGTTGAGTTGACGCTCCCTCTCTTGCAGGAGTGTCATTTCATAAGCCTTCTGTTGAAGCCGCTGCCTATTGTCGCGTTCGGCAGTGGCGTCAAGAAAGAGCAGCCATACGCTGGCATTGTCAGCAAAAAGATGAAGGTCCGCGACACGCCCGTTGGGCAGTTCAACCATGGCCATATGATATGGAAGCTCCGGGCAAGGCAGCAAGCCTTCCATGAATTCAAGCTGCTCGGCTACGGGCTTGCCAATGCAAAGTGATGATAGGCCGTAATGTTCAACACTACCGCCCTTCGCAGCGACGCAAAGCTGGGCGTCAATTTTCAGATATGCGACAGAGTGCTCGTTGTAGAAGAAATCGTAAATCCAGCTTCTGACTTCTTTTGGCAATCCATGCATGGTCTATTTGGCAACCATCGAAGCAAGCTGACGAAACGCATCATCAACATGTTCACCCGAAAGCGCACTTGTTAGATAGATTTGCCATCCAAGTTGCCTCAGTTCGTTAATCTCACTATCCGATATTGCCCACCGATCGGCCAGATCGGATTTGTTGAACAGCAATACGAACGGCATATCGCCGAATTCGGCCTCGGCCCGCTCGCGCAGCGTGAGCGCCACGGCAAGAGTGGCGGCGCGGGTTCCATCGACGACAAGCACGAGCCCGCTCGCGCCTCGCACATAGCTGACGCGGAACGAGCCGATATCGTCTTCGCCGGCCAAATCCCACAAAATCAGATCCACGGTTTTATCCGGCAGTACAACACTCTTCTTGTCGATTTTCACTCCCACCGTGGTCAAGTAGGTTTCTGAAAAGATGCTTTGCACAAACCTGCGAACCAGACTCGTCTTTCCGACAGCGAACCCGCCCAACATGCAGATCTTCTTTTGCAATATCCTGGGCTCCGCCCTAGTGGAAGTTTACCGTAACCGAAACTCGGCGATTGGCGGAGCTCCCGGTTCGGCTATTTTCAGTCTCCGCTGGCTCAAAGGTGCCCGCGCCGCGAACCAAGAGCAATTCCGGATCGACGCCGCGCTTCTTGAGAAGCGCACGAACTGTCTCCGCGCGAGCGGCGCTGATCGACACGTTCGCCGTTTCACGGCCCGTCGCGTCCGAATGGCCGGTCAACATGAACTGTGCCGTTACGCCTGCCTTGCGGGCGTCCTTGGCCAATTCCTTCAAATGATTCGCCAATTTGTCGAGAACCGGCAGTTGCTCTGGTCCAGGTACAGCCTTGCCGGAATCGAAGAAAATGTCGACCGCTTGAATAGCCTCCCTCAAGTGAGTGAGTTTCTGAGGGGTCAGCTCACGCAGCTCGGAAATTTCTAGAGAGAGTCCGTCCGCGGCCAGTTGTTGGGCGGCGACCCGCGCCCGATCTATCCAGGCGGCAGGAGCCTCACCCACGACAACGATGCGATCCTTGATGATCGAAAATCGTACTGAATCCGGCGGAGTCAGCGACGCCACCAGCCGCTTCGCCACGAACTTCGGATCGAGGCTCTGATAGAATTGCCAGTGTGAATGAACGCGGGCAGGATCGACCCCTGTTCCGGACAGCAGAGCCTGCGGGTCGGCGGCCTGCGGGTCTCTCAGGCCGGAAATATAGAAATGTCCGCCCTTCGCCGTTTGTTGGGCGACGATGATCCCCGGTTGGGCCTCAAGTCGCGACACATAATGCTGCCAGTGCTCCGCCGCGCGTGCTTCGGGGCTCACATCACGAACCTTGGATATGTCGAAGACCGGTCCGCCTGCCGAAAGCTGTCGGGCCGCTGCGCGCGCCCGATCTATCCAGGTGTCGGGAGCCTCACCCTCGGCAACGATGCGATCCTCGACGATCGAAAGCCGAACCGATTTCGGCGGGGTCAGCGACGCCGTTAGCCGCTTCAACACGAACTCCGGCTCAAGGCTCTGATAGAATTGCCACTGTGAATGAACGCGGGCAGGATCAATCTGCGTTCCGGACAACAGCGCCTGCGGGTCGGCGGCAAGCGGGTCTCTCAGGCCGGCAATATAGAATTGGCCATCGTGCACCTTTTGTTCGGCAACGATGATGCCCGGCTGGCTACTCAGCCGCGACACATAGGCCTGCCAGTGCTCCGCCGCGCGTGCTTCGGGGCTCACATCACGAACCTTGGATATGTCGAAGACCGGTCCGCCTGCCGAAAGCTGTCGGGCCGCTGCGCGCGCCCGATCTATCCAGGTGTCGGGAGCCTCACCCTCGGCAACGATGCGATCCTCGACGATCGAAAGCCGAACCGATTTCGGCGGGGTCAGCGACGCCGTTAGCCGCTTCAACACGAACTCCGGCTCAAGGCTCTGATAGAATTGCCACTGTGAATGAACGCGGGCAGGATCAATCTGCGTTCCGGACAGCAAAGCCTGCGGGTCGGCGGCAAGCGGGTCTCTCAGGCCGGCAATATAGAATTGGCCATCGCGCACCTTTTGTTCGGCAACGATGATGCCCGGCTGGGTACTCAGCCGCGACACATAGGCCTGCCAGCGCTGCCCGGATTGCCAGGAAAGAAGGAGCCAACCGCCTGTGGGAATCAAAACCAGCAAGACTGCAGCCACCACCAACCACGGAAATCCCTGGTTTGAGTCCTCCTGCTTCAGTTCAACGCAGGTCTGCAACTGCGACTCTATGCCGGCCAACTGCGAACTGTCGCCGTCAAACTGCTCTAAAGCCTGTGAGCATTCATCATGGATGCGAAACAACACATCGCGAAATATTTCATGTAATTCCTCTGGCGGATTTCCCCGGATCACCGCGACCAAGGTCGCAAACGGTCCAACTTCCGACCAGAGACGAAGCTCCCCGAAACGGATAGTGTCCAGGCCGCTCTGTTCTGTCTCGTTAAATGAGTCTTTCACAAAATCTTGAATTGCACTAAGCATAGAAGAAATAAGTTGAGGATCTTCGCTCGTTGCATTATCGGCAGTTACATGCGCTATCAAAAGCCCGGAATTGCGGTTAATCAGAAAGACATGCTCTACACGATAGACAAGAGAATGCTTAAGAACAACTTCTGAGAAGCTTGCCCCCGTTCTCCAAGCTTCAAACCTCCACTTGAGCCCATGCCAGGTAAATATATGTCTTAAAGTTTCATTCAGGGACTGAAAGGTCTGATCGATCTTTTCCCCGATCGACTTGCGAATTGCCGGCAGAAACACCGGGTATAATATATCCGTAAGCGTACGCGGGCTCTTCTGGATGGACCGTTGCACGGCCCTCTCGACAGCTGGCGCAAGGGCCTCGCCGAGTTGCGCATGAGGCGCACGTGCGGCTGCACTGGGGAGAACACCCCCAACCGCAGACGCAAGCTGCTCAGGTTCGTCGAGCAGGTGCGTAACTCGTGAAAGCTCCGAAATTTCGCGGCCAACCAGCAACTGGCGCAGCGTTGCCATGCGAGGATCGGCGGTTGGAACTCCGTCGAAACGCGCACGATAGTCCGGATC
The DNA here is from genome assembly GCA_004020315.1 of Mesorhizobium sp. Classification (GTDB taxonomy): domain Bacteria; phylum Pseudomonadota; class Alphaproteobacteria; order Rhizobiales; family Rhizobiaceae; genus Mesorhizobium. Next base: position 196,371 of record SAQG01000001.1, read on the forward strand.
AACGTTCCGGGCAATTTCGACCAAAAGACTAGCCAGAGCCTCGCGATCAATCTCTGTATCGTTCGAAGCTGCTTTTTGAGCAAGGCTGATTGGGTCGACGGTGGACGTCAAGTTCCGATCAACTCACTTTCCAACTACGTTCCGAGTTGCTCTTGCTGCCGGCGGTATCCTGATTTAGACATTTTGCAACCTCGACAAACAGGCCAGCCAAAAGATTTCGGTCGGTCTTGACGTTGCTGAGATCGGAAAACATTTTCTCCATCAGCATCTGCATGCTTTCATTCTTTTGCTTGATTTCCTCACGCAGCAATTGATCGCTTCGATTTATCCGGTCCGCAACTTCGCGCTCAAGCTCGCTCAATTGATCCGACAACGAGCGCACCTGCTTTTCAAGCGCCTGATTTTGCTCGCGAAGATTCCGGTCGATCTCCTTGTCGGCCTCGGCTCGTGCATCCTTTTCGTTCCGCAATTGCGCCGCGAGCGATTCGACCTGCTTCTTTGCATTTGACTCGTACATTTCAAGATTGCGCTTGGCCTCGGATTCGACATCCTTGAAGCGCTGCAAGAACCGTTCTTCAAGCTTGGAAAAACGGCGGTCATAGTCCTGCATCTGGTTGCCGAACAGCAGATCGCGTATCTTGTCGACACCTACAGCATCGCCGGAGACCCCGCTCTCGCGAGCCTGGACCCCCATGAAGGCCAGCCCGTTTCCGTCTGCATTACTTATCAGATTTTCGTCCGCTTTATTTGCTGAAGAAGCGGTATTCGAAGATTCCTTGGCCATCCTTATGCCCCTTCTTTTGAACAACTGCCACAGTGCGAAACTCAGAAACGAGCAAGCATGTCAGCAAAATACTCGGCTCGCAAGCCGGAATCTTCTTGACTTAAGCCAATTCGTGCGCCCCTTTTACATCTCTTGGACTAGCAGCAAATGCACGAGTTCCGATTGGTGTCGCTCTCGCATCTCTTTATGTAGCAGCCATAACCGCCTAATCTAATCGACCATTGGACGCAATCTACTATCGGAATGAGTAATACAATGTCAGGCTATAGCTACTGGAGCGCAATTAAGTAGCGCAGACCCATTAGAAATATCTAAATTAGCTTGTCTGGCGGTGCACATACCGTCTCGCACCCGGCTGTATACTGCGACGATCAGCTTCCGATGCGGGCCCAACGGCAGAAGGAAGGTCCTCTTTCGCACGGAGAATGGCTGTTCGAGAATGCACCTCGGAATCGAGGCGTTTCGGTCGATAGGAGGAGAGCAATAGCCCCGATAACTGCAGTCATTCACACCAAAGCTTCAGTGGGCTTGCATTTATTGCGCCCCCGATTGCAAAAGACGTCAGGTTGCCATAGCTATTGCACGCATACGGTGCCAGGGACCGCAGCGTGTGGTCATGGCGCCGACTCCGGGGTTAGACATGAGTATGCGGCATGCTTGGCCTTGACGTGCATCTGCGACAGCTGGAGCCCGAGCTCGGCGGCACGGATGCTGCGCCAGGCTTCCAACATCGGTAGCACGACAGGAGCAAGCTCGCTCTGCAGCCAAATGGCGGCGTCGCGGCGGCTCGGAAGAGCTCGCAGGAGACTGTTTGGACGCAGCGTCCCTGAGGACCGTTCCCTTTGGCAGGAAATCGCCGGCTATGTTTCGGGACCCTTGTTCTACCTTCGAACCAAGGCGCGGGTAAGACGGCGTGGCGCATAATCCCTTGGTTTCAATCGTGGTTCCTGCGCACAACGCGGAGGTTACGTTGGCGCGCGCACTCGATTGCCTTCTCGATCAGGAAATAGTGGATTGGGAGGCGATCGTCGTCGACGACGCCTCCACGGACGCCACCGCCGCGATTGTTGCCGGTTACGTGGAGCACGATGCCCGGTTTCGGACGTTGAGCTCTTGCGCGTATAGCGCCGCCGGCGCGCGCAATAGCGGGATTTCGACAGCGCGCGGACGCTGGCTCATGTTCCTGGATGCGGACGATTGGGTGGACGCCAGCTTCCTTGCGAAAATGCTGGCCGCACTTGAACCCGCGCCCGATGCGGTCGCCGCCTATTGCGGTTCCCGGCGCGTGATGCCCGATGGCGAACTCACCCCGTCGAGCATCGCGACGGAGGTTGCGGTCCAGCCCTTCGAAACATTCGCCCGCCGGTGTGCCGTTCGCACTCACGCGCTGCTCGTCGACCGAAAGACAATTGTCGAGTTGGGCGGCTTCGATGTTTCGCTGCGCACCTGCGAGGACTGGGATCTGTGGCAACGCCTCGCACGTCTAGGCAAACGTTGGGTGATGGTCGACGAGCCGCTCGCTTTCTATCGGACCAGCCCCAACTCGCTCACCCGCAATTCGACGCAGATGCTGGTAGATGCGGAAATCGTGATCGCCCGCGGCTTTTCTGCTGACCCGCGGGTCGACCACCCAGCGTCGGCTCACGCCAATGGAGCGATCGAGGCAAACGGCCGCACCGCTTCCGAAGCACTCGCGTGGTTCGCGTTGTGGAACGCCGCGTCGGATTGCGGCTGCGGCCGCCGCTCGATCAACCCGCAAACCCTCCGCGCGCTCCCGGCAGGACGTAAGTGGGCGCGAGAGATTGCCAAGGTGGCCTTCGATGGCCTTATGGTAGGAAGCCTATTGGTGCCAGCGCAATTGGCTGCCAGGTGGGACAGGTTCGGCGGCTCCCTCACCGAGTTGATCACCGAGCTCGGCAAGGTCTGGGACGATCCCGTCGCGGGTCGCCGCGTCCAGTATCATCTTGAGCAAATGCTTCTCGACGTCGACGATCTTGCCGCGCCGCGCAGGCTGGCCCGGACACTTGGAATTCGCGTCGACGTCCGAAATCCGACCTCGACCGAACTGCCGGAAGGAATCGACCAAATCTGTGCCTATCTGATGATCGATGGCCAGATCGAGGCTGTTGTGCAGTTCGGCGTACTCGGGACGGTGACAAGGGATCATTGGATTGAATTGATCCAGAATGTCGTGCCCACTGAGCGGCTTGTAAACAGTGCGGCAAGGTTTGCGGGACGATCACCTGTACCGCAACAGGCCGCCGGCGCCGATACATCAAACACGCTCGCAGCCGAGGCATTGTCAGCCAAAGCCGCACGCGGGCCTGATCCGGACAGCCACTTTGGCAAACTCGCGCAATTGGCCGCGCAAGCGCGGGAACTGGTTCGGTCGAGCGCCGAACCTGCGGAGCCTGCTGCGGCGCCGCGCCGCGCACGGCCCAGGCACGACAAGGATCGCACGTCGTTCTGGAATGGCTATTTCGCGACCGAGGATCCCTGGAACTATGGTTCGTCCTATGAGCAGGAAAAATACGAGCGGCAGCTCGAAATTCTGCCTGCCGGTCCCATCGGACGGGCGCTTGAGCTGGCCTGCGCGGAGGGCCACTTCACGCGGCAGCTGGCGCCGCATCTGGGCCATCTGACCGCAACCGACATCTCCGCCATAGCCATCGAGCGGGCGCGCGCGCGATGCAGCGATCAGCCGAATGTCGAGTTCGGCGTACTGGATTTCTGCGCGGATACGCTGCCTGGTGAGATGGACCTGATCGTCTGTTCGGAAGTGCTCTACTATCTGGATGATCTCGCCGAGTTGCGGCGCATCGCCAAAAAAATCGTCGAGGCATTGGCGCCTGGCGGCAGTTTCATCAACGCACACGCATTCGTGCTGCGTGACAATCTTGAAAGGACCGGCTTCGACTGGAACACGTTCGGTGCACAAGCGATCTCGGAGACGCTGGCAGCGACCGAAGGCCTCGTCCTCGATCGATCGATCCAGACCGAGCTCTATCGCATAGACCGCTTCCGCCGCCTGTCACCGGATGATGTGGCGACGGAACCGATGATTGATCATGCGCCAATCCGCGCGCCCCTCGAAATCGGGGTCGCGCGAAATATCGTCTGGGGCGGGGCGCGGGCCTTGCGCCGCGACGTTGCGCGCAGCGAGCGGCGGCAGCGTATACCTGTCCTCATGTATCACAGCGTCTCCGATGAAGGTCCGGCCGCGCTCGCCCGTTTTCGGCTCACGCCCGCCGCATTCCACAGCCAGATGGCATGGCTGCGCGCCAATGGCTTTCACGCGATTAGGTCCGAGCAGCTGGAATGGTTCATCGCCAACCGTCAACCTTTCGTTGGCCGCCCAGTGCTCATCACCTTCGACGACGGCTTCCAGAACTTTGCCGACCATGCCTGGCCGATCTTGCGCGCGAACGACCTGACCGCGGAAGTGTTCCTGGTGACCGACCTGGTGGGCGCAAGCGCACTGTGGGACGCCGACAGCGGTCCGCCAACGCAGCTTATGGACGCCGGGACGGTGCGACGCCTCGCCGCCGAAGGTGCGTTCTTCGGAAGCCACCTGGCGACGCATCGCGCGATAGATGGTCTGTCGAGCTCTGACTTGGCCAGCGAGCTGCTTCGCTCTCGTATGTTCATCGAACGGTGGGCCGGTCGGCCAACCACGGCGTTCGCGGCACCCTTCTCTGTTACCGACCGACGGCTTGGCCGGCTGGCCAAGGAGTGCGGCTATCGAATCGGCTTCGGCGGCAGACACGGGCCGGCGGACCTCGATTGCGATCCCATCGACCTTCCGCGCATCGAGATTCGCGGGGATCGCTCGCTCGATGACTTTGTTGCCAGGGTCGAGGCCGTGCTCGAATGAAGGGTGAACTTGTCAGTGTTCCGCCCGTTTACCTCGTTCGCAAGTCTATTGGGCGACTTGGGAGACTGCCGACATCAGCTCCTGCGGGTTTGGCGCCCCAAACATGTATCGCCCACCCTCTGGAACCTCCGTAAAGCTCCAGCGGACGATCCCCTGCCGGTCGAGCAGGAACTGACCGACCAGTTGTCCGTGTCCCGTTGCCATCATCTGCTCGTCGGCTTCGGTCAGTTCGTAATGGTCCCTCTTGTCGAGGATCTCGCCGGCCGCAATAGGATCCATAGGACCGGGCAACTCGCTTGGTATGTCGACCCGCATATCCTTTACCGCTGCCATCGAGACCTTGTACGGCCAGTTCGTCTCGTTTTCGGTGAATTCGAGATTGGGGAGTCCAAAAGCACGATGTGAAGCGCGTTCAGGATCGGCGGCCGCAAGCAGATTCGGCATCGGGTGGTAACGGAAATAGAGACGCGCCCGTTCGATCGGCGTGTTGACCACCGTCAGGCTCTCCACGCCCTTTTCGCGCAGCTCGGGATCAAGCCGCGCCTGGGCGGCGATATGGCGCCGGCAAAACGCACAATGCAGACCTCGAAACAGGCCGACCAGCACAGGTTTTTGTCCGCGAAAGTCGTCAAGTGCGATCTTCCCTTCCTGGGTAATGGCGTCGAGTACCACGTTCGGCGCACGGTCGCCCGGTTGAAGCGGCACCAAGTCACTACGCGCGGACATTTTCAACCTCCAACCCGGCTAATCGAGAAAAGGCAGCACCACAAGCGCTTCCGGGTCGAGCCCGTGCTGGGCGCATATACCCTGCGCCAGGGAAAAGTAGCGTTCGGCCTCGGCCAGATTGTCGAGGTCGAGATTAAGCGTTGCCAGACCATCATAGCACGGAAACAGCAGTTGGGGCTCGCCCGTTTCGCGGGCTATGTCCAGTGCTTCCTGGAACAAGCCAACCGCCAGTTCCGGACGGCCGTTGCACTGGTGAATCTGCGCAAGCACGATCAACGGCACCGGCAGGTGCTCGCGCTGGTCGAGCGCCCGGTCGATCTCGATGGCCTTCTCGGCAGCAGGCACGCCCTCCGTTGGACAGCGATCCGTGAAAGTACAACAAGCGACCGCCAGATTGGCGAGGAGGCGCGCCTGGAAACCCAAATCACCAATACGGCGCGCCACTTCAAGACCGCGCCGACAGACCTCCATCGCCTGTGCCGGATCGATGGTCGTGTAAAGCACGCCGAGATTGGTGTAGCCGCGGCACGCCGCGCCCAGTAGACCGGCGGCTTCGGCCAATTCAATGCCACGCTCAACCTGACGCACGGCTTCACGGTCTCGCCCAAGGCGAGCCAGCGCAACAGCCTTGGTATTAAGAGCCTCGGCGGTCACAAGAGTGGCATCACACCCTACCTCGGAGACATGCTCCGTTGTCAGAGAGCGTACGCAATCCAGCGCCGCGTCTGCCCATTTTGCTGCGAGGGCGTGATCTCCGCTACGGAACGCCTGTCGGCCACGTTCTTGCCAGAGATGCGCCTGCTCGATCGGGGCATCCGCTCCATCGAGGAGCGCTGCAGCTTCAGCATAGCGGGATTCTGCGTCGTCCCGCTTGCCGACGTCCCAGAGCAGCCGACCGATCTTGCGCAAAACTCGCGCCGACGCGACACGATTGGCTGACTCGCGGTATGCCTGCAACACCGTCTCGTAGTGGTGGTGCGCGATCTCGCGGCGGCCTACCGGGCCGCTCAAATCGGCAATGCGCTCTGCAATTGCCAGTTTGAGCGGTGTTTGCCCGATCGCGCCCAACGCAGTCAGTGCTCGCTCGTAGAAACGAAGGGCGTCGTCGTTGGCGTATATCATGCGAGCGCGATCGCCCGCCGCCTGCAGGTAATGCGCGCCCTTCTCCCGCTCGGCGCTCTGTGCGAAATGATGACCAAGCAAGGTCAAATCCTCGAGCCGTTCCGGCTTGTCGCCGCACAGTTGCTCCAAGGCAGCACCGACCCGCCCGTGGATGTCGGTCCGACGTTGCAGGAGCATATTCTGGTAGATCACGTCCTGCAGCAATGTTTGCGTAAAGCGGTAGCTTTGCGACGAGACCGAGCCTGATCCGGCAACTTCCTCGATGATTTCCGCATCGCAAAGCAGTTCGCAGCCGGCTTCTAGCCGGCCGGGGTCGGCTGTCACGGTTTTCAGAAGTGTGGCATCGAAGCGCGGGCCGATTACCGCGGCTTCCTGGGCCAACCGCCGCACCTCTTGGGGCAGCCGGTCGACGCGAGCAAGCAACATTGCCTGGATAGTGGCGGGAATGCCGGTTGCGACTTCGCCTGCCACGGTCCGCCATCGCTGATCCTCGCGCATCAGTACACCGCGATCGATAAGGCCGCGGACGATCTCCTCTACAAAAAGGGGGTTGCCGCCCGCGCGCTCAAGGATCTGGTCGAGAAGCCCTCCTGCGGAGCTTACCCAGCTCTCGCCGAAAAGCGCCGCCAGCAGGGTGCGTCCGTCATCATTGTTGAGCGGCGAAAGCCTGAGCGCTGTGTGACTGACCCTACTTGAGTCGAGCAGGCCGTTGTCCGGCGCCGGACGATGCGTGACCAGCAACATCAACCGCGTGCGTTCCAACCTGTCCATCACGAAACGCAGTGCCTCGAGCGACACGGCGTCGGCCCAGTGCAGGTCTTCGACGACAATCAACAGCGGCGACAACGCAAGCCGCCGTTCGATGATTGTGCGGACTGCGTAGAGAATTTGCCGCCGCAGCTGCTCGGGCTCGACATGCTGCAAGGTGGCATCGGGGTCGCCAAGGCCGAGCACATGGTAGAGCAAAGGCATCAGCCGCTTCGCCTCCTCGCCCTCCAGGCCGAGATCGGTAAGCAAGCCTGCGAGCTTTCCCCGCATTTCCTCCCCATTGTCGTTTTGCATCATCCCGGCAGCGCTGCGCACCACTGCGCCCAAGGCGCCAAATGATTGTTCGCCCAGCGGTGAGCACGTGGCCAGCCGCACGGCGACGTTGCGAAAACGATCCTCGTCGCCGACGCGGGCGACGAACTCCTTCACCAGCCGCGATTTCCCGATACCGGCTTCTCCGACGAGGCGGACAAGTTGGGCCGAGCCGCTGCACGCCTGGTCAAGGCTCGCCAGCATTCTATTGAGCTCCGCACCACGACCTATCATTGGCGCACTGAGGCCGAGCGCCTCGAGCCCACGCGCTGCACGCGGCGCCGCAAGCGGTGCATTCAGTCGATGGACGAGCACACTGCCAGCCTTGCCGCGAAACACGACATCACCCAGCGACTCGTAAGAGAAGGCATGCCGGGTCAGCCGGTAAGTGAGCTCGCCTACCAGCACCTCACCCGGTGCGGCCAGTGATTGCAGGCGTTGCGCCGTATTCACTGTGTCGCCGGTCACCGAATAGGATTTGGCGGTGCCGATTCCCAATCCGCCAGTAACGACCGGACCAGTGTTTATGCCGATGTGGAGTAACAGAGGCGAGCCGGAGTGGGGGGTGCTTTCGCCGAGCCGCGCCGTCCGGGCGATCATGTCGAGAGCGGCGCGAAGCGCACGTTCCGGATCGTCCTCATGCGCGACCGGCGCACCGAACAAAGCGAGCAGAGCATCGCCGATGAATTTGTCGACGAAACCACCAAAGTTTCGCACGGCCGCCGTCAATTCCTTGAACAGTTCGTTCTGCAGCGCTTGCATGACCTCGGGGTCGAGTTGCTCGCTGAGTGTCGTGAAGCCGCAAAGGTCGGCGAACAGGACCGTGACCGTCCGGCGATCGGCGTCAGAGGCGGGATGCAGCCCTTCTTCGCTTTCGATGTTCGGAAGCAGCGACGGAGTTCGCGAAGGCGGCACAATGGTCCGGCTTGGTGTCGGAGCAGGCCGTTCGACGGCTTTTGCGTGCGCACCGAGGCTTGCCCCACATTTCGGACAGAACTCGAAATCAGGTGCGCAGGGGTAGCCGCAACTGGCGCATGGCACGGGCTGGCGCCTGCCACACCTCGGACAGAAGGCGTAACCGCCCTCAACCTCGAAACCGCAGCCCGAGCAGTCCATCGAACCAGACCTCACTAGGGGCCGTGACGTCGTGATCTCGCTACGCACTTCACGGCCAGGCTATTCACAAGGATGCACCTATAGCCGTCGACCGGCAAGCGGCAGCGCAAATGGGCATCGAGCGATCCGTGTGGGTCCCGTGGCAGATGCCGATCGGGCAGAAGCCGTCGTCGAAAGGCATCAGCGTCAAGGAAGCGGCCGGATCAGACGCCAGAGGCTCACCGATAGATCGGCGTCGCTTGCGGTAGCGCACCAGAAAATCAACCTGAAGTAAGGCTCAGCTCGCCTTGATCTCTGCCTGGCCGATCTTGCGCCATCGGGCGTTTTCGCGAACCAGCTTCAGGTCGTCGGTCGTCTCGGCAAATGTCCGCAAACGGTATTGCCGAAGCAGGTCCGGGAAGAGCGCCCCTTCCGGCAGGCCCGCAAGCTGCTCGCGGACCGAGATCTTTTCGTCGATGACCCGCATGCCCCAGGCATTTTCCCGAACCTGCAGCTCCGCAGCCAGATCGCGCTCTTCCGGCGCGTTTTCGTCTAGCGCAGCCAGCAGGATCGAGTGGAAAAGCGCTATATAACCAATCTGTCTCAGGCCGCCCACAACCCGCACGCGCGGCAATATGGCAAGGACGAGGAACATCAGGAACAAGTTCGGCAGCAGCACGCCGTCCAGCAGCGCCTGCCTGAGATGCGGGCGCTCGAACGGGACGGAAAGACCATGCGGCCTGCCAGGCTCGATCAGGTGCCCGTTCTCGAGGACGAGCTTGCGCACGCGCTCCTCGCGGATGCCCCAGAAATAGGCCGTGGCATTGGGCAGGAATCTGCCAAATGGGCTCGATGCGGCCTCTTGCAAGGCACGTTCGAGACGCTGGCGCCTTGCGGGCTCAATGAGCAGCCTGGAAAGAAGGCTGCCGTCATATTCTAAATGCCGCGCCATGGCAGCCGCGGCGACCCGATCATCGATGAAAACCGGCAGGGCCATGCCGGAACGATCCCAATCGGCGACCAGATCCTCGTTGAGGGCTGTCAGCGCATCGGCGGCGGTTGCAAACACCTTGTCCTGGCTGGCAAGCAGTGTGCCCAGCCAGCGGCTGGCATCCGTTTCATCGCCCACCGCCTCGAGCGCGCGCTTGTTGAGGGAGACGGGACCGGCCACGCAGGCGCTTTTGCGACACAGTTTGTGGCGCCCCATGCCAAACAGGTTGACCTTGTCGTCACCGACATCGAGCCATCCCGGCCCCTCCCGGCCAATTGTCTCCATGGTCATCGTCGTTCCCATGAAGCCGAAGAAGGCCGACAGCCCGTTTTCGACCGCGCCGAGCCAGGCAAGCAGGAGGGCATCGAAGGTGATCCGGTCCATCAGAAGCAGGCAGTGCAGGCCGGACTGAATCACCGGTCTGTGCTCGAACTCTTCGAGGGCCTTGCCGATCTCTTCAGGCTGCATGATCACACCAAGGCGCTGATGCAGGACTTCGCGCAGGATCGAGCGGGCAGCGATCGCCGGGCCCGATGCAGGCCTTGCCACCGGCCGCCACAGATGGCGGGCGTAATCGGAAACCGGTGCATTCCAGTTCTGCCCGATGTCACGCACGACTTCCGGGCAGAGCAGCGACAGCACAGCCAGAATTTCCGCCGGAGGCGTAGGGGTTGGGTCAAAGATGGCGGTCATCGGTCCCGTCTAGCCGCTTGCGGTGCAAACGCCAAGGGAGACCAGACTTGCTGCATGCGACCGGCCCACACATAGATTGTCAACTCGATCAAGATGGTGTGAGACGAAATTGACCGTATCCAACGGAGTTCTCCATGAGCAATAGCCTGTTCGCCGACTCGGCACGAATTGTTAGATTGGCTAAACAGTCAAGGCCAAACAGCGGATCTCAGAACCGCAGCCGGGCCATGCTCAGGAGGTCGTGGTACTGCCCGTCGGTAAAACCGGCCTTCACATGCCGGCCTTCGACCTCGAAACCGTGGCTTGTGTAGAGACGGACGGCCGGTTCGTTGTCGGCATAGACGGTCAATTCGACCCGCTTCAGGGCGCGCCAGTTGTCGGCCACGTCAAGCAGCGCGCCGAGTATGGCAGAGCCGATACCCTTGCCGACAAAGGCATCGTCAAGGCCTATATTGATCTCGCCGATATGCGAACGGCGCGGCGAACCCTGCACGACCAGGCTGCCATGGCCGACGACCTTGCCGTCCAACTCGGCAACGATCCAGGTGGTTTCCTGGCCGGACTTGGCGATGCGCCGCTCCACCTGCTCCACCATCTCGAAGGGCATCCTCAGCGTGCCCCCGCGGAAGCCCGGCATGTTGAAGATAGCGCAAAGCGCCTCCGCATCGCTTAGCCGGACGGACCGGAGCTGCGGCTGGATTTTCTCCGAGGATGGCGAGGTCGTGCTGGTCATGGCGTTCCCGGCGAAGGCAATCGGCCCGGCACGATGCACCGGACGTCACCTGAAAATCCAGCCGTCTCTGCAACCTATAATGTCGATTGCGAGCTAAAATACCGGGAGACGGCGTAGAGTTTGAAGACGACGCTGATGCCGATCCGGCCGAAAAGGGCGAGCCAGCACAATGTCGCGGTCGCACTCCAGTCGATCCGGTGCACCGATGAATGCCCCATGGACCATCATAGTGCCGCTTGCGGCCGGTGAAAATCCGCCGAATGGAAATTGAACTGTCACCAGGCTTGTCCATTCGAATGGCCGTACGGTCCGTTTCGAAGTAAGATGGAGCACTCGGACCAAAGACCGGTCCGGCCAAGACGCCTCGGGATGCATTTTCCGGAGCCTGCACGATGAACGAAGCTCAGGATCTGTTCTCGCTTCTGCGGCAATCGACCGATGTCGATCCACAGTCAATCGACGCGATCAGGCGAACCATTGCGGAGGGCAAGGACCGCGAACTTTGCCGCATCAATGCGCCAGCCTTCGCCAGCAAGCATGGCCTCGACGAGGAACGCGCCATAAGCGCCTTTCTCCATGCGGCGCGGGTGGGCATCTTCGACATTTCCTGGAATGTTCTGTGCCCCGGCTGTGGCGGCGTGCTCGACACCAACGCCACGCTGAAAACCCTGCAGAAGGACGAATACACCTGCGCGCTGTGCTCCGAGGGCTGTTCGCCGACCCTCGACGAGATGGTCGAGGTGACATTCACCGTCAGTCCCCGCGTGCGCAGGATTGCCGCCCACAATCCACACGAACTGCCGGTGGTGGAATATTTCCGCCAGATCTACTGGGCGTCCGGCGTCGATCTGCCGGAAGAGGATTTCGCGAAGAAGATGGAAGCGTTCTCGCTGGAGGATATCGAGCTTGCGCCCGGTGAAAAGGCGGTTCTGCTCATACAGCTTCCGTCCGAATTCATCATTGTCTTCGAGCCGGTCACCCATTCAGCGCAGTTCATCGACGGGAAGGGCGAATCAACAAAAGAGCGCCGAAGCCTCTCTTTGGTCTTCGACCGCGACCATGTCCAGAACCAGACGCTGGAGATGCAACCCGGTCCGTTGCGCATTTCGCTGGAAAACAGGACCGACACCCGCGTGCTGCCGACGATCTTCATCGCGGGCCAGGAATTGCATGATTTCCTGGGCAAACGCCGGCCCTTCCTGACCGCCAAGCGCCTGCTCACCAACCAGACGTTCCGCGATCTCTTTCGCACGGATACACTCGACATCAACCAGCGCCTGAAGATCACCAGCCTGACCTTCCTGTTCACCGACCTGCGCGGATCGACCGAGCTTTACGAGCGGGTGGGCGATCTTTCAGCCTTCGATCTCGTGCGCGAGCATTTCCAGGTTCTGCACGAGATCGTCGCGGCGGAGGCAGGCGCGGTGGTGAAGACGATCGGTGATGCGGTGATGGCGACCTTCGCGACGCCTGATCGTGCGATTGCTGCGGCCCTCAGGATGCGCGATGCCATGCGTGAGCTCAACGACAAGAGCGGGCGCGAGGATCTGCTGCTCAAGATCGGAGTCCATGCCGGCCCCTGCATCGCCGTGTCTATGAACGAGCGACAGGACTATTTCGGCCAGACGGTCAACATTGCTTCGCGGGTCCAGAACCTTGCCAACGCACAGGCGATCTTCGCCACTCGTGCGGTGGTCGACGACAATCTCACCGCCGATCTGTTGCACAGGAACGCGCTGACGCCCGTGCCCCACGAGGTCTCGCTGCGCGGCATTGCGCGGGAGATAGCAGTCTATACGATCCCCTGAAGACTTGGCCCCTGACGACTTGGCCCCTGAAGATTTGGGTCGTCTCGGCCCCTCACACGCGCCTGCAGACAAAATAACGATCGGCGGGCACCGAAGGCGGTGGCGGGAGGCGTTGCAACAGCGGGTGATCGAGCGGCGTGCCGCTGACCGCGAAGCCACCGACGCGAAGCAGGCTCGCGATCAGATCGGGAAGCCAGGTAGAGGTCACTGCATCGCGATCGTCATAGCCGGTGCCGATGTCGGCATGAACAAGAGCCGCGTGGATGCCAATGAACCTCTTCGCCGTCTCGCGTATTTCGCCCAGCACGAAGTCTTCAGCGTCGGGAATTGAGCTGGCGTGTGCGCTAAGTTCGCGGTCGAACACCACGATCCGGCGTCCGGGCAGGCGCTCGCGCAAGTGGTGGAACGTCCGGCCGTTGCCGAGGCCGAGCTCGAGCACCAGCCCTTCCATCTTCGCCACCTCGGGGCAAACTTGATCGAGAATGTCCCGCTGTGCGGTCATCCTGCTGATGAAATTCTCAAGGCGAGTCATATGCGTTTGTGTGTCCTGAAACCGGCGAGGCCCGCGACCAGAACGGTTCACGGGTGAAATCCGAGGGCGACGTGTTAAACCCCGATCGCGTCTCGGCACATATAGAGGCGAACGATGAACGCTGCAATAACCGGACAGGCTGCCGACTGGATCATACCGGGTGGAGTCGGCGGCCCGGCGCGCGGCGGAATAGCGATCTCACTTGTAGGGGTCTGCGGCGTCCCGCAGGCCGTCGCCGAGGAAGTTGAACGCCAGGATGACGAGAATGACGGGAAGCATCGGCAAAAGCAGCCATGGATAGAACGCGATGACGCTGACGCTGCGCGCCTCGGTGAGCAGGATGCCCCAACTGGTTATCGGCGCCCTCAGGCCGAGCCCGAGGAAGCTCAAAGCCGTCTCGCCCAGGATCATGCCGGGTATCGAGATCGTGGCCGTCGCGATCAGATGCGACATGAAGCCGGGAATGAGATGCCGCCCGATGATGCGGCTGCTTCTGGCGCCCATCAATTGCGCGGCCAGAACGTAATCCTCCTCGCGCAAGGCTAGAAGCTTTGAACGCACGGCCCGCGCCAGTCCGGTCCAGTCGAGCAGCCCGAGGATGACGGTGATGCCGAAATAGATCAGGATCGGACTCCAGGTTATCGGCATGATCGCCGCCAGAGCCAGCCATAGCGGAATGCTGGGGATCGATTGCAGAACTTCGATTATCCGTTGAACGATCAGGTCGAAGATACCGCCGTGATAGCCGGCCAGTCCGCCAATGACAATGCCGAGCAGGAAGCTGAAACTGATGCCGACGAGGCCGATTGTCAGTGAAACGCGTGCGCCATAGATGATGCGCGAAAGCACATCGCGCCCCAGCCTGTCAGTGCCGGCCAGAAAGAGCTGGCCGTTTTCGGCAGGGCAGACAAAATGCATGTCACCTTCGATCAGGCCCCAAAACCGGTAACTGTCGCCCTTGCAGAAGAAACGGATCCGCTGAACATCATCCTGTTTCTCGATGTAGTTCCGCTTGAGCGTGTCCATATCCAGCGTCATCTGGCGGCCATAGACGAACGGCCCGACGAACTGGCCGTTGTGGAACAGGTGCACCCGCTGCGGCGGCGAATAGATGTAGTCCATGTTGCGTGTGTGCAGATCGTAGGGCGCCAGGAACTCGCAGATCAGTATCCCGAAATAAAGCACTGCCAGGAATATGCCGGATATAGCGGCAAGCCGGTGCTTTCGGAATTTCCACCACATCAGCCGCAACTGCGACGCCTGAAAGACCTTCGACTGCTCCGGCGTCATCGCCTCGACCGACTGCAGGTCAATGGGCGCGATGGAAACGTAGTGTTGCAGTGGAGCACCCGGAGCGGGCAGCGGCGAAAGTGTGTTCATTTGGTGCTGCCGCCCTGCAAACGAATTCGTGGATCAAGCAGTGCCAGGGCCAGGTCGGAAATCAGGACACCGATGACCGTCAGGAAGGCGAGGAACATCAGGAACGACCCTGCCAGATACATGTCCTGGCTTTGCAGCGCCTTGATCAGCATCGGCCCGGTCGTTTCCAAAGACAGCACGATCGCCGTGATTTCGGCGCCGGAGATGATGGCCGGCAGGATAGAGCCGATGTCGGAAATGAAGAAATTGAGCGCCATGCGCAGCGGATATTTGACCAGCGTCTTGAACGGATGAAGTCCTTTGGCGCGAGCGGTCACGACATATTGCTTGTGTAGCTCATCGAGAAGATTGGCGCGCAGCCGCCGGATCATGCTTGCCGTGCCCCCGGTGCCGATGATCAAGACCGGAATCCAGAGATGGGCGAGGATCGACTTCGCCTTGGCCCAGCTCATCGGCTCGCCGAGATATTGTTGGTCCATGAGATGGCCGATGGATGTGCCGAACCAGATGTTGGCGAAATACATCAGGATCAGCGCCAGCATGAAGTTCGGAATGGCAAGGCCGAGAAGGCCGAAGAAAGTCAGGCCGTAGTCGCCCCAGCTGTATTGATGCGTGGCGGAGTACATGCCGATCGGAAAGGCGATGAGCCAGGTGAAGATGATCGTGACGAAGGAAACCAGCACGGTCAGCCACATTCGGTCCCCGACGACGTCGCGAACCGGCATCTCATATTCGAAGGAATAGCCGAAATCGCCGCGTAGCATCCCGCCGACCCAGTAGAAGTAACGAATAACCGGTGGCTGGTCGAAACCATAGTCCTTGCGCATCATCTCGATGCGATCGGAATCCACCGCTTCGCCCTGAGCCCGAAGCTCGGCAACATAGCTGTCGAAATAGTCGCCTGGGGGAAGTTCGATGATCGTGAACACCAGCGCCGATATGACCAGCAGCGTTGGAACCATCACGGCGATGCGCCAGACAAAATATCGAAACACGCTCAGGACTCTCCAAGCCAGAATGTATCCGGCATGTAGACACCGAAATAGGCGGTCGGGTCGTAGCCGTAGAGCGCCTTGTCAGGCAGATTGCGCAGCCGCGAGGACGCCAGAACCGGCTGATGCGTTCCGTTCACGGTGCCGATCGAAAACACCTGATCGGTGTAGATCGACAGCATTGAATTCCAGATTTCGGCGCGCTCCGTGGCTTCGGTCGATGCCTTCCAGCGCTTGAGTAAAGCCATCAGCTCGACCACAGGCGGAAGATCGGGCGCCTCACCGACCTTGCCATGAGACAAGTAGTGAGCACCCCAGAGCGGCCATTGCAGCTGGTCGTCGATGGTGGGGGCCAGCTGGTATGGGTTCATGTCGGCGGTCGGCACGCCATTGTCGATGCCCGACCACATCGACATCATGATCTGGCCGCCAAGTGCGCGGCTGCGGAAGATATCGCGCTGCGAAGTCCGGATGAACAGGGCGATGCCGATCTTGCGCCAGTGATCGGTGATGAGTTCGAGCGCGTCGGTTTCCAGCGTGCTTTCGCCGGCCGTTTCCACTATGATCTGGGCCGGGCGTCCATCGGGCAGTATCCGCAGGCCATCATCGTCACGCGTCTGAAGCCCGGCCTCGTCGAGCAGGGCATTGGCCTGTTCGGGATCATGGGCGACCCAGGCTTTCGCGAATTCCGGCCGGTAGAGCGGGCTCTCCGGCAGGACGGTATCGGCACTTTCCTGCGCCAATCCGTAGAACACGGCCAAATTGATCTCGCGCCTGTCCACAGCGAGCGAGAGGGCGCGGCGCACGCGCACGTCACGAAGAAGGCCACGCCACACCTGGTCGGAACAATTCAGATTGGGCAGCAGCGCCAGCCGCGAACCCTGTGTGCGTTTCCAGAGATGCATCTTCACCGGGTAGCGCTTCTCCGCGTCCTTCAGGAAGGAGTAATCGCTGAAGTCGATTCCCATGCTTTGCAGGTCGCTCTCGCCCGCACCGGTCTTGGCGGAGATGATCGCCGACGAGCTGACATTCATGACGATCCGGTCAACATAGGGCAGTTGCCGGCCATTCTCGTCTATTCGATGAAAGAAGGGGTTGCGCTCGAAGACGAATTGCTCGGCCGGCGGCTTGGTCCGGTTCCGCCAGGGATCAAGCGTCGGCAGTTCGGGGTTCTCCGGGCGATACTGCCGCGACATGCGGATATGCAGGAGCGTCCATTTCTTGGCCCGGTTCTCCTTCATTAGGCCGGCGAGCCGGAATGGATCCTGGTATTTCTTGTGGAACTGCTTGAGATAGGCGGCCGGCAGAACAAGCGATAGCGGCGAAGCAGCAGCAAGCTTGGGCAGGAAGTCGGGATTGGGCGCATCCCAACTATAGCGGACCGTCGATGGATCGACGATCTCGAAGCGTGGCGGCTTGCCGTCCGCCAGCAGGGCCGGGGCAAGCCCGCCTTGCGAAAGCTCATCGTTCAGCCAGACATCTTCCCAGCAATAGCGAAAATCCTCCGGCGTCAGCAGGCTACCGTCAGACCATTTATGCCCTTCCCGAATCTTGAAAGTGAAGACGCGATCATCCGCTACGTCGAAACTTTCGAGAATGTCGGGTTGCAAGTTAAGCTTTTCGTCATAGCCGACCAGGCGAGCATACCCGTAGATCGTCATCATCCGGATATCTTTCTGGCTGCCGATGATCGTGCGCAGCGTGCCGCCATACTGGCCGGGCTGCCGGCCCATCGCGGCGAGGTTCAACGCGCGCGGGCTCTTGGGCAGGCGTTCGGCGAGTGCCGGCAGCGCCTTGGCCTTCAGCAGCGGCCGAAGAAATTCCGGCTCCAGATCGCCGGCGCGCGACGTGCCCGGCAGAAATGCCGAAGCCATGAGGCCAAGGACGGTGCGCCGGCTGATCAATGGCGTAACTCGCTGACATCGGCCGAACGTCGGGCCAGCACGAGGTGGCCGCCGCCAAGATCGAGCGGCGACAGCATATCCTCGTCGCCCTCGTCGCGGAATTGCGGTGCCCATGCGCTGGTGTCGGAAGCGCCGCTGAGCTGCAGCGTCTTGAAATCCATTGGCCTGTCGAGATCGGGGAAAGGTACTGCGGCGACCAGTGAGCGCGTGTAGGGGTGGACCGGTTTCCTAAGCAGAATTTCGCGCGGCGCGAGCTCGACGATACGCCCGCCGCACATCACCGCGATGCGGTCTGCCATGTAGTCCACCACCGCCAGGTTGTGGGATATGAACAGGTAGGTCAGGCCCAGTTCCTTCTGCAGGTCCTTCAGAAGGTTCAGAATCTGCGCCTGGACAGAGACATCGAGTGCCGAAACCGGCTCGTCGCAGATCAGGAGTTCAGGCCCCAGCGCCAACGCGCGCGCGATGCCGATACGCTGACGCTGCCCGCCGGAGAAACTGTGCGGATAACGCTTGATGAAGCGCGGATCGAGCCCGATTGCCTGCATCAGGCTCTTGACCGTGGCGAGTCGGGACGCGGCATTGCCACGTTGATGGATTTCCAGCGGCTCGCTCAAGATGTTGTCCACCGTCATGCGAGGTGAAAGCGACGAAACCGGATCCTGGAAGACCATCTGGATTTTCGCGCGCAGCATGCGCAGGGCGTTTCCCTCGGCTTCCAAGACGTCGATCGGTCCATCGCGGCCGTTGAAGATCACAGAGCCGCCGCTAGGGGTGACAGCCCGCATGAGGATCTTGCTGACAGTGGTTTTACCGGAGCCGCTTTCGCCGACCAGACCCAGGCACTCACCCCGCCTGATATCGAAGCTCACGCTGTCCACGGCGCGAACAGAGGTTTGATGATCCCCGCCGAACCATCCGGACTTGCGGGTGGTGAAGGTCTTTTTCAGATCCCTGACCGACAGCAGGATGTCGTCCGGCCCCTTCGATGCCGGCGCCGTCTGCTTGCCGAGCAGGTTCTCGACATTCACCGGCACCTCGCGGAGCGCTTTTAGCCTTTCGCCAGGCTTCAGATCGAAATGCGGAACGGCTGCCATCAGACCCTTCAGGTAAGGGTGACCTGGCCGGCGGAATATCGCCTCGACAGGTCCCGCTTCCATGATCTCGCCATGGTAGATGACCACCACCTCGTCGGCGACATTGGCGACCACGCCTAGGTCGTGCGTAATCAGTAGCATCGCCATGTTCAGCTTGGTCTGAAGCCCGCGCAGCAATTGCAGGATTTGCGCCTGGATGGTGACGTCCAACGCCGTCGTCGGCTCGTCGGCTATCAACAAGGCGGGCCGGCAGATAAGCGCCATGGCGATCATGGCGCGTTGACGCAATCCTCCCGAAAGTTCAAAGGGATACATGTCATAGGCGCGCTTGGGATTGGGAAAGCCGACAAGGCCGAGCATTTCCTCGGTCCGCGCCTTGCGCTCCGCCCGAGCCATGGGCGTATGAATCTGCAGGGATTCGCTGACCTGGTTGCCGATCGTGTGCAGCGGCGACAGCGATGTCATCGGCTCCTGAAAGATCTTGCCGATGCGGCTGCCTCTCAACGCCCGGATTTCGGGTCCGTCACGCGGCATCTGCAGGATATCCTGCGTCGTGCCGGGCTTTTTAGGATCGGAAAACAGGATACGGCCGCGAACATGGGCTGTGTTCGGCAAAATGCCCATCACTGCCTGGCTTATAACCGATTTTCCGGAACCAGACTCGCCCACAAGCGCGGTAACCTTGCCGGGCAGGACGCGAAGATTTGCACGCCTGACGGCATGCAACGGTCCCCCGATAATGGCAAAAGAGATGCCAACATCCTCGATCCGCAGCAGATCAACACCCGAATTCATTCTCACACCAGCCCCACTCTGGCAGCCTGCCGGGCGGCAGACCCAGAAAGCGAGACTAGCGCATTGCCAGCCTAGAGCAACTTGGATTTGAATCGGTCGCCAGTTCCCTGGCGGAACCGGACACCCGACTGCATACCAAATGCGTTCGGATCAGATCGTGGCAGTTACTGGAGCTTTCGCGGGTCGCCCGCCGACAGCCGCGTGGCATCGCGATGAAGCAGCATGACCTGTTCGGCGTCCGATATTCGGTCGTAAATCGGCTCCAGCGCACCGTCCTCATCGAGTGCGAGAGCACCCGACAGATCGGGTGAAAGCACCGTCAGCTTCTGCTTGATGCCCGCCAGTTCCTCGTTGCCGAGTGTCAGCCAGCTGTTGGCGCCGCAATAGCTGGCGAAGTCTTTGCTGGCGAGAACGCTGTGCGGATATTTCTTGGTCAGGGTCTGGAGTCGCTGGACCTCGTTTACAGCCGAGCCGAAGACAGAGAATGTGAGTCGGTCTGTAAGCCCGACATTGCCGAACATCACATTGCCGACATGCAGGCCGATACCAAAGTTTATGTCGGCCAACCCCTGCTCCTTTCTGCGCAGATTGAGATCCATCATGCGCGCTGTGGCCTTGTGCGCTGCCGCAAGAGCAGCCTGGCAGGCGATCTCGGACTGCGAGCGGTGCCTTTCGCAAGGGTAGACGGCAATGAAGCCGTCCCCCAGGAAACTCATGATCTGCCCGCCTCTGCGATTGAAAGGTGCAGCAATGGCGTCGAAAAACTGGTTCAGCGTATCGATGTAGATTTCGCGGCCGGAAGTTTCGGCAAGCCTTGTCGACCCGCGCATATCGGCCATGACCAGTGCGGCCCGGATTGTATCGCCCTCGCCGCGCTTGATCTGGCCGTCCAGCACGCGCCTGCCTGCGTCGCCGCCGAGATAAGTGGTCATCATGTTGTCGGCCAGCTTGGTGAGCACCGCCATCTTGGTTGCGATAGCGAGATGGTTCTGGATGCGCAGCAGCGCTGAAATCATGCTGTCGCTGAAGCCTGAAGCGCTGTCGGTGGACCAGGAGCCCATCATGCCTTGACTGGTATTGCCGTTGAAGGGATGGACGAAAGCCATGTAATCGGTGACGCCCATAAGCCTGAATTCATCGAAAACAGGAAATTCCGACGGCACCGATGGATCGAGCCGGCGCCGCAGATGATCGAGCTTGTTGCTGAGCAAATGGTAGTATGGGCTGGTCAGGAATCTGTCGGAATGAACGCCATTCTCTTTGCGGAAGCCTTCCACTTCCATGCCCTGACCGCGAAGCCAGGTGAAGCCAAGCGCGTCATAAAGCGGATGAAGCATCGAAAAGCTCAAATGCACCCGCTTCAGCGGCAGGCCGGCAGCAGCCAGCCGTTCACAAAAGCCTTTTACCAATGTTTCAAGGTCGTTCCCCGCCAGCGCCGATTGGGTCAGCCAATCGGCAACCTTATCCATGAGAATGGTGGAAATTTCTGCTTGCGCTGTGCTCATGCTATCTTGAGACCCGTCGAAGACGAGCCATTCTCCTTTGATCCGCCACAACACGGTCCGCTAACGACCCAAAGATAAGACCCTCGAAGTCAATAATGCCCCTTCGGCGGCAAAAGCCGGCGAAGGGGCATTATGTGGCGAGGCTGCCGGCGGAGTGCAATCACGATCCTGACATCAGGCAAAAAATTCGCCGGCTCAGACGCCGTCAGGCCTTCACCACCGTCTCTCGGGCTAGCCCGAGGCGGCCAAAAACATTGCGTGTGTCGACGATCAGAAGAGCGTGATCAGCGATGGCCTGATAGTCGATCGCGTCGTGGTCGGTTGCAACGACGACAGCATCGAAATCCTTCAAGGCCGCCTCGGTCAATTCGACCGAGCGGCGCCCCTTGATCGCCATATGCTCCCGTGTGGTCGGGATCTCGGTAACATGCGGATCGTGGAATTCCGCCTTGCCGCCCCATTCCTCGATGAGTTCAATGAGCCGCAATGAGGGGCTTTCGCGGATGTCGGGCACATTCTTCTTATAGGCGAGCCCGATGATGAGAATGCGCGAGCGGCTGAGCGCCTTGCCGCAGCGCCGGTCCAGCGCCTTCGCCAGTTCATCGACCACATGACGCGGCATGGCCGTGTTGATCTCTGCCGCCAGCTCGATGAAGCGGGTCGGCAGTTCGTATTCGCGCGCCTTCCACGTCAGGTAGAAGGGATCGATCGGAACACAGTGCCCGCCAAGTCCGGGGCCAGGATAGAAAGGCATGTAGCCGAAGGGCTTGCTCTTTGCCGCCTCGATCACCTCCCAGATGTCGATGCCCATAGCACCGAGCACGACCTTCAACTCGTTGACCAGGGCTATGTTGACCGAGCGGAAGATGTTTTCCGTCAGCTTGACCGCCTCGGCGGTCGCCGTGGTGGAAACCGGAACGACGGTCTTGACCACGCCCTGGTAGAAAGCCTGCACGAGTGTCGCCGCTTCAATGCCGTCGCCTGCCACCACCTTGGGGATCGTCGCGACTTCAAAGCTGCGGTTGCCGGGATCCTCCCGTTCGGGCGAGAAGCCGAGGAAGAAGTCTATCTTCGACCGCAGGCCGGTTTCTTCCAGTATGGGCTTGATCACGTCGTCGGTGGTGCCGGGATAGGTGGTCGATTCCAGCACGATCAGCTGGCCGAGACGCAGATGCTTCGCGACGGTGCCTGCCGTGTTCCTGACAAAGGAGAGGTCCGGCTCACGGTTTTTCGTCAGCGGTGTCGGAACGCAGATGATGATGACATCGCAGACGGCCAGTTCGGCAAAATCCGCAGTGGCGCGGAACCGTCCGCTCGCCACCTGGCCGGCAAGCGCTGTCGACGTCACCGCCTCAATGTAGGACTGGCCGTCGTTCAGGCTCTCGACCTTCTGGGCTTCGATGTCGAAGCCGGAAACCGGGAAGCCGGCGCGTGCGATCGCAACCGCCAGCGGCAACCCGACATAGCCCAGTCCGATCACGCCGACTTGCGCGGCGCGTGTCGAAATCCGGTTCAGAAGACGGTCATATGGCGATCGTGAGGCGTCCAAAATCTGCTTTCCGACAATTCGGACAGGCCGTCCGCTCCCAGGGCGAGGCTCACCTGGTCCCCAAGAACTCCGAGGCATATTGTGGAAAATCGATTTCCGCAAGCCGTCGTCAGACCGGCACCTTCGCCTTCAGGCTTGCGGCAGCCATCGCATAGCCGCCGGCGGCGCCATCGATGAAATGAACGTGATCGCGCTGCAGCGGCGAGGCGACGAGGCATGTCATCAAGGCCGATTTCTGGCGGTGCAGGCCATAGTTGCAGATGCCCGCCTCTTCCGCCTGTTTCAGCCGGTTCTCGATTCGTTGCAGCACATCCGCGTCAACGTCGATGGTCATCTTCAAGCCGTCGTCGAACTTCCGGAAATCCGAATTGCTGGCCACGTCGCGTTTGTAGACCTTCGGATCGAAACCGCCGATCGTCCAGCCATATCTATCGGTGACAGCCGTAAGCGTCAGCTGGAACAATATCCACAGCTTCGACAGCCACCGCCATCCCGCCGGCGCCATGGCCCGCGCCTCGATATCGAGGCCGGCGGGCGGAAAACTGAAGCGCGGCCCGTTCACCGGCACCGGGTGGCCATCGCGTTCCTGCCTGCCGGCAAGGGCGATGATGTCGGAAGCCAGAAACTGAAAACCGCGCAAGTCGCGCGACGTCCCCGGTATGGCTATGATCGAGACGATTTCGCCATGCCGGGCTTCGATCGGGTTCCAGCGGCAGGAGAGGCCGGTCAGATCCGGCCGCGCGCCGGCTGGCGCAGGATCGATGCGGTAGCGCCCCGCTTTCATCTCGGCTTCCGCCCAACTGCCGCCACCGCCGGCGAACATGGCATAGAAGACCGCTTCGGAGGCCCGGAACCTCGCCACGCGGACGTCGAGGCCTTGCGCTCTTATATCCCTTATCGGCACGATTGCGGCACGCAAGGTCAGGTCCAGTTCGTCCGCCACCCATCTCTGGACAGCCGCCAGAGCGTTGCGGGTGATCTCCAGCGCCGAGCCGGGAAACGCCACGAGCGCGCCGTCGCCGCCGAAGACAAAAGGAAGATCTTGCCGACCCAGCGCATTGAGCAGCGCCGAAATGACGCTGGCGCCGGCCATATTGACGGTTTTATAGCGCCCAGCCCCGATCGCCTTGGTCGAGCCGACGATGTCGGCGGTGGCCAGCGCCCAGCCATCCGGGAGAGGCCGATAGTTATCGATATCGGCAACGCTTTCGAACTTTGCGAAGATCGGCAAAGAAGCGACAAACGGGTCGGACGCGGCAGCTGTTTCCATGAGCATCAGATAGCACATTCCACTGCTTGAGGGTGAAGTCGATCATGCTTCGAAATTGACTTGCGCAGGCTTTCCGATGATAGGGTCCGGCGATGCGAATTGCCTTCTACGCGCCGCTGAAGTCGCCCAATCATCCCGTTGCCTCCGGCGACCGCCAGATGGCACGGACGCTGGTCAAGGCGCTGGAGCATGGAGGGCATAGCGTCGAACTAGCATCCGAATTGCGCTTTTACCTACGCGAACCGGAGTCGAAAAGTTTCGATGCGCTCAAGCTCGAGGCCCGAGAGGAAGCCGCGCGGCTGACAAAGCTTTGGGATCGTGACGGCAAGCCCGATCTCTGGTTCTCCTATCACCCCTATTACAAGGCGCCCGACCTGATCGGACCCGAGCTGGCGTCGGCCTTTGCTATCCCCTATGTGACAGCGGAAGCCTCCTATTCGAGGCGGCGCAACGCCGGTTTGTGGGCCGATACGCAAGCGTTGGTGGCGCGAGCCGTCGAACAGGCAGCGCTGAACATCTGCTTCACGCAAAGGGATCGTCAGGGACTGACAGATGCGATTCCCGACGCCGCTTTCGGTATGCTTTCGCCCTTCATCGACACATCGGTATTCCGGGAAATGCCGGCACGGGGTTGTCCGACGCGCCTCGTTACCGTCGCCATGATGCGCCCGGGCGACAAAGTCGAAAGCTATCGCATGCTGGCGCAGGCGCTCGGTCCGATCGGCCACCTGTCCTGGACCATGTCGATCGTCGGGGATGGGCCTGCCCGTGACGAGGTCAAAGCGCAATTCGCCGGCTTGCCCGCCGACCGTATCGAGTGGCTTGGCGCGATTGAGCCGGCCGCCGTGCCGGATGTCCTCTACAGTGGGGGAATTTACGTCTGGCCGGGTTACGGCGAGGCCTATGGCGTTGCCTATCTTGAAGCACAGGCCGCCGGCCTTCCGGTGGTGGCTCAGGACATCGCCGGCGTGCCGGAGGTCGTGCGGGATGGCCAGACCGGGTTTCTCACCCCGCCGGGCGATGTGGCGGCGTTCGCTTCTGCCATTGAAAGGCTTCTGGCCCGTAACGACGAAAGAACCATCATGGCCGCGGAAGCCAGACGTTTCATCCTCGAAGAACGCTCCCTCGGTGTTGCAGCGGCGCGTCTGGCCGAACTTCTTGCGAAGATCCCGGTTTCATGACATCCGATCAGATCTGGCAGCCCTTGGTGGAAGAACTGGCGTGCCGGCAACGGGCGGACCGTAAGGCAGAGTTCTGGCTGCGCGACGACGACGCCGTGGATCCGACGCCTGCGCTTGATCGGCTGCTCGACCTCACCGGTGAATTCGCGGTTCCGGCCACTCTGGCCGTCATTCCGGCCCTGACTGATGAGAAGCTTGTCGTCCGGCTTGACGAGGCGCCGCATGCCACGGTCGCCATCCATGGCTGGGCGCACCGAAATCATGCGCCCGAGCACCAGAAAAAGCAGGAGCTCGGCGGGCATCGGCCACGCGAGGCGGTGCTCGATGATCTGGCTCACGGGCTGTCGCGCGTAACCGGCCTGCACGGCGCACGTGCCGTTCCGATGCTGGTGCCGCCCTGGAACAGGATCGACGCCGGCTTGGTATCCGACCTTGGATCGATAGGATTTGCGGCATTGTCAGTCTATGGGCCGCCGAAGCCGGCTCCACTCGCGGTCATCAACAGCAATGTCGACATCATGGATTGGCATGGCACGCGCGGCTGCCGCGATCATGGCCTATTGGTTCAGGCTATCATCGCGCAATTGCAGCATGCATTCGACGACGGCGAACCGGTCGGCCTGCTCACCCACCATCTCGTACATGATGAATCGGCCTGGCTTTTCCTCGAACGGCTGTTCACAGTCACCGCACAGACTGAAGCCTGCGCATGGCTTCCGATCAGGACATTGATCGGGCGCAGCGCCGGTAGAGGAAAATAGCTCAGCGCTTTTTGTGCAATGAGACTGGAAATTTGAGCGTCTGGCCATCCCGCGCGGCAAAAGCGCCGGCAAACCTGTCTTTGGCCAGTTTCTCGATCTCGTCCAGTTCCGCGTCGGTGCGTGTCGGATCGTGGTGAAACAGCGCAAGCCCCCGCGCACCGGCCGCCTCACAGAGCTCGACGCCCTGTTGCCATGTCGAGTGCCCGTTACCGCGGCGGCGTTCCATTTCCTCCTCGGTGTAGGTGCAATCGTAAATGACGAGGTCGGCATCGTCGATCAGGTCAAGCACCGCCTGATCGAGCTTGTCCGGCTCGTGCTCAGTGTCTGTGATCACCGCCACGACGCGGCCGCCCCATTCGACCCGGTAGCCTATGCAGCCGCCCGGATGGATAAGACTGCCGGTTCGGACCACCACCCCTTCGCGCGGGCGAAGCACGTCTCCGGATCCGAAATCGCGGCAGTCGAGCCTTGCCTTGCAGATATCCAGCTTCACCGGAAACCACGGCGGCCGCATAAACTCATCGACCATCTGCCGGGTCGTCATGCGTCCTGCAAGATGCCCGGACCAAAGCGTAACCTTGACGCTCCGGTCATAGATCGGCGCAAAAAACGGCAGCCCGATGATGTGATCGTAGTGGCAATGGGTGAAAAGCAGGTCGAAATCGGTCACGCCCGACGCCCGAAGCGCCCCGCCGGCAGGCCGTAGGCCAGAGCCCGCGTCGAATAGAAGCGTATGTTTACCGCATCGCATCTCAATACAGATCGTGTTGCCGCCATAGCGAGAGAATTCTGGCCCCGATACCGGAATGCTGCCGCGCACGCCCCAAAACCTGACCAGGAAAACGTCGTGGTCCATGCTACCCTTTCCCAGTCCCGTGGCCCATCGTAGCCAAACAACTGCTGCTAGGCGAGACAGGTTTTCTCCGGGTGACCCTCTCAGCAAGAGGCCAGTGCCATCACGACCGCGAGGATTGAGCGCACGTCATCCGTTATTTGGCGCTTCGTGCGTCGATCAGATCCGCGGTCGTATGGCTTAGGCGATCGGCAAGAACCCGCAATATCTCGATGGTCATTTCCGGGAACTCCCTCATAAGCCTCAGGAAATGATCCTTGCGGATCCTCAAGGCCTCCAGCGGACTTGCCGCTCTGACGGTGGCGGTGCGAGAGCTGTTGCACAATATGGCGATCTCGCCAACAATCGAATTTGGCTCCAGTTCGGCAACTTTTATCGGTCCGCTGTCGGAATCGACCAGAATATCCGCCCTGCCTGAAAGGATGACATAGGCGGCGTCTCCCTCGTCGCCCTGCCGGAAAAGGATCTGGCCGGCGCTGTAGCTCACACGATCGGATGTGAACGCAAGCAGCTTGAGCTTCGTCGGCTCGATGGCAGAGAACAAGGGAACGCGTTGTAGCATTCCAACTTCATCCTTGAGCAGCATTGTCGCAAACCTTCCCAAAATTCGCGTTTGCCAGACTAGAGCAACGGCCGCCCCAGATGGAATGAATTCTGTTTCCGGGATGGCGAGACGAACCACGCGAAAGGCGGCGAGCCCGATGTCGCTCGATCGGGCGATGCCGCCTGGCAAATGGGCGTCCGCCAACCGGAACCCGAAGGGCCGGGTGAAAACCCGAAGAGCCGGGTGAATTTGCGGCAAACCCTTCGGGTTTTCGGCGGGGATGTGGTCCCGCTACGTCCTTCCCCTTGACCTTGCAGTAAATTCCCACCGGCAGAATGATCCCATCTGAATGTCCGTTGCTCTATGACAACAGTTCCTTGAATATACCGTTCCCTGCCAAAAGTGTCTCGGGTGTTCCGTCTTCCACCAATTTACCTGAGTCGAAGACGATAACGCGATCGAACATCATCCCCATCGCCGGATTCGTCACGACCCACACAATTGCCGGCGAATGGCCGTCGCGCCTGGCTTCCTCGAGCACGTTCCGCAGCACCTTATCCTGCATGCGCTGGTCGAGCGCCGACAGCGGCCGGTTGAGAATGAGAAAATCAGGACGCTTGAGCAGGGCCCGGGCAACATCGAGCTTCTGTCGCTGTCCACTGGTCAGCCGCCTGCCGCCGGAGCCGACGTTGAAGTCCAGGCCGACATCCAAAAGTTCGGCATAAAGCCCAAGTTCGTCAAGAATGTCATAGACGATGGAGCGTATGCGGTCCGGCGCGTCGGGATGGTTGTTGCCCACACGCCCGAACAGGACATTATCCATGACGGTGGCCGCGGCAATGTATTTGGCAGGATCATACCGTTCGATCGCATTTTTCAGCTCGGGCGGCAGGTTTTCATAGAACAGGTTGCGTGCAGCGACGATCTTGCTCATCAGTTCGTCGCTCAGCAGGCCGAAGCGGTGCCGGGGCTCGATATAGGCAAAGCTCAAGGTGACGATCATGGCGCGGTCGTTCTCCGAAACCGCCTCGTGGGGACGGTTCTTGAGCCGTTGCAACAAGGTCTCGTAGGTGGGTATCTCCTCGGCGCTCATGAAGGCGAGCTGCTGGAAGAACTGGTGATCGGGCGGAAGGTCGGCAAACAGTTCGATCGCCTGTTCGGCGATCTCCATGCCCATTTCGTAGAGCGTGTGGTCGAGGCCGGCTTGCCTCAGCACAGAAGCAAAATAGGGATTGGCCGCCAGAGCCCTGTCGGCCAGTTCGGGGCCGGCGGCAGCGCCGAAGAGCAGGTTTTGGCCGATCGTTGCTTCCTTGTTGTAGGCGCCCGGTTCGAAAGGAACCACCAGTTCGCTTAGCCCTTCGTGTTCCAGCCGGGTTCGCAGCGCCGCACGCAGTTCGACGATCCGCCTGGCAAGCTCGGTGTGACGCGTCAGGTCGGCCGAAGAGCGCAAGCCAAGATCCAGAATATCGCGCGACAGAACGACCGCGTCGAGCACCCGGCGCACGGCTTCAAAGAGGTCGTGCGGGCCGGTAGCGCCAGCGGAAGCATAGTTGATCCAGTCGCTGTGGATATCAAGATCCGGATTGCCCGACCGGCGCGCCTCGTGGATGTTCCAGCGGTGCTGGTCTGCCGCAGCACCGTCATAAGGCACCGATGTCAGCGGCGCATGCTTCAACCCGTAGAGCAGGTTGTCGCGGAGGCTTGCCTGGAACAGGAAAACATCCGACGAGGCATAGGACATGCGCCGGCCGGTCACCGCTTCGGGGAGTTCAAGCAAGTCGTCGGCGCCCGAAGCGACCCTTCCGCTGTCCGGCCAGTTTAGCCGCGCGAAGGCTTCTGCAAGCGCCTCGGCTCCACCTGTTGCGGTACTGACCAGCGCCACCGTCTCACCCGGCTTGATCTGGAGGGAGATACGGTCGAGGAGCATTGCACCGCCATCATCCGCTATCGACAGACTGATCGCCGATAGGGGTTTGGTCATCGGATCGGGATCGTCGATCGTCAATGCCCCGATTCTCGGCGCAATGAGGCGATCGACGGTGAATTGTTCAACGACCTGCTGATATTTGACCTGGATATCCTGCCGCGCCTGATCCCAGTCGATCAGTTCTTTCATCGGTCCGGGCAGCTCCTTGTAGGCGCTGATCACGGCCACAAGCTGACCGACGTCCAGCCGCCCCTGGATGACCAGATACCCGCCGATCATGTAGAACAGAAACGGCGTGACCTGCGCGAGAAAATTGTTGAGGAACTTCACCATGAATTTCCATTGGTAAAGATCGAAGCGGATCTTAAAGATGAGCCCGAGCCGGGCAGCTATGTCGGCCCGCTCGTAGTTTGATGTGTCGTGGACGTGAACCGCGCCGATGCCGTCGACGATTTCGCCAACCCGGCCCGAAAGCGCGCGCGCCGTCAACTGCCGTTCGCGCCCGAGCACGATCAGCCGCCGCCGCATTCGCGGGATGAGCACGATCTGGATCACCACGATCCCGGCCGCTATCATTCCGAGCCAGAAGTTCTGGACCACGATGAACAGCATGGCCGTCAGCGCCTGGCCGCCGAGCAGCACCGGCTGCACGAAGGCATCGCCGATGAAGCCGCCCAGCGGCTCCACCTCGTCCTTCACCATGGTCGCCACTTCGGCGGATTTCACCCGCTTGAAGTAAAACGGCGGAAACCGCAGCACACGATCGACCAGTTCGAAGCGGATACGCCGCAGCATGCGTTCGCCGAGGCGGCCCTTGTAGGTGTTGATGTAGAGTTTGAACAGGCCGTTGATGACGACTAGCAAGAGGAACACAAGGCTCAGGGCAAACAACGTCGCCTTGCGGTCGAGCTGAAAACCGGAGAAGAACTGGACCTCTCCGATGAACGGCAGGTTATAGTGTAGCCTCATGAATGGCTGGGTCGCGCCCGGTTGCTCGAAGCCGCTGCCTTGGATCGGGCCGTTGATGATCAGCTTCGGCAGGTCGAAGGACATGAAATACGGGATCATCGAAAGCACGACGATTATCAGTATCCAGAGCTGCTGCTTCTTGGTGTGCGTCCAGATATAGCGGGCTAGGCTGGGTTCCATATGCGGCTGTGGACCCTTCAGTTGTAAGGATGCAGGATGTAAAAGCACCTGCTGGCGAATGGCGTGTCGGCAATTTCTTCGTCGCCAACGACAAGCTCGAAGCTGCAGCGCACGGAGATTGTCCTGCGCTCAACGATGGAAGGAACCTGCGAGCCGGCGCGATCCAGTTCCGGCGCATGGTCGATGACAACGACATGGGCATAGCTGATCATCGAAGAAGGCAGCTGGCCAAACGGTTCGCGGCTTCCGTAGGGTTTTGGCGAATAGCCGAGCAGCACGAGGACGCAGCTGCGCGGCTTGTGCTGGCGGATGGACGCCGATGGTCCGGACAGATGCAACAGGCTCTCTCCGGCACCGGGCAATGGCGAAGCGGCTTGCAGCATGATCACGTCCGCGAATCAACAACCTGGGGAGGCAAGATTGCGTTGTGTCGCCCGAAATCCCAACCTACAAGACGAATATGATGGATGTCACGCAACCACGCAATGCCGGCATGGACTGGCACGAGCAAGCCTTTGACCTGACGCGGGGAATTGCTGCCTATGTCAAGTGCCCCCTGGTGGCAGGGCTGGCGCGCGTCATCACCAAGCATCCGGACGCCGATATCGTCAACGCCTTCAACCACAAGCAGGTCGCCTGCAAGATGTGGGCTCTCGACAGGCTGTTCGAAAGCTGCGGCGGCCGGTTCGGGCGCATATGGGTTCTGGGTGGATGGTACGGCGTATTGCCGGCAATGCTTTTCAACGACGCCCGCTTCGACATCGCGGCGGTCGATAGCATCGACATCGATCCCGAAGTCGCGCCGGTC
This sequence comes from Mesorhizobium sp., assembly GCA_004020315.1. Lineage (GTDB taxonomy): Bacteria > Pseudomonadota > Alphaproteobacteria > Rhizobiales > Rhizobiaceae > Mesorhizobium. The sequence continues at coordinate 227,524 of SAQG01000001.1, forward strand.
GCCCGGACCCTCAACCGGGAAGCCGGCGACCGGTTCCGGGCGCTGACGGCAGATATGTACGCACTCGACTATGCGGCCGGGCGGCCTGACCTGGTGGTCAATACGAGCTGCGAACACATAAACGATCTGCGCGCCTGGCTTGCTCTGCTTCCGCGGGGCACGAATGTACTGCTGCAATCGAACGATTATTTCAGCGAGCCGACGCACATCAACTGCGTAGCTTCACTTGTAGCCTTCGAAGCAATGGCGGCGCTACAGGAGGTGCGGTTCTCCGGCGAACTGCCGACAAAAAATTATACCCGCTTCATGCTGATTGGAACTGTTTAATGCATTTCGCCCAAAAGTGCGTAGCGTCGCACGAATCTCGCGAGACGCGACGCGCGTTAGAATCTATCGTCTGTTTGATCATGCACTTTTCCGAAACCGGGCCCCACTTTTAGGGACCATGTTCGATACCGCTCGCGCAGGATTTGCGCCGAGCGACGCGCGCCTTCCAGATCAAGACGATGCGCGGCTGGCGTCGGTCCCACAAGCGCCTGTTCGATCGCTTGCGCCAAACCTTCAGGCGTTAGGTCCTTTTCCATCAGCACCGTTGCAAGACCGTGTTCTTCGAGCATGAGGGCGCGAACCGTCTGTTCGGTTTCCCCGCCGGCTGCAAATGGAACGAGCAGAGAGCGACAACCCGCGCGCAGGACATCGCAGACCGTGTTGTAACCCGCCTGCGAGACGGACAGGCGGGCGCCGGTCAGCAGGCTGGCGAAATCCTCGCGGAACCGGAAGATGGACAGGCGCGGCGTGGCATCGCGTGCGATCGCGTCAAACTCGTCTTTCGGCAGGTTTGGGCCGGTGATCAAACACCATTTCCAAACGTTGTTGGCATTCCGCGCCGCTGCGATGGTGGAACTGACAAGGCTCTTTCCGGCAGCCCCGCCGCCAACCGACACCAGAACGTCGAAGCGCCCGGAGGCCGCGGGCGATGGCGGCGCGGCAACGAGCCCTGTGTAGGCGACCTCGGCCCTGATCGCCCCAGCCAGTGGAAATGTCTTGTCGATGGTTGCGAAAGCCGGATCGCCGTGGACCATAACTAGGTCGAAATGCCTGTTGATCAGATCGACCGTTTCCTCGTTTCGGCCCGGTTTGACGCGCTCCTGAAGGATATCACGGACGGACGTCGCCAGCAGCGGTCTGGGCGACGTCGCGTCGATGGCCTCGATCAGCGGCAGGAGTTCGAAACGCATCTGCCGGCGTCCAAATGGAAACGCCTCGACAATGACGATATCAGGCCTGCAATCCCGGAATGCCTGCAGCAGCATCTCTGAACGCCATTTCTTAAAATCATCGTCGATGGGTTTGCCCTGCAGGTCGACAAGTCCGGAAAATCCTTCATCACCGGAGGTGACAGGTGGCAGGGTTACAGATTTTACACCCAGTCCCGGAAACCCCGCGATCGGCGCTCCGCCGGTCACGACGGTTACGTCGAACCCGTCATCCACCAGAGCCGCCGCAATGCGGCTGGCGCGCGCGAGATGGCCGATACCGAGCAGGTGCTGGACATAGAAGAAAGCGCGCAGCCGCTTCATTCGGCGGCCCGCCACTCCCGCTCGAACAGTTCCTTGAGCTGTCCAATGCTTGCCATATGATCGAAATTGCCGCGCACGCGCCGCTCTGCGGCGTCGCCGAGGCGGGCGCGCAACACGGGATTACGGATCAGGCGCTCCAGCGCCTGTGCCAGGGCAATTGGGTTTTCCGTCGGAACCAGCAGCCCGGTTTCATCCGGCGATAAAAGCTCCGGCACGCCGGAAATATCGGTCGATACGCAGGCAAGCCGCTGGCTAGCCGCCTCCACCAGAACATTCGGCAGACCGTCCCGGTCGCCATTTGCGGTGATCCTGCAGGCCAGGGCGAAGATGTCGGCACAGCGGTAGTGCTCAAGCACCTCCTCCTGCGCAAGCGCACCTTTCCAAGAGACGCGACCATCCAGGCCGAGCTTTTGCGCCAGCGCCTTGAACCGTTCCAGCTCCTCGCCGCCGCCGACATGCTCGAAACGCCACGCCAAATCACCAGGCAAGAGGGCAAGGGCCTCCAGCAAGGTATCGTAACCTTTCTTTTCAACGGCGCGCCCGACACTCAGAACGATAACCGGTTCGTCAGGCGCCGAGCCGTCATGCTGTTTTCGCGCCTCGCCGAAACTGCCGAAGCGATCAAGGTCGAGCCCATGATAGCTCAGATGCACAGGCGAGTTGCCGTTAGCGAGTTTTTTCAGACGGTCGAAGCCGGTTTTCGTGCAAGTGACCGTCCAGCGCGCCGAGGAAAGCTTGCCAGCCAGATCCCAGTCCGCCGAAGTCCAGATGTCCTTGGCATGGGCCGAGCAGCTCCAGGGCAGGCCACGAAGCTGGCTGGCATAGCGCGTCACCGATGCCGGTGTGTGCGCGAAATGTGCATGCAGCCAGCCCGCGCCTTCCGGCCATTCGGCCGCCAGCACCAGCGCTTGCCCGAAGCGGCGCGCGCGATTGCGCGTAAAGTCGCGGCGGATATCGGTAGCCAGCGATCGGAGCGCGCGCCAGAAGCCCGGCCGCAGCAGTTGAGCAAACAGCGAGCGAACCACGCGCAGCGGCTCTTCATGCAGATATTCCGGCAGATAATGGACGGGCGCTTTGATCTCGTCATGCACGGGGTGGCGTTTTGCGTCGGTCGGTCGCCTGAGCGCGACGAGTATCAGGTCGAACCCCGCACGCTCCAGACCGAGCAGTTCCTGCGCGATGAAGGTTTCCGACAGCCGCGGATAGCCCTTCAGAACCACGACGATCTTGCGATGTTGCAACTCAGTTCACGCCTTCAATGACTGAAAGGTGATGGCCGGCCCGCCGGTCGAGCAGTTCCGCGACGATTTCAGAGATGTGAGGCAGCCCTTCCAGCGTCAGATGCGGATGGCTCTGCGATGGGCCGGGCCGGGCCGGCAGCACCTTCAGTGCATCGGCAAACCGCTGGGAATCCCCGGCTTCTTCCGGCAAAAGCATCTCGATGAGGCCGAGTTCGGCTGCGCGCCGTGCTCGGATCAGTTGTTCCTCGCGGGGCTTGACGCGCGGCACGATCAGCGCCGGCTTGTCGAAAGACAGTATCTCGCAATAGGTGTTGTAACCGCCCATCGCCACTACCGCTTTGGCGCCGGCAATCAGCTCTTCCATGCGGTTGTCGAATTCGATGATCTTGATATAGGGGATCTTGGACCCCTTCTTGATCAGCTTGTTGCGCTTGCGCGCTGGCATGTAAGGCCCAAGCACGAGCAGCGCCCTATGCTGCAATTGCGGATCCTGCTGATAGGCATCGATCACGTTGTGGATCAGTTCGGCGCCGTCACCGCCGCCACCGGTGGTAACGAGGATATAGTCGCCCTCGGGCCGGTGGCCGGGCAACTCGTTCTTCTGCAGGCTCCGTTGCAGGAAACCGACGAACTTCATCTTTGCCCTGACAGCCGGCGGCACATCCAAGCCGGTCAACGGATCGTAGAAATCCGGCGGACCATAGGCCCAGACCTTGTCGTAGAACAGGCCTATCTTACGCATCACATCCCTGAGTGCCCACTCTGCTTCGAGCAGATGTGGCGCGTCCATCACCTCGCGCAGGCCAAGCACGAGCGTGGTGCCCCGCGTCTTGAGGTAGGACAGCGTGTCCTCGATCTCACCGCGCAGGCCGAGCGGTTCCTTGTCGACGATGAAGATATCCGGCCGGAAGGTCTCGGCTGTGTGGCGGATGATCGACTGGCGCATCCTTAGCGTCTCATGCAGATCGATATCCTTTTCCAGCGAGGTGTATTCGCCGTTGCGCAACTTGATGACGCTGGGGATCTTCACGAAATCGACACGGGCGCGGTAGTCGAAGGCGCCAGCGATAGTCGCACCCGAAATGATAAGCACCTGAAGTCCGCGGAAATCCTCGACCAGCGAATGCGCGATCGTCCGGCAGCGCTGCAAGTGGCCGAGCCCGAACGTGTCGTGGCTGTACATGAGAATTCGAGCGTTTTGTACGTGCTGGGTCATTGTTGAACGTCTTTTAGAATTCTCGGCTTGAGGACCTCGGTGACCCGCACGAAACCATCCTCGCGAATCTACCAACCTGTTTTGAAACATGAGGGCGCAATTTTCAATTGTATTACCCAAGAGGGTCCAAGGATGACGCTCTTCTTGATAGTGCCTCAAGCTGATCGTCGTCCGCTATACGAGGTTCGACAATGTCGTCCAAAAGCTCATTAATCGCTTCAAAGGTCAGGCTGTTCGAGCCGCCGCGCGGCAGCGCCTCGTGGCTGAAGGTGGCGCCGGCTATCACCAATTCGAAGGTATTCTGTGGAATGCCTGTCAGATAGGCTTTCTGATTGGCTGAGCCCGAAACTAGATGGATTGCCGCTATCGGGCCAATATACCTAACTGCTTGATCGACATACGAAAGGGCAAGGTCGCCGGGCGTCGCACGGACCGTCAGATTATGATTCACCCACCAGGACTGAGCCATCTCGCCCAGGCTAGCCGGAAATTCGGCAGGAATCGAGTGGATGCCAGCGCTTACAACACACCGCCCGCAGTAAGGTGTGTGCAATACCGGTTGCTTGTCGATCGCGATGGCTTCTGGGAGTAGCGGGGAAAACGGCGGCAATAGCGTAAGTTTGGGCTTCAGCGCTCGGCGCAAAGCCAGATCATTGCAGTCGGCTGTTGTGTCGCAGCACCAGGCCGACTGCGCCGAGCAATGCGTCGTTCTCTGTGTGCTTGCCAACAATTATCCGCGTGCGCAGCGCGGGCGCGATATCGCGGGACTTGATGAGCGTGTGGCGTTCATATGACGCGATCAGCGGTGCCAGGAGAATGTCGCCTGCCAAAGCCATGCGGCCACCGATGATGATCAGTGGCGGATTGATCACCGAGCCGATCAAGCCAAGACCACGGCCGGCGAACTCGGCGGCGTCCTCGATCATCCGCAGCGCCCCGACGTCGCCCTGTTCAGCCATCATGATCACGTCGTCCATCGTGACCGGTCGCCGCACGATGCGCGAGATCTGCTCGAGCGGCCGGGCAAAACTCGCATAGAGCTCCAGGCAGCCGCGATTGCCGCACCGGCAAAGATCGCCGCCGGGATCAATGCTGATGTGCCCGAATTCGCCGGCGCCGCCGGCGATGCCCGTTACCAGCCGGCCATGCTGGACAATAGCCCCGCCGACGCCGAGATCGATCTTGAACAGCACGAAATCGTCCTGGCCGACGGCCGCGCCCCACATCAATTCCGCAATGGCCGAGCAGTTGCTCTCGTTGTCGGCGAAAATCGGCTGTTCGAGAACCGGCCCGAACACATCGCGGATGTTGACCCCAGCCCAGGTCGGAACAATACTCGCACGCAGCACCACTCCTTCGCGGCTGACAGGGCCCGAGACGGAAACCCCAACCCCCAGGAGCCCCGCCATCGGCAGACCGTTCTCTTCGTAGCATTGGGCAATTGCTGACTTGGCGGACTGGGCCGCCTGTTGTGGCTGGTAGTCCAGACCCATGGGGATAGTTTGTTCGGAAATGACAGAATGCGAGACATCGGCGACGATGCACCGTATCTCGTCGAGGGCCAGATGGATCCCGACGCAGGTGCCTGCAGCGGGATTGAGCGTCAAGGTCGCGGCAGGCCTGCCAATGCCCCTGGCCCCGGCGTGATGGGCCGAGGATTCGATCACCATTCCGGACTTTTTCAAGCCATTGAGCGCGGTTGAAACCGTCGATCGCGCCAAACCGGTGATATGCGTGATTTGCGACGCAGAAAGCACGCCGCGCTCACGCAGGCATCGCACGATCAGGCTCTCCGGTGATGCGGAGGGCCTGTCGATCAGCCAATTTCTAAGCGAAGGTTTGTTCATGATAAGCACAAAGGACGTTGACTGATAGCTCAAATATGTCATCATGGAAAGAACGGAGATGCAGCGTCTCCACCTGAGACGAGCTCAAATTGCGTCCACAAGCGGTCGATACGAACCGTACATCACATTAGGGGAGTGAAACGATGGAATACCTGAGGACGGCTCTTGCGGCCGCTACGGCGTACACCTTTGTTGCGGGAGCCGCGCTCGCAGAGCCCAAGACCAACCTATTGCATCAATGGGCGACCGGATCGGACGCCCAGGCTATTGCCAAGCTCGGCGAGATGTTTACCGCGGAGGGCGGCACCTGGCAGCAGACCTCCATCGCGGGCCACACGGCCAACACGCTGGCGAAACTGCGCGCCGACGTGATCGCCGGCAATGCACCCCCCGCGGTGCAGCTCAAGGGACCCGAGATCGCCGAATGGAACGAGACCGGCATGACAGCCAATCTCGACGAACTGGCGACAGCGGAAAATTGGGAGAAGGTCGTCGCTCCCGAATTGCTGCCGGTGATGAAACCGACCGGCAGCTGGGTAGCGGCGCCGATGAATATCCATCGCATCAATTGGCTGTGGGCATCGCCGAAGGTCATGCAGGAAGCAGGCGTCGCCGAGGTGCCGAAGACATGGGCAGACTTCAACGCCGCCTGCGACAAGATCGTGGCGTCAGGCAAAATCTGCATCTCGCACTCGACCGCCGACTGGACCGATTCGACGGTCTTCGAGGTCGTGGTCTACGGGATGGATCTCGATCTCTTCAAGAAGGCTTTCGTCGAGGGTGACGTCGAGGCGATGCGCAGCGACGGCATGGTCAAGGCCTTCGAACAATTCCGCACCATGACGACGAAATATATGGATCCCGGCATGAACGGGCGCGACTGGGATAGCATGTCGCATCTGGTCGGCCGCGGCGAGGCCGCCTTTCATATCATGGGCGACTGGACGCTCGGCCTGCTCACGGCCGGCGGCTTCAAGGAGGGCACTGATTATGTCTGCGCCCAGGCGCCGACTGACTGGGGCAAGCCGGGCTTCATCCTGAATTCCGACTCGGTCGTGTTCTTCCAGCAGAAGGATCCGGACTACGTCGAGGGACAGAAACTGCTCGCCAGCACGATCCTGTCGCCTGAGTTCCAGACGATTTTCAATCAGACCAAGGGCTCGATCCCGGCCCGTCTCGACGTCGATCTTTCGAAGGGCTTCAATCCCTGCCAGCAGCTCTCGCAAAAGGATCTGCAGGCATCGATCGATGCCGGCACGCTTGTCCGTTCGATGGCGCACAACATGACCATCCCGCAGAAGGTGCGCGGCGCGATCATGGATACCGTTACCGAATTCGTAGCGACGCCGGACATGACCGCGCAGGACGCAGCAAATGCCATGGCCGAAGCGGCCGAAGCGCAGATGTGAAGAAGCTGCCGATGATGGCCTGGCGCGCGTCGCCCGGCCCCGACTTCGCCGGAGCAGCCGATGTCCACGCGTGACCTGACCGTACCGGTTGCGGCTCCCGCGACCCCGTGGCGGGAGCGCCTGGGCACGATGGTGCCCATTCTGGTGCTGGCGCCGTCGCTTGCGGCGAGTTTCATCTACGTTTTCGTCTTCACACTCTGGACGCTGTATCTCTCGCTCTCCAATTCGTCGCTGATGCCGACCTATGGCTTCGTCGGTCTGGACAACTATGCTTCGCTTTGGGCGAACCGGCGCTGGAACATCGCCTATACGAACCTCTTTCTGTTCAGCGGCTTCTATATCGTCGGCTCGATGGCAATCGGACTGCTTCTCGCGATCCTGATCGACCAGCGCGTTCGCGGCGAGGCGGTTTGGCGCACGATCTTCCTCTACCCGCTGGCAGTGTCCTTCGTCGTCACCGGTACGGTGTGGAGTTGGCTCTATAATCCCGTCGACGGCATCCAGGCCTTCGTGCGGGGGCTCGGCTGGACCGACTTCAGCTTCGCCCTGACGGCCAACCGCAACACCGCGATCTATGCGGTGATCATAACCGGTATCTGGCAGTCGTCCGGCTTCGCAATGGCGCTTTTCCTGGCAGGCCTGCGGTCGGTCGATCCGGATCTCGTCAAAGCAGCGCAGATCGACGGTGCGTCGGTTTCCCGAACCTATCGGAAGGTCATCCTGCCGACGATCGCCCCGATTTTTCTGGCGGTGGCGGTCATTCAAATCCAGTTCGCCATCAAGACGTTCGATCTGGTGGCGGCGTTGACGCGGGGTGGGCCAGGTGTGTCCACTACCTTCCCGGCGATCTATGTCTACGACCTGATGTTCCAGCGCGGGCAAATCGGTGAGGGTGCCGCCGCGGCGATGATGATGCTCGCCGCCCTTGCGGTTGTGCTGGTGCCTTATTCCTTGTGGATCGCTTGGCGCAGGCGGGGGGAGGGCCGTAATGGCTGAAATTGCCCTCAACGCCCAGCACGATCCCGAAGCGGCCGCGGCTGCGCGGCGATATTTCTGGCGTCGCTTTCTTATCTATGCGGTGCTGGCGCTTTTTGCTGTCATCTATCTTGCACCGCTGCTGGTCGTGGTCTTCAACTCGTTGCGGGAGCAGTCCGATATTGCCCGCAACGGCCTCATCTCCCTGCCGCGCAGCTTCCGCCTCGACGCTTGGGCGCAGGCTTGGGGTACTTATTGCGTCAGCGGCACCTGCGAAGGCATGAAGCGCAATTTCTTCAACTCGCTCTGGATGACGATCCCCGCGACGGTCATCTCCACACTTCTCGGCGCCATGAACGGCTACGTGCTGTCCAAATGGCGCTTCAAGGGCTCGGAAATTCTGTTCAATCTGATGCTGCTCGGCGTCTTCATGCCCGGCCAGATTTCGCTGATGCCGTGGGCGTTCCTGCTCGGCAAGTTCGGCCTAACAAATTCGACATATGGGCTGGTCTTGATTCACGTCGTCCAGGGCATCTCGTTCACGACCCTGTTCTGCCGCAACTTCTACGTCAGCATACCGGACGACCTTATCAAGGCGGCACGCATCGACGGCGCCGGCTTCTGGCGGATTTTTCGCAAGATCATCCTGCCCCTGTCGCCGCCGATTTTGATCGTTACCGTCGTCTGGCAGTTCACCGGCATCTGGAACGAGTATCTGTTCGGCGTCGTCTTCACCTCTGGCCAGCAGCAGCCGATTACGGCGGCATTGGTCGCGCTCACCGCCGGCGGTACGACCGCCCGTGCCTACGATGTGATGAGTGCAGCCGTGCTGATCGGCGCGCTGCCGCCGTTGCTGATCTACCTGTTCGGTGGAAAATACTTCGTGCGCGGCCTGACACAGGGCGCCATCAAATGAGGCATCGCCCATGTCCGCGCTGATGATCCGCGACCTTCACAAGAGCTATGGCGGGCTCGAGATTCTGGCCGGCATCAACCTCGAGGCGCGGACCGGAGAGTTCGTCGCCCTCGTCGGCCCCTCAGGCTGCGGCAAATCAACCTTGCTCGCCATGATCGCCGGCCTGGAAACCGTCACGTCGGGCGAGATCTGGATAGGCGACCGGCTGGTGAATTCCGTGCAGCCCAAAGACCGCGACATAGCGATGGTGTTCCAGTCATATGCCCTCTATCCCACGATGACGGTGCGCCAGAACATCACCTTCGGCATGGAAAGCCGAGGCGTGCCCAAAGCGGAGCAGGCGGAAGCCGTAAAGCGGGTTGCCGCACTCCTGCAGATCGAGCAGTTGCTCAACCGCAAGCCCGGGCAATTGTCTGGCGGCCAGCGGCAGCGCGTTGCAATGGGCCGCGCCCTGGTACGCGACCCGAAGCTGTTTTTGTTCGACGAGCCTCTGTCCAATCTCGACGCCAAGCTGCGCGTGGACATGCGCACCGAAATCAAGAAGCTTCACCATCGCGTCGGCAAGACGACGGTGTACGTCACTCACGATCAGGTCGAGGCGATGACGCTCGCGTCCCGCATTGCGGTGATGAACCAGGGCTCGGTGCAGCAGTTCGACACGCCGAAGCGGATCTATGACCGGCCGACCAACATGTTCGTGGCCGGTTTCATGGGGTCGCCAGCGATGAATTTCATCCCCGCCCGGCTTACGGGCGCAACCAGCATCGCGGTACGCGCCGCTGACGGCAGCGACGCTACTCTTGCCCTTGCCGCGCCTTTGCCCGCCGGCGCGCCAAAGGACGTGGTGCTCGGTGTTCGGCCGGAACACATCTACCGTTTCACGACGGACCTGAAGTCGCGGAAACCTGCTGTCGAGTCCATGCAGGCGCCGGTCGAACTGGTCGAGCCGACCGGGGCCGAGACGCTTGCCGTCCTCAGGCTAGGTGACCTGGAGATCACTGGCCGTTTCGAGCCGGATGACGCTCCCGTCATGGGCGAGACGATAACGCTCGGCATCGACATGTCGCGCGCCTGTCTGTTCGATCCAACAACCAAGGCGCTTCTGTGATCTGATGTCCGTACAATTCGCGACTTATCCGAGCTTGACCGATCGCGTCGTGCTGATCTCCGGCGGGGCCTCCGGGATCGGGGCCGATATGGTCCGCGCTTTCGTGGCGAATGGCGCCCGCGTGGGCTTTCTCGATGTGCAGGATGGACCCGCGGAGGCGCTGGTGCATGAGCTCGGTGATACCGCCAGGCAGGCCCCGTTGTATCTCCATTGCGATGTGACCGATATCGCTGCGCTGCAGGCGTCGGTCGAAGGCGTACGCGCGCAGCTTGGTCCGGTCGCCGTCCTGGTGAACAATGCTGCCGATGATAAGCGCCATCCAATTGACGCCGTGACAGCCGAATATTGGGATCGCAGCTTCGACGTCAATCTCCGGCATCACTTCTTCGCCGCGCAGGCGGTGCATCCGCATATGAAGGAACTCGGCTTCGGCTCGATCATAAACTTCTCTTCCATCGCCTGGCGTTTCGGCGCGGACCAGATGGTGGCTTATGCCACCGCCAAGGGCGCTGTGGTGGCGCTGACGCGCGCACTGGCGCGGTCGTTCGGATCCGACAACATCCGCGTCAATGCAGTCGAACCCGGCGCCGTCATCACCGAGCGCCAGCGCGAGCTGTGGTTCAAGACGCAGGACGCAATCGACCAGACGGTGCAGCGGCAATTGATCCGCCGCGTCCTTCTGGGCGAGGAGATTGCACGGACCGTGCTCTTCCTTGCCGCCGATGACAGCCGCATGATCACGAAGCAGTCCATCACCGTCGATGCCGGTCTGCGCTGATGCGATCGCTTCCACTTCTTTCAGCGGAACTGCCAAACTGATGCTTCGTCTCGGCCTCAACCCTTACGGACTGACCTACTATCTCGGCCTGCAGGGTCGCGGTACGCCGCGGCACAATCCGGATGGGGCAGGGCTGGAAGGCTTCATAGCGCTCGCGCTGGAACTCGGTGCACGCACGCTCGAGATCTACGAACCGTGGTTGACCGACTTGCCGGACGCCGAGGTTGTCGATCTGCGCAAGCGTCTGGCCGCGCTTGACATCGTCCCGGTGGTAAGTGGCGGACTTCTCGCGGCAGGTCCGTTGGACAACGCATTTCGGGCTGCGCGCCTGCTCGAGGCGACAACGATCCGTATCGCACTGACCCCCGTCCTGTGCGGTGACCGCAACGTATGGGGCGGCAAATGGAACGAGTTCAACGCGACGATCCGCGCTGCCCTGACGGAATGGGGACCGCGTGCGGCGGCTGAGGGCCGGGTGCTCGGCATCGAGAACCATCAGGACTTCGGCAGCGACGAACTGGTCGCGTTCTGCGAACTCGGCGGGCCCGGTGTCGGCATCACCTACGACACAGGCAACACGTTCCCTGTCGGCGAAGCACCGCTTTCCTTCACGCGGCGGATCGCGCCGCATGTCCGCCACGTTCACCTCAAGGATTATCGCGTGCAGTTCACGGATGAGGGCTACCGTCTCGTCCGCTGCGCGATCGGCGACGGCGCCGTGCCATTCGCCGAACTGGCAGCCATCCTTGCCGAGCACCACGACACGCTGACGGCCGTGCTCGAGCCGGGCGCGCTGGAGGCCCGCCACGTTCGCTGTCTCACCGACGACTGGTGGAACGGGTATGCGCGGAAGACCGCGCGTGACTTCGCGGCCTGCCTGCATGCTGCGCGCGTGAACCGCCTTGCGGACGACGTCGACTACCGGACGCCATGGGAACGCGACGATGACGGCGCGCTCATTTCGTATGAGCTCGACATGATCCGGCGCAGCGCCGCCAACATGAAGAAGTTCGATTTCATTGCAATGGAGAAATCAGCATGACTGCCCGAGAACTCAGCGGCCTGACTGCTTTCGTGACTGGCTCGGGACGCGGCCTCGGCCGCGTGATGGCCGACCGCCTGGCCGAACTTGGCGCAAACGTCGCGATCCCGATCTCGATTGGACCCGGCCATCGCAATATGGCGAATTCGCAGACCTCGGCGAATCCGCCAAGGGTCTGGAAAAGCATGGGACACGGGTGACCGCAGTCACGGGCAACATCGGCGACAGGCAAGCCGTTGCCGAAATGAAGAGGAGGATCGAGGCGGACCTTGGCGATGTGCACGTTCTGGTCAACTGCGCCGGCGGGGACATCGGCGCCAAGGGGGTAAAACCCAGTCCCAACAACGCGCTCGACATCGACTATGAAGACATCAAGGTGCTGGCCGTCGTCCATTATACGCGCTGCCTCGCCAAGGAACTGATCGACGACGGCGTGCGCGTCAATGCGGTGAGCCCTGGCGCCACCAAGACGGCACGGTTCCAGGCGAGCCGAGTGGTCGATCCGGAGCGCATGGATTCGAGCAAGAAATCGCTGAACCGCTATGCCGAGCCGGAAGAGATTGCCGAGGCGGTGGCCTTTCTCGCCGGCCCGCGCGCGCGCTTTATCAACGGGCAAGTCATTCGCGTCGATGGCGGTTTCACCATCTTCCCAGGTTAGGACGTAAACTCATAAATTCCGGATCGGGCTCAGAACTGGTATTGCAGTCGTGAGATGGAGGTGGCGATGATCCCTGAGACCGTTCACGACAAAGACAGCTTCATTGAGTTTCTGGGTGCGATGCCCAGTGAGCTGGGCGCGGGGTCTGAGGATTTGGGTGAATGTCGATTTGGACAGTTTTCTAGAGGCGATGGCTGCCTGGGTGAGCGACTGGCATTCTCCTGCTCATAGCAATCCATCGCGGCATACGGCGCAGTTGCTGCTGTCAGCGTCGGCTTATGAGTAGAACCTGTGTCGGCGGCCTTGTCCTCAATCGGCAAACCTGATTCCAAGATTAGCATGAGCCTGAATCAGATTCCCCCGCAGTAAGAAAGCCGCCAGTCGACAAGCGACCCAATTGCGGACCTTCCGCACCGGCACTGTCAGTCCCAGTCGAACACCGAGCCACGCTCTTCGCCATCGATTTCCTCTGAACGATGCCAACCAAGCCAGACTGGCTCAGATATACGGCCGTGCTTGATCAGAGTGTCGAATAGCCGCCGTGCAAGCCAAGCAGGATCAGGTGCTAGTTCACCGTGACTAATGAAACAGTCGAGGCGGTGGTGCGGAAAATACCCCTCGGGATGGATCGCTGGTTTCCAAACATGAAAGTATGCGACCCCAGTCGAAACGGAACCTCCATGCTTGTTGTGGGCGATATGAAATATTTTTCCGTGCTGGAATGAGCCATTGTAATCTGATTCAACATAATAGTCGTTGCTGAGGGAGAGCTCGTTCATGGTCGCTCGTGCACCGCGTGCTGCCAAGAAAGGCTACCCTATCCCAATTCTTGGCAACAGGCAGTGGGCTGGGTCTGTTTTTCACTCATTGCGGACCTATAGAGAGCGTCGCATAAGCGTTGACCATGCGCACACTCGCTGAACGGCTAATTGGCAAACATGTGAAAGGCATCGACGCTTCCGCACCTGGACATGGCGTTGGCGTGTTTTTCACGGACGGCTCCGGCTTCACCGTGTACAGCAGCGTTGCTGTTTTGATTTCCTCGCTGGCGAACGCGTCGCGCGTCGAAGTGGTGAATGTCAGCGAGCGACAGGTTGAATTGCTTTTATCCAGCCACGGCTACATCACGATTTCGACTGACTGGGACAAACACGACATGGTTGAGGCGTATGTCTTCCGGGATGTAGACGGAACCCTGATCGTCGAAAATGGAACTTAGAAGCCGACCGCTTTCCACTCATCCCGGTCATTCCACATTTATGAGTTCACGGCCTAATGACTGATCCCGCGGAAAAATTGTTCATTGTCCCGGTCCCGGCGCTAGTAGCGACTCTCCTAGCTGCGGAACGGGGAAAAGGCGCGCCCCTAACGGAAGAAGAAGTCCTTCAAATCAGAGATCGGGCTCCGTCCATCGCGATGCCCGCGCATGCCTATCGGGCAGTCATAAACGCTCGGGGCTACGACGACATTGATCCTGAGAATGTGTGGGAGGAATGGCAGTTGGCGCGAAAATCGCTTGAGGCAGAGAACTAGGCCGTGAACTCATAAATGCGGAATGACCGAGATGGGGTGGTGGAAAGCGGACGTTGACATCAATCTTCGGGTGCTCAAAAAAGGGCGCAAGGATCGATGGGCCGTAAGTGAGCTCAGATGATTGATGCACAGAGGCTACTGCCGCGGAGCAAGCACGAGGTCGATTCTATCCCTTTCATTATTAAAGCGGGCTATCCAGCGATCGCACCGATACTGGACGAACTTTTGGATTGGACTGCCGATAGCAATTGGCCGGTAGCTAGACCTCTCGCTGATTTCCTCGTTACCTTGGGGACACCGCTGATTGATCCGATTTCGCGGATCCTTAAAGGAACCGATGGAACTCAAAAGTATCACTGCATAACTCTGGTCATACGGAGATTGCCGATCGACGTTCTCGGCGGCTTGGAAGAGGATCTGCGGCAACTAGCGGATCACCCAAACAAAGATGACAAACGAGAGGGCATCGATATTGAAGCGAGTGAGGTCTTGCTTCATTTCGAACGCCACCATTTGCCATGAGTTATGGCCTAGATGGGTCGTTTTCCGACTGGCGGCTTTCATATTGCGGCGGAATCTGATTCAGGCTCCGCATGAGCCGATATGATCTGACCGACGTCGAGTGGCGCGTGATCGAGCCGCTTCTCCCCCAATAAATCGCGTGGCGTGCCGCGCGTCGATGACCGCCGCGTGTTGAACGCATCTTCTGGGTGCTGCGATCCGGTGCGCCATGGCGCGATCTGCCAGAGCGCTACGGCCCGCGCACGACCAGCTACATCGCTTCGTGCGCTGGCGAAAGGCGGGTGTGTGCGGCCGCATGATGGATGCCATCACGGCAGCATACGACGGCGACATTCAAATGATCGACAGCACATCAATCCGGGCGCACCAACAGGCTGCGACAGCAAAAAGGGGGATCGAGATCACTGTCTCGGTCGATCACGCGGCGGGCTTACCACGAAATACATGCCGTCGTCGATGCGCAAGGGCTTCCGATCCGCCTCGGCCTGACCTCTGGTCAGGCGCACGATGGTCAGATCGCCAACAAATTGCTCAACCATCCTGGACCGCATACGATCGTTCCGCAGACAAGGCATACGATGCTGATCGCATCCGCACATTGATCGAGGAGCAGGGCGCCACGCCCAATATCCCCGCAAAATCCAATCGTAAGTGGAAGCCGTGCTTCAGCAAGCGGCTCTATCGCGAGCGCAACCTCATCGAGCTCTTCTCTAGGCGGAAGCATTTCCGCCGCGTTGCCACTCGCTACGACAAGTTGGCCGACAACTTCCTCGCCATGATCCAACTCGCCTCAATACCCCTCTAGCTCCGCGATTATGAGTCTACAACCTAGATCGCGGCCGTTCACACCGGCTGCCAGAAGGGAACGGCTTCGCCATAGAGCGGCCCGCGTGGTAAACAAGCCATTCAGATGGCCTCTGCCGCTCCGCGCTCAGCGCGACTGTTCAAGGCGATGAGATTTTTTGCCTGGGCCAGGCAGTCGGGCTGCTCGTTGCGATAGCGGGGTCCGATTTCCATCATGAGGACGGTCCCGGGCAAGAAGACCAACTCGCTGAATATGTCATCCCGTTCGATATCGCCCCAGCCGAGCGGAATGTGCAGGTCACCTAGACCCAGCGCTGCATCCTCCTGCTGGAGGTAGGTTCTGTGGAGACCCTGCGGGCGCCCGAAGGAATCATGGACATGCAGGTGTCCTGTCACCGGCGCCATGGCGCGCAGCTGTTCACGGAAGTTCGGGCCGCGATAAGCGGATTCAGTGTAGGCGTGGCTGAAATCGATGAGCGCGACCAGGTTGGGATGGCCGACCGCCTTCACCGTCTGCGCCACCTCCGCCGGAGTCTGCCGGCACTGGCCCGGTTCCATGGCGAAGAGGTTTTCGAAGGCTATGCGCACACCATAGGGCCTGCAGAACTCGGCAAGCTCGAACAACCCTTCGCGTTCGCGTTCCTCGGCACCGGCACGATCGAGAAGCTGGTCGGCGCGAAAATGCCCGCTGTGCTGAACAAGGACGCGCGCATCGATCCGATCGCAGAGTTCGACCAAGGCCTTGGCGGCATCGATCTGATAGCGGCAGGTCGCCGGCTCCATGAGGTTCGATGAGACGACGCCGTGAACCGTGTAGCGGAAACCAAACTGGCCGGTCAGCGCGACGAGCCTTTCGGCCCTCTCGGAGATGACACGGCCACCCGCTATGAGGTCAAGGGTCGTCAGTCCCAGTTCGACGGCTTCGACGCCATGTCGGCAAAGCTGCGAACATCCGCCGCAAGGCTCTCCAACCCGCCGTCGGCAGAGACTGAATTGAAACCTGCTGCGATGATGTTGCCCATATGCATCTCCGAGGACGGGGCCGCTACGAATTCGGCGGGAATGCCGGGCCGGTCCGGATCACTGTAGTGAAATGGCAATGCCGCGGCGATGCCATTCTCGAAAATGAATCTTCGCTCGGCCCCCGAGAGGATGCAATCGCGCGGGCTACCCCCTCCATCATTTGGCCTACATTACCTCGCGGTGGACCGCAACGTTCGGCAACAGGACAATTCTCTCGGCGACACGTTGACGTTACAGCCTGCCTGTATGCACCCACGCAATAGCTCAGATTTGTCTGGGTTCGGTCTACTCGGCGGCCCCGAGAAGGTGAAGATTTCCGGATCGAGGCGCTGGGCACTGCGCGTAGGGCAGAGCGAACCGCTCCCATCTTCACGTTCAGAGGCGCAACATTAAAGGTTGGGGGAACAGATGAGGGAAGAGAACGACGTTGAGAAGTTGGTGCGCGCGCTGCGTGCTCGAGCACCTGATGACGCGGCCGAGTTGCTTGCCCGAGAGTCTCCCGAGTTCATCCGGGAGGTATTAAAGTTGTTGCCGGATAGGCACGCCCGGAAGGTGGCAGAGCATTTGCCACCGGATATGAGGCCTATCAAGCCTCATACCGACGGCGAGGATATCGCCGTCCCCGGGTCCGTCGTCGAACTGATGGACCCGATCCCCGCCAGCGTTCTTGTCGGGACGACGGCAGCCGCCGCGGTGGAGGCCGTCAGACGCGCCCAAGTGCCGACCGAACTCACTTACCTGTACGTCACGGACGAGGGCGACAAACTCGTTGGCCTGGTGGTCCTGCGCGATCTGATGCTGAGCGAACCGGCCGCCACGGTGGATCAGATCATGCTGCCGAAACCGTTCGCTCTTCACGTCAATATGCCGTTGGGCGAAGCCTGCAAGGCGGCGGTACGCCGTCACTACCCTGTCTATCCCGTCGTGGACGCAGAGAACCGGCTGCTCGGGCAGGTTCGCGGCTGGCGGCTGTTCGAGCAGCAAATCATCGAGATTTCTGCCCAGCCTGGCCAGATGGTAGGTGTCCAGAAGGAGGAGCGTTCTTTCACGCCGCTGTTTTCAGCCTTCTTGAAACGTCATCCGTGGCTGCAGCTCAACCTGCTGACGGCCTTCATGGCGGCTTTCGTGGTCAGTTCGTTCACAGGCACGATCGAGAAGATCGTCGCCTTGGCGGCGTTCCTCCCGGTGCTGGCCGGGCAGAGCGGAAACACCGGCTGCCAGGCACTGGCCATGACGTTGCGTGGTCTCGCCCTAGGGGATGTGGACAAACGACCGAAGCTGCACCTGATTCTGAGGGAGGGGGTGCTCGGGGTCGCCAACGGCGTGCTCGTCGGTCTCGTGGCGGCCGCGGCCATGTGGTTCTACGCCTCGCGGCAACCGGAGTCGGCATCCCAGGCTCCCATGCTGGCACTTGTGATCCTGCTCGCCATGGCCGGATCGTGCCTCATGTCCGGGATCTCCGGCGTGCTGATCCCGTTGGGCCTGCGGCGGGTCGGCGCCGATCCGGCCGTGGCTTCCGCGATCTTCCTTACCACGGTGACCGATATTGTAGGCATGGGCCTGATGCTGGGGCTGGCCACTACGCTTGTGCTGTAGTGGGTCGCGGCCGCGGACGCGTGCCGACATTAAGATGGCGTTGGCGGGATCACCGCCGTGAGGTGTAGGGGCTTTGAACGGTGGTTGTGCAGGTTGGGACACAGACGGATTTTGCGCGCCGCTTGAGCGCCGGGATGGGCGTTCTGGCCCAGGAACTGACCGCAGGTGTGACGACGGCCGGCGTAGCGCTGCCAATGTGCATCTCCTCCGGCGTCCTTGCCCTTTCGCCGCTCGGCGCGGATCGGGTGGCGGAAGGCGCGCTTGCCGGCGTCATCGCGGCCATTGTCGGCGGCGTTGTCGCTTCCGTGTTTCAACGATCGTCCTTCGTGACGACCATGCCCAGCAACTCACTGATCCAGGCCAGCCTGCTGGGATCCCTGCTCGTCGCCCTCGACGGCAACACGACCCAAGCGCTGCTTGCCTTCGTCGGATGCGTGATGCTGGCCGGCTTCTGGATGATCTTCATCGGGGCAACCGGACTCGCCCGGATCGTCAAGCTTGCCCCCCACCCGGTTGTCGCCGGGTTCATCTCGGGCGTCGGCATCCTGATCATCAAGAGTCAGACCCCGGTGCTTCTCGCGGTTTCGTCCTGGAGCGGGGTCGCGGCGGCAGATTTCAGCCTCGCCACGCTGACAAGACTTCCCTTTGGTCTTGCGCTGATCGCGACCATGGTGGTGATCACGCGACATGCGCCCAGGATTCCGGCGCTGCTTGCGGGCCTGCTGATCGGCTATCTGATCTACCATGCTGCCCGTTTGTGGGCGCCCGGCATTGAGCTCGGCCCTGTTGTCGGCAGGATCGATTTGGACGGTTGGGCGCCGATAAGCTTGGACGACGCTGCCATTGCACTCCGGCTCGGGTTCGGAGACATCTGGTGGACCCTGATCGCCGGCTCGTTGACCCTGGCGATCGTGGGGACGCTTGACACGGTCTTCACCCTGCGCACTGCGCGCAATCTGGCTGACATTCAGATCGGTCCGGACCGCGCCCTTGTCGGGCTGGGCTTCGCCAACCTTGTCTCCCCTATTATGGGCGGGCTGTTCGTCTCCACGTCAGCCTCGCTGACTGCGGCCAACCATCTTGCCGGTGGGCGCATGCGCGCGTCGACATTTGCGAGCCGGGCGGTGCTGCTTGCGGCCGTCCTTGCGTTCCCGGATCTGATCTTCTCGATGCCGCTGGTTGTGCTGGCCGCCATTCTGGTTTTCGTCGGCATCAATACCATAGATCGTTGGGCGCTGCGGACCGCGCGCCAGGCACTCTTCGGCAAGGATGCGACGGGCCGCATCCAAGCGCAGCGCAATATCGGCGTAGTCGCTACGGTGGCGCTCGCCACGGTGCTTGGCCAACCCGTTGTCGGCGCCGTGGTCGGCGTGGCGCTGGCTTGCATCGTCTTCATGATCGAAATGAACCGGCCTGTGGTGCGGCGAAAGGAGATAGTCGGCAAGACGCGCTCCAGGCGCATCCGTTCGACAGCTCAGAACGAGTTGCTGGCGGCCCACGAGCGGGAGCTTGCAGTCTTCGAGCTGCAGGGGGTGCTATTCTTTGGCAATGCCGATGAGCTCGCGGAGGAGATTGACCGGCTGCCCATCGCCGTGCGGGTGATCATTCTCGATTTCCGCGCCGTCAGCGACATCGATGCCTCCGGCGCGTTGACATTGCAGCAGATCGCCGCTCGGTGCGCCCGGCGTGGCCAGCGGCTGTTCTTCAGTGATCTCAAGGATGCCCAGGTTCTGGAGGAGTGCACGTCGCAACCTGATGGACCGAATATCAACCCCGACCTCGAAGCAGCGCTGGAGCGCTTCGAAGAGGAAATCGTGCAGCGGACCGGCAGTGCAACCCGCTCCGTGATAGAGGTGCCACTCGAGCGCACCGATTTCGGCATGACCACGCAACCGGAAGATTTGAAGGTGCTGATGAGCTATCTCGACCATGTCGAATTCCCCAAAGGCGCCGTGCTGTGCCGTGCTGGCGATCCGGCAGACCGACTGTGGATGCTGACGCGCGGCTGTATCAGCGTCTGGGTAAGTACGCCTTGCGGGCGGCGCCGGCTGGCGAGCATCGGGGCTGGATGCACAGTGGGGGAAATGGGTTTCCTGACCGAGCGACCACGCTCGACGGACGTGATCGCGGACGAGGACGTTGTTGCCTATAAGCTGACCTCGTCGGCGTTCAACAAGATAACAAAGGCCAGGCCGCACATTGCGCAGGCCGTCCTGAGAAGCATCGCCCGCCAGCTCTCCGACCGCTTGCGCAACGCGACGGAAGACCTTCGGATGAGCTACATGTCACCCTGATGCGTCAGGCGGCGACCAGATATGTACAGAATCGCGCAAACAATATTGATCTTGTCGGCTGCGCAATCCACGGGCGATTATGATTTGTCTTAGTTGCCGTTTGTAGCGAATACTTGGTCGAAGTCCGGCAATGCCGAGAAGATGTTTGGTCAACCAGCGTAGGAGAAATGCGAATGAACCCGATAGTTTGTTGCGCCGCTGCAACAGCTGCTGAAGACTCGGAAGGTCTCGTGACAGTTCTGTCGCTTTTTTTCGTGTAGGCGTGCTAGATCCGCTGCACTAGTCGGGTTGGGTGGGGTTCTCGGCATGCATTCCTCGTTTTCAAGGATCTTCGGCTTCGCCGCAGCGCTGTTCTGTGCCGGCATATTGCCGGCCGGCGCACAAGGTCTCTATACGGCCTATGGCGAAGCGTTTTCGGCCCGCATTGCCAATCCGACCGACAACGGAACGCTAGCTCAATTCGTCACAGTCGCCGTCAACGCAGGGCAGTACGATCAGGCGATCTCGTCGATCGAGCAGTATCTCATCAAATATCCTCGCGATGCACGCGCGCGCCTCGCGGCCAGCCGGTTGTACTATCATGTCGGCTCCTATGAATTGGCCCGGCGGCAGGTGCAGTACGGCCTCGAGGTCGGGGACCTGCCCGCGGATGAGCAGCTGGAAGCCGTTCGCCTGCTCGCCCGCATCGAGCGCGCGTTACGTGGCGTCACCTGGGAACTCGCTCTGACCGGCGGCATGTTCAGTGCATTCACCGATTTTGAGTCTGGCGGGGCCCAGAACGACCACTCCTTCGCCTCGCCCTATGGGCGGGCGGAAGGCTTTGTCCGGTGGGATCTCGGCACGCCAAGTGCTGATGCACTTGTCCTCTCGGGATCGTTGACGGCGACACAGCGCTTTTTCACAGAAGACCTGTCGGTTCCCGGTGCCGAGGAGACTTTTATCCACGGTAACGCCGCCATTACCCTGGACAAGGGGCTGCCCAACAGCGGGATCGATTCCCTGCGGCTGCTACTTTCCGCGTTCACCGTTACAGATCGCTTCGACAGCGATATCCACGAGACCGGCGTCGGCCTCAGTGGACGCTTCCTCGTGCGCCCCACGGTCGAGACGACGCTTTTCGCAGGTGCTGGCTACATCGATCTAAGCGGCTCGAAAGGCATCTTCGCCGATAGCAGGGTCTTCTATGAGGCAGGCGGCAGCTACCGCTTCCGCAATGGCCAGGCGCTCGGACTGCGACTGGTCGGCTCGAATGACTTCGCCTCCGGAGCTGGCGAAATCGGCCGCAGCTACATGGGAGAGGTCCGCTACGGCGGCGTGTTGATGGAAGTACCGGACCTTTTTGTATGGTCTCACCAGGTCGCCTTCTCGGCCGGCCACAGCGACACTCCCGACTTGTCGGTCGGCATCGGCACGAACATAGAGAGCGACTTCTGGCGCATTGCCTCGGAGAGCGATTTTCAGCTCACCGAGTGGCAGAAGGTCAGTGTCGACCTCGCCTATCGCGAAACCGACTTCGATATCGCTAGCCGCGACCGGAATTCATTCGAATTGCTCGTGAGCTACACGTTGACGCTCAACTGAAAGAGGCCGCGATGAGGACCCTGTATCGTCAGATAGCCACTTGTATCGCCTGCCTTGCCTTTGCGGCACCATCTGTCGCTGAAACGGTCGGATCCATGACGGCCTACCAGACCAACATCATCCGCAATGGCGGCGAGGCGATGAACGTCGGCGCTGCCGTCGAACTCGGCGACCAACTGCGCAGCAATACCACCGGTCTCGGAATGCTCGTGTTCCGGGACGAGTCGAGCGCCAAGATTGGTCCGAACACCAGCCTGACGATCGATGAATTCGTCTACAATCCGGGCTCTCGATCAGGAAAGATCGACATCAGGATGAAGAGCGGCCTAGCCCGTTTCTACGGCGGTCAGGTTTCGAAAGGCGGCGACATGCAGGTTGCGACGCCGCACATGGTGCTCGGCGCCAGAGGCGGCATCATTGAAGTGCTTGTGATAGCTGGTCAGACCGTCGGCACACTGCGCGCCGGCCGCATGACCTGCATGATGAATGGCCGCAAGCTCGTAATCACAAACCCGGGCCACGCCTGCACCTCGGACAATGGCAAACTGCTGACCGGCTACGGCGGTCTCGACACCTTTCCGATATTGGACAGCATCGACCGGATCGCCGGCACCGGCCTGCCAGGCGAACCGGGTCCGGGGCTGAACGTAAGCGCGATCTGTGCGTCACCACTCGGCAATTCCCTCAAAGCCTGCAAGTCCACCGACGGTGCATTGCCAGGAGTGGTCATGGAGTTCCCTGACAGCCCAACGCCCCCTGTAGGCAGCGGGGTGGATGATGAGGATGACTGCTTTCCCGACTGCCGGTAAGGCTGGCCGATCGGCATGAGCCGCTTGGCTGATTGGCGGCGGGCTGCCAGGCGGAAAATACCTGGTCTTGCGGTCGTACTCTTGCTGCTCGCTTGCCATTTTGCTTTCGACGGGCCGCTATCGCGCCTGCGCGGGCGTACGTACGACTTCTACCAGTTCCTCACCCCGCGCGAGGCGACGAGCAATCCTGTTGTCATCGTCTCGATAGACGACGCGAGCCTTAAGGCATATGGGCGATGGCCTTGGAACCGTGGCCTTTTGGCCGATCTGGTCGATGGTGTCGCCGAGTCTGGTGCCGCGGTGATCGGGCTTGCGCTGGTGCTGCCCGAGGCTGATATCTCTCCTGATGGCATCGCCGGAGACAAGCGCCTCGCCAGCGCGCTGGCGAACAATCGAACGGCGCTCGCCGTCAGTCTGGGCAACGAGGCGACGGTTTCAGAAACAGAGCCCAAAGCCGGCTGGTCGATCGTCGGGCAAGTACCCGAGACGCTTCCTGGCTTCACCGGTCTGACAGGCTCGCTTCCGGATTTCTCGAGCGCCGCTGCAGGCCTCGGCGTAATTCGCACTTTGCCCGATCCCGACGGCGTATTACGCCATGTGCCGCTGCTTTGGCTCCGAAATACGGCTCAAGGCGTGCAGCTCTGGCCGTCCTTCGCGCTCGAACTCCTGCGCCTCTACGCCGGAGAGAACGGCTACGTGGCCCGGATGAATGCCGCCGGGTTTGACGCACTCAGGATGGCCGGCACCATTGTGCCACTCGAGCCGCAGGGCAGCATCCGCCTCTGGGAAACCGACACCAATACGCCGCGCATATCTGCCAGTGATATCCTTTCGGGCCGCGGCGATCCGCTGCTGCGGAACGCCATAGCTATTGTTGATCTGTCGGCCGTGGGACTGACCCAGTATCTGCCCACCCCGACGCGTCCGGCGCGACCAGGCGTGGACATCCACGCGGATGCAATCGGCCAGATGATTGCCGGGCACTATCTTGTAGAGCCAACGCAGGCGCGTACGCTGGAGCGGCTGTGGTTGGTCCTCAGTGGCATCGTTTTCATCGGGCTTTCCGGAGTGCTCGCCGAGCGTGTCGCGCTTGGCGCACTCGCTCTGGCGCTCCTGGCTGCCACGCCCTTCGCGTTCGGCGCTCTCGAATACAGCCTGCAGGGTGCACTCTATGATCCATTACAGCCGGCGCTTGCGACGATCCTCGTAGCCGGCTTCGAAGGCTATGTCCTCTACAGGCGCAGCGAGCAGCGTCGGTCCACCCTGGCACGGCAGTTTTCCCAATATCTGTCGCCCTCCGTGGTGCAGCGCCTCGCAAATTCGGATACCGAAGCGATCCTGTCCGGAGAGAAGCGCGAGATCACAATCCTGCTGAGTGACATACGCGGCTTCACCGCGATGAGCGAACAACTCGGTGCCCAAGAAATCGGAAAGGTGGTCAATCACTTCCTCGGCCTTGCGACCGATGAGATACTCAAGCGCGACGGGACCATCGACAAGTTCATGGGCGATGCCGTGCTAGCCTTCTGGAACGCGCCGCTTGATCAGCCAGATCATCGCGAGCGCGCGCTCGAAGCGGGGCTTGCCCTGATCGAACGGGTGAAGCGCGAAAATGCCGCGTTCACCGCGCGCGGGCACCCCTCTATCGAAATCGGCGTCGCCATCGAGACTGGCATCTGCTCCGTAGGGAATTTCGGCTCCGAACGGCGCTTCGATTACACCGCGATCGGCTCGCCGGTGAACCGCGCGGCCCGGCTCGAGTCAACGACCAAAAAGCTGAGGATCCCTCTGGTGCTTGGTCCCGGATTTGCGCAGGGAGCATCGATGCCGGTTGTCCAGGCAGGCGCGTTTGAACTGCAAGGCTTCAAGGGCGAGGTGTCGATTTTCACCGTTCCGGAGATACACCCCTCGTCGCGATCTGCCGAGGAAGTCGTATGATGTTTGGCACCGGCTCAACTCGCTACCCCATTGGTAGCCGGCGAGCGAAAGCCAAGGGCGGCGGAAATCCGATGGGCGGCCCGCGCTACCATGTCGCCCAGTTCGCTTATGCGTTCTTCCGGCACCCGGTTTTCCGGGGCAGCGATGTTCAGCGCCGCGATTATCTTACCCGGTGCCACGAACACCGGTGCGGTGATCGAAATCAGATCGTCGTTGATCTCGCCGCGACTGACGAAAAACTTCGCCTTGCGGATTTGCTCGAGCCCGCCCCTTAGAGCCCGAGGATCGGTCACAGTTTTTTTGGTGAAGCGCTTCAACGGGCCGGAAAGAATGGCCTCGCGCTCCTTGTCATCCATATGGGCCAGGAACGCCTTGCTCGAACCGGCATGTAATGGGCGTCGTCGGCCGACAATCGCATTGACGCGAAGGTCCCGCTTCGGCTCCCATTTGGCGACGCAAAGGCTCTCCTGGTCATCGCGGATTCGCAATTGGGTGGTTTCGCCAATCTGCTGACCGAGTTCTTCCAAAACAGGGTTTGCGATGCGGATCAGGTCCATCTGTTCGCTGGCGGCGTGACCGAGCATCAGCGCGGCGAGGCCGAGACGATAGCCTTTACCATCCGATGACCGCGCCAGCAGACCGCGCCGCACCAGCGTCTGCAAAAGCCGGAAAGCTCGTGCCTTGCTGTCGCCGGACCGCCGCGCGATTTCGGAAACGCCAAGATCGGCCTCGCCGGCCACAGTCTGCAGCAAGCTGATCGCGCGATCGACGGAATCGACCGTGTACCGGGTGTCTGCCTGATCGGTCATCCCTCACTTCCCTCGCCAGAACGTCTCATGCCGAACGGTAAACGAGAAAATTTGTCTCGTCTAGTGAAACGATGGTTTATCTGTATTGACAAACTGAGGAGCTTTCGTTTCAACTCGCTGTCAGGAAGGAGGCCGGCACCGTCAGCGATGATGGCAAGCGGCAGCGGAAAAGAACTCCTCCGACGGAACTATCCAGAGTGGACACGGAGAAAACCAATGATGAACCGGACAATATCGCGCCGTGCGCTGATGCAATGGGCGCTCGGCGGTGCCGCCGTCTTGCAAAACATTGGCTGGACGGGGCTGGCCCAGGCCGCAGCAAATGGCCAGCTGCGGATCGGCATGGCTGCTCCGCCGACGACGCTAGACCCGCATCTGAAGAGCAATGCGCCGAACAACGCGCTTGCCACCCATATCTACGACACGCTTGTCATCAACGACGAAAAATCGATCTCCAGACCGGGGCTCGCGACGGCCTGGCGCGTGGTCGACGACACCCATTGGGAGTTCGACCTGCGGCCCGACGTGCGCTTCAGCGACGGTGAGCCGCTCACCGTAGACGATATCGTCGTCTCATTCGACCGGGCCAACACGATCGAAAGCACGGCGTCGTTCCGGACCTACACGCGCAACATCAAGTCAATCACCTCGCCCCAACCCGGCAAGCTTCTCATCGAAACCAAGCAGCCGGAGCCGCTTCTGCCCAATTCCCTCAGTCGCATTCGCATCATCCGCGCCAAGTTCAAGGATGCCCCTAGCGATCAATTCAACAACGGCACCGCGGCGATCGGCACCGGCCCGTATGTGCTGAAGGAGTATGTTTCCGGCAACCGTGTCGCGCTTTCCGCCAATCCCAACTACTGGGGACCGAAGCCTGCGTTGCCGGACGTCGAGCTCCGCATCGTCACCGATGCCGGCGCGCGGCTTGCGAACCTGCTCGCCGGTGATCTCGACCTCGTTGAACAGGTGCCCTACGAGGGTGTTGCTCGCGTCGAAAAAGATGAGCGCTTCCACATCATTCGCGGCGTCTCGAGCCGGGTCGTCTTCTTCTCGCTGGACACGTACAGGGACGTGACGCCCTTCATCACCGGCAAGGACGGCAAGCCGCTCGACCGCAACCCGCTGAAGGATCTGCGCGTGCGGCAGGCGCTGTCCATGGCGATCGACCGCAGCGCCATTGTACAGCGTTTGATGCAGGGCAATGCCATTGTTGCTTCGCAGTTTCTGCCTGCCGGCGCCCCGGGTACCTCGGCTGCTATCAAACCCGTTCCATTCGACGCTGCAAAAGCCAAGGCCCTGCTCGCCGAGGCTGGCTACCCCGAGGGCTTCCGCCTGACGATCCACGGGCCCAATGATCGTATCGTCAACGATTCGAAGATCGTGCAGGCCGTGGCCCAAATGTTCTCCCGCATCGGCCTGGAAGTCAGCGTCGAGGTCATGCCCTGGTCGGTTTATGCCGACAAGGCGGATGCCCATGAATTCAGCATCAATCTGGACTCCTGGGGCGTCAACACGGGCGAAACCTCGAACCCGATGACAGCGCTGGTCGCGACACAGAATCCGGACGCCGGTATGGGTATCGCCAATTCGGGCCGCTACTCCAATCCCGATCTCGATGCCAAACTGGCTGTGGCTAAGCGGACGCTGGACGATGCCAAGCGCGAAAAAATGCTCTCGGAACTCAGCGAGATCGTCTTCAACGACGTCGCCCTGATTCCGATGCACCATGAGGTTCTCGTCGTGGCTGCCCGGAAGGACCTTCAGTTCACGACGCGGGCCGACCAGTATACGCTGGCCATGAATGCCAAGACTGTCTGAGGAGTGGTAGACTTGACGAGCATCGCCACGGGGTCCGTTGCGGATCGCGGTCGCGCTACATACGATCTTGGTGCGACCGCCATCTTTGCTTCCAAATCAGACCCACGCTTCCACTATTGCCTGTATGTACCGCCCGCGGTTGGGGAAGGCGCCCAAGTCGATCTGCTGGTGGCCGTCCATGGTACCGGCCGCACCTCGTTCCTGGGTTTCCGCGACGCGTTCGCCGAATTCGGACGCTGGAACGACTGCGCCATCCTGTGCCCGGTGTTTCCAATGGGCGTTCTCGGCGACGACGCCCGCAGCGGATACAAATATATGATCGAGGGCGATATCCGCTACGATCAGGTGCTGCTCGCCATAGTCGAGGAAGTTGTCGCGAAATACCGTCAGGACTGGACCCGCTTCGCTATGTTCGGATTTTCCGGCGGCGGGCATTTCACCCATCGCTTCGCCATCCTCCATCCCGACAGGCTATGGGCAGCTTCGATCGGTGCGCCGGGCTCGGTGACCTTGCTCGACCCCACGCGGGACTGGTGGGTGGGCATTCGCGACCTGCCGGAGAAGTTCGGCATCACCTTCGACGCCGCCGCGCTGGCAAAAGTGCCTGTCCAGATGATCGTCGGCGATGCCGACCTGGAGACCTGGGAAATTACGCATGTCGAAGGCAGCACCTATTGGATGCCGGGCGCCAACGATGCGGGACAAACGAGGCCGGAACGCCTCAGGACGTTGTGTCGATCGTTCGAGGAAGCGGGTGTGGGCGTGCGCTTTGATCTGCTGCCCGGGGTCTCCCACGAACGGGACGCGGTTCTCGATCCGGTCAAGGATTTCCTGGCCCAAGCGCTCAAGGAACGACGGAACGCTTCAAGATGAATGCAATGATCGTTGCGCCGCAGCCGGAGGCGGTCGAGGCGGGCGCGCTGGTGCTCAAACGCGGCGGCAACGCCGTCGATGCGGCGATCGCCTGCGCTTTCATGCAAGGCGTCGTCGACCCTCAAATGGCCGGCATCGGGGGGTTTGGCTCGATGCAGGTCTATATGCCGCGACGCGGCGTGCACGAGGTGCTTGAATTCTACGCCAGGGCGCCTCTGAAAGCGTCGCCTGAAATGTGGAGCGACCTCCTGGTCGGCCAGTCACGCGATGGCTTCGCCTTTTTGCTGGAAGGCGGCATCAGCGAGATCGGCTATCTCGCCGTCTGCACGCCGGGCAGTATCAAGGGTTATGCCGAGGCGCTGGCGCGATATGGCACTTTCGAATGGGCCGACGTCGTCGCACCCGCCGCCACGCAGGCGAGGCGAGGCTTCATGGTCCGTCCGCATGTCCACTGGTACTGGTCGCAGGACGGCGTCGATACCGGCGAAGTGCGGACCCTTGACAAGCTGCGCTTCAGCAACACGGGGCGCGCCATCTATTTTCGCCCGGACGGCACGGTAAAGCTGCCAGGCGACGTCGTCGTCAACACCGATCTCGCTCAAACGCTCGAGCGCATCGCGGCGGCCGGTCCGGACATTTTCTACAAGGGAGAGATCGCCGAAGAAATCGCTGCCGACATGGCGGCCAACGGTGGCCTTATCGGGAAGGATGATCTGGCGCGCTACGGGCTCTCTACCGCGCAACCGCTCTGGGGCGAGTATCGCGGCTATGATATCGCGACCAGCCCGCCGCCCGCCAGCGGCATATCCATGCTGCAACTGCTCCACATCCTCGAGCATTTTGACGTCGGAGCCATGGAGCATGGCGGTGCCGAGCACATCATCCTGCTGGCCGAGGCGATGAAGCGCATGACCATCGACAAGGACCGCCACCTCGGCGATCCTGCCTATGTCGACGTGCCGGTCGGGCGGCTGCTGTCCCGCGATTATTGCGGCGGGCTCGCCGCCGAGATCAAGGCTGGGCTGCGCGCCAGGATCGACCGCGTCGACGACCGGTCGCCGCGCGAGACGACCCATATTTCGGTGGTCGACCGTGAGGGCAATGCCGTCGCCTTGACCCACACGCTGGGCAGTCCGTCGGGGGCGATCACCGATGGCCTGGGTTTCATGTACAACGGAACAATGAGCCGCTTCGACCCAAGGCCGGGCAGGGCCGGATCGCTCGCTCCGGGCAAGCGGCGGGCCAGCTCTGCGGCGCCCACCATCGTCTTCAAGGACGACCGGCCCGTGATCGTCATGGGAGCGCCCGGCGGCAGCTATATCGCGCCGTCCATGGCGCAGGGCCTGATGAACCTCATTGATTTCGACATGAGCATGCCCGAAGCGGTGGCCGCCCCGCGGATCGTGGCGGTGTCGAACACAATCGACGTCTCCAACCGCATTCCGCGCTATGTCACTGAAGAAATCGAGGGCAGGGGCTACGAGGTGAAGCGCTCCTGGCAAAGTTACGCTTTTGCCGCCCTTCACGGCATCCAGATCGAAGACGGCGTTTGCCGCGGCGGCGCCGATCCGCAGCGCGACGGCATGGCGATGGCGGTGCCGGCGTGATGTGGCGCGCATGGACGACCGGCGAGCCTTTCCGGCAATCAGGCTGGAGAGCGATGCCATGACCGCAGCCGTCGTGCGCCGGCTGCTCCAGGCCGTGATGGTTATGCTCGCCATGACGGTCATCGTCTTCATCGCGATCAACGTCATCGGCGACCCCGTCGACATTCTGATCTCGCCCGACGCCGATCAGATCGAGCGTGCGCGCGTCGTCCAGGCACTCGGGCTCGACCTGCCGCTTTGGCAGCAGTATCTCCGCTTCCTGTGGGCGGCGCTCCATGGCGACCTTGGCGAGAGCTACGTTTACAACGAGCCGGCGATCAGGGTGATCCTGCAGCGACTGCCGGCGACGCTCGAGCTGGCCGTCTCTGCCATTCTCATTGCCATCGTCGTCGGCGTGCCGCTCGGACTCTATGCCGGGCTGCGGCCGCACGGCATCTTGAGCCGCGTTATCATGACGGTCAGCATCCTCGGCTTTTCGTTGCCGACCTTCTGGGTCGGGCTGGTGCTGATCATGTTTTTCGGCGTGCAGCTCGGCTGGTTGCCGAGCGGCGGCCGCGGTCAGACCGCCGAACTGTTCGGCGTCCAATGGGCATTCCTGACCAAAGACGGTCTTGCCCACCTGATCCTGCCGGCGGTGAACCTCGCCTTGTTCGACGCCTGCCTCATCCTGCGCCTGACGCGCGCCGGCGTTGCCGAAGTCCTGCCGCTCGATTTCGTCAAGTTTGCGCGGGCCAAGGGTCTCAAGGAGTCGCGCGTTATCGGCGTCCACATCTCGAAGAACATCATGATTCCGGTGGTGACCATCATCGGCCTGGAATTCGGCTCGATCGTCGCCTTCTCGGTTGTCACCGAAAGCGTCTTCAGCTGGCCCGGCATGGGCAAGTTGATCATCGACAGCATCAACGTGCTCGACCGTCCGATCATCACCGCATACCTGATGGCGATCGTCGCCTTCTTCGTCATCATCAATCTCGTCGTCGACCTGACCTATACGGCACTCGACCCGCGGGTGCGGCTCCAGGGCGAGGGACCGTGAGATGAGCGTCGACACCTTGCCGCCGCCGATGCCGGTCGAAGCCGAGAAAGGTGAGGAGGCGCCGTTTCGACTGCTTGTGCGGGCATTCTTCCGCTCGCCCGCCGCCGTTGCCGGCTTCGTGCTGCTGGCCGCGATCATCGGGCTGGCCCTGCTCGCGCCGCTTATAACGCCGCAAAATCCCTACGACCTCAATCAGCTCGACATCATGGACAGCCGCCTGCCGCCCGGCTCGCAATCGATGACGGGCATGACGTTCTGGCTCGGCACCGACGACCAGGGCCGCGACATGCTTTCCGGCATTATCTACGGCCTGCGCATATCGCTCGGCGTCGGCGTCAGCTCGGCGCTTTTCGCCGCACTGTTCGGCGCCTCGCTAGGCCTGCTCGCCGCCTATGTCGGCGGTCGGACCGAGACGGCGATCATGCGAATCGTCGATCTGCAGCTCTCCTTCCCCTCCATTCTGGTCGCGCTGATGATCCTCGCCTTTCTCGGCAAGGGAATCCTCAACGTTGTACTCGCCCTGGTTATCGTCGAATGGGCGACCTACGCGCGTGCCGCGCGCGGCACCGCGCTGGTGGAGCGGCGCAAGGAATACATGGAAGCAGCAGAGTCGCTCGCCATTCCGCGATGGCGCATCCTGTTCGTCCATCTTCTGCCCAACTGCCTGCCGCCGCTGATCGTGATCGCGACGGTGCAGGTGGCGCGCGCCATCTCGCTGGAGGCGACCTTGTCCTTCCTTGGCCTGGGTGTGCCGATCACCGAGCCCAGTCTCGGCCTGCTGGTCGCCAACGGCTACCAATACATGCTCTCCGGCATGACGTGGATCAGCTTCTATCCGGGCGTGGCGCTCCTGATTACCGTCGTTGCGATCAACCTCGTCGGCGATCGGCTGCGCGACGTGCTCAACCCGCGGGGGCGCGAATGAACGCCACCGTGCTCGAAGTCCGCGATCTCAGGACCCATTTCGGACAAGCAAAAGCCGTCGACGGCGTCTCGTTCAGCGTCGCGCGCGGCGAGGTTCTTGGTCTTGTTGGCGAAAGCGGGTCCGGCAAGTCGGTCACCGGTTTTTCCATCATCGGCTTGGTCGATCCGCCCGGGACGATCGTCGGCGGCCAGATCGTCTTCGACGGCCGCGACATCACCAGCTCCAGCCGCGAGGAAATGCGAGCGCTGCGCGGGCGCCGCATGGCCATGATCTTCCAGGATCCGATGATGACGCTGAACCCGGTCCTGCGCATCGATACGCAGATGATCGAGGCGGTGCAGGCACATGAAAATGTCTCGCGAGCGGACGCCAGGGCGCGGGCGCGCGACGCGCTCGGAATGGTCGGAATCCCGAGCCCGGACGAGCGGCTGCAAGCCTATCCGCATCAGTTTTCCGGCGGCATGCGCCAGCGCGTCGTTATCGCTATTGCGCTGCTGCACCGGCCGGACTTCATCATTGCCGATGAGCCGACCACCGCGCTCGATGTGACGATCCAGGCGCAGATCCTCGCCGAGATGCAAAAACTCGTGGCGCAGAACAACACGTCGCTGATCTGGATCACGCATGATCTCGCCGTCGTCTCGCGGCTCGCCGATCGGATCGCCGTGATGTATGCGGGCCGCATCGTCGAATCCGGCCCGGTGTCGGACGTTCTCGCCCGTCCACTGCACCCTTATACCGCCGGTCTGATCGACTCCGTTCCCAGCCGCAACCAGCGCGGCGAACGGCTTCGGCAGATTCCAGGAATGGCGCCCAGTGTTGCGCGGCTGCCGACCGGATGCGCTTTCGCCCCGCGCTGCGCGCGCGCCGATGCGATGTGTACCCAGGCGGTGCCGCTGTTCCCTGCTGGCCCGCGCGAGCACCGCTGCGTCCATCCCTTGCCGGAGCTCCGCGTATGATCTCCTCCACTCCGGTTACGGCAAACATTCAAAGCTCCTTACCGGGTGCTGGCGGGATGGCGCCGCTGATCGAGCTGAACGAAATTTCTCACAGCTTCGGCACGCGGCCGGATCTCGCTGCCCGTTTGGCGATCTCGCTCAAACTCGCCAACCCGGCAGCAAGGGTGCAGGCGGTGGACGGCGTCAGCCTCGCCGTTCGCAGGGGCGAGGTTCTGGGCCTCGTTGGCGAGTCGGGATGCGGCAAGTCCACACTGGGGCGGATCGTCGCCGGCATCGTGTCGCCTACCAAGGGATCGGTATCGTGGCGGGGCAAGGATATGAAGGCGCTCCCGCCGTCCGAGCGGCGTGAAGCCAAGCTGCGCGTGCAGATGATATTCCAGAACCCCTATGCCTCGCTCAATCCGCGCCGCAAAGCGGCCGATATCGTCGGCGAGGCGCCGCGCGTTCACGGGCTGGTCGACGGCGATCTCGGCAGCTTTGTGGATGAACAGTTCCGACGTGCCGGCCTCGATCCGGCGCTGAAGCACCGCTTTCCGCATCAGTTCAGCGGCGGTCAGCGCCAGCGGATCGGCATTGCGCGCGCGCTGGCCGTGCAACCGGAATTTCTCGTCTGCGATGAGGCCGTTGCCGCCCTGGACGTCTCCATCCAAGCGCAAATCCTCAATCTCTTCATGGACCTGCGCGAGAGGCTGAACCTCACCTACCTGTTCATCAGCCATGATCTCGGGGTGGTCGAGCACATCTCCGATCGCGTGGCGATCATGTATCTCGGCCGCATCGTCGAAGAGGCTCCGGCCGAGGAGATATTTGCACGGGCCAACCATCCCTACACGCAGGCGCTTCTCGCCGAGGTGCCGCGGATCGAAACCACCAAACGCAGCTTTGCCGCGATCAAGGGTGAATTGCCGAGCCCGCTCTCGCCGCCGAGCGGATGTCATTTCCACCCGCGCTGTCCGCACGCGATGCCTCGCTGCCGCACCGAAGCGCCCCGACTGAAGGTGGTTGCTGCCGGACACAAGAGCGCATGCCATCTCAACGACGCTAACGTCTGAAGCTTTGGAATTTTTAGAGATGACCGACCTCCAGGCGTTCCAGTCCGTGACCGATGACATGGTCCTCTGCCGCGACGCCATGGTGACGATGCGCGATGGGGTAAGACTGGCGACCGACATCTACCGACCGGCAACGGGAGGCCGCGCGCTGGACCGGCCAGCTCCCGTGATCGTTGAGCGGACGCCTTACGGCAAGGCGATGGCGTCGCGCGCTGAGCTCGAAGTCAGCATGACCGAACCGATGGATCGCGCGACAGTCGCCGAGCATTTCGTGCGTCATGGTTACATCGTCGTCTACCAGGATTGCCGCGGCCGCTACGGCTCGGAAGGAGAGTTCGTCAAATATCTCTCCGAAGGTCCGGACGGCTACGACACGCTTGCGTGGATCGCGGCCCAGCCCTGGTGCAACGGCCGGATCGGCACCATGGGCCTTTCCTATGCCGCGCATACCCAAATGGCGGCGGCGTGCCTCGCGCCGCCCGCTCTTGCAACCATGATCCTCGATTCCGGCGGGTTCTCTAACGCCTTCACCTGCGGCATCCGCCAAGGCGGCGCGTTCGAGCTCAAACAGGCGACCTGGGCCTATCGGGAAGCCCGCGAGAGCGCCGTTGCCGCCGGCGACGAGTTGGCCCGAAAGGCGCTCGAGGCTGAGAACCTGCATCGCTGGTTCGGCAAAATGCCCTGGTCGGAGGGCCGCTCCCCGCTCCGCTGGGCTCCGGACTACGAGGCGTATCTGCTGGAGCAGTGGCGGCAGGAGACCTTCGACGAGTTCTGGAAGCAGGTCGGCATTCATGCAGCGGGCTTCTACGACGCCATCCCTGACATTCCGATCGCTCTGATGTCGAGCTGGTTCGACGTCTATGTCCCGACGACGTTCGAGAATCTGGCCGGCCTTGCCAGCAATGGCAAACGGCCGCTCGCCTTGATCATGGGTCCGGGTTTGCACGGCGATCGCAATCTGACCTTTGCCGGCGACATCGACTTCGGACCGAACGCCCCGCTCGGCGGCAATGTGGCGGCAAGCTGGCTGGAGTTCCGTCGTCGTTGGTTCGATCGCTGGCTGAAGGGTGGGCCGCAGGACAATCCCGATGACGAGCCGATCCGTCTTTTTGTCATGGGCGGGGGAAAGGGCACGAAAAATGACACGGGCCGTCTCGACCACGGCGGGCGCTGGATCAGAGCCAAGCGGTGGCCGCTGCCCGGCGTTACGGAGCAAAGCTATTACCTGCACCCCAACGGCAGGCTGTCGGAAGCCTTTCCTGCGGCCGACGCCGTCGCGCTGAGCTATGATTTCGATCCCGCCGATCCGGTCCCGACCATAGGCGGTGCGCTGACCAGCGGTCAGCCGATCTTCGCCGGCGGCGGCTTCGACCAGAGAGAGGACGAGCGGTTCTTCGGCTGCCGAAATTTCGGCTTGCCGCTTTCCGCCCGTCTCGATGTCCTTTCATTCGAGACCGAGCCGCTTGCCGACGATCTGACCGTGCTCGGACGGGTAGCGGTTGAGCTCTGGGCGGCGACCGATGCGCCCGACACCGACTTCACCGCGAAACTGATCGACGTATATCCGCCGAGTGCCGACTATCCGACGGGCTTTGCCCTGAACCTGGCCGACGGGATTTTTCGCTGCCGTTTCCGGCATTCATTCGAAAGAGCGGAACTCGTGAAACCTGG
Source organism: Mesorhizobium sp. (assembly GCA_004020315.1). Lineage (GTDB taxonomy): Bacteria > Pseudomonadota > Alphaproteobacteria > Rhizobiales > Rhizobiaceae > Mesorhizobium. Next base: position 263,144 of record SAQG01000001.1, read on the forward strand.
CGAGATCATGCGGCTTCGCATCGAGCTGTTTGCGACCGCCAATCTGTTCCGTGCCGGCCACCGGCTGCGGCTGGACATCTCTTCGAGCAATTTTCCGAAGTTCGATGTCAATCCGAATACCGGTGCGCCAGCGGGCCTCGGCCGTAGCCGGCAGGTGGCGCGCAACACGGTTTTTCTCGATGGGACACGGCCATCGCGGCTGATCGTGGAGAGATTAGGACGGTAGTCGATCGAATCCGCATTGTAGACTTGCGGCCGGAACACTGCCCATTCGGGACGCCTCAAAAGATATGGTGTAGCCGACCTTCGGCGCAGTGTTGTGCTCCGTCGCGCAACGCGATTGGCTAAGCCCTGCACGATCAGCTTGCGCAAAGATAGGCTGCTGTGGACCTCAATCGTATTTGGCCACAAAGCGTCCGACGGCGGCGAGGCAGTCGTCCTTCTCCTCGACATGCGGCATATGGCTTGAATTCGGGAAGACCATGCCTTCGACGTCGGGAATATGATCGAGAAAGGGTTGGACGCAGGCTTCGGTCGCTTCGTCGTAAAATCTGCGGAACGCCAGGGTCGGCGCCTCGATCAGATGCAGCCGGTCGATAATTACCAGTTCCGCATGGTGCCGATGACGTGGAATTCATTGGGGCCATTCATGTGTGATAAACCGTCGGATCCGCGTCGATGGCCGCGAATGTCCGGGCTACTTCCGGCGGCGTCGGAAGGACACGGCAGACATGGCGGTCATAGAAGGCTTTGGTTGCCGCAACATACTCCGGGTGATCGGTGGTCCCGGCTGCCTCGTGCCGGTCGAGCGCACTTTGCACATCGGCCGGCAGCTCGGCACTCCGTTCCGCGGTGCCGATACCCGGCGTCGATCGCGCGCGACGCGAGCGGCTCGTCCTGAAGGGTGACTTGCCGAGCCCGATGAACCCACCCTCCGGGTGCCGGTTTCACACCCGCTGCCCGGCTGCTACTTCCACGTGCCGCAACGAGCGTCCGCTTCTGCAGAGCACAGGAGACGGTCGCCTGGTTGCTGGCCATCATCCCGGCGGCGGATAAGGCGCGGATTCTCGTTCGGGTGACAGGTGGAGGCTGGGATTCCCAAAGAGTGCGACGGTGCCTGTGTTTGAGGAAGATAAATTGTCCCTCAACGCAATCGAGTGGGAGTGCGTATCCGCAAGTACGCTATGGCGCGACGGTAACCCATAGATTTAGAATAAATCCGGGAGAAAGGCGGGCGAAACGAGCAATGGCTCGATGAGAGAAGGAGGCCTGCGATGATCCGGCACTATCTTCGTGTCATGGACGGAAGTCGTCTCGCGGTGGATGTCGGAGGGGATCCCTCCAGTCCCGCCCTATTGCTGCTGCACGGCTTTCCCAGCTCAGCGCGCACGTTCCGGCGTCTGGCCCCGATGCTCCTCGACGACTTGTTTGTCATCGCTCCCGATCTTCCAGGGTTCGGGCAATCCGATGTCCTCGCCTCGACGTCCTTCGAAGCAATGGGGAAGGCAATCCTCGAAGTCCTCGACCACTTCTCCGTCGGTCCTCGCTTCATCTACCTTCACGATTTCGGCGCGCCAGTCGGCTTTCATGTCGCGATGCATGCGCCCGCGCTGGTGACGGGTCTGATCATCCAGAATGCCAACGCTCATACCAGTGGGTTCGGCCGCCAATGGGCAGACACCATCGCCTATTGGTCGAACCCCACCGCAGAGAATGAGGCCGCCGCCACCGCTCATCTGACCTGGGAAGGGACGCGGTATCAGTATGTCGGGGGCCTGCCCGACGATATCGCAAAGTCCATCGCTGCCGAAAACTGGGATGAGGACTGGCGCGTGATGAGCCTGCCGGGACGGCTCGAGGCACAACGTGCCCTCGTGGCGGACTATGGAAGCTATGTGCGCCGCTTCGCAGAAATCCAGGGCTATCTGCAAACTTACCAGCCGCCTGCACTGATGGTGTGGGGTCGCCATGACCCCTTCTTCGAACTCGCCGAAACCATGAGTTGGATCGAGGCGCTTCCCCGTATGGACGCCCATATCCTCGACGCCGGTCATCTCCTGCTCGAAACCCGCGCGGAAGCGGCAGCTCACCTGATCCTTGATTCATCAACAGAGAAAAGGGCCGGTACAGATAGCGGGCGGGCGTCCCGTCCGCTTAAGCGGGCGCGGCGGTGCCGAGAGCCACCGCCAGGACATCAGCAAGGCGACGGCCGGCGCTGCCGTCCTCGTCAAGGCGCGGATTGTAGATGGTGACCTCGAGCCCAACCGCCTTTCCGCTCGCCAGGATGATCCGGAGCGCCGCCGAAAGTTCGTCCCAAGACAGCCCGCCCGGTACGCGGAAATCGACCGCCGGCATGATCGCATCGTCGAGACAATCGGCGTCTAGATGGATGAAGAAGCCGTCGAGTTCCGCCCGCGTCAGGTGGCCAACGGCCGCACGGGCGGCGGCTTCGACGCCCAGGCGGCGGATGGCGTGGAGATCGTAGGCCATGAGCTCCGCCGGCAAAGGCTGGCTGCCGAACTCGGCCTGGTCCTCGTGGTCGCGAAATGCGAAGGCGACAGCGTCCTCGGAGCGCACCAACGGGCGGCGACCCTCCAGGTCGGTCAGCAGCGCCGGCCCGTAGCCGGTGACAAAGGCCAGGTCCATGGACGCGCCCTCGCTGTTGGGCTCGGCCTCGGGCTGGAAGAAGTCGGCGTGGCCGTCGATAAAGAACAGGCCGTAGCGACCGCGCCGGCGCAGCGCGAGCATCGGACCCAGCAGGATGGTACAGTCGCCGCCCAGCACCACCGGGAATTCGCCCGCATCCAGTACCTCCTCCACGCCGTCGGCGAGCTTGGGCGACCACGCCGCGATCGCGTTGGCATTCAGCGTCAGGGTGGCAGGGTCGGGCTTCGGTTCTTTCGGCGGGACGGCCAGCCGCCCGGCACGGCGCGCATGGATGCGTTCGGCGAGGCCCAGTTCCAGCAGCCGACCGGGCAAGGCCTCAACGCCGTCGGTCTCCAGACCCAGCGAGGATGGCGCTTCAAGGATGGCATAGGGGCGGGTCCGCATCAGATGCTCCAGATATCGCGAACAAGAACCGGCAACGCCGGCGGTCTCTGCTACTAAACGCTTCGCGCCCGAGGCTGTCGGTCTGGCGGCCGCATAAGCGATGCTTTTGCGGCCAAACTCACGTCGCAGCCGATGTAGCCTCGGGACGCAACATCCCAAATTGCTCTTCTGGCCGCCACACTCTCGACGTTGTCTCCAACACGGCTGACGGTGTTTTTTCTCGTCAATTCGATCGCGCTGTTTTTCGCCCGAGATCGCACCACTCGGCGGCTGAGACCGAAAGTGGACAAAGCCGAGGAAATTTCAACCCGCCCAATTCCATTTTGAAGTCAAGGCGCACACGGCCCGCGTCAATGCCGACGACAAGCCGGCCCGCGTGCTTGTCCTTTGCGCGCCGAGTTGCGGCCTTGATCAGATGTTTGGGGAATTGGACGCCGCGACCGCCGCCGCCACGCCGGAATGGGAGGAGTCGTGGCCATCGCCGCCAAATACGGCGTCACCATCGAGCCGCCGGCCGCCTGAGATGTCGTTCCAGACCGCCAGCGCGTCTGTCAGGCTGGAAACAGAAATGCGGCGGCGGGATCGAAAAAAATCTGCTGTCTGCTCGAGGCGATGCCTTCCTGTGCTTCCGCCATATCGGATGTCGGCCTGACGTCGATCTCCTGGCCGGCGGCCGTGCGCGCGATGACGCGCCGCCGCTCGCCGAAGAAGGCGGTGTCGATGAACTCGACTGCAAGCCCGGCAGTCGCCGGGCCGGGTCGCAGCCGAAACGCTTCCGGCCGCACCATCAGCCTGGTCTTCTGGCCATGGCTGAAGTTCTGATCGATCCTGACGCCCGAGACAACCGAGCCATCGGCCAGGCGGATCGTGGCGGAGCCGTTGACAGTTTCAAGATGCTCGGCCGGCAGGAAATTGGAATTTCCGATGAAGCTGGCTACGAATTCGCTCCCAGGTCTCAGATAGAGGTCCTCACCGGTGCCGATCTGCTCGATGCGCCCGTCTCGAAACAGGGCGATGCGATCCGAAAGATGCAGGGCCTCGTCCTGATCGTGGGTGACGTAAAGGATCGTTACGCCGGTTTCGCGGTGGATGCGCCGTATCTCGGCCTGGATTTCCTCGCGCAGCTTCTTGTCGAGCGCCGAAAGCGGCTCGTCCATCAGGAGGATCGGCGGGTCGTAGGCGAGCGCCCGGGCAAGCGCCACACGTTGCTGCTGCCCGCCAGAAAGCGCCCCGGGATATCGGCCGCCGAAACTCTCCAGCCGCACCAGCGACAGCATCTCGGCGACTTTTCGTTTCACCTCGGCTTCCGGCCGGCGGCGCACGCGCAACGGGAAGGCAACATTCTCGGCGACGGTGAGATGCTGGAACAGCGTGTAGCGCTGGAACACCATGCCGATATTGCGCTTGTGCGACGGCACCGACAGCAGCGACCTGCCTTCGAGAAGAACGTCGCCGGATGTCGGATGCTGAAAGCCGGCGATCGCGTAGAGCGTCGTCGACTTGCCTGAGCCGGAAGGGCCGAGAAAGGTCAGGAACTCGCCCTTCGGTATATCGATCGTGACATCGTGCACGGCGACGAAGCTGCCGAACGTCTTGCGCAGGTCGCGAATGGAGAGGAACGATTCGGTCATTTCGACAATTTCCGCCGAATGAGTGCGGTTACGATCATCAGGCTCAGTGTCAGAAGAACCAGAAGGCTGGAGGCCGCGGCGATGACCGGGCTGAGATCCTGGCGCAGGCTGCCCCAGATCTTGACCGGCAAGGTCTGCAAGGTGGGGCTGGCCATGAAGATTGCGACCACCACCTCGTCCCATGAGGCGAGAAAGGCGAAGATCGCCGCCGAGAAGATCTCGATCTTGATGGCCGGCAAGGTAACCCGCAGTTTTGCCTCGAATGGGCTTGCGCCGCAGACGATCGCCGCATCCTCGATGGATTTGTCAAAACCTTCGAGTGCCGCGGTGATGGGAATAATGGCGAAGGGGAGTGCCAGCACCGTGTGGGCGATGATGAAGCCTGCCGTGGTGCCGCCGAGCCCAATCCGCAGGAAGAATGCATAGATGGCGATGGCGAAGACGACGACCGGCAGCACCATTGGCGTCAGCAGAAGGCCGCGAAGCGTGTTGCGCCCGCGAAACTGTCCCCTGACCAGGGCAAAAGAAGCCAGGAGCCCGATGACGACGGCAAGAATCGCGGCCATGGTGGCAATGCGCGCGCTGGTCAGCGCTGCTTCGAGCCAGGCCGGATCGGCGAAGAGCTCCTCATACCATTTCAGCGTCCAGCCGGGCGGCGGAAAAGCCAGCCACCGCGATGATCCGAACGACAGAAGCACGATGAAGATCACCGGCAGCAGCAGAAACGCGGCAACCAGGCCGGTGAAGCCCAGAAGTGCCGTACGCAGCCCGCCCAGCCGGTCGTAGTCGAGCAGCATCTCAGATGCCTCCTGTCATGCGCTTGGCGCCGACGAGGCGCAGTTGCAGCGCGTAGAGTGCCATGGTCACCACAAGCAGGATGAAAGCCGCCGCGCTTCCGAGCCCCCAATTGAGCAAGGACTGGATCATCTGAGCGATCATCGCGGCGAGCATCATGTTGGAGGTGCCGCCGAGCAGCGTCGGTGTCACGAAATAGCCGAGCGACATGACGAAAACCATCAGGCCGCCTGCAGCGATGCCCGGGAGTGACAATGGCAGCAGGATACGGCGGAAGGCCTCGAGGGGACTCGCACCGCACAGAGCGGCGGCGCGCAGCGTCATCGGATCGATGGCGCGCAGGGTTCCGACCAGTGGCAGTATCATGAAGGGCAGCATGATGTAGACCATGCCGATGGTAACGCCGGTCAGGTTGTTGATCAGCGGCAGCGGCTGGCTGATCAGGCCGATATCCATCAGCGTCCGGTTGATGACACCGGTGCGTTGAAGCAGCACCATCCAGGCATAGGTGCGGGTGAGCAGATTGGTCCACATCGACAGGATGATGATGCCGAAGACGATCGAGCCGAGGGTGGGCGGCATGATCGCCAGCATCCAGGCGACTGGAAACGCCACGATGACGGTAACGGCCGTGACGACGGTGGCGACCAGAAAGGTGTTGAAGAAGACCCGCGCATAGGTGCCGTCGCCAAACAGGGTGGCGTAGTTCTGCAGGCCCGGTACGGGTTCGGTCACGCTGCGCAACAGCAACGCAACGACCGGCACCACGAAGAACAGGATGATAAGGATCAGCGCCGGCAAGGCGCCGCCGATGCCATCTGGCCTTCGGAAGATTGATGGTCGATGAAGCAAATTGCCCGACATGGCGGTGATCCCGTCAGATTAGGCGGGACGCCTTGCAGGGTCCCGCCGGTTCATGTGAAATCAGCGGCTATTTGGCTTGCCAAGCGTACCAGCGCTCAGCGATCTTATCGCGGTTTTCGGCCCAGTAGTTCATGTCGAGGTTGATCTGCCCGTCGACATAGGCGTCCGGCAGCGACTTGACGACATCGGCCGGCATTTCGGCTTTGGCTGCCGTGTTGATGGGGGCATAGCCGCTTGCTTCAGCAAACATCGCTTGGCTTTTCGGGCTTGTTGCAGCGGCCAGGAATTTCATCGCGCTCGCCTTGTTCTTCGAACCCTTGGGGATGACGAGTACGTCGGCAGCAGTCATGTTCTGATTCCAGGATACGCCGACATCGGCACCGTCCTGCTCGAGGGCGAAGACACGTCCGTTCCAGAGCTGCCCGAAGGCTGCTTCACCGGAGGCGATCAGCTGTTGCGACTGCGCGCCGCTGTCCCACCAGACGATTTCCGATTTGATCGTGTCGAGTTTCTTGAACGCTCGGTCGAGGTCGAGCGGATAGAGCTTGTCTGCCGGCACGCCGTCGGCCAGCAGCGCGATTTCGATGATGCCTGGCGCCGACCATTTATAGAACGTGCGCTTTCCGGGAAATTTCGTCTGGTCGAACATGTCGGCCCAGCCCGTCGGCTCGCCCGACACGGCGCCTTTGTTCCAGGCAAGAACGAAGGAGTAGTAGAAGCTGCCGACCGCATGATCGGTGGTGAAGCGAGGATCGAGATCGGCTTTCGGCACGACGTTGAAATCGATCGGCTCCAGCAGGCCGTCCTTAGCGGCTTTGATGGCGAAATCCATTTCCACATCGACGACATCCCAGGCGACACTGCCGCCTTCCACCATGGCCTTCAGCTTACCGTAGTCCGTCGGGCCGTCCTGCAGGACCTTGATGCCGGAACTCGCTTCGAACGGAGCAGCCCAGGATTTGGTCTGCGCCTCCTGGGTGGTTCCGCCCCAGCTGGTGAACACCATTTCATCGGCGTGCGCGGCAGTGGCTGCCAAGAGTCCGGCAAGGATGCCGGTCAAAATCAGTTTCACGTCATTCTCCTCTGTTGGTTGCTTGGTTTCTTGTTATGAAATTGCGCGATCGCGGCGCTGCCCTCACCGCATGACGAACGGATCCGGGATCGGCTCGTCGGATATGCGTATCCAGACGGATTTCGAGCGCGTGTAATCGCGGATGGCGTCAAGTCCGCCCTCACGGCCGAGTCCCGACTGACCATAGCCGCCGAACGGCACGAGCGGCGAAACCGCGCGGTATGTGTTGACCCAGACGACGCCGGCATGGATGTCGCGCGCCATGCGGTGCGCCCTGGCGAGATTGGTGGTGAATACGCCCGAGGCCAGGCCGAACGGCGTATCGTTGGCAAGCGCCAGGGCTTCGGCTTCCGTGTCGAAGGCGAGAACGCTGAGCACCGGACCGAACAATTCCTCCCGGACGCAGGGCAGCGCTGAATCCTCGGCATCGATGATGGTCGGTGCGTAGTAGAAGCCGTGCGGATGATCGTCGGGCCTTTTTCCGCCGGTGACCAGCGTCCCGCCATTGGCGAGGCTCTCGGCAACGATGTTCTCGATCCATTCCCGCTGGCGTGGCGTTGCCAGCGGCCCCATTTCGGTGGCCGGATCCTGCGGATCGCCGATTCTGATGGCCTCGGCCTTGTGCTTCAGCCTGTCCAGGAACTCGCCTTTTATCGAACGCTCGACAAGCAGCCGCGAGCCGGCGACACAGCTTTGTCCAGACGCCGCGAAAATCCCGGCCACGACCGCGTTGGCCGCACTGTCCAGGTCTGCGTCGGCGAAAACGACAACCGGGCTTTTCCCGCCCAGCTCCAGTGTCGTGTAGGCGAGATTTTCCGCTGTGTTGCGGACGACCTCGCGAGCTGTCGAAGGGCCACCGGTGAAGGCGACGCGTGAAACCAGCGGGTGACTTGTCAGGCGGCGGCCGCAATCGTGCCCGAATCCAGTCAGTACGTTGACGCTTCCGGCGGGAAATCCGGCCTCGTGAACGAGTTCGGCGAAGGCCAGCAGCGGCGCTGGGCCGTCCTCCGAGGCTTTCAGGACGACCGTGCAGCCGGCGGCCAATGCCGGGCCGAGCTTGACGGCCGAAAGGAAGAGCTGCGAATTCCATGGCACGACGGCAGCGACGACACCGATCGGCTCGCGCCGGATGGTGACGTCCATATCGGCCTTGTCGATAGGCACATGCGAGCCTTCATGCTTGTCGGCAAGCCCGCCATAGTAGCGGTAATAGTCGCCGACATAGGCGATCTGGGCGCGGGTCTCGCGGATGATCTTGCCGGTGTCGCGCGTCTCCAATTCGGCCAGGCGGCCGGCATTGGCGACGACCAGGTCGCCGAGGCGCACCAGCAACTTGCCGCGCGCCGTCGCCGTCAGCGAGGCCCACGCGGCGGAGCGCAAAGTCCGGTGCGCGGCCTCGACGACGCGGTCGACATCGGCTTCGGTTGCGGCGGGCATCGTCGCCCAGGGCGCTCCGGTGGACGGATCGGTGCTTTCGAAGGTGGCTGTGGGTGTATCGAACGCCCCATCTATGAAGTTCCTGAAGGCCACAAGGGTCATTGCGGCCTCCCATGCCCGAAGGCCGGCATCACCTTGTCGACAAACAGCTGCAGGGATTTTTTCTTGCGCTCGTGTGGCAGGCCGCTGTCGATCCAGATCGAATATTGGTCGTAGCCGAGCGCCTCGTATGCTTTCAGCCGGGTGACCACCTCTTCAGCTTCGCCGATAACCAGGTTCTGTCGGATTTTATCCGGCGCGTATTGCGGCATGGTCGCAATCTCGTCGTCGGTGAGCGCTTCCAATATGCCTTGGCGAACAGGCTTCTTGTTCTGGAACCACGCGCCGAACTGGCAGTAGAACAGCGACAGGTCCTTCGTCAGCTGCTCCGCATCGGCGGCGTCTTCGGCAACGAATGTGTGCATCAGCAGCATGATGTCGGGGCGGGCCATGTCTGGATGCGCCGCGCACGCCGCGTTGAAGCGCTCCATCAGGCTGGTGACTTCGCCATCGCCGGAGGCGAGCGGCGTCACCTGGACGTTGCAGCCGTTGGACACGGCGAAGTCGTGCGAGTTCGGATCGCGCGCCGCCACCCAGATCGGCGGGTGCGGTTTTTGCACCGGCTTGGGCGACGAGGTGGTGGAAGGAAACGACCAGAATTCCCCGGACATCCCGAAGTCGCCTTCCCAGAGGCCCTTGATGGCGGGGATGATCTCGCGCATGCGCTGGCCGGCGCCCCAGGCGTCGAGCCCAGGGAACAGGCGTTGGTATTCGTAGCTGTAGGCGCCGCGCGCGATGCCGATGTCGAGCCGGCCGCCTGTGATGACATCGGTCATGGCTGCTTCGCCGGCGAGCTTGATCGGATGCCAGAACGGCGCGACGACGGTTCCTGTGCCGAGCCGGATGCGCTTCGTCCTGGCGCCGAGATAGGCGATGTTGATGAACGGGTTGGGCGAGATGGTGAATTCCATGCCGTGGTGCTCGCCGATCCAGGCCGTCTCGAAGCCTGCCGCCTCGGCCATCAGGACCAGTTCCTCAAGCTCGTCGATGAGCTCGGCATGCGGCTTTGCCGGGTCCGAGCGTTCCATATGGACGAAGAGCGAGAACTTCATATCTGTTCACCCGGATTGGAAGTGTTCATGGACACCGGCTTGGCGAGCGGCCTGACTTCGCCTTCGACCTCGTTGCCGACATAGACACCAAACGCGTCCTCTCGACATTCGCGAACGTAGCGGGCGAGCATCGAGCGCACGGCAGCGTCGGCGATGTTCAGCTCGGCAATCCTGCCGATGTCGACGAGCCGGACCTTGCCGTTGCTGGAGTGGGGCGCGTCAACCGTGCCGCGGTAGTAGACATGCGTTCGCGATGGGTTTGCTGCGTCGTCCCAGACCGCAAACAGGAAACCGAGATGAGCATCGATGGCTTTCGCAGCGAGGCGTCCCCTGAGGCTTCGCGTGTCGCTGGGGGTTCCAAGTCCTCGGCCCGCCGGCAATTCGAAAAAGCCGTCGGCGGTTTCGAAGAACAGCACGCGGCCGTCATCTTCGAGGATCGCGCCAACCTCCATGTCGGGTGGCGCCGCCGCCAGCGCTTCCTGGCTGAGACCGGGCGAGACATAGGCGCCACGGCAGTAGCCGAGCGGCTGCGAGGAATTGTGGGAAAATTCGCGAACGCGGCCGATGAGGATCGAATGGTCGCCGGCGTCGATCAATTGCTCCATGTCACAGTCAAACGTTGCCACCGATCCACCGAGCAGCGGGCTGCCCGTCGCGCCGGAGCGCCATTCGACAGCCGAGAACTTGTCCTGCGATTTCGAAGCGAAGACGCCGGACGCGGCTCTCTGTTCCTCGGAGAGCACGTTGATGGCAAAGCACTTCGAGGTCGAAAACACAGGATGACCCAGCGCTTTCTTGGCGATGCAAACCAGCACAAGCGGCGGATCGAGCGAAACGGATGTAAACGAATTGGCGGTGAAGCCTCGAGGCTCTCCCTCCGGCCCGATCGCGGTGACGATGGTAACGCCGGTCAGGAAGGAGCCGAGCGCCCGCCTGAATTCGACCGCGTCGAAGGCTGTATCCATCGCCGGTCGCTCCGGTGTGCTTGCGCCGTCGTTGCTCTCGAGAAAATCGACAATGCGCCGTGTGACCATGTCAGGCGAGGCTACGGCCATCATGTGTCGTTCGCCCTCCAGAACGACGCAGCGACCGCGCGGCGCGAGGCGGGCCATCGCCGCCGACATCGCAGGTGACGAATTCCTGTCCTCGGAGCCGGTCATGAACAGTGCCGGCATCGCGAGACCGGGAAGACGATCGCCATGCGCCGCATCCGCGTGGGCGAAAAGTCGATATGTGCGCGCATAGCCGTCGCGGTTGACGCTTTGCAGTGCCGCGCGCGTCGTCCTTGCAGCCTCGGCCAAGGGATCGGGGACCGGGTTGCCGAACCAGCGTGCGATCGTTGCGTCCGTCCCTGACGGGTTTTCCGCGCCATTCAATTCGGCGGCGCGCTCGCGCACCGCCTGCGCAAGGTCCGCCGGGCGGCGAAACACTGCGTTGAGCGACACGAGGCTGCGGACCCGTTCGGGTGCATCGAGAGCGATTTCCTGCCCGACCAGCGCCCCCATCGAATGGCCAACGATCGAGACGGCATCCAGGCCAAGGTGATCAAGAAGCCCGATTGCCTGTGCGGCATAGTCGGCAAGGCTGGCATTCTCGGGCGGCAGCGGCGACTGGCCATGCCCTAGCATGTCTATCGCGATCACATCCCATCTGTCCTTCATCAGCTCGATCTGGGGTGCCCAGATCGCCGCGTTCATGCCGACGCCGTGGATGAGGAGGACTGGCGCGCCGGATCCGGCGCGGATGAAGCCGGTGCCATCAGGCGCCGTTCCGCGATGCCAGCCACGGTCCGTCAGCTCAGCCATGCAGGTCGCCGACCTCCTTGAGATCCTGGTAGCGGTCGCCGATGCGATGATGCGGTCGTCCGCCGATCGAGGCGCCAAGCGCCACCACCAGCTCGTCCGGCGCCGGTGCGTCGCCGATCTGGAAATGCACCGTCAGGTAGTGCGAACGTCGGCCTTCATCGTTCTTGTCCATGAGCGGGATCACGATCGGCGTGTTCGGCCCGCCACGCAGATTGGTGAAGGCAAGATAGGTCTTGGCGCCGACGGCACGTCGATAGTGGTTGCCGAAATGCAGAGTATGGATGAGCGCGGAGGCATGCTCGATCTCGCCAGATGTACCGCAGATCGCGGCCTTGCCGTAGCCTTCGATCGCTTCGCCCGCTCCGGCGACTGCGAGGATTTCATGGGTCAGCATCTCCCCCAAAACCGGCGCATAGGCGCGGATCTCGGGAGAAAGGTCCTCGGTGAAACCGCGACCGGCCCAGGGATTGTCGAGCACTGCCGCCACGCCGATCAGGCGCAGCGGCCGGGGGGCCACCTTGCCGCCTTCAATCAGCGTGTTCTCAACATAGGTGACGATTTTTCGGATGGCCGGCTTCATCAAGTCCTCGGTGGTTGATCGGGCCGAAGCGTCCGGAAGATTCCTTTCGCCGCGATCATCTTATGGTATACCATACTATGGAGGACCAAATCCCTTGTCAACGGATCGTCGAATCTGTTTCCTTGCGGATGCTGGAGTAGATAAATTGGCCGACGACACACTCAGGATCGAACGATCCACCAAGACGCTGAGAACGCTGGCGTTGGAGCGCATGCGCGACGCGATCATGGGGTTTCACTTCCAGCCCGGCGAACGGTTGGTCGAGCGGCGGCTTTGCGACCAGCTCGGCGTCAGTCGCTCGGTGGTGCGCGAAGTTCTGCGGCAGTTGGAGACCGAGGGGCTTGTCCAGATGATACCAGGCCACGGACCGGCCGTGGCTCGCCCAGATCTCAGCCGCACCGACGAGATCTATGAACTGCGCGCCCTGATGGAGGGCATCGCGGCGCGCGCCTGCGCGATGACGGCGACGCAGGACCAGATCGCCGCGCTTGAGCGCGCATTGGATGTGCTGCTCACGGCGTGGGCCTCAGCCAATCCGATCGAGGTGATGCGGGCGACGACAAAATTCTATGAAGTGCTTTTCGATGCCGCCGACAAGCGCATCGCCTGGGAGATCGTCCAGGGTCTGAACGTCCGCATCAACCAGTTGCGTTCCATGACCATCGCTTCGAAGAATCGTCGCGATGCTGCAATTGCCGAAATGACCGACATCATGAACGCGATCAAATCGCGCAACGGCGATGACGCCGAAGCCGCAGCCCGGCGGCATGTGGAGCAGGCGTGGCGGATTGCGCAACAGACCCTTCGCGATAGCTGAAGCAGAAACGGCCTATGCCACAAGGGCAATTCTATACGGTTTGGTCGTTCTGGGCGCTGTCATGGCGTTGCGCGAACGGCGGCTGCAATGAGGAGGACAGGGACGATGAGCGCCAGGGCGTTGAGTAGAGGGGCACCGTCGTCGACGGACGATTTTCTGACCGGGCTGAAGGGGCAGCGCGTGCTGGTGACGGCAGGTGCCGGCGGCATCGGCTTGGCCATTGCCGACACGCTGTCGCGGCTCGGCGCGCATATCGTCGTTTGCGACGTTTCCGACGAGGCGCTGGCCGCTGCTCCGGACAAGATCGCCCTCGTCGCCGCGGTCAAGGCCGATGTCTCGCGCGAAGACGACGTCGACCGGCTGTTCGAGACCGTTACGGAAAAGCTCGGCGGGCTCGACGCGCTGATCAACAATGCCGGCATCGCCGGGCCGAGCGGCGGCGTCGATGAAATCGATCCAGCGGACTGGCGGCGCTGCATCGACATCTGCCTGACCGGCCAGTTCCTCTGCGCCAGGCGCGCCGTGCCGCTGATCAAGGCGGCGGGCGGCGGCTCGATCGTCTCGATGTCGTCCGCCGCCGGCCGCCATGGTTACGCTTTCCGCACACCCTATTCGGCGGCCAAGTTCGGCGTCATCGGTTTCACGCAAAGCCTCGCCAAGGAACTCGGGCCGCACGGCATAAGGGTCAACGCCATCCTGCCCGGCATCATCGAGGGACCACGCATCGACAAGGTCATCGCCGACCGGGCCAAGCAGCTCGGTGTGTCGAACGAGGAGATGACGGAGCGCTATCTCCAGAACATCTCGCTGCGCCGCATGACGAGCCCCTATGACGTCGCCGCGATGGTCGCCTTCCTGCTGTCCGATGCGGGGATCAACATTTCCGGCCAGTCGCTCGGCGTCGACGGCAACGTCGAAACGCTTTGAGGAGCGGACGATGACGAAGGTAGCGATTGTCGGCAGCGGCTTCATCGGACGGGCCTGGGCGATCAGCTTCGCCCGCGCTGGACACGATGTGCGGATGTGGGACCAGTCGCCGGCCGCGACGGCCGGCGCGCACGATTACATCGCCGGCGTTCTGGGCGACCTCGCCGCGAACGATCTGCTGCGGGGGCAGGCGATCGATGTCGTGCTTGACCGGATCACCATCGTGGCGGAACTGGGCGAGGCGCTGGCCGATGCGGTCCATATCCAGGAGAACACGCCCGAAAACCTCGACGTGAAGCGCGAGGTATTCTCTCGGATCGACGCCCTTGCCGGTCCGCAAGCGGTGATCGCCAGTTCCACCTCGGCATTGCTGCCGTCGAAATTCACCGACCATCTGCAAGGGCGGCACCGCTGCCTGGTCGTGCATCCGATCAATCCGCCCTACCTCATCCCGGCTGCGGAAGTCGTGCCGGCGCCATGGACCTCCCCCGAGACGGTCGAGACGACCCGCGCCTTCCTCGTCGCCGCAGGCCACGTGCCGTTGGTGATGAAGCACGAGCTCGACGGCTTCATCATGAACCGCCTGCAGGGCGCACTGCTGGAGGAGGTTTTTCGACTTGTCGCCGACGGTTATGCCAGCGTCGAGGATGTCGACATCGGCATTCGCGACGGGCTGGCGCTGCGCTGGTCGTTCATGGGCCCGTTCGAGACGATCGACCTCAATGCGCCGGGCGGCGTACGCGACTATGTCGAGCGCTATCAGACGATCTATGCCAACATCTTCCCGCAGATGCTGCGCCGGCTCGATTGGGCCGGCGAGGTCATGGAAACGGTCGAGGCCGAGCGCCGCAAGCGCCTCCCGCGGGAAGGCCTTGGCGAACGGCAGGTCTGGCGCGACCGCCGGCTGATGGCGTTGGCGGCGCACAAGCGAAAATCGGATCAGGAGTTTGGACGATGACGGAAACAAACCGCAAGCCCGGCGCTACGCAGACCAGAGGCAAGGTTATCATCACCTGTGCGGTGACGGGGGCGATCCACACGCCGACCATGTCGCCCTATCTGCCGATCACGCCGGACCAGATCGCCTCCGAAGCGATCGCGGCGGCGGAGGCGGGTGCGGCGATTCTGCATCTGCATGCCCGCGATCCCCAGACCGGCAAGCCCGACCAGACGCCGGAGGCGTTCGCGCGTTTCCTGCCGCGCATCAAGCAGGCCACCAATGCCGCCATCAACATCACCACTGGCGGCAGTCCCTACATGAAGGTCGAGGAGCGCGTGCGACCGGCCGCCCAGTTCAAGCCTGAGGTCGCTTCGCTCAACATGGGCTCGATCAATTTCGGGCTCCATCACCTCGTCGACAAGTACGAGACCTTCAAGTTCGACTGGGAAAGGCCGCATCTGGAAGCGACGCGCGACCTGGTCTTCCGCAACTCGTTCAAAGACATCGAGTACATTCTTGCGACCTGCTACGACAACGGCACGCGCTTTGAGTTCGAGTGCTACGACATTGCCCATCTCTACAATCTCTCGCACTTCGCCGATCGCGGGCTGGTGAAGCCGCCATTCTTCGTGCAGTCGGTATTCGGGCTGCTTGGCGGCATCGGCACGCACCCCGAAGACGTCGCCCATATGAAGCGCACCGCCGACCGGCTGTTCGGCGACGAGTTCCGCTGGTCGGTGCTCGGTGCCGGCGCCAGCCAGTTGCGCATTGCCGCACAGTCGGCGGCGCTTGGCGGCAACATCCGCGTCGGGCTCGAAGACAGTCTGTGGGCCGGCAAGGGTAAGCTTGCCAAATCGAACGCCGAGCAGGTGGTGCTTGCCCGCAAGATCATCGAGGGGCTTGGCATGGAAGTGGCAACGCCCGACGAGGCACGCGAAATCCTGTCATTGAAGGGCGGCGACAAGGTCGCGTTCTGAGGCGGCTCGCCTGCCGCCGCACGTGCCAATAGAATAGGGATGGCATGAAGATCGAAGTCGTGGTGGATGTGAAGACCACACTAGGCGAAGGGCCGTTGTGGGATGTCGAACAGGAGCGCCTCTACTGGATCGACAGTTTCGACGGACGGGTGTTTCGGGCGACCGCCGACGGTCGGGAGATCCGTTGCTGGGATGTGCCGATGAAGATCGGCTGCCACGCTTCCCCGGCGATGGCGTCCTGCGCGGCAGCCTGTTCGCCATATCCAGCCCTGGCATCAAAGGCGTTGCGGAACAACGCTTCGCCGGATGACGGCGGCTGCAAAAGGGGATAGAGGCGAATAGAGAAAACGAGCGCTCGCTCGATTTCTGCTTTTCGGCGATCTCGTCCATAGAGATCGATCGTGGCCACCTCGTCTCATAGCTGTGAGTTTTCGATGAACTTCGACATTCCAGCCCGCACCGAAGATTACCGCGTCCGCATTGCCGACTTCGTCGAGCGTGAAATACTGCCGCTCGAAGCCGACAAGATGTCCTATGACGCGTATGGAAATATCGCCTTGCCGCTGCTGGAGACGCTTCGCGCCAAGGCGCGGATGGCGGGGCTGTGGTGCCTGCAGCTCAAGCCCGAAACCGGCGGCGCCGGCCTCGGCAAGATGGACATGGCGGTCTGCTACGAGGAGATGAACCGGTCGATCTTCGGACCTGTGGCGTTCAATTCGGCAGCGCCCGATGACGGCAACATGATGGTTCTGGAGGCGCTCGGCACGCCAGCGCAGAAGGAAAAATGGCTGAAGCCGATCGTCGAGGGCAAGGTGCGCTCGGCCTTTGCCATGACCGAACCGCACCCCGGCGGCGGCTCGGATCCCTCAATGATCATGACGCGTGCGGAGCGGCGCGGCGACAAATATGTCGTGACCGGCCGCAAATGGTTCATCACCGGCGCGGAGGAGGCCAGCCATTTCATTCTGATCGCGCGAACCTCGGACGACCCGCGCCATGGTCTGTCGGCGCTGTTGTTCCACAAGGACCAGCCGGGCTGGCGCATCATGCGCCGCATCGAGATCATGGGCCCGGAGGAGCATGGCGGGCATTGCGAGCTGGAGTTCGACGGGCTCGAAATTCCTGTCGAAGACATGCTGGTCGGCGAGGGCAGGGGCATGAAGGTGACGCAGGTGCGGCTCGGCCCGGCGCGACTTACCCACTGCATGCGCTGGCTCGGACTGTCCAAGCGCTGCGTCGAGATCGCGCACGCATACGCTGCCGAGCGCCATAGTTTCGGCCAGCGCCTCGCCGACCGCGAAAGCGTCCAGATGAAGCTCGGCGACCTAGCCATGCGCATCGAGATCGGCCGCATTCTGGTGATGAAGGCTGCGTGGGAGCTGGATCGCGGCGGCTTTGCCCGCAAGGAAGTGTCGATGGCCAAGGTCCAGGTCGCCAATGTGCTGCATGACGCGGCCGATGTGGCGATCCAGATCAATGGCGCGCGAGGCTATTCCAAGGACACGGTGCTCGAATGGATCTACCGCTATGCTCGTCAGGCGCGGCTGGTCGACGGTGCCGATGAGGTCCACAAGATGGTGCTGAACCGTTTCCTCAACGAGGAGGAGAGGGGTTTTTGGCGCTGGACTGTCGAAGGCGAGGCGTAGGGGACGCGGTGGCGTCTCAGGAGGAAAGATGGCGCAGCCCTTGAATGCGGATTTCGATCCTGCTGCATTGAAGGGCTTTCTCGCGAACCGCTTCGGCGATGCCGCAATGACGCTCCAGCGGATCGGCGGCGGACAGTCCAACCCCACCTACTTCGTCGACTATGGTGCGCATCGTATGGTGCTGCGCAAGAAGCCGGCCGGGCCGATCCTGCGCGGGGCGCATGCCGTCGACCGCGAGTTCCGCGTGCTTGAAGCGCTCGCACCGACCGATGTCCCGGTGCCGCGGCCGATGCTCTATCACGACGGCGTCGAGCCGCTCGGCACGCCCTTCTATCTGATGGAGCGGCTGGATGGTCGCGTCTTCCATGACTGTTCGCTGCCCGGCCTTTCGCCCGCGGAGCGACGCGGCATCTATTTCGGCATGGCCGAAGCGATGGCCAAATTGCATGCTGTCCGTCCCGACGAGGTCGGTCTCGGCGACTACGGCCGGCCCGGCAACTATTTCGAGCGCCAGATTGGCCGCTGGACCAAGCAGCTCAGGGAATCCCCGAGCGACAGAATTCCGGCCCTCGAAGCGGTCGCCGACTGGCTGCCGCAGCATATGCCCGCGGATGATGGGCGCGTGTCGATCGCCCATGGCGACTTCCGCCTCGGAAATCTGCTGTTCCATCCCGGCAAGCCTGAGGTGATCGGGATTCTCGATTGGGAGCTGTCGACGATCGGCCATCCGCTCGCCGATCTCGGCTTTTGCTCGATGACCTGGCATTCGACCCCGGACGAATATGGCGGCATCCTCGGGCTCGATCATGCTGCACTCGGCATCCCCAGCCAGCGCGAATTCCTCGACCATTATTTCGCGCATGCCGTACCTACTGCGCCTCTGGAACGCTTCCACCTGGTGTTTTCGTTGTTCCGTTTCGCGGTGATCTTCGTTGGCATCGCCGACCGGGCGCGAGCCGGCAGCGCGGCGTCAGCCGACGCCGCCGGCAAATGGCCTCTCGCCGGCCGCTTTGCCGTACGGGCTCAAGAGATCATCCAAGGGGCAAGACCGTGGAGCGCCGCCTGAGAGAGGGTTCGCGAACACTGGATCAGGACCGGCGGACACCGCCTCGTCGGCCGGCAACCAGCTTCAGCCAAGGCGCCAAATGGAAGGCGCTCATCAGCAAGTACATCACGACCATTCCGCTCAGCGGCGACGCACCTTCCGCCGCCGAGCAGATCATGTCCGCATCAGCGGTAACGGCCGTCAGCAACGCCATGATTGCGAATGTTGGCGCGGCCGCCAGGGATAGCCAGTCGGCCGCGCCGCGGGGGGCGACGTTGCCGCTTGGGATATCGGCAGGTCCGCTGCCGGCGAACGGCATCTTCTGCGTGCGGTTGGGGTGCAGTGTCATCGAAACGTCAGCCTTGGCCGTACTCGTCGTGACGGTGCCACCAGACCCCCCGTCACGTTACGCCCTCGTGTTCCGGTCCTGTGTGTCGGCATCGTCCTTCTCCTCTGGTGTCGTGCGTCGTTCGCACCGTTTCGATACGGCGCGCTGGCTGTTGCTCCTGAGATAGATTAGGACCGGACATCGAATGGTGAGAGTGACAAGTGTGACGGGATTCCGATGGACTCGCTGATCACCGCTGCGGCGCGCGCCCTCGCAACGGGTGATCCCCTCGGCGCATTGAAGCGGGTCGCCCTGCGTGACGATGCGCCTGCGCTTGCGTTGCGCGGCATCGCGATGGCGCAGATCGGCGATCTCGTTCGAGCAAAGGCTCTTCTCAAAAGTGCTGCGCGCGCCTTCGGTCCGAAAGAGGCAGTGGCACGCGCGAGGTGCGTCGTCGCCGAAGCCGAGATCGCGCTCGTCTCGCGCGACCTCGGCTGGCCGGCGAAGGCACTCGACGCCGCGCGGTCGACGCTTGAAAAGCACGGCGACCACCTCAATGCCGCGCATGCGCGCAATCTCGAGGCTCGGCGCCTGCTCCTGATCGGACGCCTCGATGAGGCCGAGAGCGGGCTCGCGGGGTTCGACCCCGCAACGCTCCCACCCGCGTCGCGAGCCGCCCACGAGCTGGTGATTGCGGGGATCGCGATACGCCGCCTCCGGACCAAAGCGGCGCGCGCTGCGCTCGCGCGGGCCGAGCACGCCGCGCGCCAGGCGGACATTCCAGCGCTGACGGCCGAGGTTGAAGGCGCATCCCTCGTGATGAACACGCCCGCGGCGCGCCTGATCGCGCGTGGTGAGGAGCGCCCGATCCTGCTCGAGGAGGTCGAAGCGCTGCTGGCGTCGGGGGCGCTCGTCGTGGACGCCTGCCGCAATGTCGTGCGGGACGCCGGCATGATCGTCTCGCTCGCAACGCGCCCGGTCTTGTTCGCGCTTGCGCGCACGCTGGGCGAAGCCTGGCCCGCAGACGTGCCGAGGAGCACGCTCGTCGCCCGCGCCTTCGGCGGCAAGCACGCCGATGAATCACATCGCGCACGGTTGCGGGTCGAAGTCGGTCGGCTTCGCGTGGAGCTGCGGCCACTGGCGGATGTGAGCGCGACCAAGCGAGGCTTTGCGCTTAAGCCGCGCCGCCCACGCGATGTCGTGGTGCTGGCGCCGCCCGTCGACGAGCAGCATGCAGCGGTGCTCGCCTTCCTCGCCGACGGCGAGTCGTGGTCGAGCTCGGCACTCGCAATTGCGCTAGGAGCCAGCTCGCGCACCGTGCAGCGCTCGCTCGAGCAGCTTGCGGCAGCAGGCAAGGTGCAGTCGTTCGGTCGCGGGCGGGCGCGCCGTTGGATGACCCCGCCCGTGCCGGGATTCCCGACAATCTTGTTACTCCCCGGCTCACTGTCGGGTTACTAGTGTCGGGACAATTCAACAGATCTGAGCCTGGAGGAGAAGCATGAAACGATCTGCAGCCGAAGTCCTCCGCGAATATGGACCCTTTCCGGGTGTCGACCAGGTGGCTGGGGTTACGTTCGACGGTCAGCACGTCTGGTTTGCGTCCGGAGACAGACTGAACGCCTTGGATCCTGCGAGCGGGAAGGTTGTGCGCGCGATCGATGTCGCTGCGCACGCGGGAACGGCCTTCGATGGTCAGCACCTGTTCCAGATCGCTGAAGATCGCATCCAGAAGATCGATCCCAACACTGGCCGCGTGCTCGCCACGATTCCGGCGCCGGGTGGTGGCGGCGACTCCGGGCTCGCCTGGGCCGAAGGATCACTTTGGGTGGGGCAGAATCGCGGTCGCAAAATCCATCAGATCGATCCCCAGACAGGAGCAGTTCTTCGCACAATCGATTCCAACCGTATCGTCACAGGGGTCACCTGGATCGACGGCGAACTCTGGCACGGCACCTGGGAGGGTGACGAGAGCGACGTCAGGCGGATAGATCCTGAAACGGGAAAGGTTCTGGAGAAGCTCGAGATGCCGCCTGGAACAGGCGTGTCGGGGCTCGAGTCCGATGGTGGCGTTCAGTTTTTCTGCGGCGGTGGAAACAGCGGCAAGGTGAGAGCCATCCGCCGACCCAGGCGAGGCTCCAAAACCCCGGTCGACCCCACGAGCAAGTAACCGAGCGGCCCTCGCGGGCGAGCTTCCCTCCCTCGACGGGTGGGCGAAATCATTGTGCGGGCGTCGCACGCAGACCAATCGCCGGTCCTCAACGCGCATGGACCGTTCCTGACAGTAGGAGACGCCAACTGACTGCCGTTTACGCGGCAGGCCGATCGACGAAGTCGCATTGGTAGATTTGATCCAGCGTCGCCTTTGGCAGGCGCCGGCATCGATACATTCGAGCAGGAGCCGCCTTCGCCCGACAACCCGCTGCTGGCGCTGGACGCCGTCGTGTTCAGTCCGCACGCGGCGCATTACTCGATCCAGTCTTACGCCGAGGTTCGCAACAAGGTGTTTGCCGATAGCGCATCGGTCCTGCGCGGCGGAAAGCCGCTCTATCCGGTCGACCGGATATGAACGCTCGCGGCCGCAAATAGCTCAGCCGCGATTCGGCTTGTCGCGGCGCTCGACGATGTAGATGTGGTCGGCCACCAGGACCACATCGCCATGCTGGTTGATCACCTCGCAGCGCTCGATGACCCGACCCGAATCCGGCCGCTTCGGGTCGTCTTCCCTAGCCGAGATGGTGGTGCGGGTCTTGATAGTATCGCCGATGAATACCGGCTTGATGAAGCGCAACCTGTCGTAGCCATAGGAGAAGGCGACCGGGTTGATGATGCTCGCCGTCAGCCCGACGCCGACCGAAAAGACCAGCGTGCCGTGGGCGATGCGCTGACCGAACGGCGTCGTCTTCATGAACTCGGCGTCCATGTGGTGAGGAAAGAAATCGCCGGTATGGCCGGCATGGACGACGAAGTCGGTCTCGGTGATGGTGCGTCCGCTGGTGATGCGCGACGAGCCGATCTGGTAGTCTTCAAAGTAGATCGTCTGTTCCATGTCAGGGCCTCGCCGCGATCGGTGTTGCCGGCGCCGCGCTCGATTGGTAGGCGGCCTCGACCAGCGCCATCGTATTCCAGCCATCCTCGACGGAACTGACAAGCTCGGCGTCCTCGCCTGATGCGTAGCGCTGGACATTGGCCATGCGGCCGACAAAGGCATCCGGAAACCATTCGCCAACGAGCGGCACGGTGACCCAGTCGGAGCCGCCCTTCGGGTAGATTTCAAGAATATCAGGCTCGCCGCGCGGATAGTCGAGGTTGAGCCCGAGTTTGAGATAGGCGGCGCCCTCGGTGCCGCAGATGCGGAACTCGCAGGCCTGATGCCTGCGACCAAATTTATGATCGTGGTTGATCGACAGTGCGCAGCGTACGGTATCGCCATAGTCGAGGATCGCGCTGGTGCGGGTTTGCGCAACCTTGTGGCCGGGATGACCGAGCGTCTTGGCGTGAATCCCCCTGGGATCGCCGAGCAACTGCCGGATCAGGTCGAGATAATGGATCGAGTGCATGGCAATCTCGACGCGCGGCGCCTTCAGCAGGAACTCCCAGAGCTGCCAGGGTGTCGCCAGCGCCAGCCATGCGTCGAAATCGACCACGTCGCCCAGCCAGCCCTTGGCGATCGCATCCCTGAGCGCCAGCATCATCGGTGCGAAGCGAAGCTGGAAATTCACCGCCGCCTTGAGGTTTTTGGCGCGGCAGATTTCGAGGATCTCGGTCGCCTCGGCGAGGTCGCTGCCCATCGGTTTCTGGATCAGCGCCACGGCATTGTCGGGCAAAGCCCTGAGCACGCCGGCATGATGAGCCGGTGGCGTCGCAAGATCGAAAATGGCGTCCCTCACTGACGCGGCTTCCTCGACCGACCGGTAAGCCGTGGCGCCCCATTTCTGCGCCAGTTTTCTCGCCTTGGCCTGGTCGGGATCGAAAAGTCCGGCGACCGGGAAACCGGCTTTCGCATAGGCCGGAAAATGCGCATCGGCGACGATCGACCCGGCACCGAAAATCACGATCGGTCTTGGCTTTGACGGCTGTGCCCACGCCTGCGAGAGCGAGGCAGGATCGAAAACAGCATCAGTCATGATGGAAGACTTCGTCCATCGGAGCCCACCACTCGCCCTCCTTGCGGGTCGGCAGCGGCTCCTGGCAAGGCATGCAGAGCGCCCACCATTCCTGCGTCCTGGGATCGGCGGCCATCTTCGCCATGTCGGCGGCATAGTCGGTGCCGTGATATTCGAAAGTGCTAAACAGCAGGTGCTCCGGCTCCCTGAGATAGATCGAATAGTTCTTGATGTTGCAGGCAGAAATCATCTTGAGGACATCCGGCCAGACGGCGGCGTGAAGCCGCACATACTCGGCGACTTTCTCCGGCTTGAGGCCGAGCACCATTCCCATTCGCTGCATATCCGCCTCCTATTTCACTATCATGGTGAATTCCGCGATACTCTTCGCCTTGACCGCTTCCCAGTCCCAGTCGATGCCAATGCCGGGCTCGTCCGGCGCCAAGGCTTGCCCGTCCTCGATGCGCATCTTCTTGCCGGTCAATTCATCGAGCTGCGGAATATACTCGACATATCTGCCGTTCTGAACGGCGCAGGTCAGGCTGACATGCAACTCCATCAGGAAATGCGGGCAGACCGGGATGTCGAACGCCTCCGCCGCGTGCGCGACCTTCAGCCACGGGGTGATGCCGCCGATGCGGCCGACATCGACCTGAACGATCGAGCAGGCGCCCTTCTGCATGTATTCGCGGAAATGCCGGATCGAATAGAGCGACTCACCAATGGCGATCGGCGTCGAGGTGGCATTGGACAGCCGCACATGGCCGTCGATGTCGTCCGCCGGCAGCGGTTCCTCGATCCAGGCGAGGTCGAGGTCGCGCAGCCGCTCCGCCCGGCGGATCGCCTCGTCGACCGAAAAGCCCTGGTTGCAGTCGGTCATCATCTCGTAGGACGAGCCGACCGCCTGGCGCACCGCCGTCAGCCGGGCAAGATCCTCGGAGCCGTGCGGCTTGCCGATCTTGACCTTCGATCCTCGAAAACCCTTGGCCTTGGCGGCCAGCGCGTCCTCGACCAGCGCCTCGGTCTCGATATGCAGCCAGCCGCCCTCGGTCGTGTAAAGCGGGCAGCGGTCCTTGGCGCCGCCGGCCAGCTTCCACAAAGGCAGTCCCTGCTTCTTTGCTCGCAGATCCCAGAGCGCTGTATCGATGGCCGCCAGCGCTATGGCAGTGATCGCGCCGATCGTCGTGGCGTGGGTGGCAAATTCGAGCTCGTGCCAGATAGCCTCGATCATCTCTGCGTCGCGGCCGATCAGCCGCGGCGCTAGGTGATCGGCCAAGAGCCGCATCACCGACGAGCCGCCGGTGCCGATCGTGTAGCTGTAGCCGGTGCCGACCGCGCCGTCGGCATCGGTGATGGTGACGATCGGCGTCTCCTGGCTGACGAAACTCTGGATTGCATCGGTGCGCTTGACCTTGGGCACCAGGTCGACCATGCGCAGTTCGACTTTCTCGATCTTTGCCATGACGTTAACCTCGCAATGCCTTGCCCGTTTCAGCAGAAAATAGATAGGCCCGCGACAGGTCCAGGCTCATTTTCATCCGGTCGCCGGCCTTGAGCGGTTTCGGACGTGCCGTGGTGATTTCCACGATTCATTCATATACAAACAGAACATTTATAGAGACGTCAATCTGAAAGGTTCTTTCCGGATGCAGCCATTGTGCGTATATGAAACCTAAAATTTACTGGGGAGTGACTATGGCAGAGGACGAGGACGATGACCGCTATCGTGCCCCTGCACTGGACAAGGGTCTCGACATTCTCGAGCTGTTGGCCGGCGTCGATGGCGGCCTGACGCAGGCGGAAATCGCCAAGAAGCTGGACCGCAGTCCCAACGAGTTCTACCGCATGCTGGACCGGCTGGTGCGGCGCGGCTATGTCACGCGGCCGGATGGCGACCGTTACTCGCTGACGCTCAAGCTGTTTGGCCTGGCGCAGCTGCACGCGCCGGTGCGCCGGCTGGTTTCCTACGCAACGCCGCTGATGCGCGAGCTTGCCGAAACCTCGCAGCAGGCAAACCAGCTTGTCGTCTTCGACCGCGGTTCAGCGGTCGTGATCGCACAGCAGGAGGCGCCGAACTATTGGGGAATCTCTATTCGCGTCGGCGCGCATGTCAGCCTATTCGACACCGGCTCCGGCCATGTGCTGCTGGCGTTCCGCTCGCCGGAAGAGCGGCAGATGATGATCTCCGAACATCTGCGCAGCACCGACAAGCCGCCTCAATCGCCGGAGTTCTTTGCCCGCCTCGACCAGATCCGGGAACGCGGCTATGAAATGATGGCGTCGATGCAGACCGCTGGGGTGTTCAACCTGTCGGCACCTGTGCTTGGCTCGGACGGTAGGGCGATCGCCGCGCTGTCGATCCCTTACATAACCCTGGTCAACGCACCCAAGGCGCCCGACATTACGAGGACGATAGAACTGTTGCTGGCAGCGACCGAAAAGCTATCGCAATTGGCGGGAGCAGCGGGCAAGCAGGTGAAGTAAATTCTTATTTGAATGAACAATTTCTCCGTGAGATAATTTTGAACGCCGAAGGAGGAGCGCGTCGTCATGATTTTCGACACCCATCTGCATCTGATCGACCAGTCGGCGCTGCGCTATCCCTGGCTCTCCGGCGTGCCGGCGCTAAACCGCGATTTCTCCTACGACGAATATGCAATTCAGGCCCGCCGCGCCGGTATAGAGGGCGCATTGCATATGGAAGTCGATGTCGATCCAGCAGATATCGAGGCTGAGACCCGCCAGGTGAAGGGACTGTCACAGCAGAAGGACAGTCTGCTGCGTGGGGCAATCGCCTCTTGCCGACCTGAGGAGCCGGGCTTTGCCGCCTATCTTGAGCGCCAGCGCGCCGATCCTTTCGTCAAGGGTTTTCGCCGTGTGCTCCACGTCGTGCCGGACGAGCTCTCGGAAGGCGCGCTGTTTCGGGAAAACATCAAGCGGCTTGCCGGCACGAGCCTGACCTTCGACCTCGTCGTCCTGCCGCACCAGATATCCAAGGCGATCGCACTCGCCGATCTCGCGCCGGATGTGCAGTTCGTGCTCGACCATTGCGGCGTTCCGGACATAACGCGCAGCAGTGAGCATCCCTGGCGCGAGCATATGGCGGAGATCGCGCGGCGCCCGAACGTCGTCGGCAAGATTTCCGGCGTGGTCGCCTATGCGGACGCCGGATCCTGGACTGTCGAAACGCTGCGTTCCTATGTCGAGCACACTATCCAATGCTTCGGCTGGGACCGCGTCGTGTGGGGCAGCGACTGGCCGGTCTGCACGCTTGGCGGCGGGCTTGCGACCTGGATTGCGGCAACGCACGCGCTGCTTGGCGGTGCAAGCGCTGACGAACGGGAAAAGCTGCTGTCCGGAAATGCGAAGCGGCTATGGAATTTCTAACGCCGATTCTCCACCGGCAGCGCCGGACACCCGTGCCGGGAAACTCTCCCGAAACAGTCGATTGAGATCGGCAACGACCCGTCCGGCATCGTGGCTTTCGGTCAGGCCGAGATTGATGCGATCGGACGCGGCCTGCTGGAATGCCATGTAGCCATCGTGCCGCGGCCTGACCCAGGCGCTCTCGAGCGTGGCGCGCGTGTTCTGGTAGAAATTGCCGGCGGCTGCGTTGACGGCTGCATCGTCCCAAGCTGCGGCATGGCCGGGCTGGCCGCCGGCCGACGCATAGGGGCCGCGCTGCACCTCGCCGCTGGCGATCCAATAGGCGAAGTCGATGGCCGCCTGCCTGGCCATGGAAAAGGCAGACACGGCAATGCCGGTTCCGCCGAGCGCCGAGCCGACCGGACCGGCGTTTCCCGCTGCCGGGATGTTCGCGAAGGCAAGGCGGTTGGTACGGAATCCGGCGATGGCATAGGAGACATAGCCATAGATCAGCGGTGCGCAAGCGATCCGTGATCCCGATTCGGCCATCTGTTCCAGAACCGCGATCGGGTCCATACCAAGGCAGGCCAGGTCGACGAGAGCCGCGATCTCACGCATCGTCTCGAAAACGCGGCTGCCCATGTCAGGGTTTATGTGGTCGCCAGGCTCTTCGACGGCGGGCCGGCCGAGATTGCCTGCAAGCGTGTAGAATACCATCAGCGAATGCGGCGGCCTGAGCGGCAACAGCACGCGGCCCTGCCGGGCCAGGTCGAGCACATCGGCCCAGTTCGCCGGGGCGGCAGAAAGCATGTCAGGCCGCCACGCCTGCACCTGGCTCGCCGTATCGATCGGAAACGCCCACTGCCGGCCTTGCCAGTTGTAACTTGGATAGGACCGGCCGACGCTGCCCGCCGCCAGCGCCGCGCGTTCAGCTTCGCGGCCCGCGATATCGAGCGGCGCCAGGCAATTCTCGGCGGAAATCTGGCCGACATGCGGGTGATCGATGACGATCAAATCGTAGGTACGGGCCAGTTCCTCGACCGGAAAGGATTCGAAATCCTGCAGCGAGCGCTTGTCCCATTCGATAGTGACGCCGGTCCGTTCCTTCCACAGCGCCGAACAGGCGACCATCGGGTCGTAGCCGCGCGGATGGCTCCAGGTCATGCCTTTGAGCGTCACGTCGCTCACAGCCCGAACTCCTTGCGGATCTTTGCGCTGTGCTCGCCGATGCGCGGCGCGGCGCGCTCGACCTTGGCCCGAACGCCATCGACCCTGAGCGGCGAACGCGTGGTGAGGATCGAGACGTCATCCTCGCGCGTTACCGTCTGCAGCATGTCAAGGACCTGAAAGCCCTCGCTTGCCATCATTTCCGGCCAGGTCAGCACCTTGGCGCACCAGATGTCGGCCGGCTCGAGAATGGCCAGCCATTCCTCGACCGTCTTCGTCGCAATGCACTGGGCGATGATCGCCTTGATCTCGTCGCGGGCGGTGAACCAGGTCGACGGCTGATCGCGATAGAGCGCTAGCTCTTCGAGTTCCAAAAGATCGGCGAGCTTTGAGATCGGCGTCATCGCGATCGCCAGATAGCCGTCCTTGGCCGGATAGACGCCGTAAGGCGCCGACAGATAGGCATGGCCGCTGCGGAAGGCTGATCGCCGCGGCAGGCGGCGTCCGTCATTGAGATGCGTGGTCAGCACCTCGAACTGGAAGTCGACCAGCGCTTCGAGCAGGCTGGTCTCGACATGGCTGCCGTTACCGGTCACGCCGCGCCGCACAAGGGCTGCCAAGATACCTTGCGCGGCGGCGGATCCCGCCAGCATGTCGGCGATCGCCAGGCCGAAGGGCACCGGTCCCTGGCCCTCGTCGCCGTTCAGCCACATCACGCCGGAGCGCGCCTGCGCCAGCAGATCCTGACCGGGTCGCTTGACCCAGGGACCCTCTTCGCCATAGCCGCTGATCGAGGCATAGACCAGGCGCGGGTTGATCTTTCGCACCGCCTCGTAGTCGAGACCCAGGCGCTCGATGACGCCGGGCCGAAAATTCTGGATCAGCACGTCGGCCTTGCCCAGCAACCCGCGCAGCGCTGCAAGGTCGGCCTCGTCCTTAAGGTCGATGGCGAAACTTTCCTTGGCGCGGTTGATGGCATGGAAGATGGTGGAATCGCCGCCGATCTCGGTGTCGCTGAGATAAAGCCGGCGCGACAGATCACCGCCATCCGGCCGCTCGATCTTGATGACGCGGGCGCCGAGGTCGAGCAGTCGCAGCGAGCAGTAGGGCCCGGACAGGAACTGGCTCATATCGACGACGACGAGCCCGGCCAGCGGCAATTCGGCAGCGGCGGTCATTGGTTCTCCGTCTCGCCGGCGAAATTGGCCGGATTGCGGTACTTCACCGTCTGCAGGTGCCCCTTCGGCATGTTGGCGGGATGTGTCGATGCCAGGCCGACGGTCGGCGGGAAACCCGTCATGGCAGCACCCTTTGGAAGCACGGATCATCCGTCCGGACGCGCCGCGGACCAACGAATTGCATGGTCGACCCTCCCGCCAATCTTCTTTTGTGAATAGTATTTTCACATATGGGATTGTGTGGCAAGCGTGAACAGGCGAAATTTTGCCGCGATCCGCGGCGGCCAACGCCGGCGAACAAGGGATGATTTGATGCAAAATGCCTGGCTGGTATTTGTCGGCAGTCTCAACCGCGAGGCGCCGCTTCCTTTACGGATCCAACCGCGGCGATGACAGCGTCGGTCGACCAGCAAACCGGCAGGCTTGCCCTGTCGACTACACGCCTTGCGGCGGCGCCACGCCGCGCAACCTGGCACTTACGCCCTCCGGCAGCCATCTCTTGTCGGCCAACCAGAACGCCGACCGCATCTCGATTTTTGCATGCGACGCGGCCACGGGGCGACTGGCCGACACCGGGCGATCCATCGATGTGGCACGCCGATGTGCGTGAAGATCGTGCGGTGAAAGCTATCGGTTTCCTTCCGGCAGCAAGGCTCTGCACGGTCCTGTGATTTCGGCTGAGCCAACAGCGTGGTAGCTTCCAGTCGTTTCCGCTTCGGAGTCGTCATGCGTACCAAGCTGTTAGAAATCACCCTTGCTATGCTGCTGCTGGTTGGCGGCCTTCCGGCCGGCCATGCGGAAGTGGCCGAGCGGCCGTCGCCTTCGGGTGGCGTTCTATCGCTGCTTCCGCCTCCCCAGGTCTCCGATCATTCGATCGTGATCGCGGGGCGTACGCTCAACTATCAGGCAAAGGCCGGCACCCTGTCGTTGCTATCCGGCAAGGGCGACGTCACCGCCGAAGTTTTTCATGTCGCCTACACGCTACGTCCCGAGCCAAGCCGGGAACCTGATCCCCAGCGCCCGATCACCTTCGTATTCAACGGTGGTCCCGGAGCGGCTTCCGCCTATCTGCATCTTGGCGCGCTCGGTCCACGCGTGATGGCGACAGCGGCCGATGGAAGTTTTCTCCCGCCGCCGCAGCGGGTTTTGGACAACCCGAACACATGGCTCGACATGACCGACCTGGTCTTTGTCGATCCCGTGGGAACGGGTTACAGCCGCGAAGCACCCGGCACCGAAGCACGCAGCTTCTGGGGCGTCAATCAGGACGCCGCCGCGATGGGCGCCTTCATCCGGCTTTATCTGGCACAGGCGGGCCGCGCAGGGTCGCCGGTGTTTCTTGCTGGCGAAAGCTATGGCGGGTTTCGGGCGGCACTGCTTGCCAAGACACTCCAGGATGATATCGGCATCAGTCCTCGCGGCATCGTGCTCATCTCGCCGGCGCTCGAATTCACACTCGTGCGGCCCGACGAGTTCCAGCCGCTTCACTGGGCGCTTGAGCTGCCGTCGCTGGCGGCGGTGCGCCTGCGCAGCGAAAACGTCTCCGGTTCCGAGCTGCAGGAGCGGTTGGCCGATGTCGAACGCTATGCGCTTGGCGACTATCTCGTCGCGCTTGCCAGCGGGCTCGAACAGGGTGGGCGCCTGGCGAGCCCGCGCGTGGCTGAAATCACCGGCCTGCCGCTCGAACTCGTCAAACGAAACTTTGCACGCATTCCCACCGCGCTCTTCGCCAAGGAGTTTGCGCGGGCAAGGGGCAATGTTCTCAGCGTCTATGACGGCACGATCGAAACGGCAGACGTTGCCCCGGAAAGTCCAAGGCCCAGCGGTCCTGATCCGGTGCTCGACCGAAGCGTGCCGGCGCTCACTTCCGCCTTTGTCAGCTATATCAGGGACGAATTGAAATTCCGCACCGATCTAAGCTATCGGCTTCTCAACCGTGAAATCAGCGGCAATTGGGATTACGGGACGAGCCCGACGCGTCAGGGCTATGTCGGCGTGATGGATGATCTCCAGCAGGCGCGCGCGTTGAACCCCGGCCTCGGCGTGCTGATCGTCAACGGCTACACCGACCTGGTGACACCCTATCTGGTGTCGCGCTACCTTGTTGGGCAGGTTCCTTCGCTTCCTGGCGCAAAGCCCATCCGCGTCGACCTGCTGGAAGGCGGCCACATGATGTATTTCAGGCCAGACAGCCGACGCGCGCTGAGGGAGGCCGCGTCCGAGCTTTACCAAACGCCGAAATGAAGCGGCCGAAGCCGCTTACAAGAGGTAAATCCACCTCTTCGCATGAGCGACGGATAACGCAGCACGAACCCGACAGGCGAGCAAGTCGATGACATCTCAGAATGCAGAACTGACGTGGCTCAACCCGCCACCGCACCATGCTTTCGGCGACAGCACCGTACATGTGCGGACCGGCAAAGAGACCGATTTCTGGCGCGAGACATTCTACGACTTCTGGCGCGACAATGGCCACTTCCTCTACCGTCAGGTCGACGGCGACTTCAGCGCCGAGGTCACCGTCAAGGGGGACTACAAGGTGCTCTACGATCAGGCCGGTTTGATGGTCCGGCTGAGCGAGACGCACTGGGTCAAGGCGGGCATCGAGTTTACTGACGGGCTGGCATATTTTTCCGTCGTCGTCACCAATGATGCTTCCGACTGGTCGTTGGTCAGCATCCCGGCCGGGCCGGACGGCGTCAGGATCCGGCTGACCCGCCATGCCGAGACAATCCGCGTTCAGTATCTCGATGCCTCCGACCATCGCTGGAAGCCGGTGCGGCTCGCCTACTTCCCGCCGTCGAAAACAGTCGATATCGGCATGATGTGCTGTTCGCCGCAACGTGAAGGTTTCGAAGTCACATTCAGCGACTTTTCGGTCGGCCCGGCGATCTCGAGAGAACTCCACGACTGACGCGTCCTGTCACCGGATCGAGGCTCCGCTTCACAGCAGCATCGTTCGACAGGCGAATTGCGCGGCAAGGTGATCGTCTCAACCCGACCGGAACCCTTCCGCTTCAACAGGGAAAATGACACCACGCAATCGGCGATGGGGTGCATTTTCATCGACCGCAAAACTGGCGCGAAAGCTGGCGCAGCGCCCAGCAGAGCTGACGAGGCAAGACAACAGGTGCTCACAATGCTGCTCAAAGTTTGGGTAACAAGGCGGTAGCACGGCGCCTGTCGCGCTCGCCGCGACAGTCGAGCACCAGGTTGCCGCCGTGCTCGGCAAATTCAACGCATGAAAACCAGATGGAAAAAATTCTGCTCCGCCTTCGCGGCGAGCCCTGGCTTTGCCGTCGGCAGATGCACGGCAAGCCCGTGAAAACCAGGCAAGATCGCGAAAAACCAGGAGATCAGCTGTCGGAAACCAGGCACCGGAGAAGATCGGGTTCGCCTCCGATCGGGATCTGCACCGATTGAACCGGTCGTCGTCAGCGGCTCGTGAACAGCACGTGATCGGCAGTCGGCGGGAGGAATCACGCTGCCTTCACGCCGAGCGCAGAAAAAGGTGGTCTCGAGCCTGGGGCAACGGACGATGAACGAGCCGAGATTAAGCACTGGGCGCCGAACCGCCGGACATCGAGTGCTTTCTTAAAGTCCAAGAGGGTTCCTATGACCAGGATCGAAATGGCGCTCCTTGCCTTCACTTCATTCAACGCGGTTCGCGTACTCGCATATTTTCCTCAGATGGCAGCAATTGTCCGGGATACAAACGGTGCGACTGCGGTCTCTTATTGGACCTGGAGCCTGTTCGCCGCATCGCATCTTTCCACTGTAGCTTACGCCCTCGTAGCGGTACGGAACTGTCAGATGGCGACGGTGTTTGCGATCAACGCTGCTTGCTGCATTGCCATCATCCTACTCACGTTTCACAAGCGTCGTAGGCATCGGAGCAACCGCCAACCGCATGGCGGTGCGGTCGATCCCGAACCCGTTCAGCCTGAGGTCCTCAACCGCTTTTCGCCCGACCACGGCCTGGCGAATGTCGTGAGCTTCGGTGCGCCGCGGACAAAACCGCGTAGTCTCCCCGATGCGCCAGGCCGGCACCAAAATTGGGCAATCCCACAAAAGCAAGAACACGCCCGCGGAAACCGGGAAACCGTCCGCCCAATGGGTGACGGCACCGATTTGCGCACTCGCCGGCCCGCATAGGATTGCGCCGGACGCAACAACCAGGAAGGTGCCATGTCAAGCTCGCTTCTTTTGTCGACGGCCATGCTCCAATTCCTGGCGGCCTACACAGTAATCACGATCACGCCTGGGCCGATCTGGCTCGCGACCGGCAGCCTTGCCTCGCTGCATGGCTTCGGCAAGACGATCCCGCTGCTGGCGGGCGTCGGCGCCGGAACCGCAGCGCTGGCGGTCCTGGTGGCGCTCGGCGCCGTTCACGTTGCCGAGTCCCTGTCGATGCCGGCGGTCAAGATCGCAGGGGCGACAGTCCTTGGCTGGATGGCGCTGCGCATCGCTAGAACAGCGCCGCCTGCCGTGGGCGAAGCGGCTCACAAACGGCAGACCGGATTGTTTGCCGGAGGTTTTCTCGTCAGCTTTCTTTCGCCTGAAGCCGCCACCTTCTTCGCCGTCGCCTTCATCGGGCTGATGCTGCCGATCCAGAATTCGAGCGAGGTGCTCATGGTGGCGGCCGTTGTTGCGATCTTCGATATAGTCTGGTACGGGGTTCTGGCCATTGTCCTTTCGCGTCCGGTCGTGCGCGCCGCGGCAATGCGACGTCACCGCGCCATCTGCCGGGTGGCGGGTGCCGTGCTCGCTATCCTGGCCCTCGTCTCAGCCCTGTCGGCCTTTCCACCCACCTGCGTAGCAACGCTCGGCTATGCCGTCGGTCAAGAAGTCTGCGCAGGATGTACCACTGGGAACTGTCACTGACTGGCCATTTTTCAGGCACCTGGCCGAAACGGATTGGCGACACGGAGCCCTTCGTCGAGCGCCATCCCATGCTGCATATCTTCTGACCACAGTGTGTCGCAGCAGCGTGAAGTGCTGCGGCGGCGATCATGACGTCGTAGATGGAAAACTGTAACGCTCGGCCAGCGCCAGCCCGGTCTCGTGCGTCTCGACGGTGACGGGATGGACGGTCAGCAGGCCACGTAGCGTGGACAGAAACGTGTAGGTATCCATCCACGACAGCCGCATTTTACGGCGGGCGACATTGGAGAGTTCGTTGAGAACCTGAACGACACTTGCCTATTTTGCCTCTTATAACCCTGCGAGGGCATGGGCAGAAGCCGAGACGGCGAAGACTGTCGAGATCAGCTTGGATTGCCAAGGCCGCATATCGAAGAGCGCGAACTGTGCAGCCAGGCGAATGGCCCAGAAAGCGGCTCCGAAAAACAGAAGTGGCGGCCAAATTAGCCCTCGGTACCAAAGCCAAAGCAATGTTGCGCCGTAAGACACGAAGGTGAACGTCAGCATGACATTCAGAGTTTGAGTGATTGCTGCGTTTAGGTTGCCCGAACCCTTCAGCCGGGCCGGCCATCCGAAAAGCCGCCAAAATCCTAGATGGAAGGCGGCGAAGGCGAGATCGAGCACAGCAGCGAGCATCAGCATGCGGAACTATACCGCTAGAAACGTCCGCTCTCCACCCCGACATAGGGACACTGTGGCAATCGCCGGTATGGGTACCAAGCGTTGGATTTTGACCACTAGGCGGCCGACCTTCTGGCCGGCGATCCAGAAGCATCCGTCAGCCCGGATGCTTGAAGGTTTCGCCAAACCAGTTCCGCCACTTGGGCTCGTCGTCGGCGGCGCGCTGCTCGGCGTCGTCGCCATAAAGATACATTGCCATGCTGGCATTTGCGCCGCCGCTGGTACCATAGGTTCCGATCAGGGCGATGCCGGGAGCAGGGGCATTCAGGCGCAGCACGATGAAGCGCTGCTTGTCGTCCTGCCGCACGCGTTCGACTATGCCGGATAGTCTCTCCGGCTGCTGCGGGCCGTTCCGCTCCTCGCCGACGTCTGCGCCGGCAAGACCGAGCGTCTCGGTGAGCCGCCTCCAAATCGAGAGCTGGTCGGCCTCGGAACTGGCCATCACGGTAAAGCTGGCGGCCTTTTCGCCGGCGAAATGCGAAAGGTAAACGCGCAGCACCTCGAAAAAGCCGGGCCAGCCGCTCTCGAACCCTTCCAACTGATCGTCCCAGTCGTCGGTCGAGGCAAACAGCGAATGGACCATGCGAACAACGCACCGATCACCCGACCGGCTGGTCACGGTGATCTCCGTTGCGACAGGCGGCGCCCCTTCGCTCCACTCGCGTTCGACATAGCCGAAACGGAAAGGCGGCTCCCAGGTCGTCACTTCGCCGGTGGAGGCTCCATTGGGACCGAAGTCGAAATGAAGCTTGCCGCCGACACGCTCGTCGATGCTGGTTTTTGTGAACCAGGCGGTGTTACCGGGGCCCGTCGCCATTGCCCGCCACACCTGCTCGGGTGTCCCGGGCGTGATGAACTCCATCTCGACCCAGCGCTTTCCGGTTTCGTCTTTCTTGATTGGCATGTGAACTCCTTTCAGGGTTTGGCGTCGCCAGGGGCGGAGGATGATGCCACTACGAGCCGATGCGGCCGCCCGCCCACGCTCAGGATTTTCTTTTTTCGTATTGACAAAATATTTTGTCAATACGTTGATGGCTGGAAAGCGGCTATGGCGCCTCGTTGCCTTGTCGAGCAATCTGCACGCCCGCAATCAAGCCGCATTCACTAAAGATGAGGGCAGATGGAGAGCGACCTGAGACCGCAGAACCTTCGAATGCCATGACAATCGTCCCGGTCAGGAGCCTCGATCGGCCGACCGGCCTTCGTCTCGGCGAACATATCTATGTCGGCCCGATATCCGACTCGATCTGCCCGGACGGTCTGCCTCAGAAATACGAGTGGCAGACCTGAATCGCTAATCTGCCGCACTAGAATCTGAATCACACCAGAATCCGAAAGGGAGAAGCTCCATGACATCAGAGGTGGCAGTTATCGCCGGAGCAGGGCTGGGGCTGAGCGCCTCGCTTGCGCGTCTTTTCACCAAGGAGGGCTTTCGCGTGGTCCTGGCTGCCCGCAACGTCAGTAAGCTGAGCACGCTGGTCGACGAGACCAGCGCGCTGGCGGTCGAAACGGACGTTGCCGATGTCACGTCGGTCGAAAACCTGTTCGACGTCGCCGATAAGGCCGGTCCTCTGTCGCTTGTGGTTTTCAACGCCAGCGGCCGCGCACGCGGACCGATCGCCGACCTCCAACCCGAAGCGGTCAAACAGGCATTGCTGGTCGGCGCCTATGGCGGGTTCCTGGTCGGCCAGCAGTCCGCGCGCCGGTTGCTTTCCCGTGGTTCCGGCTCGATCCTGTTCACCGGCGCTACCGCGAGCGTGAATGGGTTTTCTGGTTCGGCCGGCTTTGCCATGCCAAAATTCGGCCTGCGCGGGCTGGCGCAATCCATGGCCCGCGAACTTGCGCCGAAAAACATCCATGTCGCGCATTTCATCATCGACGGTGTGATCGCGCCGAACGAGCCCGGACGGGCCAGCGAACCCGACCGGCAGGATCGCCGGCTATCTCCGGACGCCATCGCCGAAACCTATCTCGCAATCCACCGGCAGCATCGCAGCGCCTGGACTTGGGAGCTCGAACTCAGGCCGTGGGTCGAAAATTTCTGAGTCTCGGCCGGACAGAAAATTCGCGCATATGGCTGGACATGATGCTTTCGTGCCATGCGAACACCCGTTCGGACGTTATTTGCCTGCCGGCCGCCAAACGCAGCGCTGACTTTCTTCCGTTGGCATCGAGATTGGATCGAACGTTGCTTTGATCGCAACGACCTGCGTGTCACAGTAAAGGCTGATCCATGCCTGAGGCAGGAGGAGGTTGACCATGGCCAGGATTGTACCCGTGCTCGATCTCAGCCGCCTCGAACAGGGCGCGTCGGAGCGTCGGACCTTTCTTTTTGACCTGCGCACCGCGGCCCGCGATGTCGGCTTCTTCTATCTCAGCGGCCACGGAATTTCGGCTGTGGAAATTGACGAGGTGCTCGACGCCTCGCGTCGGTTCTTTGCCTTGCCGGAAGCCGACAAGCTGGCCATCGAAATGGTCAAGTCCCCGCAATTCCGCGGCTACACGCGCACCGGTGGCGAACTGACCAAGGGCGAGGCCGATTGGCGCGAACAGCTCGACATCGGCGTCGAGCGTCGACCCGTGCCACAGGGGCCGGGGATTCCTGCCTGGACGCGACTGCAAGGGCCGAACCAATGGCCGTCGACCCTGCCGGAACTCAAGCCGGCTCTGCTGGCATGGCACACCAAGGCGACGGCGGTGGCAGTCCGCCTGCTGAAGGCCTTCGCACTGTCGCTCGACCAGGTCGAGGACGCCTTCGATCCGATCTACCGCGACCAGCCCAACCATCGCATGAAGATCGTGCGCTATCCCGGGCGCGACGCAACCGGCGGCGACCAGGGCGTCGGCGCACACAAGGACGGCGGTTTCCTGACGCTCCTGCTTCAGGACGAGAACAAGGGACTGCAGGTCGAATATGATGGAAGCTGGGTGAACGTGGATCCGATCCCGGGAACGCTGGTGGTCAACATCGGCGAGCTCCTCGAACTGGCATCGAACGGTTATCTCAGGGCAACGGTGCACCGTGTCGTCACGCCGCCGGCCGGTATCGAGCAAATTTCCGTTCCATTCTTCTTCAGCGCCCGGCTCGATGCGACGATCCCATTGCTTACTTTGCCTCAAGATCTGGCTGCCGAGGCGCGCGGACCGGCGAGCGATCCGGATAACCCGCTGTTTCGCGACGTCGGCACCAACGCGCTGAAAAGTCGCCTGCGCTCGCATCCTGACGTGGCGCGCCGGCACTATGCCGATCTCCTAGAGACAAGGGCGTCACCTGTCTGAAGGCGTCAGGGCAAATAGAATAGAAATTTCCGTCCTTCGCCGGCTTTTGGAATTTTGTTCGTCGCCAACGCGCCCAAACAAGCCCAAACAGATAACACCGTTCAGCGGTTTCCTCCCATTCCACTGAACGGCGTTCCCCTCTGAAGGTTGTACCTTCTTTTGGCCGGGCCGCATTCGAGCCCGGCCATTTTTCCGCGCCCCCTTGGCCAAGGCATCAGAGCCGATTCTTCACGCTAGCTTCCCGCCAACGACAATCCACGGGCGCGTTCGCACAGCAGGGCAAGCAATTCGCTGCGCCGCGCTTCCGGTGTGTCGACCGGCAACACGAAGCAAAGGGTCTTGTCGATGGCGCCGTGGCCATCGCGGATGGGCGCGGCCATGCACCAGGTGAAGCGGTCGGCCAGAGCGGCGGTCTCGCTGAAACCTTGCTGGCGGGCCAGGGCGACATCGCTGAAGAACTCGGCTGGCGCAATGACGCGGCCGTCGGGAAGCTTGTAGTCGCCAGGCGGGATGAAGTCCTTCACCTCTTCCTCACTCATATGGCTAAGCAAGAGCCGTCCGGACGCCGTCCACGGGATCGGCACCTCGACGCCGACATCGCTTGAAATCCGGAACGGGCCGGATGAGTCCCGGCAATCGAGAACGATATATTTATTCCCGCGCAGGCCGCACAGTTGCACGGTCTCGCCCGTCTCCGCCGCCATCTTGTCCAGCGTCTCGATAATGCGCCGGTAGTGGGCGTTGTGATGCGAATAGGCCCAGCCGAACAGGTGCATAGCCCGCCCGAAATAGACGTAGCCCTCCGTCCCGACGTTTTCGAGCATTTCGGCTTCGAGCAGGCTGTTGACGATTTCGTAAGTGGTCGAACGCGGTGCGCCGATCATCTTGGCGATGTCGCCGACGCGCATCGGCGCGCGGTGCCGTAAAAGCGCTTCCAGCAGCATGATGACGCGGTCGATGCCGCGGCGTCGTTCGCCATTGCGCGGCCCGGCGCCGGCTTCCGTTTCGATCAGGCCAGTAGCTCCGTCGCTCATGTCAGCCGCATCCGCGCAAAAATCAATTCGGCCCTCGTCTCAAGACGCTTGAAAGATGTCAAGGCTCAGTCTAGCATCCCATTTGTCCGATATACAGAAATGCTGTCTGAAATATCAGACAATAACGAGCCAGGCGCAGACAATTCTGACGAGAAAAACGGGCGGTCCGGATGCGGCAACCGGCGGGTTTTCTCGTCCGGACTCCGCACGTCCAGGCATAACCTCAGAAGGGAACAATCATGACGAAATCATCGCTTTTCGCATCCGCCAGCGCCCTTTGTCTCAGTGTCCTCCTGAGCCTCGGCGCTGGTTCGCAGGCCAATGCGGCCGCCAAGTGCATCAAGGGCGACCGCAAGGCGCCGTACACGATCGGCTGGGCCAACATCTATTCCGTGCCGACCTGGATGAAGCAGACACAGGGCACGATCGAAGCCGAAGTCGAGACCCTGAAGAAGCAAGGGCTGGTCGACAAGCTTGTCGTGACTGACGCCCAGGGCGAC
This sequence comes from Mesorhizobium sp., assembly GCA_004020315.1. Lineage (GTDB taxonomy): Bacteria > Pseudomonadota > Alphaproteobacteria > Rhizobiales > Rhizobiaceae > Mesorhizobium. The sequence goes on from SAQG01000001.1 coordinate 302,441, forward strand.
GCAAACGTCCAGATCCAGCAGATCCAGTCGATGATCGATTCCGACGTCGACGCCATCATCCTGATTGCCGGCTCGTCGACCGCGCCGGCGCGTGTGCTGGCGGACGCCTGCGCCAAGGGCATAGCCATCATCAACTTCGACAGCCTCGTCGACACCGACCAGGTCACGGCCAAGGTCAACACCGATTCCGCCCAATGGGGCGATCAGGCGGCCAAGTTCCTGATCGACGCGATCGGCGGCAAGGGCAAGATCCTCATCCTCAACGGCCCGGCCGGCGTTTCGGTCAGCGACGATCGGCGCAAAGGCGCTGACGCGGCGCTCAAGGCCCATCCTGAGGTGACGGTGCTTGCCGAGACCAACACACCCTACAATGTCGCGCCTGCACAGGAAGCCGTCACCAGCCTGCTGTTCGCCAATCCCGAGATCGACGGGATCCTGTCGCTCGGCGGCGCCTTGTCAGCGGGCGCGGTGCTCGCCCTCGACAAGCAGGGCCGCGAACAAGTGCCGATCACCGGCGAGAATGCCCGCCAATTCCTCGAACTCTGGAAGGAAAAGGGCCTCAAGAGCTGGGCGACCATGCAGCCGAACTGGCTCGGCGCCTTTGCCACCTACACCGCCGTCCAGGCGCTGGAGGGCAAGGACGTGCCGGCTTTCGTCAAAATTCCGCTGCCGGTGATCGACAATTCCAACATCGATCAGTACCTCGCCCGGGCGGCCGATTTTCCGGCCGACGGCTACATCTATTCGCCCTACGACGAGGAGCTGTTCAAGAAGCTGCTGGCGGAACAATAAAGCCTGAAGGCCGCAGAAATTGATGGCCAGGGCTCCGCTTCTTGCCGCACGAGAGGTGTCGAAGTCCTTCTTCGGCAACCCCGTCCTGCGCGATGTTTCCATCGCTCTCCAGCCGGGCCGCGTGCATGCGCTGCTCGGTGAGAACGGCGCCGGAAAGTCGACGCTGATCAACCTTTTGTCCGGTGCCTTGCGCCCGGACGGCGGGGCGATCGAGGTCGACGGGCGCCCAGTGTCGCGCATGACCCCTGCCTGTGCGCAACAGGCGGGGATTGCCGTTGTCCAGCAGGAACTCAGCCTGACGGCCAGCCTCTCCATCGCCGAGAACATCGGCCTTGGCGCCTATCCTCGCCGGTTCGGTTTGCTCGATTATCCTGAACTCGCCGTGCGGGCCAGGGCAGCATGCGATCTTGTAGGGCTTCACGAACCGCTCTCGATGCCGGTCGGACATTTGTCGCTTGGCCGCCGGCAGATGGTGGAGATAGCCAAGGCGCTTTACCGCCGGCCGCGTGTGCTCATTCTCGACGAACCTACTTCGTCGCTCTCTGCAACCGAAACGAAAGTCCTGACGGAGTTGTTGGAGACGCTGCGCGGTGAGGGCATCGCTATTCTCTACATTTCGCACCGGCTGAACGAAGTCATGGCGCTGTGCCAGCATGTCACCATACTGAAGGACGGCACCTGCACGGCGGACCGCAGCCTGGAAGGAACCGATGCGGCCGGGCTGGTACGGCTGATGGTCGGCCGCGACCCCGGGGACCTCTTTCCGCATTGGCAGCCTTCGGCATCGGCTGCCAACGCAATCTCGGTTCGCAATTTTTCGGCCGGCCTGATGCGCGACGTCGATCTCGACATCAGGACGGGTGAGGTGCTTGGCATCGGAGGCCTGGTCGGGCAAGGGCAGGAAGATTTGCTGCTCGGCCTCTACGGTGCCATGGCGGCCAGGACGGCATCCGCGACCGTCAACGGTGCTTCGGGTCTGCCCAGCGGTGTGCCGAAAGCCAACGCGCTTGGCCTCGCCTATGTCCCGGCCGACCGCAAGCGCGAAGGCCTCCACCTTATCCATTCCATCATCACCAACATGATGCTGCCCGCTTTCGCAAGACTGCCGGCGCTGAAGTTGCGTAGCCGCCATGCCGAGCGTGAGACGGCAAGAGGTCTCGCCGCTCAGCTTGGCATCAAGGGAGACCTCGACCGGCCGGCGCAGGCCCTCTCAGGTGGCAACCAGCAGAAGGTCGCGCTGGCGAAATGGATGCCGCACGACCCGCTTGTGCTTCTCCTCAACGACCCGACACGCGGCGTCGATGTCGAGACCAAGCGCGAAATCTACATGATGCTTCGCAACTTTGCCGCCACCGGCAAGGCGGTCGTGCTGCTCAGCTCCGACACACCCGAACTGGTGCACCTTTGCGACCGCGTCGCGGTGGTCCGGGAGGGTCGCATCGTTGCCATGCTCGAGCGCGGCGCACTGAGCGAGGAAGCGATCGTTTCGGCCGCGATGGGCGCCGAACAGCGGAAGGTGGCGGCATGAGTGTGGTGGACCCCTCAAGGCAAGCCGGCGCTCTCTATTGGCCGGTTCAGCTGCGCCGCAATGTCGGTGTGCGCGGCCTGTTCGCCGTGGTCATGGCGTTCCTCGTCGCCTACGGCTTCCTCTTTCCCGGCCTCTTGACCGCTTCCGGCTTCGCCAAATTCACCCAGAGCTGGTTTCCGCTGGCGCTGGTCGCCATGGCGCAGGCGATCCTCATGCTTACTGGCGGCATCAGCCTAGCCATCGGCGCAATGGTCAGCCTGGGCGCGGTGATCGCCGCGACGACGATGACTGGGCCGCTGGGCGTAGCCGGCGGTGCCGCTGCAGTGACGCTGACCGGTGTCGGCATCGGTGCCGCGACCGGGTTCATCGTGGTGAAACTTCGGCTGCCAGCGATCGTGGTGACGCTCGCCGGCTCCTTCATCATCGGCGGTGCTGCGCTGCTCATCCTGCCGAGACCCGGCGGCGCCATTCCGGAGTGGCTGTCGGACCTGCTTGCCGGCAACACGCCCGCAGCCTTCGTGCTGCTGGTGCTCATCGTCCTTCTGTGGAAGCTCTATCTCGCCACGCCGCTTGGCTTGAGCCTCTACGCTGCCGGCGAGAATCCGGTCGGTGCCTATCGCTCCGGTGTGCCGGTCGATGGCGCACGGATAGCGGCCTACGCGATCAGCGGCCTGCTTTGCACAGGCGCCGGTCTGTTCGTTGCCGCGCAAACGGGTTCGGGTGATCCGGTCATCGGCACGGCCTTCACACTGAATTCCATCGCCGCCGCCGTGCTCGGCGGCATCGGCTTCCTCGGCGGTCAAGGCACGATGCGCGGCGCTCTTGCCGGCAGCCTGCTGCTCAGCCTGATGATCAGTGTGATGTTCTTCCTCGGCTTCACGCCGGTCGCCCAGTATGTCGCCCAGGGCCTCATCATCATCGGGGCGGTCGCCATCCCGCAATTCCGCAAGGTGCAGCAATGACAGCATGGAAAGAGACCGTTGGCGGCAGACGCGCCCTGACAATCCTGCGCAGCCGGCCCTTCCTCACCGTCGCCATCGTAGCCGGAGTGTGGATCGCGGCGAGCTTCACTTCGCGTGGCTTCGGCTCCTATGGCCATTTGCGCTATCTGGTCGAACTGGCCGCGGTGATTGGCCTGGTTGCGGCGGGCCAGACCTTTGTGGTCATCGCCGGCGGCATCGACCTTTCCGTCGCGGCCATCGTCACAGTGAGCGCCGTCAGCCTGCCGCTGCTGTCGTGGCAGGCAGATCCGACCGGGCTCACCGCCGTCCTTGCCGTCCTTGCGTTGACGACGACGATCGGTCTGGTGAACGGGCTGGGCGTGGCGCTGCTGCGCGTTCATCCCATGATCATGACCCTGGCCATGGCGACATTCCTTCAGGGTCTGCTGATCATCATCGCTGGCGGCAGCGCCGTGACCGCCGAAAATCCGCTGGTTCGATGGCTCGGCAATGCGCGGCCGGCCGGTATTCCCGCAGGCGTGCTCTTGTGGGTGGCCGTCTCCGTGATCGTTCTGGCCGCAATGCATGCCACATCCTTCGGCGCTCGCCTCTTCGCCATGGGCGCCAACCCGCTCGCCGCGACACTCTCCGGCGTTCCCGTCGCTTCGACCACCCTGGCGGTCTACGGCATCAGCGGCTTCACTTCAGGGCTTGCAGGCGTTCTGGTACTCGGCATGAACGGACAAGGCTATGTCGGGATCGGCGATCCCTATCTGCTCGCCTCGATTGCGGCCGTGGTGCTCGGCGGCACCTCGATTCTCGGCGGGCTCGGCACCTATGCCGGCACCATCCCCGGCGCCATCCTGCTGGTCACGATCACGGCTCTGATCACCGTCGTCAACGCATCGCCCGGCTGGCGCAGCATCCTGTTCGGTTCGCTGATCCTTGGGCTGCTGCTTCTCTCAGGCAGGGAGCAGGCCCGCCGATGACATATCGTCCAGCCGGTAGATGCGCCTTGCATTGCCGAAGAACAACGCCGTCTGCTCGTCCATAGAAAGCTCCGCTGCAATGACCTTGAAACTGTCATATACGGCATCGAACGACGCGTGCAGACCGGCTACCGGGAAGTCACTGCCGAACATCGCGCGCTGCGTGCCGAAACAGTCGATGCAATGCATGACAACCGGCTTCAGGCTGTCGAGCGTCCAATCATGATCGTAGGCGACCAGATCCGATATCTTGATCGCAACGTTGTCGCGCTCCGACAAAAGTCCAAGCGCTTCGCGCCACCCCCGCATTCCGTCGGCGTCGCGATCGATCGGGCTGCCGCAGTGGTTGAGGACAAAGAGCTGGTTCGGATAGGCCGCTGCGAGGCGCGCGGCACCGGCGAGCTGGCGCGGAAACACCATCAGATCGAAAACCAGCCGGTGGCCGGCAAGCAGAGACAGGCCGGCGCGCCAGGCCGGATCGTCCATGATGTCGTCACGGGCAGCGAAACGGCGGGCAGGATCGGGATCCCAGCTCAGTATGTCGCGCACGCCGACGACACGGTCGAATGCCGCCTGCGCCTCGACCAGCGCCGGGGCTTGGCGGTTCGCCAGCGGGACGTGAACGACGTAGCGGGCGGCCACGCCCCGCGATTTATCGAGCGATTCAAGCCACCGCGTTTCGCCGATGCAGTCATCCCCAACCCAACCGGCTTCGACATGAACGGTGGCAACGACATTGTGCCGGCTGGCGTCGCGCAAATAATCCTCCGGAAGGTAGTTTCGCCGCAAGGGGCCAAGCTCGCCCAGGCCGCCGCGTTCGCCAGCCATTGTGGCGAGCCAGGGGTGCCGGCCGAGGCCGAGATCCCAAAGATGATGGTGGGCATCGATGATCGGACCGGAGTAAGGTTTTGGCACGCGTCTCTCTCATGCTGTGGCCGGCATCGGAATCGATCCGGACTTCGTCCTACCACGATGAAGGGGTAGCATCGGATGACCGAAAACTCACCCATGCGGGCGCTCGCGACCCGTGAAAATTTCCTGCTCGACGACCGCATCCGCGGCGTGCCGCCTGGCACCTTCTGGCTGGACAGCAGCCTTGTCGCATCTGAGCGCTGGCATCCAGCTGATGGGCGCATGTCGTTGCCGGTGCTGACCCTCGACGAGGCCGCCTTCATCGCCAATCGTGACCTGTTTCTGCGCTACGCGCGCGAACAGGGCGCCATGATCGCGCCGCATGCCAAGACCCCGATGGCGCCGGACCTTGCCCGATCGTTGGTAGAAGCCGGTGCATGGGGCACGACCGTCGCGGATATCAGGCAAGCCGCGGTGATGCTCAGAGCCGGGCTCTTTCGGCTGATCATCGCCAACGAGGTTGGTGGCTCAGGTGGCGCGAACCGGCTCGCAGCCCTTGCCGGTGCTTGGGCAAGCGCCGAGCTCTTCGTCTTCGCCGACTCCGTTGCCGCCGTGAATGCGCTTGCCGAAGCCTGGCGGACCAATGCGACGCTGCCGCCGTTGCGCGTGCTCGTCGAACTCGGTGCGGGGAGGGCAGGCGCGCGGACCACGTCGCAAGCCGAGGCGATCGCCGATGCAGTTGATGCAGCCGGCGGACGGCTGCTGATCGCCGGCGTCGCAACCTATGAAGGCGCCGTGGCGCAACCAGATCCTGACCGCACTGATGAGGCGATCTCGGCTCTGCTGGCGATGACCGCCGATATGTTCCTGCGACTGCGCGCCCGCCTCGGCAGCGACGTGCCGCTGATCGTCACAGCCGGCGGCTCGGTGTTCTTCGACAAAGTGGTCGCCGCACTTTCGCCTGCCGTTTCCAGGGACGGCAATGCGACGCTGGTGTTGCGCAGCGGCGCCATCTTCTTCCACGACCATGGCATCTATGATCGCTCGCTTGGCGCACTCGATGCCCGCGAGGGCTTTGCGGTCGGCGGCGTCGGTGTTTCCGCACGAAATTCGTTTCGTCCGGCTTTGCGCCTGTGGGCCGAAGTGCTGTCGCGGCCGGAGCCCGGCCTTGCGATCTGCGGCATGGGCATGCGCGACGTGTCGTTCGATCAGGGGTTTCCGATCGTGCTCGCGGTCTTCCGAGCCGGCAAGCCGTTGTCTGTCCCGCCGGCACGCGCCGAGGTCTTCAAGCTCAACGACCAGCACGCCTTCCTGACAATAGCGCCGGGCGACGACATTGCCGTCGGCGACATCATTGAATTCGGCATCTCCCATCCCTGCACCTGCCTCGATCGCTATCGCGTGATCTTCGGCGTCGACGTGGCCGGGCATGTCCGTCACGCCTTTCCCACCTATTTCGGCTGACCGGATATTGCGGCGGCCCCAAGCGAACCTCGAAAGGATCCGATATGATCAAGTATTTCCAGTCCGGCTCTCGCATGTCGCAGGCGGTCGTCTATGGCGGTCTCGTCCACATATCGGGCCAGGTGGCCGACAATCGCAAGGCCGGCATCGAAGGCCAGACCAGCGACGTGCTCTCCAAGATCGAGGCGCTTTTGGTCGAGGCCGGCAGCAGCAAGTCGAAGCTTGTGGCGGTCAACATCTTCCTGCCGCAGATCGGCGACTTCGATGCCATGAACAGCATCTACGATGCCTGGGTGGATCCTCAACGCCTGCCGGCGCGGGCCTGCGTCGAGGCGCGTCTCGCCGATCCCGACCTCCGCATCGAGGTCACAGCGATCGCCGCCGTCTGAGTTGCCGCCATGCACACTGGCCTCACCCATACGCTCGACTTCGACCGGGACGGCAAGACATCAGGCCATCTCAGTGTTCCCTTTTCGATAGACCGCTCGCCCTATTTCCAGGTCAAGGTCCCGATCTGCCATATACGCAATGGTGAAGGCCCGTCGCTGCTTCTGATGGCCGGCACTCACGGTGACGAATATGAGGGCGAGCTGTCGCTGGCAAAGCTGATCCGCCGGCTGGATCCCAAGCGGATCAAGGGCCGCGTCACCATTCTGCCGATGGCGAACGCACCGGCGGTCATGGCCGCCAAACGCTGTTCGCCGCTCGATGGCGGCAATCTCAACCGAGCCTTTCCGGGCGATCCGTTGGGCACCCCGACAAGCCGGCTCGCCAATTTCCTCGAGACGGAACTGTTCCCTCGCCACGACGTCGTCTTTGACATCCATTCGGGCGGCACCTCGATGGAGCATCTTCCCACGGCGCTTGTCGAGCGCAATACCGATCCCGACCAGCATGGGCGCGGGGTGGAACTGATGCGGGCGCTCGGCATGCCGTACGGATTCGTGGCCGACAATGGTCAGGCCTCGCCAACCTCGATGGGCGCAGCCCGCCGGGCCGGCGCCATCGGCGTCAGCGGCGAGTTCGGCGGCGGCGGCACTGCCACAGTCGATACGATGGCGATTACCGCTCGCGCGATCGACAGTCTGATGGTCGCCATCGGCGTGGTCGAGGCGCCGGTTCTCGCGCCGGAGTCAAAGCCTTCGGCGCCGACGCGATTGCTCTCGCTTTCGCGGCACAGTCAGGGCCTCTACGCCAGTCGCCGCGGCTGGTTCGAACCAGCAGTAAGGCTCGGCGACGGCGTGAGCGCCGGACAACTGGCTGGCTGGTATCACGACCTCGAACGGCTCGATTGTGCCGAGGAAGCCCTGCATTTCGCCGAAAGCGGCATCGTACTTTCACGCCGGCTGCACACGATGTGCGAGGCAGGAGATTGCCTTTTGCAGGTCGCCGAACCGGTGGAAGGCTGACGGGAACCAACCGGCATTTGCTCACGGCGCCGTTGCAGAGGATTGAGGATATTTCATGCAGCTTTCGATGTGGACCTATCCCTGGGATGTCCAGGATCTTGGTTTGGAAGCCGTTGAACGCGATCTCGTCGAGCGCGCCGGGCTCAACATGATCAGTCTCGCGACTTCCTATCATGCCGGTCGTTTCCTGCAGCCGCGCAGCCCGCGCCGCAAAGCCTATTTCCCGGAGGACGGCACGATCTACTTCAAACCAACCGCCGCGCGATGGGCCGACCTCGTGATCCAGCCCAAGGTGGCGGGCGTGATCACGGAAGGTGGCGACGTTCTGGCCGAACTTGTCCAACGGCGCGAGGCAGGCGGCCTCCAAGTGTCGTGCTGGACGGTCTGCCTGCACAACACCCGCCTCGGCATGCTTTATCCGCAAGCCGTCACCCGCAACGCCTTTGGCGATGCCAACTATTACAATCTCTGTCCGTCACATCCGGATGCGCGCGCTTATGTCCGCGCGCTCGTCGCCGACGTTACGCACACTTACAAGCCGGACAGGATCGAACTTGAAAGCCCGTCCTTCATGGGCTTCGCCCATGAATACCATCACGAGAAGGACGGTGTCGGGCTGACGCCGGAAGACGACTTTCTTCTGTCGCTGTGCTTCTGTCCGTCCTGCCTCGCCCGCGCCGCTGGTGCCGGCATCCAGGGCGAGGCGGCGCGTGAGCTCGTCAAGCAGTGGATTGCCGAGGCGTGCGAGCGCGCAGTGCCCGAACGGCGCTTTCCCGAATTTCCCGCAAGTGGCCTAGACGCCTTTCTGCCCTGGCCGCAGCTCCACGCCTATCTGTTGTGGCGGTTCGAGCCGGTGACCAGCCTTGTCGCCGAACTGCGCGAGGTCGCCGATCCCGGGACACGTGTCCTCATCATCGACCTGAAAGACGGCTGGCTCGGCGGCTGCGATCTGGCAGCGCTCGGCAAGGTCTGCGACGGGGCGATCCTGTGTGCCTACGACATGCAGGCCGACGATGTCGCAGGCCTGATGGCGGCGGGCCGCACCGCGCTCGGAGCAGAGAAATTCCTCGGCGTCGGCTACCGGCTCTTCTATCCGGAAATGGCGGCTCCTGAAATCCTCGCCGCCAAGATGAAACCGGCGCTGGCGCCGGACGTCGACGGCATCAATTTTTACAATTACGGCCTTGTCCCCGCCGCACGACTCGATTGGGTGCGTGCAGCACGAGCTGTTTAAACAAATCGATCGGTGTGCCGCAGTCTCGCTGCAGTCCAGGTCCGGTCCTCGAACCCGTGAACCTGGGAACGAGACTGCACAGCGCAACACATAGTCTTCAGCGCGTGTAGCGCACGAGATAGGGGTCGACCAGGGCGCGTATTTCCGCAGCGGGCGCCGCTTCGCCGGCAGCACGCAGCGCCCGCTCGTAGCGCGCATAGTCGTCGACCGCGCCTTCGAAATCACGGCGCGACAGCCGCTCCTTGATCAGCGCCCTGCAGACGGGTCCGGCATCCGGATAGAGGTCCAACGTCCTCAGATAGACCGAGCGCGCTTCCCCGGCGTTGCCGGTCGTTTCCAGCCGCTGGCCGATCCGCAATGCGAGATCGATCAGATCGCGGCGCACTTTTTCAGCGGCGGCGAACGACCAGAAGCTGGCTCGCTCGTGCAGAAACAGCGGACCGGGGAATGCAAGGAAGAGCGCTTCCGCTTCCGGGCGCGGTCCGGCCGCCTCGCCATTGGCGGTCGCGACGGATTTGAGCCGTGCATCCCAGTCGGCGAGGTCGACCCAGACCTTGTCCGATGCGAGGCGAAGCTTGCCTTCGCGCTGGACGATGAGGTCGGTCCGCCCGAGCAGCTTACGCAGCCGATGCAGCGCCTGCTCGCACGCCGCCCGCGCCTGGTCGCCGTCGAGGTCGGGCCACAGCCAGTCCTGAAGGGTCTCCAGCGAGCAGGTGTTGTCTTTCGAGATCGCCAGCACCCGCAGGATGTCGAGAGCCTTTGTCGGTGGCTTGGCGCCGAGAGGGAGGGGGTTTCCGTCGAGTTCGAGCCGAAAGCCTCCGAGAACGTGGACCTTGAGCGGCCATGGCCATGTCGCGGGCCGCCGCTGCGGCACGTCCAGCCGGCGTTCCCGGATCAGCGACCGGCAAAGCTTGGGCTCGATGCCGCGCTCAAGCGCATCACCAAGCAGTTCGGCGAGCAATTCCGGAACGTTGAGGAGCACCATTGGCCAGCTGATGTCTCGCAGCGCCTCCATAAAGACCTTCAGTCGGTCGCCATAGCGTGGCTCCTGGTCCCACAGGCTCTCCAGCGCGGCGGCCGCCAGAATGCATATCTCCGTACGCTTGCGGGCGCCGCCGTCCAGCCGCGGCAGCAGGTCGCTGAGTAGCGTGGCGGCTTCGCGCGGCTTCCTGTCGGCGAGCAGCACCTGGAACTTCGTGATGTAGTGCGCCCAGCGCTCGACCATTGGCTCGTTGGCGGCCTCGCTCGCCGCCATGAAGCGCTCGCAATCCTCATATGCGGCCGCGAAATCGCCTTGCCTGGCATGAAGCGCGGCATAGCAATTGGCGACAATGGCGACCTGCGTGCTGAAACGGCTGTCGGCGATCTCGGCCAGGCGCTCGACCACCTGGTGGAGCTCGGCAAAGTCGTTGCGGAACTTCATCTGCATTTGCAAATGGTAGAGCCCACCGAATTCCACGCCCTTGAGCGACTCGCGCTCACCGATGGCGATTGCCTCCCGCAACGCCGCTTCGGCCGATGGATAGGGAAAACCCCGTCTCTTATACGGGAAATAACGGCCACTCTTGGCGCCAAACTCGACCAGCCACATGCCGAGGACCCAAGGCAGCACCTCCTTGTCGCTCAAATCGTCGACAACGCTGTCGACGGCCTTGGTAAACAAATCGGCGCGCATGGTCGATACCGAATGCTCGATCAAGGATACGCTGGCAAGCAGCCGTAATCCGCTCGAATCGTGCTCCGGATTCCGGGTCAGCCGCTCCAGAAGTTCGGTTTCCAGCACTTGTCCGGCCGGGCTGTTGCTATAGTAGTCGTCGCCGAAGTTCAGCGCCCGCACCATGCCGATGCGAACCAGCATCGCTTCCTCGGAAGGCAAATCCGGGAGGCCGCGCTCGATGATTTCGAACGCCCAGCGGGTCCAGGCCGAAAGCCCTTCGTAGGTGCGCCAGCTGTCCGTCTTGACCAGCACCGCGCGCGACACCGTAAGACAAAGCCCGCGCTGATCGTCGGCCTCGCTAAAGGCATGCCATGCCTTCGACAACCAGTGCTCTGCCGCTATGTCGTCCGGCATGTGCGCCACGCCCAGCCAATAGAAATGCCAGCCGTTCATGAAAGCTTGCGGCAACCGGCCGACCCATTCGATGAAGGTTGCCCGATGTCCCTGTGCCAGCACGGCCTCCGCCCGGCTCAGCATCAGCTCGCTCGCCCGGTCCCAGTCCTCGGCCTGCAGGGCGAGGTGTATGGCTTCGTCATAACGACCGGCGTCGGCGAGCACCTTTGCCGCCCTTTGTTTGAGCGACTTCTGCTCTTCTGCCGTCGCACGCTGCGCGAAGCGTCGGTCGAGGAAGTCCCGCAAGAGGTCGTGCAGGTGGAAGACGTCGCGGCTGTTTTCCGTTCGCGTGACCAGCAATTGCCGCTTGTAGAGCCTGTCGAGCAGCTTGCCCGCTTCGCCCGACCCGATCATCACGTCCGCCAGTTCGGTGCTGATCTCGGGCAGAAGATTGAGTTTCAGCAGCATGTCCTGATCGGCGGCGGGGAGGGAAAGGAAGAAATGGCGGCCGAGAACGTCCGACAGCGTGTTCTGCCCGCCGGGTGCTGTCCCGCTCGTCTCGTCAGGTCCGACCGCCGAGCCATGCTCTGCGAGGAGAACCAGCCCGATCGCCCAACCGCGCGCCGCTTCGACATCGACTGAAACGGCACCGTTGTTAGAACGCAGATTAACGAAATCGCGTGCCTCCGATGTCGAGAATTCGAGCGCCGATCGGTCGATAACGGCCATCTGGCCCTTGAGAACGAGGTCGCCCAATTCCTCCTGGGGCAGCGTGCGCGAGACGCAGATGCAGCGGACCGTGTCAGGAAGTTCGCGGAACATGACGGAAAGCACCGCCCGGAATTCAGGCGTGTCGGCGTCCTGCAAATCGTCGAGAACCAGAATGGTACCGGGCCTCAGCCGCGCGAAATAGGCTCTGAAGAAGCGCCTGGCGAACTCCTTCGGCTGCTCGGCATATTCGACGCCGAAGACCGGCATGTTTCCAACCGCGGGTGAGGCGATCGACTGCGCCAGATACTGAAAGAAGCGCGCAATATCCTGGTCGCCCTCGTCGATGCGGAACCAGACATACGGTGCCTCGACGCTTGCGAGATAGTCGATGACCGCCGTCGTTTTGCCGTAGCCGGCCGGCGCGGCCACCCAGCATACGCTCGATCGCGATTTTAGGTCGATCGCTTCGAGAACGCGGTTCCGCCTCAATATCCTGGCGCTGCGCGGCGCCGCCAGCTTGGCGATCCAGCCTGTGCCCGACAGCGGGCGCCTCGCATCGGCTTCAACGGCGTCTAGGGGGGTCATGAGGGCTCCCGCTCGACCAATCATCGAGCGTCGGTCGTGCCGCGATGACCGTCCCGCCGCCCAGATTGACCTTAGGGTAGCGTAATCAAGCGACAATTCGTAGTGGCTTCGCGGATGAAGCGGCAACGGCAACGTGCGCGATCCGCAGACACATCGGACCGCCTCTGGAGGCTCGCGGAACGTCACAGAAAGCACCCCTTGAAACTCGGGCGTGTCGGCATCTTGTAACTCGCCGGCGTCCGCCAAGCGATGGGAAAGGAGCGCCATTTCGATCCTGGTCATAGCAACCTCGTGGACTTTTAAGAAAGCACTCGATGTCCGGCGGTTCGGCGCCCGGGCTTGATCTCGGCGTCCGTTGCCCCAGAGTCGAGGCCATCCTTTTCGGTGCCTTGCGTGAAGGCAGCGTGATTCCTCCCGTCGATTGCCAATCACGTGCTGTTCACGAGCCGCTGACGACGACCCGGTTCAATCGGTGCAAGTCCCGATCTGGAGGCCAACCCGATGTTCTCCTGGCGAGCTCATGGACTGCCTGGCAGTCCTCCCCAAACTCACGAGCTCATCCTGCGCATCGGCACGGTCATCTGGGTTCCCCGGCAGCGGATCTCCCAGTTCTCGCGAGCTCGCCTGGTTTTTCAATCATGCGACAATTCGTAGGGGCTTCGCAGATGGAGCGGCAACGGCCGACTCTACGCGTCGACTGGATGCCTTGGGCGATCGCGAAATCAGGACGCGGAGGAGACCGAATTGTGTGAGGCAGCGCCGGCGGGCGACCGATGAATCCCGCACTCCATCTTCGACAGTCCGCTCCAGCGGCCCGCGCGCGGATTGTCGGCGCTGCCGCACGCGACCGTGCACGGCGCGCAGCCGATCGAGAAGTAGCCTTTTTCGACGAGCGGATGCCGGGGAAGATCATGGTAATCGAGATAGGCTTCCATCTGCCGGCGGGTGAAGCGGGCAAGCGGATCGATCTTCAGGCGTTCGTCAGTTTCCTCGAGCGTCGGAACATCCGCGCGGAGCCCGCCATGATATCGCTTGCGACCGGAAATCCAGGCCTTGAACCCGGTCAGGGCATTTTCGAGCGGCAGAACCTTGCGGATGTGGCAGCATCGATCCGGGTCGCGGCGGTGCAGCGTCCCAGCGCCGTCGAGCGCTCGCAAGACATTCGCCCGAGGTGTGATGATGCGCAGATCCGTCAGGCCGAGCAGAGCCGTCAGCTGCGCGCGATAGGCGATCGTTTCCGAAAACAGCTTGCCGGTGTCGAGGGTGATGACGGGAAGCGAACGGTCGATCGAGGCCGCCATATGCAGCAGCACCGCGGACTCCGCGCCGAACGAGGACACAAGCGCAATGTTTCCACAAAACAGATCGGTGACGAGCGGCGCCAGCAGGTCGGGTCCGTCGAGATGGTTCAGCTCTGCGATGACGGCTTCATACATGGCGGTTCGGCCGGTCAAAAACGATGGTGGCGTGATAAAGCCGCATCATAGCTTCGCCACGAAATCGAGGATCGCCTGGCGGTCGGTCTCGTCCAAGTCGAAGAAGCGGTCGCGCACGATCTGCGCCGTGCCGCCATGGGCGAAGACGGCATCGCGCAGCGTGGTCGCGCGGCCGTCGTGCAGATAGCGTTGGCGCAGGCGGATGCCGACGAGCGGTGCGGTCCGCCATTCGGCGCCGATCGCGTCGCCCTGGACGATCTTGTCGTCGAGCGCCGGGCCCATGTCGTGCAGCAAAAGGTCGGAGTAGAGCCGGACTTCGCCGTTGATGCCCTCCAGCGCCGGCACATGGCATTTGGCGCAGCCGATCGAGGCGAAAAGCCGCCCGCCATGGCTGCCGAGCATCGCGCTTTGGCTCGATGAAGGCGATGCGGCCCGGAAGGTCGCCGAGAAGGGGATCAGTGCGCCATAGGCCAGGGCCGCCGACAGAGCCACCCCGACGAAACCGACGCCGATCAGGCGCCAGGCGCCGCCGGTCCCTCCGAGCCGGCCGACCCGGGTGGTGATGCCGAGCGCGATCATCACCATGAGGAACAGGAATTGGTCGACGTCGAGAATGACGCGGCGCAGTTGCGGATTGAGGGTTATCTCCGAATTGAACATCACCACGCCGATGAACGCGACGATGAACCACGGGAACGGGATCGGCGCGGCCTCTTGCGCCTTGTCACGGTTGCGGAGGATCAGGCTGGCCGTCAGCAGAAGCGGGACGAGCATCAGCACTTTGCTGAGTTTGACCAGCGTGGCGGTGTTCAGCGCGTCATCGGAAACGGCAAAGGAGGCGCCGTAGACCTGCGCCAGCTCGAAAATGCTCGCCCCGACGAATACGCCATAGAGGCGATCGTCGAGGTGCGGCAGCCATCCGCCCAGGAACATGACCGGATAGGCGAGCAACGCCACGGTGCCGCCCAGCGTGATCAGTGCGATGGCGATGCCGGCGCTCTGGTCGCGTGCACGCACGAGCGCGGCCATCGAGAGGATCGCCGCGGCACCGCAGACAGCGCTGCCGACCGCGACAAGCAGCGCGATCTCGGCGTCGAGCCTGAACAGCTTGCGCGCGATGGCGTAGAGCAGCGTCAGCACCAGGACCAGCTCGACAGCCGCCACCGCGAGCGGCATGAATCCCAGATCCAGGAACAGCCGCGTCGTGATGCGGAAGCCGACCAGCACCACGGCGAGCCGCAACAGATAGCGCTTGGTGAAGTCGAGCCCTGGGCGCAAGGCGCCCGGGCAGGCGAAGCTGCTGCCTATCAGCAGCCCGAAGAGCATGGCGACGAGGACCGGGTTGCGCGACAACGGCTCGCCCAGTCCGCCGGCGATCCAGCCGGCCGCAAGGGCGAGTGCCGCCGCGACGATGACGCCAGGCAAGACCGGGTGCATTTTTTCCGGCGCATGGGAGAGCGTCAGGGTGAGGCTCATGGCTTTGCCCCATCGGGCAGGCGCAGCGTTCGCAGATAGGAAGCGACCGCCTTGATCTGTGCGGAATCGTCTTCGATCGGCTCCGCGCCCGCCTCGCGGCTGCCAGTCGCGCTGGTGACGCCGAGTTCGTTTGCGAAAGCGTTCGCCACCATGTCTTCGAGATTGGCTATGTCGGCCTTCCAGCCGTACCGGCCGACCCGCGATGCACCTTGAGCGTCGACGACATGATGCGCGCGGCCTTTGATCCCATCGCCTTTGCTGACCGCCTGCGCTTCGATGACGCTGTCGGGTATCTCGTCGATCCTGGCAATTCCGTAGAGAGCGAGCGGCATGCGCAGCGAGATCACGTTGGCCTGGCTTGGCATCGCCGCCGACACGATCCCCATGCCATCGCGCAAGGCATGGCGTCTGGCGACTGGACTGTTGGGATGATCGATCGGAACGGTGCGCCCAGACCCCGGATCCATGTGGGCTATCCTGCGCGCAAAGAGGCTTTCATCGATGCTCGCGCCGCCGGGGCCGGGATGGCAGGCCACGCAGGACGTCGCATTGAACAATGGGCCGAGCCCTGTCTGCGGCGTGAAGTCGGTCTGAAACACCTGTTTTCCGCGCTCCGCAAGAGTGGCGTCGGCTTGTGTGCCTTGCGTCTCCTGCATCGTCGCCGACGCGCCATGCTCGCCGAAGGTGGGGATTTCGATCAGCGCCCCTGCGCGACCCGAAAATCCCGGAAGGTCGCCGCTTATCGTTATCCAGATCCGCTGCGCGTCAGCCGACGTTGCGATCGCGCGAAGGCGATCGGGGCCGAGGGGTCCAAGACCGGGAACATCGATCGTCGCCCGGGCGAGAAGCCGGCCGTCCTGGCTCAAGCGCAGCAAGGAGCCGTCGCCGCGATTGGCGACGAACAGATCGGACCCGCCGGCGAGCGTCGTATGGCTCGAGAATTGCGGATTGGCGATTTCGGGGATGGCGGCGGCGACGTCGACCGGACGGTCGAATTCCGGCAACGAGATCGTGCGGGTGCTGGCGACCGTGAAATGCCGCCGGTCGTCTTCCAGTTCAAGCAGCACCAGCCGATCGCGGCCCGGGTCGGCAATGTAGAGAGCGCGGTCCGGGTTCCACTTGAAGGCGATGCCGATGACGCCGGGATCGTTGCCGTTGCTGTGGTCGGTCACCGTGCCCTGGCCGGTGCTTACCGTGCCCTGGCCGGTGCTTACCGTGCCAGGCCCGGCCAAGCCGTCGACGCCGTCCTGGACATGGATTTGAACCACGCCGCCATCCGCGGTGACGGCGGCGAACACGGCAAAGCCGCTGCCGTCCGGCGACGGACCGAGAAACGCCGTTCCAAGCGCGCCCGTCTGCATCCCGCCCGATGTCAGCTGGCCGCTGGCCTGATAGTTCAGCAGCTTGCCAAGCCAGCCGCTGGGCTGCGCTTTCGGCGTCTGCTCGCGATCGGTATGCCGGCCGGCGAACACGCCGCCGGCCTCGCGGCTTGGCGCGTTGGCGAGCGGCGCACCGTCGGGGTCGACGACCGTGACGCTGCCCTCGCCAGCCACCCCGTTCGGCGCGTTAGCGATCCAGGGCCTTCCGAAGGCGTTGTTGATCGAAATGTATCGCGGTCCGGATGCGGCTGCGAGGCGCGCGGTTCGAGCTCCGGCATTGTACCGCCGGTTGAGAAACCGTTCGCTCTGCGCCGTGTAGAGCTGAATCCTGGCATCTCCGCCGTTGCTGGTGAGGTCTTGCGGAACGATTATCGTGCCACCGGACTTGCCCGCGCGCGGATCGATGGACAGGATCGCCCCGACCTCAAGCGCGGGATCGCCCGGTGGTGCGCCGAAATTGCTGCCCACGGCGACGAGAACCCTGAGCGGATCGAGCACTCGCCCTTCGCGCGTTGCCATCAGGAATTCCGGATTTCCCGGTATCGGCCCGCCGACATGAAAGCGTCCCACCTCGCGCACGCCGGCCACCTCGGGCAGCCCGACCGCGACGATCCGAGCGTTCAGGCGCCAGTCGGGGATCTGATCTCCAGCGATCCCCGAAACCGGCAGCAGGCTGAGAAATATCGCCGCTGCCGTCGACAGCGTCCGGCGTGAAGAAAAACCCGGCACGGACCATCGCCGGGCCTGACGAGTCCCGACGAAATCTGTTGCGGCCACTGCACTGCCCGTCCGCATCGCGAGGTCTCCGGCAGTCGCAAGCGCTTGGTGACGCCTGCCACTCACGGTGCAACGTTTCGAACACGCGCGCTTACGGATCGCTTACGGCATCGGCGTGACCGGCTCGCCATACCAACTGCGAGCCGAGGATAGCTTGACGTTGCCGGCGCGAACGGTCGGTCGTTCAATCGGCCGGAACGCTCTCCAGTCGCTCTCTGCCGGCTTTTGCGATGAAACTGCGCCAACCGCCATAGGCCGAAATGTCGATAGCCTGTGACAACCCGGCGGTCTCGACCAGGAAGCCCTTGGCCGATGTCCCGTCGTCGAGTTCGATCGTGCCTATGCCGAGTGGCGGCGGGATCGCGGCCACGAACCGTCCGAACGCGTCTGCTGAAAGCCGCCAAACCTCGACATCGATCGCCGCCCCGTTGCCATCGGCAACACGCACGAGCCCCGGCTTCGGCACGGACTGGCCGGCGAGCGCATAAAGCTGATAGGAGGCAACCGTCTTGGCGGCCCTGCCCATTCGGCCGCCCAGCGCGCAGAGCTGGCCGTTGAACGGCATTCCCGACAAATGCGCGCCGACGACCACGATCTCGATCATGCCGTCATCGAAATCAGGCGTTTTGGCGACGCTGGCGGGCATCGCCCAGCCAGTCGCGCCAAGACCGAGGCCGCTGGCTGCATGGAGCTCGCTGGCCAGCGCCGCCGTCAGGGCGTCCTTGCCGGCGGCGGCGAGCAAGGTGACGCTCATCGGCAAGCCGTCGTCGCGCTTTCCCGTCGGTACGGCGATGCCGCACATGTCGAGCAGATTGACGAAGTTGGTGTAGGTGCCGAGCCGGCTGTTGGTGACGATCGGATCGGCCAAGACGGCGCCGGTGGTGTAATGCGTCGGCGCCGTCGGCACGCAGAAAAGGTCGACCGAGGCGATGACAGGCGCGAGCCTGGCCTTGTAGGCCTGCAGCGCATAGAGGCCTTTGAAAGCATCCGCGGCGGAAAGTTTTCGTGCGCCGCCGATGATCTGGCGCGTCACCGGGTGCATGGCTGCTTCGTTCGCTTCCATGAAATCCGCGATCGCCGCATAGCGCTCGGCCACCCAGACGCCTTCGTAGAGAAGATTGGCGGTGGCATAGAAATCGCCGAACGGGATTTCGACCAATCGGCAGCCGAGCTGTTCTAGCACCCGCAGCGCCGTTTCGAACCCCGCCTGCATGGCCGCGTCGCCAAAAAATTGCCGGTCTGTCTTTGCCGGAATGCCGACAGACAACACCGGCGGACGCGGACCGAGCGGCGCCGCCGCGATAGCGCGCGAATAAGGATCTACGTCATCCTTTGCCGCTGCGGTCCTGAAGACAGCATAGGCGTCATCGACTGTGAGCGCGAAGACGGAGACACAGTCGAGCGTGCGGCAGGCCGGCACGACGCCTGCGGCCGACAGGGCGCCGACAGTCGGCTTCAGCCCGACGATGTTGTTGAGGCCGGCGGGAATACGGCCGGATCCTGCGGTGTCGGTTCCGAGCGCGAAGGAAACGATGCCGTGCGCCGTCGCTACAGCCGAGCCGCACGAGGAGCCACCCGGCACCAGTTTCGGATCGATCGCGTTTCTAGGGATCGGATAGGGCGTGCGCACGCCGACCAGCCCGGTGGCGAATTGGTCGAGATTGGTTTTTCCGACGACCAGCGCGCCGGCTGCCCTCAGACGCGCGACAACGGTGGCGTCTATCGCCGGCAAGTAGGCATATTCGGCGCAGGCCGCCGTGGTCGGCATGCCGGCAACATCGATGTTGTCCTTGACCGCGAACGGCACGCCCCAGAGCGGCTTTGCCACGGGATCGAATCCGCCAAGTGCCTCGGCGTCGGCGAGCATATCTGCCTGGCTCGCCAGATGGATGAAGATGCCGGGATCGTCCGCTTCCGCTATGCGGTGGAGCACGGTTTCGATGACGGCCGCAACCGACATGCCGGAGGCATAGGCCGCGTGCAGGCTCCCGATATCAAAACGGATGTCGCTCATTTGGATTCGTCCAGAATGACCACCGGCAGATTCCACTGGATCAGCACAACGCAGCCGTCTTCGGTCCATACCGAATGCTCGGTCCCGACCGGGTTCAGGATGACGCTGCCCGCAGGGTAGTCACCGTTCTCGTCGCTCTGGGTGCCTTCCAGCACGACGATGGTTTCCAGTGCGACATGGCGATGGCGCGGCACACCGGCGCTGGGCCGATAGTTCAGGATGGCGACGGACGGTTCAGCCGGCCCACCCTTGAGCAGCCAATGCACCGTGATGCCTTCGCGAAAATTCTCGAATGCCAGATCGCGCCAGCCCCCATGGATGAGAGCCGGGTATGGAATGTTAGGCATCGGCAATTCCTTTGAGCACCTGGTCAGTCGTCGCCGTCCAGCCGACGATCGCGCCCTGCGCCCTGATCATGGCCAGCGCGGCCGCCTTGAATTCCGGAAAATAGCTCTCCGTCGCATCCTCGGCCAGCAGGCATTCGTAGCCGCGGTCGTTGGCCTCGCGCATCGTCGTCTGCACGCAGACTTCGGTGGTGACCCCTGCAAAAATGAGTTGCTGCACGCCGAGGCGCTTGAGGTCTTCACCAAAGCTTGTCGCATAGAACGCGCCCTTGCCGGGTTTCTCGATGACGATTTCGCCCGGCAATGGCGCAAGCTCGTCGAGGATCGCAGTTCCAGGCTCGCCGACGATCAGCACGCGGCCCATCGGACCGACATCGCCGATCCTGATCGACGGATTGCCACGATTGCGCTTGGCCGCAGGCAGATCCGAAAGGTCTGGCCTGTGGCACTCCATCGTGTGGATCACCGGCAGGCCGGCAGCGCGAAATCCCTCAATCAGCCTTTTCACCGTCGGCACGATCGCCACCACCTGGCTGACGTCGTTGCCGAGGCTGGCGCCGAAGCCGCCCGGCTCGGCGAAGTCGCGCTGCATGTCGATGACGACCAGCGCCATCGCCTCAGGCCTGAAGGCAAACGGAAACGGCAGCGCGTCGATCTCGGCCATCAGTGATGACCAGCCATATGTTCGCCGATCGTCTGCACGCTCGCCTGGGCGATCGGCGTCTCGTAGACCAGCGCGCCGTCGGACATGACGAAGATGCGGTCGGAGAGTTCGAGCAATTCGTCAAGGTCCTCCGACATCAAGAGCACGGCGGCGCCGGCGTTGCGCGCCTTCATAATACGGGCGCGGATTTCGGCGACGGCGGAGAAGTCGAGGCCGAAGCACGGGTTCGAAACAATAAGCAGATCGACCTCGCCGGTCAGTTCGCGGGCGAGCACCGCACGCTGCACATTGCCCCCGGACAGCGATGAAATCGGCGAGGCGAGCGAGGCGGTCTTGACCTTGAACTGTTCGACCAGGCGCGTCGCATAGTTCCTGATAGCACTCATCCTGATCCAGTTGATCTGTTTGCCGGCCTCGTTCAGGTCGAAGGTCCGGAAAGCTATGTTTTCGGCAACCGTCATCCTCGGTGCGCAGGCATTGCGCAACGGTTCCTCCGGGATGAAGCGCACATTGAGCGTGCGGGCCTCGGCGCGGCTGGCGCCATAGGGCGATCCCTTCACCAAAACGTCGCCGGCATCACGCGTACGCTGCCCGGCAAGGACTTCTAAAAACTCCTTCTGGCCGTTGCCGGAGATACCGGCGACGCCGACGATTTCGCCGGATTTCACATCGAGTTCGCCGATATTGATGGTCTTCAGGCCGGTGCGGTCGGGCGCCTTCAGTGCCTTCACCGTCAAGATTTGCCTGGCGCCGACCGGCACTGGAGCGCGCGAGTCGAGCGCGGCGATCGGTTGGTCGCCGATCATCATCGCCGCCATCTGCTTGTGAGAGAGTTCCGAGACTTTCCCCGTTCCCGTCAGTCTGCCCTTGCGCAACACCGTGATGTCGTCGGCGAACGCCGTCACCTCGTGGAATTTGTGCGAGATCATCAGCACGGTGAGGTCGCCCGCCTTGGTCATGCCGCGCACGAGGCCCAGCACTTCCTGTGCCTCGCCGGGGCTCAGCACGGACGTCGGCTCATCCAGCACCAGGAAACTGCGACCGAGATAAAGCTGTTTGATGATTTCGAGCTTCTGTTTCTCCCCGGCGGCAAGTTCCGCCACCTTGACGTCGAGCGGCAGCTTGAACGGCATCCGCTCCATGAATTGGGCCAGTGCGGCGCGCTCCTTGCGCCAGTCGATGATATCAGGCACCTTTTCGCGGGAAATGACCAGGTTCTCCGCACCCGTCAGCGACGGGACAAGGGTAAAATGCTGGTAGACCATGCCGAGGCCAAGCGCCGAGGCATCCTTCGGACTGGCGATCCCGACCTCGCGGCCGTCGACCAGAATGTCGCCGGCGGTCGGGTGATAAAAACCCATGATGCATTTGACCAGGGTCGACTTGCCCGCGCCGTTTTCGCCAAGCAGCGCATGAAACGATCCCGCCGGCACCTTGATCGAGACGTCGCCCAGCGCGGTGAGGGCGCCGAAGCGCATCGTCATGCCGATGGTCTCGACGCCGACTGCTTTTTTGCCGCGGTCACTCATGATCGAACCTCATGGCAACTCGGCCACGAAGGACACCGAGTTCGACACCGCGCCGAACACCCCGCCTTGCATCTTGATCATCTTGATCGCGGCGAGATGGTTGCCGTAGTCGGTCGCCCCGCAGCAATCCTCCAGCATCACACATTCGAAGCCGCGGTCGTTGGCCTCCCGCATCGTCGTGTGCACGCAGACATCGGTGGTGATGCCGGTGAGCACGATGTTTTCGAGGCCGCGCTGGTTGAGGATCAATTCCAGGTCGGTGGCGCAGAACGAGCCCTTGCCCGGCTTGTCGATGATTGGCTCGCCCTCGGCCGGATAGAGATCGGGGATGATGTCCCAGCCCGGCTCGCCGCGCACCAGGATGCGCCCGCAGGGTCCGGGGTCGCCGATGCCGGCATTGATGCGGCGCGAGCGCCAGCGCTTGTTGGCCGGCAGGTCGGCGAGATCGGGCCGATGGCCCTCGCGCGTGTGGATGATGGTGTAGCCCTTTGCCCGCATGGCGGAGAGCACCGACTTGATCGGCTCGATCGGCGCCCGCACCAGCGAGAGATCGTAGCCCATATGGTCGACGTAGCCGCCCGGCCCACAGAAATCGGTCTGCATGTCAATGATGATCAGCGCCGTGTTATCGGGCCGAAGCTCGCCATTGTAGGGCCATGGATAGGGATCGGCATCGATATAGCGCTGCGTGATCTCGGCTCTGGCGTTCATTGAGAAAACTCCAGTTGCGGGCGGTCATTTGGTGATCGAAAGTTCGCCCGGCGCGCCGGCCAGCGAACGGCTCGGCGACGAGGTGGCGATCATGATGACGAGGGTGAGGATGTAAGGTGCGGCGTAGAACAGATAGTAGCCTTGCGTGACGCCGACCGATTGCAGCGCCGGCCCGAGCGCGCCGGCGCCGCCAAACAGCAGCGCGGCGGCAAAGCAGCCGAGCGGATTCCAGCGCGCGAAGATGACCAGCGCCACCGCCATCAGCCCCTGTCCCGACGAAATGCCTTCGGTCCAACTGCCGGGATAGTAGAGCGAGAGGTAGGCGCCGCCGATGCCGGCCAGCGCGCCGCCGATGCCGGTGGCGATGAGGCGCACCGTTTCGGATTGAGGCCCATGGCGCACGCGGCGTCGGAACTGTCGCCGACCACGCGCACGATCAGGCCGGCGCGGGTGTTGCGGAAAGCCCACCACAGGAACACGGCAAGCGCTGCGCCGACCAGGAACAGCACATTGACGTTGAGCGCCGCCTGCACCTGCGGAATATCGGACCATCCGCCAAAGGGGATCGCCGGCAGGTCGGGCGCCGAGGGCTGGATGAACGGCTTGCCGAAGAAGAAGGCGAGACCCGAGCCGAACAGCATCAGCGCAATGCCGATGGCGATGTCGTTAACCCCACGGAATTTGCAGATCCAGCCATGGAACAGGCCGAAACAAAGACCGGCAGCTGCGGCCGCCAGCAGACCGAGCCATGGCGAGCCGGTCATCACCGCCACGGCATAGGCGGTCATCGCGCCGAACGCCAGCGTTCCTTCGAGACCGAGATTGATGCGCCCCGAACGTTCGGTGATGGCTTCGCCCAGCGACACGAAGATGAAGGGCGTCGACACGCGGATGGCGCCGCCGAGCATGGCGAGTGGAACGCCCCAGAGGCCGATCTCGGTTGCGTCCATCAGGCAATCCTCTTCAAGAGATCTGGCCCCTTCAAGAGATCGGGTCCCTTCAAGAGATCGTCCCTCTGCCAGAGGTCGGGATTGAAGGCCTTGAAGCGGCCGTAGAAGGTTTCGCTGAACAGGATGACGACGAAGAGCATGCCCTGCAGCACCAGCACGGTAGCGTCGGGCAGGTCCATGCGGCGCTGGATCAGCCCGCCGGAGGCGTCGATGCCGCCAAGCAGGAACGCGACCGGGATGATGGCGAGCGGATTGTGGCGGGCGAGGAAGGCGACGAGGATACCGGTATACCCGTAGCCGGAAGCGAGCGAGGCGTTGGCGCTGCCTTGCACGGCGGCGACTTCCAGCATGCCGGCAAGACCGGCGAAGCCGCCGGCCAACGCGGTGAAGCCGACGATCAGCGGTCCGACGGCAAGTCCCTGCACCTGGGCTGCCCTGACATTGCCGCCGGCGATGCGGGCGGCGAACCCCCAGCGTGTCTTTTCGATCAGCAGCCAGGACAGAATGCAGGCAATGATGCCGACGACCAGCCCCCAATGCACGTCCATGCCCGGGATGTTGCCGATGCGGTAGGCCTCCGCCAGCGGCTCGGTCGAGGGTTTGTTGAGCGAGGCGGGATCGCGCAGTGGCCCTTCCACCAGATGGTTCATCAGGGCGATGGCGATATAGGCCATCAAAAGGCTCGATATGGTTTCGTTGACGGCACGGTAGTGGCGTAGCGCGCCGACGGCACCGATCCAGATGCCGCCGGCGGCCAGGCCCGCCACGCCCATGGCAAGAATAACGAAAAAGGCGGGGGCGCCGCTGGCGGCCACGCCCATGGCAGCCGCGGCGACGCCGCCCAGCACGATCGCGCCTTCGCCGCCGATGACGACGAGGCCGAGCCGGGCCGGCAGTGCCACGCAGAGCGCCGCAAGCAGCAAGGGTGCGGCCCGCGACAGCGAGTTCTGGATCGAGAACCACGAGCCGAAGCCGCCGCGCCACATCGTTTCATAGAGCTGCACGGGCGACTTGCCGACCAACGCGATGAACAGGCTGAACAGGGCCATGCCGACGATCAGCGCCGCGAGCGGGATGACGAAGGCTTCCGCCCGCCGGGCGATCCATTCGAGCGCCGTCGGGTAGCCCCGGGCGCCGAGCATCACTGGCACGCTCGCACTGCTCACCGTGTCTGCCATGGCCCCCGTCTCCGATCCATGCTCATGCGGTCGAGCCGACGACACCCTCGACGAGATAGTCCATGCTTTCCAGTTCGATCGCGGCCTCGACGAAAGTCTGGCCCTCGGTTGCGACGACGTCGCCCTTGTTGTTCTTCAACGGCCCCTTGATGACGGAAAAGCCGCCCTTCATCATTTCGGCGAGCGTGCCGTCGAACTGTGCGCGCGCCGCCTCGCTGACGGCGGGGCCGAGCGGGCTCATCTTGACGAAGCCGTCGGCCAGTCCGCCGCGCGTGAAATTGGGCAGCGGCTTGCCGGCCATGAGGTCGTCGACGAACATCTTGTAGACCTTCGCCCAGTTCCACTCCGCGCCGGTCAGATATTTTTCGGGCGCCAGCAGGCTCTGGTTGGCATGGTAGCCGCAGATGAAGGCGCCACGCCCCGCCGCCGTTTCGACCACCACCTTCGGGCTGTCGACATGGCAAGTGATGACGTCGGCACCCTGATCGACCAGTGCATTGGCGGCTTCCGCCTCCTTGACCGCCAGCGACCATTCGCCGGTGAAGATCACCTGGCAGGTGATGGCCGGGTCGACCGAGCGTGCACCGAGCAGGAAGGAATTGATGTTGAGCAGAACCTGCGGAATGGGCTTTGCCGCGACGAAGCCGAGCTTCTTGGTCTTGGTGGCGTGGCCGGCGGCGACGCCGTTGAGATACTGGCCCATACCGATATAGCCGAAATAGGAACCAGCATTCATCGGATGCTTGTCCTTGTTCCACATGCCGCCGCAATGGCGGAACTGCACGTCGGGGAATTTCGCGCACATGGCCAGCATGTGCGGATCGAAATAGCCGAACGAGGTCGGGAAGATCAGCGAGGCGCCGTCGAGGTTGATCATCGATTCCATCGTCTTCTGGACATCGACCGTTTCGGGGACGTTCTCCTCCTCGACCACGGAGATGCCCTCGATGGCCCTCAATGTGGCGGCACCCTCGGCATGCGCCTGGTTGTATCCGTAGTCGTCCTTTGGCCCGACATAGATGAAGCCGACCGTGACGGCAGCGGCGAACGCCCTGCTGATCGGGAATGATGCCGAGGCCAGACCGATCGCCGCTCCGGCGGCGGAGGTCTTGAGCAGATCGCGGCGGCTAAGCATGAATCTCTCGGTCATGTTAAATGCTCCCTGTTGGACCCTTTTCCGGGTCGATTAATTCCCTTCTCGTAAAAGTGCATGCAATCACTGTGCCAGTTTAAAAGCTATAATTTATTCAATAAAATCAATTGATGTGCCGGCCGGCCCTGCTCAAGCGAAAGGCAATTGCATACACTTTTTGCCTTTCAAATAGCCAGTTTGACATGTAGATTAAAATGAAGGCATAGAGGGCGGGCCCGAGTCGAAACTTCCGGCGAGCCACCTGCCGCACGGCCGAGAAAAAGACTGGACGGAGGAGAATTGTCGGGGAAGCGCAGCTTGATCAGGTCGGGCACGACCGTCGATCAGATGGTGAGGGCGATCGGCGACCGGATCGTTACCGGCTTCCTGCGCCCCGGCGAAAAGCTCGACGAGGCCTCGCTCGCTGCCCGTTTCGACGTGTCGCGCACCCCTGTCAGGGAGGCGCTTGGCCGGCTGAGCGCCATGGGGCTGGTCGAAAGGCGGCCCAATCGGGGCGCCACCGTCGCCGTGGTAACGCAGGAGCATCTTGCCTCGATGTTCGAGAGCATGGCCGAGCTTGAAGCGATTTGCGCGCGGTTCTCAGCCGAGCGCATGACCACTGCCGAGCGCCGCGCGCTCGAGATCGAGCATCAGGCATCGGCGCGCCTTGTGCAGTTGGGTGCGGAGGAGGACTACGAATATTTCAACACGGAGTTCCACACCCGGCTCTATCGCGGCGCTCACAGCAAGCATATCTATGAACTGACTGTCATGACGCGCAGCCGGCTGGCGCCGTTCCGGCGCGCGCAATTCATGCTGCCGGGCCGCCTGGCCAAATCCTGGCAGGAGCATGACGTCATCGTTACCGCAATCATGCGCGGTGACGGCGCTGCCGCAGGACAGGCAGCCAAGGATCACGTTTCCATCGTCAGCGAGGCGAGCGCCGTTTTTGCCGCGGTTGACCCGATGAAACCGGAGACGGATTCGATCGGGATGTCTTCCTAGCAATCAGGCAAACTGCCCAATCCGTCGGCGATGCGATGATTTTCGCGTCACTCGTGTGAATGCTCGAAGCCGCACAGCTCCGCAAATGCCGGCCTTTTGGCACAATTCGGCTTTGGCATGCTCCTTGCTTCGTTGACCGTGTGCAGAGCGTCTAGGGTTCCGGCCGCAGCAAAGCGGTGCTGGTCCAAGAGATGCGACCGCCAAGGGTGCACTGAGGCATCCGGCGGAACACGGCGGGCCAAAATCCCGGGAGAACCCTGCACGGGTTTGCTGGCGCGAACCTCTCCCGGATGCGCGCTTCGCAAACCCCAACATAAAGTCCGGTCGCAATCCGGATCGCGAACAGGGGTACGCAATGCTTCGCAAGCTGGCCGCAATCATCCTAGCCGCATCACTCAGCCTTCCCATGATTTCCGCCGCTGACGCGGCACCCAAGAAAGACTTCAAGATATGCTGGTCGATCTATGTCGGCTGGATGCCGTGGGGGTATCTCTCCGACAGCGGCATCATGAAGAAATGGGCCGACAAATACGGCATCAATGTCGAGATCACCCGTATCAACGACTATGTCGAAAGCATCAATCAGTACACCGCCGGCGGCTTCGACGGCTGTTCGATGACCAACATGGACGCGCTGTCGATCCCCGCTGGCGGCGGCGTCGACACCACCGCTTTGATCATCGGCGACTTCTCCAACGGCAACGATGCCGTGATCCTCAAGGACAAGGCCGCGCTCGCCGACATTGCCGGCCAGAAGGTCAATCTCGTCGAACTCTCCGTCTCGCATTACCTGCTGGCGCGGGCGCTGGACACGGTCAAGCTCGCCGAGAAGGACATCACCGTCGTCAACACCTCCGACGCCGACATGGTCGCCGCCTACGGCACCAGCGACGTCACCTCGGTCGTTACCTGGAACCCGCTGGTGTCCGAGATCGTCGCCATGCCGGGTGCGCACAAGGTTTTCGATTCCTCGCAAATTCCCGGTGAGATCATCGACATGATGGTCGTCAACACCGAGACGTTGAAGGACAATCCGGCATTGGGCAAGGCTCTTGCCGGCGCGTGGTACGAAGCGATGGACCTGATGACCTCGGACACGCCGGAAGGCAAGGCAGCCAAGGAGGAGATGGCCAAGGCGTCCGGCACGGACCTCGCCGGCTTCGACGCGCAGCTCGCGTCGACAGCGATGTTCTTCGACCCGGCCAAGGCGGTCGAGTTCACCAAAGGCACCGAATTGCCGAAGACGATGGATCTTGTCCGCAACTTCCTGTTCAGCCACGGAATCCTCGGCACCAACGCAACGAGTGTCGACGTGGTCGGCATGAGTTTTCCCGACGGATCCACGCTGGGCGACGCCAAGAACGTCAAGCTGCGTTTCGATCCAGCCTTCATGGCCGAGGTCGCGACCGCAACGCCCTGACGCGACATGCTGGCCAAGGAAATGAGTGCCAGGGATGAAGTCTCCGAGACGGGCGGGGAGGGCACCGTGCGTCCTTCCCGGCCAAGGCCGAGAGTGCGTCTTCGCATGATCAATGCGAAGGTCTCGCGCGGCAGCGCCTTGTTCCTCGGCTGCTTGCCGTTCTTGTTCGTGGCGGTCGCCTATCTGATCGCTTCGGCGCAACGACTGGCCGTCAATCTCAGCGATAAGCTGCTGCCTTCGCCGGCACAGATGTGGTCGGCCTTTCTTGACCTGGCCACGGTGCCGGATAAGCGCTCCGGCGACCTTATCCTGTGGGTCGACACCTATGCCAGTCTCCTCAGGCTGTTCGCGGGCGTGGGCGTGGCCACGTTCGCCGCGCTTTCGCTCGGCATCGCCATCGGCTTCATTCCGCGGGTGCGGGCCTTCCTGCTGCCGCTCGTCACCGTCGTCTGCGTCATTCCTCCGCTGGCGCTGCTGCCGATCCTGTTCATCGCGCTTGGCCTCGGCGAAACGGCCAAGATCACGCTGATTGCCCTTGGCGTCGCGCCGGTGATGGTGCGCGACATTGCCAACCGGGTGATGGAGTTGCCACCAGAGCTGGTGGCCAAGGCGCAAACGCTTGGCGGCAACAGCTGGACCATGGTCTTGCGGCTGGTGCTGCCGCAAGTCATGCCGCGCCTCATCACCTGCGTGCGGCTGGCACTCGGGCCGGCCTGGCTGTTCCTGATCGCCGCCGAAGCCATCGCCTCGACTGAAGGGCTGGGCTACCGCATCTTCCTCGTCCGCCGCTATCTCTCGATGGACGTCATCCTGCCCTATGTCGCCTGGATCACGCTGCTTGCCGTCATCACCGACTGGCTGCTGGTGCGGCTTTCCCAAGCGGTGTCCCCCTGGGCACATCCGGCGGAGGCCAGATGAGCCGCATCGTCGTTCACGGGCTGGAAAAGAGTTATGGCGATGCCCGCGTGCTCGAGCGGGTCAACGTCACCGCCGAAGCCGGCGAATTCCTGTCGCTGGTCGGCGCCAGCGGCTGCGGAAAATCGACGTTCCTGCGCATCCTGCTCGGCCAGGAGCAGCAGAGCAGCGGTGTCGTCATCGTCGGCGATCGGCCCATCATTCCGGAGCCGACGCCGCAGCGCGGCATCGTCTTTCAGCGCTATTCGGTGTTTCCGCATCTGACCGCCGTCCAGAACCTGCTGCTGGTCGCAGACTTTCGCTCGGGCGGGCCGTTTGGCCGCGTCTTCGGCGCCAGGCGCAGAAGCGCCAGGCAAGAGGCCGAGGCCATGCTGGAGCGGGTCGGCCTTGCCCATGCGCGCGACCTCTATCCCGCATCGCTCTCCGGCGGCATGCAGCAGCGGCTAGCGATTGCGCAGACCTTGCTCGGCCGTCCGCAGATCCTGCTTCTCGACGAGCCGTTCGGTGCGCTCGATCCGGGCATCCGCGTCGAGATGCACGAACTGCTGACCGAGCTCTGGACCGAGCACGGCATGACGGTGGTGATGGTCACCCACGATATCGGCGAGGCCTTCAAGCTCGGCACCCGCGTGCTGGTCTTCGACAAGGTGCGTCACGATCCGCAGTTCCCGTCCGCTTACGGCGCGACGATCACCTACGATTTGAAGCTCGATCGCAAGACCCGGGCTTCCTCTCATCACTTGGCCAAGGTGGCCGCGATGGTCGGGACGACCCGGCCTGATACAGCAATGGCGACGACGGCGTCGTAACGGAGACCGTGAATGTCCAGAAATATCCCAGAACGCAGCCACCGCCGTGCAGGGCTGGTCGCCCGGGAGGCCAAGGAACGCTTTCACCACCCCGATTTCGATGCCCGCGGCACGCAGGGCTGGAAGTCGATCGAAGCCGAGGGCAAGCTGCCGGAAAGCGGCTGGCGCAAGGAGCAGCAATGGGCGCTCGACATGGGCCTGCCGGGATCGGAATCGATCGTCGACAAATCGATCCCGACATTCGCGCGCGGCGAGCTGCCGCATTTCGCCGGCATCAACACCTTTCTCAAGGCGCCCTATGTCGAGAATGTCCGCGATGTCGGCAAATACGATGCTGCCGTTATCGGCATTCCTTTTGACAGCGGCACCACCTACCGGCCGGGAACCCGCTTCGGCCCGCAAGGCATTCGTCGCATCTCGGCGCTCTACACGCCGTACAACTATGAGCTCGGCGTCGACCTGCGCGAGCAGATGACCCTGTGCGACGCCGGCGACGTCTTCACCATTCCCGCCAACCTCGAAAAGAGTTTCGACCAGATCACCAAAGGCGTCAGCCATGTCGCCTCGTCCGGCGCGCTGCCGATCATGCTGGGCGGCGACCATTCGATCGGATTTCCTTGCGTGCGCGGCATCGCCGACGTGACCTCGAAACGCATCGGCATCATCCATTTCGACCGCCATATCGACATCCAGGAAAAGGATCTCGACGAGCGCATGCACACCACGCCCTGGTATTGGGCGACCAACCTGCCGAATGTCTCGGCGACCAATCTCGTCCAGCTCGGCATCGGCGGCTGGCAGGTTCCCCGCTACGGCGTCGCCGAGGCGAGGAAGCGCGGCACCAACGTGCTCACCATCGCCGATATCGAGCAGATGGGTATCGAGAAGGCGGCTGAAATCGCGCTCGAACTCGCATGGAAAGACACCGACGCCGTCTACATCTCCTTCGACGTCGACAGCCTCGATTGCGGTTTCGTGCCCGGCACGGGCTGGCCGGAGCCGGGCGGCTTCCTGCCGCGCGAGGCGCTCAAGCTGCTTGGGCTGGTGACTGCACCCGGCATTTGCGGGCTGGAAGTGGTCGAGGTTTCGCCGCCCTACGACACGTCGGACATCACGGCGCTATTCGGCGTGCGCGTCGTCGTCGAAGCGCTCGGCTCGATGGTCGCCCATGGCAATCTCGGCAAGCATAAATCCATCATCGACAAACCGGTGAGTTTTTGATCATGCATGACGATCACCACCACAGTCACGATCATGGCGACGGCCATCATCATCTCGGGCCGAACGGTCATCATGACCATCCGCACGCCCTCGGCCACAACGGACCCGCGGGCAAGCCGCTGCAATGGCAGACGCCGCATCTGCCGCCCGACCAGGCTCACGAGCCGCCGGTTGATCCAGCGACGGTCGACCTCGATCTTGTCGAAACCGCCTTCCTCGAAGGCTTTGCGCGGGCGCCGGATCCATCCAGCTTTCTGCGGCTTGCCGGCATACCCTTTGTCGGCGAGATGCCGGACGGCGTGCGGCTTCATCTGCTTCGCGTCGAGACCGAGGATCTGGTCGATGTCGGCGCTGTCATGCCGCTCGTCGGCGGCACCGGCGTCGCCTATCACCCGTTGCCGGCGCGCCTGACATCGCACCGACGCCGCCTCGCTTTCATCTATCACGATGGCAGCGAGCAAAAGCCGCTCGGCTTCGCCGCGGCGCGCGCCCTCGCGGACCGTTCCGCCGCTTCGCAATTCGCCGTTCCCGGGCACTGAAACCAGAACCCGTCACTCTCATCGAACAGGTACAACCATGAAAACATTTGCAAGATTTGGCATCCTTTCAGCTCTCGCCGCCGGCATACCGTCGCTGGCGTTTGCCCATAGCGGCGGCGCTCACGTCCACGGCTTTTTCGCCGGCCTCGAACATCCGCTCTTCGGCATGGATCATCTGCTCGCCATAATCGCAGTCGGCATGATCGGCGCTCGCGCCGACGGGCGCAGTATTGTCCTTGTGCCGCTGTTCTTTGTCTCGGCCATGGTCGCCGGAGCCTTGCTCGGCATGGCTGGGATCGCCTTGCCTTCCATTGAAACCGGCATCGCGCTGTCGCTTGTCGTCTTCGGCGCCATGATCGGCCTTGCCAGGCCGCTGCCGCTGGCCGCCGCCGCGGCGCTGACGGCGCTGTTCGGCCTCTTTCACGGCAACGCCCACGGCCTTGAGATCCCAGGGAGCGCCAGCGGCATCGCCTACGCCGCTGGTTTCATGCTCGGCACGTCGATGCTGCATGCGATCGGGGTCTTGTCCGTGTTCAAACTCGCCCGTTGGCCGATGACGGTCCGCACCGCTGGGGTCGCTACCTCGCTGGTTGGAATGGCCATGGCGGCACAAACTCTCTGAATGAGGCGATCAACGCAGCAGTTGGCAAACAGAACTGGAATGCAGATGAGCCAAATATGGTTGATGAGGCTGCGGCGCATTCGCGATATGCTGTACCAGATATTGAAGATCCGGGCACAGCGGCTTTGAGGGTCGCGGTTTTCGCGTCCCTCCGACGGAATGACCTTCAGAACTCGAGCGCCTGCCTGAGCGCTGGACCGCTCCTGACGCGCAGATCGAGGTCGGCCTCGATATGGTCGATGTGGTGCAGCATCAGTGCGCTGGCGCGTTCGGAATTGCCATTTTCCAGCGCCTCCAGGATGTTCATGTGCTCGCTATGACCGCAGCTCGAGACACCCGAGCGGCCATAAAGCGCGATCACCAGCGATGAACGCGCCACCAGCTCCTCCATAAAGCGCTGGAGGATGACGTTTCCGGCAACCGAAGCCAGCAGCAGGTGAAAATCGCCCGAAGCTTTGATTTCCGACCGTCTTGCGCTCGGCCCGCGTTCGGCAATGAAGCGGCCCTCCTCATCGAGCTGAGCCTTGAAGGCAGCGACATGGGCCGGCGTCATCCGCCCGGCTGCGGCAATCGCGATGCCGGGCTCGATGAGCCGGCGCGAAGCGAAGACCTGACGCGCTTCCTCCGGCGACGGATTGGCGACGAAGGCGCCGCGATTGCGCTCGGTCCGCACCAGACCTTCGAAGGAG
The DNA here is from genome assembly GCA_004020315.1 of Mesorhizobium sp. Lineage (GTDB taxonomy): Bacteria > Pseudomonadota > Alphaproteobacteria > Rhizobiales > Rhizobiaceae > Mesorhizobium. The sequence continues at coordinate 335,806 of SAQG01000001.1, forward strand.
AGCATCTGCAGCGCCGCGCGCGCCACGGTGCGGCTGACATCGAATAAAGTGCCGACCTCGCCTTCCGACAGCTTGGTTCCGGGCGCCAGCCGGCGATCGACGATCGCGTCGCGCAACTGGTCGCGGATCGCTTGGGCGCGATCCTCGTTGGCACTTTCGACAGCAGGGAAAGTCTGGTCGGCTATGTTCATGATGGTGGTCCCTGCGCCTTTCTACCCTGAATCGGGGCGCTTGCACGAGGGCCAAAGTGAATACGACACAAAAAAAGATTGCATACGATTTTTGCGAGAATCGCCGGCTATCGCCTATATTTTGTGCATAGCACAAGCGTGCCATTTCGGCGGGCGGCCGGATGTAGTCCCGATTTACCCAAGGAATCAGTCGTTTGAGGCCGATGCAGGGCAATTGGCATGCATGATGCTTTGCTTAAGTTGATTTAGAGAGGAAGCCGGATGTCCAAAGCCGCCGAAATCGACATCGTGTCCGTTTCGAAGATCTATGGCGCAACGACTGCCGTCGAAGACATCAGCCTGAAAATTCCCGCGGGAACCTATTGCTGCCTGCTCGGGCCGTCCGGCTGCGGCAAGACTTCGACGCTGCGCATGATTGCCGGGCACGAAAGCATATCGAGCGGCGACGTGCGTCTCGGCAACACAGTGGTCACCGACCTGCCGCCTGCCAGGCGCGGCACCGCCATGATGTTCCAGTCCTATGCGCTGTTTCCGCATCTCGACCTGATCGACAATGTTGCGTTCAGCCTCAAGATGAAGGGCGTCGGCAAGGAGGAGCGCCGTGCCAAGGCGCTCGACATGCTGAAGCTGATGCAGATGGAAGCCTATGCCGGCCGCCGTCCGGCGCAGCTTTCGGGCGGACAGCAACAGCGCGTCGCGCTGGCCCGGGCGCTGATCACCGACCCCGAGGCGCTGCTGCTCGACGAGCCGCTATCGGCACTCGATCCGTTCCTGAAGATCAGGATGCGGGCCGAACTGAAGAAGCTGCAAACATCGCTCGGCATCACCTTCGTTCACGTTACCCATAGCCAGGAGGAGGCCATGGCGCTTGCCGACCTGATCGTGGTGATGAATGACGGCCGCATCGAGCAGGCGGCGCATCCGCGCACCGTCTTCGAGCGACCGGCCACGGCGTTCGTCGCCCGTTTCATGGGCGATCACAACGTCGTCTCCGGCCGCGTCAGCGGCAGCCGCGACGGCATGGTGGTCTTCGATGTGCCGGGTGGCGCCTCGCTTGCGGCCAGCGGGCAGGGCAGGGCGATCGGCGAGCCGATCGATATCGCCATTCGCACCGACCATGTGCGGATCGACGACCCGCCGGCCTCCGGGCTGGGTTTCACCGGCATCGTCTCCAACGTCGAATACCGCGGCTCGACCGTGAAGCTCTCGGTCAATGGTGCCGGCATCGAGGATTTTACCGTGATCGTCGACGACACCAGCTTCTTCGCCAAGCCGGTTGCCGTCGGCGACGCCGTGCCGATCGCCTGGGATGCCGAGGACGCGATCGTCCTTGGCCGTCTCGATTCCTGAACCAGAACAACCGATCAAAACAGGGGAACTGACATGACCAACACCACCGACAAGAAGACAGGAATTTCCCGCCGCTCGCTGCTCAAGACGGGTGCCGCCGCCGTCGGTTTTGCCGCCGGCTCGGGTGTCATATCTGGCTTCCCGACGATCTGGGCGCAGAACCCGATCACGCTGCGCCAGTTCGGCACCGGCGTGTCCAACCTCAACGCCATCGCCGACAAGTGCAAGGCCGACCTCGGCATCACGCTGGAGATGACGGCGACCGACTCCGACGCCGCCGCCCAGCGCGCGGTGACGCAGCCGGACAGCTACGACATCGCCGACATCGAATACTGGATCGCCAAGAAGGTCTATCCGTCCGGGGTGATGCAGCCGATGGATGTCAAGAAGCTGAAATATTACGACAAGATCGTGCCGCTGTTCATCACCGGCAAGCTGACGCCCGACAGCGTCATCGCGCAGGGCACCGCGCCGCATACGGTCGGCTTCGTCGAGGCGCAGGACGCCAAGACCTTCGCCAAGGAACCGACGCAGTGGATGACGATGGTTCCGACCATCTACAATGCCGATACGCTCGGCATCCGCCCCGACCTTGTCGGCCGCGACATCACCACCTGGGCCGACATCATGGATCCGGCCTTCAAGGGCAAGGCCGCCATCCTCAACATCCCGTCGATCGGCATCATGGATGCGGCGATGATCATGGAAGCCCTGGGCAACATCAAATATGCCGACAAGGGCAACATGACCAAAGAGGAGATCGACCAGACGATCGACTTCCTGATCAAGGCCAAGCAGGACGGCCAGTTCCGGGCGTTCTGGAAATCGTTCGACGAGAGCGTCAACCTGATGGCTTCAGGCGAAGTGGTCATCCAGTCGATGTGGTCGCCGGCGGTCGCTGCGGTGCGCTCCAAGGGCATCGCCTGCAAATACCAGCCGCTCAAGGAAGGCTATCGCTCGTGGGGCGGCGGCCTTGGCCTGGCGGCACATCTCAAGGGCGCCGAACTTGACGCCGCCTACGAATACATCAACTGGTACCTGTCCGGCTGGGTCGGCGCCTATCTCAACCGCCAGGGCTACTACTCGGCCGCCATGGACACGGCCAAGCAGTTCATGTCCGAGGACGAATGGGGCTACTGGGTCGACGGCAAGCCGGCAAAGGGCGATATCCTGGCGCCGGACGGCAAGATCATGGAGAAGGCGGGCGCGGTGCGCGACGGCGGCTCCTTCGTCGAGCGCATGGGCAAGGTCGCTTGCTGGAACTCGGTCATGGACGAGGACCGCTACATGGTGAGGCGCTGGAACGAATTCATCGCTGCTTGATGCAAGGCAGGCAATAGCTGAGATGTTGCATTCCTTCGCGCCCCCCTCTGTCCTGCCGGACATCTCCCCCACTTGGGGGGAGATTGGCAGCTTCGCTGTTGGCTCTTCTGGAGATTGGCGAAAGCAGCGGCGACGGCCGATCTCCCCCCAAGTGGGGGAGATGTCCGGCAGGACAGAGGGGGGTGCGAAGGATCACAGCTTGCCAGGCTATCGGCCCTCCGCGCCACCTCAAGGCTGTTCCAGATGACCGTGGCTCTCGACCAGCCTGCAGCCATGACTGCCGCCAAACCCACCAGACGCCGTCGGCTCTCGATCGGCGCGATGGTCCCCTACCTCCAGGCGGCGCCGCTGGCGCTGATCCTCGGCGCATTCCTTCTGCTGCCGATCCTGATGATCACCGTGGTCTCCTTCTGGGACTACGATTTCGCGGCGATGTACCCGGATTTCCTGACCACCAACTACGCCGACACGCTCGGCTCCTGGGTCACCTGGAAAACCTATCTGAACACGCTGAAATACGCCGCCATCGTCTGGGCGCTGACGCTGTTCGTCGGCTTCTGGGTCGCCTATTTCCTCGCCTTCCACATCAGGACCACCGCCATGCAGATGGTGCTGTTCCTAGTCTGCACGGTGCCGTTCCTGACCTCCAACATCATCCGCATGATCTCGTGGATTCCGGTGCTTGGCCGCAATGGCCTGGTCAACACGACGCTGGTGCAGATCGGGCTGATCCCGAAGCCGATCGAGTGGCTGCTCTATTCCGAATTCGCTGTGGTGCTGGCCATGGTGCATCTCTACACGCTGTTCATGGTGACACCGATCTTCAACACGCTGATGCGCATCGACAAGTCGCTGATCGAGGCCGCGCGCGATGCCGGCGCTTCCGGCTGGCAGGTCCTGTGGAACGTCATCATCCCGCTTGCCAAGCCCGGCATGGCTATCGGCACCATCTTCGTCGTCACGCTGGTGATGGCCGACTTTTCGACAGTGCAGGTGATGTCCGGCGGGCAAAGCGCCTCCGTCGCGCTGATGATGAAGAACCAGATGTCTTTGCTGCAATATCCGGCGGCCGCCGCCAACGCGGTCGTGCTCCTGGTGCTGGTGCTCTTGATGGTTGCCGGCATCCTGCGCATCGTCGACATCCGCAAGGAGCTGTGAGGCGATGAGCCGGGACAAGCGCACCCTCGAATTCTACGTGCTGGCGGCGTTCTTCGCTATTTTCGTGCTGTTTCTCTACGGCCCGCTTTCGGCGATCCTGATCCTGTCCTTCCAGGGCGAGAATGGCGGGCTGACGTTTCCGTTGAACGGCGTTTCGCTGCACTGGTTCGCCAATCTGTTCGAGCGCCAGGCGGTCGGCGATTTCGGCGGCAGCTTCAAACGCTCCTTCATCCTTGGCCTGATGGTGATGATCGTGACCGTCGGCGTGTCGCTTCTCGCCGGTCTTGCCTTCCGCCAAAAATTTCGCGGCGCCACCGCGCTGTTCTATCTGGCCGTCGCCAGCCTCGTCGTGCCGTCGATCATCATCTCGCTCGGCATCGGCGTCGTCTTCCAGCAGATCGGCTTTCGCCCCGCTTGGTACACGTCTGCTTTCGGAGCGCACCTGACCTGGACCTTGCCTTTCGGCGTGCTGATCATGTTCGCCGTCTTCAACCGGTTCTCACCGGCCTATGAGGAAGCCGCGCGTGATCTCGGGGCGACCTCCTGGCAGACCTTCGCGCATGTCGTGCTGCCGATGATCGCGCCCAGCCTGATCGGTGTCGGCCTGTTCGGTTTTACCCTGTCCTATGACGAGTTTGCCCGCACGCTGATGACCTCGGGCACGTTCAACACGCTGCCGCTCGAAATTTACGGCATGACGACGAACGTGACGACGCCGGTGCTCTATGCGCTGGGCACCGTGACGACAGTATTTTCCTTCCTGGTGATCCTGCTGACGCTCGGCGCAATCGTCTATGTCGGCCGCCGCCGGGCGCGTGCATGAGACCCCCAGTGCAAATCCTCGTGGTGAATCCCAATACGACCGCCAGCATGACCGAGACCATTGCAGCGGCGGCGCGGCTCGTGGCCGGCGCCGGTACGGGCATCATCGCGGTCACCTCGTCGATGGGGCCTGTATCAATCGAAGGCTATTATGACGAGGCGCTCGCCGTGCCGGGCCTGCTGGTCGAGATCGCCGCCGGCGAGCGCTCTGGCGCGCAGGCCGCGATCATCGCCTGTTTCGACGACACCGGTCTGGATGCCGCGCGCGCCATGGCCAACATTCCGGTCATCGGCATTTGCGAGGCAGCGCTCAGCACGGCCTCGTTCATCGCCCAGCGCTTCACTGTCGTCACCACGACCGAGCGCTCGCGCGTGCCGGTCGAAGGGCTGGTGCAACGCTATGGCATGGCGGGGCGGGCACGCGTGCGCGCCGCGGACATTCCGGTTCTTGCCCTCGAAGACCCGGCATCCGATGCGATCCTGAAACTGCGCGGCGAGATCGCGCGCGCACTCGAGGAAGACCGCGCCGAGGCCATCGTGCTCGGCTGCGCCGGTATGGCCGATCTCGCGGCCGAGCTGCAGCGGGAGTTCGGCGTTCCGGTCATCGACGGCGTCGGCGCCGCGGTCAAGCAGGCCGAGGCACTGATCGCGCTTGGCCTGTCGACGTCCAAGCGCGGCGCCTATGCAAACCCACTGGCAAAGCCTTATCGTGGCGCATTGAAATCCTTCGCCCCCGGTATAGTTGCCGCCGAGTGATCGCAATGTCCCGAACCATCAGAATGCTCGCACTTGACGAAGTGGAAACGCTTGTCGACTGGGCGGCAGCGGAAGGCTGGAATCCTGGCCTTGGCGATGCCGTGGCGTTCCAGGCGGCGGATCCCGACGGCTTCATCGGCGCCTTTGTCGATGGCGAGATGGTGGCCGGTATTTCGGCTGTGGCCTATGGCGACGATTTCGGTTTTATCGGCCTCTACATCTGTCGGCCGGACAGGCGTGGAGAGGGTCATGGCAAGGCGGTTTGGGACGCCGGTATGGCGCGGCTCGGCAACCGCACGATCGGCCTCGATGGTGTCGTCGAACAGCAGGCCAACTACCGCAGCATGGGCTTTGCGCCGGCCTATCGAACGATCCGGTTCGTCGGATCGCCGAACGGTCCGGCAGAAGCCGACAGCGACATCCGTGCCATAGGCCCGGAAGCGAATGTCCTGGACTACGACAGCCGGTTCTTTCCCGCTCCTAGGCGATCCTTCCTGGAACATTGGCTGCGCCCGCCGCATATGGCACTTGCGATCATCAGGGATGGCGTCATTGAGGGATACGGCGTCGCGCGCCGATGTCGAGACGGCTGCAAGATCGGGCCGCTCTTTGCCGCCAGCCTAGACGCGGCAAGCCGCCTTTTCGCGGCGCTCGCCAACGCCCCGGGACCCGGAAATGTCTATCTCGACGTTCCCGAGACCAGTGGAAGTTTTGCAGCTTTGCTGTCGTCCGTGGGCCTTCAACCGGGCTTTGAAACGGCTCGAATGTACAGGGGAAAAGCGCCGCAGGTCGCGCAGTCCGGCGTCTTTGCGATAACGACCTTGGAGCTTGGTTGATGCGATGCCGGTCGGGCTCCTAATACAGCGGCTTGGCCATGTGCCGGGGCGACGGCCATTCGGTCGTGATCCCGGGCTGCACCGGCCGCTCGAGATAGGTCGACAGAACCACATAACTTCGCGTCGAGGTGACGCCGGGCGTTTCGTAGAGACGTGACAACAGCCCTTCGAGCGCCCGAGTGTCCTCGGTTCGGACCTTGATCAGCATGCATGTGTCGCCGGCCACCGAATGAATTTCCTCGACTTCGGGGTGTTCGGAGATCGCCATCAGTTCGGGAGTCTTTCCCCAGCCCTTGGTGTCGATGTGCACGAAAGCGAGCAACGGCTTGCGCACCGCCTTGGGGTCGATGATAATCGCGGTGTTGCGAATGGCGCCGCTGCGCCGAAGGCGCTTCACCCGTTCATGGGCTGCCGGGGGTGACAGGCCGACACGTTCGCCGAGCTCGGCATAGCTGATCGTGGCGTCATCGACCAGAACGCCTAATATTTTTCGGTCGATCGGGTCGATGCCACGGGCAGCAGGCCTGTTCTGCAGAATGCCATCTGTTTCTTCATCCATATCGAAATTCCTGATTGATACAGAATTTAATACGGCCATTATTGCCGTATGACGAACAGTGATCAAGTCGCAACATTGACGGCAAGGCCGCCCATCCCGGCACTCGCTTATCTCCTGACCGGATGCATTGCCGTGATCGGCTCCAACTCGCTGGTTCTCGGTCCGATAGCACCGGCAGTGGCCGCGTCGTTCGCGACAAGTGTGCCGGCCGTCATGATCGCGTCCGCTGCGTTCGGCCTCGGAACATCCGCAAGCGCCTTGTTCCTGGCGCGCTATATCGACCGGCTTGGCGCCCGTCGCATGCTGCAAGCGGCGTTGCTGCTGCTGGCGATAGCGCTTCTCGCCAGCGCCGTCGCGCCGACGGTAACGACGCTGGTTGCGGCCCAGCTTCTCGCAGGCATCGCCGCCGGCGTCGCCATGCCGGCAATCTACGCCAGCGCCGCGGTGATCGCGCCGCCTGGTCGCGAAAGCGGGACGATCGGCGTCGTGCTGACCGGCTGGACCCTGAGCATGGTGGCCGGCGTCTCACTGTCGGCGGTGCTGGCCGATCTCGTGCATTGGCGCGTTGTTTTCGCGGTGGTCGCGGTCCTTGCGGCGCTCGCGTTGACTGGCCTTACGCTAACGTCGCTGAGCGATGCCAGGAAAAGCGGCCCGGCGCCGACGCCGCTCGGCGCTTTGGCAGTGCCCGGCATAGTGCCGCTTCTGGTCGCCTGCGGCGCCTTCATGACCGCGTTCTACGGCGTCTATGGCTATCTTGGCGATCACCTTCACAATAGCTTGGGACGGCCGGTCAGTGCCAATGGCTTCGCCGCCCTCGCCTATGGCGCGGGCTTCGGCACGGCGGCACTTCTTGACGGCGTTATCGATCGCGTTGGCGCGCGGCGCGTCATGCCGTTCGCCTATCTTCTCGTCGCGGTCGTCTATGTCGCGCTTGCGGCATCAAGCGGCAGCTTCGGCCTGACCATCGCGATGGTGGCGGTCTGGGGCCTTGCCAATCATTTCGGGCTGAACGTCCTGGTGATGCGCCTCTCGGCGCTCGATCCTGCGCGGCGCGGCACGATCATGGGTCTGAACAGCGCGGTGACTTATCTCGCGGTGTTTGTCGGCACCACCGCTTTCGGACCGCTTTATTCCAGCTTTGGTTTTGCGGCATCCGCAGCGGTTGCAGCCTTGCTCATGCTGGTTGCCGCTTCGGCGGCGGCGTGGCATTCGCCGCGCTCGACAGTCGTTCGGCAAGACGCCGCCGACGGTTGACTCGGCTGGCCTGACACAGGTTCGAACCGGCGTGCTCCAACCTCACGTCGGGTCGGCAATGACAACCTTGCCGGCCTCCGGCATCATCCAAGGGCAGGCATAATAGTCGGTGATGCGATTGATGATCCCGTCGGTGGCTTCGATCCGAACTGGATGGGCCGGTTCCCAGCCGTCGCCGCCCGGGTGAAGCACGAGCAGCACCGCCTCGCCATCGATTTCACCCACAACCATCTTCCAGGTCACTTGCGCCTTCTCATACTCGACAAAATAAGGTGACTCCGAAAGTTGGCCCCTGAAGCAATCCGTGACCCGCAGCTGGGCATCGGCGCTCGTCAACGCTCGCACGCCGTCCCAGTCGCGGCGGTTGAAAAGTTCGACATAGCGATTGAGCAATCTTGACAGCTCAGGATCGCGCTGGGGCTCCAGGCGGACGATTGGTCCGCTCGGCAGCGCGGCTAGCTTCGAGCGGCCGCGGCTCAAAGCCGCCTTGACGCCGCCCACCGTCGAGCCGACAAGGTCGGCAATCTCTTCCAGGGAATAGTCGAAGACGTCCTTGAGCAGGATGCAGGCGCGCTCCTTGGGCGGCAGGTGGATCACCAGCCGTTCGATCGCGCGGTCGGCGCCCCGGCCCGCCGACTCGACGGGCAGGACGATCTCTTCTTCGACGAAACCTGCTTCGGCACGCTCGCGCACCTGCCGGTTCCGCAGGAAATCGATGCAGCGATTGTGTGCGATACGAAACAGCCAAGGGCGAAGGGCGCTTATGTCGTCAAGCTTCTCGATCTTCCGATAGGCCTCGAACAGCGCTTCCTGCATGATATCCTCGGCGTCCAGGATCGAACCTGTCATGCGTGCGCAGTAGCGGTGCAGCCGTCCACGCAAACACGCTACCGTTTCCAGGAACGCGGCATAGCGAACGTCGAAGAGCCCGGTAGGGGAGAGTCTTGGTTGCATCTTCATCGTATCCAACCGTAAGGCACGTCTGGCCGGCAGGGTCATCGCGGGACATAGGTCAGCGTGATGACACCGTTCTTGAACCGATGCGTGCCCACCAGCTCCAGATTGACCAGAGACGGATCGACATCGTCGAAAGCGTGTTTGCCATGTCCCACGCGGGTTGGCACGATAGAGAGCTGGTACTCGTCGACAAGCCTGTTGGCGAGCAGCGTGTGGTCGAGATTGCTTACCCCATACTTCAATATGTTCCCACCGGGCTGTTGCTTGATCCTGGCGATTTCGGCGGCGACATCACCCTCGATCAGCGCGGCGTTCCAGTTCACCTCCTTGAGGGTTCGCGATGCAACCAGTTTTTTCAGCCCGTTCATCCGATCCATGTACTTGCTGCCTTTGACCTGCGGCCAGCGCGTCGAAAACATCTCATAGGTGACGCGACCGAGCAGGAAGAAATCCGCCTCGCCGGCCTTTTCATAGGAATGCTCCCTGGCTTCGTCGTCGAAGAAAGGGGAGACCCAGTCCATTGGTGCTTCGATGACGCCGTCCAGCGAAATGAAGCTGCCCACGATCAATTTTCTCATTCATATCTCCTGATGCGCAGAGTCCATGGTTGAGACGTTCCTGGTTGGGTTTTGGATACGCGGCCTCGCGCTGCTTGTGGGTTTGGCGGACCGTAGCCCTGGGCTCTGGCGGCGGCGCAGCTTGCAATCCTGCCCGTCTTGTCCTTCGGTAGCGCCTGGCGATATCTGGCGCCGCGCTCGTCTGGACCTGCGATGAACACGACGCTTGAAACCACCGCCGACCCGTCGCCGAACGAGCTCGCTTTTCTCGGGGAGCGGCTCAGCGCGTTCAACGACAGCGATGTCGGTGCGGCCGGGAGGAAGGCGCTCGCCGTGTTCGTGCGCGACGAGCACGGCGCGGTTGTCGCCGGCATCTCGGGATACACCGCCTGGGGCTGGCTTTATGTGCAATGGCTCTGGGTCGATGAGCGACTGCGCGGCCAGCACATGGCCGGCAGGATGCTGGACGCAGCCGAACAGGAAGCCGTCGCGCGCGGCTGTCACGGCGCCTTGATCGACACGTTCAATCCGAAAGCCGTCAAGGCCTATGAGCGTCAGGGATATCGCCCTTTCGGCGAGCTCCCCGATTTTCCCATCGGCCGCGCCCGCGTCTTCCTGCAGAAGAAACTGCTGGCTTGATTAGCCGGCAAGGCGTCCGCCGCGCATCGGCTGTGGCACACCGGTGGTGGTCGGGAAGCTGATCGGCAGGCCCCTAAGCACGCGAACCGCAAGGAAGGCAAAGCACTCCGCCTCCACCGCGTCACCTTTCCAGCCGAGCGCCTCAGCCGGCACCGCGTCGACGCCGGCGCGGCTGGCAAGCATGGCCATGATCGTCGGGTTGTGGCGGCCGCCGCCGCTGACCACCAGCCGCTTCGGCCGGTGCGGCAGGAGGTCGAGCGCCTTGCCGACGGCTGCGGCGGTGAAGGCCGTCAGCAGTGCGGCGCCATCCTCGGCGTTCATCCCGTCCGCCATCGCCGCGCCGAAATCGAACCGGTCCAGCGACTTTGGATAGGGCTTGGCCAGATAGGGATGCTGCAAGAGCTTGGCCAGCCGGGCTTCGTCCACGGTTCCGGCACGGGCCAGCGCGCCGTCGCGATCCATTTCGCCAAGCCCTTTCCCCTTGATGAAATCGTTCAGCGGCGCGTTGGCCGGTCCGGTGTCGAAGGCAACGACATTGTCCTTGCCGTCCCACCAGGTGATATTGGCGACGCCGCCGAGATTGAGGACCGCCGTGTCGCCGCTGGTATCGGCATCGCGCAGCAGCGCGGCGTGATAGGCGGCCGACAGCGGCGCTCCTTGCCCGCCGGCGCGCATGTCGGCCGAACGGAAATCGTAGGCAATTTTGGTCCCGAGGATGCCATGCATCAGAACACCATCGCCGAGCTGACGGGTCTGGCCGAGCTGACCGCCGCGCGGAGCACGATGCAGCACGGTCTGGCCGTGGAAGCCGACGACCCCGATGTCGGCCATCGCCAGACCGTAGCCTTCGACAAGGTCCTTGACGGCTGCTGACTGGGCGCGCGTCAGCGCTTCTTCAGCTTCGCGAAAGATTGCCGGCTCCGGTCCGGTGAAATTCCATGCCCTGGCCCGATCCAGCGTCTCTTCCAGGAGGGTTCGGATCGACTGGGGGTAGGGCGCCAGCGTGTAGGTGCCGAAATCCGCGATCCGCTCGCCATCGGTCTTGATCAGCGCGACGTCGATATTGCCGTCGAGGACGGTGCCGGTCATCAGGCCTACGGCCCAGATAGGTTCCCCACTTTTCGCAATCATGACTTGTTAGGCTCCGTTGACGAGATCGCCGACCGATTGGCGAATCTCGATAATCCCGCTGTTGAAATGACGTGTCGGATGGATCCGTTTGGTGAGCAAGTCCATGCCTTGCCTTTGTTGAAGTCCCTGTTCCTGTATACCAGTGTTCCGGTATCCAAGCGGCTTCACAGCGTCTTTACACCTATCGCCTTTCGCAGGAACCCTCCCGCGTTGGCAAGCGCCTCGCGCGCCTCTTTGACGCCCATACCGGTGATTGTCACCAGTATCGCCAGCTTCACGTCCTTGCCGGTCTGGTCGAGCGCCTGTCGTGCCTGCTGCGCTGTGCAGCCGGTGGTCTGCATCACGATCCCAACCGCCCTGGCGACGAGTTTCTTGTTGCTCGGATTAAGGTCGACCATCAGGTTCTGGTAGCTCTTGCCGATCCGGATCATGCTGGCGGTCGTCAGCATGTTGAGGACCAGCTTTTGCGCGGTTCCCGACTTCAGCCGGGTCGAGCCAGCGAGAACCTCGGGGCCGACGAGCGGCGAGATGGCGATGTCGGCTATACCGGCAATGGCTGACCTGGGATTGCAGGAGAGCGCCACGGTCGTTGCTCCCACCTGCTTTGCATAGGTCAATCCGCCGATGACATAAGGCGTGCGCCCGCTGACCGCGATGCCGACCACCACATCGTCGGCGGTCAACTTGATATCCTGCAGTGCCTTCACGCCTTGTTGAGGTTCATCCTCGGCGCCTTCCACCGCCCGCACCAGCGCTTTGGGGCCGCCAGCGATCAGGCCGAGCACCATGTCCTCGGGCACGCCAAATGTCGGTGGACACTCCGAGGCGTCGAGAACTCCCAACCGGCCGCTCGTGCCGGCGCCCATATAGACAAGCCGCGCGCCTTTTTGAAACGCACTAACGATCCGGTCTACCGCGGCAGCAATTTCCGGAATGACCTTCTCGACGGCGGCCGGAACGCCGCTGTCCTCGTCATTGATCTTGCGCAGGATCTCGATGGTTGGCAGCAGGTCGATATCCATCGTCTTCGGGTTCCGGTCCTCGGAAACCAACCGCCCCAGCTCCGACATCAACTCCTGTTCGTTCATCCGCTTGCTTTCAAAGTTCTTGCCGTCGGCAATAAGTAATGTGATGCGGCGCCAGGCGTCGACCAGTACCAGCGGCTGTCATTACGGGAGACCTCCTGTCGCTTCAAACGAATGTTGACAAGATCATCTGTTGTCGTTCAACGTTAGCGATGAATGGACAGGCCGGGTGAGACGATGGACGATCTTGGAGCACAGGAACAGGCAGTTCTCGACCTCATCGCAGCGAACCCGTTCGCCGGCCAGCAGGACATAGCAACCGCGCTCGGCATTGCCCGTTCGACCGTCGCGGCCCACATCGTGCAGCTCGTAAATAAGGGCTACATTCTTGGTCGCGGCTATGTCTTGCCGGCCTCCAAGCGCATGATCTGCATCGGCGGCGCAGTCCTGGACCGTAAGTATCACGCCAAGAAGGATCTGATCTTCGAAACGTCGAACCCGGTCGACGGCTATCGCAGCTTCGGCGGGGTCGCCCGCAACGTCGCCGAGAACCTTGTCCGCCTTGGCATCGACGTAAGCTTCGTCTCGATTGTCGGCGATGATGAAACCGGCCGCTCGCTGGTGCGGCATCTGCGCGATCTCGGCGCCGACGTCAGCCAGGTCATCACCACCACGGAGCGGCCGACGGCGGAATATGCGGCCATCCTCGATCTCAACAACGATCTCGTGCTCGGCATCGCCGACATGGAGATCTTCGATCTGTTTTCGCCGTCCTATCTCGACCGCTTCTGGCCGCATCTGGCTTCGGCGACATGGGTGTTCATCGACTGCAACCTGCCGGCTGCAACGATCGCAGCGCTGATGTCACGTAAGCAGGGCGCGCGCTTCAAGCTCGCTGTCGACACGGTGTCGTCGCCGAAATCGGCGCGCTTGCCGAAGGACCTGACCGGCATCGACCTGTTGTTCACCAATCACGACGAGGCCAATTCGATGCTCGGCATCACCGACGCCGACAAGCGGCTGAAGCCGAAAGAGGCAGCGGCGGCGCTGCGCGCGGCCGGCGCCAGCGAGGTGATCGTGACCATGGGCGCGCATGGATTTGCGGTCGCGACCGAAAGCGGCGTGACGACAATGCGTTCCGTCCCGGCCCGCACCGTCGATATCACCGGCGCCGGCGACGCGATGATTGCCGGCACCATGTACAAGGTGCTTTCGGGAGATCCCGTGCTCGACGCAGCGCGCACCGGCGCGCTGCTCGCCACGCTGACCACCGAAAGCGAATCCAGCGTCCATCCCGATCTGTCGCCGCGCTTCCTCACCGCCGGCATGTACCGCATTCCCACCTGAAAGTGAGACGACCATGAAATCTTCCCTTCTCCACCTGAACGACGAAGTCGCGGCAGCACTTCGTGAAGGCCGCGCGGTGGTGGCACTGGAATCGACGATCATCACCCATGGCATGCCTTATCCTGCCAATCTGGAGACTGCGCGCGGCGTCGAAACCGTGGTGCGCGAGAACGGCGCAGTGCCCGCCACCATCGCGGTGGTCGCCGGCAAGATCAAGGTCGGGCTCGACGACTGTGAACTGGAACAGCTGGCAGCGGCAAAAGACGTGGTCAAGGCGTCTGGGCGCGACCTCGCCGCCATCATGGTGCGCGGCGGTTCGGCCGGAACCACCGTCTCGGCGACGATGCGGATCGCCGCACTCGCCGGCATCGGCATTTTCGCGACCGGTGGCATCGGTGGCGTGCATCGTGGCGCCGAGGCCACGTTCGATGTCTCGGCCGACCTGACCGAGCTAGGCCAGACCGGCACGACCGTGGTCTGCGCCGGCGTAAAATCGATCCTCGATATTGCAAAAACGCTGGAATATCTGGAGACACAACGCGTGCCGGTGATTGCCTATCAGAGTGATGATTTTCCGGCCTTCTACACCCGCTCCAGTGGACTGAAAGCCGATCACCGCCTCGACACGCCGGGGGACATTGCGGGGGCCATGCTGCTGCACGAGCAGATCGGCTCGGGCACCGGCATCCTCGTCGCCAATCCGATTCCCGAGGCGGATGCGCTCGATCCGGCCTTCATCGACGGCACGATCGCCGCGGCCGTGGCTGAAGCTGGGACACGCGGCATCGGGCGCAAGGAGCTGACCCCGTTCCTGCTCGCCCGCATCAACGAGCTTTCGCAGGGCCGCAGCCTGAAAGCCAACATCGCGCTGGTCCGCAACAATGCCGCGCTTGCCGCTCGCATCGCAGTGGCGCATGCGGAATTGAAGGACATGAAATAGAGAAAAACCTGCCGGCCGGAGCTACCGGCCTTCGATTTTCAGACGGGCGCGAGATCGAAGACCCGACCGGCATTGAGGATATTGTTCGGGTCGAGGGCCGCTTTCAAGCGCCGCATGGCCGCGATCTCGGCATCGCTGCGCACCAGGTGCAACCATTCCTTCTTGTCGACGCCGATGCCATGCTCGGCCGAGACGCTGCCGCCGGCTGCCGCCACGCCACGATAGACGATGTCATACACCGCCGCCGGATCCACGGTGCGCACCTGATAATGCAGATTGCCGTCGCCGAGATGGCCGAAGACGTAGATTTCGGCGTTGCGGTCGATGGCCCGGATTGCCGCTTCCGCTTCTCGCAAGAAACTTCCCATCCTTGCCAGGGGGAGGCTGATGTCGACGCTGATCAGGCCTTTTATCGAAAACAGGAAGCGGTTGGCGTCTTCTCGCACCGCCCACAGCGCGCGGAATTCGCGCGGCGACTGCGAGACGACCACGTCATCGATCACCCCGTCTTCAACCGCCTGCATCAGCACGCCGGCAAAACGGTCGCCGTCGCGGTCGGGCTCGCTGCCCTGTATCTCGGCGAGCACATAGACGGGCGAGCCGGCGGGCAGCGGCGCCGGCGCGTTCATGCCGGCGACCATGGCGCCGTAGAGCGGTGCGAAATTCACCTCATAGGCCGACAGCAACGGTCCGAGCTTCTGCCTGAGCAGCGTAAGCAGCGCGATCGCCGCGTCGAGCGACGCGAGCGCGCAGAAGGCGTTGACCTCGGTGGCCGGCTTCGGGTGCAGCCGCAGGCAGGCGCGCGTGACGACGCCCAGCGTGCCTTCGCTGCCGATGAAGAGCTGGCTGAGGTCATAGCCGGAATTGTCCTTGGGCAAGCCCTTGAGCGACGTCAGGATGCTGCCGTCGGCAAGCACCGCTTCCAGGCCGAGCACCTGCGCCCGGTACATGCCGTAGCGCAGTACGCGGATGCCGCCGGCATTGGTGGCAACATTGCCACCGACGGTGGCCGTGCCGCGCGCGCCGATGTCGACGCCGAATAGCAAGCCGGCCGCATCGGCCGCGTCCTGCACCATTTGCAGTGGCGCGCCGGCCTCGGCGATGATCGTCGCCGCCTCGCGGTTGGGGGTTTCGATCGCCGTCATGCGCTCCAGCGACAGCACCGCTTCGCCGGGCTGGATGCGAGCCGCACCGGCAAGCCCGGTCCGGCCGCCCTGGATGACGAGCCTCTGCCGCGTCTCGTTGCACAGGCGCAGTATGTCCGACACCTCGCCGGCCGTGCGCGGACGCAGCACGAACTCCGGCGGTGCGCCTGTCTTGCCGTCTGGGTCTTCCCGGTAGCGTGGTCCGGCCTCGTCGGCCGAAACAACCGCTGACCTGTCCGGCCGCTTTTCCAGCCGCGACAGGAGCTCGGCAAGCCTCTGAGACATGGGGTTCAAGGACGCAAATAGGCCGGACGCACCGTGCGGCCGGACGAAGGAGGCGACGGCTGGGAGATCGGCCGGAACTGCTTTTTGCCGTCAAGCAAGCGTGCGAAAAACCCGCCAAAAATGCAGCCGGTTGTCTTCGTCATGCGCCGCTCCTGTAACAGGCCGACCATAGGCGCGGGCTGCTGTTTGTCAAACCTGTATGGGAGTTGGGTGACTCGGCGCTTCGGCCTCGGCGCGAACCAGCTTGATGTCGGCTGCCGCCGCCCAGGCGCCGATATCTTCCCGGCGCAATGCCGCCGCCATCATATCCGGGAACAAATCCGGCGTGCAGGCGAAGACCGGCATGCCAAGTGCGGCAACCGAACCTGCCATTGCCGCGTCATAGCCGGGCCGGCCCTGATCGGTCAGCGCCAGAAGCACGACGACATTGACGCCGGATCGAACCAGCGCCGCCAGCCGCCGCAGCAACTCCTGGCCATTGCCGCCCTCGTAGAGGTCGGTGATCAGTACCAGATGCGACTTGGTTGGCCGCTCGATACGGTCGGCGCAGTAGGCCACGGCCTGGTTGATGTCGGTACCGCCGCCAAGCTGCACGCCGAACAGCACTTCGACGGGATCGCTGAGTTCCTCGGTAAGATCGACGATGGCCGTATCGAAACAGACGAGCTTGGTGCGCACAACCGGCAGCGAGGCCATGACCGCCGCGAAGATCGAGGCGTAGATCACCGAGCTTGCCATCGAGCCGGACTGGTCGACACAGAGAACGACTTCGTCAAGATCGACCAGCCGGCGCTGCTTGCGCATAAAGCCGACCAGCTTCTCCGGCACGATGGTCTTGTGCTCGGGTTGGTAGTGGCGAAGGTTCGCCGAGATGGTGCGCTGCCAGTCGATATCGCGTGCACGCGGGCGGTTGGTGCGCCTCGATCGGTCAAGCGCTCCGCGTATCGCCTCGGCGGTCTTCTGCTCCAGCCTTTGCATCAGCTTGGCGACGATATCGGCGATGATCGTGCGGGCGATGTCCTTGGTCTTGGCCGGCATGACCGAGCGGAGCGAAATCAGGTCGGCGACGAGGTTGACGTCGGCCTCGATGGCCTTGAGGAATTCCGGCTCCATCAGCATCTGCTTCAGGTCCAGCCGTTCGAAAGCGTCCTTCTGGACGATCTGAACGACCTGCGCGGGAAAGAAGGAGCGAATGTCGCCCATCCACTGTGCAACGCGTGGCGCCGAGCGGCCGAGCCCGCCGCGCCGCTTGCGCGGGTCACTGGCCGCGGCGCTGTCGCCATCGCCGTAGAGAGCATCGAGTGCCGCCGAAAGCCGTTTGTCCTCGCTCGAAAGTGACAGCGGTGCCTCATCGGCGGCGCCGATCGCCAGGCGCCAGCGGCGCTCCCTTCCGACATCGGCAGTCAATGGGCCGGGCTCGTTCATTTCGCCCTCGTCATCCACTGCTGTTTCCTCCCATGAGCAATGGTCCAAGCCGCTCCAGGTGCCGGCGCCATGCTTCGCCACCATCCGGCGTCGGCGTCAGGCCAGCCGGCAAGCGGGCGGCGCGGCCAAGAACCGCCTCGATCAGCCGCCGGCGCTCCATGCTGTCCAGATTGGAAAAGACGCGGCGCAGCAACGGCAGATGCGCGATGAAAGCATCTTCGTCGAGCGATTTGAGCCACGAATCGACCGCGCCGCGCAGACCCTCGTCATAGATCAGCCGTTGACCGGCTGTGCTGAAGAAGCCCTCGAAGAACCCGGCCGCCTCGGCGACCGGCGTGCCCGGCGACAGGCGTCGCCCGAGCAGCCCGGCCGCGGCTTCGGCGGGCAGCCGGCCGGCTTCGTAGAGCAGGTGCGCGGCGCATCCGGCCAGCAGCGCCGTCGACCGCGACCCCTCCAGCACGGCAGCCAGCCCGTTGCGCCATCCGTTCAGCACGTCTTCCCCGGGCTCGACCAGCCGGATCGCCTCATCGGCCTTGCGCATCGCGCCAACCAGCGTCGCGGCGGCCTGCTCATCCAGATCGCGTGCAGCATAGGGAAGCGCGATCGCACCTTCGACGATCAGCCGTTCCATGAGGTCCGACAGCCGGCTCGTCTCCGTTTTGCGGGCCTCGCCGTAGCGGATGATGTCGGCGAGCGGCGGCACCGATGCCAGGATCTCCAGGCATTCGCTGCTGCGCGCCGCGCGCGCCTCCAACGCCGCAAGACCGGCTGTCGATGCTTCCGACAGGCCTGCCGTGATGGCGCCCTGGACCAGTGCCGCAAGCGTATCGAGGGTCGCCGCCGCTTCGATCATCTGGATCAGGCGGCCGTTGGC
Organism: Mesorhizobium sp.; assembly: GCA_004020315.1. Taxonomy (GTDB): domain Bacteria; phylum Pseudomonadota; class Alphaproteobacteria; order Rhizobiales; family Rhizobiaceae; genus Mesorhizobium. The sequence goes on from SAQG01000001.1 coordinate 354,380, forward strand.
AGCCTTTTCGATGGTCGGCCCGTAAATCAGGTTCTCCACCAGGCGAACGGCATATTCCGGCTCCCAGGCCAGCGTCCACCGCTCGCGAAAGGTGCCACGGCTGCGACCGGCGTCCGTCAACTTGCCCCAATGCACACCAAGCACATTCAGCCGATGCAGCAATGTCGAGCGAAACAGCCCGCTGTCACTTCGCAAATCGACGGACAGTTCCCGCTCCAGCGCCTCAGGCTTCAGCCGCGCCGCCTTCTGGTTGCGCTGCAGATCCTCGATCAATGGCGCCAGCGGCGTGTCGGGTGGAATTTCGCCGACGTCTGCACCCAGAAGCAGCTCGGCCTCGACCACAGCCCACAGCAACGCTTCGCCATTGAACAGAGCCGCAATCGCGGCGTCGCGCAATTCCTCAAATCCGGGTTTCGGCCGCTCGCGAATCGCGGCGAGCGTGCGGGCGAGCCGCTCAGCTTCGATCAGCGAAGCGGTCGAGACCAGGTGACCCTTCAGCCGCAGCACTGCGGCGATCATAGCAAGCCACAAGGTTGCTGAATCGCGCCGGCCGCGCGTGCGCCAGAGGTGCTTGCACCAGCCGGGTGCGACGACGCCCGCGCCATAGCCGTAGCCCAGCGCCAGACGCGGTCCCGTCCATGGCGCCCAGGTCATCGTGCTCTTGCGCCTTGCAATCCCCTTGAGCAGGGCTTGATCGTTTTTCTGCATGTGGGTGGCCTGCAGTGCTGGCACGTGCCATGCCCCGCAGACGACAGCGATCGGTCCGTCGAATTGCTTTCGCGCCTGAGCGATTTCGAGCCGCATATGCGCTTCGCGCTGGGCCTCGAACTGCGCGATCGAGCCTTCATCGTCCCTTAGCGTCGTCATCGCGTCGGAGATGGCGGCGAATATGGGGCCTGGTTCCGGATTCTGCTCGATGAGGTCCGACCACCAGCTTTCGCCATCCTCATAGCCGGCGGCGCGCGCCAGCGTGCCTATCGGATCACGCCGATGGGGAGCCACGTCATCATGCTCGCTTGCTTCTTTCGCTTCGCCAGCATCGACTTTTTCTGCGCCGTCGGCCGCCGCTGCCATAAAGCGCGCCGACGACGGCAGGTCGATGAAGCGCAACGCCGCCTTGTTGTCCACGGCCCAAAGGACCGCCTGGTATTCGGGCGAGAACTCGGCGAAGGGCCAGAAGCTTGTCGAAGCCGGGTCCTCCTCCGGATAGCAAAGCAGTGCCACCGGCGGCTGCATTTCCGGGCGTGCCAGCAACGGCAGCAGCGGGGAGGCGTCGATCGGCCCCTCGATCAGCACGGCGACGGGTTGTAAATCCTGCAATGCCTGCACAAGGCTGTCAGCGGAACCCGGCCCGTGATGGCGTATGCCGAAAAAGACGACGTCGCTGTGCCCCATGGCGCGTCAGATCGCCGCGTTCAAGGCCGCATAGTAGCCGGCATAGTCGGGCCGCTTCTTGAGCACCGTTTCCAGATATTCTTCCAACACGATCTTGTCCTGTACAGGGTCTTTCACGATCGCGCCGACAAGGCTGGCGGCGAGACCTTCGGCGCCGAGCTTGCCGCTGTCGAACCATGCCGCCTGGCTGAGGCCGCCAACCATCGTCGCAATCGCCTCTGCGGTCGACAGCGAGCCCGAAGGCGTCTTCAGCGTCACCTTGCCGTCGGCAGTCGCACCGGACCGCAATTCGCGAAAGATGGTCAGCACGCGAGCTATCTCCTCGCCGACATTTTTCGGCACCGGCAGGTCGAGCCCGCCGGCCATCTCATCGACCCGCTTGGAGACGATCGCCACCTCTTCAGCCATGTCTTCCGGCAATGGCAGCACCACGACATTGAAGCGACGCTTGAGTGCCGAGGAGAGCTCATTCACACCTTTGTCCCGGTTGTTTGCCGTGGCGATGATGTTGAAGCCGCGCTGGGCATAGATCGATGTGTTCAATTCCGGAATCGGCATCATCTTTTCGGAAAGCACGGTGATCAGCGTGTCCTGCACATCCGAGCCCATGCGCGTCAGTTCCTCGAGCCGGCAAAGCTTGCCGGTCTGCATGGCGCGGTAGAGCGGCGTCGGCACCAATGCTTCCTGGCTTGGGCCCTTTGCCAGAAGTTGCGCATAGTTCCAGCCATAGCGGATCTGGTTCTCGTCGGTGCCGGCCGTGCACTGCACGATCAGCGTCGAGTCACTCATGATGGCAGCGGCGAGATGTTCCGACACCCAGGATTTGGCCGTTCCGGGAACGCCGAGCAGCAACAGCGCGCGGTCGGTGGCGAGCGTTGCCACCGCGGTCTCCATCAACCGGCGACGACCAACATATTTTGGCGTTACCGGGGTGCCGTCGCCGGCCTTCCCGCCCAGCAGATAGGTCAGCACAGCCTGCGGTGAGAGGCTCCAGCCGGCAGGCTTTTGCCTGTCGTCACCGCGCGCCAGCGCCTGCAATTCACTGGCATAAGCCTGCTCGACCGGAAGACGGATGGCAGCGTTCATATGAATTCTCCGGATTGATCATGTATCGGTTAGAGACTGATGTTCGGCCAGCGCCGCGTTGAGACGCAGGACACCGAGTGATGGCGCCGCGGGCGGCATTCCGGCTGCGACGACCTCGTCGATCAGTTTTGCTGCTGTGGTCGCGGTGGCAAGGAAGCCGATCGTTTCCAGTATATCGTCGGCGCCCCGGCGCCTGGCGTCGTCGTTTCCCGCAACGGCGGAACGCAGCGCGGCAAGAGCCTGCCCATTCGAAAGATCTCCCCATTCCAGCCAGCCGGCATCAATGCCTTCCGCCAGATTGATCGCGCTGAGGTAATTTGCTTGCTTGAGGACCAGCCGGACGAGGGCCCGTCTTCTGCGGCTGTCCAGGCGCGGCGTGAGGTGCAGTACGAGCAGCGCTGGTTTGCCGCCATCGGCGACAAGTGCGTCCGCCATATGCGTCACCGCGGCATCACTGCCTGAAGCGGCGACCATTTGTGCGATCTGGATGTCGGCATTGTCATCGGCGCCAAATTGCCAGGCTCCTATGAATTCGGGTTCCGTAGCGCCGAACCGTGCGGCAAGCTCGACCAGGTTGCAGGTTTCAAACAATTCGGCGCGACGCTTTTCCTGCGCCGGCGATTTCAATTTCGCCGGCGTGTAGATGCTGCGGCGGCGGATGAAGCCGGATTTGCCTTCACTGATGAACGCGGCGAGTTCAGTTGCGGGATCGTCCGGTCCGCCATCGCTTGGGCGGCCGTGCTCTCCCAGCCTTGCCAGCATCCGGTCAGCCAGTTCGCGCACCTTGCCGGACCGGTCGGCGGAGAGGCTTTTAAGGAACGGCGCGTCCTCAGGTTTCAGGCCGAAGCGCATGAGTTCGATGAGCGCAAGCCTGACCTCGGCGGACTCGCCCGATGCCTTGGCCTCGATCAGCAATCGAGCCGAAGCCGGTTCGCTGCGGCGCATGTCTGCCAGCGCGATGCATCGCGCGGCGGGATAGAACTCATCCCAATTTTCCACCGTCAGGTTGTCTTGCGGGGCATGTCTCTCCCCGTCCACGTTTGCTTGCCAGTCGATCCAGGGAGCGTAGACATCCGGACTGTTCTGATCCGAGGCGGCAGGCATCCAGTCCATCGGGTGGAGCACGAAGCCGCGGCTGGCGACAAGCGTCACCACGCGCGTCTTGCGTCTGGCGTCGGCGGCTTGTTTCAGAGCGGCTCTCAGCAGCGGCCGCAACCGCTCCGGCAGCATAGGGGGCGAAAGCCTGGGCAGCGGCGGCCGCCGCTTGAGCGTCTTCGGCGCCGCAGGCCGCAGGGCGACGTCGAGCGCTTGCGCTGCGATTGCCAGCAGCCGGCGCTCCTGCTCGTCGGGACTTGCATCGCAGGCGATTGTCTTCCAGGCGGTCGGAGCCAGATCGAACGTGGTCCCGCCGGTGATCCAGCAGTCGCGCATTGTCGCCAGGCCGGTTTGCTCGCCCTCATTCACGACAGGTCAAGCCTCCCGAACCCGCTTTGCGCCGCCAGAAGGTCAAGCCGGGCGCCATCCCAGAGCGCTGCCGTGGCGGCAAGGTCGAGGCCGAGCAAGGTTTGATTGACCGCGCCTGCGATCGGCAAGGCGATCCCTTGCGGATCATCCGCGGCCTGCCACCAGCCCGTGCCCCGGTCGTCGACCAGGATCGCACCAGGCGGCAGCATAAGGGGACAGTCGGTAATCCAAGGCGCGGCATCCTGGTAGGAAGCATGCGCGGCGAGTGGGTCTTTTGCAGCGCCAAAGGCGAAATCAGGCCACGCGCCTGATATCACTTCACCCATGCGTTCCGCCACCAGTGCGCGCAGCGGCTTGCGTGATGGATAGAAGACCAGCCGGGCATCGAAGCGATCGCCCGGAGCAAAAGCGTTGGACCGGCGCCCGGCAGAAGCCGGAAAATAATCAAGCAGCACGGCAAATTGCGGGGTAGTGCTCTTCAGATCGAGCAGCCAGGTCGAATGACTGACGAGACCGTCGCGGCGGCTCTCGATCTTCTCGCCCAGAACTTCCCAGAAGCTTTCGACCTGTCTTGCATCGGGATTGGCCAGAACCTGTTCCCGGGTCTCAGACGTCGATACGAGGCGCTTCAACTCGGGATCGTCGGGCGCCGACCGCCACGCCTTGGCCAGCAGCACAAGCTTGCCGAGCTCGCGGATCGCCGCATCCGGTCTTTCTTCGCTGCGCAGCGCCATCAGCCGCGATGGGATCTCGTCGATGCGACCGGCAAGCGCGGTTGCCTTCATGTCGACCAGCCGCGCGGCAATCCGGCGGCAACGTTCGCTGCTGCCGTCGACAAAACCCGAAAGACCAAGCCGCAACTGATCGGCGATCCATTGGTCGAGCTCATCGAGCGCCGCCGACACTGCTTGCCGTGTGTCTTCTGCCCGCTTGCGCTGCGCTGCCTCGCGACGCTCTACCGCCGCGATGTCTTCGACGGCGGCGCTCTCGTCCGTCCGTGCGGCTTCATCGATGCTCTTGGCTGCCGGGCCGGGTATCGATTGCGCTGGCGGTGGCGTCGTCTTCCTGCGCCTGCCAAGCCAGTCATTCACCCATTCCGGCGTCGATTCAGCGGCTGCAAAACTGGCTGGCACGGTGGCGGCAATCCACATCAGGGCCAGTGTGTGCTTGCACGGGAATTTTCGCGACGGGCAGGTGCATTTGTAGCCGTGATCGCCAGTGTCGACCACGACCCGATAAGGATTGGAGCCGGAGCCCTGGCATTCACCCCAGATGAGCGCCTGCTGCTCATTCTGTTCGAGCCGCGGCCAGTTCGATCGCTTGGTCAGCTTGGAGGCAGCGTTCAGCGACGCCTGATCGGGAGCAAGCGCCTCAATGGTCTTCAAATCGAATTCCAAGCTGCGCCCCTCGTGACTCGAACCAAATGCCTGTCGTCAGGATAGATCGCCGTTTGTGAAGAATTATTGTAGCTCTCTCGAAGTGTGATCGGCACTTCTCGATGTTGTCTTTATGTGCCCGAACCCGACTGATCCGCAAGCGATGTCCACCGCCGTAAGACGCGGCGTTTGCCATTTCCAGCTATTCGCTCAGTGTCGGACGCGGCGCAGGCCCTAGCGACCCATTCAACCGGTTCGCTGGAGCGAGCCATTCGCCTTGCCCTTCAGGTCTATAGGCATGACGCTTCAAAACGGGCGCTAACCCGCACGATCGCTCTTCCGCGCTGAATTTTTTGGCCCCTGGTGCGATTTGAACGATGCAGCGCTTGACTCCTGCATCGCCTTGTGAAAAATTTTGCATCAACTGATAAAAATATCTTAGGGCGGAAATGGTTGGTTTTGGGAACGGCCTCCTGCGCGACGATGAAACCAGTATGGCGACGCGTGCCGCCTGGCTTCATTATGCTGGTGGCCTGACCCAGTCGGAGGTCGCCAAGCGCTTGGGCCTGACCAGCCTCAAGGCGCATCGCCTCATCACCAAGGCCAATCAGGAAGGCCTGGTCAAAGTTTATATCGACGGCGAAGTGTCGGAATGCGTCGCGCTTGAAGATGAATTGTCGAGCCGCTACGGCCTCGACTATTGCGAGGTCGTTCCCGACTTCGATGGCGAAGACTTGCCGCTCAAGGCGCTCGGCATTGCCGGCGCGCAGTTCCTCAAGCGTGAGATCGAACGCGGCGAGGACACGCTGATCGGCGTCGGTCATGGCCGCACGCTCGCCGCCTGCGTCGAATATCTGCCGCGCATATCGGCCGAAAAGACCCGCTTCGTTTCCCTGCTTGGTGGCCTGACGCGCAAGTTCTCGGCCAATCCGCATGATGTCATTCACCGCCTGGCCGAACGGACCGGCGCGGAGGCCTATGTGATGCCGGTGCCGATGTTCGCCAATACGGTCGAGGATCGAACCGTGCTGCTCGGGCAGAAGGGCATCAGCGAGGTCTTCGATCTCGGCAAGGCCGCCGACCTTCTCATTGCGGGTATCGGCACCGCCGAGCGCGAGGCGTCGCTGGTCGCCACCGGCATGATCGAGAAGGGCGAAATGGAAGAGATCCGCCGCAAGGGCGGCGTCGGCGAACTGCTCGGCCATTTCTTCGACGATGCTGGAAAAGCGGTCGAGACGACGCTTTCCAACCGGGCGCTGGCGCTGGCGCGCGAAGACATCAGCAATCGCAGGATTGTCGCCGTTGCCGGCGGCAAGGTGAAGGTTCGTGCCATCAAATCGGTGTTGGAGGGCCGCTATCTCAAGGGCCTGGTCACCGATGAGCGGACGGCGCGATCACTCGTGGAGCAGACGCCGGTCGGGTAGCCGGCAACCATTCAATTGAAACTACCCTGTGGAGGAGAAGACAAATGCATGAGAAAGAGAAAGACCTGATCGACGCGTTTCTGCGCGGACAAGTCGATCGCCGTGGGCTGATCAAGGGCCTTGGCGCGATGGGCCTTGCCGCCGGCACGGCCGGCACGCTGCTCAATCTGGGGCAGACCCGCGCGCTGGCGGCGGATTTCGACTGGCAGGCGCACAAGGGCAAGACCATCAAGCTCTTGCTCAACAAGCATCCTTACGCCGATGCGATGATCGCCAACCTCGACAATTTCAAGCAGCTGACCGGCATGAATGTCGTCTATGACGTGTTCCCCGAAGACGTCTATTTCGACAAGGTCACCGCTGCGCTGTCGGCCAGCTCGCCCGAATACGATGCCTTCATGACCGGCGCCTACATGACCTGGACCTACGGCCCGGCCGGCTGGATCACCGACCTCAACGAGTGGATCAAGGATCCGACCAAGACCAACGTGAACTATGCCTGGGACGACTTCCTGCCCGGCGTCAGGAAATCCTGCGCCTGGAACGGCCAGCCTGGCGGAGTGCTCGGTTCCGATGACGCCAAGCAGTGGTGCATTCCGTGGGGCTTCGAACAGAACAACATCACCTACAACAAGGGTATGTTCGACAAGGTCGGCGTCAGCGTTCCCGGCAATATGGATGAGATGGTCGCTACGGCGGCGAAACTTACCAAGGATGTTGGTGGCGGCGTCTACGGCATCGGCGTGCGCGGCTCGCGCTCCTGGGCGACGATCCATCCCGGCTTCCTCTCGGCTTACGCCAACTTTGACCAGAAGGACCTGAACGTCTCGGCCGACGGCAAATTGTCGGCCGCCATGAGCACCGCCGAATCCAAGGCTTTCCACAAGCAGTGGGTCCAGATGATTCAGGAGAGCGGCCCCAAGGACTGGTCGACCTACACCTGGTATCAGGTCGGCACCGATCTCGGTGCAGGCGCCTCGGCGATGATCTACGACGCCGACATTCTCGGCTACTTCATGAATGGCGGCGACAACAAGATGGCCGGCAAGCTCGCCTTTTCGGCCTTCAAGGCCAATCCCGCCGCCAAGGCTCCGACACCCAATATCTGGATCTGGTCGCTGTCGATGTCCAATTTCTCGAAGGACAAGGACGCCACCTGGTACTTCATGCAATGGGCATCCGGGCCCGAGCATGCACTGTTCGGTGCGACCAAGATGGACTTCGTCAATCCGGTCCGCCAATCGGTCTGGAACGACCAGATGTTCCGCGAGAAGCTCAACAAGAGCTATCCGGGCTATGTCGAGATGTTCGACGTCTCGGCGCCGGGCGCCAGCATCAAGTTCACCCCGCAGCCGCTGTTCTTCGATCTGACCACCGAATGGGCGGCGACGCTGCAGAAGATGGTGGCCAAGGAAGTGCCGGTCGACGAAGGCCTCGACAAGCTCGCCGAGAGCATCAACAGCCAGCTCAAGGAAGCCGGGCTCGGCTAGGCCCTCAGGATGGCTGGCCGCTTTTGCCCGGCCAGCCAGACCTAGAACCTATGCGAAGCGGCGCCTGGAGCATCGGACACAAACCGGTTTCGGGAAGATCCGATGCTCAACCACTGGCGGTGCCGCCACTCGCCCAACCGGCCGCCTTGCTCCCTGGGCGGCCGGTAGGGCGAAGCAACAGAGATGACGGAACAGCACGATGACTGCAGCGACAATGCAAAGAAGAAGGCCTTCCGGCTTCAGGATCAGCAAGAAAGTGCTGCCCTATGTGCTCAGCCTGCCGGCCTTGCTCGTCTGCATCGGTATCCTGATCCCGTTCTTCACATCGGTCGTCTATTCGTTCCAGCGCTACCGGCTGAGCCAGCCCTGGGCGCGGCAGTTCAACTGGGGCGACAACTACATCTCCTTTTTCACCGACCCGAAGTTCTGGAACACGCTTGAGATATCGCTGCTCTATGCGGGCATCACCGTCCTGCTCGAACTGCTTCTCGGTCTCGGCATCGCCATGCTGCTGCAGAAGCGCTCGACGCTGAACAACTTCATCTCGATCATGCTTTTGATGCCGCTGATGACGGCACCGGCGCTCGCCGCGCTGATGTGGAAGCTGATGACCAACCCCGGCTTCGGCGTACTGAGCTATCTCGCCAGCCTGATCGGACTGCAGGATTTCCGCTGGGCCTCGTCCCCGTCGACCGCCCTTTTCACAGTGGTCCTTGTCGACATCTGGGTCTACACGCCCTTCATCATGATCCTGCTGCTTGCCGGCCTGCGCAGCCTGCCGACGCAGCCCTTCGAGGCGGCAGCACTCGACGGCGTGCCGAGGAGTTTCGTGTTCTTCCGCATCACCTTGCCGATGCTGACGCCCTACATCCTGACGGCGACGCTGTTTCGCCTGCTTGATTCCATCCAGCAGTTCGACATCATCTATGCCATGACCCAAGGCGGTCCGGGTGACACGCTGACCGTCTTTCAGGTCGAGGCCTATCTCAACTTCTTCCAGTCGACCAATGTCGGCCGCTCGGCGGCGCTGATGATCATCCTGTGGGCGATCACCTATTTCCTGTCGAACATTTTCATCAAGAACTGGCTGCGGCTGCGCGAACGCGCCCGCGGCCAGGCATAGGAGGCCGAGATGGAACACACCTCGCTTCTCGAACGCATCCTGCGCGGCATAGCGCTGACGCTGGTCGTGATCTTCTTCATGTTCCCGATCGTCTGGATATTCATGATGTCCTTCCAGACCAACGAGACCATCTTGCGGATCCCACCGCAGCTTGTCTTCAAGCCGACGCTGGCCAACTACACCGCGCTCATCACCGGGAAGCTGACGACGGCAGCCGGCACGCTCGACATCGCCTTCATGCGCAACCTGTGGAATTCGGTGTTCCTGTCGGTCACTTCGGTCGCCGTTGCGCTGCTGCTCGGCGTTCCCGCGGCTTACGCCTTTGCACGGCATAAGTTTCGCGGCTCGGAGGACATCGCCTTCACGCTGCTGTCGTTCCGGTTCGCGCCGGCGCTGCTGGTGCTCCTGCCGCTCACTCTCTATTTCCAGAAGCTGGGACTGGCCAACACCTATATCGGGCTGATCTGGGTCTATCAGCTGATCTGCCTGCCGCTGATCCTGTGGATCGTGCGCGGCTATTTCGAGGACATCCCGGCCGACATCGAATATGCCTATCGCATCGCCGGTCATTCCTGGTTCGCCACCTTCCGCAAAATCGCGCTGCCACTTGCCGGCCCCGGCATTGCGGCCGCCGGCCTGCTCGCTTTCATCTTCGCCTGGAACAATTTCGTCTTCGCGCTCGTGCTCGCCTCGGCCGACAAGCAGCCGGTGACGGTCGGCGCGCTGGCCTTCATCACCTCCTCCGGCATCCAGTATGGCCAGATCTCGGCGGCGATCGTGCTTTCGATCACGCCGACGCTGGCGCTCGCCCTCTATGCACAGCGCTATCTCGTCGAAGGCCTGTCGCTCGGCGCGGTAAAGGGATAGTTCTCATGGCCAGCCTCGAACTGCGAAATGTCGTCAAGCGCTACAAGAGCCAGACTGTCCTCGACAATCTGTCGCTGACCGTCGCCGACGGCGAAACCCTGGTCCTGTTCGGACCGTCCGGCGCCGGCAAGACGGTGCTGCTGCGGCTTGTCGCCGGCGTCATCGATCCCGATGAAGGAAAGATCCTCATCGGCGGCGAGGACATGACCGACCTCGACGCCGAATTCCGCGGCGTCGGCATGGCGTTCCAGAATTTTGCGCTGTTTCCGCATATGACGGCCTTCGACAACATTGCGACACCGCTTCAGGCAAACCGCTCGTCGCAAAGTGCGATCAAGACCGGCGTCCAGAGCGTCGCCAAGCTGCTCAAGATCGGCCATGTGCTCAGCCACAAGCCACGGGCGCTGTCCAACGGCCAGAAGCAGCGCACCGCGCTCGCCCGCGCCCTGGTCGGCTCACCGCCGGTGCTTCTGCTTGACGACCCGCTGCGCAACGTCGATGCCAAACTGCGCTTCGAAATGCGGCTCGAACTGCCGAGGCTGCTGGCCGACCGTGGCGCGACCGTCGTTTACGTCACCCAGGATTATAAGGAGGCCATGGCGCTCGGCGATCGCATTGCGGTGATGTCGCAAGGTGTCATCAAGCAGCTCGGCACACCCGAGCAGATCTATCGTGAGCCGGCGAACATCGAGATCGCGCGGCTGTTCGGCGACCCGACAATCAACCTGCTCGATGTCAAGCCGTCGCGCGATGCCAAGGGCATCTATGTCGGCCTGTCGAATGTCCAGGTCCATCTGGCAGGCGCTTACGAGACGGCGGTCGGCCGCGACTGCGTGATCGGCCTACGGCCTGAAGCGCTGAGCTTCGTCGACGAAGGCACGCCGGCCGCCATTCCGGTGACGATCGAGGCGGAGACGCCGCTCAACGAAAAGATCGTCACGCTGGTGCGCACCGTGCGCGGCCGCGAAATCCTGGTCTCCCGTCCGGCCGGGACACCGGGTCAAACCGAGGGCAGGGCCCATATCGGCGTCGACAGCAAAAGCGCCCTTCTGTTCGATCGTGCCAGCGGCGACCGCATCGGCTCGAAGAACGTCGTCAATTTGCGCAGCGGAGAAGCGGCATGAGCCAGAGCGCACTCACCATTTCCGGCGTCGACAAATTCTATGGCCCGATCGACAGGGGCGTGCACGCCGTTCAGAATCTGACGATGGAAATCGACAGGGGTGAGATCGTCGCACTGCTCGGCTCGTCCGGTTGCGGCAAGACCTCGACATTGCGCATGATCGCCGGCTTCGAAGAGGTCTCGCGCGGCACCATCTCGGTTGCCGGCCGCAAGGTGCACACGCTGCCGCCGGTCAAGCGGAATGTGGCGATGGCATTCGAGGGCTATTCGCTCTATCCGCCGCTGACCGTGCGAGAGAACATGGCGTTTGCGCTGAAGGCGGCCAAGCTGCCGAAAAGCGAGGTCGATGCGAAGGTTGCCAGCATCGCCAAGCTGCTCGAGATCGAGGACATTCTTGAGCGCTATCCGAGCTCGATCTCCGGCGGCCAGCAGCAGCGCGCCAGCCTTGGCCGGGCGCTGATCCGCAAGGCCGATCTGCATCTGCTGGATGAACCGATGGGCCAGCTCGAACCGCAGCTTCGCGCCGTGCTGCGCGGCCGCATCAAGCACTTCATCAAGGAGCGCGGCCTGACCGCGATCCTAGTCACCCACGACCAGACCGAGGCCAATGCATTGGCCGACCGGATCGCGGTGATGGAAGGCGGCGTGCTGCAGCAGTTCGACACGCCCGACATGCTCAAGCAGCGGCCGGCAAACCTGTTCACCGGCACGTTCGTCGGCGAGCCGCCGATGAATGTCTTCGAGGCCTATGTCGGCACGGCTGCAGACAAGATCAATCTGCGACTGCCCGACGGGCTTTCACTCGACTATGACAAGGACGCGTTCAGCGGCTCGGTTCGCGACGAATTGCTCAAACGGGAGCGGGTCGTCATCGGCATCAGGCCCTATGCGGTTCGCCGTTCTAAGGACGGCGTGCCGGCCACGGTGTCGGCCAACCAATGGCTCGGCGACCAGACGCATATCGCGGCGGATTTCGCCGGCGGATCGCTGGTCCTGGTCGAACACGACCGGACCCGGCTGGAACTTGGCGCGCCGATCAATATCAGCATCGATCCGAAAAACCTGCACGTCTTCGATCAGTCCAGCGGCATGGCCATTTCGCACGGCATGGAGCTTGCCTGATGCGGGATGTGCTGATCGGCATCGACGCCGGCACATCTGTCATCAAGTCCGTCGCCTTCGACACGGCGGGCCGGCAGCTCGCGGCCGCGGCGGTGCCGAACCGGTATGAGACCTTGCCGGGCGGCGGCGCCGAGCAGGATCTGGCGCGCACCTGGGCCGATACTGCGACTACCTTGCGCCAGCTTGCCGACAAGGTGCCGGACCTCGCCAGCCGGACCATTGCCATCGCCGTGACCGGGCAGGGCGATGGCACCTGGCTGATCGACAAGGACGGTGAACCTGTTGCCAAAGGCTGGCTGTGGCTCGACGCGCGCGCTGCCGCGATCGTCGAGGAGATCCGCGCGCGGCCCGATGACCGGCTCCGCTTCGAAAAGACCGGCAGCGGACTCGCCGCCTGCCAGCAGGGGCCGCAGCTTGCCTTCATGAAGCGCAACGCGCCTGACATGCTTGCCGGCGCCACGACGGCATTTCATTGCAAGGACTGGCTCTATTTCAACCTGACCGGCGAACGCGCAACCGATCCGTCCGAGGGGACCTTCACCTTCGGCGACTTCCGCACCCGCGGCTATTGCGATGAGGTGCTTGCAGTGCTCGGCGTCGCCGACCTCAGGCATCTGCTGCCGCCGATCGTCGACGGCACCAGGCACAGCGCCGGCCTGTCGGCGGCGGCTGCCGAAGCGACCGGGCTGCTTTCCGGTACGCCGGTCGTGCTGGCCTATGTCGACGTGGCCTGCACCGCGCTCGGCGCCGGCCTGCTCGATCGCGAGCGCAAGCCCGGCTGCTCCATCATCGGCTCCACCGGCATGCATATGCGGCTTGCGCAGACGCCGGACGAGGTGCTGCTCAACGAGGCGGCGACCGGCTATACGATGACGATGCCGGTGCCCGGCGTCTTTGCGCAGATGCAGTCGAACATGGCGGCGACACTCAACATCGATTGGGTCCTTAGCCTCGCCTCCGGCATTCTCGCCTCGCAAGGCATCACCCGCACCAATGGCGAGATGATCGCGCTGGTCGATGAATGGATATCGTCATCTGAGCCGGCCTCTTTGCTCTATCAGCCCTACGTGTCGGAGGCCGGCGAGCGGGGGCCGTTCGTCGATGCCAACGCCAGGGCCGGCTTCGTCGGCATTTCGTCGCGGCACGGCTATGGCGATCTGGTTCGCGCTGTTTTTGAGGGGCTGGCCTTCGCGGCACGCGATTGCTATGCGGCCATGGGGCCGCTGCCGAACGAAATCCGGCTGACCGGCGGTGCCGCCAGAAGCCCGGCTCTGCGCAAGATCCTGGGCGCTGTCGTCGGCGCCGACATTCGCACCGGCCAACGCGAGGAAGCCGGTGCTGCCGGCGCAGCGATGATCGCTGCAGTCTGCATAGGTCAATACAAGTCGATGGACGAATGCGTCGGCGAATGGGTCACGCCGCTGCTTGGCGCGGCGGAGCCGAGTGACCGAGAGCTTGCCGCCGTCTATGAGCGGGTGGCTCCGGCCTACACATTGGCGCACGAGGCGCTGCGGCCGGTCTGGCGTTCGATGGCCGCATCCAAGGCAAACTGAGAAGTCGAGCATGCGTAAGAAGATTGCAATCATTGGCGACCGCTTCATGCTTCCCCAGGTGTTTCGAGAGAAAATCGAGAAGGCCTGCGGCGACAATCTCGACATTCGTACCCTTGAGGCGGCCTGGCCAGACGAGCCGATGGAATTCGGCAATGCGGCGCTCGGCCTCGATAAGGTCAAGGAATATTTTGGCGATCCGGACGAGGTGGTCGATTTCATCGGCGACGCCGAGATCTTCGTCACGCAGCTTGCGCCGCTCTCCGAGACCATGATGCGGCGTCTACCGGCACTGAAGCTGGTTGCGGTCTCGCGCGGCGGCCCGATCAACATCGACATGGCCGCCGCCAAGGCCCATGGCATCACCGTGGTCAACGTGCCCGGCCGCAATGCAAGTGCTGTGGCCGAGTTCACCATCGGTGCCATCCTCGCCGAGACGCGGCTGATCCGGGTCGGGCACGAAGCATTGCGCAAGGGGGAATGGCGCGGCGATCTCTACCGGGCCGACCGTACCGGCCGCGAGCTCAATGAAATGACCGTTGGCGTCATCGGCTACGGCAATATCGGCACAAAGGTGGTCCGCCTGTTGCGCGCCTTCGGCTGCCGCATCCTGGTCACCGATCCCTATGTGCAACTGAGCGCCGAAGACCGCAATGGCGGCGTCGAACTGGTCGCGCTGGACGATCTCCTGTCCCGCTCCGATGTGGTCACGCTTCATCCCCGGGTGACCGAGGAAACCCGCGACCTAATCAATAAGGACACTATCGCCCGGATGAAGCCGGGGGTGATTTTCGTCAACACCGCGCGCGGGCCGCTGGTCGACTACGACGCGCTTTACGATTCGCTCGTCTCAGGCCATATCGGCAGCGCGATGCTGGAGACTTTCGCGGTCGAGCCGGTGCCTGCCGACTGGCCGCTGCTGCAGCTTCCGAACGTCACGCTGACACCGCATATCGCTGGCGCGTCGGTGCGCACGGTGACCTATGCGGCCGAGCAGGCGGCCGAAGAGGTGCGCCGCTTCATCGCTGGGCTCCCACCGGTCAACCCGTGCTGAAGGTCGCCGCAGCCATGAAACACAATACAGGCACTGAGGACCCGGCGAGATGAGCGGCGCCACCGAAATCGTCGATCTCTTCGTCATCGGCGGTGGCGTCAACGGCGCCGGCATCGCACGCGACGCAGTCGGCCGCGGCCTTTCCGTCATTCTGTGCGAAAAAGACGATCTTGCTGAAGGCACCAGTTCGCGATCGGGAAAGCTCGTCCATGGCGGCCTGCGTTATCTCGAATATTACGAATTCCGGCTGGTGCGCGAGGCGCTGATCGAGCGCGAAGTGCTGCTTGAATCCGCGCCGCACATCATCTGGCCGATGCGCTTCGTGCTGCCGCACAGCCCTGACGACCGGCCGGCTTGGCTGGTCCGGCTCGGCCTGTTTCTCTACGATCATCTTGGTGGCCGCAAGCGGCTGCCGGCCACCCGCACGCTCAACCTGCGCACCGCGCCCGAAGGCGCACCGATCAAGGATGCGTTCAAGCGCGGTTTCGAATATTCCGATTGCTGGGTCGACGATGCCCGTCTCGTCATCATCAATGCGCTCGACGCCGCGGAACGGGGAGCCAAGATATTCACCCGGACCGCCTGCACCGCCGCCCGCCGTGAAAACGACCTGTGGTCGGTCGAGATGCGCGACGGCCGAACCGGCGTCAGGACGACGGTTCGAGCACGGGCACTGATCAACGCCGCCGGTCCCTGGGTCAACGACATCATCAACCGCGTGGCCGGCCAGAACTCAAAACGGAATGTGCGCCTGGTCAAGGGCAGTCACATCGTCGTGCCGAAATTCTGGGAAGGGCGGCAGGCCTATCTTGTCCAGAACAGCGACAAGCGCGTGATCTTCATCAATCCCTACCAGAACGATCTGGCCCTGATCGGCACCACCGACATCCCCTATGAGGGGCGGCCGGAAGACGTAGCGGCTGATACCAGCGAAGTCGACTACCTGATCAAAATCGTCAATCGCTACTTCAAGCGCGAACTTGCCCGCAGCGATGTCATCTACTCGTTTTCCGGCGTCCGGCCGCTCTATGACGACAACGCCGACAATCCAAGCGCGGTAACCCGTGACTATATTTTCGAACTTGACGCCTCGGCGGGGCAGGCGCCGCTGCTCTCCGTCTTCGGCGGTAAGATCACCACCTTCCGCAAACTGGCCGAGCACGCGCTGGACCGGATCGCCCCATTCTTTCCGAAAATGGGCAAGCCGTGGACGTCGAAAGGCTACCTGCCGGGTGGCGATATCGCCAATGCCGACTTTGAGCAGTTTCTCGGCGATCTCGGCCGCGAATTTCCCTGGATGCCGGCATCGCTGGTCAAACACTATGGCCGGCTTTACGGCACCAGGACACGCGTTCTGGTCGGAGCGGCCAAGTCGCTCGCCGATCTGGGGCGGCGCTTCGGCAAGGACTTTTTCGAACGCGAAGCCAATTATTTGTTCGAGCACGAATGGGCGCTGACCGCTGCCGATATTCTCGAACGGCGCACCAAGCATGGGCTGCATCTGTCCGCCGCAGAAAGAACCGCCTTCGAGAACTGGTGCGCGAGCCGACTGGTGAAAGCAAGCTGATGGCCTTTACACTTTCCCTCAACACCAATCCGCTGGTCAACCGTTTCGCCGAACCGGACGATCTGATCGATGCGATCGCTTATGACATCGGCATCCGGGACGTGCAGCTTACGCATGAATTCGTCAATCCCGGCTGGCCCGCGGCGACGATCTCGAAATTTGTCCGCCTGTTCCGCACCGCGCTCGATCGCACGGGCGTGCGCGTAACATCGGGGATGACCGGTCCCTACGGCAGGCTCAATCATTTCGGCCATCCCGACGCCGACGTGCGCCGCTACTACGTCGATTGGTTCAAGACCTTTGCCGACATTTCGTCCGAGCTCGGCGCCAGCGGCATGGGCACGCAGTTCGCCATCTTCACACATAGGGATTTTGACGATCCCGAGCGTCGCGCGCAGCTTTTCGCCATCGCACTGGAATGCTGGCGCGAGGTCGCCGAGCACGCCAAGGCGGCCGGATTAACCTATCTGTTCTGGGAGCCTATGTCGGTCGGCCGCGAATTCGGCCACACCATCGAGAGCTGCCGGGCCCTGCAGAACCAGATCGAAGCAGCCGGCATGGCCATCCCGATGAAGATGATGGTAGATATCGACCATGGCGACGTGACCTCGAGCAATCCGGCCGACATCGATCCCTATGTCTGGGCCGAAGCGTTTCCCAAGGTGTCGCCGATCATCCACATCAAGCAGTCGTCGATGAACAAGGGCGGCCATTGGCCGTTCATCGCCGCCTACAACAAGGACGGTCGTATCACGCCGGAAAAATTCCTGGAGACGGTTCGCCGCGGCGGCGGCGTCGACAACGAGATCTGCCTCGAACTGTCGTTTCGCGAACGCGAGCCGGTCGACCACCAGGTCGTCGCCATGATCCGCGAGTCGGTCGACTACTGGGCGCCGTTCATCGAGACCGGCAGGGCGGCGATTGTGCCGCGAGCAGGATAGATAAGCAGGAGCCGATGCGGCTCCTGCTTAGAACCGGAATGTGTCAGCCGAATTTCGGGTCGAGACTGCCCGATTTGTAGCGTTTGGCCATTTCCGAGACCGGCAGCGGCTTGATCTTGGGAGCGTTGCCGGCGGTGCCGAACTGCTCGAAGCGCTCCTTGCACAGCTTCCTCATCGCGGCCATTGCCGGCGTCAGATACTTGCGCGGGTCGAATTCGCTCGGGTTCTCGGTCAGCACCTTGCGGATCGCGCCGGTCAGCGCCATGCGGTTGTCTGTGTCGATGTTGATCTTGCGCACGCCGTGCTTGATGCCGCGCTGGATCTCCTCGACCGGCACGCCCCATGTCGGCTTCATCTGGCCGCCATATTTGTTGATGATCTCCTGCAGCTCTTCCGGCACCGAGGACGAGCCGTGCATGACGAGATGCATGTTCGGCAGGCGGCGATGGATTTCCTCGATCACGTTCATGGCCAGCACCGCGCCGTCCGGCTTGCGCGAGAACTTGTAGGCGCCGTGGCTGGTGCCCATGGCGACGGCCAGGGCATCGACATGCGTGTCTTTGACGAACTGCACCGCCTGCTCCGGATCGGTCAGCAACTGGTCGTGGCTGACGGCGCCCTCGACGCCATGGCCGTCTTCCTGTTCGCCGCCGCCCATCTCCAGGGACCCGAGAACGCCGATCTCGCCTTCCACCGACACGCCGCCCCAATGCGCCATGTCGACGACGCGTCGCGTGATCCCGGAATTATAATCGTAATCGGCCGGCGTCTTGCCGTCTTCCTTCAGCGACCCGTCCATCATCACCGAGGTGAAGCCGTACTGGATCGCTGTCACGCAGGTGGCTTCGTTGTTGCCGTGGTCGAGATGCATGCAGACCGGGATATCGGGATGAATTTCGACCAGCGCGTCGATCAGCTTGGCAAGCACAACATCGTTGGCATAGGCGCGGGCGCCGCGGCTCGCCTGGAGGATGACCGGTGATTTGGTCTCCTCGGCCGCCTCCATGATGGCGAGGCCCTGTTCCATATTGTTCATGTTGAAGGCAGGCACGCCATAGCCGTGTTCAGCGGCATGGTCGAGCAATTGTCTCAATGTGATGCGAGCCACCCAATAGTCTCCCGTATCTGGTTTCAAGCCTGGTGTGAGCCGTCCGGTCGTCGTTCGGCCTGCTGATGCTTCTGGCCGGATTTCCGGAGAACCGCAACCTTTGGTCATGCCGCCGGGAGCAATTCTTGTTACAAGGCAGCGATCAGAAGCGAGTAATATCCCAAAGAAACATAACATCATCACAAAAGATATGACATCTATGCAATTTGCTCTGTTATAATGGCTTGGCTCGCCGCTTCCGCCATAGCGGTTCGCAGCGAGCCGGATTTAGGAAACAGGCTGGACAATGAAGAGCGACGGCCGGCGGCAAGGCATCATGGATTTTCTGATGGACACTGGCACGGCCAGTGTCGATGACCTTGCGTCGCGATTCGGCGTGTCGAAGATGACCGTCCATCGCGACCTCGACGAGCTCGAGGAAAGCGGCTTCCTGCGCAAGGTGCGTGGCGGTGCCTCGATCCAGCCGAGCGGCCTTTTCGAAAGCGATTTCCGCTACCGTCAGAAGCAGGCCGGCGAGGAGAAGCAGCGCCTGGCGGCTGCCGCAGTGGCGATGATCGAACCGGGCCAGACGGTGATCATCGACGACGGCTCGACGGCCGGCGGCATTGCGCGCCACCTTGCGGATCTCCGCCCTCTGACGGTGATCTCCAACAATCTGGCTGTCATACAGGATCTGGCAGGCGTTGGCGGCATCACCCTGATTGCACTCGGTGGCCAGTACAGCAAGAAGTTTCACGGTTTCTTCGGCCTGCTTGCCGAGGACACGTTGCGATCGTTACGCGCCGATGTGGCCTTCCTGTCGTCGTCGGCCATCCACGGCGCTTCCGCCTTCCACCAGGACCAGGAAGTGGTCCATACCAAGCGGCTGATGATGGCCGCCGCCGCCCGCAAATATCTGCTGGTCGATCACGGCAAGTTCGGCCGCACGGCCCTGCATTTCCTGACCGATCTCAAGGCGTTCGACGCCGTCTTCACCGGTTGTGAGCTGGGACCGCAGATGCGCGAGGCGTTGGATGGCGCCGGTGTTTCGCTAACACTAGTCGAGAAGGACTAGACCATGATCCCGAAAAGTGGGAACCGGTTTTCGGAAAAGATCATGGTCAAAGAAGAAGATAGAGCCCCATCCCGCTACGCGGGATGGAACAGGCTCTAGAAGGAGGACGCATGGTTTACTGGGTCGGCACAAGCTGGAAAATGAACAAGACGCTTGCCGAGGCGACTGACTTCGCCAAGGCGCTGGCGGGATTCGTTCCCGGTTTCGACGACCGCATCCAGCCCTTCGTCGTCCCGCCCTTCACGGCAGTCCGCGAGGTCAAGAAGGCGTTGGCGACGACGCGGGTCAAGGTCGGTGCCCAGAACATGCATTGGGCCGACGCCGGAGCCTGGACCGGGGAGATCTCGCCCGTGATGCTGACGGATTGCGGGCTCGACCTCGTCGAGCTCGGCCATAGCGAACGGCGCGAGCATTTCGGCGAGACCGACAATACTGTCGGCCTCAAGACCGCAGCGGCGGTGAAGCACGGACTGGTGCCGCTCATCTGCGTCGGCGAGACATTGGCGCAACGCAACAGCGGCCAGGCCGATGCGGTGCTGGCCTTGCAGGTGCGTGGCGCGCTGCAATACCTCGAAGGCCAGGCAAAGGCGGCGACGATCCTGTTTGCCTATGAGCCGGTCTGGGCGATCGGCGACAAGGGCATTCCGGCAAGTGCCGACTACGCCGACAGGCAGCAGGCGCTGATCAAGAAGATCGCCGGCGATCTTCTGCCGGCCGTACCGCCGGTGCTTTATGGCGGCAGCGTCAACCCGCAAAACGCCGCCGAGTTGATCGGCCAGCCTCATGTCGACGGGCTGTTCATCGGCCGCTCCGCCTGGCAGACGGAAGGCTATATCGACATCCTCCAGCGCGCCTTGGCGGCGATCTAGAGCATGATCCCGAAAGTGGAATCCGGTTTTCGGAAAGATCATGCTCAAACAAAAGATAGAGTCCCATTCCGATTCCATCGGGATGGAACAGGCTTCTAAATCAATCGAAAAAGGAAAGGAATCGACCATGAAAATAGCCATTGGAGCCGACAGCGCCGGCAAACCGCTGCTCGATGTCATCGCTGCCCACCTGGCCACCAAACCCGGCCTCACCGTCAGCGATCTCAGCCAGGCGGGCTACTATGCCGACCTGTCGCAGAAGCTCGCCCAGACCATCCTAGACGGCGAGAACGATCGCGGCATCCTGTTTTGCGGCACCGGCATCGGTGTTTCCATCTCGGCCAACAAGGTGCCCGGCATTCGCGCCGCACTCACCCATGACACCTATTCGGCGGAGCGCGCGGCCAAATCCAACAATGCCCAGATCATCACCATGGGCGCCCGCGTCATCGGGCCGGAACTGGCCAAGTCGATCGTCGATGCCTGGCTCGCATCGGAGTTCGACGAAAAGGGACCGTCGGCCGGCAATGTCCAGGCTATCGACAGGCTCGACGCGGCGAAGCTGGGCTAAAGCGTGTCGCTCAAAAGTGCGCAGCGGTTTTGGGATAACGACATGTATAAAACAGGAGCTTAAGCGCGTCGCATTGATGCGATGCGCTTAAGGCAGGCTTTTCCGTATCGCGCCGATGACGGTGACCGCCGACGCGGCGCCAGGATCCATGTGCCCGAGCGACCGCTCGCCAAGCCGCGACGAGCGGCCCTTTGCGGCGATCATGCCCTTGGTCGCCTCGGCGCCCCCTTCGGCTGCTTCAAGGGCGGCTGCCAGGATTTCGGACAGGGTCTTGCCGGCAGCATGCGCAGCAGCGGCGGCTTGCGCCGCCGGCAGCCAGACGTCGACCATCGTCTTCTCGCCGATCTCGGCCTTGCCGCGATCCTTGATGCCCTGCGCCATCGCCTGGAACAGGGCGATGAAGTCGGCATCCGCCAAAGTCGCCTTGCCCTTGGCGGCAGCCGCAGCTCGCATGAAGGCGGTCGCGTAGAGCGGACCTGACGAGGCGCCGACGGCGTTGAGGAACGATTTCGCCGCGGTGTTGAGGAGAGCCGTCGGCTCGGTCGCCGCGAGATCCAAGGGGGCCAGCGCATCGCGCACCGCGCCGAAGCCGAGCGCCATGGCGATGCCATGATCGGCGTCGCCGATGACGCCGTCGAGTTGGCAAAGCCTGTCCTTGTCTGCTTCGATCGCCACCGCGATCGCATCGAACATTCTTTTCAAGCCGGCCGTATCGATGGATGTCATGGATGCTACTTTCAGCCGGCGCGAAACATGGCGCAGTCGCAAGGATGGTCGAGCATCGTCTGCAATTCGGCGTCGAGATGCACCAGCGTCACCGAGGCGCCGGCCATCTCGAGCGAGGTGCAATAATTGCCGACCCAGGTCGCGTGAACCGAAACTCCGATGTCATCCAACCGATGCTTCACGCGCCGGTTCATGATGTAGAGCTCCATCAGCGGCGTCGAGCCGAGCGAATTGACGAGCACGGCGACCTTGTCGCCGCGTGCCGACGCCATTTCGTCAAGGATCTTGTCCAGCATCTCGTCGGTGATCTCGTCGGCCGTTTTCAGTTTCCCGCGCGCGATGCCCGGCTCGCCATGAATGCCCATGCCGATCTCCATCTCGTCCGGTCCGATCTCGAAATTCGGCCGGCGGGTCTGCGGCAGCGAGCAGGGCGACAATGCCACGCCCATGGTGAAGGTGTGATCGTTGGCCTTCCTGGCAATGCGCTCGCATTCATCGAATGACAGCATCCGGTCGCAGGCTGCACCAGCGGCCTTGAAGATGAAGAAATTGCCGGCAACACCGCGCCGCTTTTGCCGCTGGTCACGCGGCGCCGATGCCACGTCGTCAGTGGTCAGCACGGTGCGCACCTCGATGTCGTCCATCGCCGCCATCTCTGCGGCCATATCGAAATTCATCACGTCGCCGGCATAATTGCCATACATGAACAGCACGCCGGCGCCGCCGCTGGCCGCCTTGGCGCATTCGAGGATCGGGTCCGGCGGCGGCGAGGCGAAGACATTGCCTATTGCCGCCGCGTCGGCCAGCCCCTTGCCGACGAAGCCGAGGAAGGTCGGCTCGTGGCCCGAGCCACCGCCGATGACGAGGCCGACCTTGCCAGGGCGCGGCCCGTCGCGGGCGATGATCGAGCGCGGACTTCCCTCCGCGCTTGTGAGATGGCGCGGATGCGCAGCCAGGATGCCTTCCAGCATCTCATCGACAGTGCGGTTGCCGTCGTTGATGATCTTCTTGGTCTGCACCTGCATCCTCCCGAGTTCCGTATTTTCGCAGATAGTACAGCCTGTTACCGGGATTTCTACCCGGCGACGGACATTTCAGCGGCGATACGTTCCCGCGCGGCCAGGATCTGCATGCAGGCATTGGCTGCCTCTTGGCCCTTGACCTTGAAGTGCTCGAAGAAGAAGCGGTGATGGTCCGCGCCGTCATGATAGTTGTGCGGCGTGAGCACCGCCGAAAGCACCGGCACGCCGGTGGACAGTTGCACGGTCATCATGCCGTCGATGACCGCGCCCGCCACGAATTCATGGCGGTAGATGCCGCCATTGACGACAAACGCCGCGCCGAGGATTGCCGCATAGCGACCGGTCTGGGCCAAGGTCTTTGCATGCAGGGGAATCTCATAGGCACCCGGCACGTCGAAGACATCGACAGCAAAGCGGTTCTCCCCGAGAACCGCCAGTTCGGCCTGGAACGCCTCGACGCATTGGTCGACAATGTCGGCGTGCCAGCGCGCGCGAATGACAGCAACGCGGACAGTTTCGTAGTCTTTCTGGGAATGCTGATTCATGGGTCCATCCTTCCGTTTCGAACCAGAATCAGGACGCACGATACGGAGTCCGAACCGCGAAAGCGGACCGTCTTCCACTCGTTCTCTTCCATCCGGACTGTGACCGTCGGCTCCGGAATCACACCGGATCTGCTGACCTTTCCGGCTAACCGGAAAGCGCTCGCGGGCTTGGGCCGAAACCCTTACCGCCGGTGGGGACTTTCACCCCGCCCTGAGAACATTGACGGCGTTGTATGGAAGGGCAGGGCGATCCTGTCAACCGCCGAGCCCACCGCGGATGGCGCAGAAGTAGCGATCCGTTCCGACCTGGTCACACTTGAGGGCAAGGCAGGAGCGGACAACTTGCCGCGTCAAATGGCGATCACGGGCAAGGCAGGCAGAACCTTGTCCAAGGTGATGGGAAATTCACGCACTCGCACCCCGGTCGCGTTGTAAATGGCGTTGGCGATAGCAGCCCCCGCACCGCAGACGCCGAGCTCGCCGAGGCCCTTCGCGCCAAGTGGATTGGCCTTGTCGTCATGTTCCTCGAGGAAGACGACGTCCATCTCGGGGACGTCGCCGTTGATCGGAACGTGATACTCGGCAAGGTCGTGATTGACGAAGTGGCCGTAGCGCGGGTCGAGCACCGTCTGCTCCATCAGCGCCGCACCGATCCCCCAGGTCATGCCGCCAATGATCTGCGAGCGCGCGGTCTTGGCGTTGAGGATACGGCCCGCGCCGATCACAGCCAGCATCCGGCGCATGCGGATCTCACCAGTATCGCAATCGACAGCGACCTCGGCGAAATGCGCTCCATAGGAATGCTGCGAGTAATCCTTGTATGACTGGGTGGTAGCGCCCGCTGCCACGGAGCCTTCGGCCTCGAACCCCGCAGGAGCGATCCTCCGGATGAGGTCGGCCAGGCTTGCCGACCGCTGGCCGACCTTGACCTCGCTGTCGGCAAAGCTTGCCTCGGTGGCGTTCGCGCCGCGCAGCGGTGAGGCTTCGCTCGCCTGCGCCGCCTCCAGGATAAGCTCCTTGAGGGCATTGCAGGCGTTGTGCAGCGCCGAACCTGCGCTCGCCGCACCCCAGGAACCGCCGGAGCCGGCGGTACGCGGGAAGCGGCTGTCGCCAAGCTCTACTTTGATGGACGAGATCGGCAGGCCGAGGCTCTCCGCAGCGATCTGGGTCAGGATCGTATATGAGCCGGTCCCGATATCGGTCATGTCGAGCCGCGCCGTTACCCGAGCGTCCCGGTCGATCGCAACCCGCGCAGTGGCCGCGCCGATGTAGTTCGGACGGATCGCCGCCGCCATGCCGTAGCCGATGAGCTTCCGGCCTTCTCGGACGCGGCCCGGTGTCGGATTTCGCCGCTCCCAACCGAAACGACGGGCGCCTTCCTCCAGACAGGCGACGAGATTGCGGGTGGAGAACGGCACGCCGCGTTCGGGATCCTGTGCCGGTTCGTTGCGGATCCTGAGTTCGATCGGATCCAGGCCGAGCCGCTCGGCGAGCTCATCCATGGCGCATTCGAAAGCCAGCATGCCGGGCGCTTCGCCGGGCGAGCGCATCCATTCGCCCCGGTTGATATCCAGCGGAACCAGGCGATGGCGGGTGACGCGGTTCGGCGCCGCATAGAGCGAGCGGGCAAAAACTGCCGTTTGCTCGCAGTACTCTTCGAAGCTGGACGTTGCCGACCAGACGTCGTGCGCGATCCCGGTGAGCCGCCCGTCGGTATCCGCGCCGAGACGCACCTGTTGGATCATCTCCGCGCGGTGACCGGCATTCGCGAACATTTGTTGTCGCGTCAGCGCGATCTTCACCGGACGCTGCAGGACCTGCGCTGCAAGCGCGGCCAGGATCGTATCGGCATGGGCAATCAGCTTTGAGCCGAAACCGCCGCCGATGAAAGGGCTCACGATGCGCACACGCTCGGGCGGGATGCGAAGCGTGCTGGCGACCCCCGCCCGGAAGTTCGCCAAGGTCTGCGCCGATGTATGGATCGTCAGCTCGTCGCCTGACCAGGCGGCGAGCGTCGCATGGGGCTCCATCGGATTGTGATGTTCGAAGGGGGTCCGGTAGGTAGCATCGATCTTGACCGGTGCCGCAGCAAAGGCGCCCTCGAAGTCGCCGATCACGCTGTCTGTCTCGAAGCCCGCATTGGTCCGCTTTGGTACGTAGGCGTCGGCCATATGTCCCGGTAAATCGTAGAGGCCCGGCTCCTCGTCGTAGCGCACTTTGATGAGGCCCGCAGCAGCGCGTGCCGCCTCGAACGTCTCCGCAACGACGAGCGCGACGGGCTCGTCGTAATACCGCACCCGCTCGCTGTTGAGCGCGGGCCGGGCGCGGATGAAGACCTCCGGCACCGTCGGCGTGACCGCCGGGCCGAAATCCGGCTGGGCCGGCGCATTCCGGTGCGTCATGACCAGCAGCACTGCCGGCGCCCGTTCCGCTTCGGCCGTGTCGATCTCGGCGATGCGGCCCTTGGCGACGGCGGCGCCGAGAATATAGCCATAGGCTGTACCATCCAGTGCATTCTCGTAGGCGTAGATGGCACCGCCTGTCACCTTGAGCGGACCGTCGATGCGGTCGATCGGGCGCCCGATGACGCCGCTGCGTGTTTCGGAAGGACGGTTCTCGCTGGTCTTCGTCTCTGTCATCGTGTCACCTCACGCACTCTCGACGGCAGCAGCGAGCGTGTGCCGCATCGTCCGTTTTGCCAGCGGGATCTTGAAATCATTGCCGCCATGCCCGACGGCTCCGGCGAGCGCGGCTTCGGCCGCATCGGTAAAGGCGCCGTCGGACGCCGCGGCTCCTGCGAGCGTGCGCTCCGCCTCCGTTGCGCGCCAGGGCTTCGCTGCCACGCCGCCCATGGCGATCCGAGCGCTTCGGATACGGTCGCCGCTTTTCTCCACGATTGCTGCCACCGACACCAGCGCGAAGGCGTAGGAAGCACGGTCGCGCACCTTGCGGTAAACCTGCCGGCCGGGTGGCGGGGGCGGTAGAATAACCGCAGCGATCATCTCGCCGTGGCCGAGCACGGTCTCCACATGGGGCATCGCATCTGGCAATCGATGGAAATCGCCGATCGGGATCGCGCGGGTGTCGCCGCCGGGCAGTATGGTCTCGATCCTGGCGTCGAGCCCGGACATGGCGACCGCCATGTCCGAGGGATGGACCGCGATGCAGGCTTCGCTCGCGCCGAGTACGGCATGCATGCGATTGAAGCCCTGAAGCGCTGCGCAGCCCGAGCCCGGCTCGCGCTTGTTGCAAGGCATGTTGCGGTCGTAGAAGTAAGGGCAGCGCGTGCGCTGCAGGAGATTGCCGCTTGTCGAGGCCTTGTTGCGTATCTGGCCGGACGCTCCCGCCAGCAGTGCTTGCGTGAGCATCGGGTAGCGTGACCTCACCCGCGGATCGGCGGCGAGATCGCTGTTGCGGACCTGGGCGCCGACCCGAAGCCCGCCGTCCGCCGTCTCCTCGATCCGATCGAGCGGCAGCCGGCTGATGTCGACGAGATGTGCTGGGCGCTCGATCTCGAGCTTCATCAGGTCGAGCAGATTGGTGCCGCCGCTGATGAACTTGGCGTCCGGCCGGGCCGCAACCGCGGCAGCCGCCTGCTCGGCACTTGCCGCACGTTCATAAGTGAAGGATTGCATTGCTCAGGCCTCCTCTGCCGCGTCGCGAATTGCAGCGACGATGTTCGGATAAGCGGCACAACGGCAGATGTTGCCGCTCATCCGCTCGCGGATCTCGGCATCGGTGAGAGCGACGGAAGCCGCCGCCACGTCGGCGCTCGCATGGCTCGGCCAGCCGGCCCGGGCCTCGCCCAGCATACCGACCGCGGAGCAGATCTGGCCCGGCGTGCAATAGCCGCACTGGAAACCATCGCGGGCGACGAACGCGGCCTGCACCGGATGCAACTGGTCACCCTCGGCAAGGCCCTCGACCGTGGTGATCTCGTCACCTTCATGCATTGCGGCAAGCGTCAGGCAGGAATTGATCCGGCGCCCATCGACGAGCACCGTGCATGCGCCGCACTGGCCGTGGTCGCAGCCTTTCTTTGAGCCGGTAAGGCCGAGATGGTTGCGCAGGGCGTCGAGCAGCGTCGTTCGCGGGTCGAGTTCGACGGCAAAATCCTTCGCGTTGATCCGCAGGGACATCGGCATCGTCGGTACCGGCGTGGGCGAGGCGGCTGCGGTGACGGTGTCGGCCGGCTCGGCGCCAACCGGTATACCGGTAGCCAACAGCACACCGGTCGCCACCCCGCCCTCCAGCACCGTTCGACGCGTCGGCCAGCTCCTGCTGTCTGTTTTGGCCATGGATGATCTCCCAGTCGCAGTTTCGTCACTCATCGACACTGGAGGTGGGGGTGCGCGCGGCGGCTTTCTTTCAAGAAACCGGCGGCAATGTCAGGAATCCGGAGAAGAATTCACCCGATAGGCGCGGGGCGTCATGCCCCTGAGACGCCGGAAGGTCGTGGTGAAGTGGCTCTGGCTTGAAAAGCCGAGGCGAAAGGCAATGCTACTGATCGACAAACCCGTTTCGCGCAGCAGCATCTCCGCTCGCCGCACGCGTTCCTCGATCACATAGGCATAGGGTGCAAGGCCGGTCGTCGCCTTGAAGCGGCGTGCAAAACTGTCGACGGCCATGTCCGCGACAGCCGCCAGCTCGCTTAGCGAAATGTCGGAATTCATATGGGCATCGATGTAATCCCGGACTCGACCAAGCGCCCGACGACTGAGACAGCCGTGACGTACGGACGGCTGTTGCTCCCGGTTCAGGTTGGCCACGCGGAGGCTGACGAGGGCGACCAGATGCTCAATATAGGCAGTGTCCGGCTCGTGACCGAGTGCCATCTCGTCGCGAAGCGAACTCAGCAGTGTGGCGACGACCACGTCTCTCTTGTTCACCAGGATCGGCAAATCTCTCAGGCGTTCGCATCCAGGAAGCCTGATATCGGGATCGATCCACAAGGCTGAATAGGAGAGGTTTACATCGCGATAGAAGCCCTGCCGCTCCGCGCCTGCGGGGACGAAGGTGAGGGCTCCGGGGCGGTCCATTCCGTCGTAGAGGGATCTTGCCTCGTGCCGGATAGATGTATGGGACGTTCCGCCTTCTTCGGTCAGCACGATCAGATGATGGGGGGCTGTCCAGCGGAGTTCTGCCTCCCGGCACGCCCACCGCCGATTGTCGAAAACGATCGAGGAGCTGTCCCATGACGCGGTTTGCAGGGGCTCCGACCTCTCTTCCTGGCTCCGAACCCGTCCGTCACCAAGCAATGGTCTGAATGACATCGCGGCATCCCGCTGGTTCACTCGCGGAGCCGTGGCCAGCCCCGGCTTGAGCGTTGTGCGCCGCCCCGCCGCTACGCATACGGCGGTTTATGTGGCACAGGCATAGTGAGTTGGTAACCGCGCCGTGTTCAAGAAGTCGTGAGATCAAGCAAATCCTGTCAACCGCCCAGCCCATCGCGGATGGCGCAGAAATAGCGATCGCTTCCAACCTGGCCGCCCTTGAGCGCAATCTCCAGTCCGTCGATTGCCTTGACGCGCGAGTGGGCGACGCAAAGCGGCGAGCCTGGCGAGGCGGGCAGCGGCATTCGCACCGTCAGCGCATCGACCCCCATCTGGCCGAGTGCGTGGCTCGACGTGTCGCCGCCGGCGATGATCACGCGCTGTAATTTCTGCTCGATCGTCAGCTCGCGAAGAAGTTCGCCGAGCCCGCGGCCAAGCTTGTGGCGGGCGCCTTCCTGCCGGTCGATTTCGGCGCCGCGGTCGGCTGTGGGACCAAGGGCGGTGTAGAGGACAACGCTGCGACCGGCTTCCAGACTGGCGCGGCCGCTCGCTGCCGCACGTGCAATCGCGTCGCCGGAGGCCTCAGAAACCAACTCGACAGGATCCACCTCGATCCCGTCGAAACCGTCCGTCAAAGCTTGCCGGATCTGTCGTTCCGTGGTCGGCGAGCAACTGCCCGAGACCACCGCGATCCGGTCGGCCGCACCCGGCGGCGAAAAGCTGGGCTCGGCATGGACGGTATGGTTCGAGGCCCATTCGGCCAGCAGCGCATATTCGATCCCGGAAGAGCCGACGACGAAAGTGCCGCCCGGCCTGCGAACGCGCCATATCTCCTTGCCGGCAAGCGCCTGACTTTCCGGGCTGTCGACATCCAAAAGCACGATATCGCTGCGATTCTCGATCAGGCGATCGAACGCTTCCGACCGCGATGCCGACTGCAGCGTCGCCAGGTCGACCAGGCCCGAGGTGAGGTCCGTCTGCCGCGACAGATGGATCAGCAAATCGGATTCATCCATCGGTGTGGTCGGGTGTCGGCTCATCACGGGATGGCGGTCGATGCGGAAATATTTGTCGCGGTAGGCGGCGAACAGATGGCCGAAGGCGGTGTAGCGCTTGAGCTGCGGCGCGCCGACCACCAGCGGCACGCTGTCTTGGCTGAAAACCGAGCGGCCGATCTCGATTGCCCGGCCGATGTTGCCGATGGTCGGGCTGGAATCGAAGGTCGAGCAGACCTTGTAGTGGCAGATCTCGGCATTCAAAGTCTTCAGCCAGGCGAAGGCGTCCCGCAGATGTGTGTCCATCCATTGCGGCGTCTCGCTGCGGCTGGTGCCGGCTAAGCCGATGGCACCGCAATGCCTGAACTGCGAAAGCAGGGCCTCGTCCGGCTGACGCATGAACAGTACGGTCGGCACGCCGCCGAGCTCGAGCGCCTCCATGACGTCGGTCGAGCCGGTGAGGTCGTCGCCATAGTAACTGAGAAGCAGGTTTTGCATGGCTTCAGGCCGCTTTGCCGTCGCCGAATTTTTCAATCGACCGCGCTAATTCGAAATGGTCGAGCGCGAAGTCCGCCAGCGGTACGCCATCGACCGCCGCCTGCCAGGCTTGCTGCACGGCGCGCACGCCGGCACCCGGTCCGTCCGGGTGGCTGACGATGCCGCCGCCGCAGAGATAGAGAAGATCGACCGTCCGGCCGGTTCGCTCAAAGGTTTCGGGGGCTTGTCCGCCCCATTGGCCCGAACCGGCGACCGGCAATGCGCAATCATCCGCCGAGAAGATCGGCGTGGTCACCGCCTTGAAGGATTCGACGAAGGACCAGTCCGGCTCCCAATATTTCGAGGCGATGCCGTTGATCTGGAATTGATCGACGCCGAGCAGCCGCCAAAACTGCTGCCAGACCTTGAAGTCCATGCCGAGGCCGGGGTGGCGGGTGAGGATGTCCCAGCCGTTCCGGTGCGCATGGAGCACCAGGCTGGAGCGCTTCCTGAGGAACGCCATGCCGCCAAACCCGATCGAATTGATGTTGACCACGGCGCAGTTGCCGCCGGCCTTCACCACCAGATCGTGGTTTCGCATCATCTCGTCCGGATCGGCATGCGAGATGCCGAAGGCATACATCACCTTCTTGCCGGTCTTCTGCTCGTGGTCGAGGATAAGCGGCATGATCGCCTTGACCCGTTCCGACAGCGGCGAATAGGCCGGGCTCATCAACTTCTCATCATCCTTGATGAAGTCGACGCCGGCACCGATCAGCTCACCCACCATTGCGGCCGTCTCGTGCGGTCGTAGGCCAAGCGCCGGCTTGACGATCGTTCCAATGATCGGGCGATCCGTGACGCCGGTCAGCCGGCGGCTGCCTGCGACGCCGAATTGCGGACCTGGATGCGCTCCCCGGTATTCGTCCGGCAGCTTTATGTCGATGACGCGGATGCCGGACAGGCCCTTGATCGAATAGGTACCTCCGATGGCGATGGTCATCAGCGCCGAAAGGTCAGTGCCGATGGCATCAAACGGAAACGCAATATCGACATCCGCGCGCTTGAAGGGCCCATCGCCGGCTTCGGGAAGCGATGGGCGATCGGCGTCCGGCAGATGCCGGATCGCCAGGACGCGTGCAGCGACCCGCGCCTTGAGCTCTTCGGTCTCGCCGGCCAACGCCACAAAGGTTCCGGTCGACTGGTCGCTGGCGATCTTGGCCGCCAGCGCCTCGATGCTGCCTGAGGTTTCGAGGCGATAGGTGAGGATGATCATAGTTCGAAAAAATTCCCTGATCTTCGAAATCTGGTATAATGAGTACATGAGTATTGCAAGCGATATCCTGCTCGGGCAAGCATTCTGGGAATCGTGGTGGCAATGCTAAATAGACACCGGTCAAAGGAGTGATTCGCGACGATGAACCGTTCGGAGCCGATCGTCCGGCGCAAACTTTCCGACGAAGTCTTTTTGAGGCTGAAGCGCCTGATCACCAGCGGCGAATTGCAGCCGGGCGACGACATGCCGTCGGAGCGCGAGCTGATGGAGCGCTTCGAGGTCGGCAGGCCGGCGATCCGCGAGGCGATGCAGGCGTTGAGCAATATGGGCCTCGTCGCGATCTCGCATGGAGAGCGGGCGAAAGTGCTGCAGCTGACCGCCAAGTCGATCATCAAGCAGGTCGACGGCGCGGCCAAGATCATTCTGTCGTCGTCGAAGGACACGCTGGAGCACCTCAAGAACGCGCGCATCTTCTTCGAGCGCGGCATGGTCAGGGAAGCCGCCGAAAAGGCAACCGCCGAGGACGTTCAGCTGTTGCGGGCGACCGTTGCCGAACAGCGGAGCTTTCGCGGCGATTCCGAAGCCTTCATATCCGCCGACATGAAGTTTCATACCCAGATCGCGGCGATATCCGGAAACCCGATCTATGTCGCGGTCAGCGAAGCCATGCTCGGCTGGCTGAAGGAATATCACACCGAAATGCTGATCTGGACCGGCAAGGAAAACTTCACGCTGACCGAGCATGAAGAGATCATCGGACGCATCGAGCAGAAGGATGCGGACGGCGCCGAGAAGGCGATGATCAAGCACCTCGAGCGCTCGCGTGCGCTCTACGTGATGAATTCCGGCAACTGATTTCACCCGATCCGGGTGATCGCGTAAGGCGTCATCACTAGGTGGCGTCGTTCGAACCCGGAAATATCAACCGTCACGTCGCTCGCCGTCAGGTTCGCTAGCCACATGACGGTCTTGCCCGAAGGAGAACGGGCGGCCAGCGTGAGCACCCGCGTCTCATCGCTAGTCCTAGCCGCTACGTGCCGGTGGCCGGCCAGTTCGCAAAGCCCTCGCACGGCCTGGAAGATCGGCCGGGGTTCACCTTCGCCGACGGGTTCCCCGGATGCTGCCAGCACGCCGAACGGTCCGGCGAAACCGGACAGCGTGAGCATCTCCAGCCCGGCTGGCGCGACGCGCGCGGCATAGCCGATCGTCCATGCTGCCGCGAACAGGCCGGCATGGCGGGGATCCCGGTCGGCCATGGCGATGCGCTGTCTGTGCGGATTGGCCTTGGTCGCGCCGCCATAGGGGTTCTGCCGCATGGCAATGGTCGACGGGCCGATCCTATAGGGCTTTGCCCCGAAGATCGCCCGCACCGATGCGGTGATGAAAGGCAGCGCCTCCAGCGATTGCATGACGCTGAGGTCGTCGGCGGCGTGCACGATCGGGCAGGTGCAGTGGGTGACGAAATCGAGCAGGTCGGCGGGAACGCGTTTGCGATTGAGTTCGGTGAAATAGCTGAACATGCCGCCACCGAGCCGGATGTCGGGGAAGGCGCGCCGCGCCGCGGCATAGACGTCTTCGAGCGGCGGGCATTGTGGCCATGCGCTGCCCGGCGGCGTCGATTGCCGGTCGACCGACGGCGAAACGGCGATGGCCGAGAGCTTCAGCCCGGCCTGACGGACCATGTCGGCGACGCCTGAAAGCTCCGCGTCGAGATCGCCAACGCAGGAAACGACGCATTCAAGCGTGGTCTCGACCGGGTAGGCTGCGGCGAGCCGGGCATAGGACTGCAAGGCGCCGAGACCGTGGCCGCACGTCGGATCGTAATGGAACATCAGCTGTTGCGGGCCAAGCGCGGACAGCATCTGAAGATTTTCAAGCGGGGCATCGACTTCATCCGGATAGATGATCACGCCGATATCCGGCAGCAGCGGTCCGGCTTCGCCGAGCTCAACGCGGATGTGTTCGGCGGCTGTTGCGGCAGCCGGCACTTTCCCGTCGCCGGTCACACGCAGACTGATCGTCTGGCGCAGCGTCTCGCCGGCGGGCAGCACATAGGGCCATGGCAGCGCGAGCGGCCGGACATAGGTCTTGTAGGACGCGTCCGACCAGTTGCGCTGATCCTCCATCTCGAACGCGTCGCCTTCCATCCGGCATTCGGCAACAACGCCCGGCCGAACCTCGTGGCTGATCGCCCGCAAATTCTTGAAGGGCTGCCAGGGGTCGATCAGATGCGGAAGCTTTGTTTCCATCACGCTGCCGTCGGTGTGCTCGACCGTAACGGGGCTGCCGGCCAGGCCGGCGATCGGGTGCAGGATGCAGAAACCGCAGCGATTGGTCTCGAAATCGCTTTCGGGAAGCGCGCTCACGTCGAAAACCAGCTGGCCGTCGGCGGAAGCCTCGATCGTCGCGCGAAAGTCGAGCCGACTCCCCTCTGGTACGATACAACTTGCCGAATAGCTGACGGAGAAGCTCTCGGGGCCCTGGTCTATGACTAAATCCGTGAGCACCGGCTCGTGGGTGCCCCAGTCGCGATCCCTGACGACATAGGCGATGGCGCGCAGCACTTCGATGCCACCGTGGCGGATGGTGCGCAGATTGCCGTTGACGAGGTCCGCCGTCAGCGCGCCGGCGCGCAGCCTGACCGGCTCGGCCTCGACCGAGGGCGTGCCATAGAGGAGGAAGGCGTCGGCGGTCATCTGAGCAAAGCGCCGATCTGCACGGGTTCGCGGCTTGCAGCACCGGCATAGGCGGCCTCGACCAGCGCCAAAGTCTTGAGGTTGTCGGCTCCCGAGGTTGCCGGCTCGGTCCCTTTCGCCAGGCAGTCAACCCAGTGTTTTTGAATGGCGACGACGCTTTCCTGGATGTTGTGCCATGGCCGCGATGCCCAAGACAGCAGCGGCGGGGAGACGTCTCTGACCGCCGTTCCGTTCCTGCCGGTAACGGTGAGCCGGTAACCCTGCTCGAGCCGGATCGTACCATCGCTGCCGTCGATCTCGACCAGCGTCTGCGGAAACGGCTCGACAGCGAGCTTCGTCGCATAGCTGCAATCGACCACAGACGTTGCGCCACTCTTGTGGTCCATCAGCATGGTAGCGACGTCCTCGCCGGCAATGTTGGGATTAATGCGAGCGGTTCGTGTCGTGATCGTCGAAACGTCGCCAAGCAGAAAGCGGGCAATGTCGAGACTATGGATGCCGAGGTCCTCGATGATGAAGCGCTTTCCCGTCGCCAGATAGGGCTGGCCGGAAAACACGTCATAGGCCGAGCGGAACGATATCCGTCCGAAGAAGGGTGTGCCGATTTCGCCGCTGTCGAGCACGGCACGCACAGCCTGGATCGGCGACTGCCAGCGAAAATTTTCATGCACCATCAACGGCACGCCGGCGTCAGCGCAAGCTTTCACCATGGCCTTGGCGTCGGCAAGCGTCGGCGCGAACGGTTTTTGGCAGATTGCCGGAACGCCGTGCCGCGCTGCCATCTCGACGAGCGGACGATGGCTCGGCGCGGTGGTGGCGATATCGGCGAAATCCAGGCTTTCGCCGGCAAAAAGTGCTGCCGCGTCGGCATAGCGGCGCTCAATGCCAAACTGGTCACCGACGACC
Organism: Mesorhizobium sp.; assembly: GCA_004020315.1. Classification (GTDB taxonomy): domain Bacteria; phylum Pseudomonadota; class Alphaproteobacteria; order Rhizobiales; family Rhizobiaceae; genus Mesorhizobium. The sequence goes on from SAQG01000001.1 coordinate 389,480, forward strand.
TCGAGCCGTTGCGGATCGCGGTCGCAGATGGCGACGATCGAGGCGCCGGCGATATCGCGCCATGCGTGCATCTGGTTGACAGCAAAGAAGCCGCAGCCGATCAGCGCTCCCCGCAGTTCCGCCGCCATCAGCCCGCCTTCGCCATCTGCATCAGGGTTACGCGGCTCTGCAGCCGGCGCTGCGCCTGGTCGACGACGACAGCGACGATGATGACGAGGCCCTTGATCACCATCTGCCAGAACGAGCTTACGCCCATCATGACCAGCCCGTCCGAAAGAATGCCGATGACGAAGGCGCCGACAATGGTGCCACCGATCGTGCCGCGGCCACCCGACATCGAGGTGCCGCCGAGCACAGCCGCGGCGATGGCGTTGAGCTCGAAGCTTTCGCCGGTCGCCGGATGCGAAGCCATCAGCTCGGACGAGATGATCAGGCCGACGATCGCCGCGCAGAAGCCGGAGAACATATAGACGAACATCTTCACCATGTTGACCCTGACGCCCGAAATCCGCGCCGCCCGTTCGTTGCCGCCGACGGCAAAGATGTGGCGGCCGAGCGGGGTGTATTTGGCGAGATAGGCCGCCCCCAGCGCAACGACGACAAGAATCCATATCGAGACCGGCAGACCGAGCAGCCGGCCGGCGCCGAGGAAGCCGAACCCGGTCGTTCCCAGATCGGGCTTGCCGACAAGGTTCGGGAAGGTGCGGCCATCGGACGACAGCAGCGCCAGGCCGCGTGCGACATAGAGCACGCCGAGCGTGGCGATGAACGGCGCGACATTCAGCCTGGTGATCAGCAATCCGTTGACGGCGCCGATCAGTATGCCGACCGCCAGCGTGATCAGTGCGATCTCGAAGACATTGAAATAGATCGTGTAGCCGACCTGCAGGTCGATGCCGTTGAGCACGAGATAGCCGGCCACCATGCCGCACAGGCCGACGATCGAGCCAACCGACAGATCGATGCCTCCGGTGATGATGACGAAGGTCATGCCCATGGCCAGGAACGCGTTCAGCGCCACGTGCTTCGACATCAGGATCAAATTGGCCGCCGACAGGAAATTCGGTGCCGCGATCGAGAAGAAGATCAGGACGGCGATCAGCGCGATGAACGTCCTCGCCTTCATCAGCGTCAGCAGGACGGAGCCGCTCGAGGCGGAGGCAACAGAAGCCTTGGCCGGGATGTCAGTCATGGGCGGTGTTCTCCGTGTGCGGGACCGGTCCGTGGCCAAGCGCCGATGCGGCGACAAGTGCCGCCTCCGTCGCCTCGGCGCGATCGAACATGCCGGTCAGTTTTCCATTGCTCATCACCGCGATCCGGTCGGACAGCGCCATCACCTCGTCGAGATCGGAGGTGGCGAAAAGAATGCCCAGTCCGTCGCGGGACAGTTTGCGCATGGTGCGGAAGACGTCGGCCTTGGCGCCGACATCGATGCCGCGGCTCGGCTCGTCCATCAAAAGCACCTTGGGTCCGGTGAGCAGCGCCTTGCCGATGACCACCTTCTGCTGGTTCCCGCCCGACAGCGACGAGACCTCCTGTGCCGGGTCGGCGACCTTGATCGCCAGCTCCCGCACCATCTGCGCCACCGCCTGGTTTTCCTTGGCGCTGCGGATATGGAACAGGCGGACAAACCGCGACAGGCTGGCCAGCGTCAGATTGGTGGCAACCGAGAGGATCGACACCAGCCCTTCGCGCTGGCGGTCCTCGGGGATCAGCGCCAGCCCGCGCCGGATGCGTCGCGTCGTGTCACGCTCCTTCACCTTCTTGCCGGCAATGAAGATCGTTCCGGTTGCGTGGCCGTGGCGTCCCATGATGCAGTCGAACAGCTCGCTGCGCCCGGCGCCCATCAGGCCGTAGATGCCGAGGATCTCGCCGGCGCGCAGCGACAGCGAGACATGATCGACCGCAAGCCCACCGGTCACGCGCGGCAGGCAGATGTCCTCGGCGCGGAAAATCTCATCGCCCGGAACATGGCCGTCGGCCTTGGCGAAGTCCTTGGCGTCAGAGCCGATCATCTGCCGCACGATCCACTGCGTGTCGACGTTTTTCATCTTCTCCTGGCCGGTGATCCGCCCATCGCGCAGCACGGTGATGTAGTCGCCGATGCGGATTAGCTCCCCGAGCCGGTGCGAGATGTAGACGATCGCCACGCCGCGCGCCTTGAGGTCGGCAATCACCTTGAACAGGATCTCGACTTCCGCCGCACTCAGCGCCGAGGTCGGTTCGTCCATGATCAGGATGCGCGCGTCGAGCGAAACCGCCTTGGCGATCTCGACCAGCTGCTGCTGGCCGATGCGCAGGTCCTCGACCAGCATGTCGGGCCGGATGCCGGCTTCCAGGCGCTCGAGAAATTCGGCCGCGCGGCGCTCCTGTTTTCTGCTGTCGATCTTGCGGAACCGGTTGGTGATCTCGCGGGTGGCGAAAATGTTTTCGGCGACGGTCAGGTTGCCGAACAGGTTCAGCTCCTGAAACACCATGCCTATGCCGCGCTTTACCGCGTCGCCGGATGACGAGAACGAAACCTCCTCACCCTCCAGGAGTATGCGGCCGAGCGTCGGCTGTTCGACGCCGGCGATAATCTTCATCAGCGTCGATTTGCCGGCGCCGTTTTCGCCGACGAGCACGTTGACCGCGCCCTTACGCACCTCGAAATTCGCGCGCTTGACCGCGACGGTGCCCGAATAGACCTTTGAGACGTCTTCCAGTTTCAGGATGACGTCATGATCGGCGGCGGCAATCATGGCTTTGGCCCGATCTCTACCTCCGCCGGCGTCACCAGCGGCAGGTCCTGGCCGTTGCCCATGACATAGGCGCCGACAACCCTAACGCTCCGGCCCTCCAGCGCATCGCGCGGCAGCTTGGAAAGCATTGTCTTGTCGGCATAGGTGTTGAACGCCTTGCCGAACTGGGCGAAATCGATCTGGTTGGTGAAATCGTTGAACTGGATAAAGTCGAGGCTGTCGCGCAGCGCGGTGCCACGCATCGCGGGTCCGATCTGCACCCGCGCATCGGCCTTGCCGTCGCCATCGGCGTCGACGTCCATCGTTGCCGCGCGCGACTGTGTATTCGCTGCGACGATCTTTCCCTCCAGGCGAACCGCGAAGGTCCACGGCGAATTCGCCTGCTTCTTCGGATTGCTGTATTTGGCGCCGGCGGCGGCAGGATCGGCTTTGGCCAGGGCGTGAACCTCGGGAAACGGTCCGGCCTTCTGCTGGAGATAAGGCACCATCTTCGCGGCCCAGACGTCCCCGACCATCTTGTCCGCATTGAAAGCCGGGGTATTGCCGCCGTTTTCTGCGGAAGGCGTCGGCAGGATCTTGCAGGCGGTCAGGCTGATGCCGACGCTCACGGCGAGGATCGGCGCGGTGAGGATCGGCCAAGTCAGCTTGTTCAACATGTCGGCTTGTTCGGCATGGCGGTCAGGGGCACCCAGTAAATGGAAGCAAGGGACGAGCCGGAAGCTCGTCCCTCGCGATTGATGTCACGCCGGCTCAGTTGGTCAGCGCGAAGGTTTCCAGCTTGGCGGCATTGTCGCCATTGATCAGGACGCAATCCATCAGCTGCTTTTCCTCGGCCGGAGACTTCTTGTTCTTGATGAAGTCGTTGGCCTGCTCGACTGCCATCTGCGCCTGGGCGTAGGCTGGCTGCAGGACTGTGGCTTTGATGCCGCCTGAGGCGATTGAGTCGCGGACGTCATTCGACCCGTCGAAGCCGACGACGATGACATCCTTGCGGCCGGCGGCAGCAAGCGCGGCATAGGCACCCATTGCCATCGTGTCGTTGCCGGAGATCACGCCCTTGATGTCCGGATTGGCCTGGAGGATCGATTCCATCTTGGAATAGGCCTCGGTCTGGCTCCAGTTGGCCGACTGCTGCGCCACCATCTTCAGGTCCGGATAGTCGTCGATGACGTCGTGGTAACCCTTGGAGCGGATGCCGGCATTGGTGTCGGACTCCTTGCCGACCAGCTCGACATAATTGCCCTTCTCGCCCATCAGCTTGACGAACTCCTGCGCGCCGAGCTGGGCGCCCTGGTAGTTGTTGGAGACGATCTGCGCGACGGCGACGCCGGTAGCGTTGATCTCGCGATCGATCAGGAAGGACGGAACGCCGGCGTCCTTCGCCTTCTGCACGGCGGCGACTGTGGCGTCGGCGCCGGCATTGTCGAGGATGATCGCCTTGGCGCCGCGGCCGATCGCGGTGTCGATCAGCTCGGACTGCTTGTTGGCGTCGTCGTCATGAACCAGGACCAGAGTCTCGTATCCGAGTTCCTTGGCCTTTGCTTCCGCGCCGACAGCTTCGGCCTTGAAGAACGGATTGTCGTGCGAGGGCGTGATGATGGCAATGAGATCCGCCGCATAGGCGGGTGCGGCGGTGCCAAGCGCCAGCATGCCGGCAAAAGCCGCAAGTGTCATTCTGCGAGTAAGTTTCATGATTTCCTCCCGTTTGAAAAAGCCCTGATCAACTCAGGTCACTGTCTGCATTTCATTCGTCATGCGGCACAAGAGATCGCGGATCGCCTCAGTTTCAAAACCGTTTGCCGGCTTCCTCTGAACGGATCGTCGCGCCCCAGTCCCCGCCGTCCTCCACTCGCCCAGGCCTCGAATTCCTTGGCGAGGCCTAGTTGGCCCGAGCCTACGAACAGCTAAGCCAACTGGTATGATGATTCAATCACTAATTCAGATGATATGTACCCGGTCTTGCATTCTCCCCCTGTGGGAGAAGGTGGCCGAGCGAAGCTCGGTCGGATGAGGGGTGTTCCAGCTTGGCACCTACCGCACTCCGTCCAGCACCCCTCAACCGTCTTGGCGCTGCGCGCCAATCCACCTTCTCCCACAAGGGGAGAAGGGAAAGCGTCGCCGCCTCAGGTGATGCGTTGAATGCTCGCTGCAATCTCTTCCGGCTCGAAGACCCGCTTCCAGTCGTCACGCATCAAGACCGGCTTGCCGAACTCGATGGCCTTGTTGCAGGCGTCGGAGAACACGCCCTTGGTCTCACCGAAGATGACAGCACCGAGCACGTTCATGTGGCCAAGCAGGAAGTCGAGTGCGGCCTGCTGGTCGACCCCGCGCGCGACGACCTCGTCGACCGCTTCCTTCATGACGACAAGCAGCGAGGCGCAGACGGTTTCCGAAAGGCCCGGCTCGAGCAGCGCCATCTGGTCGACCGTGACGCGATGCGACCGCATCACAGGAGCCCAGATGATCTTGGCGATCGCTTCGCCCTTGGCGAAATCTTCCTCTGGCCCCTGCATCAGGGCGCTGACCATATGCTGCTTGGCCTTGACGCCGCCGAAATAGTCCTTCTTGGCCGCCATGTCGGTCTCGTCGTTGTAGATCGGCGGATGGCAGGGATGGGTGACGAAATAGGTCAAGTCCGGCCGCTTCGGCAAATGGCCGGCGAAAGGTGCTGCGGCGTCCAGCACGACGACCATGGTGCCGGACGCAAGCTTGCCCTCGATGCTGGCCGCGACCTTCCCGATATGGGTGTCGGGAACCGCCAGGATCACCACCTCGGCGCCATTCAGGGCTTCATCGGCGCTGACCGCGTCGATGCCCAACCCGGTCTTCAGCCGCTCGCAGCCGGCATCGCTGACCTCGACATGGCGTATCGTGTAGGGAGAGCCGCGAAAATTGGTCGACAGGCGGTAACCCATTTTCCCGCCGGCACCAAACAGCGCAATCGTTGTCATCTAGCCGTACTCCTGATCTCGAACGATGGGCCTGCCGATCGTCATCTGATCAACTGGTATAATCACACTACCATGGTTTGGCAACCTGCAGAGGGATCGAAATGCTGGCCGGTTTACGGGGCCTCCTTCGTCAGTGTGACGGGCTGTATCGTCGCCCACGGCATCGACGGACGATCGCCTCGCCATAGCCTGCCCTGCCGGCGACGAGCACAAAGACGCCGGGACAATGTTCCGATCACGGAGAATGCCGGCTGTCGGAGACGAGCTACTCTGGATTGGACACAAGCCTGCGCCCTGCCGCCGACATGGCAACTGAGGGCCGGGATTCTCGGTTATCCGATAATGATGATGATGCCGCTTTCGAATCGATGAAGCCGGATCATCAGCGTCCGGGAAACATCGCCTTCAAGCCGTCGCGCGACGCCCTGGCGACGCCGCGCTCGGTAATCAATCCGGTGACCAGCCGCGCCGGCGTCACGTCGAAGGCCGGGTTTGCCGCGGGCGTCGTCTCCGGCGAGATGCGGACCTGCGCAATCTCGCCACTCGCGGTCTTGCCCCAGACCAGTGAGACCTCGTCGCTGGAACGCTGTTCGATCGGGATTTCGGCCAGCCCGTCACCCACCGTCCAGTCGATCGTCGGCGAGGGCAGCGCGACATAGAACGGCACGTCGTTGTCGGCGGCGGCCAGCGCCTTCAGATAGGTGCCGATCTTGTTGCAGACATCGCCGTCGGCGGTGGTGCGGTCGGTGCCGACGATGACCATGTCGATCTGGCCGCGCTGCATCAGATGGCCGCCGGCATTGTCGACAATGAGCGTATGAGGTACGCCGTGGCCGGCCATCTCCCATGCGGTCAGCTGAGCGCCCTGGTTGCGCGGGCGGGTTTCGTCGACATAGACGTGAACGGGAATGCCCGCTTCCGTTGCCAGATAGATCGGCGCCGTGGCGGTGCCGTAGTCGACGGTGGCCAGCCAGCCGGCGTTGCAGTGAGTCAGGATGTTGACCGGTTCGCCCGGCCGCTTGCGTGCTGCGATTTCCTTGATGATTTCAAGCCCATTGACGCCGATGGCGCGGTTGAGGCCGACATCCTCGTCGGCGATTTCACCGGCACGCCGGTAAGCAGCCTCGGCGCGTTGTCCAGATGGGAGCGGCCGCAGGAAACCTCGCATCTCATCGAGCGCCCAGCGCAGATTGATCGCGGTCGGGCGCGTTTCGTGCAGTATCTCCCAGGCGCCGTCGAGTGCTGCATCGGAAGCGTCCTTGGCCATTTGCATGGCAACGCCATAGGCGGCGGTGACGCCGATCAGCGGTGCGCCGCGTACCCACATATCGCGGATCGCCGTCGCGATACCGGCAACGGTGCCGACTTTTTCCACGCGGAAATCATGCGGCAGCCAGCGCTGGTCGATGATCTCCACCGAACGCCCGTCGTCGCTCAGCCAGATGGTGCGATAGTGGCGGTCGCCGACGTTCAAATTCTATTCTCCCCTTCGAGCAGCGCGGCCAATGTGTTGACCTCGTCGATGCTGTGAATCTGGCGCCGGTTGACGGCGATGTGACGGCCGAATTTCAGCGCCTTTGCCTCACATGTGGCGCGCAGATCGGCGTCGGCAATGGTCTCGAAATCGGCGTTGTGGGCTAGGCCCAGAATGCGCCGGTGCACCTCGACGCCGGCAAAGCCCAGCATGTCGGTCCAGACCTTGTGCAGCATGTGGTCGAGCGCCTGTTCAGCGCCGAGCCTGTCGCCCTGATCCTCGAACAGGCTCTTCTGATAAAGCATGCCGGTGCGCTCGGTTCGCCACAGATGCGAGAACTCGGTGCGGAACACCGACCACGTCTCGACCGTGACGTCGAGCAGATAGGCGCGCATGGCGTCGCGCTTTCCATTCTGCTCGTGGCCACGCTGCGAAAAGAACGCCATCCAAAAATTGGCGAGCAGCATGCCGACGTCAAAGGCGATCGGGCCGTAGAAGGCGAATTCGGGGTCGATCATCCGCGTTTCGCTATCGGTGATCATGATCGAGCCGGAATGCAGGTCGCCATGCAGCAGCGTCTCCGCATTGGCCGCAAAAATGTGCTTCAGCCGCTGCGCCTCGACCTTGAGATCGCGGTCGCCCCGCAATTCTGCGACGATGCCGTCGAGCTGCGGGCTCGTATGCCGGTTCATCTTGGCGTCGAAATACGGGTCCGAGAAAACCAGGTTCTCGGTGATGTCGCAGAGCTCGACGTTGTCGGCGAACAGCGCCAGATCGGCTTTGCGATCCCTGGTTGCCATATGCAGGTCGGAGCCGCGAAACAGCGTGCGGGCCATGAACAGGCCGATGTCTCTCGCGATGTTCGGTAACTGCCGGCCTTCGATCAGCGCGCGCCGCAAGATGATGTGCGGCGACAGATATTCCATGATGATCAGGGCCTGGCCTTCGTCGAAGTGATAGATCGCAGGCACCGAACCGGGCGCTCTCGCTTCTTGCCGCGTCAGCGCGTGATACTCGAAGAAGGAGCGCTTCAACGGCAGCGGCCAGCTGTCGCCGACCAGGCGGACATAGGGCAGGGCCTGCTTGACGACGGCCGCACCTTGCGCACCCTCGACGATGAACACCAGGTTCAGATTGCCGTCGCCGACCTCGCGAACCTTCCAGCGTGTCGTGTCCCTGCCGATATGCGAACACAGCGCCTCATTGGCCCCGAGGCGTGTCGCCAATGTTTCGACCGACAGTGCTTCGAACGGCAATTTCCCAGTCATCCTCACCTCCCGCTTACGCGCTCTCACCATAGTCGAGCCATCACGGTCGGTCCAAGCTAGGAAGACCTCTGGCAATTGTCAATCGTGTTGACAATTGCCGGAACAGCTCCTAGCGTCATGGTCAGGGAGGAACTAATGGGCAAGGATGCGGTGTTCCGCGTGGACGGCCTGAGGAAATCCTTCGGCCACATAGAGGTGCTTGGCGGCGTCTCGCTCGATTTGCACGCCGGTGAAGTGACCGTGCTGATGGGCGCCAACGGCGCCGGCAAATCCACCCTGGTCAAGATCATCAGCGGCGTCTACGAGCGCGATGGTGGCACGATGAGCCTCGCCGGCCACGACTTCGCGACTCAAGACTTCGCGCTCAAGGACTTCGCGCCAAATACGCCGGCTGAGGCGATCCGCGCCGGTGTCGTCACCGTGCATCAGAACATCAATGACGGTGTCGTCGCCGATCTCGACGTCGCCACCAATTTGACGCTCGACAGGCTGAGCGGCAGCGGCGCGCCGACCCTGTTCAACCCAGGCCGGGTGCGCCGCGAGGCGAAGGCGGTCGCCGACCGCATGGGGCTGACGATCGACCTGAAAGCCCGGATCAGCGATCTGTCGCTGGCCGACCGCCAGATGGTGGCGATCGCGCGCGCCATGGCGCACCGGCCGAAAGTGCTGATCCTCGACGAGCCGACCTCCTCTTTGTCCAGCGCCGAGGCCGACCGGCTTTTCGCGCTGCTCGACAGGCTGCGCGAGCAGGGCGTCGCGATCCTCTACATTTCGCACCGGATGTCGGACATCAGGCGGCTCGCCGACCGCATCGTGTCGATGCGCGACGGGGTCATCTCAGGCGTTTTCGACCGCAAGCCCCTCGATTATGAAGGCGCGGTCAACGCCATGCTCGGCCGCAAGATCCGCCTCGATCGGATCGTCGCCAGGAATTCGGCCAAGCCTGTCCTGACGATCGATGGGTTGCGGATCGCGGAAGGTGCCCGGCCGATCTCGCTGACGCTCGGCGATGGCGAGGTCGTTGCCATTACCGGCCTCGTCGGCGTCGGCAAGACGGCGCTCGCCGAGACGCTGTTTGGCGTGCGCAAGCCGCTGTCCGGGACTATGGCGCTGAACGGGAAACCCTATGCACCGGGGTCGACGGGGGAAGCGATCGCTGCCGGCGTGTTTCTCGTTGCCAAGGACCGGGGCGAAAACGGGATCGTCGGCGACTTCAATATCCAGGAAAATATCAGTCTGCCGTTCCACAAGCGGATGTCGCATCTCGGCGTTCTTAAACGCCGCGTCGAGCGCGCCACCGCCCGCCAGCAAATTCGGGAGCTGGGCATCGTCTGCCGCTCGGAGAAGGACGAAATGTCCGCGCTTTCCGGCGGCAATCAGCAGAAGGTGATGGTCGCCCGCTGGATGTCGCAGGCAGCAAAACTATTCATCCTGGACGAGCCTTTTCAGGGCGTCGACATTTCGGCCAGGCGCGATATCGCGGCCAAGCTGCGGGCGAGCGCCAACGGCCGTGCGACGCTGCTGTTCGTCACCGAACTCGACGAGGCGCTGGAGACCGCCGACCGCATCCTGGTGATGTCGGAGCAGACAATCGTTGGCGAACACCGCAACGCCGACATCGACCTTGAGCGCCTGTTGGCCGAAGTGGCGGGCGGGCCGTTGCACAGCGCAGCGTGAGGGCGGGCAGATAATGGGACGTGGAATGGAGAGGGCATGAGTTCGAGCTGGGTAAGGATGGCAGCCGCGCGCGACCATGCCATCCGCTATGGCTTCATCGTTCTGCTGTTCGGGTTGATCGCCTATTTCGCCATCGCCGCCGATGGCTTCGTCTCGCCGCAGAGCGCCGTCTTCATCTTCCAGTCCGTCGCCATCACCGGCGTGCTGGCGCTCGGCGTCACCGCCACTCTGGTCGTCGGCGGCTTCGACCTGTCGATCGGCTCCGTCGCCACCAGCGCCATGATGGCAGCCGCCTATGTCATGGTGGTGCTGGAGCAGAACGCCGTCGTCGCAGTTGTCGCCTGTCTCTTGATCGGCGCCGTTGTCGGCCTCATCAATGGCTGGCTGATCGTCTATATGCGCGTGCCGGACCTCCTGGCGACGCTCGGCATGATGTTCCTTCTCGTCGGCTTGCAGCGCATCCCGACCGAAGGCCGCTCGATCGCCACCGGCATGACGATGCCCGACGGCTCGGTCGCCAATGGCACATTCGGTTCCGCCTTCCTGGCGCTCGGTCGCCACCGCTTCGATTTCTTCATCCCCAACCTCATCCCGGTTTCGGTGGTCGTCCTGCTCGTGCTTGCGGTGCTGATCTGGTTCTTTCTGGAATACACCCGTTTCGGCCGCATGATGTATGCGGTCGGCAGCAACGAACGGGCTGCCGAGCTCGCCGGCGCGCCTGTCAAGGCATACAAAATCTGGGCCTACGTTATTTCAGGGGTTTTTGCCTCGATCGGCGGCATTTTGCTCGCTGCGCGGCTTGGACGCGGCGACATCGCCTCGGGTAATAATCTCCTGCTCGATGCTGTCGCGGCGGCGCTCATCGGCTACGCGGTCCTCGGCGCCGCCAAGCCGAACGCCTTCGGCACGGCCGTCGGTGCGGTGTTTGTCGGCGTGCTGCTGCAAGGCCTGACGATGATGAATGCGCCCTACTACACGCAGGATTTCATCAAGGGCGTGGTTCTCGTGGTTGCCCTTGTCTTCACCTTCGCCCTTTCCGGCAGGGGCAAGAGGTAGGGTTTCGACAAATAGGATTTTCGACCGGCTGAATTTGAGTTCAACAAGTGGAGGAGACAACATGAAGATCACGAGAAGACTTTTGGGGAAGGCAGCACTCGGGCTTGCCGGCGCCGCGCTGCTGATGCAGGTCCCGGCGATGGCGCAGGACAGGCCGGCGCCGTTCGACAAGCCCGGCGCCGTTAAGATCGCGCTGGTCCGCTATCTCTCAACCGGTGACTTCTTCCAGGCCTATCTGTCCGGTGTCGAAGCGCAGGCCAAGGCGCTCGGCGTCGATCTGCGAGTCCTCGACAGCCGTCAGGACGCAGCCCTCCAGGCAGACATGGTCGACCAGGCCATCGCGCTTGGCGTCCAGGGCATCATCATCCAGCACGGCTTGACGGAATCGATGAAGGAAGCCGCCCAGCGCGCGGTCGACGCCGGCATCAAGGTCGTCGCCTTCGACGTCAACGTTGAAAACCCCAAGATCCCGCAGATCGAACAGTCCGACCGCGACCTTGCACGCCTCGCGCTCGAGCAGGCGATCAAGGACAACGGCGAGAGCTGGAAGGCCGGCTATGTCTACGTCGCCGGCATCGCACCGCTCGACCGCCGCAACGAGACCTGGGTCGAGTTCAAGAAGAAATATGCGGGCATCAACGAGGTCGCCATGTTCGGCACGCTCGACAATCCGATCGCCAATTCCGTCGCCAACCAGGCCCGTTCAGTGCTGTCGGCCAACCCCGACATCAAGGTGATGTTCGCGCCCTATGATGAATTCGCCAAGGGCGTGAAGATCGCCGTAGACGAGGCGGGGTTCAACAAGGACATCAAGATCTATTCGGCCGATATCTCGACCTCCGACATCGCCGCGATGCGCGAGCCCGACAGCGCCTGGGCGGCAACCGCCGCCACCAATCCGGCCGTCGTCGGTCAGGTTTCGGTGCGCGCGCTGGCGCAGCTTTTGGCCGGCGAAGACCCCGGCCATAACGTCATCGTGCCGCCGACACTGATCACCCAGAAGGATCTCCTCGACAAGGACATCAAGAACATGGAAGACCTTTCGGCCAAGCTGCCGCAGTTCGCCCATGCCGATGTCGCGATGCCGGCCTGGATGCCGAACCCGAACGCCAAGTAGCCCTTCATCGCAGGCAAAAAGAAAAGAGCGGCTTTCGGGCCGCTCTTTTTGCGTCTGGACTGCTCTTGAGCCTACCTCAACGCCGCCGCGATGTTGCCGCCGTCGACCGTCGTCACATTGGCGGTGGTCCGCTCGGCCAGCGCCTGATGCAGGAAGGCCTGGGCAACGTCTTCGGCCGTCACTTCCTGGCCGAGCAGATTGCCGGACATGTACTCCTTTTCCGATACGCCGCGCGCGCTCGAGCGGCTGGCGATCATGGCGTCGGTCAACAACCCCGAACGGATGCGGTCGGCGTTGACGGCGTTGGAGCGGATGCCATGGGCGCCGTAGTCGACAGCAAATTGCCTGGACAGGAACAGCGTCGCCGCCTTGGGTATGCCGTAGGCGCCGAACTTCGGACCCGGATTGATTGCCTGCTTGGAGGTGTTGAACAGGAGCACGCCGCCGGTGCCCTGTTCGAGCATGATGCGCACCGCGTTCTGCGCCGCCGACTGGTGGGCGAAGAAATTGAGCTCGAAGCTCTTGCGCAAAGTGGCATCGTCCAGTTCGCCGATTCTGCCTTCCCAGGCCGCGCCGGCATTCGAGACGAGGATGTCGAGGCCGCCATAGACGGCGACCGCCTTGTCGAACGCAGCGCGCATCTGCACCGGATCGGTGATGTCGGCGCCGATGCCGATCGAATTGTTGCCAGCCTGTTTTGCCGCCTCGGCAGCCCTTGACGCGTCGAGATCGACAACGACGGCGTGAGCGCCGTTATCGGCGAACAGCTTTGCCGTGGCGGCACCGATCGCGCCGGCGCCGCCGGTGACCAGCACAACTTGGCCGGTCAGCGGCTTCGGCTTGTTGGAGGCGAGCTTGGCCTGTTCCAGCGACCAGTATTCGAGCGGAAACAGATCGGCTTTGGACAGCGGGCGGAAATTGCCGACCGCCTCGGCGCCGCGCACCGCCTCGATCCACATTTCGCCGACGTCCGAGGCGATCTTCGCATCCTTCAGCGTGCGGCCATGGCCGAACATGCCGAGGCCCGGCACCAGCGTCAGCCGCGGCATCTGGTCGAGCATCGTGCGCTTCACATCATCGAGCGCGTCGTTGGTTTCGAAGTAGGCGCGATAGTCCTTGGCGAACGTCTCGACATGTTGGCGGATGACAGATTTGTAGTCGCCGATCTTGTCGGCATCGGGTGCCGGCAGCGCCATCGGTCCGGTTTTGATGCGGATCGATAGGTCGGGTGTCGACACGCCGCGCCCGGCATAGTCGGCAATCCTGGCCGAATTGATGAAATCGACGATCGCGTCCGAGGTGCGGAAATCGCTGATCATGCGATCGAAGCGGCCTTCGCCGCGCGCCACCGCCACGGCGCCGCGCAGCATCGGCGCGATATCCGCAGGCTTCGCCAGCCTGGCCGGCAACGCCACTTTTTCGGTGCGCGGCTTGCCGTGGCTGGCGATGAAATCCTCGGCGACGTTAACATAGTGGATCATCCGGTCGTAGGCCTGCTTGGCATCGTCGCCGAAGGTGAAAATGCCATGCTTGTCGAGGATCAGGCCCTCGACTGCCGGATCGGCGTCGAAGACATCGGCCGCCGCCTTCGCCAGCTCGAAGCCCGGCATGATGTAGGGCACGAACCCCATCCTGCTGCCGAAGACCTTCTTGCTCAGCGCCTCGCTGTCGTCCTGGTCGACAATGGCCAGGACGGCAGTCGAATGCGTATGGTCGACGAATTTATGCGGCAGGAAGGCGTGCAGCAGCGTCTCGACCGAAGGGTTGGGCGAAGACGGATCGATGAGGTTCGCCCGCTGCAGCGCGACCATGTCCTCGTCGGAGAGTTTTTTGAGCGAGCGCGCCTTGAGCAGCGCGCCGAGCTTGACTGCCGGCAGGCCCTGCGGCTCGATGACGCCCATGTCCCAGCCGCTGCCCTTGACGCAAAGCACGTCCCATTCGTCGCCGACAAGATCGGTGGCCTTTGTCTTGCACGATGTGTTGCCGCCGCCATGCAGGACAAGCCGCGGCTCGCCGCCCAGAAGCCTGGTCGTATAGACGCGCAGCGCCAGGTCGCGGGCAACACCCTTCTTTGCATAGTCGGCAACGATTTTCTCTGCGTCGTCGTCGTTCCACAGGTTCTTCATGTTCGCTTCGTCCGATTTCTCTTTTGGTTGTGAACAGGAATGCCGCGACGCCTTGATGACAATGCGCCCGCGGCGGAGTTTTGCGTATCTAGGCGACCTTTTCCGCTGCCGGTCCGGCATGGTCGAGCAGCCGTCGCGCCATCCGAGCGCCAACCACCAGATGCGTGCACAGCCCACCCGCGATCGCTGCCACCAGCGGTGCGAACTTGCTGCCCTCCTGCACCACCACGAGCCGCTTTTCAATCTTACGCAGCGATGACAGCTCCGCCGAAATGATCCGCCGGTTGTAGCTGCAGTCGAGCGCCTTGCCTTGCGCGTCGATGATCTGCCCGGCGATGACGCCGGCAGCCCCGGCACGGCGCAGCACCTCCATTTCGCTCGCAGTCAGCGCGCCGCATTTGACGACATGGCTTTCGGCGTCGACGGTGCCGACCGAGTAAAGCGCCAGGTTGCACGCACTGATGCCCGACAACTGCTCGCGGATCACCGGCTCGGCGCGCAGGCCGCGCGCCAGTTCCTCTGTCGTTAGCACCAGCGGTGCATAGAAATTGAGCCCCTTGGCGTTGAGCCGGCGTGCGATTTCCATGGTGCATTGGTCGGGTCGGTAGGAATAGGGGGCTCCGAGATTTCCGCAGAGCTGCACCACTGTGACATCCTGCAGATCGGCATAGGACATGATGTCGGCGATCGTATAAATAGTCCGCCCCCAGGCGACGCCGATGCGGTCGCCCTTCTTGATCAGTTCGAGAAAGACGCTGGCCGCGAGCACCGCGATGTCGGTCGACGGATCGGCGACATGGCCGTTTTCCGGCGCGATCCAGACGGCATCGAGCTTGAATGCGTCTTCGAGCTGGCGCGCCATGACATCGTCGGTGAAAAGCTGCGTCGAGGTCGAGATGTTGACGATGCCGGTATCGCGCGCCTTGCGCAGATACATGGCGACCGAGGCTCGGGAAATCTTGAGCTGGCTGGCCACCTGATCTTGGCGCAGGCCGTGGGCATAATAGAGCCAGGCGGCCTTGTGAATAAGCTGTTCTGCCGGTCGGATCGCCATGACATCTCCTCGCTGACATTATTCACGGCTCTCGACAAAAGTCAAATTGAGTGGAGACATCGTGCTGTTCTTAACACTATGTGCAGGATGGCCGTTATGCCTAGCATTCGCATAACGGAAGCCGAAGCGAGCCTGTTTGTGGTGCGCAAGAAGATTACTCCCGATGTCAATAATTGCGCATTTCTTGTTACTGCCATATCATCCGCCACCAACAGGAGGTCCGAGAATGAACGTGTCATTGGGAGATCGTTGGGAGACCTTTGTCTTCAACATTGTGAAGCGCGGTCGCTACGGCTCTGCCAGCGAAGTCGTGCGCGAGGGCCTGCGTCTGGTCGAAGAACGCGAGGAAAAATTAAAGGCATTGCGCGCCATGGTGGACAGGTCGTTTGCTGAAGGCGGCGAGGCCACCGAGCAGGATATTGACGCAGCCTTGGAAGCCAAGGCTACGCAGCTCGCAAAGCAAGGCTTTTAGCCGGTTGAGGCGGCCTCGATGCAGCAACGGCCGCTTGAATTGGGGAAGACGCCAGCAACGAACCGACGGTACCAAATCCACTGCGCGCAGGGCCTGTGACAAGAAGGGTCGAGCAGACATTAGGGGAGGACGGGATGGGGAATCCCTACGAACAGGATCTCGACAGGAATCCAGCCAACCACCAGCCGCTGACGCCGCTCAGCTATCTCGAGCGGGCGGCAAAGACCTTTCCCGACCATGTCGCCATCATCCATGGTCGCCAGCGCACGACCTATCGTGATTTCTGGCGGCGGTCGCTGAAGCTTGCCTCGGCGCTCTCCAAGCGCGGCATCGGCAAGGGCGACACAGTCACCGTGATGTTGTCCAACACGCCGCCGATGTTGGAAGCGCATTTCGGTGTGCCGATGACCAAGGCGGTGCTGCATTCGCTCAACACTCGCCTCGATGCCGCGGTCATTGCCTTCCAGCTCGACCATGCCGAAACCAAGGTGCTTGTCGTCGATCGCGAATTCGCAAATGTCGTCAGCCAGGCGCTGGCGCTGGCCAAGGTAAAACCGCTGGTCATCGACTATGACGATCCCGAATATGCCGCTGACGCCCCTTATCCCAAGGGCGAGCGGATCGGCACGCTCGACTACGAGGACTTCGTCGCGGGCGGTGAGGAGGATTTCGCCTGGTCGATGCCCGACGACGAATGGGACGCCATTGCGCTCAACTACACCTCCGGCACGACAGGCAATCCCAAGGGCGTCGTCTACCACCATCGCGGTGCGGCACTTATGGCCTACGCCAACACCATTCATGCAGGCATGGGCAAGCATGCGGTCTACCTTTGGACGCTGCCGATGTTCCACTGCAATGGCTGGTGCTTTCCGTGGACGCTGGCCGTGCAGGCCGGCACCCATGTCTGCCTGCGCTGGGTGCGGCCGAAGCCGATCTACGACGCCATCGCCGATCACGGCGTCACCCATCTGTGTGGCGCGCCGGTCGTCATGTCGGTGCTGATTAATGCCAGCGACGAGGATAAACGGCAATTTCCGCAGACGGTCACCTTCAACACGGCCGCGGCACCGCCGCCGGAAGCGGTGCTGTCGGGCATGGCCGACGCGGGCTTTGCGGTCACCCACCTCTATGGCCTGACCGAGACCTATGGCCCGGCGGTCGTCAACGAATGGCATTGCGAGTGGGATGGGCTGGAGAAAGGCCTCAGGGCAGCCAGGAAGGCCAGACAGGGCGTGCGCTATGCCGCGCTCGAGGATCTGACGGTGATGGATTCCGAGACGATGGAGGAGACGCCGGCCGACGGCGAGACGATCGGCGAGGTCATGTTCCGCGGCAACATCGTCATGAAGGGGTATCTGAAGAACCGCAAGGCGAGCGACGAGGCTTTCGCCGGCGGCTGGTTCCACTCGGGCGACCTCGGCGTCAGGCATCCCGACGGCTACATCCAGCTCAAGGACCGCTCCAAGGACATCATCATTTCCGGCGGCGAGAACATCTCCTCGATCGAAGTCGAGGAGGCGCTCTACAAGCATACCGCCGTCGCCTCCTGCGGCGTCGTCGCCAGGCTCGATGACAAATGGGGCGAGGTGCCGGTCGCCTATGTCGAGCTGAAGCCGGGCAGGACGGCGACCGAAGCCGAGATCATCGATCACTGCCGCGCGCTGCTCGCCCGCTTCAAGGTGCCGAAAGCGGTGATCTTTGCCGAAATCCCGAAGACCTCGACCGGCAAGATCCAGAAGTTCAAGCTGAGGGAGATGGCGAAGGGGCAGCCAGGTCAGGACCAATAATCCGTGTCAGATCACGATTGGCCCAGCTAAGCCCAACTTGAACGGAGCAAAAAAGACGACCCCAGTGTCGGATCGAGTGCCTCCCGATCGTCCTTGGATCATCGCTCACGAGCATCACTCGTACCCCTACAAGCCGGATTGAGCAGCGCATCGGGGTGATCGAGCGACCGTGACAGCGGCGCAAATTGACGACTCGGGTGATGCAGCTGGCGGTTGGAGGAGGAAACTCATGCCGGTTCTCAGAACATCAGAACCTGAAGGTCAAGACGAGAGCCTTTCTCGGCCCTGGGCGCGAAAAGCCGCCGCAGTCGGGAAAGCCGGGCGGATCGTCGCGTTAACCGGGGTCATACTGCCGCTCCTCATGATCGGTGGGATGAAGTTCACGGCTGTTGAGATCGAGGCGTTGAGGCCGCTGATCGGCGGCACGCCTTGGCTCGCCTGGATGTATCCGGTATTTGGTGAAGCCGGGGCCTCTTATGTGCTTGGCGTCGTCGAGCTCGCGACCGCGCTTCTCCTGATTGCCTCCCCCTGGTCGGCGCGCGCCGGTGTGGCCGGCGGGGCATTGGCCGCCCTGATTTTTCTGGTCACCTGTTCGATCATGGTTGCCCTGCCGATCTGGGAGCCTACGCTGGGCTTTCCCGCGCTCGGTCCCGCCGGTCAGTTCCTGATCAAGGACATTGCGCTGCTCGGCATCGCGCTTGTCATACTGGGCGAAAGCCTGAACAGATTAAACAGATCGGCTACCTAACCGAATCCAAGTCGAAGGCGAATGGCAGACCACGTCATCCGCATAGCCGCGCCAAACCTTCGACTAGATCGAAAACGCCCCGCTCGCCACCACAATGCCGCGTCCAGAAATGCTCACTGAGCCGGCATCTACATCTACTTCAATGATGCTGGTACGTCCGAGAGCAGTGCCTTGCTCGATCTTGATCACGCCGGGCTGTGCAAGACCGTGCGCAACGAGATGTGCGGCGAGCGGACCAGCCGCCGTACCGGTTGCCGGATCCTCGGAAATGCCAACAGTCGGGTTGAAAAAGCGTGCATACGCCGTGGTTTCGGGCTGCAGTGGATCGAGTGAGAAGACGTAGCAGCCTTCCCCGCCGACCTCGTTAAGCAGGTCGAAAAGCTGCTTGGCATCAGGCGAAATCCGGTCGACGGCTTCGCGATCGCGGATTGGCACCAGGAGATGGGCAGCACCAGTCGAGACCACCTGGCAAGGCACGACCTCAGCCGCAATTTCTTCGGTATCAAGGCCTAGTGCCTTGGCAAGAGCGCCCAGGCTTGAGAGCTGCCGGCCAGCCACCGGGGCTTCTTGCTGCATAATGATCTTTTCGAGTTTCCCCTGGCTTTGCCAGATAGCCAATGGATACACCAAGTCGCCGATCTGTTGGTGAAACCGTGTTGGGCCATCGCCCAGATCGAGCCGCCCCGCTGCAGCGAGCCACCACCAAGCCCCTAACGTATTGTGGCCGCCTGCACCGAAAACCTCTACGCCTTTCGGCGTGAAAGAGCGCAACCTCCAGTCGGCGTCCGCCCGGGTCGCCGGCAGGACAAAGGTGGTCTCGGACTGATTGAACTCACGCGCAATGTTCTGCATGAGCTCGAGGCCCAACTCGGCGCCGCCGTCGACCACCGCAAGTGAATTGCCCGTCAGCGGCTCTACCGCGAAGACATCGACGAAATGAAATGAAATTGTTCTGCTCATGCTTTCCTCCGATGACCGCAATTGGGCGTTCGCCTGGAAGTTTGGACGCCAATGTCCCGCATAGCAGACAAATTTCTAACGAAGATGCGAGAGCACGTTAAGCAGCTTACCGGTCGGGTCGGCAATGAAGAAACGTCTTACGCCCCACGGTTCGTCGGCCAAATCGTAGATCACTCTGCAACCGATTTCGTTTGCGCGAAGATACACTTCGTCGACATTGTCGACCTCGATCGACAGATCGGGCACTGGAGTGCCTGAGCCGCCCTCGCTGGCGATGCTGATCTGGGGGATGGTTGTTTCGCGGGATGCCAGCGTGACGAGCCACCCATGATCCATGACGGCATCGAGCCCGAACAGGTCGGAATAGAACTTCCGAACATCCGGAATGCTGTCTGTAGCGATATTCGTGACGATGCGCAGTACGGTCATCCCGTGGTCTCCCTTTCCGCGGCATTGAACGACAATGCATAGCTGCGCGGGGTCAGCATAGATGGCGGGGCGGCCTCTGCCTGCAGCAGGACGGCTGCATTAACGACGATAACCATAAGTTGTGTCAACAGATGTCACCAGTCGCCCGAGACGGATAATGTCAGGTGTTGACACGCGGGTGATTTCGAATTACGAGTGACGAAATTCAAAATTCGTCACTCGTAATAAGC
Organism: Mesorhizobium sp.; assembly: GCA_004020315.1. Taxonomy (GTDB): domain Bacteria; phylum Pseudomonadota; class Alphaproteobacteria; order Rhizobiales; family Rhizobiaceae; genus Mesorhizobium. The sequence goes on from SAQG01000001.1 coordinate 409,573, forward strand.
TAATGAATATGATGCATGACACCCTCGACACAACGGCCGACCTGGTCCGGCAGGAGAATGTCGCGCGGATCCTCGATTGCGCGGAGCGGCTGTTTCGCCACTACGGCTACGGCAAGACCAATGTCGCCGACATAGCGCGTGAGCTCGGCATGTCGACGGCCAACATCTACCGTTTCTTCGCCTCCAAGGTTGAGATCCACCAGGCCGTTTGCGGCCGTATGCTCGCCACCTGCTACCAACTGGCCTACGACGCCTGCCATAGTCCCGGAACGGCCAGCGAAAGGCTTCGCCGCTACGTGCGTACGCATTATCAGTGGACCCTCGACACCATGCTCGACCAGGAGAAGGTGCACGAAATGGTCGTCGTTGCCATCGAACGCGATTGGCACGTCATCGAGAAACATATCGACAGCATCCACGAATTGGTCGCGGAGGTGATCCGCGAGGGGATCGCCGCAGGGGAGTTCGTCGATCAGGATCCGGTGATGGCTTCCCGGTGTTTCGGCGCCGCCGTTATCAGCCTCTGTCATCCACAGATCATGGCTCAGTGCCTCGCCAAGAAAAACCGGGCGACGCCGGACGAGCTTATCGAGTTTGCGATCAGGGCCCTGAAAAAGTGACCGTTGCCGCCCGTCGGGCGGCGATGTCGACAATCATCTCCACAGTTCGGGAGTACGCAAGTGTCTTTGTCCAAGTCCATCATGAACAGGCTGCCGGCCATTGGTCCGGCTCTGGTCGTCGTCGCGGCGCTCGGGCTCGCCGGCTGCTCGCAAGAGAAAGCGGAAGTCAAGGACATCGTCCGGCCGGTCAAGGTCGTCGAGATCGCCAAGGCGAACGATACCCGTGAGCTCTCCTACTCCGGATCGGTGCGAGCCCGCACCGAGATGAATCTTGGGTTCCGCATCAACGGCAAGATCACCGAGCGCCTGGTCGACATCGGCCAACGCGTGAAGCCAGGCGACGTTCTGGCCCGCATCGATCCCGCCGACTACGACCTGTCGGTCAAGAGTGCCGAGGCCAGCCTCGAGGCCGCCGAGCGGCAGGTCGAGACAACAGGCCTTGCCCGCCGTCGTGCCGAACAGTTGTTTGCCAAGAACTTCGCGTCGAAATCGCAGCTCGAACAGGCGACGCTCAGCTATGATCAGGCGGTCGCCACCCGAAATTCTGCCCGCTCATCGCTTGACCAGGCGAAGAACCAGGTCCTCTACACCGACCTCAAGGCGGACAGGAACGGCATCGTCACATCAGTTGCCGCCGATGTCGGTCAGGTGGTCGGCTCCGGCACGCCGGTTGTGACCGTTGCCGTCGATGGCGAAAAGGAAGTGCTGATCGCCGTGCCGGAAACGGATATCGCCCAGTTCAAGCCGGGCAAGGACGTCAAGGCAAGCTTCTGGTCCGACGATGCGCTGACGCTCGACGGCAAGGTCCGTGAAGTCGCAGGCAGCGCCGATCAGCAGTCGCGTACCTTCGCCGTTCGCGTCAGCCTGCCGAACGATCCGCGCGTGCTTCTCGGCATGACCGCGAACATCGAGGCTTCGGCGGCCAACAACAGCCTGCAAGCCGTATCGATTCCGTTGAGCGCGCTGGCGCAAAAGGATGGCCAGCAGATCGTCTGGACCGTCGACCGCAACGGCGAGACCGTCCATGCGCGCCCGATCAAGGTCGCCGAGTTCACCGCCGACGGCGTGCATGTCGCTGAAGGATTGAAACCCGGCGATGTCGTCGTTGCGGCGGGCACACAATTCATGACCGAGAATCTGAAGGTCAAGCTGGCCGGTGACGCGGTGCAGCAGTCCGCATCAGCGGACGATGATAGCGACGCCGCCAAGCGCGTGCGCTGACGGCAAAAATAAAACGGCTTTTCCTCGCATCGGCGCAAGCCGCGAGGTCAAGCGGTTCATGGTTTCCGGGCGGCAGGTGCCCGATTGTCGAGACGTCAGGTCGATGTAACCCCCCACATCGATCCTCGCGTCCCACCGCGATGAGTGTCTCTCCGCTCGGAAAGCCTCGCCGCCCGGAAGCCAGCATTAGAAGTTCCGTGGGCATGCCGCGTGCGTGCGCTGACGATCAGACAAATGGACTGACGCTATGACCACCGACACCAACGAAAAGCGGCCCTTCAATCTTTCGCGCTGGGCAATCGGGCACCCGAGCATTGCGCGGTTCCTGTTTGGTCTGATCATCGTTGCCGGTGCGCTCGGTCTGATGCGCATGGGCCAGAAGGAAGACCCGGACTTCACCTTCCGCGTCATGGTCGTCCAGGCGGTCTGGCCGGGTGCCTCGATCCAGGAGATGGAGGACCAGGTCGTCAACAAGATCGAGCGCAAGCTGCAGGAAACCCCGCACCTCGATTTCGTCCGTTCCTACACGCGCGCCGGCAGCGCCATCATCACCTTGCAGGTGAAAGGCGATACCAACCCCGAGCAGGTCGCGGATGCCTTCTATCAGGTCCGCAAGAAGGTCGGCGATATAGCCAATGAGCTGCCTCAGGGGCTGCTCGGGCCCTACTTCAACGATGAGTTCGGCGACACGTTCATCACCTTGCATTCGATCAGCGGCGACGGCTACAGCTATCCCGAGCTGAAGAAATTCGCCATCCAGGCGCGCGACATGCTGCTGACGACGCCCGGCGTCGAGAAGGCCGTGATCATCGGCGATCAGCCGGAAAAACTCTATATCGACGTTTCGTCCAAGGCGCTTGCCGAGCGCGGCCTGACGCTGACCGATCTGCAGAACGCGATCAAGGGCCAGAACAATGTCGATCCGGCAGGCTCGGTCGACACCGGCCAGCGTTCGGTGCGCATCTCGGTCGAAGGCAACGTGACCGAGGCGGCCGACATCCGCGAACTTCGCCTGCGCGCCGGCAACCAGGTGACGCGCCTCGGCGACATCGCCACCGTGACCTCCGGCCTTGAGGACCCCTATCAGCGCAAATTTCGCTTCAACGGCCAAGACAGTGTCCAGGTCGGTGTCGTCATGGCCAAGGGCTTCAACGTCACCGATGTCGGCAAGGACGTCGAGGCGACCTATCACCGCTTCGAAGAGGCGTTGCCTTACGGCGTTTCGGTCGATCAGATATCCGACCAGCCGGAAGTCGTCAGGGAAGCCGTGAGCGAGTTCATGAAGGCGCTTGGCGAGGCGCTGCTGATCGTGCTTGTCGTCTCGTTCCTGACGATCGGCTGGCGTTCGGGCCTCGTGATCGCGATAACCATTCCGCTCGTTCTGGCCGCCACCTTCGCCATCATGTACGAGATCGGCATCGATCTGCAGCGCATTTCGCTCGGCGCGTTGATCATTGCGCTCGGCCTGCTCGTCGACGACGCGATGATCGTCGTCGAAATGATGGAGCGTAAGCTCGAGGAAGGACTGGTCAAAATCGAGGCGGCGAGTTTCGCTTATACCTCGACGGCCTTCCCGATGCTCTCCGGCACGCTGATCACCACCGCTGGCTTTATCCCGGTCGGCTTCGCGGCCTCGACGGCCGGCGAGTATGTGCGCACGCTATTTTATGTCGTCGGCATCGCGCTGGTCGTGTCCTGGTTCGTGGCGGTCTACTTCACGCCGTGGCTCGGCCACATGATCCTCAAGCAGCGGAAACACGCCGGCAGCCATCACGATGTCTTCGACACGCGCTTCTACCGCCGGCTTCGCGCCACCGTCGGCTGGTCCGTGCGTCACCGCATCATCGTGCTGGTCATGACGCTGGTGACTTTCGCCACCAGCCTGTGGGCGTTCCAGTTCATCCCGCAGAACTTCTTCCCGCAGTCGTCGCGTCCGGAAATCCTTGTCGACCTCTGGCTGCCGGAAGGCACCAGCATCAAGGAAGTCGAGACGCAGGCCAAGGCGCTCGAAACCAGGATGATGGACGACAAGGACAAGCGCTTCATCGCCACCTATATCGGCGAGGGCGCGCCGCGCTTCTTCCTGCCGCTCGACCAACAGCTTCGCAATCCGAACTTCGCCCAGCTTCTGGTGATGGCCAATGACGAACCGGCCCGCGAGCGGCTGATCGTCAAGCTGCGCACCATTCTGGCCGAGGATTTCCCATCGGTCCGCGCCAAGGTCGATCGCCTGTTCCTCGGGCCGCCCACGGGCTGGCCGGTGCAGATGCGCGTCATGGGCCCGGACCGCCAGGAGGTGCGCCGCATCGCCGACGAGGTGAAGGCGAAGTTCCAGGCAAATCCGCTGCTCGGCGCCGTCCACGACGACTGGCTGGAGCCGGTGCCGGAGATGAAGCTGGTGATCGACCAGGATCGGGCCCGTGCGCTTGGCGTGACCTCGCAGCGCATCCGCCAAATGCTGCAGGCAAGCATGTCGGGCGCGCCGCTCGATGATTTCCGCGACGGCGAGGAGACCGTTTCGATCGTCGCCCGCGAGCCGGAGGCAAGCCGTCACCTGCTGTCGGCGGTCGACTCCGTCTCTATCCCGACGGATTTTGGCGGCTTCGTGCCGCTGTCCCAGGTCGCCAAGGTCGTACCGGTGCTGGAGCAAGGCGTCGAATGGCGACGCGACCGCCTGCCGACCATCAGCGTGCGCGCCACGCTGCCGGATGGCGTGCAGTCGAACGATGTCGTCATGAAGATGTACAAGGAGATGCAAGGCCTTCGCGACGGCCTGGCACCCGGCTACAACATCGAGATCCAGGGCGGCGCCGAGGATTCGGCGGAAAGCCAGGCCTCCATTGCCGCGAAAGCTCCAATCATGCTGGCCGTCATCGTCGTGCTGCTGATGATCCAGCTGCAGCATTTCGGCAAGGCGATGCTGGTGCTGGCGACCGGTCCGCTCGGCATCATCGGCGCGGCGGCGGCACTTTTGATCAGTGGCGCACCTTTCGGCTTCGTCGCCATCCTCGGCGTGATCGCGTTGCTTGGCATCATCATGCGCAACTCGATCATTCTGGTCGACCAGATCGACCAGGATATAGCAGCCGGCATGGAGCGCTCGGAGGCCATCATTGGCTCGGCGGTTCGCCGGTTCCGGCCAATCATGCTGACGGCGCTGACGGCGGTCCTGGCGCTGATCCCGATTTCGCGCGGCGTTTTCTGGGGTCCGCTCGCCTATGCCATGATGGGCGGCATTCTCGTCGCGACTGTGCTCACCATCCTCGTCCTTCCGGCAGGCTATGCCTTGTTCTTCGGCAGGGAGCGCAAGAAGGCCGAGGACGTGGAGCAGGCGGCCGAGCCGGAGCTGGCAGAAAACGACGACAGGCCGCGGCTGGCTCTGGCCGCCGAATAGACCCGTTGGCAGATATGACGTCCAGGGGTTAAATCCGCCCACCGGCAGGAGCGCTGGAGGAGGACGTTATGACTGTGGCTCAGACACCGGTGGCGCTGCGCCAGCCGATCGACGGACGCCACCGCCAGATGTTCGTCGATGGCGCCTGGGTCGACGCCCGCTCGGGCCGCACCATGGAGACCCGCAATCCGGCCACCGGCGCGGTCATTGCCACGGTGCCGCGCGGCGACCGCGAGGACATCGAGCTGGCAGTAGCCGCGGCGCGCAGGGCCTTCGACGGGCCCTGGAGCCGGTTCAAGCCCTATGAGCGGCAGGTGCTGCTCCTCAGGATCGCCGACCTCTTCGAAAAGCATTGGGAGGAGATTAGTCGCTCGGACACGACCGACATGGGCATGCCGATCGTGCGCACCCGCGCCAACCGCAATCGTGTCATCGGTATGCTGCGCTATTACGCCGGCATGGCAACGTCCCTGCATGGCGAGACGATCGAGAACTCGCTGCCGGGCGAAATCGTCTCCTTCACGCGCAAGGAGCCGGTCGGCGTCGTCGGCGCCATCATCCCCTGGAACGCACCGACGGCCGCTTCAATCTGGAAGATCGGACCGGCGCTGGCGACCGGCTGCACGGTGGTGTTAAAACCTTCCGAAGAGGCACCGCTGACGCCGCTTCTAATCGCCGACATCATGAACGAGGCCGGCGTTCCGCCAGGCGTGATCAACATCGTGAGCGGCACCGGCGCCGAGGCGGGTGCGGCACTCGCCGAGCATATGGGCGTCGACAAGATCGTCTTCACCGGCTCGACGGCAACGGGTCAGTCGATCGTTCGCGCCTCGGCCGGCAACCTCAAGCGCGTGTCTCTGGAACTCGGCGGCAAGTCGCCGGTCATCGTCTGCGCCGACGCCGATCTCGACAAAGCGGTGCCGGTGGCGGCGATGTCGGTGTTCGCCAATTCCGGCCAGATCTGCATCGCCGGCTCGCGCCTGTTCGTCGAACGCTCCATCCACGACGAGTTCGTCGCGCGCCTGGCGGCTTATGCCAGAGGTCTCAGGATCGGCGACGGCATTGACCCGGCGACCGAAATCGGCCCGCTCGTCTCCGAAAAGCAGCTGCAACGGGTCGCCTCGTATCTCGAGGCCGGCACGGCGGAGGGCGCGACGCTCGTCACCGGCGGCACACGCCTAATGGAAGGGGAACTGGCGGCCGGCAATTTCGTCGCGCCGACGGTTTTTGCCGGTGTCTCTGACGACATGAGGATCGCGCGCGAGGAAATCTTTGGGCCGGTCATTTCGGCGCTGCCGTTCGATACGCTCGACGAGGCGATCGAGCGAGCCAACAACACGCCCTACGGTCTTGCCGCCGGGGTCTTCACCCAAAATCTCGCCACCGCCCACCAGCTTTCCAGGAAGATCCGCGCCGGCTCGGTCTGGGTGAACACCTATCACGCCATAGACCCGGCCGTGCCTTTCGGCGGCTACAAGATGAGCGGTTACGGCCGCGAGGGCGGCGCCGAGCACCTCGACGAGTATCTCAACACCAAAGGCGTGTTCATCAAGATCGATTGAGCCTCACGCGGGATATCGCATGCAACGAAAAAACCCGCCTCGGCGGCGGGTCATCGGTATGCAGGGATCAAGCGCGCGTCGCGCGCTCGATCCCTTGAGGTCGGACGTCAGATGACGAACAGCCAGTTGGCGAGCAGCATCACCACGACGCCGGCGACCAGCGTTAGGTAGGGCAGGATGCCCGCCTTTCTGACGGCGAGATCGGATGACGTCATGCCGAGATCAGCCAGCATGTGGTCGGGGAATTTTCCCTTGTCCTGGACATAATGCCGGAAGCAGAACACCGGGATGATGAGGGCAGCCGTGATCAGCCCTGCCCACAGTGCCATCGGGTTCCAGATCTTTGCACCGGCGCCCATGAAGATCATGTTGACATAGGCAAGGATGGCGCCGAGGCCGAGCAGCCAGCTCGGTGCCTTCCACGGCCGCGCGATATGCCCGTTATCGATGCGATGGATCCATCCGGCATTGAGGTTGAGGAAGTTGAAGATGATGTATCCGCAATTCGACACGGCGAGGATGAAGAAGAAGCTGGTCGCGTCGGCCGAGGCGATGGCCAGCACGAACAGATTGAAGATCAGGTCGGTCCACATGGCGCGGGTCGGGGCGCCATGCTCGTTGACGTGGCTGAGATAGCGCGGCAGCCAGCCGTCGACCGAGCCCTGGTAAAGCGTGCGTGAGGACCCCGCCATCGCCGTCATGATGCAGAGCACCAGTGCCAGGATCATCAGCATCACCAGCAGGCTATGGATCAGCTGTCCGCCGCCGACCATGCCGGCCAGGGCATCGGCAACACCGGAGCCGTCCACGATCGGGGTCGCCAGCATGCCGTTCAAGCCGAGCACGCCCTGGAAGGTGAACGGCACCAGGATGAACAGCAGCATGCACAGCAGGCCGGAATAGAAGATCGCCTTGAAGGTGTCGGTGCCGGGGTTCTTGAACTCGGACGTGTAGCAGACGGCGGTCTCGAAGCCATAGGTCGACCAGGCGGCAATGAACATGCCACCAAGGACGAGCGTCCAGCCGGCGATATTCCAGGCACCTGGCTCGGGCGCGTAGGCGGCCGCCAGCGGCACCAGCGGCGAAAAATTCGCCCAGTCGATCTGGCCGGTGACGATCGGCACAACGCCGACGATCAGCATCGGAATGATCACGAACAGGCCGATATATTTCTGCACGTTGGCCGTGCCAAGGATGCCGCGATGCTGGATGGAGAAGATGATCAGCATCAGCAGTGCGCCGATGAAGAAGGTCGCGTTGAAAGTGAAGGAGACCGGACCCAGCGTGTGACCGTAGAGCGTCCAGTTGCGGATCGCCGGTGTGGCGGCGGCGCTCACGGCCGCGATGGCATCGGCGGCACTCGTTCCGGCGTTAGCCGCGATATAGGCGGCGACTTCCGGCGAGGTGTCGGTAAACAGCGGCACCGGCGCCAGCGCGTTGAGGATGTAGGCGGCGGCGATCGAGCAGCCGAGCGACAGCACCGGCGACCAGGCGAACCAGTTGCACCACACCGACAGCGGCGCGATGAACTTGGAATAGCGCAGCCAGGCGGTGGCGCCATAGATCGAGGCGCCACCGGACTTATTCGGAAACAGGCCGGCAATTTCGGCATAGGTGAAGGATTGCAGGAAGCCCATGATCATGGACACGGTCCAGATCAGGAAGGCCAGCTTACCGGTCGTGCCGGCAATGCCGCCGATCGAAAACAGCACAAGGGCGGGAACACCGCTTGCCACCCAGAAGGCGCCGCGCCAATCGATATTCCGGTGCAGCTTCCCTTCGGCAGGCGGCACCAGGGCAGAGACTATCGTGCTCATAGACGTGAATTCCCCATGTTGATGTTCCCCATCGGCGACGGCCGACACCTCGCGATGCGTCACCGACGCACGCGTTGAACGACCTCAGGCGTTTTCCGCTCAGTAGTATTTTTTTCTTGGCAGTGAAGATCGCCGCGTCACGCTTTCACGTCAAGCATTTTGTGAGCCTGTGCACATCGCATATGTGGAAGACGCGCCGGGGCACGCGCCGCCAGCTGATTTCAGGCGAGAGGTCGACTTTTGCACGGGCATGGCTTGCGCCATTTCCGATCCTTGTAGCCGGCGTCAGGAGCGCGGTCTGGTCTTCTGCGGGTCGTAATGGGCGAAGCCGACGACGCGCGCCGGCAGCCGCTTGCTGTGGCCATCGAGCTTGCCGATTTCGACCTCGGTGCCGATCGCGGAATGGGTGACGTCAAGCCTGGCCAACGCGATGTTCTTGTTCAGCACCGGCGAGCGCATGCTCGAGGTGACCTCGCCGATCTGGGCACGGCCGACATGCACGCAATCGCCATGGCCGACCGCGACATTGGCGTCGATGTCGAGGCCGACCAGCTTCTTCTGCGGGTTTTCCTTGCGCCGGATCAGCGCCTCGCGGCCGATGAAATCGTCGGTCTTGGTCTTCAGCGGCACGGTGAAACCGATGCCGGCCTCGAACGGATCGGTCTGGTCGGAAAATTCATAGCCGGCAAATATCAGCCCGGCCTCGATGCGCATCATGTCGAGCGCCTGCAGCCCCATCGGCTTCAAGCCATGCGGCTGGCCGGCCTCCCAGATGGCGTCGAACACCTTTTCGGCGTCGCGCGGATGGCACCAGATCTCGTAGCCGAGTTCGCCGGTGTAGCCGGTGCGCGAGACGACGATCGGAATGCCGCTGCCGCCGCCGATGCGGGCGACGGCGAAACGGAACCATTCCAGCTCTTCGATCGACGGCTGCAACGGCGAGGTCCAGATGATCTCCTTCAGGATGTCGCGGCTCTTCGGCCCCTGCACGGCGACATTGTGCATCTGGTCGGTGGAGGACCGCACCAGCACGTTGAGGCCAAGTTTTGTCGCAGTCTCGCGCAGCCATTCGCCGGAAAGATCGTCGCCGCCGACCCAGCGGAAATTGTCCTTGCCGAGCCTGAGCAGCGTGCCGTCGTCGATCATGCCGCCATGCTCGTAGCACATGGCGGAATAGACCACCTGGCCGACGCCGAGCTTCTTGACGTCGCGGGTCAGCGTGTATTGCAGCAGCGCTTCGGAATCCGGACCGGTAACCTCGAACTTGCGCAGCGGCGACAGGTCCATGATCACGGCATCCTGCCGGCAAGCCCAGTATTCGTCGATCGGGCCCTCCTTGGCGAAGGAATTGGCCAGCCAATAGCCCCTGTACTCGACGAAGTTGCGGGTGTGCTTGGCAAAGCTCGAATGAAAAGCGGTCTCGCGGGTCATTTTCGGTTCCGAATCGGGCGTCATGCGTCTGGCGATCGCTCGCGAGAATTTGTGCCGACCGGAATAGGTCCGCACATGGATGTCGGTCAGGTTCCAGCCATTGGCCGGCGTCGTGTCGTCGGGGCAGGCGGACGAGACGCAGACGATGTCGGTAAGCGCGCGCAGCAGCACATAGTCGCCCGGCCGCGACCATGGCTCGTCGGAAACCATCACGCCATGTGCGTCGATCGCCGTGTTGAAGAAGAAGTTGATCGCCATCCAGCCGGCGCGAGGAGTCACACCCTTATCGGCGAGCGCGCGGTTGAAATTCTCCGAGCAGTTAGGATGACCGGGATAGCCGATGTCGTCGTAATATTTGGCGGCGCAAGCGAGCGCGAACGCATCGTGCCGGCCGCAAGTGTCCTGCACCACCTCAACCAGCGGCTCCATGTCCTGGTCGTAATATTTTGAGTGCAGGCCGGGCATCGGATAGCTTGAGCCCATCAGTGTGCGGGTCGTCGTCACGTCGAGTGGATGATCACGTCCCTTGTCCAGCTTGCGTGCCGAAAAACACTGGAAGTCGGTGCATTGGCGCCCGTCGACATCGATGATCTGCAGATAGTCGCCTGCCCTAACGAAATAGGATTCCGCCGTCGCCGAATGGACGCGCAGGTCGAGCACCGGATCGGCGAGTGGATCGCCCAATTGCGACTTCGCCACCGGACGGATCGTCGCGCGGCGGACGATGACGCTGAGCGGCGTTGCCGTGTCGTGGCCGTCGACCAGCATCGGCCCGCCCGGGGCGGCGATCACCATCGACCCATTGCGGGCGACGGAAAAGCTCTGTTCGGTGCCGGCAGGGGTGGCGCCGCCGAAGAAGCGAACCGCCTTTGGCTGATCGAGTTGCACCTGCCGTCTCTCCAGCCCTCGTCGCAAGGACGCGAGGCTGTCGTCGCCATCGGCCAGCAGCGCCTTGATGCCGGCGGCGTTGCTGTTCGATTTCTCTCCGACAATGCCGGCATCAGTCGCGCCGTTCTTGCCCCAAGCCAAAAGCTCGCAGGCTTGGCCGCCTTCGACATTGCGCACGGTGATGGTGTCGCCGGCCTCGATCTCGATGAGCACCGCGCCGTTGCCTTGAATGGAATAACGTTCCATGCCGGCCGGGAGGCCGATCTGGCCGGGCCGCAGGATAAGGCTCGGCCGGGGCGGTCCGGCTGCAACGGCGGGGTAGGGCGACTGGCTCATCTCGACCTATGTCTTGAGAAACAAGTTTGCCTGTACGTGAAATTATTTTAGCAGCAAGAATAGGCAGCAAGGCCGGAGTTGGCAAGGTGAAGGGGCGCACGCACAAACGCTACTCAAACTTCCGCGGAATGCCCGATGTCGACGCCATACTCGGCCGCCGCGTCGAGCATCGTGTGCCACAGGCTTTCCGCGAAGGTCGCAAACACCAGAAGGTTGAACACCGCCTGCCCATCCGGCCGGTCATTGCCGCGCCAGAGATTGACGCTGGTATGGTCGATCGACGTCGCGGCAGCGGCGCCGATCGGGAACGACGCCGGGTGCAGGTCGAGCGACGACAGCTTGGCCAGCATGGCGCGCGCCTTCGTTCCCGAGATGCTGATCAGGGCGCGCGCATGCGACTGGTCTGAGAGCGAGGCGGATTGCGAAAACGCCTGGCTCAAAATGTCCATCGCGTGCTTGCCGCCCTTGGACAGGACGAGGAACTGATCCGGTCCCGACCAGATGAGCGTCACATCCGAAGCGCTGACTGCCTTCGGCACCTCCGGAGCCGCCATGCCGAAACGGGCCTTGGCGGCGTTTGCCAGTTCCGCCCCTTTGCCGCGCCGCGCCATGATCTGGATCAGGTCGAAATTGCGAATCTCGGTGAGCGAAATGCCCGGCGCGACTTCGCGCGCGCCACAGGCCCCCACGACAAGCGCATGCTCCAGCGGACTGCGGGGAAGCCACGAAAATTCAGCCACGCTGACGCCCTCCATCCGGATCGTAGAAGACGGGATTGCACAGTTCGACATCATAGTTTTCGCCGCGCAGCGGGTCATGCGCATGGACGATCTCGCCGATGCGCTCGCGGCCGCGCTCGACAAGCGCCAGCCCGATCCACTGGTCGAGCGTGGGCGAGAAGCAGACGGAGGTGACATAGCCCTGGTCGTTGTCCGGGCCGGGCGTCTCGCCTTTCGGAATGATATGCGCACCGGAGCGCAGGCGGCGCGCTCTGTCCGTCGGCTTGATGCCGACCACGACCTGCCGGTCGGGAGCGACTAGCGCCTCGCGTCCGGCCATGACGCGGCCGATAAAATCCTTCTTGGTCGACATCATTTTGCCCAAACTGAGATCGGCGGCGGTCGTCGTGCCGTTCAGCTCGGGCCCGGCGACATGGCCTTTTTCGATGCGCATGACGCCGAGCGCCTCGGTGCCGTAGGGCGTCACGCCGAATTGTTTGCCGGCTAGCATCAGATTGCGCACGAGCGCATCGCCGTAGCGGGCCGGAACGGAGATCTCGAACGCCATCTCGCCGGAGAACGAAATGCGGAACAGCCGCGCCTTGATGCCGCCGCGAAGGGATACCTCCCGCGCGCCCATGAATGGAAACCCCTCGTTCGAAAGGTCCTCAGATTCATCGACGATCTGTTTTAGCAACTCCCGCGCGCTCGGCCCGGCGATCGAGAATTGCGCCCACTGGTCGGAAACGGAGGTGAGCTGCACGTCGAGTTCCGGAAACAGCACCTGCCGGCAGAATTCGAGATGCTGCATCACCGGCCCGGCCTTGGCAGTCGTGGTGGTCAGGAAATAATGATCCTCGGCCAGACGCGACGTGGTGCCGTCGTCATAGACCATGCCGTCCTCGCGCAGCATCAGCCCGTAGCGCGCTTTTCCCACAGCAAGATTGGAGAAGGTGTTGATGTAGACGCGATCGAGGAAGGCGCCGGCATCAGGGCCGTGCACGTCGATTTTGCCGAGCGTCGAGACGTCGCAGAAGCCGACGCCGCCGCGCACCGCCTTGACCTCGCGGGTGACCGATTCCAGCCAGTCCTTCTCGCCGGCGCGCGGATACCATTGCGCGCGCTTCCACAGGCCGGTGTCGACGAACACCGCGCCCTGTTCGGCCGCCCAGTGATGCGACGGCGTCAGCCGCGTCGCATGGAAATTCTCGTCGCGATGATGGCCGGCGAAGGCGCCGATGGCGACCGGCACATAGGGCGGGCGATAGATCGTCGTGCCGGTCCCGGGGATGGATTTGCCTGATACCGCCGCCATGATGGCGAGGCCGGCGACGTTCGAGGTCTTGCCCTGGTCGGTGGCCATGCCGAGCGTCGTGTAGCGTTTCAAATGCTCGACCGATTCAAAACCTTCGCGCTGCGCCAGTTCGATGTCCGCAGCGGTGACGTCGTGCTGGTAGTCGACAAAGGCTTTCCCTTTGCCGGCAACATGCCAGAGCGGGGCCAACGAAAAGGCTTCGTCATCGGCGACCGACGGCGTGCCGCGATTGCCATCGCGCCCGGCGCTCTGCGCCGCTGCCGCACCGGCGGCAAACCCCTGGCGCAGGCAGGCGCCGAGCCCAAAAGCGCCGTTGGCGGCACCGGCGGCCACCATGCCCGGAGGGGCGCCGTCCGGCACGAAGGCCGATATATCGTCCTGCCATTTCGGCCGGCCGCGATGATAGGACGTCAGCCCGACCGCCGGGTTCCAGCCGCCGGACACGGCAAGCCCGTCCGCTTCGACCTCGGCGCGTGCACCGCCGGCGAGCGCCACGGAGATTTTCCTGACGCCGTCCTTGCCGCCGTCCACCCCGCTGACGGAACCGTTCAACACGGGAAAGCCGGCTTTGGCGGCGAGCGCGCGATGCGCGGCGGACACATCCGGGCGTGCATCGACGACGGCGGCGATCTGCAACCCGGCGCCAAGCGCCGTCTCGACCGTGCGCCAGCCATCCTCATTGTTGGTGAACAGCGCGATCCTCTTTGCAGGCGTTGCCGCATAGCGCGCGACATAGGTCCGCATCGCCGAAGCCATCATCACGCCGGGCGTGTCGTTTCCGGCAAAGACGATCGGCCGTTCGATGGCGCCGGCGGCAACAATCGAGCGCTTTGCCACGATCCGCCAGAGGCGCTGGCGCACCTGATGTTCGGGCGGGGAGGGCAGGTGATCGTTGACCCGCTCGATGGCGCCATAGGTGCCGCCATCATAGACGCCGAACAGCGTCGCGCGGGTCATGATGCGGACATCGGGCAGCGTGGCTAGTTCGGCCAGCGTGCGGGAAATCCATTCGGCCGCCGGCATCCCGTCGATCGTGCCGCCGTCGGCAAGTAGGCGGCCGCCGAGCGCAAAATCTTCCTCGCACAGGATGACGCGGGCGCCGCTGCGACCGGCGGCAAGTGCTGCCGCCAGCCCAGCTGGGCCGGAACCGGCGATCAGCACGTCGCAATGCGCCCAGGCCTTGTCGTAATGGTCGGGATCGGCAATGCCCGCCGCGCGGCCGAGCCCGGCGGCGCGGCGGATCGCCGGCTCGTAGACCGCTTCCCAGAACTTCGCCGGCCACATGAAGGTCTTGTAGTAGAAGCCGGCGACGAAGATCGGCGCGAACAGCTGATTCACCGCCATCAGATCGTGGCGCAGCGACGGCCATCGGTTCTGGCTGGCCGCTTCCAGACCGTCATAAAGTTCGGCGGTGGTCGCTTTGGTGTTAGGCTCGCGCCGCGCGCCCGTGCGCAGCTCGACCAGCGCATTTGGTTCTTCCGAGCCTGATGTCAGGATGCCGCGCGGGCGATGGTATTTGAACGATCGGCCGACCAGCTTGACGCCATTGGCGATCAGTGCCGAGGCAAGCGTGTCGCCCTCGAAGCCGGCAAAGGTTTTGCCGTCGAAGCGAAAGTTCAACGGCGCCGAACGGTCGATGAGACCGCCCGATGCGAGACGATGGGGCTGGCTGGAGATCACGGCTGCCGGCCTTCCATCGCTTCAACCTCATGCACGAGCGCCGCGCTGCCCTGGACAGAATTCATCTTGCGGCCTGCCTTGCACCAGCACCCGCCGCCGGCTCGACCGAGCAAATCTCATGTGTCAGCGTGTTGCGGGTGATCTTCAGCCAGGCCCGGCAGCCGCCACCATGGTACCAATGTTCGCTCATTTCGCCGGCAATGTTGTCGCGCAGATAGACGTAGTCGAACACCTCGTCTTCCGAGGCGCCAGCCGCCGGACGCACCGGCTTGGCGTCGCCCAGACAGGTGAACTCGCCGAGTTCGCGTTCGCCGCAGAAGGGACAGACGATACGCATGTTTTCTGGGCCGTCCTCAGTGCAGGTTCGGTTGGGCGCCGACGCCCTTTTCATCGATCATCGCGCCGCGCCGGAATCGGTCGAGGCGGAACCTGGCAGCCTCTTGGTGCGGCTCGTCGCGGGCCAGAAGATGGGCAAAGACAAGGCCGGAGCCGGGCGTTGCCTTGAAGCCGCCATAGCACCAGCCGGCATTGAGATAGAGCCCGTCCACCGGCGTCTTGTCGATGATCGGTGAACCGTCCATCGACATGTCCATGATGCCGCCCCACTGGCGCAAGAGGCGCACGCGGCCGATCATCGGCATCAGCGCCATGCCGCCCTCGCAGACGTCTTCCATGACCGGCATGTTGCCGCGCTGGGCATAGGAATTGTAGCCGTCTATGTCGCCGCCGAAGACCAGCCCGCCCTTGTCGGACTGGCTGACGTAGAAATGGCCGGCGCCGAAGGTCATGACGTTGGGGATCAGCGGTTTGATCGCCTCGGAGACGAAGGCCTGCAGCACATGGCTTTCGATCGGCAGCCGCAGTCCAGCCATCGCCGCGACCCGCGACGAACTGCCGGCGACAGCCATGCCGACCTTGCCGGCGCCGATCTTGCCACGCGATGTCTCGACCCCCGTCACCTTGCCGTTGGCATCGCGCACGAAGCCTGTCACCTCGCAGTTCTGGATGATGTCGACGCCGAGCGCGCTCGCCGCATGGGCGTAGCCCCAGACCACGGCGTCGTGGCGCGCCGTGCCGCCACGCCGCTGCAGCAGGCCGCCCTGCACGGGAAAGCGTGCATTGTCGAAGTTCAGGAACGGCATCATCTTCCTGACCGCGGCAAGGTCGAGCAGCTCGGCGTCTATGCCGTTGATGCGCATCGTGTTGCCGCGCCGCGCATAGGCGTCGCGCTGCGCATCGGAATGGTAGAGGTTGATGACGCCGCGCTGGCTGACCATCGTGTTGTAGTTGAGGTCCTGCTCCATGCGCTCCCACAGCTTCATCGACAGCTCGTAGAAGCCGGTGTTGCCGGGCAGCCCATAATTGGAGCGGATGATAGTGGTGTTGCGGCCGGCATTGCCGGAGCCGATCCAGCCTTTTTCGAGCACGGCGACATTCCTGATGCCGTATTCGCTGGCCAGGAACCATGCCGTCGCCAGCCCGTGACCGCCGCCGCCGATGATCACCACGTCGTAGCGGGCCTTCGGGCTGGCGTCGCGCCAGGTGCGCTGCCAGTTTTTGTGGCCGGAAAATGCCGCCCGGGCGAGGGAGAAGATCGAGTATTTCATGAACCTGTTTCGCGCCGGGCGTGAACAATCCCAGATCAGATGTCGAGCGTGTGGTCACGCTCCCATTGGGTGAAGTGGGAAGCATAGGAATTCCATTCCTGGTGCTTCAGCTTTAGATAAGCCGACGAGAATTCCTCACCCAGCGCCGCCTTGAGCGATTTGTTATTGTCGAACTCGCGCAATGCATCGAGCAGGTTGAGCGGCAGCTTCGGCGCGCCCTCAACCGTATGCCCGAACTGGTACATGTCGATGTCGTAGCGCTTGCCGGGATCGGCCTTCGAGCGGATGCCGTCGAGGCCGGCGGCGATGATGACCGCCTGCAGCAGATAAGGGTTTGCCGCGCCGTCGGGCAGGCGCAGCTCGAAGCGTCCGGGGCCGGGCACGCGCACCATGTGGGTGCGGTTGTTGCCGGTCCAGGTCACCGAGTTCGGCGCCCAGGTAGCGCCCGAAATGGTGCGCGGCGCATTGATGCGCTTGTAGGAATTGACCGTCGGGTTGGTGATCGCGGCAAGTGCCGAGGCATGCTTCATGATGCCGCCGAGAAAATTCTTGCCCTTCGCCGACAGGCCGAGCTCCATGGCGTTGTCGGCAAAGACATTGGTCTTGCCGTCCTTGTCCCACACCGAGATATGGGCATGGCAGCCATTGCCGGTCAGGCCGGGGAATGGCTTCGGCATGAAGGTGGCGCGCAGGCCGTGCTTTTCGGCAACGGACTTGACCATGAACTTGAAGAAGGAATGCTTGTCGGCGGTCGCCAGCGCATCGTCGAAGGCCCAGTTCATCTCGAACTGGCCGTTGGCGTCCTCATGATCGTTCTGGTAGGGCCCCCAGCCGAGTGCCAGCATATGGTCGCAGATCTCGGCGATGACATCGTAGCGGCGCATCACCGCCTGCTGGTCGTAGCAGGGCTTTGACGCCGTATCGTATTCGTCGGAAATCGTCTTGCCGTCCGGCGAGATCAGGAAGAACTCGGCCTCGACGCCGGTCTTGACATGCATGCCGTCGCCCGCCGCCTCGTCAATCAGCCGCCTCAGCGTGTTGCGCGGCGCCTGCTCGACCGATTTTTCATCCATGATGCAATTGGCAGCAATCCAGGCGACTTCCGGTTTCCACGGCAACTGGATGACCGAATCCGGATCCGGCACCGCCAGCATATCGGGATGCGCCGGCGTCAGGTCGAGCCAGGTGGCAAAGCCGGCAAAGCCGGCACCGTCCTTCTGCATGTCGGCGATGGCTTGCGCCGGCACCAGCTTGGCACGCTGCCCGCCGAACAGGTCGGTGTAGGAAATCATGAAATATTTGACGCCGTTCCCTTTGGCGAAGGCGGCGAGATCGTTCCCCATTATAGTTCCTCGCTTATTGGTATTTGGTAGTTTTTATCAGAAGCCGTTCTTCCCCGGTATCCAGTTGGTGCCGGCCAGCGGCACGCCGGCCATGGCGGCGGCTTCGATCGTCAGCGCGACGAGATCCTCGGGCTCGAGATTGTGCAGGCTGTTCTTGCCACAGGCGCGCGCGATCGTCTGCGCCTCCAGCGTCATCACCTTCAGGTAATTGGCCAGCCGTCGCCCGGCGGCGATCGGATCGAGCCGCTTCATCAGTTCGGGATCCTGCGTAGTGATGCCGGCCGGGTCGCGCCCCTCATGCCAGTCGTCATAGGCGCCGGCGGTGGTGCCGAGCTCGTTGTATTCCGCCTCCCAGCGCGGATCGTTGTCGCCGAGCGCGACTAGTGCGGCGGTGCCGATCGACACCGCGTCGACACCGAGCGCCAGCGCCTTGGCGACATCGGCGCCGTTGCGGATGCCGCCCGAGACGATCAGCTGCACCTTGCGGTGCATGCCGAGATCCTGCAGCGCCTGCACCGCTGGCCTGATGCAGGCAAGCGTCGGCTGGCCGACATTCTCGATGAACACTTCCTGGGTTGCGGCGGTACCGCCCTGCATGCCATCGATCACGACGACGTCCGCGCCTGACTTCACCGCAAGGGCTGTGTCGTAATAGGGCCGCGCGCCGCCGACCTTGACGTAGATCGGCTTTTCCCAGTCGGTGATTTCGCGCAGTTCCAGGATCTTGATCTCGAGATCGTCGGGCCCGGTCCAGTCGGGATGGCGTGAGGCTGAGCGCTGGTCGATACCCTTCGGCAGCGTGCGCATTTCGGCGACCCGGTCGGAGATCTTCTGGCCGAGCAGCATGCCGCCGCCGCCAGGCTTGGCGCCCTGGCCGACGACGATCTCGATCGCATCCGCCCGACGTAAATCGCGCGGGTTCATACCGTAGCGTGACGGCAGGTACTGGTAGACCAGCGTCTTGGAATGGCCGCGCTCTTCCTCTGTCATGCCGCCGTCGCCGGTGGTCGTCGAGGTGCCCGACAGCGTCGCGCCGCGGCCCAAAGCCTCTTTCGCCGGGCCGGACAGCGAGCCAAAACTCATGCCCGCGATGGTGATCGGGATTTTAAGCTCGATCGGCTTTTTCGCATGGCGCGAACCCAGTACGACGCTGGTATCGCAGCGCTCGCGATAGCCTTCCAGCGGATAGCGCGAGATCGAGGCGCCGAGGACCAGCAGGTCGTCGAAATGCGGCAGCTTGCGCTTGGCGCCGGCGCCGCGAATATCATAGATGCCGGTGGCAGCCGCGCGGCGAATCTCGGACAGCGTGTAGTCGTCGAAGGTCGCGGATTTGCGCGGCGTCGTCGGCGGGTTGCGATAGGTCATGCTGCCTCAATACGCGTCGGCGTTGTCGATGTTGAAATTGTAGAGCGTGCGCGCCGAACCGTAACGCGTGAATTCCGTCGCTTTGACGTCGGTCACTCCGGCGCGGTCGAGCAGGCCTTGCAGCAATTCCAGATGCTCTGGCCGCATCTCCTTGGCGATGCAGTCGGCGCCGAGGCTGCCGACCTTGCCGCGCACGAACAGCCGCGCCTCATAGATGGAATCGCCGAGCGCATCGCCGGCATCGCCCAGCACCACCAGATTGCCGGACTGCGCCATGAACGCCGACATGTGGCCGATATTGCCATGGACGACGATGTCGATGCCCTTCATCGAGATGCCGCAGCGCGACGACGCGTTGCCCTCGATGACCAGCAGCCCGCCCCTGCCGGTGGCGCCGGCATATTGGCTGGCATCGCCTTTGACAGTTATCGAGCCTGACATCATGTTCTCGCCGACGCCGGGTCCCGCCGAGCCGTGCACGGTGATGGCGCTGCCGTCGTTCATGCCGCCGCAATAATAGCCGACGCTGCCGCGTACATCGATGGTGATCGGCTGATCGACGCCGACGGCGACCGAATGGCTGCCTTTCGGGTTGAGCACTTCCCACGCGGTCTCGTTCGAACCGGCGGTCAGATTGTGTAGCGCCTGATTGAGCTCGCGCAACGGCAGCTTGGCCAAGTCAAAGACCCTAGATGCATGCCTCTGGTCGTGTGCCTTGGAGACGTTAATTGCCGGCATGAACTCAACGCTCCCAGAAATAAACGGTTGCGGGCTCGGGTTCCCAGACCCTCGCATTGTCTATGCCGGGCAGTTTGGTGAGCGCGCGATATTCCGAGCCGAAGGCGACATACTGATCGGTTTCCGCCATGACGGCAGGCTTGCAGGCGATCGGATCGCGCACGACGCCGAAGCCGTTCTTGGTGCCGACGACGAAAGTGAAGAAGCCGTCAAGGTCGCTCAG
This sequence comes from Mesorhizobium sp., assembly GCA_004020315.1. Lineage (GTDB taxonomy): Bacteria > Pseudomonadota > Alphaproteobacteria > Rhizobiales > Rhizobiaceae > Mesorhizobium. Next base: position 429,832 of record SAQG01000001.1, read on the forward strand.
CGTGCCTTCCAGCGCCTCGCCGAGATTCTTGCCATGCGCCATCTGCGAGGAGAGATAGGCGGCCGCGACTTCGGTGTCGTTCTCGGTCTCGAATTTTATGCCTTCGCGGATCAGCTCGCGGCGGACATTGTTGTGGTTGGACAGCGAGCCGTTGTGCACCAGGCATTGGTCGGCGCCGGTCGAGAACGGATGCGCGCCCATCGTCGTCACTGCCGATTCCGTCGCCATGCGGGTATGACCGATGCCGTGCGTGCCGGTCATGCTGCGCACATTGAAGCGATCGACCACCGTTTCAGGCAAGCCAACTTCCTTGTAGATTTCGACGACCTCACCGGCGCCCATGATGCGGATGTCGGGGCGTAGCATCTGGATGGTTTCGCGCGCTTCATCGATCTTGGCAGGCGCGGTCCTGACCACAGCATGCGTCGATTTCACCGAGATGCTTACTGGCGCTCCGATCGCCTTGGCGAGTTCGGCGTCAAGGTTGCGGAAATCGTGCTCCGGCTTTGCCGACTGGACGGTGATCTTGGCCTCGTTGCCGGATGGCGCTCCATAGATGGCGATGCCGGCGCTGTCGGGACCGCGATCGCTGAGCGAGATCAGCATCTCCGAAAGCATCGAGCCGAGCTGGGGCTCGAGCGACTTGTCCTTCAAAAACAGTCCGACGATTCCGCACATGTCAGGCTCCCGAGGTGAGGTATGATTTCGGTGCTACCAGCTTCATCAATCGAATTCAACTCATATGAAAGTTTTTTTCACCTTGGACAAGTCATCTGGCGCGAATGGCGCGCCAGATGACCCGGTGGCGACTTAGTGGCGATCGATCGCCTTTCTCGTCTCATCTCCGGTGCGATCCGCAGCCATATCGGCCTCGATCTCCGCGTTCTCCTGGCGCGTCTGGAGGACGTGCCACCCGATCCAGAAGACGAGGCCGATGATCACCATCACGACTTCGGAGCCCTGAAACGGGTAAATCGCGCCGACGTCCTTGAGGTCCACAGCCCAGCTTTCCATTCCATTGGTAGACATTGCGCTTCTCCTTGTCCGTTGACTATTTGATCATGGCCTTTTCGGCGGTTCCCACTTCACGGACCGACGTCTCGAAAGCATGGTTGAGCGCAAAGTCGAAGCCCTCGAGTTCCACCTTCGCCGGTACGCGCAGGAGGTTCATGCTGTTGAGGATCTTGCAGACTACAAAGGTCGGGACAAAACCGAGTGCGAACATCAGCACCGCACCAGCGAAATTGCCGAGCGGGCTGATATGCGCGAAGCCCTCATAGGGCGAGGACGGCTGTCCCCACAGCATGAAGCCCGCCACCACGACCCCGAGGAAGCCGCCATAGCCATGCACGGCAACCGCGCCGACCGCATCGTCGATCTTGAAGCGGCGCTCGACGAAATAGTGCAGCTTGTAGCAGATGGTCGGGACGATCGCACCGATCAGCAGTGCCTGGATCGGGTGATAGAGGTCGTTGCCGGCCGAGGCCGAGATAATGCCGCAAAGCCCCATGGAGAATGTCCAGAACGGGTCCCCCTTGGAGACGATGTAGCCGGCCAGCATACCGCCCGACAGCGACATCAGGAAGTTGAAGGTGATCGCCGAAAGCGTCGTCGGCGCGAGATAGATGTTGGTCGCCGTCCAGGTCTCGCCGGTGATCTGGCCGGCAATCGTGGCCGGGCTGATCAGCGGAATGTTGCACGCGGCGTAGAAGCCCCAGAAACCTGTGAAGATCAGGAACAGGCCGATCGTGACCAGCCAGACATTGTGGGGCGGGATCTCCCGCGCCGTGCCGTCGGGCCTGAACTTGCCGATGCGCGGACCAAGCACGATAAGAAAGGCGAGCGCCGCTCCGCCTGCGATCGCGTGCACGACCCCCGATGCATAGGCGTCGTGATAGCCCCAGAGCTTCACCATCCAGCCTTGCGGATGCCAGCCCCAGGACGCGTCGAGGATCCACAGGACCGAACCGACCAGCACCGCGACGATCCAGAACGCACCCGAGCGCGCGCGTTCTATGATCGAACCCGAGATGATCGACGCCGTCGTGATGGAAAACAAAAGGAAGGCGCCCCAGAACACGCCGTTGAGGCGATGCCACAGCGCGGCATCGGTAGGCGTGACTCCCGTCTCGCCTGGATTGACACCTGAGAGGTGGGTGCCCATCAGCGGATTCCATGGTTCGGCAAATGGTGCGGTGACAAGTCCGCCGGCGATACCCGGCCCGTTGGGGAACCCGAAATAAATCCACCAGCCGAAAAAATAGAACGTGATCGTGACGAGCGGGATCGCCATCGCGTTCTTCATGAGCGTTTTCAGATGATTGCGCCGACGCGACACGCCGACCTCGTACATGCAGAACCCGACATGGATCAGGAACATCATGACGATGGTCACCCAGTAATAGAATTCCGTGAAAATGGTCGTTAGAGCGTTGAGATTCCCTTCCATTTCATGTCCCCTCCGTTTAGTTGCGTTCCTTGCCTCTCAGTAAAACTTTTTGCATCTTAGTATTGCGCGCTTTTGGAGTTTTGAGTCAATATGCGTGGGTCGTCGCTTGGCTCGGATACCCTGAAGCGACGAAACGTCGGCAATCGTGTTGAGGAGAAGCAAGTCCATGACGGCATCCTGGAGATTTTCGACCTTGGCGGATCGCCATCGTGCGCTCGGTTCGAAGCTCGAAGACTGGAGCGGGATGGGCACCGCCTGGACCTACGACAAGGATCCCGACGAGGAGTATATCGCCATCCGCACCAAGGCCGGGCTGATGGATGTGTCGGGCCTGAAGAAGGTTCACATCACCGGGCCGCATGCCTCGCATCTGATCGACCTGGCGACGACGCGCGACGTGGAAAAGATTTATCCCGGCAAGTCGGCCTATGCCTGCATGCTGAACGAGGCCGGCAAGTTCACCGACGACTGCATCCTCTACCGCACCGGCCCGAATGCCTGGATGGTGGTGCATGGTTCGGGCACCGGCCATGAAGAGCTGCAGCGCGCCGCCATGGGCCGCGATGTCTCGCTGCGTTTCGATGACAATCTGCATGACCTTTCGCTGCAGGGACCGATAGCCGTCGATTATCTGGCAAAGCATGTGCCGGGCATTCGCGACCTCAACTATTTCCACCACATGCAGACGCAGCTGTTCGGTTTTCCGGTGATGATCTCGCGCACCGGCTACACCGGCGAACGGGGCTACGAGATCTTCTGCCGTGGCCAGGATGCCGGCACGATCTGGGACACTATCCTCGATGAGGGCAAGAGCGCCGGCATCATCCCGTGCCGGTTCACCACGCTCGATATGCTGCGCGTCGAGAGCTACCTCTTGTTCTACCCCTATGACAATTCGCAGAAATATCCGTTCGAGAACGAAGGCCCCGGCGATACGCTGTGGGAACTCGGCCTCGACTTCACCGTCAGCCCCGGCAAGTCAGGCTTTCGCGGTGCCGAGGAGCACTACCGCCTCAAGGGCAAGGAACGCTTCAAGATCTTCGGCGTGCTGCTCGAAGGCAAGGAGCCGGCCGACGAAGGCGCGCCGGTCTATCGCGACGGCAAAAAGGTCGGCGTGGTGACCTGCGCCATGTATTCGCCGCTGGTCAAGAAATCGATGGGCATTGCCCGGCTCGATGTCGACTGCGCCGTCCAGGGCACCAGGCTCGAGATCCGCAACCAGAGCGGCTCCATCAGCGCAATGGCTGAGCCGCTTCCGTTCGATGATCCGAAGAAGACAAAGCGCACGGCGAAAGGCTGAGGCATACTGGGAGAATGGCAGCGAAAAGCATCATCAGCCGGCCGGTCTACGGAACCCTGTCCCCGCAGCCCGGCAAGCACCATCTTTTCGTGGCGGATGCAGAAGGAGCGCTGGCGATAACAGACCTGGCCGCTAAGGCGCCCGATGGTTTCTTTGCCGGTGCCCACATCATCTTCATCCCAGGCCATGACCGCAAGCATGTCGCCGCGCTCGAGGCGCTGAAGCCGGCGCAGTTCTATCAGGGGCCTTCCTTCGCCAGTGCCTTGCCGCGGCTGAAGCACACCCTGGCCAATGCGCATATGGGCCTGCGCCTCTATCTCGCCGGCACCGAGGGACTTATCGGCCAGGCCATGCAGGCGGCGCTCGAAGCCGGGATCGACCACACCTCGATCCAGACCGAGCATCGCGGCTCGCTGGCGCGTCGCGTGCAATGCGTTCACTGCAAGGGCATCACTGAGAACGTGACGACGCAGCCTGCAACCTGTTCGCATTGCGGCCTGCTTCTTCTGGTACGCGATCACTATTCCAGGCGCCTCGCGGCATTCCAGGGCGTCTGCATCAATGCGGAAGACCGCAGCGAAATTCCTCCGACGGAGGAGATCTTTCGATGAGCACCGGCACCACCAAGCTTGACGTCGTGGTGAGCGATGTCATCCCGGTCAACGAATTGGTCACGCGCTTCCATTTCCGCAGGCGCGACGGGCAGCTTTTGCCTACATTTTCCGGCGGCGCTCATGTCGTCGTCGAAATGCGCGACGGCGAGCGGACCAGGCTCAATCCCTACTCGCTGATGGGCTCGCCGCTCGACACGCGCGAATACACGATCTCGGTGCGCCGCGACGATGTCGGCCGCGGTGGCTCGCTGTTCATGCACAGGAATGTCAGGCCCGGCATGGAGATGGTGATCAGCTACCCGGTCAATCTGTTCTCGCTCGACCTGCGCGCCAGGAAGCACCTGATGCTGGCCGGCGGCATCGGCATCACGCCGTTCATGGCACAGACCGCGCAGCTGGCGGCGGAAGGCGGCAATTTCGAGCTGCATTACACCTGCCGCACCGCTTCGCTCGGCACCTATGCCGATGTGCTCAGGGAGCGCTACGACCGCCGGGTCAGGCTCTATCACGACGACCGCGACGAGCGCATCGAGCTCGACCGGCTGCTGTCGTCGCAGCCGCTCGGCACGCACCTCTACGTCTGCGGCCCGTCCGGCATGATCGGCTGGGTGCGTGATCGCGCCGCCGCCCTCGGCTGGCCGACGGAAACCGTGCATTTCGAGCATTTCGCGGCACCCCAGCCCGGCGCCCCGTTCGACGTGACGCTGGCGGTCAGCGGCAAGACGATCCGCGTCGGCGAGCAGCAGAGCCTGCTCGAGGCGATCGAGGCCGCGGGTGTCGATCCGCCCTATCTCTGCCGCGGCGGCGTCTGCGGCCAGTGCGAAACCAATGTCATCGCGCATGACGGCAAATTCATCCACAACGATCACTGGCTGAGCGAGGAAGAGCATCGATCCTGCAAGAAAATCATGCCTTGCGTTTCGCGCTTCGAGGGCAGGTCGCTGGTTCTGGAAAGATAGGAGGCGAGCTTGGGCATCACCTTTCGCAACGAAACGTTCCGTAACGACTTCACCTTCAGGAACAGTCCGGAGCACATCAGGCGGTTTCCGTTCCCGTTCCACGAGGACAGCTACATGTATGCTGTCAACATCGAGCCGCATGTCGTCGGGCCGAAGGGCAGCGTGCTCGAAAACCTGATCGACGTTGACGAGCACTATGTCGCCGAGATGCAGGACCGCGCGCTGGTGCTGGCGGAGGACCCGCTGCGCTGCCAGTCGCTGCCGCACATGACGCTGGCCGGCTGGGACCTGCTCGAACTTCTGATGGAGCAGCAGGCGCTGGGTTATCCCGAGCATTTCACGCTGACGCGCGACGGCGACAGATGGCGCTGGATAAACCGGCCGCTCGGCATCGACGACACCTTCACCTTCGGCGACGTGTCGACGCTGCCCTATGGGCCGATGGAATACATCACGCGGCAATCACAAGGCGATTTCTGCATCCTCGACCAGCGCGACGGCAATCTGTGGATGGACGCCGGCATGGTCACCACCCAGGCCGACTGGTCGCTCGACTTCGACATCGGGATGAACTTCTTCGAGTGGCACGCGCCGGTACCGCTGGCGCATGAGAAAGGCATATTCGTCCGGGCGCTAAAATTCCTCACCAACATTCAGCAGGGCAAGCCGGCCCGGCGGCTGAACTGGACGATGACCATCAATCCGCGCCTCGACACCAGTCCGGAAAATTATCACAAATGGGGTCCGGACCGGACGACGGTGACGCCCGAAAATGTCGGCGACAAGGTCCATCTGCGCGTCGAATTGCAGAGCTTCTGGCGGCTGCCGCGCTCGAACGGCATCGTCTTCCCGATCCGCTGCTACCTGATCAAGATGGACGAGCTGGTGACGCAGCCGAAATGGGCGCGGCGTCTGCACCGCGTCATCCGCGACCTGCCGGAGGAACTCGCCACCTACAAAGGCCTGAAGCGCTACCGCGCGACGCTGGTCGAATGGCTGTCGAAGCTCGACGACGGCAGCCCGACGTCGCCGGGCTTCGGGCCGGATTAAGTTTTCACTTGGCTCCGTTTGCGCTGCCCCTCACCCTTACCCTCTCCCCGTGAAGAACGGGGCGCCAGCGCTGGGGCTTGACCCTTCTCCCCGTCCTATACGGGAAGAAGGTGCCGGCAGGCGGATGAGGGGCAGCGCAGGCGTTTCAGACGAACCCGCTTCACCCCGCGCTGCTCTGCGGATAGCAGATGATCGAGAGATAACGCATCGGCAGAACGGTCAGCACCTCCGGCCCATGCGGCGCATCTGCATCGAAGAACAGGCTGTCGCCTGGCTTCATCGGGTAGAGATTGCTGCCGTGTCGGTAAACGACCTCACCTTCGAGCATGTAGAGGAACTCCATGCCTTCGTGCTGGAAGGTCGGAAACACATCGGAATCCTCGGTCAGCGTGATCAGATAGGGTTCGACCACGACGCCGCTGGTGTTGGAGCCGACATGGCCGAGCAGATTGTACTGGTGGCCGGCGCGCGTGCCACGGCGCTCGACGTCGAGGCCCTCGCCAGCCTTGACGAAGACGGCGCTGCGCTCTTCCTCGAAGCGGCGGAAGAAGGCGGTGACCGGAACGCCGAGCGCCCGCGACAACGCCTGCAAAGTGGTCAGAGACGGCGAGGTGATGCCGTTTTCGATCTTCGACAGCATGCCAAGCGAAATGTCGGTGGCAGCCGCAAGATCGGCGACAGTGATGCCGAGTTTTTTGCGAAACGCCCGCACCTCTCGGCCAATCGCGACCTCAAGGACCTTTTCGCGGGTGTCGCGAACGGCGTGCGGGTCCTGGGTCAGTGGCGTCCGGATCGTTGCCACGCCCTTCGGCGATGGCTTGGGCTTGGCGGGGGCCACCCCATTCCTGGAATTGGAAGCTTTCTTCGCCATGTCGCCACCCCGGGGTTCTGCGGATTTATTTCACTCACGGTGAACATATTCGGTGCGGGTACCTGAGCGCAACTGCGAAGCCACTTTATGTCGAGCGGCGTGCTCTCCGATTTTCCGCCGTCAGCGGTTTTGCCGAAAATCCGATCTGGTGAAGGTGGTTTCAGCAGAAGGCCTGTTGACAGCATCGAAGGGGCAATTACTGTCCTGTCAGTGAAATTTGTTTCGTTAGGGAAATGAGACCGGGAGGCCCGCAATGAAAAGTCGTGTTGCCGTCATCGGAGCCGGACCTTCCGGCATGGCCCAACTTCGAGCCTTCAAGTCGGCAGCCGATAAGGGCGCGGACATTCCGGAAATCGTCTGCTTCGAAAAGCAATCCGACTGGGGCGGCCTGTGGAATTACACCTGGCGCACCGGCCTCGACGAGCATGGCGACCCGGTGCATGGCTCGATGTACCGTTACCTCTGGTCGAACGGACCGAAGGAATGCCTCGAATTCGCCGACTACACATTCGAGGAGCATTTCGGACGGCCGATCGGCTCCTATCCGCCGCGCGCGGTGCTGTGGGACTACATCAAGGGCCGCGTCGAAAAATCCGGCGTGCGCCAATGGGTGCGCTTCAACAGTCCGGTGCGCATGGTGACCTTCTCCGACACGACGAAAAAGTTCACCGTCACCGCTCATGACCGTACCAACGACGTCACCTATTCGGAAGAGTTCGACAATGTCGTTGTCGCCTCGGGACACTTTTCCGTGCCCAACGTTCCCTATTTCGAAGGCTTTTCGACCTTCAACGGCCGCATCCTGCACAGCCACGATTTCCGCGACGCCATGGAATTCAAGGACAAGGACATCCTGATCATCGGCCGCTCCTATTCGGCCGAGGATATCGGCTCGCAATGCTACAAATACGGCGCCAAATCGATCACCTCCAGCTACCGCTCGAAGCCGATGGGCTTCAAATGGCCGGACAACTGGAAGGAAGTGCCGCTGCTGCAGAAGGTCGTCGGCAAGACCGCGCATTTCAAGGACGGCAGCACGAAGGATGTAGACGCCATCATCCTGTGCACCGGCTACCTCCACTCCTTCCCATTCCTGACCGAGGATCTGAAGCTCAAGACCGCCAACCGCATGTGGCCGGACGGGCTCTATGAGGGCGTCGTCTGGGAGAAGAACCCGCAGCTGTTCTACATCGGCATGCAGGACCAGTTCTACACCTTCAACATGTTCGACGCGCAGGCCTGGTTTGCGCGCGACGTCATCATGGGCCGTATAAAGCTGCCTTCGGCCGAGGCGATGGCGGAACACGGCAGGAGATGGCGGGCGCGCGAGGAAACGCTGGAAGACGCCGAGCAGATGATCTGGTTCCAGGGCGACTACACCAAGGAGCTGATGGAGCAGACCGACTATCCCGGCTTCGACGTCGAGGCTGTCAATCAGACCTTCATGGAATGGGAGCACCACAAGGCGCAAGACATCATGAGCTTCCGCGACAACGCCTACCGTTCGCTGATGACCGGCACGATGGCGCCGCTGCACCACACGCCTTGGCTGCAGGCGATGGACGATTCGATGGAATCGTATCTGGAAGTGAAAGGGCTGGCGGCGGAGTAGCGGCTTCCTCGCCGCACCGGCCTGCATGACAGCCTACCCAGCTTGCAACCCATCGAACCAATCAAATCCTCTCGCAGAGGGTCTAATGCATGTCGCGCAAAAGCGTGCAGCGGTTTTGCGATAACGACATGCATTACTTGCTGCGAGCCTCGCGCACGTCTTTCGTCGCCTCAATGATCCGCTCGAGCAAGGCATGGAGATCGTCGCGGTGGCCGCTGCGGCCTGCGGGGCCGTTTTCATCGGATGTCATGACCACGGTCAACGCGCGCCCGGGCACAACATAGACCATCTGCCCGCCATACCCCCACCCGTAGAAGACCGCTTCGCCCGCGATCTGACGGATGAACCAACCATAGCCATAACCGTCACCGGTGAAACGGGAGGCGGTGCGTGGCTGCCAGGAGAGCTTGATCCAATTGGCCGGCACGAGCTGCCGTCCGCCGCGGCTCATCCCGCCGCTGCGGTAGAGCTCGCCAAAGGCGAGCAGCGAGCGCGGGCTCATGGCCATCTGGTTGCCGCCGAGATAGATGCCCTGGGGGTCGCGGTCCCAGGCGGCGATGGAAAAGCCCTCCTGCGGCCCGAGCCATTCGCGTGCCAGTTCCAGCGTTGAGCGGCCGGTCCGGCGGGTCAGGATCGCCGAAAGGAGATGGCTCGAGCCGGTGGAATAGAGCATGGTACCGCCCGGTTCGTCGTCGAAGGGCATGGCGAGCGCTGCCCGCACCCAATTGTCGCTTGCCACCCAGCGCCCGTAGTTTGGGCCGGAGGTCCGACCCAGCCCTGCCTGCATGGAAAGTAGGTGACCGATCGTAACCTCCTGGAGCCGCGGATCCACGCCGGCGGGCAGGTCGGCCTGAAGAAGCGGAGCGATCTTCTGGTCAGGGCCTTGGAGCACGCCCTTGTCGATGGCGATGCCGACGAGGGCGGAGATGATCGACTTGGAGGCCGATTTTATGTTGGCAGGACGTGCCGGAGAGTGGCCGCGATAGCCACGCTCCGCCACCACCGCGCCCTCATGTGCGATGGCAACCGTGCGCAGCGGCGTCAGGCGCTCGGCCTCATCAAAGAGCTTTTCAAGCCGCTCCTCCAGGCCATCCGCACCGTGAGCAGCGACGGATAGAACGAGGAGGAAGGCTAGAATCACGGTGGGGCGCTTCAGCATGAAGCCAGCTTGGGATGCATTTTGGGCAAGAGGAAGGTGGGGTGCGCGATCCTCTATTTCCTCGCTATCCCAGTCTTGCCCGTGCCTTCGCCGTCCAGGCGTTGAACAGGCGGTCGGCGACGATGCCGATGAAGGCGATGGCCAGTCCGGCGACGATGCCGCGGCCGGAATCGGCCTTGGACAGCGCAATGAACACTTCCTGGCCGAGATCGCGGGTGCCGACCATGGCGCAGATGATGATCATTGCGAGCGCCATCAGGATCGTCTGGTTGACGCCCAGCATGATCTCGGGCAACGCCAGCGGCAGCTGCACGCGCAGGAACGTCTGGCGCTTGGTGCACCCCGAAACCTTTGCAGCCTCGATCAGCGCCGGTGGCACCTGCCTGATGCCGTGATTGGTGTAGCGGATGGCCGGCACCACGGCGAAGGCGACGGTCGCGATCATCGCCGTCACGTCGCCGACGCGGAACAGCATCACCACCGGAATGATGAAGCAGAACGACGGCAGCACCTGCAGCGTATCGATGATCGGCGTGACGACCTTCTCGACGCGGTCGCTGCGCGATGCCATCAGCCCGATCGGAATGCCGATCAGGCAAGCGATGAAGGCCGAGATGCCGCAGAGATAGACCGTCGCCATGGTCTTTTCCCAGAGACCGGTCACCGCGCAGAAGACGGTTAGCGCCGCGACCAGGGCGGCTAGGCGCAGGCCGCCGAGCTGGTAGCCGGCAAGGCCAAGCAGGAACACCGCGCCCAGCCACGGGAAGCCCTCGCAGAAGGCGCGCACCGGGTTCAGCACATTGAGGATCAGTGCCACGCGGAACGCTTCGATCGTGTCGAAGAAGTTGATCGTGATCCAGCTCACCGCTGTCTTCCACATCGGCGCGGTGGTTAAAGTGATCGCCTTCGGCACCGCGGCGAAGGCCGGCACGAATAGGCCAAGCAGTGTCGTGACCGCAAGGATGACGATGGCCAGCGTCAGATTGGGGTAGCGGCGCCAGAAGCTTGGGCTCACCTCCTGATAGACATGACCTTGCGCGTGATTGCGCGCGATCGCCTGGCTCAGCCGGTCAAGCGCGATTGCCAGCGCGACGATGGCGAGGCCGGCTTCCATGGCCTCGCCGACCTTCAGCGCCCTGAGCGCCAAAAGCACGTCGTAACCGAGGCCGCCCGCGCCAATCATCGAAGCGATAATCACCATGTTGAGCGCCAGCATGATGACTTGGTTGACGCCGACCATCAGCGCTGGACGCGCCGAAGGCAAAAGCACGCGCCACAGTTTCTGGCGCGCCGTGCAGCCGGCCATCTCGCTGAAATCGTCGATCTCGGATGGCACCCGCGACAGTCCAAGCATCGTCGCGCGCACCATCGGCGGCGTCGCGAAAATGGCCGTCGCGATCATCGCCGAAACCGGACTGTTGCCGAACAGCAGAAGCATCGGGATCAGATAGGCGAAAGTCGGGATAGTCTGCATCAGGTCCAGGGCAGGGGAGATCAGCAGCCTCTCAGCCCATGGCTTGCGCCACGCCCAGATGCCGACGAACAATCCGCTGACGATGCAGAACGGCACGGCGATGGAGATCAGCCCGAGCGTCAGCATTGCGCTGGTCCATTGGCCGAACAGCGCGATGTAGAAAAAACAGCCGCCGACCAACGCGCCTAGCTTCCAGCCACCGGCTGCACGGCCGGCCAGGAATGCGGCGATGCACACGCCGACCCAGGACAGGCGCGGCAACACGAGCATATCCGCGCCGCGGCCGATCTTGAAATTCTTGGCAAGCAGATTGAGCGCAAAATCGAGCGGCACGCTGAGCGCCGCGGTGATCGAGCGCGTCAGCCAGGAAAAGTTCGACTTTATCAGGTTCATCAGCGCGCTGACCCAGTCGGCGACGGGAACGATTGCGCCGGCCGGATAGTTGACGGCCCAGGGCAGCCTGTCCTGCAGCAGGAACACGGCGAGCACCGCGGCAAGGGCGCAGGCCCAGACCACCAGCCAGATCTGAACCGGCCGCGGTCTCGCCTCGCTCGTGCTTGCCGTCACCGTCATGCGCTGGCCCTGCGACGGTCGATGCCGGCCAGAAGATCGATCACCGCTTGCGGCGTGACCTCACCGATCGGCTTGCCGGTGCCGTTGACGACGGCGAACGGCTTGCCTGCCGAGACGATGCTTGCCGAAAAACTTGATATCTTGGCATCCGGCGCAACCACGCCGCCATGCTCGGCGCCGTCGCAGGCGCGCATCAGGCTTCGCGCCGAGATCACCTTGGCGCGGTCGACGTCGCGGGTGAATTCGGCGACATAGTCGGTCGCCGGATTGACCACCAATTCTTCAGGCGTACCGATCTGGATGACCTCGCCGTCCTTCATGATAGCGATGCGGTCGGCCAGCCGGATGGCCTCGTCGAAATCATGGGTGATGAAGACGATTGTCTTGTGCAGCATGGTCTGCAGCCGCATCAGTTCGTCCTGCATCTCACGACGGATCAGCGGATCGAGCGCCGAGAACGGCTCGTCGAGGAACCAGATCTCCGGCTTGGTGGCGAGGCTGCGGGCGATGCCGACACGCTGCTGCTGGCCGCCGGAAAGCTCGCGCGGATAGAAATGTTCGCGGCCGCGCAAGCCGACAAGCTCAATGACCTCACGTGCCCGCTTCTCGCGCGTCGGCCGGTCCTGTCCCTGGATGCCCAACGGAAAGGCAATGTTCTCAAGGACGTTCAGATGCGGCAGCAGGGCAAAATTCTGGAACACCATACCCATGCGGTGGCGCCGCAATTCGATCAGCGCGGCATCGGAGATTTTGAGGAGATCCTTGCCCTCGAACTCGACTTTGCCATGCGTCGGCTCGACCAGCCGCGACATGCAGCGCACCAGCGTCGACTTGCCGGAGCCGGACAGGCCCATGATGATGAAGATCTCGCCCTGGCGGATTTCGAGGTCGACGGCGCGCACTGCCCCGACCAGCCCGGCCGCGGCGACTTCCGCCATGCTGGCCTTGCCGTCACGCTGGCGGATGAAACCTGCTGCGTTCGCCCCGAACAGCTTCCAGACGTTGTGGCAGGCAAGTTTGATCGGGCGGGCATCCTTTGGCATGCCTGCCGCTTGTGACACCTGTTCAGTCGTATCGGCCATGCAGTCGTCCTTCTGGAATATGGAATAGAGACCCGGCCAGGAATGACCGGGTCTCGCAGTTTCCAGTTGGAACGATCACTCGGCCCAGGCTTTCCAGTCGGCTTCGTGGGCGGCGATCCAGGCAGCGGCGACGTCTTCCGGCGTCTTGCCTTCAAGATCGATTTCGCCGCTCATCTTGTTGAGCTCGTCGGTGTCGATCGTGTAGTTCTTCGCGACCTTGTAGGCGACCGGCCATTTGTCCTTCATGCCGGCCCAGGAATATTTCCAGATCTCGCCATGCGGCTTGCCGCAGTCATATTTCGCTTCAGGGTTCACGCCCCATTTCGGATCGTTGTAGCACTCCGGCGTATAGGCGGGGAATTCGACCCATTCGCCCTTGTATTTGGCTGGCGCCCAATGCGGCGAATAGACCCACAGCATGATCGGCGCCTTGCGCTGATAGGCCGAATCCAGCTCGGCGAACATCGCGGCATCGGTGCCGGCATGGATGACGGTGAAGGGCAGCTTCAGCGCCGCGGCACGCTCGTCGTCAAAACCTTCCCATGTCACGGGGCCGCCGAGATAGCGGCCGTTCGGCGCTGTTTCCGCCGTCGAGAAAGCCTCGGCGCATTTCGGGTCCTTCAGCGCCTCCCAATTCGGCAGGCCCGGGCATTTCTCCTTCATGTATTCGGGATACCACCATTCTTCCTTGGCCTTGGGCCCGAGCGCGCCGAGGCGTTCGGTCTGGCCGGTCGCATCCGAGGCCTTCATGGCTTCACCGGCCGTCGTGTCCCAGAATTCCAGCGCGACAACGAGATCGCCATTGGTAAGGCCGGTGGTCAGGCTGGAGAGATAATCGGCGGTCGGGTACTCGACCGTGTATCCGAGCTTTTCAAGAATGCCGCCGAGGATCTTTGCGTTCAGATTGACGCTGGTCCAGTCGAACAGCGCGATCTTGATCGGGTCGTTGGATTCTGGCGCCGCAGCCTGGGCCGAAGGCGTCAGTGCACTTGCCGCGGCAAGTGTTAAGGCTCCCATTGATAATCTCGAAATCATACTCCGCAGTGACATGCTTGTTCTCCTGTCAAGCTCTAGTGGAAGTTATCGTTCGTTCCCTTCTTGCGTCTTTTTCTGATTGTGTTGGAAAAACTGGTCGTTGCGCAAGGCCATCGGCACCAAATTGCTGTCGGCGCTAAAGTAGGCGCAGACGCAATGATGCCCAATTTGATGAAGAGTGTCGTGCGGGAGGGACCGCGTCATGGCTGCCGTGCTGCCGAAGCAGTGATCCGCGGATCGATCGCCGGTCTTGCGGCGCCCTCAAGCTTGCGAGCCATCAAGGTCCCATGATGTCGGCTGCCGGCAGTCGCCGAAGCCATTTTCATGGGATGAAATTATATATACCAACGTTCATGTCGCGCAACGAATAACGCGGCGCTGATCGCGCAATTCGGCCGCAGTTTCGCCGCCTGCCAATTATACCAGCAGATTGATGCGTGAACCTGCCCCGTTGCTCACGACATGATCAGGCCGCCATCGACATTGATCGTCTGGCCGGTAATGTAGGCGGCGTCGTTGCTGGCCAGAAAGCTGACCAGCCCGGAAACATCCTCGCCGCTGCCGGCGCGACCCATCGGGATGTTCTTTACCCATTCGGCCATCAGTTCGCCGGGCTTGTAGTCGCCCATCAGCTTGCCCCATGCGGCGTCGTTGTAGGCCCACATGTCGGTGTCGATGATGCCGGGGCAGATCGCGTTGACGGTGATCTTCTCCTTGGCCACCTCTTTGGCGAGGCTCTGGGTGATGCCGACGACGCCGAATTTCGAGGCGGCATAGTGCGGCGTGTAGATGAAGCCCTGCCGCGCCTGGCCGGATGCGGTGTTGATCAGCCGGCCGCCGTCGCCGTGCTTGCGGATGCGCGCGATCGCCTCCTGGCAGCACAGGAACACGCCCTTGGTGTTGACCGCCATCACCTTGTCCCATTCGGCCTCGGTCATCGCCTCGATCCTGGCGATGGTGATAACGCCGGCATTCTGCACGGAGATGTCGACGCGGCCGAACTGCTGTTCGGCCAGATCGTAGAGGGCAGCGACCTCGTCCTTCTTCGTCACGTCCATACGCAGCGATGCGACCTTGGCGCCTTCCGCCTTCAGGCCGGCGGCGACCTCGTCGACGCGCGTGTCAATGGCGCTGACGACGACCGCCGCACCTTCCGCCGCGAAGCGCCGGGCCATCGCCGCACCGATGCCGCCGCTGGCGCCAGTGATGACCGCCGTCTTACCTTGGAATCGCTTCTGCATTTCTTCTCCTACCAGCAAACGAAGCCGCCATCGACGATCAGGTCGATGCCGGTAACGAAACTCGAGGCGCGGCTGGCCAGGAACACGGTCGGGCCGACCATCTCCTCCGGCGCCGCCATACGCCCCATCGGCGTGTCGCGCTCGAAGATCCTTACCTGGTCGGCGACCTCCGGCCGCTTGTTCATCGGTGTCAGCGTGTAGCCGGGGCTGACGACGTTGACGCGCAGGCCGCGATCGGCCCACTCCATGGCGAGGCTCTTCGACATATGGATGACGGCAGCCTTCGACGAATTGTAATGCGCCTGGGTCAGGCCGCGATTGACGATCGAGCCGGACATCGAGGCGATGTTGATGATCGAGCCTTTGCGCCGCGTCAGCATTGTGCGCGCTTCGGCCTGGCAGGACAGGAACACACCAGTGACATTGACGTCGTAGAGCTTCCGCCATTTCTCCAGCGACAGCGTCTCGGCCGGTTCGGCCGCGGCGACGCCGGCATTGTTGACGGCGATGGTCAGCGCGCCTAGTTCGGTCTCCGTGCGCTCGACCGCCGTCGCGAGATCGGCTTCTGAAGTCACCGTGCCGGTCAGCACCAGTGCCTTGCGGCCGAGCGCAGAGATCCTGTGCGCGGTCTCGTCCAGCCCGCCTTTCGAGGCATGGCCGAAACAGGCTATATCGGCGCCGGCCTCGGCCAGGCCGATGGCGATTGCTTGCCCGATGCCGCTGCCGGCGCCGGTGACGAGAGCAACGTCTCCATGAAGATCGAATAGTTTCATCGAAATGTTTCCTGTTGAGCCGCCGGTGCTGTCTAGGAATGAAGGGGCGCCAGTCTTGACTGGCGCCCTGCGCGGTCCGGTGCTTGGGAGGATACCACCTGCTGCGCTTTGTTCCGATCCTTTATGCCGCCCTCAGCTTGTGGCGAGTTCCATGACGGCGACGTTGCTGGCCTCGCTGCGGTCGAGAATGCCGCGCTGGCGGCCACGGCTCAGCACCAGCACGCGATGCGACAGGCCGAGCACTTCCTCGAGGTCGGAGCTCACCACCACCACCGCCATGCCGGAGCGGGCGAGGTCGGCGATGACATCGTAGATCGCGGCGCGGGCGCCGACATCGATGCCGCGTGTCGGCTCGTCCAGGATGAACACCTTGGGCGGCCGTGAAATCCATTTGGCGATGACCACCTTCTGTTGGTTGCCGCCGGAAAGCTTGCTGACCGCCTGGTTCGGCCGGCCCTTGACGCCGAGCCGGCCAATGCCGGCCTCGGCGAATTTCTGCACAGCCTTCGGAAGCACCCAGCCATTCGGTGCGACATGGTCGAAATTGCCGATCGCCAAATTCTCGCCGATCGTCTGGTCGAGCACCACGCCTTGCGCCTTGCGGTCTTCCGGCACCAGCACGACGCCGGCCTTGATCGCCGCCGCCGGGCCATTGAGGTGCACCGGGTTACCGGCGACGCGCACCGAGCCGGACGAAATCGGATCGGCGCCGGCAATCGCCCGCACCAGCTCAGTGCGGCCGGCGCCGATCAGCCCGGCGATGCCGAGGATTTCGCCCGCCCGCACCGAAAAGCTGACGTTCTGAAAACTGCGTTCCGGCGAGGACAGGTTCTCGACCTCGAGCAACGTCTCGCTGCCCGGTTCCGAGAGCGGCGGGAACATCCGCTCGACGCTGCGGCCGACCATCTGCTCGACCACGGTGCGCACCGGAATGTCGGCGCGCTCGTGCCGGGCAACGATACGCCCGTCGCGCATCACCACCACGCGGTCGGCGATCTCAGCGATCTCGTCCAGCCGGTGGCTGATATAGATGAAGGACATACCTTCCGCCTTGAGCTTGCGGATCTGCTGGAACAGCAGTTCCGTTTCCTCGCTGCCAAGTGCGGCCGTCGGTTCGTCGAAGATCAGAAGCTCGGCATTGAGCGTCAGCGCCTTGGCGATCTCGACCTGCTGCTGGGCGGCGATGCGCAGCGTGCGCACCTTGCGCTCCGGCGAGACCTCCAACCCGAGCCGCTTCAGTTGAGCCGATGCCCGTGCATTCATGGCCGCACGGTCGATGCGGCCGCCGCGCATCAGCAGGCGCCCGACATAGACGTTCTCGGCGACCGACAGATCCGGCAGCAGCTTTAGTTCTTGATGAATCATGCCGACGCCGGCGTCGATGGCGGCGGCGGGAGAGGCGGGGGAATACGCCTTCCCCCGCCATGTGATGGTGCCGGCATCGGGTTTGGTCGACCCGGCGATGATATTCGATACGGTCGACTTGCCGGCGCCATTTTCGCCAAGCAGCGCCACGACCTCGCCCGGCCTCACCTCGAAACTCGCATCGGCCAGGACCTGCACCGGGCCGTAGCTCTTGTAGAGGCCGCTGACGAAGAGGCCCAGGTGGGGCGTCTGCGTATGGCTGGGATCCAAGGACATCGTTCCGCTCGTCGATCGTCAGAAATGCTTGATGTCAGGGATGCTTGGCGATGAACTGGTCGACATTGTCCTTGGTGGTCAACGTTGCGTCCTGCAGCTGTTCTGCGGGAACGGTTTCGCCGGCCACCAGCTTGATCGCCGCATCGACGGCAAGCCGGCCCATGCCTTGTGTCTGCTGCGTCGCGGTTACGTCGAAGACACCGCCCTTCAATGCCTTGAGCGCCGCCACGTCGCCGTCGAAACCGGCAATCCAGACCTTGTGGCCGGGATTGGCGACCTTGACCGCCTGCGCGGCACCGAGGGCCAGCGCATCGGCCTGGCCGACGACGATCGACACGTTGGGATGCGACTGCAGCAGATCCTGCGTCAGCTTGAAGCCTTCGTCCTGGTGCCAGCCTTCGCTCCACAGTTCGCCGACCACCTTGATATCGGGATAGGCACTCAGCGCTTCGCCGCAGCCCTTGGACCGGTCGACCTCGGGCGTCGTGCCTTTCTGGCCATGGATGATGATCAGCTCGCCCTTGCCGCCAGCCTGCTTGGCGATGTAGTCGCACACCGCCTTGGCCGACGCCACGCTGTTGGTAGCGATGAAGGTGTCGCCGGGGGCGCCTTCGGCGTTGCGGTCGACATTGATGACCGGGATGCCGGCAGCCTTGGCCGTCTTGGTCGGCACGGTGGCGGCGGTGGCGCCGGCCGGGATGTAGATCAGCGCATCGATGTTTTGCGTGATCAGGTCCTGCACCTGGCTGACCTGGGTCGCCGAATCGCCCTTGGCGTCGACTGTGACGATCTCGATGCCCTTTTCCTTGCCATAGGCTTCGACGGACTGCTTGATCTGGTTGAAGAAATCGGCCTGCAGATTGGCGACGGCAAGGCCAAGCTTCTTGGCCTCCTTGGCCGAGGCCATCTCGGACAGTCCGAGCAGCGGAATGACGGCTGCAGCAGCAAGCAGCAATGAACGTTTGGTCAGCATGTGTTTCCTCCGTTGATGTTCAATCTGTCCCGCCGGCGCATCACGGCGCCCCTTGGCCGAACAACTCCCAGTTTCGGATCACCGATCCGTTTTCGCCCAGGTAACCCAAGCGAATCTCATTGCGCCCCACTCTTCATTGTGCCCCACTCTTCATTGCGCCCAGTTTTCATTGGGCTCTGCGCCGCCATGTATCCGTGGCCACCGCCAGCGCAATCACGACGCCGATCACCACCTGCTGGATGAAGGGTGATACGCCGAGCAGGTTCAGCCCGTTGCGCAGCACGCCGATGATGAGCACGCCGATGGCGGTGCCGCCGATCGAGCCGACGCCGCCCGACAGGCTGGCGCCGCCGATCACCACCGCCGCGATCGTGTCCAGTTCGTAGCCGAAGCCGGAGCTCGGCTGGACGGAATCGAGCCGTGCCGCAAGCACGATACCGGCGAGTCCGGCCAACACGCCGCAGATTGCATAGACCCAGTTGGTCAGCGACTTGACCGGTATGCCGGACAACCTGGCGACTTCGGCGCTGCCGCCGATCGCGTAGAGGCTGCGGCCGGTTGCGCGATAGTTCAGGAAGATCGCGAAGATGATGGCCAGCACGATCATCAGGCCGACGGTGACCGACAGGAAGCCGAAATGGCGAATGATCGACAGGCTGGTGAACCAGTCGGGAAAGCCGATGATCTGCGAGCCGTCGGTGATCATATTGGCGAGACCGCGCGCCACCGACATCATGGCAAGCGTGGCGATGAAGGGCGGCAGCTTGGTGACGGTCACGAGCAGCCCTGAAACCAGCCCGCAAAGCCCAGCAACGACAAGCGCCATGACGATGCCGGCGGGCATGCCGAGATTGAGGTGGTCGGGATGGGCCACGAACCCCATCACCATGGCGGCGAGCGCCAGCACGGAGCCGACGGACAGGTCGATGCCGCCGATCAGGATGACCAGTGTCATACCGATCGCCATGATACCGAGCACGGTGACCTGGTCGAGCACGTTGAGGATGTTGCGGACGGTCAGGAACGTGTCGGTGGTCAGCGTCAGCGCAAGGCACAGCAGCATCAGCCCGATCAGCGGTCCCATGGTTCCGGCGAACAGGGCCGTAAGCTTCGCACCCGTCGCGGCCTGCGCACCTGGGCCGGCCTTCAACTCGCTTGCACCGTTGCTCAGAGCCATTTTGTCTCCTCCATCAGCGATCCGGCGATGCGTCGTCGGCTCACTCTTGCTCACCAGGCACCTCCCTGTGAACAATTTATCTTTGATATGCAATTTTGTTCAGCTAAACTGTTCGTCGGAAAATTGTCAAGGCCCGCCACATCATTCCACGCCGGTTTGCGCCGCCAGCCGGTTTGCCTTACGAAAGGGCATGAAATGCCGCGTTCCAGGCCGGTCTCATCCTGCTAATTCATTTCGGCTGCTTGAGCAGGGCAGAACGGCCAAGACAAAGTAAATGTTGACCATTTTGGCTTTCATCTCGCGTTGTAGACGACATCCTGTCGATGTCTTAAATCTTGAATCCTGGGCACGCAGAACGATTTCGTGTCGCTTGGTCGGATACGCCCATTTGAATGGCGTTTAAGGATTCGGACGACCGCGGGAGGGCAAAAAGATGGCGATGATAGAGAATGACAAGGCCTCGCGCTTCCCGGATGCCGAGCTGAAGGCCCGTGCCGCGTGGCACTATTATGTCGAGGGTCTGACGCAGGAAAGGATTTCGGAGATCCTCGGCATCGGCCGCATCAAGGTGCATCGCATCCTGTCCGCCGCGCGTGAGGAGGGTGTCGTCCAGTTCCGCATCCGCGACAGCGTCGTCGAATGCATGGTGCTGGAAGAAGCCCTGAAGCAGCGTTTCGGGCTCAGCCAGGCTGTTGTGGTGCCGTCGGCCGCCGACCGAAGCAACGCGCCGCTGATGATCGGCCATGCCGCGGGCGCCTACCTGGCCGACAATGTGAATGCCGGCGATGTCGTCGCACTGGGCTGGGGGCGTACGCTGAAATTCGCCATCAACGAATTGCCGCGGCGGCCGATCGCCAGGACGACGGTGGTCTCTATGCTGGGCGGCCTCACTCATGCCCAACCGCTCAACCCGACCGAGAGCGCCTGGGAATTCGCCGAAAAGATCGGCGCCGAGTGCTTTCTCCTGCCGGTGCCGGTCTATGCCGACAGGCCGGAGCAGCGCGAAGCCTTCATGAGCCAGCGCAGCGTTCAGGACGTGGTCTTCCGCGCGCGCCGGGCAAACATCGCCGTGCTCAGCGTCGGATCGTTTTCCAACGACAGCCCGATCGCCAATTACGGCTTCATCAAGCCCAGCGAACTCGAGGAATTGCAGGCGGCCGGCGCAGTTGGCGATATATTGTGCCATTTCATCGACGCCGAGGGCCGGCTCGTCGACCATGAGGTCAACCGCCGGGTCTGCGCCTATCCGCTGCAGGACCTGTCGGACATCCCCGCCATCATCCTGGTTTCGGGAGGGCAGGAAAAAATTGCCATCATGCGGGCGGCGCTCGCCAACACCAAGATATCGGTTCTGATCACCGACGAGGATGCCGCCAAGGGCCTGCTCAACCGCTAGATCTGGCTTACCGCCTCAAGGCGGGCATGGATGTCGCGCGTCGCCTGATAGAGGTCGCGGTAGATCGCCTTGCGCGCGCGGCAGCTGGAGACCAGCCCGTCGACCGGGTCGACATGCCTGGTCGGCGGCGCGGTCATCGCCTCGGCCGCCATCTGGGGCGAGGCAAACCATCCAATGGCGGAAGCCGCCAGTATGGCGGCGCCGAGTGCTGCGGCTTCGTTGACCGGTGAGACGGAGAGCGGCCGCTCGAGCACGCTTGCCATGATCTGCATCAGCAGGGCGCAATTGGTGCCGCCGCCGGCAGCTATCATCGCCCCCGGTTTGCCGCCGGCTTGAGTTTCCATTGCCTCGCTGGCGATGGCCTGCTCGAAGGCGATGCCTTCCAGAACCGCTCGAAAAAGGTGCTTCGGCTCATGGTCGAGCGAAAGGCCGACAATGGCGCCGCGCGCTGCGCCGTCCCAATAGGGGCTCATGACACCCGCCCAATAGGGCATGACAAGCAGTCCCTCGCTGCCGGCCGCAACGTCGGCTGCCGCCCTTTCCAGGGCTGCGGCCGACGGGGAGCCGGTCGTGCGAACGATCCAGTCGACCAGCTGCATGCCCGAGCGCAGCACGGTCTCCAGCATGAAACCCGAGCCGGTCGGCGAGACCAGCGTTCGAAACGCATCCGACGTCGTGAACCCATGGGAGTAACAGCCGCTGACGATGCCCGAGCCGAGCGAAAGATAGCTTTTGCCTTCGCCATAGACGCCCATGCCGAGGCCCATCGCTTGCCCGTCGCCGGCGCCGGCAACAACAGGCGTACCGGCCTTCAACCCGATCAGCCTGGCCACGCTTTCACTAAGTCCGCCGCAGATCGCGCCCGGCGCGACCAGTTCCGGCAACTGGCCCGGCCGCAGCCCCGCGGCCGTAACGAGCTCAGGGCGCCAAGTGCCATTCTTGACGTCGAGCAGCCCAAGCGGATCCGCACTTGCCGTGCTGGTGACCAGATGTCCGGTCAGCCGGTGGACAAAGAAGCCATGCACGTCGACGAGTGCGGCTGCGTCGCCCAGGGCTTGCGGCTGGTGTTCGGCAAGCCAGGCGATCGCATAGAGCGCGGGCGTCGGATCCGGCGGCTTGCCGCTCCAGTCGCGGATCGTCTCGCGGCCGAGCTCAGCTGAAAGCCTGATGACTTGCGGGCGCGCACGCTCGTCAAGCCACAGAATCGCGGGAATAAGTGGCTTGCCGGCGTGGTCGATCAGCGTGAAGGTCTCGCGCTGGTGAGCGATGGAGATCGCCGCCACTCGCGAAACGCCCACCGCCTCAGTGACCTGCTTTAAGGCATCGAGCAGCGCGGTCCACCAATGTTCGGCATCCTGCTCGAAATGGCCCGGCTCGGGATTTGAAAGCGGATAGGCTTCGCGCGCCTGGAACAGCTCCTTGCCGTCGCGCGTGAAGGCAATCGCCTTCACGGCCGTGGTCGAAGCGTCGATCCCGATTACGACATCGTCCATCAGGCGGAAATCCAGCGGATTAGGCGGCGTTCGTGACGAACCGTCCGTCCGACTGGTCGAGACGACGGCGGATCTGGGTTATCACCATCGAATCGTCGGGTACACAATTTTCATAGGTGAGGAAATCGCCTGTCTTGACCGGCTTGACCACCTTGGCGCGTTCGGCGAGGCCAAGCGGCAGGGCGCCACGGGCGCGTGCGTTTTCCCAGGTCATGGCGAAGCCGCGATAGTCGTTCTCGCCGATCATGCCGAGCGACTGGCCAAGGGCAAGGTCGCTCTTGGCAACCGCCACCGCTTCGGCGACCGGATGGTCGAGCGGCTCCATGTCGGCGCGTTTGTAGACCACGGCGCGCGCCGCCGACAGCGGCACTTCCAGGCTGGTCAAATGATAGGGGCGGAAGATCGTGAAATAGGGACCCTTGCCGACCTTGAGGTCGATCATCCGCTCCAGCACGCGCGGATGCCGGGTCTCGATGATGCAGAACACACCGGGCGCCACGCCCTTGCCGATCGAATAGTCGACCACGCCCTTGCGGTGCAGCACGCCGCCATCCTCGCGCGGGCAAAGCACGCTGGCGAGCTCCTCCAGCGTCGCGGTCGGGCCGTGCATGCCCGGCACGTCGGGCACCAGGCCGGTGGCGTTGGCGATCGCCACCATCTCGATCGCCGTCTTCGAGCCGTCGACGAATTCGACCAGCATGCGCGCATTCATGTTGCGCTCGGCCGCCTCCTTCTCGTAGTCGGCCGGCATTGCGTCGATCTTCAGCGGATTGTTCTTGCCCTTGCCGGCGGCAATGATGTTGAAGCCGAGGCTCTTGGCAAAGCCGATGATCTCCAGCGTGCAGGCCGGCTCGTCGCCGGCCGCACCGGTATAGACGACGCCGGCCTTGCGCGCCTCTTCCTTGAGGAAGCGGCCGATCGTGATGTCGGCCTCGACATTGAGCATGACGATATGCTTGCCGTTCTTCATCACTTCGAGCGCGAACAGCGTGCCGATGTTGGGATTGCCTGTCGCGTCGATGATGACGTCGATGCGACCTGCCGCCGCCAGCGCATTCAGGTCTTCGGTCACCGCGATCTTGCCGGCCTCGATGGCGCGGTCGATCGCCGCTGCATTGCCGGCCTGCACGATGTCGGAGCGGTCGTGGCCGGCGAGCAGCGCCGCGTCGATCGCCGCCTGCGGCCTGACCTCGGAAATGGCGCCGATCCTCATGCCCGGCATCAGCGCGACCTGGACGACGATGTCGGTGCCCATCTGCCCGGCGCCGGCAAGCCCGATGGTGATCGGTCCCTGCTTTTCAGCGCGCTGCAAAAGTTCCGCTGCAAATTGCGGATGGGCCATGTCGCTTCCTCCAGTTCCTGACGCGCCGCGGCGTCGAAGCCATCATTTTGAACATTCCTATTTCTAAATGAAAAATATTTCAACCTGCAATTCGGCAGGCCAGTCCCAAGATCGTGTGATCTCGATTTGGCCGCCCTCGGCATACGGCTTGGCTGCGAAGCCAGCTAGGGGCGGAGAAGAAGGGGTGATCTCTAGGGATGCAGGCGGCGGTGATCAAGACATCGCTTCTCGCAAGCGAGCAGGCGCGGCGATAACTGTTTCATGGCCGCTCAGCTGCCGGTGCGTCTATCGCACCGACGAAGCCGCGCGGCAGAGTGCGCCGGCCGGCATGCTCGGTCGGCACATGCCAGTATATTAGCTGCCGACCTCGAAGAAGGGCGCGCCAAGCAGGTCGGGTACGACGTCGATGCCGAGGCCCGGCCCGTCGGGAATGCCCATCCGGCTTCCCGTTACCGGCGGCATGTTCGATGCGGTGCGCACCGTCACCCATTCGTGGAAGGCGATGGCGTGAAGCCGGCGCTCCTCCGGCGTCGACAGCGACAGATGCGCCATGGCCGATGTATCGATCTCGGCGCCGCCGGTGTCCTCGACGGTGATCATGAAGCCTAGATCGACGGCAAGGTCGCGGATCTGGCGCGTCTTCGTCACGCCGCCGAGCCGCGAGATCTTCAGCGTCAGCCCGTCGGCCGCGCCCTTGCGGTGGATGTCGAGCATGTCGTCCAGCGAGGCGACCGATTCGTCCAACACCATCGGCTTGTCGAGCGAGCGGCGCACCGACATGCATTCATCGATCGTGGTGCAAGGCTGTTCGAACGTATAGTCGATGGCGCGGGTCGCATCCGCGAACTGGCGCGCCTGATAGGGCGTCCAGCCGGCATTGGCGTCGCAGAAGATCACCGTACCCTTCGGCACCGAAGCGGCGACCGCGGTGACGCGCTCGACGTCGTCACGGACATTGCCGCCGACCTTGACCTGCAGCCGATGGAACCCGTCCTTGACGATGCGCTTGGCAAGCGCGGCCATGGCGTCGACCGTGCCATGGGTAACGACCTTGTAGAGCTCTGCCGTTTCGCTCTCGCGCCCGCCGAGCAGCGTGACCAGCGGTACGTCGGCGGCGCGTGCCGCGAGATCCGAGCATGCCATGTCGAGCGCCGACTTGATGTAGGGATGGCCTTTGAACACCGTGTCCATCAGCCTGCCGATACTGGCCAAGGCGCGAGGATCGTGGCCGAGCAGATGCGGCGCGATTTCCATGACGCCGGCGCGAGTGCCGGCCGCGAAGGCCGGCGAGTAGAAATTGCCGAGCGGCGCCATTTCACCCCAGCCGGAAAGCCCGCTGTCGGAGGTGATGGCGACGATCACCGCATCGAACGCGTCGGCGACACGCCCCTTGGACATGCGATAGGGCCCGTCCACGAAGGGCTGCACGACATGGTAGGCCTTGATGGTTTTGATCTGCAATTTCTCTATCCGTTGTCTGTGATGCCCCGACGAAGCCGCCAATGGCGGCTCTTGTCGGCTCAGCTGCCGTCTGGTCGGTTGCGCGTCGGGCCGGGGCGATCGGGATTGGCGCCCTCGGAGCAACGCTGTTCGAGGCTGCGCGCATAGGCGAGCAGTTCCTCGAAATCGAGGCCGATATGCTCGCGGGCGTGGCGCTGGGCGGCGCCCATGTCGGCGCCTTTCAGCAGCCGCACATACATCTCGTGGACGTCTTCGGCAGGCACCGGCTCGTTGCGCGCCCGCTGATGCAGGGCGAAATACATCTGCAGCCGGCTGGTCAGCCGCTGCCAGGTCTCGAGCAGAACCGAATTGTCGGCCCATTCATGGATCAGGCCATGCAATTGCAGCGCCGTTTCGATCTGCCTCGTGGTGTCGAGATCGCGCGTTGCCTGCTTCACCGCCTCATGGCGCCGGTCAAGCTCATCGAAGAAGCGTTGGTCGCGCAGCGGCCAGGACAGTTCGATAGCGAACTCATCCAGCACCTTGTTGAGCGAATAGGCGTCGTCGATGTCCTTGGCGGTCACGTCGATGACGAAAGTTCCGGCGTAAGGAATGCTGGTCAGGATGCCTTCCTGGACCAGCTCACGCATCGCTTCGCGCAGCGGTGCGCGGCTCACCCGCATCTGTTCGGCGATCCTGAGTTCGTTGAGCTTCTGCCCGGGTTCCAGCTGGCCGGTTAGGATCGCGCGCCGAAGCAGCGCCACGATCTCGGCGCGTCTTGTCGTATCCGCGATCGGAGCGAAATCCAGCTTCCCCATTCGGCCACTCCACATGGAACCGAGATCAAGGAAGCAGATTGTCGACAATCTAACAAGAGCTTTTTCTGACTTTCCGATTCCGGGGCGGACGTCTGTCCGGCTCGGCCGTCCTTATTGCGCCTTCATGCCGCGGCCAAGGCCGACCGCGCCGATGTCGCCGGTCTCGTCAAACTGCTCAGCAAAACGGCGCCCTTGGCATAGCCGGGGGCGCCGCTGGACCGGGCCTGATGGGGGGTCTCAGGTGGCCGGTTTCTGTGGCAGCGGCGAGACGGGCATTCCCGGGCCGATCTTCTGCAGATTGCCGGTGATCACCTGGTCGCCTTCCGATACGCCGCTCGAGATGGCCACCAGATCGCCATTGGTCGGCCCGAGCGAAACGATGCGCTGGTCGACAGTGTTGTCCTTGCCGACGACGTAGAGGTACTTGCCGAGCTGGCTCGACCCCAAAGCCGTCTGCGGCACCATCAGTGCATCGGGCTGCTGCTTGATGTGCAATCTCACACGAACATATTGGCCCGGCAGCAGCGTGAACTTGGCGTTGCCGATCGTTGCCCGTGCGGTAATGGTGCCGGTCGAACGATCGACCGTATTGTCGATGAAGGTGAGCTGACCCCTATGGCGCGGTTCCGTATCGCCGGGAAGCAGGACGTCGACATCGACGGGTCCTGCCGCGCGGGCTTCCTCGATCTGCGCCAGATCCAATTCACTCGGATTGAAGGTGACATAGATCGGGTCGAGCTGCACCAGCGTGTTGAGCACTGTGCCGGCGACGCTGACCAGCGTTCCGACCGAGGCCTGATTGCGGCCGAGGCGCCCGGCGAACGGCGCCTTGATTTCCGAATAGCTCAGATTGAGCTCGGCGGTCCGCACCGCCGCCTGGTTCACGGCGAGCGAAGCCTGGGCCTCGCGCAAGGTGCTGGTGCGCTGGTCGAAGACATCCTTGGCGATGTATCCGCTCTTGGCGAGCTCAGTGCCGCGACCAAGGCTGGAACGCGCATAGTCGAGCGTTGCTTCGTCGCGCTGGACCTGAGCCTTCGCCTGCTCGAGGGCAGCCTGGAAATCCTCTGGAGCGATCTTGTAGAGAAGGTCGCCCTTGTTGACATCGCTGCCGTCGGGCGCGACCTGCTCCTGCAGGTACCCCGGTACGCGTGATTGCAGTGTGATGCTGCGGATCGGCTCGGTGCGGGCCGCATAGTCGAGATAGATCGGGATCGTCTTCTTGACGACGCTCACCACCGGCACCGGCATGACAAACGCTGCGGACTCGGGCGCCGCCGGTTCGGGCGTTGCCGCCCCTGCCGTACCGGCATTGAGGCCGAAATTGCCCATGTCGAGCAAGTGAACGCTGGCCATCGAGATCGCGCCAACGGCGACGGCCGCTCCCAACGCAATTTTCCATTTACGCATGATCAATTCTCCAGTCCTATTCGGCCGCTTCGGCCAATCGCTCGAAAGCGGGTTCGGCAGTTGGTTCAGTCGGCTCGGCAACGGGTTCGCTCTTGCTGCCGCGCTCGCGCAGCTGCTCGATCACCGCATAAAAGACCGGCACGAACACCAGCGACAGGATTGTCGCCGCGACCATGCCGCCAAAGACGGTGGTGCCGATCGACTGGCGGCTCGCTGCACCAGCGCCTGTGGAGAACATCAGCGGCAGCACACCGAGGATGAACGCGAAGGCGGTCATCAGTATGGGCCGCAGCCGCAGGCGCGCCGCTTCCATGGCGGCGTCGACGATGCTGAGACCTTCCTCGCGCCGGCGCCGGGCAAACTCCACGATCAGAATGGCGTTCTTCGCCGCCAGCCCGATCAGCATGACGAAGCCGATCTGCGAATAGACGTCGATCTGCATGCCGCGCATCAACAAGGCGACAAAGGCACCGAACAGGGCAAGCGGCACCGCGAGCAGGACCATGAAGGGCATGGCCCAGCTCTCATATTGGGCGGCGAGGATCAGGAAGACGAAGACCATGGCGAGACCGAAGACAATCGAGGCGATCGATCCAGCTTTGAGTTCCTGATAGGTGATCCCTGTCCATTCGTAGCCGAAATCCTTCGGCAATGCGATTGCAGCGGCACGTTCCATCGCGGTGACCGCCTGACCTGAGGAGTAGCCGGGTGCCGCACCGCCGTTGATCAGGGCCGAGGCATTGTTGTTGTAATGCGGCACGGTTTCCGGGCCGACGATAGGCACCAGCTTGCCGAGCGTGCTCAACGGCACCATGCCGCCGGAGGCATTGCGCACATAGAGCCGCGAAATGTCGGCCGCACCCGCACGCGCATCCTTATCGGCCTGGATCGTCACCCGGAAGGTGCGGCCGAACAGGTTGAAGTCGTTCACATAAAGCGAGCCCAGATAGATCTGCAGCGTGTTGAACACGTCAGGCAGGCTGAGGCCGAGCAGCTTCGCCTTGTTGCGGTCGAGGTCGTAGTTGAACTGCGGCGTCGAGGTTGAGAACGATGAGAACAATTGCTGCGGGTTGAGCTCGGGCTGCTTGCGCGCTTCGGCCAGCACGGCTTGCGTCGCGTCGTTGAGCGCAATGCTGCCGCGACCGGTCAGATCCTGCACCTGGAATTCGAAGCCGCCGGTCGTGCCGATGCCCGGGATCGAAGGCGGATCGAAGCTCAGCGCGAAGGCTTCAGGAATTTCCATGAGCTTCGAGCGCACGTCGGCGACGAGCTTCGAGGCGCTCTGGTCAGGGCCGCGTTGATCCCATGGCTTGAGGATGGCGAATTCCACCGCCGAGTTCGACTGGGCGGCACTGGTGAGGAAGTTCAAGCCGCTGATCGAGCCGACGATATCGACGCCGGGCGTGTTCTGCAGGACATCGCGTACCTTCCGGGCCACCGCGTCGGTACGCTCCAGCGACGCGCCATCCGGCAACTGGATGACCACGAAGAAATAGCCTTGGTCCTCGACCGGAAGAAAGGTCGAGGGCAGGCGCTGCCAGACGAAATAGGTGGCGACAAGTCCAGCCGCGAACAGCCCGAGCATGATCCAGCGCAGGCGGATGAGGATGCGCACACCATTGGCATAGGCATGCGACAGCCGTTCGAAGCCCGTGTTGAACCAGCGGAACGGCGCGAACTGCGTTGCCGGGCGATGGCGCAGGAAGGCCGCGCTGAGCGCCGGTGTGAGCGTCAGCGAGACGAAGGCGGAGATGCCGAAGGAGATCGCGACCGTCAGGGCAAACTGGTTGTAGAGCCGGCCGGAAACGCCGGGTATGAAGGCGACAGGCACGAACACAGCCATCAGCACGGCAGTCGTGGCGATGATCGGGCCGGTGACCTCGGCCATCGCCGCGCGCGTGGCAGCCAGCGGTTTGAGGCCGGCCTCCAGCTGTCGCTCGACATTCTCGACAACGACGATCGCGTCGTCGACGACGAGGCCGATCGCAAGCACCATGCCGAGCAGACTGAGCATGTTCAGCGAGAATCCGAACATGTACATGACGACAAGCGTGGCCACCAGCGACACGGGAATCGCGATGGTCGGGATGATCGTGGTGCGCCAGCTCTGCAGGAAGATGAACACCACCGCGACAACCAGGACCAGCGCCTCGCCGAGCGTGACCAGCACGTCGTGCATCGAAGCCGAGACGAAGCGCGTCGTGTCGTAGTGCATGGCGTAGCTGACGCCCTTGGGGAAGCGGGCCGACAGTTCCTGCATCTTGTCCTTGACGCGCTGCTGCAGATCGAGCGCGTTCGAGCCCGGCATCTGGTAGACCGCGAGCACCACGGTCGGGTCCTCGCCAAAGAACGCCGACGACGAATATTGCAGGGCGCCGAGTTCGATGCGCGCGACGTCGCGTAACCGCACCAGCGAACCGTTCGCGGCATCGGCGCGCACGATGATATCGCCGAATTCCTTCGGATCGCTCAGTCGCCCGACCGCGTTGACCTGCATTTCGAAAGCGGTGCCGGCCGGCGCCGGCGACTGCCCGATCTTGCCGGCCGCGACCTGGACATTCTGCTCGGCGATGGCATTCTGGACATCGACGGCGGTGATGCCGAGATTGGCGAGCTTGTCGGGATCGAGCCATACGCGCATCGAATAGCGCCGCTCGCCGAAGATCTGCACGTCGCCGACGCCGGGCAGGCGCTTCAGCGGGTCGACCACTTGCAGGTAGGCGAGGTTGCTGAGCGCGACCGGATCGACGGAGCCGTCGGGCGAAGTGAGGTTGACGATCAGGACGAAATTCGGGTTCTGCTTTTTGATCGTCACACCGCCCTGGTTGACGATGGCCGGCAG
The DNA here is from genome assembly GCA_004020315.1 of Mesorhizobium sp. Classification (GTDB taxonomy): domain Bacteria; phylum Pseudomonadota; class Alphaproteobacteria; order Rhizobiales; family Rhizobiaceae; genus Mesorhizobium. The sequence goes on from SAQG01000001.1 coordinate 460,553, forward strand.
CGAGGACGCCGCCTGGGACACGCGGTTCTGGACGTCGACGGCGGCGGTGCTCAGGTCGTAGCCGACCTCGAAGGTGATGGTGATCGTCGACGAGCCGTCATTGGAACTCGACGACGACATATAGGTCATGCCTTGAACGCCGTTGATCTGCTGTTCGAGCGGTGTCGTGACGGTGTCGGCCACGACCTGCGCACTGGCGCCCGGGTAGTTGGCGCTGACCACGACCTGAGGCGGCGTGATGTCGGGAAACTGCGAGACAGGCAGGAGAAAATAGCAGATCGCCCCGGCCAGCACCATAATGACGGCGATGGACGATGCGAAGATCGGCCGGTGGATGAAGAAGTTTACCATGACACGTACGCCTCGCCCGATGCTCTCGCCTCGCCAAAAGCCTTGGCCACTCTGGACAGCCGCCGGCTGCGCCTTTGCCCCGAGTCTTCCAGGAAACGAGGCGGCGCGTCACGGTCGTAGCCTTGCGCATCCGCAAGGGTACGCAACATCGTCTCGAAAGAGCGCGGGTCGACACGGTCGGCCTTCATCAGCATCCGGATCATCGGATCCTTCACAACTTCGTCGATCGTCAAATCCTTGCGCTGCGACATCGTAGCGGCTCCTGGCTGGCGATCTGCGGCGTACGCCGCAGATCGGGTCGTCTTCCTGTTCGTGGCCAAAGTCGCCCGGGGCGCAGTTTCATGCCTGGGCCGATGCGGCGGAGGCTATTCACAGGCGCCTGCGAGATTGACACGAGGCAATGGGGGTGTTACCAGTAAGTAACATCTAGAAGTTACAGACCGGTAACACCCTAGTCAAGAGGTGTACCCAGGGATTTTTCGGAGAATCCGAAACCAAGGAGGTTTTGATGGAAGACGGCACTGCGGAACGCATCCGCCCCCGGGATCGCATCCTGGAGACGGCACGGGATATGTTCCACAAGCATGGCATCAAGGGCGTCGGCGTCGACGCGATCACTGAGGCCGCCGGTACCAACAAGATGACGCTCTACCGTCATTTCGAATCCAAGGACGATTTGGTTATCGAGTGTCTGCGGGCGACCGCATGCAGCGCCAACGCGATGTGGCAAAAGTTCGAGGCGGAGCATCCGGGCGACAAGCTTGCGCAATTGCACGCCTGGGTTCGGATGGCTGCCGATTGCCTGATGACGGACGGTCGCGGTTGCGACATGGCGAACGCCGCCATCGAGTTGAGCGAGACCGACCATCCAGCCCGTCGGGTAATCAAGGAACTCAAGCAGGCCCAGCGCGACCGCCTCGTCGGCCTGTGTCGGGATGCCGGCATCGGCCAGGCAGAGCTTCTCGCTGATACATTGTCGCTGCTGCTTGAAGGCGCCCGTGTCAGCCTTCAAAGCGTCGGAGCCGAAGGCCCCAGCGCGCAATTCGTCCGCATGGCGGAAGGCCTGATCACCTCTTTCCGGGGCGCTTCGGCCAGATAGTCTCGCAAGCGGCGAAACGATCGGTAGCGTGGTCATTGCGAGCCGCGCCGCATAATGCTCTTTTGTCCGTTCGAACGTGCCGTCATCGCGCTTCTCCTTTGCCGGTCAGTCGCCGAACCATTCCCGGCGCTACCTGTTGCTTGTTGGTGAGGCAGGATAGAACCGATAACGAATTGGTGAGAGTGACAAGTGTGACGGGATCCGCTGATCGCGGCTGCAACACCTTTGCGGGCGAATAGGCCGGCGGCATCAACCTTGGTGGCACCTTCCGAACAGGCCGGCGACCATCGCCCGTATTGGTCATTCGACGCCGATCATCGTGTCCGGTGATGGTCGTGCCCTCAGCCTTTGCCCAACATCCGGAGCTGGAACAAAAAAAGCCCGCTGCCGGGAGGAGGTGGCAGCGGGCTTGATTTTCGAATACGGCACGGGAGGAGGTGTACCGCACTCAGCGTCGGCATCGCATCTGGGAGGAGTAGATGGCCGACACCTGCGAACCTATCGATTGCCCAATGATTCGGCAACAACGAAAGATGCATAGCAGATGTGCAGATTTGCAGTATCAACCGAATTTTAACCATCGCGGCAATTGACCGTGGCCCTTGCGCGGCATCACTGGACCGGAACGTTTTCCTTGAAGATCAGGCGCGGTTCGATGAATTTCCGCGTCAGATAAGGCGCCGAGGAAGCGATCGAGCCGAGCAGGCGAATGACCGATTGCTCGGCGATCAGCCGCGCATTCTGGTCGATGACGATATCGAGCAGATCGTCGACGAGATAGCCGCGCGTCGCCCTTGTCAGGTCGTGACAAATGAACACCGGCTTCCTTTGCGGCTTGGCCTCCAGCAGCGCTTTCGCCACCCCCGAACGTCCGGCGCCGACGCAATAGATGCCGAGCAGTTCCGGCTCGTTGTGCAGCGCCTTCATCGTCGCCGTGTAGCTGATATCGGGCTCGTCATTGATCTCGACGGCGCTGGTCACGGTCAAATTGGGGAACTCCTCGCTGAGAACGGAGCGAAAGCCCATTTCGCGTTCCTCATGCCCGCGATAGGAGCGTGAGCCGACGACCATCGCCAGATGGCCCGTGCGCCCGCCCAGGAAACGTCCCATCAAAAGGGCTGCGGTGCGCCCGGCCACGCGGTTGTCGATGCCGACATAGGCCGATCGGGGTGCGCCTGGAACGTCCGACACCAGCGTGACTAAACGGATGCCGGCCTCGACGATCTCGCGCAGGATGTTGCGCGTTCTCGGGTGATCGATCGCGATGACACCGACGCCGTTTGCCTTGAGCGAGAGATTTTCGACGGCCGTCTGCAACGCGCTCGGCGAGATGCCGGCGAGCTCGTGGATGCGGCAGGAGGCGACGAGCGGCAGGCGTGCGGCATAGTCCTCGATATGATTTGCCAGATCCACCATGAAAGCGTTCGAGCCGATCGGCAGGAAGAACTCGAGATGCGCCGGCCGCGAGGGCAGCGTAACCTGATCCACGACCGGCAAATAGCCGAGCTGCTTGGCCGCCTCCATCACCCGCTGCCGGTTGGCGGCGCTGGCCCCTGGCCGGTTGTTCAGCACCCGGTCGACCGTCGCGGTCGACAGCCCGCAGCTTCTGGCGATGTCCGCAACGGTGGCTTTCATTGTCGCAGTCATAGGAGCTGATGTGATCCTGTGCCAGACCATGATCCCGAAAAGTGGAAACCGGTTTTTCGGAAAAGATCATGGTCAAACAATAAGTTAGAGCCCCTCCCGATTCTGTCGGGATGAAGCAGGCTCCAGACATACAGCCGACCGGCTTGCGCCTTGCCCGGTCAGCCCTGCGATTGCTTGCCCTGGACGATGGCGTCGCGGATCTCCTCATCGGACATGCCGGTGATGATCCGTTCGACCTCGGTGACGCTAGTGTTCTTCGGGTCGATATCATCGGCAACCACCTTGCCGCGGCGCATGACGACGATGCGGTCGACCACCTGGAAGACGTGATGGATGTTGTGGGCGATGAAGATGCAGGAATGGCCCGAATCGCGGGCGCTGCGCACGAAGCTCAGCACGCCTTGCGTCTCGGCGACGCCGAGATTGTTGGTCGGCTCGTCGAGGATGATAAGGTCGCTGTCGAAATGCATGGCGCGCGCGATCGCCACGGCCTGCCGCTCGCCGCCAGAAAGTGAGCCGATCGGCGTGGTCGGCGGGATGTTCTTCGAGATGCCGACCTGCTTGAGCAGGTTCCGGGCGACCACGTTCATCGCCTCCTGGTCCATCCGGTTGAGGAAACGCGGCGGCTTGATCGGCTCGCGCCCAAGGAACAGGTTACGCGCGATCGACAATTGCGTGACCAGCGCCGAGTCCTGGTAGATCGTCTCGATGCCGTGGGCGATGGCATCGCCGGTGCTGCGGAAGTCCACCTTCTTGCCGCGGATGAAGATGTCGCCGCTGGTCAGTGGAACCGCACCCGACAAGACCTTGATCAGCGTCGACTTACCGGCGCCATTGTCGCCGAGCAGACCGACGATCTCTCTTTCATTGACATGGAAATTGGCGTCCACGAGCGCTTGCACACGCCCGTAGTGCTTGCGGATGTTTTCCATGCGGACAAGCGGCTCAGTCATGGTTCAAGTCCCCGCCTGATGCCGGCGTTCCAGCCATGAGTGGAGCGCCATCATGCCGAGGATGATCGCGCCGATGAAGATGTTGTAGGCAAGCCCCGGCACGCCGATCAGCACGATGCCGTTGCGCATCACGCGCAGGATCAGGATGCCGAGCACGGTACCGATGATGGTGCCACGTCCGCCGGTCAGCGCCGTGCCGCCGATCACCACCATGGCGATGACTTCGAGCTCGTAGCCAGTGCCGCTGTTCGGGTTGGCCGCCGAAGTGCGCAGCGAGCTGATGACGCCGGCAAGCGAAGCCATGATCGACGACAGGATGAACAGGCCGATCTTGACGCCGCTGACATTGACGCCGCGTGCCCTTGCCGCATTGGGGTTGCCGCCGGCCGCCTGAATCCAGTTGCCGGTCCGGCTCTGCGTCAGCACGTAGCCAAGTGCGATTGCGGCGGCGATGAACCAGAACAGCGACATGTAAATGCGGAACGGCCCGATGAAGAAATCGCCAACCAGCGCCTCGGCGAGCCAGCTGCCTTCGGCGCTCCAGGTCCGCTGCGGAAATCCACTGGTGACGAACAGAGCGGTGCCGCGCACGACCAGCAGCATGCCGAGCGTCACCAGGAAGGATGGAATCTTGAGTTGCGTCACGAACCAGCCATTGACCAGCCCGATGAAGGCGGCGACCAGCAAGGCCACGACGAAGCCGACCTCCAGCGAGGTGAGGCCGCTGTTGAAGAGGGTCCACATCAAGACGGGCGAGAAGCCGAACAGCGATCCGACCGAGAGGTCGAATTCGCCTGAGGTCATCAACAGCGTCATCGCCAACGCAATCAGGCCGAGCTCGACCGTGAAGGCCAGTATATTGCTGATGTTCTGCGGCGACAGGAAGTCGTGGTTGAACCCCCAGAACACGGCCAGCTCGACGACGAGCAGCACGAAGGGCCCGAATTCCGGCCTGGCGATCGAGCGTTGGATAATGGAGCTATTTTCCACGTAGGACCCGCGACATGGTTGGAACTGGCTAAGCCCGACACCGCATAATGCGGTTCAAGGCTCGGCGGGATGATGGGGATGATCGCTGCGCAAGCGCCGCCGCGATCATCCCAATCGCGGTTTATTTTCCGGACAGGATGTCGTCGTAGACCTGCGCGGTGTCCTTTTCGTAGAGCGCACCGGTGATCACGTCGAAGCCGGGCGGAATGCCGCTGGCGGCCATATTGGCGATCGAAAGCGCCACATAGCTGGTCGCCTGCGGATCCTGCCACTGCGCGGCATTGACGTAGCCGGTCAGCACCTCCTGGGTGGTGTCGAGCGAGTTGCCCCAGCCGACGACCGGGATTTCGCCCGGCTTGATGCCGGCCTGGTCGAACACCCGCTTGATCGAGCCGGTCACCAGATCGCCGAGGCCGATGATCGCCTTGACCTTGGCCCTGTTGGCGGTGAGGTAGTCGACCATACGGTTGATCGCTTCGGCCTGGTCGAGCGTGGCTTCGGTGATTTCATAGGTGATGCCGAGCGGCTCGAAGACGCTCTTGATGCCTTCCTCTTCCTGGACGCCATAGGTGGCGCCCGGAATTTCAACCGGCATCCAGACGAAGTCGCCCTTCTTCACCAGGCCCATGTCGACCAGATACTGCGCCCAGTTCTTGCCGAAGGTGACATTGTCGCCGCCGACATAGGCGTTGAAGTCCGCCTTCGGATCGGGCGTGTTGAAATTGATGATCGGGATGTTTGCCGCCCGTGCCTCCTTGACGAGTTCGATAAGGCTGCCCGGGTCGGGGCTGGTGGTGGTGATGCCGTCGGCCTTTGCAGCGATGGCCGCGCGAACAGCTTCCTGCTGGGACGACACGTCGCCATTGTGGAACGAGGTGTTGACGGTGTTGCCGGTGTCCGTCGCCCATTGCTTGGCGCCGGCGAGGAAGTAGGTCCAGACCGGGTCGGCCGGGCCGCCATGCGAAATCCAGTAAAAGGTCTTGGCCTGTGCCGCCGCCGGAATGGCCAGCGCCACGATCAAGCCGAATACAAATAGTCGTAGCTTTGTCAGCATTTGATTTCCTCCCATTTTGAAAACTTCCTCCAACTCCGACGACGATCACGGCAAACCCTGATCGTATCTTGCCAGCGCCGATCTGGATGCATCAGAGCATCCGCTTTTTCGACGTATGGCAAGCCTCCATTTGCCAGTGGTAGTTAGCGCAACCAAAGGCGCCATCAGCAGTCCCATCAGATTGCATCAGTTTGGCTGATATTTTCCAGGCAAGGATGATCCTCAGTTCGAGCCCCCGGGCCGAGACTGTCGCAAGCGGGCCGGGAACCTAGATGAGGTCGGCCCTGGCGAGGTCGCGCATCAGATGGCTGGCGCCGTAGGTCCAGTGGGGACAGTCGGGCGAGAGCCGCACCCGGTTGATCAACGCGCCGAATTTCTCCGATGAGATGGTGACGATGTCGCCGACCTTGTGCGTGAAGCCCTTGCCCTTTTCGCCACGATCCTTCGACGGCACGAACATGGTGCCGAGATAGAGCGCCAGCCCGTCCGGGTACTGGTGATGCGGACCGATGGCGGCGGCGACCAGCTCTTCGGGCGAGCGGCTGATCTCGGCCATGGAACTGGCGCCCTCCAGTGAGAAACCGTCCTCGCCCTCGACCTTCAAGCGCACGATGGCCTGCTTCACGTCATCGATGGAAAAGCCATCGTCGAACAGCCGGATGAACGGGCCAAGCGCGGCCGAGGCGTTGTTGTCCTTGGCCTTGCCGAGCAACAGCGCCGAGCGCCCTTCGACGTCGCGCAGATTGACGTCGTTGCCGAGCGTCGCGCCGACGATTTTGCCGCTGCTGGCGGCAATCATGGCGATCTCCGGCTCCGGGTTGTTCCAGGTGGAAACCGGATGCAGGCCGACATCGGCGCCGAAGCCGACCGACGCCATCGGCTGGCATTTGGTGAAGATCTCGGCGTCGGGGCCGATGCCTACTTCCAGATATTGCGACCAGGCGCCGCGCTGGATCAGCTTCGCCTTGATCTCCATCGCCTCCGGCGAACCGGGCTTGAGCTTCGACAGATCATGGCCGATCAGCCCGGCAATATCGGCGCGAATAGCGTCCGCCTTCTCGGCCGAACCGCGCGCCTGCTCCTCTATGACCCGTTCGAGCAGGCTGACGACGAAGGTGACGCCCGAGGCCTTGACCGCCTGCAGGTCAACGGGAGAAAGCAGGTACAGTTTTTGCGGATCGCGCGCGGCCTCGAAACTGTTGGCGGCGATCGCATCAAGCGATCCGATCGGCCTGCCGGCGGCCGAGCGCACGTGTCCCGCCGGATCCGGCATCTCGCAAACGTCGCGCACCGTCGGTGCTGCGCTCGAAGTGATGTCGAAAACCGCGCCGTCGCGCACCGTGACCACCAGCGGATGGGACGCATCGCTTGACCTGGCGCGTCCGACGAACAGGCCATCGTCGGGCAGGAGAGTGGTGTTCGTCATGGCTTGCGGTCCTCTGCTGTCTCGTTCTGCTGCGACGGTCGTCGCTGCCGGACCAATGGTTCTTCAAAAACCTGGCCAGCGGCGGCGGCACTTTCAACAAATTCCCGCCAAAGGTCTATCCCGTTCCTCGCGGTTGAGCCCCTCCACTGCATTTCGCATCGGCGGACGCCATCCTCTTCAATCCGCTGATACCGAGATCAAACGCTCTTTCAAAATCATGAAATCGTCGATCGCCGGGTATCGTATGCTGGATGCATTCGAGCGCTGATTTTAGCCGATGCAGGAATCAGCTTGACAATTTCATGATTATGAAAAATTCTCGGGCGATTTCAAATTTCGATGGCAACCCCGATGTCGACCATCGTTGCAAGGCAGCCGCTGCCGGAGTCCCGGTCCTCGACGGGTTTCCGGTTGGCCATGCTGCTGCCGGGCGGGCTGGTCACCTTCTTCCTGATCCTGTTTGCCCTCGGCCTCGTGGTTTTCCTCGCCCTTCGCGGCAATGACGGTTCGCTGCTGGGTGCCGGTTTCACTTTTGCGAATTTCATCACCGTGGCATCCGACCCGCTGTACTGGACGGTAACGCTGCGCTCGCTGGCCATTGCCGGCCTGGTGACGCTGGCGACGGTCGTCACCGCCTATCCCGTCGCCTACTATCTTGCCTTCCACGCCGGACGGCGGCGCGGCCTGCTGTTGTTTCTGGTGACGCTGCCGTTCTGGACCAGCTATCTCTTGCGCGTCTTCGCCTGGAAGATCGTGCTTGCCTATAATGGCGTGCTGAACTCGGCGCTCATCGAAAGCGGCATCTGGTCCGAGCCGACACTGGCATTTCTCAACACGCCGGCCGCCGTCATCGTGACGCTGGCTCACGCCTATGCGCCTTTCGCCATCCTGCCCATCTATGTGGCACTGGACACAATCCCTAAATCGCTGCTCGAAGCTGCTTCCGATCTCGGCGCCAGACCGTTCACCAGCTTCCGCCGCGTCGTGCTGCCGAACTCGATGCCGGGGGTGCTGGCGGCGGCTCTCGTCGTCTTCGTGCCGACGGTCGGCGACTATGTCACCCCCGCGCTGGTCGGCGGCCCTGCCAGCACCATGATCGGCTCGCTGATCCAGGCCCAGTTCGGCAAGGCAAATGACTGGCCGTTCGGCGCAGCACTCGCCGTTGCCGTCATGCTGGTGATCCTTGCCGTGGTGCTGGTCGTGCGTTCCGCCGACCGCAGATTTGGCAGCCGGACATGAGCGCCGCGCGGATAGACGCGAAGCAAAGTGGCCGCTGGCTCGGCGCCTACGTCCTTGTCTACGTGATATTCCTGTATTTGCCGGTATCGCTGATCCCGCTTTTCTCCTTCAATGATTCAATCCAGGCGGCATTTCCGCTGCAAGGCTTCACGTTCGAATGGTACGCGACGCTGTCCGGCAATTCGGCGCTGTCCGGCGCGCTCGCCAACAGCCTGGTCATCGGTGCAATTGCCGCCACCGGTGCGACGCTCTGCGGCATCACCGTGTCCTATATGGATCTCTTCGGCCGCTCGCCGCTTGCCGCCACGATCAGCGCCATCGCGCGGCTGCCGATCCTGATCCCTGGTGTCATCGTCGGCATCTCGCTGCTGATCCTGGTCAACCTCATTGGCTTCGGGCCGTCACGCACGGCCATCGTACTCGGCCACATATTGGTGGCGCTGCCGACGACGGTGGTGATCATGAAAAGCCGCTTCGCCGCTATCCCCAAGACCATCCACGAGGCGGCACTCGATCTCGGCGCGTCCGACTGGACGACGTTCAGACGGGTCATGCTGCCGCTCAGCCTGCCCGCCATTGTATCAGCGTTCATGCTGGCCTTCCTGACCTCCTTCGACGAGTTCATCGTCGCTTTTTTCCTCGCCGGCACCGAGCCGACCTTGCCGCTCTACATCTGGAGCCAGCTGCGTTTCCCGAAATCGCTGCCGACCGTCATGGCGCTGGGCACGGCCATCCTCGCCGTGTCCTTCGTCATCGCGGCAATTGCCGAAATCCTGCGCCATCGCGGGCTCGCCGCCGCTCAGCGGCCGGTGCCCGCCAACCTGTCCAAACCAGAAGAAACCGAAAGAGGAGAACTGCAATGGCATTCGACCTGAAATCGATAAATCGCAAGACAGTCCAAGCCGGATTGGCAGCCTTCGCGCTGGCGCTTTCGTCGACAGTCGCGCTCGCGGCCGACAAGTTGCAATATTTCACCTGGTCGGGCTACGAACTGCCCGACTTCAACAAGAGCTTCCTCGCCGCAAACCCCGATGGCATCGAGGCCTCGATGTTCGGCGACGACGATGACGCCTTCACCAAGGTCAAGGCTGGTTTCCGTCCTGACGTCGCACATCCCTGCTACGACAAGGTGGCGCGCTGGAACAAGGAAGGCTTGCTGCAGCCGATCGACACCACGCGCATCAAGAACTGGGATTCGATCTTTCCGGTCTTCAAGAACCTGCCCGACCTGCAGGCCGGCGACGGCAAGGTCTGGATGGTGCCGTGGGACTGGGGCAACACTTCGATCCTCTACCGTACCGATCTGGTGAAGAACCCGGAACCGAGCTGGAACCTGCTGTGGGACAAGCAATATGCCGGGCGCATGGCGACAATCGACGCCGTCCACGATACGCCGGTGGTGGCGGCGCTTCTCGCCGGCGTCAATCCGTTCGACATGACGCCGGAACAGATGGAAAAGGTGGCTGAAAAACTGCGCGAGCAGCGCCCGCTGCTCTCGAACTACACCACCGACATGACCTCGGTCGAACAGGCGCTGGCCAGCGGCCAGCTAGTCGCCGCCATGACCTGGAACGCGTCGGCCACCTCGCTGAAGAAGCAGGGCGTGCCCGTCGAGTTCATGAAGCCTAGGGAAGGCATGCTGACCTGGGCGTGCGGCTTCGTCTTGCTCAAGGACGCCAAGAATGTCGACCTCGCCTATGACTTCATCAACAGCCGGCTGGAAACGGATTCGGGAAAATACCTGATCCAGGCCTATGGTTACGGCAGCTCGAACAGCTCGGCCTTCGCCGCGGTGCCGAAGGAGGAACTGGAAAAGCTGCAGCTGCCGTCCGATCCGGAAGTGATGCTGAAGACCACAGTCTTCACCGGGCCGATGAAACAGAATGACGAACTCGCCAAGATGTTCGAGAAGGTCAAGGCAGGCGGCTGAGTTTCTGAGGTGCCGCGCGGTTTCGACTGCGCGGCGCCGCTTAAGGATACCGAAAACCAGGTCGGGAAACAGATGGATATACTGGACCAAGCGGCTGAAAAGCCGAAGGACGACGCTGACGTGCGGGTCGGCCGGCGCGTGCGGGCGCTCAGGCTGGAACGCAATCTCTCGCTGGCCGAGCTTGCCGCCAAGGCCGGCGTTTCGATCGGGGCGCTCAGCCAGATCGAGCGCGGCCTGTCCTCGCTTCGGGTCAAAGTGATCTGGCCGCTCGCCGCCGCGCTCGATATCGAGCCGTCGGCGCTGATCGCCGACGGCAACGGTGCCGGCAACGATCTCTATTGCGTGCGCGCCAACAGCCGGCGGCAGATCCCAGTGAAGTCGGAAGGCATCGCCAAGGCGCTGCTGTCGCCGCCGGCCGCTACGCTTACCGGCATGCTGGTGACGGTGGAAGCCGGCGGCGGCACCGTCGAAGCCTACGCCCATCCCGGCCACGAATTCGGTTTCGTCCTGTCGGGCGAAGTCGAACTTGTGATCGATTCAACCACCTATGGGCTGAAGACCGGCGACAGCTTCGCCTTCAAGAGCACCTTGCTGCACGCCTTCCGCAATCCGGGCGCCGAGCGCTGCCAGATCCTCTGGGTCAACACGACCAAGCCATCCGAGGTTCGCGATGGCGCCTGATCCTCTCGTCCGGCTGGATGCAGTCTCGAAAGTATTTCCGGGCGGCATCGTCGGGCTCGACGCCGTCGATCTCGACATTTCGCGCGGCGAATTTCTGACCTTGCTCGGTCCGTCCGGCTGCGGCAAGACCACCAGCCTGCGGGTGATCGCCGGGTTCGAAAGCCCGTCGAGCGGACGGGTGCTGCTCGACGGCCGTGACATCACCTCGCTGCGGCCGTTCGACCGGCCGGTCAACACCGTGTTCCAGGACTATGCGCTGTTTCCGCACATGAACGTTGCCGAAAATGTCGGCTTCGGTCTGTCGCTGCGCAAGCTTTCGGGCACCCAACAGGCAAAGCGTGTCGGCGAAGCGCTCGACATGGTCGGCCTTGCCGAGAAGCTCGGCGCCCGCGTGTCCGAATTGTCGGGCGGCCAGCGCCAGCGCGTCGCGCTCGCCCGTGCCATCGTCTGCGAACCGCGTGTGCTGTTGCTCGACGAGCCGCTGTCGGCGCTCGACGCGCATCTGCGCGAACAGATGCAGGTCGAATTGAAGCGGCTGCAGTCGCGGCTCGGCACCACCTTCGTCCTGGTCACCCACGACCAGACCGAGGCGCTGTCGATCTCCGATCGTATCGTCGTCATGAACAAGGGCCGCATCGAGCAGATTGCTCCGCCGGCCACGCTCTACGACCGGCCCGCCACAAAATTCGTCGCCAGTTTCATCGGCACGATGAATCTGCTGCAGTCGCGCTTTGTCGGCCGTGACGGCGATCGGTTGCGTTTCGCCGCCGGCGCCCTGCCGCTCGAAGCCACCTCGGAAACCGGCGAAGCGCCGGGCGAAGGCGCAATGCGAACCATTGGTGTGCGTCCGGAGGATCTTCTGGCGACGACCGATGCTGCGCCCGGCACCGCGCCGGTGCGGGTGAGCAGTATCGTCTTTCACGGCCGCACCTTGCGCCTGCACGCCGAATTGGGGCAGGGGATACCAGTGGTGATCGATGCGCCACGCCGGGCGGAAGGTTTTCAATTCAGCGTCGGCGATGTGGCGCATATCAGCCTGCGCCGCGGCGCTAGCTGCCCTATGCTACCCGGCTAATCTGATCCCCATCCTTTCCAGAAAACCGGAGCACCACCCATGAGCAATCACCTGAACTTCTTCATCGACGGCAAATGGGTCGCGCCCGTGGTGCCGGCAACGCTGGATGTGATCGACCCGTCCACCGAAGAGGCCTATACGAAAATCGCCGTCGGCTCGAAGGCCGATGTGGATCGCGCCGTGGCAGCGGCGAAGGCGGCCTTTCCGGCCTTCTCGCAAACCAGCAAGGCCGAACGCCTAAAACTGCTGAAGCGAATCCTCGAAGTCTACAACGAGCGCTACGAGGACATCGCCCAGGCCGTCTCCCAGGAGATGGGCGCGCCGATCACCTGGGCGCGCGAGGCGCAGGCCTGGGCGGGCAGGGCACATATGGAATCCACCATCAAGGCGCTGGAGGATTATGAATTCAGCGAGAGGCGTGGCACCACCATGGTGGTCAAGGAGCCGATCGGTGTCTGCGCGTTGATCACGCCGTGGAACTGGCCGCTCAACCAGATCGTCTGCAAGGTGGCGCCGGCGATTGCCGCCGGCTGCACCGTCGTGCTGAAGCCTTCCGAAATCGCGCCGATCAGCGGCATCATCTTTTCGGAAGTGATGGAAGCGGCCGGCACGCCCAAGGGGGTCTACAACATGGTCAACGGCACCGGTCCCGACGTCGGACAGGTCATGGCCGGCCATCCCGATGTCGACATGGTCTCGTTCACCGGTTCGACCCGGGCCGGCATCATCGTCGCCAAGACGGCGGCCGAGACGGTCAAGCGCGTCGCGCAGGAGCTCGGCGGCAAGTCGGCCAACATCGTGCTGCCCGATGCCGACTTCGAGAAGGCCGTGCGCAAGGGCGTCAACGCCTGTTTCGGCAATAGCGGCCAGTCCTGCGATGCGCCGACGCGCATGCTGGTGCCGGCCGGCCGCCACGACGAGGCGCTGACGATCGCCAAGAAGGCGGCCGAGGCGCACAAGGTCGGCGATCCGCGCTCGGAAGAGACCAAGCTCGGGCCAGTAGTCAGCAACATCCAGTTCGAGAAGATCCAGCGGCTGATCGAGGCCGGCATCGCCGAGGGTGCTACGCTGGTCACCGGCGGCCCCGGCCGCCCGGAGCACCTCAACCGCGGCTACTATGTCAGGCCGACCGTCTTCGGCCATGTCACGCCAGGCATGACGATCGAGCGGGAAGAAATCTTCGGGCCGGTGCTTTCGGTGATCTCCTATGATGACGACGACGACGCGGTGAAGATCGCCAACGACACCGTCTATGGCCTCGCCGCCTATGTGCAGTCCGGGGATATCGATCACGCGCGAAAAATCGCCGGCCGCCTGCGCGCCGGGCAAGTCTCGATCAATTATCCGGAGTGGGACACGTTCGCGCCTTTTGGCGGTTACAAGCAGTCGGGCAACGGCCGCGAGTACGCCGACTGGGCGATCCACGACTTCCTCGAGATCAAGGGTATCGTCGGCTACGGCGCCTAGCGCATGAGCGCGAACAGCGCCGCGCGTCTAAGAAGCACGCGCGGCGCTGTAGCGGGGCCAGTCCAAACTATTCGGCAGCTTCGCGAACAGGGATCAAGCGCCGTTCGACCTGCTGGAGATGCAGGCGCATCGCCGCGGCCGCGCCGCCCAAATCACGCTCGGCGATCGCTTCGACGATCCGTTCATGGTCGCCGAAGCTGTGATGGTCTGCCGGTGGGCGGGCGCCTTCTGAACGAAGGCGTCCCCAGACCACGGTTCGGCGCACGGCGTTCAGGACGTCGAATAGGCCAAGCAGCACGTTGTTGCGGCTCGCCTGCGCAATCTGCCGGTGGAGCAGATTGTCGATGTTCTCATATTGCCGCCATGTGACGGCTTCCCGCGTCTGCACCAGCGATTGCCGCATCGAGGCGATATCGGAAAGCGTGGCGTGCAGCGCAGCTTCGCGCGCAATCTCGGGCTCGATGATGAGGCGCGCGCGCATCACGTCGGCCGGATTTGTGCGCCCGGCGATCTCCGAAATTCCGATCGTCTCCTCGACCGGCCCGCTGCCGACGAAGGTGCCCCTGCCGACGTGACGCCAGATGCGGCCGTCCTTTTCGAGCACCGCCAGCGCCTTGCGCAGATCCCCGCGCGATACGCCGAGGCTCTCGGATAGTTCCCGCTCGGCGGGCAGCCGGGTCTCACCGGCATGGTCCATCTGGGCAAGATAGGCCTGGAGCTGAACCAGGGCGGCGTGGCCGCCATTACCGGGATCTTCCATCAATTTAACCAATTCGCATATGATTTCCCTTTGTCGGTGTTAAAACGATTGGCGGAAACCGTCAACTGCCGAGTTTTCTGGACACGCGCGTTTGATACGGTGCAGTTTCTCCTTGACCAATCCGCCCCACAGCCTTAACCAATTAAGGCAATGGTTACAAAAAACGGGAGGAATGACAATGGCCAGCATGACCAGACGTACCATCCTTGCCACCGCCTTCGCCGCGGTCCTTGCATGTGCATCGCACCCGTCGGCCGCAAATGCGGGCGACATGCGCATCGCATTCGGCGACCTTCCCGGTATAGAATCCATCCAGACACTCGCCGCGATAGAGCGCGCCAAGGAGCGCGGCGTGAATGTCGAGCTCATTGTTCTCAATGACGAGGATCTGGCTGCCCAGGCCATTGTCGGCGGCCAGGCCGATGTCGGCATCGGCGCGCCCTATACTTTGATCCAGAAGGTAGGCGTGCCGATCCGTATCTTTGCGCAGATATCGACGCTGCGCTTCTTCCCTGTCGTCAACAGCGAATTCTACAAGGAATGGAAGGATCTCGACGGGCAGGAAGTCGCCGTGCAGGCGCGCGGCTCCGGCACCGAGGCGGTCATGCTCCTGATGGCGAAAAACCACGGCATCAAGCTCGGCAACATCAGCTATGTCCCGGGTTCCGAGGTTCGCCGCAATGCGCTGCTCCAAGGGACCATCAAGGCATCGATCGTCGATGCCGCCAACAGGCGCGCGCTCGAGGCCGAAGCTCCCGGCAAGTTCATCGTTCTGCCGGTCGAGGATCTCGGCGCCTCGGACGAAGCGCTTTTCGCGACCGCGGACTATCTGAAGAACAACGCGGCCGACGTCGACATTCTGGTCGAGGAATTGATGAAGACGGCGCGCGAGATCACCGCGAACCCGACTGTCGCGGTCGAGCTCCGCAACAAGTACAAATTGCTGCCGGATCTCGGCGCGGAGGCCGATAGCGAAATCACCGAATACTACAAGGAAACCGCGGAGGCCGGCAGCCTTGCGCTGAATGGCGGCGGAGCGGATGCGGCCGCAGACGACTTTGCCTTCTTCAGCCTTGCC
Source organism: Mesorhizobium sp. (assembly GCA_004020315.1). Taxonomy (GTDB): domain Bacteria; phylum Pseudomonadota; class Alphaproteobacteria; order Rhizobiales; family Rhizobiaceae; genus Mesorhizobium. The sequence goes on from SAQG01000001.1 coordinate 476,303, forward strand.
GGCCAGATCGAAGGCGATCCCGCGACCCTCAAGGTCGAGGACTTCTGGGACCTCTCAGCAATCGACCGCGCCGTCGCCAAGCTCGGCAAGAAATAGGCGGCCTGCCGAATGGCCGTAAGCATCAGAACCGACGGCGAGGCTGCCGGCCTCGCTTCCCCATCCACTCGAAGCGCAACGGTCGCATCGTGGGACCAGCCGATCCTGCTCAGGCTGGTGTCGATCGCCCTGTTCGCGGGGATTTGGGAAGTGGCCGGGCGTATTCCCGTCAGCTTCGCCTTTCCGACTTTTTCCGACACGATCGTCGCGTTTTTCGGACTGCTCGCCGACGGGAGCCTGGCAACTGCCTATCTTTCGACGCTGCAGCCGCTGGTGCTCGGCGTGGTCCTGTCGGCGTTCCTGGGTGTCGGCCTCGGCACGATCTGTGGACTGTGGCGCACCGGCGAATGGCTGGTGATCCCTGTGTTCATCGTGCTTCAGGCAGCACCCGTTGCCGCCTTCATTCCGATGGTCACCTTCGTCTACGGAATAGGCATGACCGCCAAGACGCTCGCCGTCATGATCCTGGCGCTGCCGGTCATCGTGCTCAACACCTATAAGGCCGTGCGCAACGTCAACGAGTCGCTGCTGGTCATGTGCCGATCATTCATGGGCACACGTTGGCAGACCGTCGCCAAGATCATTCTTCCAGATGCCAGCCCGGTGATTTTTGCCGGCTTGCGCCTCGGCGTAGCTGCCGGGTTCGTCGGCGTGGTGCTCGCCGAACTGCTGATTACCCCGACCGGCATCGGCGACCTCATCACCTTTCACCGCTCGCGCGCAGACTACGCCGAGATGTACGCAACAATTGCCTCGATCATTGCGCTTTCCACCCTCACGCTTGTCTTTCTGCAGTGGGTGGAAGTCCGTGTTTTCAGGCCCGAGAGTAGAGGTACATAACATGGGCGCGACCGCATTGCGAAATGGACCGTCGCCGGTTCCCGCACCGATCGATTCAATCGTGGAGGTGCGAGGAATTTCCAAGACCTACGGCAATGTCGAGGCGTTGCGCGGCATCGACCTCGACTTTCCCAGGGGCAAGCTGACCAGCCTTCTCGGACCCAGCGGTTGCGGAAAGACAACGCTGTTGAAGATCATAGCGGGGCTGATACGGGCCGATGGCGGCACCGTCGCGATCAACGGCAAGCGCGTCAGCGCACCAGGTCCCGAACGCGCTTTCGTGTTTCAGGATTTTGCGCTGATGCCTTGGGCGACCGTGATGCGCAACGTTGCCTTCGGACTTGAATTGCGCGGCACCAACAAGGCCGAGCGCGAGGAGATCGCGCGCCGCTATATCGCCGAGGTCGGTCTCGCCGGCTTCGAGGACAAATACCCCCACCAGCTGTCGGGCGGCATGCGCCAGCGCGTCGGCCTGGCGCGAGCCTTGTCGGTCGATGCCGACGTCCTGCTGCTCGATGAACCATTTTCGGCGGTTGACGAGCAGAACCGGCGGAAGTTCCAGGAAGATCTGATCCGGCTGCGCACCAACCAGAACAAGACCTTCATCTTCGTCACGCACTCGATCGAGGAGGCGGTCTACATCTCCGACCGTATCGTGTTGCTGTCACCGAGACCCGGCCGGGTATCGCAGATCATCGAACCGGAAATCGGTCGTTCCGGCGACCCGGAGCGCATTCATCGCGACAGGCACTATCTCGATACCGTCGAGGAGATATGGCAGGGGCTGAAGCAATATGTGGAATGACCGGCCATGACCTTGTTTGGCTACCGTGTGCCAATGATGGCGTCTTTGCTCGTCTGGTGCGTCGTATGGGAAATCGTCGGCCGGCTGGACCTTGTCTTTCTGCTGCCGCCGTTTAGCGACGTGCTGGTTGCAGCGGTCAGTCTCGTGCAGACGCCGTCCTGGCAGAGTGCGACAGTCACGACCCTTCGTGCCTTCGCCATGGGCATGACCCTGTCGATCGTAGTCGGCGTGCCACTGGGCATCCTGATGGGACGCGTCAAGATCGCCGATGACCTGCTCGGCATGTGGGTCAATATCTTCTCAAGCGCACCGCTCTCGGCGATCGTTCCGGTGCTGATGATCCTGTTCGGTTTCGGCGAGAAGACGATCGTTGCGGCGGTGTTCCTGTTTGCGATCTGGATCATCGTTCTCGACACCCGCGCCGGGGTCCGCCATATCTCGCCGTCGCTGATCGAAATGGCGCGTTCCTATGGCGCCTCGCGCCCGGCGCTCTATACCAAGATCATCCTTTGGGCGGCACTTCCGGAAATCCTTGCCGGCATCCGCCTCGGCCTTATCCGCGGCGTCAAGGGCGTCGTCATCGGCCAGTTGCTCGTCGCTATCGTCGGCTACGGTGCGCTGTTCGAGACCTTCTCGCGAAATTTCCGCATGGCCGAATTCTGGGCCCTTACCATCATTCTTTTTGCCTTCGCCCTGCTGATCGCCGAACTGATCGAACGGGCCGAAGCCAAAGTCGACTATTACGCAGGAGCAAGACAGTGAACATGGACGGCACGGCCTCAAGCTACGTCATCGAACCGACCTCAATCCCGAGCATTCCGGTGGCGGGAACCGACAAAATGTTTCCGGTACACAGGGTCTATTGCGTCGGACGCAACTATGCCGCGCATGCAGTCGAGATGGGACACGACCCCAACAAGGAGCCGCCATTCTTCTTCCAGAAGAACCCCGACAACCTCGATACGACAGGGGAATTTCCGTATCCTCCGGCCTCCAACGATGTCCATCACGAGATCGAACTGGTCGTGGCGCTGAAAAGCGGCGGTACGGATATCCCGGTCGAAAAGGCTCTGGACTGCGTGTTTGGTTATGGCGTAGGTCTCGATATGACGCGGCGCGACCTGCAAGCGAAGGCGAAGGACATGGGCCGTCCATGGGAGGTCGGCAAGGCTTTCGAGGCATCGGCACCATGCACGCCATTGGTTCCGGCAAGCTCGATCGGCCATCCCAGTCAGGGAGCGATCTGGCTGGACGTCAATGGCGAGCGAAAGCAGACCGGCGACCTCAACCAGATGATTTGGAAAGTTCCGGAAATGATCAGCTATCTCTCAGGTCTCTTCACGCTGATGCCGGGGGACATCATTCTTTCCGGCACGCCGGCGGGCGTCGGCGCGGTCATTCGCGGCGATGTCCTTCGCGGTCATATCGACGGTGTCGGCGACCTAGAGGTTCGCGTTGTCTGAATCGGCGTCGATCATTGAACGGCTTGCTGCCGGAGCGGACGATGCGCCGGCGATTTCGGCACCCGACAGGATCACGCTCACCCATGGCGGACTGCGCCGCCTGATCTCCGAAACGGCAGCGCAACTGCATGCGCTGGGCCTCGGCCGTGGCGACCGGGTTGCCATCGTGCTGCCGAACGGGCCGGAGATGGCGACGGCCTTTGTCGCGGTGGCCGCGGCCGCCTCGACCGCGCCGCTCAACCCAGCCTACCGGGCCGACGAGCTCGACTTCTACCTGACCGACATTGGCGCCAAGGCGATCCTGGTTGCCGAGGACGAAAGCGGCCCGGCGGTCGCCGTTGCCGAGCGCCTGGGCATAGCGGTGCTCAGGCTCGCAGCACTGCGTGATGCGCCTGCCGGAAGCTTTGTGATCGAGGGCGAACCGGTTGGCCCGCCGGCTGCGCCCGAACTGGCTGAGGACGGCGACATCGCACTGTTGCTGCACACCTCAGGCACCACGTCACGACCCAAGCTGGTGCCGCTCAGCCATGCCAATCTCGCCGCCTCGGCCGCCCATATCGGCGCGACGCTCGGTCTGGCGGCCGGTGATCGCTGCCTCAACATTATGCCGCTGTTCCACATCCATGGGCTGATCGCCGCGGTGCTGTCCTCGCTCGCCGCCGGCGGCAGCGTCTTCTGCTCGCCGGGCTTCAGCGCGCTGCGCTTCTTCCATTGGCTAAGCGAGGCGCGGCCGAGCTGGTACACGGCCGTGCCGACCATGCATCAGGCGATCCTGCCGCGCGCGGCGCGCAACGCCGATGCGCTGGCCGCAGCACCCCTCCGCTTCATCCGCTCGTCCTCGGCATCGCTGCCGCCGCAGGTGATGGCCGAGCTCGAAGCGACCTTCGGCTGCCCAGTGATCGAATCCTACGGCATGACCGAGGCCGCGCACCAGATGACCTCGAACCGGTTGCCGCCGGGCCTGCGCAAGCCGGGTAGCGTCGGCGCCGCGGCCGGACCGGAGGTGGCGGTGATGGCGCCGGACGGGCAATTGCTGAAGCCCGGTGAAACCGGCGAAATCGTCATTCGCGGGCCGAATGTCACCGCGGGCTATGAGAACAATCCGGACGCCAATGCCACGGCTTTTGCGTATGGCTGGTTTCATACCGGCGACCAGGGCGTCCTCGACGTAGACGGCTATCTGCGCGTCACCGGCCGGCTCAAGGAGATTATCAACCGCGGCGGCGAGAAGATCTCGCCGCTCGAGGTCGATGACGTGCTGATGGACCATCCGGCGGTGGCGCAGGTCGTCACCTTCGCCACGCCGCACGACAAGCTCGGTGAAGACGTCGCGGCTGCGATCGTGCTGCGCGAGGGCATGGCCGCTACCGAAGGCGATATCCGCAGCTTTGCCGCGACGCGGCTCGCCGACTTCAAGGTGCCGCGCATTGTCCTGATCCTGGATGAAATCCCGAAGGGCGCCACGGGCAAGCTGCAGCGCATCGGTCTCGCGACCAAACTCGGTCTTGCCAAACCCGGTCTTTGATAATGATGCGGATCACCATTTTTGGCGCCGGCGCGATCGGCGGCTATCTCGCGGCAAAACTTGCCATGGCCGGCCGGGTCGATCTTTCGATCGTAGCGCGCGGCGCGCATCTCGATGCGATCAAGGCGACCGGGCTTCGCCTGATCGAAGACGGTCATGAATTCGTCGCCACTGTCAAGGCCGCCGCGCAGGCGCAGGAACTAGGCGTCCAGGACTATGTCGTGCTGGCGCTCAAGGCCCATTCTCTCGCGCCAGCGCTCGACCAGATCGCACCGCTGCTGGGCGAGGGGACGGCCATCGTCACCATGCAGAACGGTGTGCCGTGGTGGTATTTCCACAAGATCGGCGGGCCGCTCGAAGGCACACGGTTGCGGGCTGTGGATCCCGGTGGGGTGATCTGGGATCGGCTTGGGCCGGATCGCGTCGTCGGCTCGGTCGTCTATCCCGCGGCCGAGGTGGATGCGCCCGGCCTGGTCCGCCACATCGAGGGAAAGCGGTTCTCGCTCGGCGAGCCTTCGGGCGAGAAGAGCGAACGTGTCACGCGGCTTGCCGAGGAGATGGTTGCGGCGGGGCTGCAGGCGCCGGTTCGCGACGACATCCGAAGTGAGATATGGGTGAAGCTCTGGGGCAATCTCTCCTTCAACCCGATTTCCGCGCTGACCGGCAGCACGCTTTCGGCAATCGCTGCCGACGAGGCAACCCGCACGCTCGCCCGCGCCATGATGCTGGAGGCGCAGGCGATTGGGGAAAGTCTGGGCGTGCGTTTCCCCATATCGGTCGACCGCCGCATCAAGGGGGCCGGCGACGTCGGCGCGCACAAGACCTCGATGCTGCAGGATCTGGAGCGCGGCCGGCCGATGGAGATCGATGCGCTGGTGACGGCGGTCCAGGAGCTTGGCCGGCTGACGGGCCAACCGACGCCCACCATCGACAGCGTGCTGGCGCTGGTGCGCCGCCTCGCCATCGAGCGCGGCTGCTATCTGGCATAGGCGCTACGGGTAGGTGGTTTTACGCTCGATCAACCCATCTGCAGGCATATGCGAATTTTTCCCCTTGATGTGTTCTCTTTTTGTTCTAAACTTCTTGGTCGGACAAACGTGCCGGACGAGATAGCTATGAACGAGCTGCCGTTATTCGGGATCGGGAAAAACGGTCAAACCTTCTTCCGCTTAGACGAGCCGGACGGGCATCGGAACGATCGGTTGTTTTTTGCGATTCTTGTGGAAAACCCGATCTCTGCCGCGCTTGCACGCCGGGCTGCCGATTGGCGCCGAGAGTTGGGATTGCGAGGAAAACCGTTTCGGGCGCAACGCCTACATATCTCGCTAATCGGGCTCGGCGATCACGACGGACTACCGGATGGCTGGGTCGAAATCGCCTGCCGCATAGGCTCAATAATCGAGGCAAAGCCGTTCGAGGTATGTTTTGATCGGCTTGTCGGCTTTTGGAGGTGGCGCGTTGGTACTGCGGGGGAGTGATAGCGTCCCGTCGCTGCAAGCCTTCTGGCGCAATCTCACGGCCGTGATCGCCGACAGCCCGTTGAAGCCTCTTGTGACGAATTCAATCGAACCGCACATCACACTACTCCGTGATAAGGCGCGTGTTCCCGGAGTTCGCGAACGGGTCATCGAACCGATCAGCTGGACTGTGCGTGATTTTGTGCTCATACACAGTCTCATCCGGCAAGGCGTGTATAAAGAGCTCGGACGTTGGCAACTGAATGGCCAAGACGATTCTGTTCCCGTCATGTGAGCGCGAAGTCAGGCCGTCGCCTCACATCGTTCTGACGTAAGCCGCCAGCTGACCCGCTACGGTGCCCCAGCCTTCGAAAAAACCCATCTCCTCGTGGTTCTTGCGCGTCGCTTCATCCCGATGGATGGCGGTCGCCGTGTAGCGGGTCGCCTTTCCTTCCGGCTGCAACGATATGACCGCTGTGATGAATGGGTCGCCTGACGGGCGATAGCCGGGCAGCAATGCGTCGGTCCACACCAGCCGCTCGTTCGGGACGATTTCGAGGTAGCAGCAGTGGCGGTCGTTGACCTCCTTGCCATCGGGCGACTGCATGCGGGTCCTGAACAGGCCGCCGGGCCTAAGATCGATCTCGCACTCGGAAACGATCCACGGCTTCGGCGTGAACCATTGCCGAACGTGTTCGGGCGTCGTCAAGGCCGTCCACAAAAGCTCGCGCGGCGCGTCGATGACGCGTTCGAGGACGAGGTCGAGTCTCGGGTTGGGTTTGAATAGCGGGGTCGAACTCATTTGTCTTTTTCCTTGAGTTTTAGGACATAGTCGTCGAACTGATCGAGGCGGCGCTCCCACAGCGCGCGTTGCTCGGCCAGCCAATTTTCCGCAAGCTTCAGCGGCTCAGGTGCAAGCCGGTAGGTCCTGACGCGGCCGGCTTTTTCGGAACGCACCAGCCCGCAGTCTTCCAAAACCCTGAGATGTTCAATGAAGGAGGGCAGGGCCATTCCGAACGGCTGCGCAAGCTCGCTGACCGAGGCGGGGCTTCTGTTCAGCCGCTCGACAACACGGCGGCGCGTTGGATCGGCAAGCGCCCGAAAGATGCCGTCGATCGGCGGCTGGCTGGCGGAGTGAGTGGCTGTCATGGGCGCACCACATGATAGGTGAGCACGACGGCGCCGTTGTCGAACGGACGCGTGTCGACCAGTTTTAAGCTCGTTGCGTCGTCGGTCTCGTCGAACACGCGCACGCCGCTGCCGAGCACGACCGGAAACACCATCAGCCGGTATTCGTCGACAAGGTCGTGCCGCTTGAGCGCATTGACCAGCGTTCGGCTGCCGCCAACGACCATGTCGCCCTTGAGATCCCGCTTCAGCTTCGCCACCGCCGCCATCGCGTCGCCCTTGAGCACGGTCGTGTTGTTCCACACCGGATCTTCCAGCGTGGTCGACGCGACGTATTTCGGCATGCTGTTCATTCTGTCGGCAAAGACGCCCTTGTAGGACGGCCAGGCGCCAGCGAAGCTCTCATAGGTTATCCTGCCGATCAGCAGCGCCTCATGCGCCAGCACCTCTTCCAACTTGTATTGGATCTGCCCGGGATCCTGCAGCCTGCCGACCCAGTTGGTGTGTCTGTAGCCCGGCTCCCCGCCCGGCGCTTCCATAACGCCGTCAATGGACACGAACTCCGATACGACAATCCTTGCCATGATTGTTCCTTTCACGCGGCCAAGCTCAGGGCCAAAGCCCGTTTGAAGAAATACTTAGGGAAATCCCTTAGTATGTGCAAGCCCTAAAAATTTGAGGATGCCTGCGCGGTTTCTGGCAAAGTCCGACGAGTGGTTTAGGGTGCCGTCAGATTCGACGAACGATCAGTCCGAGGGACCCTAATTTTGACCATCACGATGTACGGCATTACCAGTTGCGACACGATCAAGAAGGCGCGTGCCTGGCTGGACAGCCACGATGTCGCCTATCGCTTTCACGACTACAGGGTCGAAGGACTGGACGCGGACCGGCTGAACGGCTGGTCCGGCAAGGTCGGCTGGGAAATCCTGCTCAACAAGGCGAGCACCACGTTTCGCGAACTGTCGGACAAGGACAAGCTGAGCCTCGAGGAGAAGAAGGCCAAGGCGCTGATGCTGGCCAACCCGACGATGATCAAGCGGCCGGTCCTCGATCTCGGCGATCGTATCCTCGTCGGCTTCAAGCCTGATGTCTATCAGCAGGCGGTGGGTGGGTGAAGTAGCGGGAGGGGATGCATTTCACGCTCCGGTTCGAGAGCCCGCTTGCCGCGCCGGTCTCAACTCCGCCAGGCGAATTTGGTCGCGGAAAAGACCTTGGCCTGCCTGGCCGACAACGCCTCCCATGCGTTGCGGCTGCGTGGGTCCGGCTCGATTGTCTCGGCGATGCTCGTCATGGCGTCCGCAGCCTCAGCAAAACTCTCGAACCATCCTATGCCGACCGCGGCGCTAATGGCTGCGCCGAGGGACGAGGCCTCGGCATTGTGACCCTTATGGATCGCGATCCCGGTTGCGTCCGCGATCATCTTTGTCCAAAGCTTGCTGTTGGCGCCGCCACCGATCGCCACCATTTGCGCCGGCGAAAGACCATGGCTGCGCATCTCTTCGAGAGCCCGGGCGGTTTGCAGCGTCATCGCCTCTAGCCCCGCACGATAAAAATGACCCAGCGTGTGAGATGGGTGCATGCCGACGAAGCTCGCGCGTGCGCTCGGATCCCAATGCGGGTCCATGCATCCGACCAGGGTGGTGCCGGCGAGAAGTCCGTCCGAGCCGATCGGGACGGCCGCCGCTTCCCTTTCCAGGCGGTCGAAGATCGCCGGATCGGAGCGCCCGCCGGCAAACGTGTCGACGAACCAGTTGACGAAATAGACACCCGCCCGCTGCACTGCCTCGAGGAAATAGCCATCGCCTGTCGGCGAGGTCATGGTACGCCAGAAGGCGCCGACCACCGGTTCCCGCGACCAGATTCCCGCGATGATCGCAGTTCCGAGATTGAGATAGACGACGCCGTCGCGCATCGCATTGACGCCGAGCCCGGCGCATTGCCCATCGCCACCGGCGGCAATCACCGGCGTTCCTTCGGCGAGACCGGTTGCGGCGGCGGCCGCGGCATGAACGGTCCCAACCCGCGTGCCGGACCGCACCGCATTGGGAAGTTGCGACGGCTTGATGCCGAGATGATCGAGGATCGGCTGCGACCATACCTTGCGCGAGATGTCGAAGAGACCGAAAGGATCGGCGCTCGTCCAGCTCGCACTCGGCGTTCCCGTCAGTTTCAGCGTCAGATAGCCGTGCACGTCGAGGATTTTATTCGCATGGTCCAAACGTTCCGGCTCGTTCTCGCGCAGCCATTTCAGGCGGTAGACCACCGGTGTCACGTCGATCGGTTTGCCGGTGATCGCGTGCAGCCGCTCTCGGCCGATCTCCGCGGCGAAACGATCGACCAGCCCGGCGGCACGTTCGTCGAGCCAGAGGCTCGCGGGGCCGATCGGCTCGCCGGCGCCGTCGATCAGGGCAACGGTCTCGCGCTGGTTGGAGATCGCGATACCGGCAATGCGTTTCGCGTCGACTGCGCCGACAAGCTGTTGCAGCGCCGCCGTCGCGGCCCGCCACCAGTCGGTGACCTCCTGCTCGACATAGTCCGGCCTCGGCTTCATCAGATCGAGCGGCGCGCGGCCTTCGGCCACGGCTCGTCCGTCCCGGCTCCAGGCAATCGCCTTGCAGGATTGCGTGGAACTGTCGAGGCCGACGACAAGAGGTCCGTCGCTGCTGCCCATGATTGTCCTCCCGAGACGATGCGTTCCACCGAGTGCTGGTTAGTCCAAGTGCCGGCTATTCCAAGAGAATGTTCGCGGTGGCCATGTCAGTGACAAAATGTGTCGCGTAACCGCCGACGAGCCCAGCCCTGATCGCCCCCATCTTGCGGGCGCCACCGGCGGCGCAGATGCGGATGGGCACCGCTTTCAGTTCGTCGAGCGTGATGCCGACGGTGCGTCCGTCGAGCGGAGTTGCGAAGGGGACTCCTTGAGCGTCGATGAACCGCCCGATGATGACCCCGAGCGCTCCCTGCTCGATCATGCCGGCAAGTGCGGCGGCATCCGATATCCCGGCTCGGGCATAGGTGCTCTCCGGCCCGATATCGCCGATCCCGAAGATGACCTTGCCGGCGGCACGGATCATACGGAACTGGTTGACGAGCATCGGCTCCTGCATGAGTTCGTCGTGCAGTTCGTCAGTGGAGACGATCGCCGGGGCAAGCAGGTTGATGCAGCGGGCCCCGAGCCGATTGGCCATCAGCGAGGTGCAGAACTCCGGCGAGAAATCGCTGGTGCCGATCGAGCTTCCCGAGAGTTGGACGACGGTGAGGTTCCGATCATGCCGTAGTCGTGGAATCGAGCGGGCGGCAGCGAGCACCGTTTTTCCCCAGGCAACGCCGATCGTGTCACCCGGATCGACCATGGACGCGAGCAACCGTCCTGCCGCTTCGCCGATGCGGCGATCGGCATCGTTGGGATCGAGGTCGGGGATAACCGCGGCGCCGCGAAGACCGAATTTTTCCATCAGACGCCGCGAAGTCAAGGTGCGGGCAAAGGCGTCGTGGTCGACCTGCACGGCGACAAGTCCGCTTTCGCGCGCCTCCTGCAGATAGTGCACCACGCTGGCCCTGGAAACGTTCATGACCTTGGCCACATCGCTCTGATTGAGCTGGTCGACATAGTAGAGCCAGGCAGCCCATGCCACCGCGCTGTCGAATTCGGGCGGCAGTGCCGAGAGCCCAGATGGTCGGACCACGTCGATGTCGGCATTGGCATTCATGTTCCTTTTTCCGCAGGTTTGCAGAACGAAGTCAAGCGTCGCGGGCGAATGCTTGACAAAAGACAGTGATAGGTGACTATTGTTTTATAACCGCAACGCTCCTGCGCCTCGATTAGAGGGTTGCCCCAGAATGAGGACGTCATGACGAATCCGGCAGCCGGATCCTGGACGGCACTAATCGACGACATTTTGGACGGGCGCTGGACCGACCCGGAGACCGGTCAAAAGGCCGTGGTGCCGTATGACCGGATTGTCATCGAAGAAAGCCTCGAAGGGCGGGCGGCCGATCTCGTTTCGGAGCTCGATCTGGGTGAGCGGTTCACGGTCGTTGCGGATCCAGCGACCTATGACGCGCTTGGCGAACGCGTTGCGCGCGAACTGAAGACGCTCGGCCCCGTCGATGTCGTGATATTGGATCACCCGCACGCCGACATGGCCAACGTCGAAAGCCTGGCCGTCAAACTCGCGGATGCGGATGCCGTGGTCGCGGTCGGTTCCGGCACGATCAACGATCTCTGCAAGTTCGTCACCGGAAGGAATGGACGGCGCTATTGCGTGTTCGGGACGGCCGGATCGATGAACGGCTACACATCGACGACCGCGTCCATCACACTTGAAAGCGGCCTGAAGGTATCGCTCCCTTCCCACGCGCCATCAGGCTTTTTCGTCGATCTTGGCGTCTCCGCTGCCGCCCCGACCTATCTGTCTGCGGCGGGGTTCGGTGACTGTCTTTGCCGCTCGGTGGCCCAGATCGACTGGTGGATGTCGCACCGCCTGCTTGGCACGGCCTACCATCAGGTTCCGTTTCTCATCCAGGAACAGGATGAAGCGGCGCTCAACGAGCGTGCGGCAAGGCTTGCCGAACACGACATCGAGGCCAATGGCTATCTCTATCGCGTGCTGACGCTCTGCGGCCTCGGCATTTCCTTCACCGGCGTCTCCAATCACGGCTCCATGGGCGAGCATCAGATATCGCACTACATCGACTGCTTCGCCGGCGAGCGTCACCCCGGTACGCTCCACGGCACCCAGGTCGGCGTCGCTTCACTCACCATGGCGCGATTGCAGCAAGCAATGCTTGCAAGCGACAAGCCGCCGGTGGTGAAGGCGACGAAGATCGATCCTGACGATATGGTCCGCCGCATGGGGCCGGCTGTCGCCGCACAATGTCTCGACGAACTGAAGAAGAAGGCCTTCGACGAGACTGGAGCCGCCGCATTCAACGAGCGGCTGCAGGAGCTCTGGCCGACGCTCAGGCAGGAGCTCAAGCAATTCATGGTGCCTGTCGACGAAATGCAGCGCCTGCTGAAATCTACCGGCGGACCGATTTCAGCGGCCGAATTGGGCACGCCAGCCGATTTCTATCGCGAGGCGGTCGTTCATTGCCGGGAGATGCGCAATCGCTTCTCCTTCCTCGACATTGCTGCGGATGCAGGAATGCTGGAGGATTTTGCTCGCGGGGAAGCCTGACCGGATGCGCGACCTGGCCGAATTCGGACCCGAATCTGCATCGCGCATTCGCGGCGTCTTCTGCGATATCGACGACACCTTGACGACCGAGGGTCGTCTTCCGGCCGATGCCTACCGTGCGCTCGAACGCCTGCACGAGGCGGGCCTTGTCGTTGCTCCCATTACCGGGAGACCGGCAGGCTGGTGCGACATGATTGCCCGGTTCTGGCCGGTGACCGGCGTGGTCGGCGAAAATGGCGCTTTTTACTTCGCTTACAATCAGGCAACGCGAAAGATGATCCGGATTTTCGCGGCGACTGCTGACGAACGCCAGGAAAACAGGCGCAGGCTCACCGAACTGGAAAAGCGTATTATCCAGGAAGTGCCGGGTTCGGCCGTATCCGCCGACCAGCAATATCGCGAGGCCGATCTGGCCATCGACTTTTGCGAAGATGTTCCGCCGCTGCCGATGGCCGATGCCAGGCGCATCAAGCAGATTTTCGAGGAAGCCGGCGCTGTCGCCAAGATTTCGTCGATCCATGTGAACGGCTGGTTTGGCCGATACGACAAGCTGTCGATGACGCGCCGCTTTGCGAGCGAGAGGCTGGGAACCGATCTCGATGCCCAAAGGCAGGCCTACGCGTTCGTCGGAGACAGTCCGAACGACGCCCCGATGTTCGGGTTCTTTCCGAACTCGTTCGGGGTCGCGAATGTGATGGACTTCCAGGGACAAATCGACGCCGAACCCGCTTTCGTCGCCAGGTCGCGGGGTGGACGCGGTTTCGTCGAGATTGCCGATATGATCCTGGCGAACCGGAGGTCGGGAGTGGTCTGATCGGCCGGCGCGAAATGTGCCGGCTGCAAAAGACGTAAAGGGTGTTCTGCAGGCGATGGAACCGAACCAGGGACGGCTTAGGGAAGATTCGATGCCAGTCTGCTTTCAGATGAAAGCGGGCGCGGTGCACCAGGCAACATCGCACAGCACCTTCGGGTGCTACCGCAATCCCGGCCGGTGGATGTCACAGCGAACCGCCCGTCTCCTGGTCGGTGATGAGGCCGGTGAAGAATCCCCTTTCCAGGAGCTTGGCCATGATGCCGACCTTGTTCTTTCCGCCGGAAACAAGGATGCGTTTGGGAATGTTCAGCGTGTCGCGAGGATAAACCCCGACAATGCGTTCGTTGACGGGATGGTCGATGAGTTCGGCGTTCCGGTCGAAGAAATAACCGAGAAAGTTCCCGATCGGCTTCATTCTCAGGACGTCGTCGAATTCCTCGTCCGTCATGTAACCGACGCTCCGAAGCGTCGAGCTGGTTGTGCCGCCGACGCTCATCAGCGCAAGGTCGGCGTTCAGCGCCTTCTGGATAACCTCGCGCGCGCTCGGTTGCTGCAGGATCGTCTCGCGGCTTTCGCGGCTGTCGCAGATGATGGGTCCGGGGAGATAGTAGGATTCGGCCTGAGTGCGCTGGGCAAAGACGGCGGCGGCGTCGTATTTGTCGATCGACGACCGGCGCGACAGAGAGCCGAGAAGCGGAACGACGGTAACGTTCCTGAGCGCCACCGGTTCGATGTTGGACGCGAGCCATCTCATGGTTCGGCCCCACGCCATGGCGACCGTCATGTCGTCCCTGAGCAGCGTCTCGACGGTCTGCGCGGCATAGATGCCGATCACTTCGGAGAGCCCGAGCTCCGACCCGGTATCGTTCGGTGTGATGCTGCATATGTCGAGCCGGTACTTCCGCCTGAGCTGTTCCTCCATTTCGAGCGCCTGGGATGTCCCGGCGTTGATGCGGATCGAGACGATACCGCGCTCCTTGGCCTCGGCCAGCAGCCTGTGGATCTTGGTGCGATTGATCTGCAGTCGCTCGGCGATGGCCTGCTGCGTTTCGCCCAGCACGAAATACTGATGGGCAACCCGGGCCAGGAGACCGATCGACGTCATGAGGGTCCTCCGATGCTTGTGGCGCACCCATCCGAATGCCGCTGTCGCCGGCCAACAAGTGCTTGCCACAGACATGGTGACGATATAGCATTTGAACAAATGCACAAGATATGAACATTTGTGCATCGCAAAACGAAGCGGTTCGGGAGGAACGCGTGCGGGTTGCCCAAGCCAGACGTTTCGTCATTTCGGACCACCCGCTGCCCTGGCTGCTGCCGCTGGTGGCAATCCTGCTTGTCTTCACCGTCTATCCCCTGATCTACAACATCTGGCTGAGCTTCCATGAGTTCGTCCCGCGCAGGCGTGCGCTCGAATTCGTCGGAACGGAAAACTGGGTGCAGCTTTGGAACGACACGCGGTTCTGGCAGTCGCTCGTCATCACCTTCACCTATTTCGCCATCGCGCTGGTCTTTGAACTGGTGCTCGGCATGGCGATCGCGCTGCTCCTGGACAGTGACGGCTTCGGTTTCGGATTCCTGCGCGGCGTGCTGACGATGACGCTCGTTATCCCGCCGGCCATTGTCGGCATGATGTATCTGCTGATGGAGGATCCGCAGTTCGGGGTCATCAGCTACCTCCTGCAGTCGATTGGCCTGCTCAATTCAAACAACCCCATCCTCGCCACGGCGTCGACCGCCCTCGCCGGGGTTCTCGTCGCGGAAATCTGGCAGTGGACGCCGTTCATGGTCCTGATCTTCCTTGCCGGTCTCAGGGCGCTGCCGCCGGAGCCGTATGAGGCGGCGATGATCGACGGCGCGTCGCCATTCCAGATTTTCCGGCGCATCACCCTGCCGATGATGTCGAAGGTGATCGCGATCGCCGTCCTGGTCCGCGGCATCGATCTGTTCCGCGTCTTCGACTACGTCTTCGTCATGACCTCCGGCGGGCCGGGAGCGTCGACCTATTCGCTTTCCCTCTATGCATGGCAGCAGACGTTCAGCTTCGTAAAATGGGGCTACGGAGCCACTCTCAGCCTCGTCACTCTCGTGATCATCCTTGTCATTGCCAACCTCTTCATCCGTATCGCGAAGGTGAAATGGTAGAATGAACGGCTCCTTCTCGACGCGCATGCTTCGCACCATCGCCGCCTGGGTTGTGGTCGCAATCTTCTTCTTTCCGATCTACTACTGGACGTCGGTGGCGTTCAAACACGGCAATGACATCTTCAACCGGCCGCCGAAACTGTTCGCCTTCACGCCGACCTTCGACAATTTCCAGAAAGTGTTCGGGATTTCGCTGGGCAGCGGCGGCATCACCGTGACGCCGGGCGGCGGCAATTTTTACATGGCGCCCCGCGTCTGGGATTCGATCGTGATCGCGACGCTTTCGACCGTGCTCGCCGTCGCCATCGCCACCCTTGCCGCCTATGCCCTGTCGCGCATGAACTTCCGCGGCCGGCACAGTTTCGTCGGATGGGTGTTGTCGACGCGCATGATGCCGCCCGTCGCGGTCGCGGTTCCGATGTTCTTCATCTACAAGAATTTCGGGCTCATCGACACCTATACCGGCATGGTGCTGATCCATGCGCTGATGAACCTGCCGCTCGCCGTCCTCCTGATGAAGAGCTTCTTCGACGACATCCCCTCCGAGATCGACGAGAGCGCGATCGTCGATGGCGCCAGCCGCTTCATGATCTTCCGACGGATTGTGCTGCCGATGGCCAAGGGCGGCATCGCCGCAACGGCGGTACTCTGCTTCATCTTCAGCTGGACCGAATTCCTGTTTGCGCTGACCCTGACCACCACGTCGGTCAAGACCGTGCCAGTCGTCTCATCGACCTTCGTCACCTCGATCGGCACCGCCTGGGGCAACATGGCCGCACTTGGCGCCGCATCCATCATTCCCGCTTTCATCTTCATTCTGTTGGTTCAAAAGCATCTCGTGCGCGGTCTCACGATGGGATCGTTGAAACAATAGATGGGAGGCTCGAATTCGCAGCCTTGTGGAAATCGCGAATTAAACCGGAGGAGTAGACAATGAAAGACAGCATCAGAAAGGCGCATCTTGCCTCTGTCACTGACCGCTTCGTTCGCGGACAGATGGACCGGCGCTCGTTTCTTCGCGCAGCAAGCATTCTCGGCCTCGGCGCCGGCGCGCTCGGCATGGGCTTGGGACGACGTCCGTTCTACGGCATCAGCCAGGCATCGGCTCAGGAACAGGAGCTAAAGCCCAGCGCCGAAATCACCAAGTGGCTCTCGGATGTCGGCAAGCCCTTTGCCGGAACGACGCTGCGTCTCGCCACCGAATCGACGCCGCCGTCGAATGCCATCGCTACGCAGCTCAAGCAGTATTTCGAGGAGGCTACCGGCATCAAGGTAGAGATCGAAGTGCTGCCGCTCGAGCAGGTGCTGCAGAAGCTGACGCTCGACGTCGCGTCGAGCCTCGGCACTTACGACCTCTACTATATCGACCAGAGCTGGGCGGCGAGCTTCAGCCAGGACGTCTTCGATCCGCGTGAGCAGCTCAAGAACGCCGATCTGGCAATGCCGAACTACAATATCGACGACTTCCTGAAGCCGCTCGTCGACGGTATCGCCATGTACGAGGACCGCATGGTCGGCGTGCCCTACGACATCCCGATCTTCATCATGCAGTACCGCAAGGACGTCTGGGACGAGCTCAAGCTGCCGCCTCCGGCCACGCTGGACGATTTGCTGAAGGCGTCCGCGGCGATCACCGACGCCAAGGGCCCGAACATGTACGGCACCAGCGGCCAGATGAAATCGGGCCATTACAGCCTCGAATGCGATTGGACGGCGTGGCTTTGGGGCCATGGCGGTTCGATTTTCGGCCCCGACGGCAAATTCACCGGCAATGACGAAGCCGGCTTGGCCGCCATGGCCTACTGGGACAAGCTCAAGGCGACGATGCCGCCCGGCGTCGACGGCTGGACATGGGATGGCGAGGGCCAGTCGGTCGGCCAGGGCGTCGCCGCCTCGATGCTGTCCTGGGGCGAATTCTTCCCGTTCTTCGACGATCCCAAGGCTTCCAAGGTCTCCGGTCTGATGGAAGCGATGGTTCCGCCGAAACCTGCCGCCACGCTGCGCACGGTCGAGCAGACCGGATTCGGCGAAATTCCGGGCGTTGGTCATCAGGGCGGTTCTTCGCTCGCAGTGTCGAAATACTCGAAGAGCCCGGACGCTGCCTGGATTTTCATGCAGTGGGCGACCTCAGCCGATACCCAGGCGCTGATAACCGTTCTGGGCGGCGGTACGGGGCCAACACGCACCAGCGTCTATGACGATCCGCGCGTTCTGGCCAATGCGCGGGTCGGCGCCGGCACGACCCGCCATTTGCCGGTCGTGCGCGACACTATCGCCAACTACATGGGATCCGAGCCCGACCTGCCGGCATGGGCAGAACTCTCCAGCGATATGATCCCGGTTGCGCTGGGCAAATACTTCGCCGGCCAGTCGGGCTCGGCCAAGGAGTCGCTCGACGCCCTGAAAACCCAGGTCGACGATCTCGTCGCCAAGAGCTGAGTGTTCCGGGGTGGCGGCCTTGGGCCGCCACCCCGGGTATCGACAATTCCCATGAGGAAAAACAATGGCTGGAAAACAGCTCGTAGCAGTGACAGGAGCCAGTTCTGGTATCGGCGAAGCGGTCGCCAAGGTGTTTTCGCGCGCCGGCCATCCTGTTCTGATGATGGCCCGTCGTCTGGAGCGCATGGAGGCGCTGAACCTGCCCGACAGCGTGGCCCGGCAGGTCGATGTCCGGGACCGCGCCGCAATCGCAGCCGCCGTGAAGGAGGCGGAAGCCGAATACGGACCGGTCGACATGCTCTTTGCCAATGCCGGCATCGCGCGTCTTGCCGACATAGGCCGCCAGCCGCCCGAGGAATGGGACGAGATGATCGATATCAACACGAAAGGCGTGCTGAATTCGGTCCACGCCGTGATGTCGGGCATGATGGAGCGTCGTCATGGGACGCTGTTCATGATGAGTTCGATTGCTGGCCGGAAGGTCTATCCCGATCATACGGTTTACTGCGGGACGAAATTCTTCGTTCACGCCGTGTCGGAGTCGCTGCGCGAATATCTTTCCGACTATGACGTCCGCGTGGTCGTGCTTTCGCCCGGGGTGATCGAAACGGAAGTTCTGAGCGGCGTCCTCGATCCGCAGACGCTGGCCAACTACAAGGCTAACAAGCTCAAGATCGGCGGCGGGATCGGGCCCGAGCACGTCGCCGACCTCATGCTGCACACCTACCAGATGCCACAGAACGCTCTCGTGCAGGAAATCGTCATCACGCCGACCAGGCAGAAATACTGACGACCCGAATCCGGGCTTCTGGAGAGAGATAGAGAATGGCCACCGTTGAATATAGGAACATCGCCAAGAATTTCGGGCATGTCGAGGTGATGAAGGATATCTCCTTCGGCATTGCCGACCGCGAATTCGTCGTGCTTCTTGGGCCGTCCGGCTGCGGAAAGACCACGCTCCTGCGCATGACAGCAGGGCTCGAAAGCGTGACCAACGGCGATCTGTTGATCGGCGACAGGCGGGTCAATGACGTTCACCCGCGCGATCGCGACATCGCGATGGTGTTCCAGAACTACGCGCTCTATCCGACGATGAAGGTGTTCGACAATATCGGCTTCAGTCTCGAAGTGGCGAAAGTGCCAAAGGCGGAGATCAGGAAGAAGGTCGAATGGGCGGCGGAAATCCTGAATCTCACGCCCTATCTCGGGCGCTATCCCAAGGAACTGTCGGGTGGCCAGCGCCAGCGCGTCGCCATGGGCCGCGCCATGGTGCGGAATGCCGCCGTCTTTCTTTTCGACGAGCCGCTCTCCAATCTCGACGCCAAGCTGCGCACGCATATGCGCGTGGAAATCCGCCAACTCCACAACCGCCTCGGCACGACCACGATCTACGTCACCCATGACCAGATCGAGGCGATGACGATGGCTGACAAGATCGTGCTGATGCATGCCGGCAGGATCATGCAGATCGGCACGCCCGACGAGGTCTACGAGCGCCCGAACTCGAAGTATGTTGCTGATTTCATCGGTTCGCCTTCGATGAATTTCATCGCTGGCGCTGTCGAGACCGCAGGCGGCAGCCCTCGCTTCGTCGCCGAAGGCGTGTCGATCGGCCTCTCACCGCAGATCAAGGCGCAGCCGGGCCAAAAGGTCATCATGGGCGTCCGGCCACACGATCTCGGCATTTCGGATACGGGTGACATCAAGGGCGAGGTCGTGCTGTCCGAGACGACCGGCGCGGATGTCCAGATTCATTTGCGGGTAGCGGGATACGACGCTGTCGCCGTGGTGCCGCGTGACGAGCGCCGCAGCGCCGGCACCGCGATCAATCTTTCGGTATTGCCAGGCAAGGTGCACCTCTTCGATGCGGCCACGGAACTGCGTGTCGCCTGAGATTGGCGATGAAGGCGTGGATGTGACCCGGCAACGCGCGCTGCCTCAGCCCTTCAGGCTGAGATAGTCAGCCAAAGCCACTGCGTTGTTATGCAAGTCGTCTTGGGCGCCGTAGAGTAGCGTCACCCGGCCGTTGTCGAGCAGGGCACGCAACTGGCCGACCGCGTCGCTGTTCCTGTCGAGCTCGCCGCGATATCGCTGCTGGAATTCCATCCAGCGCGTCGGCTCGTGGCCGAACCATTTGCGCAATTCATCGCTTGGCGCGATGTTCTTCAGCCATAGCGCCAGCGCGGCGTCTTCTTTGCGGACGCCGCGCGGCCATACGCGGTCTATGAGCACCCGCTGCCCATCGCTAGGCGAGGGCGGCTCGTAGATGCGCTTGACCTTGATATCGAGTTTCATTGCCAACTCCGGGGTTGGCCGCCATGATGGTTTTGTTGGCGGCTCCTTACGCCCACTCGCCCTTACGCCCACTCGCCCTTGCGCATGACCGGTACGCGGCTGCCGTCCTTGCCGACGCCGTCGATGTCGATCCTGTCCGAGCCGATCATCCAGTCGATATGAATAAAGCTCTTGTTGCCGCCACGCGTCGCGATCTCGTCCTGGCTGAGCGAGGCGCCGTTGACGAAGCATTTCGAATAGCACTGGCCGAGCGCGATATGGCTGGCGGCATTCTCGTCGAACAGCGTGTTGAAGAACAGCAGACCGCTCTTCGAGATCGGTGAGGAATGCGGCACCAGCGCGACTTCGCCAAGACGGCGCGAGCCTTCATCAGTGTCGAGCACTTTTTTCAGCACATCCTCGCCGCGGCTGGCCTTCGCCTCGACGATGCGGCCTGACTCGAAACGCACGACAATCCCGTCGATCAGCGTGCCCTGGTAGGACAGCGGCTTGGTGCTCGTAACATGGCCTTCGACGCGCCTTGCGTGCGGCGTGGTGAAAACTTCCTCGGTCGGGATGTTGGGATTGCAGGTGATGCCGTTCCTGGCGGTCGAAGCGCCGCCCATCCATTCATGGCCGTCGGCCAGACCGACGGTCAGGTCGGTGCCGGGTCCGGTGAAATGCAGCGCATCGAAATTATGGCCGTTCAACCATTCGGTGCGGCCGCGAAGAGCCGCATTGTGCGCCTTCCAGTTGCCGATCGGATCTTCCACATCAACCCGTGAGGCGGCAAAGATGGCGTCGGCAAGCTTCGCCACCGCAACGTCGTCGGTATCATCTGGAAACACCTGCTTGGCCCAGGCCAGGTCGGGGTAGGCGACGATGTTCCAGTTGATGTCGAAGCCGGTGATCTTTTCCAGCGCCGGCTGGTAGGCGACCGAATTCGCCTTGTTGGCTCGTGCCACTTTCGCCGGATCCTGCGCCGACAGCAGCGACGGATTTTCGCCGCGCACGGCGAGCCGCGCCGCATTGTTGGCGAAGGCCTTCGCCATGCCCTCATAGAGCCAGCCGGCGGCGTGGTCGAAGCTGGCATCGGCGCCATAACGGAAGCGTGCCAGCGTCATCTCGTCGTCGTTGAAGATCGGCGTCACCAGGCCGGCGCCGGCCTTATAGGCATGCTCGACGATCCGTCGCGTCAAAGGCAGTGCTGCGATCGACGATGTCAGCACCAGATCCTGCCCCGGCTGCAACTGCAGCCCGACCTTGATGGCGACTTCGGCCAACCTGTCGAGTTTCACCGGGTCGATCGTTGCGGAAACGCCGCGCGAATGTGTGGTCATGATCCTGCCTATCGCGATGTGGGAGTCTGGTTCCCTACATAGGCCGGCACTGCTCTCCTTTCCACCGCGATTGCATCCGATGGGTTCAGTTCGCGCTGATGAGCGACCCGAATTGCGCCATGGTCGCCGCTATCTCTTCGCGGATCCAGACCTTGATATCCCTGACCTTGCGGCTTTCGGACTTGGTGGCGGAGGTCACCAGCCAGTAGCCGAGCCCGCTCTGGGCGCGGACGCCAAAGGGGGCAACGAGGCGGCCGTCGGCCAGCGCGTCAGCGGTCAGCAATTGCCAGCCGAGCATGACGCCGTGGCCAGCGATCGCCGATTCCAGGCACAGCATCGGGTCGGTGAAGCGCGCGCCTTTGAGGAAGGTGACGGGCTTAACCCCGGCGGCCTCGAACCAGCTTTCCCAGGTGATCATCGTCCTTTCGTCGGTGATCGCGCAGGTCAAGGGGAGGTCGTCGATCGATTTCAGTTTGTCGGCGATCACCGGGGCGCAGACCGGGAAGACCTCCTGCGCCAGCAGCAGTTCCGCGCGTGCACCTGGCCATGTCCCGTCGCCAAGCCGGATGGCGATGTCGATGTCCGAACGATCGAGATCGGCAATTCGCACCGAGGCGTCGATGCGCAAAAGCACATTCGGATGCAGGGCGAAGTGGCGTGACAGTCTTGGCAGCAACCACTTCGACGCGAAAGCCGGCGCCACCGAAACCACCAGCGTACATTCGGAGGCCTCGTCGGCGAGCGCCACGGCTTGCGCAAGCTCACGAAAACCTGCCCCGAGCCGCGCGGTGAAGACGGTGCCGAATTCGGTCAGCACGAGACCGCTCGCCGTTCGTTCGAACAGAGCCTGGCCAAGCTGCTTCTCTGTCCGCTTGATCTGCTGGCTGACGGCGCTGGCGGACACGTTGAGTTCGTTCGCCGCAGCCGAAAGCGATCCCAGACGGGCGACGGTTTCCACGGCGCGCAAGCCGTTGAGGTGGACGCGGTTCAGCATAGCCATACAGTTTTTCTAAACTGACACAGTTGAAATCTCAATTGAAACATCGGGCAGAATGGCAGATTTTGACGAGACAAGCAGACCTTTCGAGGAAATCCGATGAAGATTTTATCACTGCTCAGGGGCTTTTCCGTTGCCGGCATAGGGCAAAGCCGGTCGCATGAAAGCGAGACCACCCGATGGGCGACCGATCCGCTGTCGCATCCTGTGCTCGACACCATGTCGGAGCGCGAACTCGCCGACGTGCCCTTCAGGTTGACGGCCCGGCGCACTGCATACGAGACGGGCGCCGCGCGGGTCGGCTGCGGCTGATGAAACAGATTTAGCGGGTCCGCCCTCTGCGGCGGACGCTTGGCAACAGCGTTGCGAGCTGTTCTGGCCCAACATAAGCGGATTGTTTGACAGGCTCGTGCACCTATTGTGCACCGCAATGAAAGCCGCTTCGCCGTCCCCTTTGCGTCTCGCCTTCGCCGGCATGATTGCCCTGGCCGTCGCCATGGGCATCGGCCGCTTCGTCTATACCCCGATCCTGCCCGGCATGATGGAGGAACTTAGCCTATCGCCGGCCGATGCCGGCTGGATCGCATCCGCCAACTATCTCGGCTATCTCATCGGTGCATTGGCAGCCGTCGGCGGCTGGGCGCAAGGTCACGAGCGCCTGCTGATGCTGGCCGGTCTTGCCGCCACCGCAGTCCTCACCGGGCTGATGGGGCTGACAGATACTATGGCGGCCTTTCTCGTCATCCGGTTTCTTGCCGGTCTGGCCAGCGCCTTTGTCTTGGTCTTCATGTCCAGCATCGTTTTCGGCCATCTCGCCGCGGCCGGCCGGAACGACCTGCAGGCGCTGCATTTCGGCGGCGTCGGCCTCGGCATAGCGGCCTCCTCGGCGCTGATGGCAATCCTCGTCACCGAACATGCCGGCTGGGCGGCGGGCTGGTTCTGGTCCGCCGTATTCTCGGCCTGTGGCTTTGCCGCCGTGGCCTTGCTGGCCGGCAGCACTGCGACCGTCAACGGCGCCGACAGTCGCGAACCGGCGCTGCCGAAGGACCGCTCGCTGGTGAAGATCATCGTTGCCTATGGCTTGTTCGGTTTCGGCTACATCGTGACGGCGACGTTTCTGATCGCCATCGTCCGGCAGGGCGGCGGTGGCCGCGTCTTCGAAGCCGTGGTCTGGATGGTCGCCGGCCTTGCCGGGATTCCCTCGGTCTGGCTTTGGCAGAAGATCGCGGGAAAGATCGGGCTCTACCAGGCTTATGCCTGGGGGTGCCTCGTCGAGGTCGTCGGCGTCACCGCGAGCGTCGCCATCGGCGGACACATTGGGCCGCTGCTCGGCGGGTTTCTGCTTGGCGGGACCTTCATCGCCATCACCGCGCTCGGCCTGCAGACCGGAAGGCAGCTTGCCCCGCAAGCGCCACGCCGGATCTTGGCGTTGATGACGGCCTCGTTCGGTCTCGGTCAGATCATCGGTCCGATCGTTGCCGGGCTGCTTGCCGAAGCCTCCGGCGACTTCTTCCTCGCATCGATCGTGGCCGCCGCCGTCCTGCTGGTCTCCGGCGCGATCATCTGGTCGGCTGCGCCAAAATCGCCATGATTGTGGTCTTGCTCGGGGCCGGGCATCGCGCACCGGCCATTTTCATTCCGATCGATGTGTGACCTTATGCCCGCTGAACAGCAACGCCGCTGATTTGCGCATCGACCGAGGATTTCCCCACAGTGTTTGTATCCTTTTTCCCGCAGCCGAAGCTCTTCTTCACCTCGGCGGCCCTGTGGAGTGCGGTCATGGTGGCCGTATGGTTTTTCGGCGGCTATCAGCTAGGCGCTTTGATCGGATTGCCCCCCCTGGCAGCGGACGCGGCGCCCATCATTGGCGTTTCGGTCTTCTGGTCGCCTCCATTCCTTTGGTTCTACATCTACTTCACCCTGGGCGTGCTGCTCTTTTACGCCTTTTGGCATTGGTATTCCCCGCACCCGTGGGACCGCTGGTCCATCCTGGGTTCCTCGCTGATCTTGTTCACGACCTACTTTCAGGTGCAGGTGAGTGTCGCGATCAATGCGTGGTACGGGCCGTTCTGGGATCTCATTCAAGCCATTCTCAGCAAAACTGTAACGGCGACAGAAGCTGATCTTTACGCGCAAGTATTAGCTTTCCTCGGCATCGCTCTCGTGGCGGTTACAGTTTTTGTCATCACGAACTTCTTCGTCAGCCATTGGGTGTTCCGCTGGCGTACTGCGATGAACAACTATTACATGTCGCATTGGCCCAAGCTGCGCCATATCGAAGGAGCTTCCCAGCGTGTGCAAGAAGACACGATGCGGTTTTCCCAAATCATGGAAGATCTTGGTACCAGCTTTGTCGATTCCATCATGACCCTGATCGCCTTCATGCCGATTTTGCTGGCTTACTCCAAGCACATCACTGTATTGCCGTTCATCGGTCACGTTCCGCAGCCGTTGGTCGTGGCTGCGATCTTCTGGGCAATTTTCGGTACGGTCTGCATTGCCACCGCCGGCATAAAGCTTCCCGGCTTGCAATTCAGAAACCAACGCGTCGAAGCGGCCTACCGTAAGGAACTCGTCTACGGTGAGGACAATCCAGATCGGGCGCAGCCGCCGACAGTTACGGAATTGTTTGGAAATGTGCGCAGAAACTACTTTCGCCTCTATTTCCACTACGTCTATTTTAATGTGGTTCGCTATCTTTATTTGCAAACCAACAACATCTTCGCCCTCTTTTTGATGGTGCCCTCGATCATCGCGGGAACGATAACGCTAGGTCTCATCAACCAGATCAGTTCAGCCTTCAGCCAGGTGACCAGCTCGTTCCAGTATCTCGTCAATTCATGGTCGACGATCGTCGAGCTGCTGTCGGTGCACAAGCGTCTGCGCGCCTTCGAGGCAACGATCCACGGCGAACCGCTTCCGGACATCGATCAGCATTATTTGGAGCGTGAGCAAGCCGGCTTGCGCCCTGAAGATCAGCCGGTGAGCTAAGGGTGGCGGGCGGCGAGCGTTCTAGTCAGCCGCCCACCGACGCTTGCTTTTCGCCGTCACGTCCCCGCGAAACATAGTCGCGATAGCTGATGCACTCGACATCAGCCTTGGTGCAGACCTCGCCGGCAAAGCGCTCCAGCGCCTTCCAGTAGGCGCCATCATTCATCAGTGTGAAATGGAAGCCGAGTTCCAGCGGGACGCGTTTTCCCTGGTATTGGGCGTCGAAGGCGGCGCGAAATGCGTCATAGGTCCGGTTGGCGAATTCGCCCGCCTTGCTCGGCCGCTCGAAGCCGCCGGAATGCCTGACATAGAGATTGTAGTCCATCGCGATCACCCGCCTTGTGTCGGGACCTTCCGGAATCTGCGGCAGTGAAAAGCGCGTGATGCCGCTTACGGTCGCCGGTCGGGCAGGGCCGCGCGACACACCGCTGGCGTCGAATAGGTAGCCCGCCGCCGGCAGCGCCTCGTAGAGCGCCTTGTTTGCCGATAGGTAGGGCGCGCGAAAGCCGACTGCCTTACGTGCGATTTCGCGCCAGCCTGCGGGTTCGGGGGTAATAGCGTTGATCGGATAGGCGTTTTCGAGAATGCGCTTGAACGAACCGAACTCGTTCAGCCAGTCGGCCTTGCTCCAGTCCTTGCCGTCGAAATGGCCGCAACCGTGGCTGCCGATGTCATGACCTTCCGAGGCGGCGAGGTTTATCTGCTTGAGTCGGTCAGCGACTTCCTGTTTCGAGGCGGCAAAGCCGATATTGGATTTGCCTGATGTCTTGCCGGGTGCCGTGTATTCCTTGCGCGTTTCCGGCGAGAGCAGGAAGACGCAGGACACGAAATAAGTGAAATGAGCGCCGGTTCGCTGGGCCAACGCCCGGCTGCGCTCCCACTGTGAAATATCGCGGGCGCTGTCGAACGAGATGATGACGGCCTGCTTCGGCCTTGCCGGGGCTGGTGCCGCGGGCGGATCGGCAAAAGCAGCACCCGCCGCAGCAAGCGAGGCGACGGAAAACGCAACAACGCGGGACAAACGGGGCATCGACATCTGATCAGGATTTGAGGAGGTTCGAGCACCGGCTATCGGCGAAATGTGGCGTGGGTGCGGTCGCCTCTTGCGGTCACGTCTCCGGCGATTAGCCGATTTTCCTGTCGAACCCCTTCCATGCCGACAAAATTTCGCTAAAACGCGGGCTATCGCATCGGCCTGAAGATCAGAATTGATTTTCAGGAAGCACGATGCGCAAGTTCAAAGTGTTAGAGCGTACTTAGTGCGCCTAGGGATGCACGTCGCTCTAAACCGCCTCGGCCGGGGCAGGAATGGTTTTGATCCATGTCGGACGACAGTTTTATCCGCGAAGTCAACGAAGAGATGCGTCGCGATCAAGCGCATGCGCTGTGGGACCGTTTTGGTCCGGCCTTGCTTGCGCTCGCGGTGCTGGTGGTGGTCGGCACCGCCGCCTTCGTCGGCTATCGCTATTGGGACGAGACCCGCGCCAATCGGTCGGGCGACGCCTTCTCGCAGGCGCTGAAGCTTGCCAATGAAGGCAAGAGCGACGAAGCGCTGACGGCCCTCGATGCGCTGGAGAAGGATGGCTACGGCGCCTATCCGCTGCTCGCCCGCATGCGTGCGGCAACCGTCAAGGCGGACAAGGGCGATTTCGCCGCTGCCGTCAAGGACTTCGACGAGGTCGCCGCCGACAGCGACATTCCATCAGGCCTTCGCGACATGGCGCGCCTCAGGGCAGCGCTGCTGCTCGTCGACCACGGCTCCTTCGCCGATGTCTCCAGCCGCGTCGAGGCGCTCACCGCCGACACCAATCCGCTGCGCCATACGGCACGCGAGGCGCTCGGCCTTGCCGCCTGGAAGGAAGGCAAGGCAACGGACGCACTGAAATTGTTCGACCAGATCGCCTCGGATGACGGCGCCCCGCGCAACGCGCGCGAGCGGGCGACGTTGATGTCCGAGCTGATCCGTGGGTCGGGCGGCGTGTCGTGACGGATGACATTCAAAGTCGCCATAATCGGCCGGCCTAACGTCGGCAAATCGACCCTTTTCAATCGCCTGGTGGGAAGGAAGCTGGCGCTTGTCGATGACACGCCGGGCGTCACCCGCGACCGTCGCGTCCATGCCGCCAAGCTCTACGATCTGCATTTCGACGTCATCGACACCGCCGGCTTCGAAGATGCTGCCGCTTCGACGCTGCCGGGCCGCATGCGCGCCCAGACCGAGATCGCCATCCGCGAAGCCGACCTGATCTTTTTCACGATCGACGCCAAGTCAGGACTGATGCCTGACGACAAGACCTTCGCCGAGATCGTGCGCAAATCCGGAAAGCCGGTTGTTGTCGTCGCCAACAAGGCCGAGGCGCGCGGCGCCCAGGGCGGCATGCTGGAGGCCTGGGAACTAGGTCTTGGCGAGCCGATCCCGGTCTCGGCCGAACACGGCCAGGGCCTGCCCGATTTGCGCGATGCGGTGATCGCCGCACTGGGCGAGGCGCGCGCCTTCGGCGAAGAAGAAGAGGATGCGGACGAGGAGACCGCCGCCAGCGAGGTGCTGATCGGCGAGGACATCACCGATCCGGATGCCGAGCCGAGCTATGACGATACCAAGCCGATGCGCATCGCCGTCGTCGGTCGCCCAAATGCCGGCAAATCGACGCTGATCAACGCGCTGATCGGCGAGGAGCGGCTCTTGACCGGACCGGAAGCCGGCATCACCCGTGACTCAATCTCCGTCGACTGGGACTGGCATGGCCGCCGCCTGAAACTGTTCGACACCGCCGGCATGCGCCGCAAGGCCAGGATTCACGAAAAGCTGGAAGTCATGTCGGTGCAGGACGGCTTGCGCGCCATCCGCTTTGCCGAGATCGTCATCATCGTGCTTGACGCCATCATTCCCTTCGAGAAGCAGGATCTGCAGATCGCCGACCTGATCATCCGCGAGGGCCGCGCGCCGGTGATCGCCTTCAACAAATGGGACATGATCGATCATCCCCAGGAACTTCTGGCGGAACTGCGCGAGAAGACCGAGCGGCTGTTGCCGCAGGCGCGCGGCATGCAGGCGGTGCCGGTCTCGGCCGAGACCGGGCGCGGCCTCGACAAGCTGATGGATGCCGTCATCAGGACGCACAAGGTGTGGAACAGCCGCGTCTCGACCGGCAAGCTCAACCGCTGGCTGGAAGGCATCCTGGCGCATCATCCGCCGCCTGCCGTCGCCGGTCGCCGGCTGAAGATCAAATATGTCACCCAGGCCAAGACGCGCCCGCCGGGCTTCGTCGTGTCTTGCTCACGGCCGGACGCGATGCCGCAATCCTATGTCCGGTACCTCTCCAACAGCCTGCGCGAAGCCTTTGATATGCCCGGCGTGCCGATCCGCATCGCCTTGCGCACCTCGGAAAATCCGTTCGCCAACAAGGCGAAAAAACGCCGCTGAGCGCCGCGTCTTCTGGGCCAGCATCAGACTACGCTCCGCAGGCCGCTCGCGGGCAGCGCCTGCACATTTTCGGGCAGGCGATTACACTGGCACCTGCAGCAGGATGTCGGCAAGTCGCGCCGCCACCGGGTCTGGCTCGGCTTCCTTGCGACGCGAGAACAGCGCCATTTCAGGCAGTGCGGTCAGCCCGGCGATCTGCGGCGTCATCACCTTGACAGCAGCCAGCACGAGTGGGGCCAGCCACTGCACCTAATGGGCGGTGTAAGCTCCGTCCACCAGATGGTAACTCCCAGTGATAAAGCTGGCCTGATCGGACAACAGGAAGCACACAAGAGCCGCTACCTCTTCCGGTTTTCCGCGCCTGCCCATCGGCTGAAGGCTTGCCATGCGCCGGGTGGCTAATACCTCCATTTGCTCCGACAAAAGAGGCGTCTCGATCCAGCCGGGGCCGACGACATTGATCCGGATGCCCATCCTCGCATATTCAATGGCCGCAGCCTTGGTTAGTCCTACGACCCCGTGTTTCGCTGCCGTGTATGCGGACGCAGTCGGCAAGCCGACGGAACCGAGAATCGAGGACATGTTCACGATGGCGCCTCCGCCTCGATCCAGCATGGCGGCGATTTCGTACTTCATGCTGTAGAAAACGCCATTTAGATTGACGTTTATCAGCTTGTGCCAGTTGTCGAGCGGATAGTCTGCCGTTGCTTTTCGAACGCCGTCGATACCTGCATTGTTTACCGCCATATCCAGTCCGCCGCATTTCTGGACAGTGAACTCGATCAGCCTTTCGACGGCTGCCGCATCCGTGACATCGACCGCAACGTCGTAGGCCCTGCCTCCTTGCGCGTTTATTTCGGCGGCCATGCAGCGCGCGGCCTCGGCATCAAGGTCGGCGACAACAACCTCGGCTCCTTCCTGCGCGAGTTGCCGTGACACAGCCGCTCCTATTCCCGAGCCTCCGCCGGTCACAATCGCGACTTTACCATGGAAGTCAGGCTTCATTGTCTCTGTCCTATGCCCATTGTGACATACCCGAACAGAGGCAGACGGTTATCGCAAGAAGTTTCGCTCCGATTCGCTTGTCAATCCTGTGAATTCATTTTGCTACCACACAGCGAGACTTGGCCCGCAGGCCTTGCAATGGTAGAGACGAAGGCGGGCGGTAGATTGACCAGTTTCCTAGCAGGTAGAAATGGAAGAACACCACATTGCGCGCCGGGGGCTCGTGCTGGGTAGTCTGGCTCTGATCGTTTCCGGATGTACGTCGACGTTACGACAGGTGGCGGAGCCGATTTCATCCGCGTTCGGACCAAGAAGTGGCCTCAGTCCTCGATTCCGACGGCAGCGTGTGCGGTACGACGGAAACGAGCCGCCTGGAACGATCGTCGTCGATACTTCGCAACGTTTTCTCTATGCCGTCGAGACCGACGGGTGGGCGACGCGCTACGGCGTCGGCGTCGGCGAGCAGGGACTTTCCTTCAAGGGTACAGCGACCGTCGCCCGCAAGGCGGACTGGCCGTCGTGGACACCCACCGCCAACATGATGAGGCGCAAGCCGCGCCTGGTGAAGTACGCAGGCGGGGTCCCTGGCGGACCAAATAACCCGCTTGGTGCGCGTGCCCTTTATCTCTATCGCAACGGGCGCGACACCCACTTCCGGATACATGGTACAAACGAGCCATGGACGATAGGCACAGCGGTATCGAACGGGTGCATCCGTTTGACAAATGACGACATCATTGACCTCTACGACCGTACTCCTTTGGGCGCGACGGTGGTGGTTGTTTGATGGTGGGCAGGCCTGATCTCCCCGTTGGATGGTGAGCCCTGACGGCACGTCACCGCAAAGATTTCGCCTACAACCGGATGCCAACTGTGTCATTTCTGCACTAGGCGTTGGTGTAGATCGCAGCTAACTTGGTCGGGCTGCATATCTTTTTATTTGTGGCGATTCTATAGGCTGTTCCGCCCCTGGGGAAAGGATTGCTTGATGAGCAGGATGTTGATTGTAATGGTTGCTACCCTCGCCGTTACCAGCCTGAGCGGCTGCGCGAACGGGATCGGTAAAGGGAAGGGGAAGGCTCCTCCGCCGGAACCCGCTGCCGTAGAAGAGCCCGTGATTAAATAAGCACCGGCTTTCGGAGATTTGGGGAAGGGCCGCCAGGCCCTTCCCCATCGATATGCAGGGGCCAAGGCCGGATTCGCAGCCTACCTGCGGTTAGTGGGCATTGGCTCGCTCTAGGTCTGCGGTCCTCGGAGTTCTGGATAAGATGACGCTTGTAAGTGGCCGTTCAACAATTGTGGCCCTGCTCGCGCTTGTCGCGGCGTCATGTCAGTCGCAGGACAACAAGCCCCAGCCGACTTTTGTGTCCAATGATCGGGCACTGAGAACCGCGGCGATGCCGGCGCGCGCGGCCCAACGGCATTTCATCGAGTTCCGCTCCCGGTACGCCCTTACCTACGGCCATTCCTACGTGATTTTTGGACGATTGAACCAGGCGGGACGGATGGTCAACCCCGAAGTCGCGGGGCTCGCTCCGAAGTCCGATGATCCGAATGTCTATGTTCTCGGCCATTTGGCGCCCGTTCCAGCCTCGACCGGGTGGACGGATGGCGACCTGGAAGATGCCTACCGGTCGGCAAGCTGGCGTGTTTTACTTACCGAAGCCGAATATAGGAAAGTCGTCGCGAGCATACGAAAGCTGCAGGCCAGCTCTCCGCTTTGGCACGCCTCGCTCTACAACTGCAACGCATTCGTAGCGGACATCGCTAGATCCATGGGGTATAAGACCCCCGGTACCTGGCTCCGGCCGCAACAATTCATAACCAAGCTTCGGGAGATGAACGGCGGCTGAAATGCGATTGGCAAACCCGCTTTCGCCTCATTCGCCCGGTCAAGTCGAAGGAGCGCGCTCTGAATGTCTATCGGTCGACAATTCGGACGCTGACATCGTTGCGTGGTCCCAGATCGAGAAAAGGCTCCGGTGACCTGAAGTGACCATTTCTGTAGTTTCACTTGGCGAGATCATATGGGTGATCGGCCTCGTTGCCTGGTATGTGATCCGGTATCCTTTCGAGCGCCGGGCAAGGCGCGTGCGAATTGTGGCCGGCGGCCGCTCAAGTTCCGACACCGTCGGGCTTGCATCGGCTCTGCTTGGCCTCGCGATCCTGCCTGGCTTTTACGTCGCCACCGGCATCCCTGGAGCTGCTGACCGTCCAGCCAGCGCGTGGTCGGTGGCGCTCGGAACCATCATCTTCTGCTCCGCGCTGTGGATTTTTCGCATATCCCACAAGGAACTTGGCCGTAACTGGTCGATTACGCTCGAGATTCGCGAACGGCATGAACTGGTCAGCGCCGGGCCATACGCCTGGGTCCGTCACCCGATGTACACCTCGTTCATGCTTATGGGGCTCGGCCAGCTCTTCTTGCTGCCGAACTGGGTTGCGGGCATATCGGGTTTGATTGGTTTCGCAGTCCTTTTCCTGCTGAGAGTGGATAAGGAAGAGCGTATGATGCTGGAGAATCTAGGCTCGCAATACCGTGCCTATATGGAAAGGACCAAGCGAATATTCCCTTATCTTTACTAGAGGTCGTTTGATGCGAGGCCGAGCCCTCAAGCTTTCGGCGCCCCGGCGCCTTGTTGGCGATCTGATGAGGTTTTCGATCGGCGTGCCACGGGTCGCGGTGCAGCGTCAGATGAACCTCGGCCCACTCGTAAGGGCTAGAATGGCGCAGCAGACCAGGCCCTCGTGGACCGCGATCTTCCTGAAAGGATATGCGCTTCTCGCCCTGGAGATGCCGGAGCTGCGGCGCGCCTATGTCAAGTTGCCCTGGCCGCAGCTTTACGAGTATCCGGCAAGCGTAGCCTCGATTGCCCACGAGCGCGAATATGATGGCGAGCCCGCCGTTCTGCTGAGCCGCATCAAGTGCCCGGAACGCTACTCTATCACGGAACTTGAGGGATTCATCCACGCGGCTCGATCACGGCCGATCCTGGAGGTCCCGGAGTTCCGGCGTGCCTTGCGGATGGTAGGTGCGCCCGCGCCAGTCAGGTGGCTGCTTATGTGGCTAGGGTTGAACATCGCCCGGCAAAGGGCAAATTACTTCGGTACGTTCCAACTGTCCGTCTATTCTGGTCTCGGTGCGGAATCACTCAACCCGCTGACACCATTGACCACGCTTCTAAACTACGGTCCGATCGGCAAAGACGGATCGGTGAATGTCCGCATCCACTACGATCACCGGGTAATGGATGGAGCGAACGTCGCACGAGCACTGGAGAGATTCGAAAAGATTCTGAACGGCACTGTCGCCAATGAAGTGGTGCTGCTCGGTCAAAGTGTTGCCGCTCCCGCAAGACAGAGGAACGCGACGTGATTTCGCACAGGGGAATTCGGCCAGCCGTCGTCGTGATTGGCGGCTCGGGTGGAATTGGCCGGGCAATTGCGGGCGTCGCTGCACGGGAGCGCGGCGCGGTTGTGCTGGTTGCCCGCTCGCCCGAAGGTTTGGCCGCCGCGGCGTCTGAGGTTCGGGAGGCGGGTGGCGAGGCATTCACGCTCGAGTTGGATCTCGTGGCAGGCGATGCGCCAACGCGCCTAGAGGGCTTTCTGTCCGCACACGGCCTGGTCTGTGATGTCCTGGTCAACAGCGCCGGCTATGGCCTGCGGGGCGCGGCGACGGCGCTGCCTATTGATGGTCAACTCGGCATCATCGATCTCAACATACATTCCCTCACGGAACTGACCCTCCATTTTCTGCCCGGAATGGTGGCGCGCCGACGGGGCGGGGTGCTCAATCTCAGTTCCGTGGCCGGGTTCGTTCCCGGACCTTATATGGCTCTGTACTTCGCTAGCAAAGGTTTCGTGCGCTTCTTCTCAGAGGCGCTTCACCAGGAGTTGCGCCGAACCGGTGTGACGGTCACATGCGTGGCACCAGGCCCGGTGTCGACGGAGTTTCTCGCAAGGTCAGGCGCCAATCAGACGGTGCTCTTCAACATCTTGCCCAAGGTGGATCCGGCGTATGTGGCCGAACGTGCGTGGCGAGGATTCAAGTCCGGTCGTCGCCTCGTGGTACCGGGAATCTCGGCCAAGTTGGCTGCCCTTGCCGCGGCGCTCCTGCCTTCCGCAGCGATGCTGCCCCTGATCGGCCGGCTGCAACGCGGCGGCAATGATCAATGTCCTTGCGGTTCAGGTATGAAGTTCAAGAAATGCTGCGGTACCCGCCAGATCCAGCTACGCCGGGGCCCTCGGGGAATTATCCCCTGACCGGACCAGCACGCCACCGCTCGCCATTTCAGGAGTCGCTGATGGTCTTGGTTGCGCTCGCCGATGACGGGCCGTTAAGCATGTTCGTGGCATGGAGGAGGATCCTCCATCTCTGAACCGCGCTCTGCGGAGTGCTTGTTGAGACCGTTGGAGCCGTTTCCAACAAAGCCATTGAAATGATTGGCGCTGTCCGTTAACGCCCCATCAAGGTTAATGCATCATTGTGCCTCTCCAGTGGGGTCCGTTGCGTTTCTGGAGAGTTCCGTGCATCGACGTGTTTTGAAGCGGCTTGTCGCTGTCGCCGGTGAGAAAAAACGTTCCTTTCTGTCTCCTTTGGTCATTGGACTTGGCATCTGGGTCGGCTTTCCTAATGTCATTGCGTACCAGGACATGACGAGCCTGGTTTCCGGCCTTAAAGCGCCGAACGCCCGCTGGAACGCCTATGTCGAGAAGTCCGTCGCCGGCTCGGTTCATGCCGCCGAGATGCCTTTCCTCGATTCCGACACCACCGGTTCGATCTCGGGTTCCGGCGTCAGGTTGCCCGGCATCGGCGCCGTGTCGTTTCGCGGCAAGGGCAGCGTGGCCACCACGACGCCCGACGAGGACCGCATCACGCGCGCCGACAAGAAGGGCCGCATCATCATCATCTCTCCGGTCGCGCCGCCGAAGAACTTCAATGCCGGCTCGGTTTTTAAGCGCACCTCCTCGCTGCTGCGCCCGAGCATGGACAGCGGGCTGAAGATGGCTTTCGCCAAGCCCGAGATCAAAGGCAAGGAGATCCAGATTGCCGCCGCGTTTCATAGGCGCGTCGACAAGAAGCCGGATCCTGGCGTGCCGGCCATGCTGGCCGCCCTGGTCAACAACGATCGCCCCGACGTCCTGGCGACCGCCTACGCAGCGGCCGCGCCTGACTATGCCCAGGCGTCGCCCTTCGAGGCCTTGCTTCAGGACGAGAAGCCGAACGATGGCCGTTTCATTCCGCCGGTGGCCAAGGGCGATCATTCGTGGATGCAGACTCCGCTGCCGGCGAGCGTCTTCTCCAAGGCGGAACAGACTTGCCTCGCCAACGGCATCTATTTCGAGGCGCGCGGTGAATCCGTGCGCGGCCAGGCCGCCGTCGCCCAGGTCATCCTCAATCGCGTTCGCAATCCGGCCTATCCGAACTCGATCTGCGGCGTCGTCTACCAGAACGACAAATGGTTCAACCGTTGCCAGTTTTCCTTCGCTTGCGACGGCAGGAAGAAGCGCATCCAGAGCCCCGCCCACTACAAGACTGCGCAGGATATCGCCATGGCGGTTACTGCCGGCAAGATATTCATCCCGGAAGTCGGATCGTCGACCCATTACTACGCCAACTACGTCAACCCGGGTTGGGCGCGGACGATGAAAAAAATGACCAAGATTGGCCTGCACATCTTCTACCGCACCTATGGCGGCGGCTGGAGCTGAGCGCTCCGGCAAGGCCCCGGGCGCGGTCGATCGAAGACCCGTCGCCGGAGGGATTCGGTCGCGGCACGCCAGCGGCGGTAGCGGGCACGATGTCGCACCCTAGCAAGCCACTGATTTTCATGGAGAAAATACTTAAGGCCGAAGTCCCGCCCGTGGCTTGACGGGCGCGGACCCTCTAACTATGTTGCCGGCGACTTAAGAGCGGACGGACGGTGACGATCTGACCGGGCAAGGGGGTTGCGATGGCCGACAAGAATGGGCCAGACGGAACCGGAGAAACCGGCCGCGGCAAACAGCGTCAAGCCGACATCCGCGACGATGATCTTGAGCGCCGCCGGCGCGACCTTGAAGCATCGCTTGCGACAAGGCGGCCGGACCGGCTCGAGGGGAAAGACGGCGCGAAAGCGGGCAGTGCGGCCGGATATGGCCAGGCGCTCAAGCTATCCAGCGAGTTCATCGCCGGGATAGTGGTTGGTGCTGGTCTCGGCTGGATCATCGACCGTGTGGCGGGGACATCGCCATGGGGTCTGATCGTTTTTTTGCTGCTGGGTTTTGGCGCCGGCGTGCTCAACGTCCTGCGTTCCGCAGGGCTTATGGCGGAATTCGGACAGGGCAACAAAACCCGCGATCCGAAAGAATGAACTTGAGGCGCCGCTTGCCGGCGCAGTGACAGGACACTAAAGCCGCGTGCGGCTTTGATGGGGATTTAAAGTGGCTGCTGACAAGGTCGATCCGATCCACCAGTTCCATATCAACAAGCTGATTCCGATCGAGATCGGCGGCTACGACCTGTCGTTCACCAATTCGGCTCTCTTCATGGTCGCAACTGTGGTCGTCGCATCGGCGTTCCTCTATCTCAGCACCTCGAGCCGCAGCCTCGTTCCCACCCGTCTTCAGTCGGTCTCCGAAATGGCCTACGAATTCGTCGGCAACATGCTGAGGGACGCGGCCGGAACCCAAGGCATGAAGTTCTTCCCCTTGGTATTTTCGCTGTTCATGTTCGTGCTCGTTGCCAATCTGCTCGGTCTTTTCCCATATTTCTTCACCGTCACCAGCCACATCATCGTCACCTTCGGCCTTGCCGCGCTGGTGATCGGAACCGTCGTCGTCTACGGTTTCATGAAGCATGGGCTTGGGTTCCTGAAACTGTTCGTGCCGCATGGCGTGCCGATTTACCTGCTGCCGCTGGTGGTGCTGATCGAGGTGATTTCCTTCGTTTCGCGCCCGGTCAGCCTCTCGGTTCGTCTGTTCGCCAACATGCTGGCCGGCCATATCACGCTGAAGGTGTTTTCGGGCTTCGTGGTGAGCTTGAGCGCGCTTGGCACGCTTGGCATTGCCGGATCGGTCCTGCCGCTGGCAATGGCGGTGGCGCTGACGGCGCTGGAACTGCTGGTCGCCTTCCTGCAGGCCTATGTCTTTGCAGTGCTGACCTGCATGTATCTGAACGACGCCCTGCATCCCGGGCACTGACCCAGGCTGACCAAGAGTTTCCGGCGTTGCTGCCGGATGGTATCGCAACGGAATTTTTAGATTCAAAGGAGTTGAACACATGGAAGCAGAAGCAGCAAAGTTCATCGGCGCCGGCATCGCATGCCTCGGCATGGGTGGCGCCGGTATTGGCCTCGGCAACATCTTCGGCAGCTATCTGGCGGGCGCGCTGCGCAACCCGTCGGCTGCGGATGGCCAGTTTGGCCGCCTGATCTTCGGCTTCGCCGTGACCGAAGCGCTGGGCATCTTCTCCCTTCTCATCGCGCTTCTGGCCCTGTTCGGCTAACATTGGGAATTGGACGGGGCCGGCCGCAATCAGCGGCAGGCCTGATTATCGGGGATAGTCCATGTTCGTGACATCTGCCTTTGCGCAAGAGTCCGCGCCCGCCGTCGAAGGCGGCCATACCGGCACGGAAGGCGATACGCATTCCGCTACCGGCGTGCCTGCCGAGGCGCACGGGGTGTTCCCGCCATTCGATCCGGCGACATTCCCGTCGCAGCTTCTGTGGCTGGCGATCACCTTCGGGCTGTTCTACCTGTTCCTGAAGAAGGTGGTGATGCCGCGTGTCGGCGGCATCATCGACGTCCGCAACGACCGCATCACGCAGGATCTCGACCATGCCGCCAGGCTGAAGGGCGAGGCCGATGCCGCCGTTGCCGCCTATGAGCAGGAACTGGCGGAGGCCAAGACCAAGGCCAATGCGATCGGCCAGCAGGCCAACGATGCCGCCAAGGCGGAAGCCGAGGCCGCCCGCAAGAAGGTCGAGGCAGCGCTTGACCAGAAGCTTGGCGAAGCCGAGGCTCGCATTTCATCCATCAAGGCCAATGCCATGAAGGAAGTCGGCACGATCGCCGAGGACACCGCTTCGGCCATTGTCGAGGCGCTTGTCGGCGGCAAGGCCAGCAAGGCCGAGATCGCCGCAGCCGTCAAATCCGTGGCCCGGTGAGGAGCGCATCATGGACGCCACATCACTCGCGACGCTTTGGGCCACCGTTGCCCTCGTCATTTTTCTGGCCATTGCCGTCTACATCAAGGTGCCTAGGCTGATCGCCAAGGCGCTTGACGCCCGCGCCGACAAGATCAGCAACGAGCTTGAAGAAGCGCGCCGGCTGCGCGAGGAGGCCCAGCAATTGCTCGGCCAATACCAGCGCAAGCGCAAGGAAGCCGAGCAGGAGGCCGCCGACATCGTCGCCGCCGCCAAGCGCGAGGCCGACATGCTGGCTGCCGAGGCGCACCAGAAGACCGAGGACTATGTCGCCCGCCGCACCGCGCTTGCCGAACAGAAGATCGGTCAGGCCGAGCGCGAGGCGATCAGCGAAGTGCGCGCCAGCGCCGTCGATATCGCCGTCGAAGCCGCCCGCACGCTGCTCGCCGGCAGGATTGACGCAAAGGCGGGTGCCGACCTGTTCCAGGCCTCGCTTCAGGACGTCAAGTCCAAGCTGAATTAACCGACTTCATCCAGAAGTTATCGAAGCCGCCCGGGAAATCTGGCGGCTTTTTTGCGCGCGGTGGTGAGATCGGCGAAAGCGGCTGAGTAATCTTCCTGCTTGAGGGGGAGATGTCACCGAAGGCGACAGAGGGGGTCGCCTCGGCTGGCGCGACGCCGTGTGGGACGGAGAAGGTTGGCGTTTGCGCGCGGCTACCCTCTCTGGCCTGCCGGCCATCTCCCCCTCGAGGGGGGAGATTACCCGCTCAGCCGTCTTCGCCAATTTCCTCCGCCCGGCACCAAGGCGCGAAGGTTGG
Source organism: Mesorhizobium sp. (assembly GCA_004020315.1). GTDB lineage: Bacteria > Pseudomonadota > Alphaproteobacteria > Rhizobiales > Rhizobiaceae > Mesorhizobium. The sequence continues at coordinate 515,176 of SAQG01000001.1, forward strand.
ATCGACGGTGTCGCCTCAATCCAAGCCGGAAAGGCACTCTTCGTCCTGCACTTCGGTTCCGCCAAGCCGGAACGGTGCGAAGGACGCGCGGTGCAGCCGCGCCACCGGCCCATGCACCTCGATCGCCGTGCGGTGGCGAACTGTGGCGTAGCCCATATGGAGCTCGAATCCGTAATGCGCGTGGTGGCTGCCGCAGCCGCACATCATGCGGTCGCGCATCACCTTGGCGACGATCGAGGCGGCGGCGATGGACTGCGAGCGCTGGTCGCCCTTGATCAGCGCTCTGCCTTCACATGGCAGTCCGGGTGGCACGTCTCGGCCGTCGGCCAGGGCCAGCTTTGGCTGTACAGAGAGCCCGACCAAAGCGCGGCGCATAGCCTCCAGGCTGGCCTTGAGAATATTGCTGCCATCGATGCCTTCCGCGCTGACCGAGGCCATCGACACGCCAAGAGCGGAGCCAAGGATTTTCAGGAACAGCGCCTCGCGCTGCAGGTGGCTGAGGCGCTTGGAATCGTCGAGGCCGTCGGGAATGTTGGCGGGATCGAGCACCACCGCTGCCGCGACGACCGGCCCGGCGAGCGGGCCACGGCCGGCCTCGTCCATTCCCGCCACCGGCCACAGGCCTTCGGCCATCGCCTTCGTCTCGAAGGAGAAATCGGGTCTCTCAACGATTTCGAAGAGAAGCGGAGAATCAGAACGCGCGCGAGCCATGTTGCGGCGAGGTTCGCATCGGCTCTGATTCTCCGCAAGCCCCTTCGGGTCGGGCGGGGCACCGGACCCGGAGGGCACCGTCTGCAAGCCCGGGGACAGGACAGGCCGGACGGGATTTTTTTCATATGCCGCCGGCAACGGCGGCACATGATTTCTTCAAAGCAGCATCAGTTGCTCGGTTGCCTTGGCTGCGGCGACGAACTGGTCGGTCCTGAGCGATCGCCGCTCGGCGTTGAGGCCAAGCCGTTTGGCGGCGATCTCGAAGCGCCGGCCGATCTGCCAGGCATAGGGGCCGGAGCCTTTCATGCGCTTGCCCCATTCCGAATCGTAATCCTTGCCGTCGCGCATCGAGCGGATCAGCGACATGACGTGACGGTAGCGGTCCGGATAATGACGCAGCAGCCAATCCTTGAAGATCGGCGCGACCTCCAGCGGTAGGCGCAGCAGGACATAGCCGGCCTCGCGCGCTCCTGCTGCACGTGCCGAATCGAGGATGCGCTCCATCTCCTGATCGGTCAGGCCGGGGATGATCGGAGCGACCATGACCGAGGCCGGAATGCCGGCATCCGAAAGCTGTCTGATCGCCTCCAGCCGCTTGGTCGGCGTCGACGCGCGTGGCTCCATCGTTCTGGCCAGCATGCGGTCGAGCGTCGTCACCGACAGCGCCACCTTGGCCAGCCCGCGTCCGGCCATGCGCGACAGAATGTCGATGTCGCGCGTCACCAGCGCGGATTTGGTGACGATGCCCACCGGGTGGCCGCGCGCCTCCAGCACTTCCAGGATCTCGCGCATGATCCGGTACTGCTTCTCGACCGGCTGGTAGGGATCGGTGTTGGTGCCGATGGCAATGGTACGCGGCTGGTAGCCGTCCTTCGACAGTTCCTTGTCGAGCAGCCGCGCCGCATCCGGCTTAGCGAAAAGCTTCGATTCGAAATCCAGCCCCGGCGACAGCCCCATGAAGCTATGCGTCGGCCGGGCAAAGCAATAGACGCAGCCATGCTCGCAGCCACGATAGGGGTTGATCGAGCGGTCGAATGAAATGTCGGGCGATTCGTTGCGGGTGATGATAGTGCGCGGCTTCTCGACCTGCACCTCGGTTTTGAAGGACGGCAGCTCCTCCAGCGAATTCCAGCCATCGTCGAACACATGCCGGCTGACTGGTTCGAACCGCCCGGACGGATTGATGCCGGCGGACCGGCCGCGATTACGCTCCGGACGGATACGGACGCCACTCTGCTCGATCATTGCATTGGCCATCTCGGCTCTTCCAGCCCCGAAGGCGGCAATGTCGGCACGTACGATCTGTTCCATTTTCGCCCTCTCCCAGGGACTGTCGGCTGGCTGTCGAATCGCTCTGTTCATGAAAATAATCCTATTTAATCGGCTGGAACAAATCAAGAACATTTTTGCGGCGCGACGCAAAACTGGCGCTGCGCCAGGCTTTCCGCTATTCGGCTAACGATGCTGAGCGTTCTCATCCAGACACTGAATGACGAGGAAAGACTTGCCCGCACGCTCGCCTCGCTGATCGGCGGCGCGGTCGAGGGCGTGGTGCGCGATGTCATCGTCTGCGACACCGGCTCGACCGACCAGACGCACCGCGTCGCCGAACATGCCGGCTGCCTTTATGTGGCGAGCGGCGGCATTGCTGCCGGCATCAGGCAGGCCAAGGGCGACTGGCTGCTGCTGCTGGAGCCGGGCGCGCGGCTGGCGGAGGGCTGGATCGACGAGGTCGTCGCCCACACGGCCAGGCAAACCATGCCGGCACGGTTCTCGCGGGCGCGCGGCAGCCGCGTGCCGTTCCTGTCGCGGGTGTTTTCAGGAAACCGGGCCCTGGCCGAAGGGCTGGTGATCAGCAAGCGTCAGGCCGCGGCCTTATCCAAAAACGCCCGCAGCGCCGAAGCCATCGCGCGCGGCCTTGCGACCAAGAGGCTCGACGCCGAGATCTGGGTGGCACCGACGAAGTGAGGGTCCTCTCTCGCGGTAAGCGGGCGCGGGAAGGGGGCGCCCTTCGCTGGAATTCGGCGGCTCGCAAGCCGTGAGCGGAAACGGCTTGGTGGAAGCCGTATTGGCGCGACACTCCTGGGAGAATGCATATGCTTGTCGTCCTGCGGGAAACTCGCGATACTCCGCGACATTTCGGGGAGATTGCAGATGAATGTATCTCAATTCGTTCGTATCGCCGTACTGGGAGCCGCTTGGTCAGTGCCGACGATCGCGGTGGCGCAGGAATCGTCCCTTTGGTCGGTTTATGAGAACACGCTCAAATCGGCCAAGTACATCGATCTGACCCATGCCTTCGAGCCGGTGCAGCCCGTTTGGCCGGGCTTCGCCAATGCCAAGTTCAAACCGGCTGTCGCCGGGAAGGATATCGAGGGCTACGTCAAGGCAGGCGAAGAATTCACCTACGACAAGCATGGGTTCGTCGCGAGCGCCTATGAGTTGTCGACGGACCAATATGGCACGCAGCTTGATCCGCCCTCCCACTGGAACCCACTCGGTGCAACGATCAGCGACCTGCCGGCCACCTATGCCGTGCGGCCGCTCGTCGTGATCGACATCAGCGGCAAGGTGCAGACTGACGAAGGCTATCACCTTCAGGTCGCCGACATCGAAGAGTGGGAAAAAGAGCACGGCCGCATACCGGAGGGTTCGGTCGTCTTCGTGCGTTCGGATTGGTACAAGAAATGGTCCGATGCCGCCCGCTTCAACCAGAAGCCGTTTCCAGGCGTCAGCTTGGACGCGCTGAAGTTCCTGCATCTGGAGCGGAAGATTCTGTTTCATGGCCATGAGCCGCTCGACACCGACACCACGCCCAACCTCGAAGGCGAACATTGGCTGCTTCACAACGATTTCACGCAGGCAGAAGGCGTTGCGAATCTCGACAAGGTGCCAGAGGCCGGGGCGTTGGTTACAATCGGCTTTGCCAAGCCGCTCGGCGGGTCAGGCGGATATGCGCGTTACGTCGCTATTGCACCCGCTGACTGGGCGGAGGGCGTTTCGGTCACCGAAGCGCCTGGTGTGCCGCTTTCCCGGCAAAAGGCGCCGCTCAAGCGCGACGACAACGGCGTCTTCCGTCCGACGCCCTGATCACTGGCGATGTCAGTCGGGAGGCCGGCCATGGCAGGTCCCATTCCAAGCGATTTTGTTGCGCAAGTTGTGACAGAAGATCCAGACGATCAGTCCCTCCGGCGCTCGCGAAAACGTGACTGTCCCGACGATAGCCATCACGATTGCTAGCGCTATCGTGGCATGAGCGCGCCGATCCTGCCACGGGAGGCAGTCATGCTCCACCTATCTGCCGCCGTTCTGCTGACACTGGCTTTCTGGCCATTCGCCGCGTCGGCCCAGGAAGAGCCGCCGCCGTCGAGATGCGTTGCGATCGCCCAAGCGCTGCCGTCGGCCACCTATGCCAGCTTCACGGCGCCAAAGGCGCAGACGCCTTTGCTGGCCCAGGCCTTCGTCGACGGCGACGTTACAATCACCTATGCCGGCCATTCGACCTACGTCATCGAGACGCCCGCCGGCGTCAGGATCGCCACCGACTTTTCCGGCGTCTACGGCGCTGACCCGCTGCCGCGCGTGGTGACCATGAACAAGGCCCACCGCACCCATTATTCGGACCATCCGGATCCCGGCATCGAATATGTGCTGCGCGGTTGGAATGCGGACGGCGGTCCGGCGCGCCACGCCCTTGTCGTGGACGACGTCTATATCCGCAACGTGCCCACGGATATTCGCAATGGCGGCGATCTCGGTAAGGACGGCAATTCCATCTTCATCTTCGAAGTGGCGGGACTCTGCATTGGCCATCTCGGCCATCTGCACCACCGGCTGGAGGACGCGCATTACGGCGCCATTGGCCGGCTCGACATCCTTATGGTGCCTATCGACGGCGGCATGACACTGTCGCTCGACCGGATGACTGAAATCACCGCGCGGCTCTATTCCTCGATGATCCTGCCGATGCATCGCCATTCGACCCCGATCAGCGAATTCACCGGCAGGATGGGCGACGATTTCGCGGTGGAATTCCTCTCCAGCCGGTCGCTGACGGTTTCGCTGAAGACCCTGCCTGACCGGCCGACGATCATCATCCTCGACGGGGTTTGACCGCTTTGTCGCGGCCTTCTCGGCCGTGCGCGGCCTCACCATTCCACCTCTCAAATCACGCGCTGTCGCGACCTCCACGAGCCTTAATGCTCCGTCAAGCTTGCCAGAAGGATTCCGAGAGATCCTTTTATTGTGCATTGCACAAAACCTGAGCGGAGATTACCATTCCTGTGATGCGTGGCGGACGGGTTTGGGTGGCGCCTGACCGATGAGCGGCCGACGCTTCGTCGACGCCTCCCTCACAGCTGAGAATCTTGATGACTCCTAACAAATCCGGTGCTGCAAGCCTCGAGTCGATCGCTCGAAACGGCAGCCTGCTGCGCCGCATTGCCGTGCGGATTCCGACTTATCTGTCGGACCTTCGCGAGAATCCGGCGTGGCTGCCGATGTTCATGCTGGCGCGCACCATGCCGGCGCGGCGGTTGCATTGGCGTGGCGCAAAACCGGTTCGACCGGCACAACAAGTCCAGGAAACGATGTTCACCGGCATCGATCGTGATGCCGTGGTCGGCGCGCTCCGCTCGGACGGGCTCTTTTCCGGACTTGCGCTGCCGCAGTCGATCCACGAGGAGATCGCCGGCTTCGCGCAGCGCACGCCTTGCTTCGGCAATTTCGACCGTCGGCTGGAGTTCCTGCCGGCCAAGCACGCGGAGGCCGAGAAGCACTTCGGCCGTCCCTTGCTCAGCGGCCACTTTTTCGAGCGGATCCTCGACTGTACCGCTGCGCTTACCGTGCAGCGCGATCCGCTGCTTCTCGACATCGCCGCCCATTATCTCGGCAGCCAGGCGAAGCTGATCACCACGCGCGTCTGGTGGAGCTTTCCGACGAGCTCCGTCTCCGACGCCGAGAAGAACCTGGCATCGCTTGGCAAGTACCACTTCGACCTCGACGATTGGCGGATGCTGAAATTCTTCTTCTATCTCAATCCGGTCGATGCCGAGACCGGTCCGCATGTCTATGTCCGCGGCAGCCACAACCGCCGCATCCTCAAGCACCAGTTGACGCTCCTCGTCGGCCATCCGGCGGAAGAGGTTCTGAACGTCTACGGCGACCAGAGCCCGGTCACGCTGACCGGTGAGGCCGGTCTCGGCTTTGTCGAGGACCCGTTCGGCTTCCACATGGGCACCGTGCCGACGCGCAAGCCGCGGCTGATGATGGAAGTCGGCTTCGGCGTTTCGCCACCCTCGCGCCGGCGGTTCCATGGCGAGCCGGTAATTCGCTGATTTTGGCGCTGATTTTACCGAAAGCCTCTTGCGAACCTGGCCTAGTCTAACTTGTCTTGGTGCCGCCGCGCCGCAGATGTTCGTCCAGGCGCGGCATGATCTCGACGAAGTTGCAGGGCATGTGCCGGTAGTCGAGCTGCGGCTTCAAAATGCCGTCCCAGGCATCCTTGCAGGCGCCGGGCGAGCCGGGCAGCACGAAGACGAACGTCGCGTTGACGACGCCGCCGGTCGCCCGGCTCTGGATCGTCGAAGTGCCGATCTTGTCGTAGGAAATACGATGGAACACTTCGGAAAAGCCGTCCATGCGCTTTTCGAAGATCGGCTCCAGCGCCTCCGGCGTCACGTCGCGGCCGGTAAAGCCGGTGCCGCCGGTGGTGATGACGACATCGATCGCTTCGTCCTTCGACCAGCCCAGAACCTTGTCGCGGATTTTTTCGCGGTCGTCGGTAACGATGTCGCGGGCGGCCAGAATGTGGCCGGCCTCGACGATGCGGTCGGCCAGCGTCTGGCCGGATTTGTCATCGGCGAGGCTGCGCGTATCGGAAACGGTCAGCACCGCGATGCGTACTGGAAAGAAGGAACGGCTCTCGTCAATCCTGGCCATGTGCGTCAGGCTCCGATGTCATGCTTCGCGTGGCGGCGACGAACCAGTCGGGATGGCGGCTGCGGATATCGACGGCCGCGCGCTTGGCCACATTGCCGGTCTCGAACAGCCCGAAGCAGGTCGCACCGGAACCCGACATCCGCGCGAACCCCGCTCCGGCCTTGTTGAGCACCGAAAGCGCCTTGCCGATGGCGGGTTGGATCGCTCGCGCCGCAGGCTCGAGATCGTTGCGGGTGATCTCCAGCCAGTTGCGAATGCTGTGGAAGTCGAGGCCGCGCGGCAGCGGCGGCAGTCCCTCATTCTCACGATGGGAAAGCGCATTGAACACATCGGCCGTGGAGAGGGCAGTGCCGGGATTGACGAGAACCAGCCCGAGTGAGGGAAAGCCCGACACGGCCGACAATTCGTCACCAACGCCGCGCGCGATCAGCGGCTTTGCCGCGAGACACATGGGGACGTCGGCGCCCAGCGAGAGACCGATCCGCACTAGGTCGGCATCGTCGAGGTCCAGCCTCCATGTCTCAGCCAGCCCGCGCAGCACCGTTGCGGCGTCGCTCGACCCGCCGCCGACGCCGGACGCGACCGGCAGGTTCTTTTCGAGCCTGATGGCGACCGGCGGCGTATGCCGCGGACCGGCCTGCTTTCGCAGCGCGTCGCGCGCTTTCACAACCAGATTGCTGTCGTCGAGCGGGACCGCGGAGGCGTATCGGCCCGACACGGAAAACCCGTCGCTGTCGGCAAGCTCGATCTCGACCCGGTCGCCGAAGCGCGTGAACACCGCCAGGCTCTCGATCATGTGATAGCCGTCGGCGCGCCTGCCGGTGACGTGCAGCGCGAGATTTATCTTGGCATGCGCATGCAGTGCCCGGGCGGCAATGCCGGAATCCACGGTGTCAGTCGCGAGGGGGATGATATCAGTCCTTGGCCAGACGGTATTCGCCGGTCTTCGGGTCCTTGACCAGCGTGCCCATTGTGCCGTTGGTCGCCTGCTTTTCGGTGCGCCGTATCTTGGCCGTCACGCGCTCGGCTTCCCTGACGAAGGAGCGATAGCCGAAATAGGCGAGCAGGCCGACTGCGATGAAGAAAATGATCTGTGGCATGTCAAACTCCTCCCTCGCAAGGCCGACTGCGGCGGCCGGTCGGGCCGGTCAAGCTTTCAAGTTAAACGCTTTTACCTGTTTTTCAAAGCCCGAAGCGCGCCCATAGTGCGCGCTCTTCCGCCGCATCGATCACGCCGCTTACGGCAGCCGCAGCGATCTCGGGTGCCGAAAAGCCCCCTCTGCTTGAGCCGAACCAGCCGAATCGGCCGAACAGGCCGCGCGGCGCCGTGATCAGTTTGAGCTGGGTCTTTGGCCCGAAACGGGTCTTCAGCACGCTGCGCATATCGCCGAGCGCATCGACAAGGCCGAGCTCCAGCCCCTTCTTACCGGTCCAGAACAAGCCGGTGAACAGGTCCGGATCGTCCTTGAGCTTGGCGCCGCGCCGATCCTTGACCAGGTCGATGAAGGTCTCGTGGACATCGAGCTGCAGCGCCTTCAGCCGCTCGATATCTTCCTTCTTCTCGGGCTTGAACGGATCGAGCACCGCCTTGTTCTGGCCGGCTGTATGGACGCGGCGCTCGACGCCGATCTTCTTCAACAGCTCGGGAAAGCCGAACGAGGCCGACACCACGCCGATCGAGCCGACGATGGAGGATGGATCGGCAAAGATCTCGTCGCCGGCGATCGCGATCATGTAGCCGCCCGAAGCCGCCACATCCTCGACGAAGACCAGGACTTTTTTATTCTTCTCTGTCGCCAGGTCGCGGATGCGCCTGAAGATCAGCCGCGACTGCACCGGCGAGCCGCCAGGCGAATTGATCGAAATGGCGACCACAGGCGCGTCGAAAGAAAACGCCTTCTCGATAGGGCCGGCGGTGGACGCGAGCGAAAGGCTCGGCCGGAACTGGCCGCCGCCGGGCATGATGGTGCCGTGCAGCCGGATGACGGGAATGACGACGATGTCGGAGCGCCAGGATTTCGGCAGCAGGCGGTTGAGGAAGCGTTTCACGGGGTCTCCGGTCAATTGGGCATGAAGGCATGTAGGGATTCGCCGGCCAACGGCAATGCCGCGACGCCGGCCGGTAGAAAAGGCTTAGTCGCCGAACAGCGACGCCAGTCCGTTGTTGATCATCTCGGTCCGATCGGTTGGGCCGTCGCCCGATTGTGCATGCAGTATCAGCGGCGGGCGGATCGACAGTTTTCCGCGGGCGCCGAGTATTGCCCTGACGACGATCCGGATCGCCGCTGCCTCGGGGCGAGGGTGGACGGCCAGCATCTCGGCGTCGCCGAAGCGGCCTGATATCGAGTCGAGGATGGCGGCGAGCTGATCGGGCCTGGCAATCACGGCAAGACCGCCGCGCGGCTTGACCACAGCAGCCGCGCTTCGGATCCAGCTGTCGAACAGCCCGTGCTCCATGACATGCGCCGCCTTCCTGAGCGGGTCGGGTGTGGCGCGATCCTCGGCGGCGTTGAAGGGCGGGTTCATGATGACGAAATCGAAGGAGTTGTCGGCAAGCCCAGTGGCCGTTCGCGCTTGGCCCGACAGCGCGACGTCGGCGGCGAGCACCGAGGCGCGGTCGTTGAGATGCGCATTACCGGGGTGGGCAAGCGTCGTTGCGGCGAAGGCAGCCATTTCCGGAGACCGTTCGACGAGCACGGCCTCGGCATCAGGACAGCGCGACAGCACGGCCAGGGCTGCGGCGCCAGCACCCGCGCCGAAATCGGCAAGGCGCCCGGCGAAGGAGGACGGCACGGCAGCGGCCAGCATCATGGCGTCCATGCCGGCGCGATGGCCGGCCTGTTTCGGCTGCACCAGCCAGAACCGCCCGCGATGGAAAGCATCGACCGTATGGGCCGGCGTGTCCTGGACAAGGGTGGCGCGCGCCGCGGACATTATTTCTGGCGCATCTCGTTGGCGATGCCGGCATCGGTCAGGATGCGCCGCGCCGCATCGGCCTGGTCGGCTTCGACCATGATGCGCCTGGGCAAGATGCCGATCGAACCGTCGAGCACGCTCATGTTCTGGTCGGCGACGAAACAGCCAATGCCGGCATCGCGCATCAGCGATTCGACAAAGGAGATGATCACGGCATCGTTGGTGCGGATAAGCTCTATCATCGGACGAAACTCGCAGGTTGCAGCGTCTATGTAAACGTGGGTGGCTCCCGTCGCCACTTCGACCGCGCCAAATCGCCTCTTGCCGTGCCTGTGGGTACCGCCCTAGAGTCTGCAGCGGTATCGGGGTGCCGTCGTGCGCGTGACTTAAGACGGGAGTTTGTCGTGGGTGTCGTTCTCAACATCGAAAACGGGAAGCGGGAAGCCGCCTCCATTAAGGATCTCATCGACCTGACTTCGGCCGATATGGGGCGCGTCAACAAATTGATCCTGTCGAAGGCCGGTTCCGACGTCGAGATGATCCCGGAGATTGCCAACCATCTGATCTCCTCAGGTGGCAAGCGGCTGCGGCCGATGCTGACGCTCGCCTCAGCCCAGATGTTTGGCTATTCCGGCGAGGGCCATGTAAAGCTCGCCACATCAGTCGAGTTCATGCACACCGCCACGCTCCTCCACGACGATGTCGTCGACGAGAGCGGCATGCGGCGCGGCAAGAAGACCGCCCGCATGATCTGGGGCAACCAGGCGAGCGTGCTGGTCGGCGATTTCCTGCTCGGTCAGGCTTTCCGCATGATGGTCGATGTCGGTTCGCTGGAAGCGCTCGACATCCTGTCCACCGCCGCCTCGATCATTGCCGAGGGCGAGGTGATGCAGCTCGCCGCCGCCAAGAACCTCGAAACCACGGAGGATGAGCATTTCGCGGTGATCAAGGCCAAGACCGCGGCCCTGTTCTCGGCCGCCGCCGAGGTCGGGCCGGTCATCGCCCAGGCGACGCGAAACGATCGCGCGGCGCTGCGCTCCTATGGCATGAACCTCGGCCTTGCCTTCCAGCTGATCGACGATGCGCTGGATTATGGTGGCACCAGCAAGGATCTGGGCAAGAATGTCGGTGACGATTTCCGCGAAGGCAAGGTGACGCTGCCGGTGATCCTCGCCTACCGGCGCGGCACCAAGGCCGAACGCACCTTCTGGAAGCGCGCCATCGAGGACAATGTCACTGACGACGCCGCGCTGGAAAAGGCGATCGGATTGATGACCCGCCACGGCGCGATCGCCGACACCATCGGGCGCGCCGGCCATTTCGGCGAGATCGCCCGCGACGCGCTGGCGCCGCTCGAAGCGACGCCGCAGAAATCGGCGCTGATCGACGTCATCGATTTCTGTATCAGCCGGGTGAACTGAAAGACATCGCCGATATTTGGCCGGCACGGCGCCTGCCCGTCATCTTGGTTTCCCTGGAAGAACCATCGCTGCGAGCAGGCTGACGACGATGCCTGCCGCGGCGAGCCAGAAGGCGACCTGGATGCCGTCGGCAACAGCGACCTTCAAGGAATCGCCCGTCAATCCGCCGACATGGCGGTTGGCAATCGCGATCAACACCGCCATGCCGATCGCATTGCCGACGTTGAGCATTGTGGAGGCCATCCCCGATGCAACACCTTGCTCGTCGTGAGAAACACCCGAGGCGGCAGCGATCCACATGGCGGTCCAGACGATGCCTTGGCCAACGCCGGAGATGATCAGCCCGGGGACGAGCGATAGATAGCTGCTGTCGGCGTTCGCACCTGATACCATCAGGGCCGTCCCGATCGCGCCGACGACCATGCCGCCGACCAGCGTGGTGCGTGTCGAAAAACGCGTTGCCAGACGTTCGCCGACTTGCGTGCCGGCCGCGATGGCGGCTGATGGTACAAGGAACGCAAGGCCGGCCTGCAAGGCGGTGAAGCCATGCACGTTCTGCAGCAGCACGGTGAGGAAGTAGGGCAGGGCCCCGAAAGTCCCCATGTAGAGAAAGGTGACCGTCATGCCGGCGACGAGGCTGCGGTTGTGGAACAGGCGCAGCGGCATCAGCGGATCGGCGCTATTGGCCTCGATCACCGCGAAGATGGTCAGGAAAATTACCGCCAGCAAGGCGCTGGCGATGATCGCTGTCGACCCCCAGCCATATTCGGGGCCCTGAACCAGCGTGAAGACGAGCAAGGTCGCGCCGGTGGTGACGGTCAGCGCGCCCGGCAAATCGAAGCTGCGGTGTTCGTGCCGCTTGCTGTCACGCGGAATGATAGCGAAAGCCGCTATGATGGCGACCCCTGCCAGAAGCACGTTGACATAGAAGACGGAGGGCCAGCCGAAGGCGCTGGTGAGAAGCCCTCCTGCCAACGAACCGAGCGTCAGGCCGCTCGCTCCAGCACCACCCCAGACCGCGAGCGCCCGGTTGCGTTCCGGCCCCTCGGCAAACAGGCGGTTGATCAGCGAGAGCGTGGCCGGGAACAGGAAGGCGGCGCCGATGCCTTGCACCGCACGGGCCGCGATGATGACTTCCGGCGACCAGGCGAGGCCGCCGACCAGGGACGAAAGCGCATAGAGCCAAAGCGCGAAGATGAAAACGCGGCGCTGGCCGATCAAATCGGCGGCGCGGCCGCCGAACAGCAGGAAGCCACCGGTGAACACGGTGTAGGCGCTGACCACCCATTGCAGGGTCTGGCCCGAAAACCCCAGCCCGGCACCGATTTCCGGCAACGCCACGAAGACGATGTTGAGGTCGAGTGCGATGAGAAGCTGCGCAAAGGCGAGCAACGCAAGCGTGGCGCCTCGCTTCGCGCCGACCCCCGTTGTCGCAGCGCCGAACGGCGCGCCTTGATCGAGTGAACTCATGTCAATCTCCATGGTTATGATTCTTTATCGATCGATCAAGAATTGAAATCCGAAGTCAAGCGGATTATTTGTTGATTGATAAAAATGGAGATCACAATGGCGGGAAGGCCAAGGGAGTTCGATCGGGACCAGGCGCTGGAGAAGGCCCGCGACGCCTTCTGGACGCGTGGGTATGAGGGCACCTCGATGGCCGATCTCGTATCGGTGCTTGGTCTCGCCTCGCCGCGCATCTATGCCGCCTTCGGCTCGAAGGAGGACCTGTTTCGCGAGGCGGTGGCGCTCTACGAGGCCAATGAAGGCGGCTTCGCCACTCGCGCGCTGGCGGAGGAGCCGACCGCCCGGCGGGTCATCGAGCGGATGTTGCGAGAAGCCGTCGAGACTTATACGAGGCCGGGGCGGCCGCAGGGCTGCATGGTGGTATCGGCCGCGACCAACTGCGCCGTTGAAAACGACAGCGTGCTCCACTGGCTGGCGGAACATCGCCTGGCCCGCACCGCATCGATCGTCGAGCGACTGAAGCAGGGCGTTCGAGACGGAGAGCTGAAGCCGGATACGGATGCCGAAGCGTTGGGCGATTACTACGCCACGCTCATGCACGGTCTCTCTGTGCAGGCACGCGACGGCGTGCCGAAGGAGCGGCTGCACGCGCTGATCACTGTCGCAATGCAGTCGCTGGACGCAAGACTTGTCCAGGGGTTCTGAGTTTCATCGAGCGTAGTGCCGGAGGCTCATTTGCTGGATTGTTTGGCCAACGTTTTTGGATTGACCTCCAGCGTCGGCGGGTCGGGCATTTCCGAGGAAACAGGCTTCAGCGGTTCCGGCTCCTTTGCCGGCGCTTCAGGGCCGCCCTTGCTGAGCGCGACCGACATGCCGAAGACCTTCCACTGACGGTCCACCGGCGCAAACAGCAGTTCGAAATTGACCTGCATGGGAACGGAGGGAAAGAAGCCGGCCATATGCAGCATGCCGTTGGGTTCGATCTGCGGCAATAGGGTGAGTTGCGGCTCCAGGACGGCGACGCCGCCTAGATCGATGCCGTCATTGCGTTGGCCGGCGAAGATCTCGGCCAGTTTGGCGGCGTTGTTGGCCTGGAAGCCCGGCGCGCCCAAATCCCTCAAGACCGTGTAGTTGCCGGTCTTGTTGGCCTGGTCGAGCGCCAGCAGCGAGGTGCGCACCAGGATCAGCACGCCGTTTCGGTCGATGTTGGCCGGCTTCGGCGCTTGCGGCTTGGCGGATTTCTGGGTTTTTGACGTCTGCGCAAAGACAGGCGAGCCAAGCGCCGGAACCGCCATCGTCAGCACAAGGGTTGCCAGCAAAAGTCTGCCCTTCGACCGCATCTGTCCGCTCCAATCCTGTCGTCTATTTTTCGCCAGCCGGGAAGGCGTCTGTCTGCGAGCGCGCCGCATCGAGCCGGTCTCGATCCCGGCAGCTTTCAGATCATGCCGGCTGCATTAGTTTAGTGTCCATGATGCGCCGACGCTGACGCCGACATCGCCGCGGTTGGTGGAGGCCGATACGGCGGCGTTGAGGCGGAAATCCTCGCTCGTGCTGTAGCCGAGGCCGAGCGCTAGGCCCGACTGGTCCTTGAAATGACCGAAGCCGCCGGCCAGCGACAATTTGCCGGGCCTGTCGTCGTAACGCAGTCCCGCCGTCGCCAGGGCAAGCGCCGTTCCGGCGCGGCCTTCCGAGCGGTTTTCGCTGACCTGCTCACCTAGATCTTGCAAGCCGCCCTCCAGCGCGCCGACGCGGCCGTCGAGCAATGCGATGTTGGTCTCGTTGATCGTGGTGCGGCTATCGAGGCTGAAGATCTGCGTGGTATGCAGGTTGAGCGTGTTGGTGTTGCTGGTGATGCGGGTCTCGTGGTCGGCGAGCTGCGTCGTGTGGCCGCCGACCGTGGTGTTGAGCGTGTTGATATGGTTAGTATTGCCGGTGATGCGCGTTTCGTGATCGGCAAGCTGCGTCGTGTGGCCGCTGACCGTGGTGTTGAGCGTTGCGATTTGGGTGGTGTGGGCTGCGACGTCGTCGGCCAGCCCTTCGATCTCGTCAATGTTGACGAAAGCCGTCGCCAGATTGCCCGCGGCGTCGGATGTCACCAGATATTTCGTGCCGCCCTGGGCATTCTTGCTCTCAAAGCTGTTGATTCCCGCCAGAGTATAGGTGTTGACTTCCCAGCCGATGGCGACCTGACCGGCGCGGGTCGCCTTCACATTGGCCCCGATGGCGATGGAGTTGTTGAAATTGGCGTGTGCTCCCCAGCCGAGAGCTACGCTGTCGGATCCTGCCGCCTGAGAAGCATTGCCGACTGCCGTCGCGATGTCCCCCGGGGCAAGGGCGACAAATCCGCATGCCATGCCTGTTGGCGACGCCCCGGCGAAGCCGCCGCCACCCCCGACCTCTTCACAAACGAAAGCAGAGGCCGGTAACGGCGTCGAGCCCAGAACCAGACCCGCGAAAAAAGCTCCGCCTGACAGATATCTTTTCCAAGAGCGCATCGGCAAGCCGCGCCTCTCCGGCCGGCCTGATCTCAGAGAAAGACTGTTTCGCCCTCGACTTGCCATTGCACACCCCCTTCTTCCGAAGCCGCCAGACCGACGGCAATCCCGATCGTTATTCAGTCTTGATGGAGCTTTGAACGTCCGCGACCTACAGATGGCTTATAGCTACGCGCAGCAAGCTCCCAAGATTTGGAGAGCATGCACGAAGTCGGCGGCAGCCGGACAGTCGGCAAATGCCTACTATCAGCAGAAAAGCCTTAGCTTTTACGGCGCTTCCGACGCCTGCTGTTGTGATTGTGCAACATCAAAACTGGGCAGTTGACGAGATCATGAAAACGACCACGCGCTCTTCAGCAGCGCCACGAGCTGGCTCTGACGGCTGGTTTCGGTTTTCCGGAAGATTCGCTCGAGATAGGTGCGGGCCGATTTGACGGCGATGCCGATCTCCATGGCCGCCTCCTGCACCGAATGGCCGGAGGCCAGCTCGACGGCGAGCCGGGCTTCCGCCGGCGTCAGGTCGAACAGGCCTGAAAGGACATTGGGCGACGGAACAGTGGCGCTGGTACCGACCGTGGTTGCGGCAACGAGAATATCCGCACCCGAAAAAATATCACGCGCAGCCCGGCGCAGCGGCAGCAGGTGAACGACCAGCGCGGGCCGCCCCCTGATGGCCGCAACGGGGATGGACTGCACGACGCGGTTATCCCGGTTCTGCGCGATGGCCTGCTGGAAAAGCGCGTTTGCAGTTTGATCGGCGATCGCCATGCCGCGATGGGCTGTGGGAAGGAAGACGTCGGCCATTTCTTCGAAAAACGGATTGGCCGTCAGTACGCGGCCCGATCCACTCATGATCGCAGCCGGCAGCCCGACTTCGCTGAGAATGGATACGGCGGTCCTGGCCCGTTCCAGACCCAGGCGCCCGGCGACAAGGCTTGCCCTTGCGAGATGCGGACGGAACCCGTTCAACAGATCGATTGCGGCCTGATCATAACTCTCGTCCTTCAGCCAGCGCTGGAAGACAAAAAGGACAAGCTCGCCGCCAGGCATGGGGATGGATGTGCATACATGCGGCCCGATGCCAAACGCGGTTGCACTTTTGCGGACGGGATCGCGCTCGATCCCCTCGCCGGTGATGAGATCATCCACCCGTACAAAGCTTGCGGGCTGCGCGCTGCACATGCGCTGCACGCTGTCGGAAAACTTCCAAGTGCCCCCGTCCATGAACTCATCGAGCAAGGGTTGGGCATGCGCTTCGGTGATGGCGCGGACCGGCGAATGATCGCTGATTACAAGGACCGCGCCGTTTGCCGAGCGGGAGATCGCGCTTGCCGCTGCCAACACCTCCGGCCACAGCTCGGCCGCGAACGCCGCTTCGTAGATTCGATCGACAATGGCGACAGCTGGCTGGTCCTGCGGCATTTCCAGCATCGGCATCTTCCTGGGCGAAGCAACGGCATCCATCTGCACGGTTCCACGCATCATTCCGCTGCGGAAACTTTCGACGCCCGGCGCTTACGGATCGCTTACGGCATCGGGGCGCCTGTACTGCAGCAGGACAAGCCGGCAGCGCGCCAGGCCGGCAAAGCGCGATCTACGGCCGCAGTGGGCGCCTTTCCGCATGGTTTTTTAATCGCATGACCCGATTGTGAATTCGGGCCGGGTTGAAGCGTGACCCCAAAAAGGCCATGCTTTGCCTGGAAAAGATCGAGTCTACGGCGATCCCGCTGACGCGGGCATGGCTTTGACTGAAAGGAATACGATGCGGCAAGGATGTGCGCGCTGGCTGACAGGGCTGGCAATTGTGACGGGCATGGCGATCTCCGGTCTGCCTGCCCATGCCAAAGAGACCACCGAGCCAGTCAATATCACGTCGTTCTCGGGGGCCTATCTTGCCGCGCGGGTCGCCGAAGGCGACAATGATCTCGACAGCGCCATCGCCTACTACAAGCAGGCGCTCGCCTTCGCTCCCGGTGATACCTCGTTGCAGCAAAGCCTGATGCTGTCGCTGATCGCGCAGGGGCGCTTCGAAGAATCCCTGGTCTATGCCGACAAGCTCAAGACGGTTCCCGACGTCGAGCGGTTCTCGCGCCTGGCGCTGGCCGTCGGCTCCTTTAACAAGAAGGACTTTTCTAAGGCCGAATACTGGCTCAAGCTTTCGCTCGAATCCGATCTCGACCGGCTGATCTCCGGCGTCATGACCGGCTGGGCCAAGCAGGGCGCCGGCGACGCCAGCGAGGCCATGGCCTCCATCGACAAGCTGCAGGGCCCGGACTGGTTCGGCCTCTTCAAATCCTTCCATCGCGCGCTTATCGCCGATGTGTCGGGCTTGCCCGAAAAGGCGGATGCGATCTACGCCGCCACGTTGCAGGACACCGCAACGGGCGCCGCCGCGCCCGAAACCTGGATGCGCAATGCGCAGGCCTATGCCTCCTTCCTTGCCCGCAAGGGCGACAAGGACAAAGCGTTGTCCGTGCTCGATCAGGCCGAGGCATTTGCACCCGGCAAGGTCGAGATATCAGCGCTTCGCGACAGAATCACCAAGGGCGAGAAGATCGAACCCTTCGTTGCCGGCCCGTCCGACGGCGCCTCGGAAATTCTGCTCGATCTCGCCACCGCGCTCAATCGCGGCGGCGGCGAGCCGTTCGTCCGCCTCTATCTGCAATATGCCCTGGCACTGAGGCCCGACAGCGACGCGGCCCTTGTCCAGCTTGCCGCCGTTTCCGAGCAGTTGAAGGACGGCGAGGGCGCCATCGCCTTCTATCGCCGCATCCCGGCCAGTTCGCCGCTGAAGACGCTTTCTGACCTGCAGCTCGGCCTCAACCTTGCCGATCTCGACCGTTATGACGAGGCAACAGCCCATCTGAAGGCCCTCGTCGAAGCGCGTCCCGACGACATGCGTGCCTATCAGGCGCTCGGTGGCGTCTATGCCTCGAAGGAGGATTTCCGCTCCGCCGCAGATCTCTATGACATGGCGGTGGCAAGGCTGAAGGCCCCGACCCGCGCCGACTGGAACATTTTCTACCAGCGCGGCATCGCCTATGAGCGACTGAAGGAGTGGCCCAAGGCCGAGCCGAATTTCCGCAAGGCGCTGGAATTGTTCCCCGACCAGCCGCAGGTTCTGAACTATCTCGGCTATTCCTGGGTGGACATGAACATCAACCTCGAGGAAGGCCTTGAGATGATCAAGAAGGCCGTCGAGCTCAGGCCGAGCGACGGCTACATCGTCGATTCGCTGGGCTGGGCCTACTTCCGCCTGGGGCAGTTCGACGATGCGGTACGCGAATTGGAACGCGCCGTATCGTTGAAGCCGGAAGATCCGGTGCTCAACGATCACCTCGGCGATGCCTATTGGCGCGTCGGCCGCAAATTGGAAGCCACCTTCCAGTGGAATCAGGCCCGCGACCTGAAGCCGGATCCCGGCGTGCTCGCCGCCTTGCAGCAGAAACTGCTGAAGGGCCTGCCGCCGATCGAATCCAATACGGCGCAGGAGACCCCGAAGGTCAAGCCCGAACCGGCACCCGCGCCGAAGGGCTGACCCTTCGCCTTGACGCTTGGCGGGCGGCGCTCTAGAGCCTGATCCCGAAAAGTTGCAGACTTTTCGGACAAGATCATGCGGCCTGATCCAACAGATGCCGCATCCCGCCGCTCCGTCGAGGCCGCCGTGACCGTTGATATTCCAGCCCATATGCATCCCAGCCGCTCGTTCCAGGGGCTGATCCTGACTTTGCATAACTACTGGGCGGACTATGGCTGCGTCGTTCTCCAGCCCTATGACATGGAAGTCGGCGCCGGCACCTTCCATCCGGCGACGACATTGCGTGCGCTCGGGCCGAAGCGCTGGAACGCCGCCTACGTGCAGCCTTCGCGCCGCCCCAAGGACGGGCGCTACGGCGAGAACCCGAACCGGCTGCAGCACTATTACCAATACCAGGTGATCCTGAAGCCGAACCCGCCTAATCTGCAGGAACTTTATCTCGGCTCGCTGGCGGCGATCGGCGTCGATCCGCTTCTTCATGACATCCGCTTCGTCGAGGACGACTGGGAAAGCCCGACGCTTGGCGCCTGGGGGCTGGGCTGGGAGTGCTGGTGCGACGGCATGGAAGTGTCGCAGTTCACCTACTTCCAGCAAGTCTGCGGCATCGAATGCGCGCCGGTGGCGGGCGAGCTCACCTACGGGCTGGAGCGGCTGGCCATGTATGTGCAGGGCGTCGACAATGTCTACGACCTCAACTTTAACGGCCGCGACGGCGCCGACAAGGTGACCTATGGCGACGTCTTCCTGCAGGCCGAGCAGGAATATTCGCGGCACAATTTCGAATTCGCCAACACCGCGATGCTGCTTCGGCATTTCGAGGACGCCGAAGCCGAGTGCAAGGCGCTGCTCGATGCCGGCGCGCCTTTCTCCCCCCTCGAGGGGGAGATGCCCGCGAAGCGGGCAGAGGGGGTTGCCTCAGAAGGCACCGCAAGTAAGACGTCGAGCACTGCCCGAGCGACCCCTCCCGGCCAGACTTTGTCTGGCCACCCTCCCCTCAAGGGGGAGGGATACCACCGGTTGGTATTCCCCGCCTACGACCAGTGTATCAAGGCCAGCCACGTCTTCAACCTGCTCGACGCGCGTGGCGTGATTTCCGTCACCGAGCGACAGAGCTACATTTTGCGGGTGCGCAACCTGGCGAAGGCCTGCGGCGAGGCGTTTTTGCTGACCCAGGCTGGCGGGCTGGCGGCTTAGAGCGGCATACTTTCGAACCGATGCTCTAGTTCCAGAGGCTATTTGCGATTTCGACTGAAGCACTGATCGGCAATACGCCTTGGCCGCTGGAACCAGCCATTGTCCGCAGCGCTTGTCTAACGCCAGGCATCGTGAACGTGCCATGAGCCTGCGCCGCGAAACAGGCGCTGAGCGTGAGGATCTGCAGGAATGTCGATGCCGTCTTCATGGTCGTTCAGCCAATAGTTCTCTGCCTGAGCGTTGGTCGCTTCAGCGCTGCGTTCGGTTCATGGAAATCTTTGATCCAAGGACGGATGACGCCGCTTCGGCCCGACAGGCAGCGGAATGTTTTTGGAAATCGTCGGTAGATGCGCCGATTGCATGGGAAGGGTGACAGCGGCCAGCCGAGTTGCTATGCCCTCTTTACCTCCCCCTCGATGGGGGAGGTCGCCGCGAAGCGGCGGGTGGGGGTGGCGGGGGCGATTTTGCCAATGCCGAAGCTTGACCGGTTCAAGCTGCAGTCAGCGCAACGGCTTCGCGCGGCAATGACCGATGAGGAACGCATATTGTGGCGGCATCTCTGGCGAATCCCCGTGGAAGGCACGCACTTCCGTAAACAGGCATCGGTCGGGATTTACTTTCCTGACTTCATGTCCCATCGGCTGAAATTGATCATCGAGGTCGACGGTGCCCACCATGGTTTTGATGACCAGCAGCGCTACGATGAGGCTCGAACGAAATGGTTCGAAAGCCAAGGCTATCGCGTCATCCGCTTCTGGAACCACAGATAAAAAACGAACTGGATTCCGTGCTCGATACGATCTATGCGGCGGTGGAAGAACGGCAATCACACCTTCGCCCCGTGAGATAGCGCAGAAGGCGCTGGTGACCGAGACGCCGCCACCCCACCCCGGCGCTGACGCGCCGACCCTCCCCATCGAGGGGAGGGTGAGGAGCTAATTTATGCCCGACCTGCTTCTAGAACTTCGCTCCGAGGAAATCCCCGCGCGCATGCAGCGCAAGGCGGCGGGCGACCTGAAGAAGATGATGGCGGACGGTTTGGTCGAGGCCGGGCTGACCTATGAGGCGGCACGCGAATATTGGACACCGCGCCGGCTGGCGCTCGACATTCGCGGCGTAACCGCGCGATCGAAAGACATAAGCGAGGAGATCAAGGGACCCTCGACCAAGGCACCCGAACAGGCGGTCCAGGGTTTTCTGCGCAAGGCCGGTCTTTCCTCGATCGCCGAGGCGCATATCCACGCCGATCGGAAGAAGGGCGACTTCTATGTCGCCCATATCGCCAAGCCGGGCCGGGCGGCCGAGGCGATCATCGCCGAACTGGTCCCGGGCATCATACGCGACTTTCCATGGCCGAAATCGATGCGCTGGGGGGCGGCCTCGGCGAAACCCGGATCCCTGCGCTGGGTGCGGCCGCTGCAGTCCATCCTCTGCACCTTCGGCCCGGAGACCGAGGAGCCAGTGGTGGTCGATTTCGAGATCGACGGCATCCGCTCCGGCAACATCACCTACGGCCATCGTTTTCATGCGCCGGGCGCCATCACCGTGCGCCGCTTCGACGATTATGTCGCCAAGCTGGAGGCGGCCAAGGTCGTCCTCGACGCCGACCGGCGCAAGGAGATCATCCTTTCCGACGCCAGGAATCTCGCCTTCGCCAACGGGCTCGACCTTGTCGAGGACGAAGGGCTGCTTGAGGAAGTATCAGGCCTGGTCGAATGGCCTGTCGTGCTGATGGGCGAGTTCGAGCAGGACTTTCTCGCCATTCCGGCCGAGGTGATCCGGCTGACCATCCGCGCCAACCAGAAATGCTTCGTGACGCGGCCGCAGGGCGTCGGTGAAGAGCTTTCCAACCGCTTCATCCTGACCGCCAACATCGAAGCAAGCGACGGTGGTAAGGAGATCGCCCACGGCAACGGCAAGGTGGTGCGCGCCCGCCTCTCCGACGCCCTCTATTTCTGGAAGACCGACCAGGGCGACCTGCCTGATCTCGATCAGTTGCAGGCATCGGCGGAAAAGTTCGGGCTCGATCTCGAAAAACCGCTCGACCAGCGTATGGCCCGCCTCGATCATCTCGGCGTCACCTTCCACGCCAAGCTCGGCACGCAGGGTGAGCGGGTAGAGCGGATCAAGAGGCTGGCTGAGGAATTGGCGCCGATCGTGGCGAGTTCAATCTCCCCCCTTGAGGGGGAGATGGCCGGAAGGCCAGAGGGGGTCGCGTCGCGTGAAACGCCGGCATCCTCTGTTCGCGATAGGGCGTCGCGTCAGGACGTGCCGACCCCCTCTGTCGCCTTCGGCGACATCTCCCCCTCAAGGGGGGAGATTACCGCGCTGGCGCGTCGCGCCGCTGTTCTGGCCAAGGCCGACCTCACCACCGAAGTGGTCGGCGAGTTCCCGGAACTGCAGGGCGCCATGGGCCGCAAATATGCGTTGCTGCAAGGCGAGCATCCGTCCGTCGCGGCAGCCATCGAGGAGCATTACAAGCCGCAGGGCCCGTCCGATCGCGTGCCGATCGACCCGGTATCGGTGGCCGTGGCGCTCGCCGACAAGCTCGACACGCTGGTCGGCTTCTGGGCGATCGACGAAAAGCCGACTGGGTCAAAGGACCCCTATGCGCTGCGCCGAGCAGCGGTGGGGGTGATCAGGATTTTGGTCGAGAATGGTGTCCGGCTTCCGTTGACATCTCTCTTCGACCGCGCTTGCCAGATGGCGAACTATCTCGCGCCGAAGTCCGGCCGGGCCTTTGGCTCCGACCTCCTCACCTTCTTTCACGACCGCCTGAAGGTCTATCTCCGCGACCAAGGCGCGCGGCATGATTTGATCGACGCGGTATTGGCGCGGCGCCCGATCTCCCCCCTTGAGGGGGAGATGTCGCCAGAGGCGACAGAGGGGGTCGCCGATCCACGCGAGACAACCCCCTCTGCCCTGCCGGGCATCTCCCCCTCAAGGGGGGAGATTGGCCAATCGTCCAACGACGATCTCCTTCAAATCGTCCGTCGCGTCCGAGCCCTTGGCTCCTTCCTCGACACCGAGGACGGCAAGAACCTGCTTGCCGGTACCAAGCGTGCGGCCAACATCCTGGCCGCCGAGGAGAAGAAGAAAACCACGGTTGCCGAACGTGTTGAGCCGGCTCTATTTCGAGAAGAGGCCGAGAAAGCGCTGTTTGCCGCGGTGAATCAGGCCGAGAGAGAAGCCGGCGAAGCGACTCACAATGAAGACTTTTCCGCCGCTATGCTGGCGCTTAGCGCGTTGCGTGAACCGGTTGATTCATTCTTTGAACGCGTTCTCGTGAATGATGAGGACCAGGCCGTTCGTGCCAATCGTCTGGCACTGTTGGCACGCATCCGGGCAGCGACCGACCAGGTTGCGGACTTCTCGAAAATCGCCGGCTGAGGCCGGGGAAATATTTCTTTCCCGATAGCCGCTTCGAGCCGGCTTACAGTCATATGACGATGATCTCTGCGTGGCACAAGGGACATGTTTCCCAACCCCACGGAGGCTTCCATGAATTCCGCTCGCGACATCGAAGTGACAGAAGAAACCGCCGCCGAGGCGCTTGAGCCCGTTTCCGAAACAACCCTCGACGGGGCCGCCGCCGCCATCGAAGCTGCCGATCTGTCTGATGATGACGAGGACGGTGAGGACGGCGAAAGCGAAGCGACGGCTGGGGAAGGCGCTGAAGACGACAAAGCCGCTACCCTCTCGGATGACGATGAGGACGAGGAAGACGAAGAAGATGACGACGAGGAAGACGAAGACGACGGCGTGACGGCCGAAGCGCCGGACGCTGATGAAGAGGATACCGACGAAGAGGAAGAGTCGGACGCCACCGACTCGGACGAAGAAGTCGCGGCCTGAGATTTTCGGGCGACGCAATCTTACTTAGCGAACCAGGCGGCGCGCGAGCGCCGTCCTGGCCTCGAACGGCTATCTGGCCTGTTCAATCTCGGGAATGGGTGTTGGCTGCGGCGTAGCGGGCTCAGGCGGGCTGTTCGTTGCCGTTATCTTTTTGTCGGATTTGGTGGCCGGCCCAGGTGCTGCCGCAGCTGTTGTCGCGGCAGGTGCGGCGCTGGGAGCCGGCTTTGCGAAGGCGTCGCCGACGATTCCGCCGCGAATGATCATCGGGCTTTGCATGAAATCATGCTTGGGCTTGGGCTGGCTCGGGATCGCAGAAACTTTTTCATAGGTGACATCAGGCACTGGTTCGCCGAGCGCCACAATCGATGGCGTCGAGGAGCTCCCAGCCTCCTTCACCGGTTCAGGCGCGCCGAGCCTGACGATGGACGGCGTCGAGGAAGGTGCACCGAGCACAACGAAGGACGAAGCCTGTGCTCCGCCCGCCGCCAGAGTGAGACCAAGCGCTCCCAGGATACGCACCCAGACCATGATAGTTCCCCTTGCCAACAAGCCGGCACCATACCGTGCGGGAATTGATGCGGGCTTGCGAGGAAAGCTAGCATTTTAGCGATTGGTAATTCGCTGCCGGGCGGACTTGCCCCGTAAACGCCTCCGTATTACGCACCCACATCTGTGAGGTGATGAGAGTGGCTGAGATAGTTGCCGCCGGCGAGGCGATGGAGCGGGCGCTGGCGCTGCTCGAAGGCGGCGATGTTGTCGCCATTCCGACGGAAACCGTCTACGGCCTGGCCGCCGACGCCACCAATGGCGTTGGCGTGGCGCGCATCTTCGAGGTCAAGGGCCGGCCGCGCTTCAACCCGCTGATCGCCCATGTTGCCGATCTGGCGATGGCCGAGCACATCGCGCTGTTCGACCCGCTGTCGAAAAAACTGGCGCAGACATTCTGGCCGGGACCGCTGACGATGGTGCTGCCGCAGCGGCCCGGCAACGGCATTCATCCGCTGGTCACCGCCGGGCTGGATACGATCGCGCTGCGCATGCCGAAAGGCTTTGGCGGCGAACTGATCGCCAGGCTCGGGCGCCCGCTTGCAGCGCCAAGCGCCAATTCCTCAGGCAAGATCAGTGCAACGACGGCCGAGGCAGTGGCGGCGGATCTCGGTCCAAGGATCAATCTGGTGGTCGATGGTGGCGCAACGTCGGTCGGGCTCGAATCGACAATCGTCAAGGTCGAGGGCGGAAAGCTGCGGCTGCTGCGGCCAGGCGGCATTGCCGCCGAGGAGATCGAAGCGGCCGCCGGCATGACGCTGCTGCGCGGTGCGGCGGGCATCGAGGCGCCGGGCATGCTCGCCTCGCATTACGCGCCTGGTGCTGCGGTGCGGGTCAACGCCGCAAAAGTCGCAAAGGGCGAAGCCTTGCTCGCATTCGGCCCCCGCCGCGCCGCAGGCTGGCAAGGCGCTGCCGCCTTGCGCAACCTGTCCGAGACCGGCGACCTGCGCGAGGCCGCGGCCAACCTCTTTGCCCACATGCAGGATCTCGATCGCAGCGGCGCCAAGACAATCGCCGTCGAGCCGATCCCCTTCGACGGGCTGGGCGAGGCGATCAACGACCGGCTTTCGCGCGCCGCTGCCCCGCGTGACAAGATTGATTGAGCACCATAGTTTCCACCTATGAACGACATATCCCCGGATATCGACCCCGCCCTCATCGATCGCTTTGCGGCAATTGTCGGCGAAAAATATGCGCTTCGCGACCAGCAGGATATCGCGCCTTACCTCATGGAGAGGCGCGGTCTGTGGCATGGCCGAACGGCGCTGGTGCTGAGGCCGGGCAGCGTCGACGAGGTCAGCCGCATCATGCGGCTGGCGACCGAGACGGGAACGCCGGTGGTGCCGCAAAGCGGCAATACCGGGCTGGTCGGCGCGCAGGTGCCCGATATGTCCGGCCGGGAAATCGTGCTGTCGCTGTCGCGGCTGAACCGCATCCGCGAGATCGACGTCCTGTCCAACACGGTCACCGTCGAGGCCGGCGTCATCCTGCAGACGCTGCAGGAAGCGGCCGATGCCGCCGACCGGCTGTTTCCGCTGTCGCTTGCCGCGCAAGGCTCCTGCCAGATCGGCGGCAATCTCTCTTCCAATGCCGGCGGTACCGGCGTTCTTGCCTATGGCAATGCGCGTGAGCTCTGCCTCGGCGTCGAAGTGGTGCTGCCGACCGGCGAGGTGTTCGACGATCTGCGCAAGCTGAAGAAGGACAACACCGGCTACGATCTGAAGAACCTGTTCATCGGCGCGGAAGGAACACTCGGCGTCATCACCGCCGCCGTGCTCAAACTTTTCCCCAAGCCCAAGGGGCGCGAGGTGGCCTTTGCAGGCCTGTCTTCGCCGGAGGCAGCACTGTCCCTGTTCAGCCTGGCGATGGACCGTGCCGGCGCCGCGCTCACCGCTTTCGAGCTGATCGGTCAGAGGCCCTACGACTTTACGCTTCGGCACGCGCCAGGCGTCGTGCGGCCGCTGTCCGGGGATTGGCCGTGGTATGTGCTGATGCAGATCTCTTCGGGGCGCTCGGCGGAGGATGCGAGGGCCCTGATCGAGGAGGTGCTCTCAGCCGGCCTCGAGCAGGAGATCGTTGGCGATGCAGTGATTGCGGCTAGCATGGCGCAGGGCGATGCCTTCTGGAATTTCCGCGAGGTGCTGCCCGACGCGCAGAAGCCCGAGGGCGCCTCGATCAAGCACGACATCTCTGTGCCGGTGGCGGCCATCCCGCAATTCATCGAAAGGGCGGCCGGCGCCGTTCAATCGGTCAGCCCCGGTGCGCGCGAGGTGTGTTTCGGCCACATGGGCGATGGCAACCTCCACTACAATATCTCCCGGCCGGTCGGCGGCGATGACGAAGCGTTTCTCGGGCTCTATCACGCCATGAACAAGGCCGTGCACGATGTCGTGCGCAGCTTTCACGGTTCGATCTCGGCCGAGCACGGCATTGGCCAGCTGAAGCGGGATGAATTGATCGCGACAGCGCCGCCGATGGCGATCGAGCTGATGCGCAGGGTCAAGACGGCCTTCGACCCGGCTGGCATCATGAATCCCGGTAAGGTTATCTGATCCTTTCGACGTCCTGTGAATGGTCGCATTCCGATAACCATCCCATCGAGATCAGCAAAATTTAACCGACTTTCTTAAGCGCTGCGATAAGAAGCCCGCGCTAATGTTTCCCCACAACGAGGCTGGAAAAACCGGCCCGGAGAACCGGAAGACCGGCTCTCAGGAGAGACAGGAAAGGCACAATATGAACACTGGACTGAAGCCAGTCTGGGCCGGGCGCAATATGCGCCTCGACCCATTCCGCCTGCCGCAGGTGGTGAGCTACGCCACGCGCGACGACTATGGCGACGTTACTTTCACCATCGACCACCGTGGCGCCGTCATTCGCCGCGTGCTGGAGATGAGCGGCGTGCCGGCGTTCATCGCTCTGCCTGCAAACGCGTTTCGGGGCGTGGCCGCCCGCGCGATGGAAGATCCGGACGGCAATGTCACGGTGACGCTGGAGCTTCTGCACAATGATCCGATGCTGTCGGTGCCGCTGCTGGTCGCCGACGATCTCGAGGATGTCGCCGCCGACTGGCGCGCCTGGGCCGGTGCCTACCGCCTGCCGATGCTTCTGATCGAATCGGACGGCATCGCCCGCACGCTGGAGGAATCGCTTGGCGCCGCCATCAAGACGCTGCCGGCGCAGGAGCGCCGCAAAGGTCGGGCTTCGACGACGCGCCGTCCGCGCTTCCTCGCCCGCCGCAGGGCCGGCGATCTCGGCCTCAGGCTGGTCATCGGCGGCCAGGAGATCATTTCGCGGGAATAGTGCATGATCCCGAACCGGAGGTCCGCGTTAGCGAAAAGCGAGAACCGGTTTTTGCTGCGCTGACCTGCGGTTCGGAAAAGACCATGCTCGACTGAGATTCTACACCAGCGGCTTCAGCGCCACCCACAGCGCACCGCCGATCAGGCCAAGGAAGATCAGCCAGCCGACCTGGTTGTTCGACCTGAACAAAAGCATGCACTGGTCGGGATCGTCGATGTCCAGCACTGCGATTTGCCGCGCCATATGCGCGCCGGCGGCAATCAGCCCGGCCAGCGCCGGCACCGGGGCCCGCGCCGACGCGAAGGCGATGGCGAAGCAGACCAACGCTCCGCCATAAAGCCCGACGAGCCAGGTCTTGGTGTTGTCGCCAAACAGACGTGCGGTCGAGCGCACGCCGACGATGGCGTCGTCCTCCTTGTCCTGATGCGCATAGATCGTGTCGTAGCCAATCACCCACAGGATAGAGCCGATATAGAGCATGACGGGCGGGCCATCGATATCGCCGAATTCCACCGCCCATCCCATCAGCGCACCCCAGGAAAAAGCAAGGCCGAGAACCAGTTGTGGCCAGTTGGTGAAACGCTTCATGAATGGGTAGATAGCGACGACGGCGAGCGAGCAGATGCCGAGCAGGATGGCAAAGCTGTTGAATTGCAGAAGCACAGCGAGTCCAATCAGTGCCTGGATAACGAGAAACGCCCAGGCCTGCCGGCGCGTGACCTTTCCCGCCGGCAGCGGCCGCGAGCGCGTGCGTTCCACCTGGTTGTCGATGTCCTGGTCGACCAGATCGTTGTAGGTGCAACCCGCGCCGCGCATGGCGATGGCGCCGATCAGGAACAGCACGAGATACCATGGCGCCGGCAGCAACGTGAGCAGCGGATCAGTAGGGCGTGGATAGGCACTCGCGGCAAGGGCTGCCGACCACCAGCACGGCCACAGCAGCAACTGCCAGCCGATCGGCCGGTCCCACCGGGCAAGCTGCGCATACGGCCACAGCCAACGCGGCAGAATGCGGTAAACCCAGTGACCGCTCGGCGCATCGGCGACGCGGCCTTGGGCAGCTTTCGATTGGATGGGTTCCATTGTGCTGGAGTGGCAGCAGAGGCGAACGCCGTCAAGCATCAAGCCAAATGGTCATGGTGCAAAAAAACATCGTGGGCGACGAACAGTCTTCCCCGAAATCGGGGGCGTTAATGCCCGGCGTTCCCGTGCACAACTTGTCCCAAACCATCCAAATGTCTTGACCCATCGTCCGGGGCGCAATAGCGCAGTCCTGATTGTGGAATGGCAAGGGATCTGGGCATGCGTGTTTTGTTGATCGGCTCCGGCGGCCGCGAACATGCATTGGCCTGGAAGATAGCGGCATCACCGCTGCTGACGAAGCTTTACGCAGCCCCCGGCAATCCGGGCATCGGCCGCGAAGCCGAACTGGTGACGCTCGACATTGCCGATCATGCGGCGGTAGCCCGGTTCTGCAAGGAGAAAAAGATCGACCTCGTTGTGGTCGGGCCGGAAGGGCCGCTGGTTGCCGGTATTGCCGACGACCTTCGCGCTGCAGGCATCCGCGTCTTCGGCCCATCCAGGGCGGCGGCGCGGCTGGAAGGCTCGAAGGGTTTCACCAAGGATCTTTGCGCGAAGTACGACATCCCGACCGCCGCCTATGGCCGTTTCGGCGACCTGGCGTCGGCCAGGGCCTATGTCGAACAGATGGGCGCGCCGATCGTCATCAAGGCCGATGGCCTGGCCGCCGGCAAGGGCGTTACCGTCGCCATGACATTGGCCGAGGCGCTGGCAGCACTCGATGCCTGTTTCGACGGGTCCTTCGGGCAGGCCGGCGCTGAAGTGGTGGTCGAGGAGTTTCTCGTCGGCGAGGAGGCGAGCTTCTTTTGCCTGTGCGACGGCGTCACCGCACTGCCGTTCGGCACTGCACAGGACCACAAGCGCGTCGGCGACGGCGACGTCGGCCCGAACACCGGTGGCATGGGCGCTTATTCGCCGGCTCCAGTGATGACGCCGGAGATGATCGATCGCACTATGCGCGAGATCATCGAGCCGACCATGCGCGGCATGGCCGAACTTGGCGCGCCGTTTTGCGGCGTGCTGTTTGCCGGGTTGATGATCACCGGCGAGGGGCCGAAGCTGATCGAATACAACACCCGGTTCGGCGACCCGGAATGCCAGGTGCTGATGATGCGGCTGAAGGACGATCTCCTGGTCCTGCTCAACGCTTCTGCCGACGGTCAGCTTGCGCATACCTCAGTGCGCTGGCGCGACGAGGCCGCACTCACCGTGGTGATGGCGTCCAGGGGTTATCCCGGCACGCCGGAAAAGGGCTCGGTCATCCGCGGCGTCGAAGATGCCGCGGGCGATGGCGTCGAGATCTTTCATGCCGGCACAGCCATCAACAGCGGCGCGCTCGTCGCCAATGGTGGCCGTGTGCTCGACGTCACGGCTGTCGGCGGCACGGTCGGAGAGGCGCAAAGACGAGCCTATGCAGCGCTTGACCGGATCGATTGGCCGCAAGGCTTCTGCCGCCGCGATATTGGCTGGCAGGCCGTTGCGCGCGAGCAGGCGCGCTGATCGTTCAACCGTTGCAGATCTCAGCGCAGGCTACGATCGAACTCGGTTGATGCGGTGCTGACCGGATCACCGGTGGCAGGCGCGGCTTCAACGACTGATGCGGCGCGCTTTTCCTTCCGCGTCCATGCCACATATTCGGCAATCCCGCGCGGAAGACGCGGCGCTGTCTTTACGGCAGGCATTTGAAAGCTGCTGCGGAATTTGGCCCAGCGTGCGCGGAACACGGCGACCATTTCGGTGAAGCTCGGCGGCGGTGCGACGGTGGCATAGGTAAGGGTGACATTGCCCGCAAGGCCGGCCGCGCGCGAGAGAGGCACCGGTATCGAGGCGAGGTAATCCGGCTGCACGTCGATTAGGCCGCCGAAGGGCCATTGCGCGCGCAACGTGACGGCATCCATAGGTGCGACATTGACGTCGATATCGTTCGGTGTGCCTGCGACCCGATAGGGGCAGCGGAAGCGGCCGCAATTGGCTTTTGCCGAAAACTGCCAGAGTGCGTAACCTTGCCAATTGCCCATCGGGAAATGCACGCCGATGTCTGGCTTGTAGCGTGCATACCAGAGCGGCAGCCGCGACAGGAGCCGGTATTTGTATTTGTTGTCGGCGATGTGCTTGGCGGTCTTGCCGTTGGTATAGAGCACCGGAAAACGGCCGATCCGCCGATGCACATGGCGGACGAATTCCTCTGCATCCTCGAGCGACATCCATTTGGTGGGATCATCATCTTCGATGTCGAGGGCGAGCAGGTCATCCGGCCCAGGCTTCGCGAAGTTGATGAAATTATTGGCCTGTCCCACCGGGTTGCCGGGGCGGGCGAGATGATAAGCGCCCCATTTCAGGCCGAGCGCCTTGGCCACCACCTTGCGCGTCTGGAACAGTTCCTGTGCCACCGCATGGCGCTTCCACAGCGCCTTGCAGAGCCGCGTCTCCGTCTCGCTGCCGAAACAGAAATAGGCTGGCGGCATCCCGTCGGACGCCTTGTTGATGAAGCCGACGATCCGCTTGTCGGTCGCAAGTTCAGCCCAATCAATGGGATTGTATTCGTAGGCGTCGATCACCAGCGCGCGGTCGGCATTCTTCCACGGTTCGGAGAAATCCGAGGCTTGTGCCGACCCCAATGCAATTGTCATCGCGGTCGCGACGACGAGGAGTCCTAGGCGGCAGAGGGGGTGCGCCCGCGGCTTCAAACAGCAGATCCTTGCTGGCCAAAGCCTGATCCTGAACCGCCATGGTTAAGGAAATGCTTTCGGCGGCCCGCAGCGAATGCCGCAATTCGGCCGGGGATGGCTTTGCTGGTCATCAGCGGCGCGATAGCGGCTGGATCTGGAACGGGTCGGGCGCCGGCGCTTGCGGCAGCGTTCCCGCCGCCTCGCGTTTGCCGTGATGGGCCAGCGAGCATTGCGGCGAACATAGAATGCCGCGATCCGACCAATAGGCGGCGCCCTCCTCGATCTTGCCCCGATAGTGCCAAAAACCTGCCGCTCGATAGGGCAGGCCGCATTCTATGCAGCGATACGCGTCAGGTCTGGCGAGCACGGCGGTCCGATCTGGTATCTTGATCTGTCGCCGGTCGACTTACCCGGCTTTTTATCGATTTTAGCGTGAACAGCTCGAATTGCAAAATCCGCGTGACAAAATTTGACGTTTACGTAAAAAGAATGTGGGAGAGGCGATCCAGAAGCGAATGTAATCGGGACGGATCTTAAGTTGACCGGGCGGACTGAGGAGGAGCGAGCGGCATGTATCGGGCACCGGTCGAGGAAATCGCCTTCACGCTGAAACACGTGGCTGGCCTGAAGCCGGCGCTCGACGCCGGCACATTTGGCGACCTTGGCGAAGACCTCGTCGACGCCATTCTGGCGGAAGCCGGCCGCTTCGCCAGCGAAGAGGTCGCGCCGCTCTACAAGATCGGTGATGAACAAGGCGCGGTGCTGAGCGGCACTGCCGTCACCACGCCGCCTGGCTGGAAAGAACTTTATCGCCGCTGGATCGACGGCGGCTGGAACGCGTTGTCCGCACCGGAGGAATTCGGCGGCCAGGCGCTGCCGACCATGCTGAGCGTCGCGGCGCTCGAAATGTGGAACTCGGCCGCGATGGCTTTCGGCATCGGCCCGACGCTGACCATGGGCGCGGTCGAGGCACTCGACAAGCACGCCTCGCAGGCGCTCAAGGCCAAATACTTGCAAAAGCTCGTCTCCGGTGAATGGATGGGCACGATGAATCTGACCGAGCCGCAGGCGGGCTCGGATCTGAATGCCTTGCGCGCCCGCGCCGAGCCGGCCGGCGACGGCACTTACCGCATCTTCGGGCAAAAGATCTTCATCACCTATGGCGAGCACGATTTCACCGACAACATCATCCATCTGGTGCTGGCGCGGTTGCCGGACGCGCCGGCCGGCACGCGCGGCCTTTCGCTGTTCCTGGTGCCGAAATTCCTTGTCGGCGACGATGGCGCGCTTGGCGCACGCAACGACGTATTCTGCTCCGGGCTGGAGCACAAATTGGGCATCCACGCCTCTCCGACCTGCACCATGATCTATGGCGATGGTTTCGAAGGGATCACCCCTGGCGCGATCGGCTGGCTGGTCGGCGAGGAAAACAAGGGCCTCGCCTGCATGTTCACCATGATGAACAATGCACGGCTCGCCGTCGGCATGCAGGGCGTGGCGGTCGCGGAAACGGCCACGCAGAAGGCGCTCGCCTATGCCAATGACCGCCGGCAAGGCAAGGCCGCAAGCTATGATGGCAACGGCATGGCGCCGATCGTCCATCACCCGGACGTGCAGCGCAATCTCCTGACCATGAAGGCGCTGACCCAGATTGCGCGCGCCATCAGCTATTCCTGTGCGCATGCCATTGACCACGCGCGCGTGTCTGTCGGCGATGAAGCCACCCATTGGCAGGAGCGTGCCAATCTGTTGACGCCGCTGGCCAAGACCTTTTCCACCGATGTCGGCGTCGAGGTCGCCTCGCTCGGGCTGCAGGTTCATGGTGGTATGGGTTTCATCGAGGAGACCGGTGCGGCAGCACTTTATCGCGACGCGCGCATCGCGCCGATCTACGAAGGCACCAACGGCATCCAGGCGATCGATCTGGTAGCGCGCAAGCTGCCGCTTGGCGGTGGCGAGCATGTGCATGGTTACATCGCCGAACTGAAAACGGTCGCCAATCAAGTGCGGACCTCGAATTTTCAGGGTTTTGGCCGCACCGCCGATGGCATCGACCAGGCGCTCGTCGACCTCAGCCAAGCGACGCGTTTCCTGCAAGGGCTGCTTGCTGACGGGCGCTCGGACGAGGCGCTGGCCGGTGCGACGCCGTATCTGAGGCTGATCTCACTTGCCGCAGGCGGCGCCTATCTGGCACACGGCGCGCTTGCCGACCAAAGCCGCATTGCCCTTTGCCGTTTCTTCGCCGAAAACCTGCTTGGCGAGGCGGGCGCGCTGAAGGAGCGTGTCATCGGCGGCGCCGAAAGCCTTGCCGCCGCCGGCAAGACACTGATTTCTGCCTGACATCCACCAGGCTGACGTTTCACGACGTTCACAAAGGATTATCCGTGACAGACCACATCCTCGTCGAGCGCCAGGGCGCCATCCAGATCATCCGCATGAACCGTCCCGACAAGAAGAACGCCCTGACGCGGGCCATGTATGCGAAAATGTCAGCGGCCCTTGCCGAGGGCGATGCCGATCCGACGGTCCGCGTCCATGTCTTCCTCGGTGTTTCAGGCGCCTTCTCGTCCGGAAATGACCTTGCCGACTTCATGATTGTCGCCACCGGTGGCGAGGGCGGCACCGAGGTCTGGGATTTCTTGATGGCGCTGGCCAGGGCCGAAAAGCCCATGGTTTCCGGCGTCGACGGCATCGCGGTCGGCATCGGCACCACGCTCAACCTGCATTGCGACCTGACCTTCGCCACGTCGCGCACAATGTTCCGTACGCCCTTCGTCGATCTCGGCCTGGTCCCCGAGGCGGGATCGAGCCTGCTTGCGCCGCAGATCCTGGGTCGGCAAGGCGCCTTCGCGCTGCTTGGCCTCGGCGAAGGCTTTTCGGCCGAGCGGGCGAAAGCCGCCGGATTGATCTACGCAGTGGTCGAGGAGAACGAACTCGAACCCTCGGTGCTTGCCGCCGCCGGCCAGATCGCGGCCAAGCCGCCGCAAGCGCTGAAGATCGCGCGTGACCTGATGCGCGGCTCGCGTGAAGACCTCGTTGCCCGCATCGGCCAGGAAAGCGAGCATTTCCGCGAACGGCTGAAGTCCGACGAGGCCCGCGCCGCCTTGATGGCCTTCATGACCAGGAAGAAGGGATAGGCCGAAGGCGGTGTGGCCTGATGCCGCGGGCCCATAGTGTTGGGCGCTTTTATAGGACCTGCGGCCACCGCTGAGCGGCGTGCATGACGGTGAGGATTTCGACAGTCTCGCCGTTGACGCGATAGGGAACGATATACGGAATATCAACCAAGACGAGTTCCCGTGTCGCCTTGATGCGCCCGATGCGTCCCATGGCCGGTTGCTCGGCGAGATGTTCCGCCGCCGTCACGATACGCGTAATAACTCGGGCGACCGCCTCGGGGTTGTCTTTCTCGATGTGTGCGCCGATTTCGTCAAGCCGACGCAACGCTCGCATGGTCCAGCGGACTCTTTTGCGGCTCATGCTCGGCGGGCGGACTTGACGTATTTTCCGACAACAGCGGCTAGATCACGGTCACTGGCAAAATCGCCGCGCTCCGCTTCGGCCACCCCGGCCTCTATCTCGGCGAGTTGCCATTCCTCGCGGGCTACAAAGTCCTCAATGGCCTGCGCGGCCACATAGGAGCGCGAGCGGTCGAGCTTTTCGGCAAGCTGGTCAAGCCTGTTTGCGGTTTCGTCCGGGACACGCACGGTAAAAGCCGTCATGCTCATAACTTTCATTTGGTTCACTATGAATATCGGTGAACCAAGGTGGTTCGTCAAGGGCTGCCCTTGGGGCATCCCCTGACGCCAGTAATTTCAACCGCCGGCCGGTAGCGCGCGAGAGTATAGCGATGCCATACTGCCGCGCGTCCAGCTCTCCCTTACCCCTCGTTGGAATTGCTTGAGGGACCACCCTCTCAGGGGTAAAGCCTTGTCTTGTCCCAGCCGCCCTCAGCGTTGCGGGAAAAGACGACGCGGTCGTGCAGGCGGAAAGGCCGGTCGTGCCAGAACTCGATCGTCTGCGGCACGATACGGAAGCCCGACCAGTGTTTCGGTCGTGGAATCTCGCCGATCGCATAGCGGGCCGTGTATTCGGCAACCGCTTTTTCCAGTGCGAAGCGGCTTTCCAGCGGCCGCGATTGCTTCGACGCCCAAGCGCCGATGCGGCTGCCGCGCGGGCGCGTCGCGTAATAAGCGTCCGCTTCCGCCTCGGTGACGATCTCCACCGGCCCGCGCACGCGCACCTGCCGGCGCAGCGATTTCCAGTGGAAGCACATCGCCGCCTTCATGCTGCCAAGAATCTCGCGGCTCTTGGCGCTCTCGAAATTCGTATAGAACACAAACCCGCTTTCATCGAACCCCTTGAGCAGCACCATCCGCACATTCGGCATGCCCTCGGCATCGACGGTCGCCAGCGCCACGCTGTTGGGATCGTTGATCTCACTCTTCGTCGCGTCGTCGAGCCATGCGGCAAAGAGGCGGAATGGCTCGGCCGCCTCGGTAAAGTCACCGCTTGTTAACTCAGTTTCGCTCATAGTTTTTCCAAATTCTATTGCCGGCCGGGGAGATTGCCGATTGTCGCGCATCGCGCAACCTTTTGACAGCAGGCAATGGAGCCTTATTGCTTCGGCCAAAGCCCGGGTTGCGGTCAAGGCCGCCGCGATTGTGCTGGTCGCCTTGCCGCTTGCCGCTTGCGGTGCCGGCGGCTTCAGTTTGGAGCAGGCGGAGGTCGACCGTACGATCCTCACCAGCAGCACGCCTGCTGCTGCCTCGCCGATCGATCAGGATCGCGCCTCGGACCAGGCGACGATCCGCAACGCGGTGTCTTCCGCCGATATCCAGGAACTTGGCGGGCAAGCCGTTCCCTGGGCGAATTCCGATACCGGTTCGCGCGGTTCGATCACCGAATTGGCGGAGTCTAGGGACAACGGCCAGCTTTGCCGCCGCTTCACCGCCTCACGCGAAAGCTTCGACGGCGTAGCCCTGTTCAAGGGCCAGGTGTGCCTGGCCGGCGCCGGCGCCTGGCGGATGCAGGACTTCAAAGCGCTCTGATTTTCCGCGATCATATGACCGCGCACTACTGGAATTTCTTCCTATGCGAGCGCATATAGATGGCAATCGTGGACTCACTCCTTCTCCAGGGCAGGAAGCATGCGCGACCCCTATGAGGTGCTGGGCGTTGCTAAGAACGCATCGGCCAAGGACATAAAATCGGCGTACCGCAAACTCGCCAAGGAGTATCATCCGGACCAGAATCCGGATCCCAAGGCGAAGGAGCGGTTTGCCGCAGCCAACCAGGCTTACGAGATCGTCGGCGACGAGAAGAACCGTGCGGCTTTCGATCGCGGCGAGATCGACGCCGAGGGCAAGCCGCGCTTCCAGGGCTTCGAGGGTGCCGCCGGCGGCGCCGATCCGTTCGCCGGTTTTCGCCGGCAGCAAGGGCCGGGCGGCTCACGTTTCGAGTTTCGCTCAAGCCGTCCGAGCGGCGATCCGTTTGACGGCAGCAGCGACATCTTCAGCCAGATTTTCGGCGAGACCTTCTCTCGCGGTGCAGGCATGGGCGCCGGCCGGCCGGCGCCGTCCGGAGCCGACCTGAATGTGACGCTCGACATCACCATCGAGGAAGCGGCGACTGCGGAGAAGGTGACGGCGATGTTCCCCGACGGGCGCAAGGTCGCCGTCAAGCTGCCAGCCTATGTCGAGGACGGCCAGACCATCCGGCTGAAAGGTCAGGGCGAGCAAGGGCCGGGGCAACCGGGCGATGCGCTGGTCAAGATCCGCTTCCGGCGGCATCCGCGCTATCGTGTCGAAGGCCGCGACCTCCATGCCGACCTGCCGGTTGCGCTGGCGGATGCCGTGCTGGGCGCCAAGGTGGCGGTTGAAACGCCGACCGGCAAGGTTGCGGTCAATGTTCCCGCTTGGTCGAGCTCGGACAAGGTCCTGCGGCTGAAGGGAAGGGGCCTGCCGGAAAAAGTCGGCGGCCACGGCGATCTCTACGCGCATGTGCGGCTGATGCTGCCTGAAGGGGGCGACAGCGATCTCGAAGCGCTGATGCGCAACAGAAAACGCTAGCGCATGATCCCGAACCGAAGGTCAGCGTAGCAAAATCGGCATCGATTTTCGGAAAGATCACGCACAAGGTTAGGCGCTGCAGCGTCCTTTGCGCGTCCAAAAGGACGCGCGGCGCTGTAGAGCGACGCTTTTGTCCCCTGAACTGTCCGTTTTGAGCGCTTGAAGGGGCTCTGTGCCTGTGCGATAGCCACTCCACAAAGCAGAAGATCTTGCGGAGAGCGCTCACATGGCGGGTGGACAAGGCATTATGGCCGGCAAGCGCGGGCTTATTCTTGGCATCGCGAACAATCGGTCGATCGCCTATGGCATCGCCAAGGCCTGCGTCGACCACGGCGCCGAGATCGCGCTGACCTACCAGGGCGAGGCGTTCAAGAAGCGCGTCGAGCCGCTGGCGGCGGAACTCAACGCCCATGTCGCCGGCCATTGCGATGTGACCGATCCGGCAACACTCGATGCGGTCTTCGACGACATCGCCAAGCATTGGGGCAAGCTCGATTTCCTCGTCCACGCCATCGCCTTTTCCGACAAGGACGAGCTGACAGGCCGCTATGTCGAGACGACGCGCGACAATTTCCTGCGCACCATGGACATTTCGGTGTTTTCCTTCACCACCATCGCCAAGCGCGCCGAGGCGCTGATGACCGATGGCGGCTCGCTGCTGACGCTGACCTATTACGGTGCGGAAAAAGTGATGCCGCACTACAATGTCATGGGTGTCGCCAAGGCGGCGCTGGAAGCCAGCGTGCGCTATCTGGCCGTCGACCTTGGCGCCAAGAAAATCCGCGTCAACGCCATCTCCGCCGGTCCGATCAAAACGCTGGCAGCCTCCGGCATCGGCGATTTTCGCTACATATTGAAGTGGAACGAATACAATTCACCGCTGAAGCAGACGGTGACGCAAGAGGAAGTCGGCGATTCAGCCGTCTATTTCCTGTCCAACCTTTCACGCGGCGTCACCGGTGAGATCCACCATGTCGATTCCGGCTACCATGTCGTCGGCATGAAGGCGGTCGACGCGCCTGATATTTCGACCGTCAAGGAATAGACCCGCCTCGAACTCTCCCGCCTCCAGCCTGCTCTCGCTCTCCGGATGACCTGATGTATCCGCTCGTCTACATCGCGCGCCATGGCCAGACGGTGTGGAACGCAGAGTCCCGGCTGCAAGGACAGGCCGACACCGATCTCAACCCGCTCGGCCGCGAGCAGGCGACCCGCAACGGCCATCGACTGGCCGAATTCGTTCATAACCCCGAAGATTTCGATTTTGTCGCCAGCCCGATGCGGCGGACGCGCGAGACCATGGAACGCATTCGCATGGCGATGGGGCTCGATCCGCAGGCTTACCGCACCGATCCGCGCCTTGTCGAAATGAGTTTCGGCGACTGGCAGGGTTTCACGTTTCCCGAACTCGAGGCCCGGCATCTGGGCTCGGGCAGGGAGAGGCGCCTCGACAAATGGAATTTCCTGCCGCCCGGCGAGGGCGCCGAAAGCTATCAAATGCTGCTCGAACGGGTAAAGCCGTGGTTCGACGCGCTGGACCGCCCGACGGTCTGCGTGACCCACGGCGGCGTCGTGCGCGCCCTGTTCCGCATGGTGCTGGGAATGCCCGAGAAAGAAGCCGCAAACCTGAATGTGCCGCAGGATCGCTTGCTAAGGCTTGAAGGACGACGCCTTGAGTGGCTCTAGGGGGGCGAAATCCAATCACTCGGAAGGACCGGGTTCAGCCCGTCTCGGACATTGATGCCAAGTCGGGGACGACGGACCAGGCGGAGACCGACTACTACTGGGATGCGCTGAGGGGGGCCGGGGCGGTGAGGAGCAGCCATGTGGATGGCTGACGGACAGGTTCGGGGTCTACTGGCAGGTCAACCCCAGCCATTGCTGCAAATGCTGGGCGATCCAGACAAGGAGAATGCCAAGCGGGTTCTTCAGGCGATGTACAAGATGAAGAAGATCTTCATTGCCGACCTTGAGCGCTTACGGGGCTAACGACCTCGCAAACCGGTCAAACCCAGAGGAGGGCAGCGCTTTGCCTGTAAGCCAACAGTGCGATACGAGGAGTCTCTGCAGTGGGTCCATGCTGCTTTAACCGGAGGGACGAGCTCAATTGCGCGAACGTATGCTCGAGATCGACGGGGGGCTGCTCCTAACCCTCGATGCTCTTCTGAAGGAACTGAACGTCACCCATGCCGCAGCTCGGCTAGGCATCTCGCAGCCCGCTCTTTCCTCTCGTTTGCTTCGGCTGCGGCAGTTGTTTGGCGACCAGCTCTTGATCCCGGCATCGTCCGGCCGCGGGATGGTGCCGACACCGCACGCCGCCGCGCTCCAGCCCGAACTCGCCAAGCTGATCGAGCGATTGCGCGAGTTCGCCAACGTGGCGCAGTTCTTCGACCCCGCCACCAGCCGCCGCGTCTTCCGGATCGCCGCAACCGACAATCCGGCGGCCATCCTCGCACCGGATCTCATCCCTTTCCTGAAGGCGAAGGCACCTCACATCCGCCTCGCTTTTGTGCTTCCGGACAAAGCCCGGATCGCCGCTCACCTAGAGCAGGGTGACATCGATCTCTTCATCGGCGCGGCGGAGGACGTAGCGGGTGGGCTGATAGGAAGGACGTTGTTCGACGAGGAGTTCGTCACGGCACAGCGCAAGGATCATCCAAGGGGTGGCAAGCCCTTCGATCTGGATGGGTTCTGCTCGCTTGACCACCTCCTGATCTCGACCAGCGGAGGCAGCTTCGCCGGCATGATCGACGAGGCGCTGGCCGCCCTCGGACGTGAGCGCCGGGTCTCGGTCTCTATCCAGAGCTATGCGCTTGCCCCTTTGGTGCTGATGGGCAGCGACTGCATCTGCACCCTGCCGCGCCGTTTCCTGCAGCGCTTCACCACGTCACTCGATCTCTTCGAACCTCCCCTGGCCCTCGCAAAGTTCCAGATGTCCGCCTTCTGGCATCAGCGCATGAGCGGCGATCCCGCTCATGGCTGGTTGCGTGAACAGGTGTTTCAGACTGCGCGGAGCCAAGGCCGCTGAGCGGGCCTGGTGATCGCTTGCCCTTTGGCCCTCGGCCCTTACCCTACTGCCCTTGGCTTCCTTCACGGTTCCGGTACTCGGCCGGATGCCAAGTGAACGAGCCGCCGCCCTCGGCGCGGATGTGCCCGACGCCGGGAAACGGGAGATGAGGCGCGGCAACGAGTTGGCGAGCGTCCGCGAAGGCCGAAAAGGCCTTCTGCCGCTCGGCCGCCGCCTCTTCTGGGTTCACGTCATAAACAATGGTGATCGCTGGATCGGGAAACTGCACGGCCGCGACGTGGATGACGTCGCCGATAAATGCGATCGAATGTCCCTTGCTTGAGACCGTGAAGAAGGCGCTGCCCGGCGTGTGACCGGGATGCAGCGTCGCCACGATTCCTGGGAGGATTGTTTCGTCATCGGAAAACGTCCTGACCTTGCCTACCCGCTGATAGACGCCGATCGTCTTTTCGGCCTCGTCGAAGTACTGGCGGGCGTAGCCTGTCCTTTCCGAGTTCGACGCGTCAAGGAAGAAGGTGAGATCGGGTGCTCCGACGTGAACCGTTGCGTTGGCGAAGACGGGCTTGCCGTCGGCGACAAGACCACCCGTATGGTCGGTGTGGATATGAGTGATGAGGATGTCGGTGATATCCTGCGGCACGACACCGATGCTGGCGAGGCTGTCCCGCAGCTTCCCGCCGTTGCCTGGCCCGAAGAGTTGTCCCGAACCCGTATCGACGAGGATGAGTCGCTCCCCGTCCCGGATCAGGAAGGCGTTGATGGAAGCTTCTACCGGGTTGGACAAGAACGCGTGGTTGAGATGCTCGTCGACCTTCGCAGGTGACGTCCCTGTCAGGAGAGCGTGCAGGTCCTGCGGAACGGTGCCGTCGGACAAAGCAATGATGCCGAGGTCGCCGAGCGGAAACGCATAAGTGTCAGTGGTTTGCGAGTAAGCGGCAGTGGTGTTGGGAGCCGCGCTGCCGGACAAAGCCGGCATGGCCGTGCCGAGCAACAAGCTTATGGCGGTCGAGGCGAGAAGGATACGAAAGGTCATGATTGCTGAGGTCCTGGTCAGTTGTTTGTCGATGGACCTCAGTTAAGGGTTGTGCGCTTCGGATTGAAATTCGAGAGCTGGATCGGACCTATCGACGAGCCTTATACCTCTCGACGCGAAAACCCCTCTGGACGTAGCTCGCGTGGATGCCTTCTGCCGGCACACGGTGGGCAATCACTGAGGCGAGATTGCTGAACCTATATGAACAGACCGTCTGTCCCAGCACGCACGTGGCAAGAAACCAACAGATGGTGGGGTAAGTTGAACCGGACGCTGCGCGGTTTGGCGAACTACTTCTCAGAAGGAGCACCAAGACCACGATCCCGAACCGGGGTTCGGACAAGATCGTGGGTCAAACGACCCTCATCTCGGCTTTCGGGACAGGTAGGGACGCACCAGCCGCCCGGCCGCCGGATCGGCAGAGACGAGCGCGCTCCTGCCCAGCAGCACACCCTTCGCCCTGCACAGCCGCCTCGAAGGCGATGGCACGTCCGGCCGGATCGGCGTCAAGACGATCGTCAGCCATTCGACCCGCAACCGCACCTTCACGCATGACGGTGCCTTGACCGTAACCAATCTGTGCGGCCATGGCACTAATGCCGTTTCCAGCTGTTACCGTGACGCCACGCGGGCGAGACCGCGTTGGCGGCATGCTCTACGGCGTCGGCTGAGAACCCGCGAAGCATAGGCAGGATGGCGTTTGGCGTGTCGGCCACCAGGCACTTGCTCATGAGGTCGTCGGATATGAAACCGGAACGCTCCAGATGCGAGAACAGTTGCAAGAGCGGTTCCCAGAAACCCTTCACGTTGGCGAAGACAAGCGGTTTGCGCTGCTGCTCCAGTTTGTGCAGTGTCACGATTTCCGTCAGTTCCTCGATCGTTCCGATGCCGCCGGGAAGCGCGACAAAGGCGTCGGCGCGTTCGAACATGATCCGCTTTCGGGTATGCATATCTGGAACGATCACCATTTCGTGCGGAGCCGCAAGCATCGGGATTCGGTCGGCAAGAAACCGTGGCATGACCGCGGTCACGAGGCTGCCGTGCTCGGCGGCTGCCCGCGCAACCGCGCCCATCAGTCCCTCCGCGCCGCCCCCGTAAAGGAGGGCCATGCCCTCCAGCCCTATAGCGTCGCCGAGTTCGGTCGCGGCATCGATGAAGCTCTCGTCATTCCCCGATCTTGCGCCGCAGAAGACACATATGGTTTTGGGACCCGGCAATGGCAGCGGGCTCGTACCTTGGAGTATATTGCTTCCGTTCAAAACAAGTTTCATGATCATATTCCCCTCTGAAGTTTTAATCGCGAACGTGTAGGGACGCAGTTTCTGCGGCTGACGCATTGAGCTTTGGGTCCAGGAGTAGAATGTCGGCCCAAGCCCAGAGCAGGCAGCAGACAAGCAGGGTTGCCGGCATTGCGGTGGAATGAAGTACATCGGCAGCCGGGCTGCCGAGTGCCTTGGCAATCTCTATGAGGGCGACGAGAACCGCCGGAAAGCGGCTGATCAGAACAGCTTTGCGGAACAGGTGCGCAATCTTAGGCCTAATAGGCTCTGTTCCGCGGGGACCCGTCTTCAACGCACTTCCGAATTTTCCCGCCGCATGGAGAAGGCCGGAAGTGGCGGCAAGGAGCGGATCGCCCATAAGAAGCAGGCTCATGCCCAACGCGACGGCGCCGATACCCGACAGGAAGTCTCCGCGCCGCATACTCGCTACATCCGGCGGCCGCTTCGCTAGGGCGCGGTGATATTCCTCCCCACTCCGGAAGAATATGGCCGTGGCCACCGTCAGTGCGACGGCGCTCCAACTTCCGGCGAAGTAGGAATGGGCAGCGTGCAGAGAGGCAGGGAGGCTTTCATCCGCGCCGGGGACGACCTGCTGGACTTGCAAAGCCAACCCCACGCAGAGACCGATCGCGTTGCCGATATTGTAGTACCCGCCCGGTCCTGCCAGACGCGTTGCCAGAGCGCGGCCGCCTATCCTGTTTGACGATGGCCCCATTTCTCCATGCGATGACATTGAGTCCTCCTCCCGCGCGCGATCGCCATTCAAATTCAAGGCATGTGAGCCGCGCGTGAAACGATCAGTTCTCTGGGTGAAATTCGCAGCCCAACGCCTAGTAGGCGCAGGTTGTCCTCACAAGCAGCGTCATGGGGTCGATACCGAAGGCCGTCTCGAGATCCTCGCCGAAGAACGCTAGCCAGCGCCGCTGCGCGTCGTAGGCCAAGGCTTCCCGTTCTTCCGGACAGGCGTATGTCTTCGACTCGAAATTCTGCAGGTGATGGACCAACTCGTGAACGAGTGCGGAGACATCGGCGACACTGCGGGCGTTCCAATCCGGACGCAGCACGATGGTTCGGGTCTCGTCATGATAGAGGGCGACAACCTGTTCACTGTGGTCGGTTCGCCCAGGACCATATCGGATAGCCGCCATCTGGGTCGGCGAGAGATGCTGGATCCTCGGGGGTTGCGG
Source organism: Mesorhizobium sp. (assembly GCA_004020315.1). Lineage (GTDB taxonomy): Bacteria > Pseudomonadota > Alphaproteobacteria > Rhizobiales > Rhizobiaceae > Mesorhizobium. The sequence continues at coordinate 558,910 of SAQG01000001.1, forward strand.
CGGCTCAGGCAGCCCAAAAGTGACGGTTAGCCACAACACGATGATGTTCACGAGTTGATCCACGGCATCGCTCCTCACCAAGGGATCGGGAGATCATCGGATTGGCCTCCAGATCAGGATTTGCACCGATTGAACCGGGTCGTCGTCAGCGGCTCGTGAACAGCACGTGATTGGCGGTCGACGGGAGGAATCACGCTGTCTTCACGCCAAGCGCAGAAAAAGGTGGCCTCGATCCTGGGGCAATGGACGATGAACGAGCCGAGATTCTTTTCGTTGATCAACCAAGGTCAGGTCGAACTGCACCATTCAGAATTCCGGAGCATTCCGGCTCAAGGAGGAAATGATGATGACCAGACTTTTTGCAGCATACGCATTCGCTGGCCTCGCCTGGACCGGGGTTTCGGCTGCGACCGAACTGGCGCCGGGCGACGGGCACAGCATTCGCCTCGCTGACGTTGACGGTGTCGTCTACTTTACAGTCGAGCAGGATGGCTACCGAGTTGTGGCGACCTTGGCATCGGGAGCCGACGGGCTGCCACTGCGGATGATTTCCACGCTCGCGCCCGGGCAGCGTATGACCGTCTCCGTGCCGCAGGCGATCGGCCAGCCATCGATTGATTTCGAGATACTCCGGGATGGTGACGCGCTCGTTGTCAGCGACCCGATTCCCGCTGCGATGGTCGATCTCGTGGACGTGGAACCGATCCCGGCAGCGTCGGAACGATGACAGGCGACCGGATGCGGACCTGCTCGCTCGTTGCCCTACTGAGTGCCGCCAGTAGCCAGTTCACCGTTCCGGGGAGGCGGCCTGCAAGTTGATGGCCGGCCGACGATAAGCAGGCGGAAGGAATCACGTTGCCTTCACGCACGGCGCCGGAAAAGGTGGTCTCGACCCTGGGACAACGGACGATGAACGATCCGAGATTTTTTCTCTTTGATTTACCAAGGTCAGGACGACCTGCACCATTCAGAATTCCGGAGGAATGTTATCCCGGCGTACGGGATCACTGGCACAATGCGACGTCCCGTCGAGCGGTCGATCCGATCGAAGGAATCAGGGCGCTGGTCATCCACGCCACGGCAGGGTTAAGTTCGGCGGGCGCCATGTCCGTCATGAAGGCGCACAGGGCCAGTTGGCATTGGCTGATTCCGGGCACGGACGAAGAGCCGCATGGCAAGGTGGCCTGGGCCTGTGCGCCTGAGGCAAGCGCCGCCCTCCACGTGCGGGACCATCGGTCGTATCCAGCGGTGAACGGTGGCCAGGCCAAAGTCGATGACTGGAGCCTCGCGATCCAGATCGTCAATTCGCGGAGCCGCGATGTCGTGGAGCCATTCTCGGACTGGCAGGTGGAGATTGCCGCCGAAATCGCGCGTTACAGTTGGGCGAAGTACCCGAATTTGAAGCATGTCGTATCGCATGCCTTGCTGGACCCTGAACGGTGCAGCGATCCAGGGGCCCACTTCCCCTGGCAACGGTTCCGCGATCTCGTGCTGAACGGTGTCGGCGACACGTACGCGGCCCGGCCCACACCCGCTGCGGTGCCGATGGAATCGCTGCCCGCCCTGCAGAATGTTGCCACCTGCTGCACGGACTGGGATTTGCTGTCTGTCGACGACTAATCGAGCCGCGCCGCACATGAATCACCCGTGTTGCGCATTAGTCCTGCACGCGCGAAGATGCCGTCTATCGAGGGAGGCAACCCGGTTATCCGGTGCCGAGTTGGCCGATATGGTTTCGCAATCGAGCCTGCAAGCGCGTTCTGCGGGAGCGTTCAGCGGTGGAGGGCACGTGGCCACAGTTGCTTCGGGTTCGCATGAAACGTCACACGCGCTCGATCCGGGGTCACGAGACAATCGGATAGCGATCGCCCGACTGGCGCCAAAGCTTCGTCTTCTCACTCGACTGCCTCATCCGGATGCACCTGGCGCCGCGATATACGTGGCGCAAGCACATCCGCATGACCACGGCGAGGAGTTCCGCGACTTTCAGCCTGTCGGAGTCGCAGGCTGCGATTGGCGTCCCGAGCGGGCATTCGAAGCCTGCATCGCCGAGGCCGCCGAATATCTTTCCCAGCTCGAGTACCCGGAGGACCGAAAACCTGGGGCCGAAACGGCCGGTCGGCGCATTGACGCCTTCGATCACTATCTTGCCGACGCCACCGAAACCGGAGGCGAGCGCGTGTGGCTGGGCGGGCATCAGTTGGGTTCATCGGAACCGGTTGCATTGCCGGGCGAACTTTGCGTCCGCCGCGCAAGCGGCCGTGGTGTTCTACCGTACAGGCTCGGTAACGGCGTCGCGGCGGGAAGGACCCTTATCGAGGCGGCAAACCGTGCAATATGGGAACTGGTCGAACGCGATGCCGTCGCAAGATGGTGGTACGACGACGTGGTCGCGCAGGCGATTGGCGAAGATACTTTGCGGGATAGCGGACTACCGGACCTCCTCTCCCGATACCGGGCGGGAAAGGCGACCCGGACGTGTGGCCTGGTCGATATTCGCGCGGCTGTGGACATTCCCGTTATCGCTGCCTTTTCGTTTTCTCGTGACGGGAGTGATTTCGCTTGCGGTTTCGCAGCACGGCCGAACATGGCCGATGCCATCCACGCCGCGACTAAAGAGATGGTGCAGATGGAAATCGGACACCATCTGGTGCGTGCCAAGCAACAGGTGCACGGGTTCGAGAAGCTCAACCAGGATGACCTCGCCTATATTGCACGAAGCCAGAGGGTCCACCCCGCTCACCCAAAGCTTAGGGCCGCTCCCTCCGGCTCGAAGAATTCGTCCGTAGGAGCCAACGACGAATTACTCCTCGACTATACGCACGAGGCACTTCTTCGTGCCGACTGTACGGCCTTTGTCGTGAACCTGACGCGCGATCGCATCGGCATTCCGGTCGCCCGCGCTCTTGTCACAGGCCTGCGTCAGGTTCCCCCAAGCGACGTATTGCAATTCGACTCCATGGGCAGGTGCATCAACTTCAACATTCCGGTACTGTAAGGCGTTTGCTGTAGCCAGAGTCCCATGGACCAATATAGCCAGGCAGCGCGGAGCCGCGAAACGCCAAGTCTCCACATCGAGACGCTTGGCATCTTCCGTATGTCGCGTGGCGCCGCGAATTGCACCTTCAAGAGCCGCAAGGCACAGGCGCTCTTTGCCTATCTCGCATTTTGCAAGAACATGATCGAAAGCCGGGAGCGCCTCGCCGGCCTTTTGTGGGGCGAAAACAGCGAGGAAGCCGCACGCACCTCCCTGCGCCAGCTGATCAGTGGGATAAAGAAGGAAACGAAGCAGTTTCCAATACAGATCTTCGACTGCGATCGGAGCAACGTTTGGTTGCAGCCGGTTCATGTCTCAACCGACGCGGCTACCATCATCGCTGACCTCGAACAGAATATCGTGCCGGAAGTGATGATCACGCAGCAGCGGCTGTTTGGGGGCTTTCTCGTCAATTTGAGGGACATTGATCCCAGCTTCGACATGTGGCTCTCGGTCCAGCGCGAATATCTCCACGACAGGGCGGTTAAGCTCCTCCAGGACCAAGCCGGGCGCGAGCAGAACGATGCCAAGCGGGAGAGATTCGCCACCGCCATCCACAACCTGGACCCGACCCATGAGGAAGCCTGCCGTATCCTCATGCAGTGCCGCGCCTCGCGTGGCGACACGGCGGGAGCGCTTCGCATCTACAACGACCTGTGGGAATTGCTTGGCACCGACTATGATATGGAGCCGTCACCGCAGACCCAGGCGCTGGTTGCGGAGATAAAGACCGCGGAACCGCCTCCCGCTCCTCCCAGCCATGTCCCGCAACTCGCCTCCGCTGTTCCGGCCGCGGCGCATCTGTTCAACGACGGAATCGCCGCTCAGGCGCGCGCTGAACCTCCGCTGATCCTGGTTCATCCATTCTTGTACGAGCCGGTCCATGCCATTCGGATCAACGGCTTCCGCCACGAATTGATCGCAGCCATGACACGGTTCCGAGACTGGTCGGTGAGGGAGTATTCGGCGTCCGACGATGCTCTCCCGCCAAGCGGCCGCAAGGTCTATGACTTGCTTGCCACGGCGACGGGCGAGGACAGTGAATTGCACATCGCCGTGCTGCTCCGTCGTAGGTCTGACGGCCACTACATGTGGAGCGAGAACTCGGAAATCGAGATCGGCAACTGGCATCGCGCCAGACTGCAGATCGTCCGGCACCTGGCTGCAGCGCTCGATGTTCAGATCTCGGCGGAGCGTTTGAGCATGACGGCAGGCCTCCCCGATATGGATCTCGACATCTACGACCGCTGGCTGCGCGGTAATGAGCTTCTTTCGCGGTGGCGTCCGGCCGACGAGAGCCGGTCCGAGGGGATATTCCGGTCGATCATACGGGATGCTCCCGACTTTGCGCCCGCTCATGCCAGCTTGGCGCAGGTCCTCAACAGCAGACATCTCATCTTCCCCGGCCTCATGAGGGACAGAAAGCGGGAACAGGAAGCCCTCAAACTTGCAAACATGGCTTCCAAGCTCGCGCCGATGGATAGCCGGACCAAGCTCACTCTGGCCTGGTCCTATCTTATGAACGAGAAATACGAGCAGGCGATCTATTGCTACGGACTGGCGCTCAAAATGAACGACAACGATCCCTGGACGCTGATTTCATGTGCGCAGGGCCTTGCCTATTGCGGCGAGAAGGCGCTCGCCGACGAGATCGCACAAAGAGCGCTGCGGGTAGGATATGGCGCCGAACCCGTTCATTGGGCTTACCACGCCTGTATCCGCTTTCTCTTCGGCAACAGCGAGGGCGCGGTGGAAGCAGCCGATCTTGCCGAGGATGCCACCTTCTTTGTCGGCGGCTTGAAAGCGGCGGCGCAGGCCGAGCTTGGCTTGAAAGAGGCGGCTCTTGAAGAAGCGGCAGCGTTCTTCCGCCGTATCTCGGACAACTGGCATGGCGAGCCCCCCGCTTCGCCGAAAACCACACTGGAATGGTTCTGCCAATGCCTCCCGATCCGCCTGATGGCGGACCGGGAGAGGCTGCATTCAGGAATTCTGGCGACGGGGTTGCTCGATCTGGCTGGTTAGCGTTCCACCGCCGGTTTTCGCTCTTTCACCGGCAGCCACGCATCGTGTAGTCGGCAACCCGCGCATAGAAAAAGCGCAACTGAGTGATCACCTTCTTGTCCTCGTCGCGTCCGCCCGGCTCGAACTCCGTGTAAAGCGCCGGAAGCGGGTAAACGTCCTCATCAACCTTAGCTTTGACGATCTGCTCCGACTCCGTTACCTGGCCCTTCGGCGGCAACCGCAGGACCAACTCGTAGTCGCCCTCGGTACCATCGTCGCCCTGTTCCACCCTGAGCCTCTTGAAGACGTCCGGTATCGTCAAAAGGTCTTTAAAAGCCACCCGCAGCTCGTCTATGGTTTTGGGCCAAGAGTCTTCGCCTTGCTGCGCCCATTCGACTAACTTCTTCCCGACCGCCTCATAATCCTTGAAGATGGCACTTGTCTCGTCGCCATCGATACCGAACTGAATCGGCGGGTATTTTCGACCTGGTGAACCGATATCTGGTCCCGGCATACTTCCCTCCTTTGGTAGCGTTTTCACGCACGGGCAGTAGACCGCTAATGCCAAATACCCGCAAGGGCGATTACTCACATCGCCAGCGTGAAAGCTTCGTGAAAATTTCAGATGATACAGCCGGAAGACAAAGTCGGCTTCATGTTTTAACATATCTCCTTTCCGGTAATCGGGCTCAAGATGGTATTGCGTTTTTTTGAGGGGATGTTCGGCGTGGAGGATACTGGTTGTCTCGACTTTGCTTGGAAACGTCTTCTTTCTTGCAAAGTGCGGTCAGTCCGGCTCGCGCCAGCGCGTGGAGTGCTGGTCGGGTTTGCGGTGTTGTTGTTTTCCGCAGGTGCGCCCGATGCCGGCGAAGGTAAGCAGCCGCTTCAGGATCATCCGGAGCGGCGTGGTTTGGGTGTCGAGTTGGCGGGACAAAGCTCGACGAACACCGAAGCGACACCTGGACGGGACGCTAGCGCCGCTCCCACCATCGTCTGGGGCCGGTCACTTTTCGTGCGAAAGCCGGCACTTCTGGAAGAAATTTCCTTCACCGGCGTGATGGACCAACTCGTGACGTCCAGCAACGGCAAGATCGCCGACCGCGACGAGCTGTTCCGGAACTGGTGGAGCACGGCAGCTGCCGACGAGTGCGAAGAACTGCGGCCGAAGCAGCCGAATGGTGGCCCGCCGTTCTCCTATGACTGTTCGCGAGCCGAAGGGATGCTCAAGGACAAGGATCCCTACAAGGCGTTCGGCGGCGGTAAAACTCCATTCATCATCGTTGCCGCCGTGAATCGGGTCGATCTGCTGCTTGACGACGATTGCGGCGAGTTTCGCATCATAGCGGGAAAGCATCCGGATTGGAAAAATCCGGTTCCCAACGAGGCTGACGCTCCCAATGGAATCACCGGCGAAATGCTGATCGCATTCGAGGCAGTCATGCCCAATGAAGGTGACCCGAAGCGCTGCATTGCGATCCAGAGGTTCTGGCTAGCCCTTTCGGAAGGCCCGGCGCAAGGCCAGCGGCTCGAGGACCGGGAATGGGAAGTCGCGATTTTGCTGCGCAGGTTTTTCTTGGAGGGGATAACGCTCGCGGAGGACGGCAGCGTTGTTGACGGCGATCTGGGCGGCCGGACCACGTTCCGGCTGCCTCCGGCCATGCATGTCGACCACCTCGGCGCGTCGGAATCAAGCACCGGGCAGGTCCGGACGAACTCGAAGCTGCATGGGGGACAATGGGGGCTTCGCGAATACCGCTTCGAGAAGCCATCGATGCGCCTGCTTCCCACGCGTACAACAGGTTCCCCTGAGCCCACTCTCTTTTCCCAAAATTCGCCGGACTCCGAGGCAACGAACGACCTCGTTGAGTTGGTAGCAGAGTCTATTCGCACCGAAGGTTCTGCGCATGGTCCTCTGCTTGATCCCAACATTAACAGCTTCCACTTGCCGGGCCTGCCCGAGCACCTGCTTGCGGCGGAAATGAACGCGGAAAATCGTTCGCTCGGCGACTACGCTGCAATACTCCACACTGAAGGACATCCAGACCTCATTGGCGAGATCGAAGGTGCTGCTGCGAGAGTTCTGACATCGGAACAAATCCGAAAGCGGATTCAGTCCCTCTCCTGCGCAGGCTGCCATAAGTTCTCCAACAGGGGTAGCGGCGGCTTCAAGGATGATTTTGGGCGCGAGATCTGTTGGCAAGGCACCAACAACACACACGTCACCACTACTTTAAGGGATGGCGAGTACCAAATATCGCGGGCCTTGAAGTTCGTCTTTCTACCGCACCGGGAATTTGTAATGCGCACATACTTGGCGGGAAACACTCCGGAAAACGCTCCGGCGGAGGAGGACATGAGCACCGAAGCGCAATTAGCCGGGGAAGGTCTGCCTCACTGCTAGGAAACTATCTGTTATCAGGCGGTCCGTCTGTAATTGCCCGCGCGGTATCTAGGTGGGACGGAAAGAACAAAAGCGGCGGATCCCCGTTTGCAGATCTGTGCGGCCCTATGCGCTGCGAAAGAAGCTCCGCTTCTCTCCGCCGGCCGGCTCAAACGAGAGGGTTCTCGGCTTTTGCGGCAGCCAGTGAATGGGTTTGACCAAGACCATGATCTCGAACCGAAGGTTCGGACAGGATCATGGTCAAACAAGATGTGGAATTTGTCCCAATCCTTTCGGCTGGATCAGCCGGAAAGACTCTATTCGGCTGAATCGCTGTCCGGCAATTGCATGTCGGTGATGACGTTCTCGCCGTTTGTCTCGTCGTAGGCGATTACGATATCCATGCCGGGTTTCAGCGCATCAAGATCGGTTTCGGCGTTCAGCTTGTAAGATTTGCCGTCGTCGAGGGTCAGCGTCAGCGTGTCCTTATCGATCGCTTTGATCAGGCCTTCGGTTTGGCCGGCGAAGGCGGCAGTGGAAATCAGCAACATGGCGGCAACGGCGCCGATCAGGATACGCATCATCGTCCTCTTATCATTGCGCCGGCACGGTGGCGGCGGGTGTTCAACAGACGGATCGAGGGAATCAGAAACCAACCGAATGTGTCAAAACTAAATCCGCCGGATCACAGTTTGACCACTGCCGAAAACGCCAATAGAACGCAGGCTACAGCGCCGCACGTCCTGTTGGAGGCGCAAAGGACGCTGTAGCACTTTTGATTTTGCGCATGACCCCGAAATCGCTCCGATTTTCGGGTCACGCGCAAGCCGGCTGCGATGCCGGCAGGGCTGGTTTTCATGTCTCACAATACGTTTGGCCATCTTTTCCGCGTCACCACCTGGGGCGAAAGCCACGGTGCAGCGCTCGGCTGCGTGGTTGACGGCTGTCCGCCCGGCATCCGCTTCACGCGCGCGGAGGTTCAGGCCGAACTCGACAAGCGCCGCCCGGGTCAATCGCGTTTTGTGACGCAGCGTCGCGAACCCGACGAGGTCAAGATCCTGTCCGGCTTCATTCTGGATGAGGACGGCGAGACCATGATCACCACCGGCACGCCGGTGTCGATGATGATCGAGAATGTCGATCAGCGCTCCAAGGACTATGGCGAGATCGCCCGTCAATACCGGCCGGGTCATGCCGATTATACCTACGACGCTAAGTACGGCCTGCGCGATTATCGCGGTGGCGGCCGCTCTTCGGCCCGCGAGACGGCGGCGCGGGTGGCGGCCGGAGCCTTGGCCCGCAAGGTCGTGCCCGGCATGATCGTGCGCGGCGCTCTGGTCTCGATGGGGGAAAAATCGATCGATCGCGCCAACTGGAATTGGAATTTCGTTGGCGACGCCGAAAATCCATTCTTCACGCCCGATCCGGCATCGGTCGCCGTCTTCACCGCGTATCTTGATGGCATCCGCAAGTCGGGTTCCTCGGTCGGCGCGGTAATCGAGATCGTCGCCGACGGCGTTCCGGCAGGCCTGGGCGCGCCGATCTACGCCAAGCTCGACCAGGACATTGCCTCGGGGTTAATGTCGATCAATGCCGTCAAGGGTGTCGAGATCGGTAACGGCTTCGAGGCCGCCCGCATCACCGGCGAAGAAAATGCCGACGAGATGCGTATGGGCGATGACGGCAAACCGGTCTTCCTGTCCAACAATGCGGGCGGCATCCTCGGCGGCATCTCGACCGGCCAGGAGATCGTCGCGCGCTTCGCCGTCAAGCCGACCTCGTCGATCCTGACCCCGAGAAAGTCGATCGACAAGAACGGTAACGACGTCGAGATCATGACCAAGGGCCGGCACGATCCGTGCGTCGGCATCCGCGCTGTGCCAATCGGCGAGGCGATGGTTGCCTGTGCGATCGCCGATCACTATCTGCGTCATCGGGGACAAACGGGGAGGGGAATAGGGGAATAGGGGAATATGTTACGCGACCGCCGAGACGCCAAACTTTTTCCTTTTCCCTACTCCCGTACTGCCCTACTCCCTTACTCCCCTATTATCGCGAGCGAAGCGAGCGCCTATGCCTTACGACCAGAAGAAGATCGTCGAAGCCCTGCGCGCCTTTGAACGCGGCGAGATCGTCGTCGTCATGGACGATGACGGGCGCGAAAACGAGGGCGACCTGATCGTCGCGGCCGTCCATTGCACGCCGGAAAAGATGGCGTTCATCGTCCGTAACACCTCCGGCATCGTCTGCACGCCGATGCCGCGCGAGGAAGCCAAGCGCCTGAATCTCTCGCCGATGGTCGCCGACAATGACTCGGCCCACACCACCGCCTTCACCGTCAGCGTCGATTTCAAGCACGGCACCACAACAGGCATTTCGGCCGAAGACCGAACATTGACCGTGCGCAACCTTGCCAACGGCAATGTCGGCGCGTCTGATTTCGTCCGCCCCGGCCACATCTTTCCGCTGATTGCGCGCGAAGGCGGCGTGCTGATGCGTTCGGGCCATACCGAAGCCGCGGTCGATCTGTGCAAGCTCGCCGACCTGCCGCCGGTTGGCGTCATTTCCGAACTGGTCAATGATGACGGCACCGTGATGCGCGGCCCGCAGGTGCAGGCCTTCGCCGAAAAGAACGGCTTGAAGCAGATTTCGGTCGCCGACCTCATCGCCTATCGCCAGCGCAAGGAAACGCTGGTCGAGCGCGTCGCCTGTTCCGACATCGACACGCCCGGCGGCAAGGCGCAGGTCTTCACCTACACGCTGCCTTGGGATTCTATGCACCATGTGGCGGTCGTGTTCGGCGACATTCGCGACGGCGAGGAGGTGCCGGTGCGCCTGCATTCCGAGGACGTTGTGACGGACGTCTTCGGTACCAGCCACAGGCTGGACGCCATCATGAAATCAATGGGCGAGCGCCGGCGTGGCGTCATCGTCTATCTGCGCGAGGGCTCCGTCGGCGTCGCCCATCAGGAGCGCAACCGGCCGGCTGCTGGCGACCGCGAGGACCATGAAGAGGCGCGCCGCCGCGAAAGCGAATGGCGCGAGATCGGCCTTGGCGCGCAAATTTTAAAGGATCTGGGCATCTCCTCGATCAACCTGATCGCCTCGCGCGAACGCCACTATGTCGGCCTTGAAGGTTTCGGCATCCGCATCGCCAACACCGAAATTCTCTAAAGCCGGCGCGCCGCGAGTCCCTCTGTTGGCCTGAGGACTGCTCGCCGGCCTCAGCGCCGATATCGCGGTGCCTGCCGGCTACAGTCGGGGCGGCTGGGTAGTAGAGGTGATAGCGTAGTCCCAGCCGCGCATCGAGCCGCGCGCCTCGGCAACTGCCAGACTCAGGTCGGCAAGCTCCTCAATTCATGAAGTGCCGATTTGCGCAATTGTCTGGATCAGTGAGCGCGCAGCCGGTTTCGGCAGGCCGCGGATACGCCGCGCCGTTCTGCTGGTCGCATCTGCCCTGACGGCCACGTTCGCCTGATGAACGCTGGCTCGCGCGCCAACATTCACGAAGTTCATGCATAACGGCATGCGGAATTGAGCCCCTAATCGCAAGCGCTGCTCACACTATCTTGCCCTTGGGACAGCTCTGCCCCGATCGCGGCGACCCTCACAGGACGTTGCCATGGATCGGCACGCCGCGCCTCGCGAGCATCCAAGAGCGCTCGCTTCGAATAACAATCCGGTCAGGAATGGAGAATTTCCTCATGAACAAACTCGCGGCTTCCCTCGTAATGTCGTCGCTCGCCGCCTCAGTTGGCGAGGCGCAGGAGCGACCCGCAGGCCGGATCGCACCGCCGGATGTCTATGTCGTGGCGCCTGGACTCGGAGATTACACGGACCAGCTTCTGTTCGGCGACGTCTGGCTGCGCGACGAGCTCAAGCCTCGTGATCGCAGCATCGTCACCGTTTCGGCCCTGATTGCGTCGGGGCGCATTGCACAGGTGGGCGGACATGTCGGCCGGGCGCTCGACAACGGCGTCACCCCAAGCGAGATCGGCGAGATCATCACCCATCTCGCCTTCTACTCCGGTTGGCCGAACGCCATTTCCGCCGTCAACGCCACAAAGGAGGTCTTCGATAAGCGCGGCATCAAGCCGGTTGCCGCCGAGGCGGGGCAGCCGCTGGAACTCGATCCAGCTTCCGAGGCGGCAAGGGCGGCGAGCGTCGATACGTCGACCGGCCCGATCGTTCCGGCGCTCGCGGAATACACAAACCGGGTGCTCTTCGGCGATCTCTGGCGGCGGCCGCAACTCTCTGCGCGCGACCGCAGCCTCGTCACCATCGCCGGGCTCATCGCGATGGGCAAAGCCGAGCAACTGCCATTCCATGCAAGCCGCGGGATGGACAATGGCCTGACACGAACCGAGGTCGCCGAGGTTCCGACGCACCTGGCCTATTATGCCGGCTGGCCCAATGCGATGTCGGCGGTGCCAGTCCTGCGCGCGGTCTTCGAGGCTCGCGAAGCCGCTGCGCCAGGGGAAGCGGAAAGCCGCGCCAGCGCGCTTACTGTGCAGAGATACGACCCGGAGGCCGCGGCCATTGGATCACCTGAAAACTTCACCGGCTCCGTGCGGGTCGAGTCGCGGTTTCAAGCCGAAGAGCCGGCGCGAGTCGGCGGGGCGACGGTGAGCTTCGAGCCGGGCGCACGCACAGCCTGGCATACGCATCCGCTTGGCCAGACGCTGATCGTCACCTCGGGTTGTGGCTGGGTACAAAGCGAAGGCGGGCCGATCGAGGAGGTGAAGCCTGGGGATGTCGTGACTATCCCGCCAAATGTTCGCCACTGGCATGGCGCCTCTCAGGGGACCTCCATGACCCACGTGGCCGTGGCGGAGTCCCTCGATAGCAGTGCCGTCACCTGGATGGAGCAGGTGACGGACGACCAGTATGCCAACGGTCCCGAGGCCGCCGATCAGTGCCGTGGTTGATTTGCTGCGCCGTGTCGGCCTTAGGGCGTCGCACCAGAGGCGGGCAGCCGTATACGTTTTCGAAAGGCGGGCGTCCGGCCCCGCTTGGGACCGGACGCATAGAGACTATTCAGCAGGAACCGCGGCTGCGTCGCAGGCGGAGATTTCACAATCGGCCGTGGCAAGGCTGCGCATGCCGAGCAGCACGATAACCAGCGCGATTGCGCCCGCCGCCACCGACACCAGGAACCCGCTCTGTGCACCGAAGGCGTCCACCACCCATCCGGCGGCGAAGGAGCCGAGCGCCATGCCGATGCCTATGCCGGTCATGACCCAGGTGACGCCCTCGGTCAGCATCGCCTCCGGCACGCGCCGCTCGATCAGGCCGAATGCCGTGATGAAGGTCGGCGAGATCGCCACACCGCTAACGAAGACAGCCAGCGCCAGAAGAGGCACCGTGTCTGCGACAAGCAGCGGCAGCGTGGTGAGCGCGATGATGGCGACCGCGATGGCAAGCTGAATTTGCAGCGGTGTTTTCAGGTTCAGTGCGCCGAGGACGATGCCGACGACGAACGATCCGAGCGCGTAGACGCCGATAACGAGGCTGGCAGCGCCCGGCTGGCCGAGCTCCTTGGTGATCGCCACGGTGCTCACCTCGGTGGTCGCGAAGGTCGCGCCAATGAAGATCAGGGCGAAGGTGATGATTTGGACCGGCCGCAGGCGGATTGCCGAGCCGCGCGAACCTTGGCCGACCGGTCGCACGCGCGGCTCGGTCGAACGCTGCAGGATGAAGGCTGTCGAGCCGAAGGCGAGGAACAATGTGCTCGCCAGCATTCCCGCTTCCGGGAAAAGCGCGACGCTCAGGCCCACCGATAGCGACGCCCCGGAGATGTAGACCAGCTCGTCCGCCGCCGACTCGAAGGCGAACGCGGTGTTCATCTCGGGGCGATCCCGGAAGAGCTCTGTCCAGCGCGCCCGCACCATCGCTGGGATGCTGGGCATTGCGGCGGCCAACAGCGCTGATACGAACAGTGTCCATATCGGCCAGTCCTGATTGGCCGCCGCAATCAGCACCACGAAAGCGAGCACGGAAATGACGGTGGTGGGCACCACAACCCGCGCCTGGCCGAGGCGATCCACCAGTCGCGATATCTGCGGCGCGACGAAAGCATTGGCCAGCGCATATGTCGCGGAGACGGCTCCGGCCAGCCAGTACTCGCCGTGCGTCTGCGACAGCATCGCAACGATTCCGATCGGGGCCATGGCCATCGGCAGCCGAGCAACGAAGCCGGCTGCGGCGAAGCCCTTGGCTCCCCTTGCCTTGAAGATTTCGCGATAGGGATTGGGCATGAGAACACTCCTGGATTTTTGAGGCCGAGCCACTTATATACGTGGCGTATGCAAATCAGATAATGACATACGGGGCGTATGTCAATTAATATACGAGACGTATGTGAAGGAATGAGCGAATGGGGCACAAACCACGCAAGGAAATGATCGCCGAGACCCGCGCCAAACTAGTCGCGGCGGCGCGCCATGCCTTTGGCAGTGTCGGCTATGCCGAGGCCTCGATGGACGACTTCACCGCATCGGCCGGGCTGACGCGCGGCGCGCTTTATCATCACTTCGGCGACAAGAAGGGGCTACTCCAGGCTGTCATCGCCGAGATCGACGCGGAGATGTTGGCCCGGCTGAAGATCGTTTCGGCCAGGGCGGACACTCTCTGGCAGGGCTTTGTCGACGAGTGCACCGCTTATATCGAGATGGCGCTGGAGCCGGAGATCCAGCGTATTGTCCTTCGTGACGGACCGGCGGTGCTGGGCGATCCTTCGCAATGGCCGAGCCAGAATGAGTGCATCCGCTCGATGAGCGAGAACCTTCAAAAGCTGAGGGACGAGGGAACCATCGTTGCCGTTGATCCCGAGGCCGCAGCAAGATTGATCAGCGGCGCCTCGCTACATGCCGCGCAGTGGATCGCAAATTCGGAAGATCCCGAAGCGACGTCGAAAAAGGCGGTGAAGGCCTTCAACGTGCTTTTGGAGGGGCTGCTCAAACAAGGCGGCAGGATTGGCCGTCCGCAAGCACCGGCTGAAATGGACAAATCGCTGGCCTGAGTTGCCCGTCCCCAACTGGGACCGGCGGCTGGCCGAGCCTCGGTCGGTGGCTCGCGCCGGACCCAACCGGCACCCAACATTTAAACCCTGTTGAAGGTCCGCCTTTGGACGTGCCGAAACATGGCCAAAGCCGCCGGGCGCGCCTATATCGGGGGCATGGTCACAAGGCTCTATACCCACCCGATCTTTCTCGAGCACATAACGCCGCCCGGTCATCCGGAGCGGCCGGACCGCCTGCGCGCCATCGAACGCGTGCTCGACGACGAGGCCTTTGCGGCCCTTGATCGTGCCGAGGCGCCGGAAGGCGACGAGGCCACCATCCTCTACGCACACCCGCAGGAATTCGTCGAACGGGTCCGCGCTATGATACCGGATACCGGTATCGCTCGCGTCGACGCCGACACCACCGCCAGCCCTAAAAGCTGGCAGGCGGCCGTGACGGCGATCGGCGCCGCCAACGCCGCCGTCGACGATGTCTTTCGGGGCGACGTCGCCAATGTCTTTGTCGCCGCCCGGCCGCCTGGCCACCACGCCGAAAAGACGACGTCCATGGGCTTCTGCCTGTTCAACACCGCGGCGATCGCGGCGCGCTACGCGCAAAGGCAGCACCAGGCCGAGCGCGTTGCCATCGTCGACTGGGACGTGCACCACGGCAATGGCACGCAGGATATTTTCTGGGACGATCCGTCGGTGCTCTATTGTTCGACGCACCAGATGCCGCTTTATCCCGGGACTGGAGCCGTGAGTGAAATTGGCGTCGGCAACATCGTCAACGCGCCGCTGGCGCCGCAGACCGGCAGCGAGGCTTTCCGCGACGCTTTCCTGTCGCGCATCTTGCCGGCGCTCGACAATTTCGCGCCCGACCTCATCATAATTTCCGCCGGCTTCGACGCGCACCACCGCGATCCGCTGGCCGAGCTCAACCTGACCGAGGACGATTTCGACTGGGCAACCGGCCAGTTGATGCAACGCGCCGGTCGCCACAGCGACAACCGGCTCGTCAGCCTGCTCGAGGGCGGCTACGATCTGCAGGGATTGGCATTTTCGGTCGCCGCCCATGTCGGGCGACTGATGAAAGGATAGATGATGGCTGGTGAGACCAACGAAGACATCAAGGCAATGAGCTTCGAGCAGGCGCTCGACGCGCTGGAGAAAATCGTCGATGATCTGGAGCGCGGCGACGTGCCGCTCGATCAATCGATCCGCATCTATGAGCGCGGCGAGGCACTGAAGGTGCATTGCGATCGGTTGCTCAAAGCGGCCGAGGACAAGGTCGAAAAGATCAGGCTTTCGCGCGACGGCAAGCCGGTAGGGACAGAGCCGCTGGATGCGGAATAAAGTATGATCCTGAACCGAAGGTCCGCGTTAGCGGAAAGTGGGAACCGGTTTTCGGACAAGATCATACTCAAACAAGGATAAAAGCGAGACACGGAGGTCCGGAAAGCGATGTGCAGAAACATCAAGACCCTGTTCAATTTTGATCCACCGGCGACGAATGAGGAAATCCGCGACGCGGCTCTTCAGTTCGTCCGCAAACTGAGCGGATCGACACGGCCCTCGAAGCGAAATCAGGACGCCTTCGATCATGCCGTCGATGCCATTGCTGCGTCGGCTCGCGAGCTTCTCGATTCTCTCGAGACGACGCACCATCCGCGCAGTCGCGAGGAAGTGGCGGCCAAGGCGCGCGCAAAAGCGGCGATCCGCTTCGCCTGATTTGATGGCGACCGTGCATTGCCGCTGACAAGGAGGTTTCGTGAGCTTCTTCCCCGGAAACGACCCCCTGCCCGGTGACGCCTTCGCCAGCGACCAGATCGAACTGATGGTTATTCCCAACGCCAAGGACATTGGCGGCTTTCAGGTTCGCCGTGCCTTGCCGACCGCCAGGCGTCGGCTGGTCGGTCCCTTCATCTTCTTCGATCGCATAGGCCCGGCGATTTTGCGGGCCGGCCAGGCGCTCGATGTCCGTCCGCATCCGCATATCGGCCTATCGACGGTCACTTACCTGTTCGACGGCAAGATCAGGCATCGCGATTCGCTCGGCACCGAAATGGTAATCCAGCCCGGTGACGTGAATCTGATGACCGCCGGCCGCGGTATCGTCCATTCCGAGCGTACGCCACAGGAGCTGCGCGGCGCGCCGATGTCGGTTTCCGGCCTGCAGACATGGCTGGCGCTGCCCGACGACAAGGAGGAGGTCGACCCGATCTTCGCGAATACGGCGGCAATGCGTCTGCCCGACATCGACGCCGAAGGCGTCAGCGGGCGCGTCGTCATCGGCGCGTTTTCCGGGCTGCGGTCTCCGGTCGCGACCGCATCGGATACGCTCTACGCAGACCTCAGCCTGGCGCCCGGCGCCAGCGTGAAAATCCCTGCCGATGCCGAGGAGCGCGCCCTCTATACATTAGAAGGCGAGGTATCGATCACCGGCGATCGCTTTCCGGCGGAGCGACTGCTGGTGTTCCGGCCCGGCGACGAGATCGTCGTGTCGTCTGAGGGAGGCGCCCACTTCATGCTGTTCGGCGGTGCCTCACTCGGCTCCAAGCGCTACATCTGGTGGAATTTCGTGTCATCGTCGAAGGAACGCATCGAACAGGCGAAAGAAGAGTGGAAGACAGGCCGCTTCGATATCGTTCCTGGAGATGAAGAAGAGTTCATTCCGCTGCCGGACAATTAGAGCGCCGCGCGTCCCTCTGGACGCGTAAACGAAACCCTAACACTTTGAATCTACGCCGCGTCACTCACACGCATTTACATTCGCCGGCCAGCGGCCTATTTCGCACATGAATAAAAAGCAGGCCCTACCACCAGTGAACGCAAAGCTCCATACGCCACTTCTCGACAAGGTCCGCATCCCGGCCGACCTCAGGACGCTTGACGAACGTGATCTGCCGCAATTGGCATCGGAGCTTCGCACCGAGTTGATCGACGCGGTGTCCCACACCGGCGGACATCTCGGTGCTGGCCTTGGCGTGGTCGAACTGACGGTGGCATTGCACTATGTCTTCAACACGCCGGACGACCGGCTGATCTGGGATGTCGGTCACCAGGCCTATCCGCACAAGATCCTGACCGGCCGCCGCGACCGTATCCGCACGCTGCGGCAAGAGGGCGGCCTGTCCGGTTTCACCCAGCGCGCCGAGAGCGAATACGATCCGTTCGGCGCCGCCCACTCCTCGACCTCGATTTCCGCCGGCCTCGGCATGGCAATGGCCCGCGATCTCTCCGGTGGCCGCAACAATGTCATTGCCGTTATCGGCGATGGCGCCATGTCGGCCGGCATGGCTTATGAGGCGATGAACAATGCTGGCGCGCTCGATGCCCGTCTGATCGTCATCCTCAACGACAACGACATGTCGATCGCTCCGCCGACCGGCGCAATGAGCGCCTATCTGGCCCGCCTGGCGTCGGGCAAGGCCTATCTGGGCTTGCGCGATTTCGGCAAGAAGCTGACCTCATATCTCGGCGCGCGCGCCGATCGCGCCATCAAGCGGGCGGTCGAGCATGCGCGCGGCTACGTCACCGGCGGCACGCTGTTCGAGGAAATGGGTTTTTATCACATCGGCCCGATCGACGGTCACAATCTCGAGCACCTGATCCCGGTGCTGAAGAACGTCCGCGACAATGCCGACGGCCCGGTGCTGATCCACGTCGTGACCCAGAAGGGCAAGGGGTATGGACCGGCAGAGGCGGCCGCCGACAAATATCACGGCGTCAACAAATTCGACGTCATCACCGGCGCGCAGGCCAAGGCGCCGGCCAACGCGCCGAGCTATACGAAGGTCTTTGCCGAAAGCCTGATCCAGGAAGGCCGGGAAGATGATCGCATCGTCGCCATCACCGCCGCCATGCCGAACGGCACCGGCCTCGACCTGTTCGGCGAGGCGTTCCCGTCGAGGACCTTCGATGTCGGTATCGCCGAGCAACACGCGGTGACTTTTGCCGCCGGCCTTGCCTCGGAAGGCTTCAAACCGTTCGCGGCGATCTATTCGACCTTCCTGCAACGCGCCTATGACCAGGTCGTCCACGACGTGGCGATCCAGAAACTGCCGGTGCGCTTTCCGATCGATCGCGCCGGCTTCGTCGGGGCCGACGGGGCGACCCATTGCGGCGCCTTCGATACGACTTTTTTGGCGACGCTGCCCGGTTTCGTCGTCATGGCCGCAGCGGACGAGGCGGAACTGCGCCACATGGTGCGCACGGCGGCAAGCTATGATGAAGGTCCCATCGCGTTCCGCTACCCGCGCGGCAACGGCGTCGGCGTCGACCTGCCGGAGCGTGGCTCGGTTCTCGAAATCGGCAAGGGCCGTATCGTCAGGGAGGGCACCAAGGTGGCGCTGCTTTCCTTCGGCACGCGGCTGCAGGATTGCCTGATTGCGGCCGAGGAACTCGGCGCGGCAGGGCTTTCCACCACGGTCGCCGATGCTCGCTTCGCCAAGCCGCTCGATGAGGACCTGATCCGGCGGCTGGCGCGCTCGCACGAGGTGCTGGTAACAGTGGAGGAGGGCGCAGTCGGCGGCTTCGCCAGCCATGTGCTGCAATTCCTGGCCCATGAAGGGCTGCTGGAAAACGGCTTGAAGGTACGCCCGCTTGTGTTGCCCGACACCTTCGTCGATCACGCCAAGCCCGAAAAGATGTATGCCGACGCCGGACTGGATGCCGCCGGTATCGTGCGCACCGTCTTCGTGGCGCTGGGACACACCGCCAGCGCGCAAAGCGCCTGAACCAAAATCTCAACGGCTTGAATCAGCTTCCCGACGCGCGGTCACAACTGACTGTTTGTGTTGTCATTTTGGCTTTCGCCTACGGTGCATCATGAGGCCGCGGTGGCACTTTTGACGCACGGGCTTTCATCGCTTCCGCTATCATCTCCGTAACCTGCCTCGTCCGCACCTCAGTTCAATGCCTTCTCCTCCCGATATTACGAGAACCCGATTTAGTGTGATGCCGCTGCTGTGAGAACCTGCTACCCTGACTCGCCGTAAAGACAGGCTAGCCGCACATGGAACGGAGACTTAGCGCAATACTTGCCGCCGATGTGGTCGGTTACAGCCGGCTCATGGGTCTCGACGAGGGCGGTACGCTTTCGGCGCTCAAGACGCATCGGCGAGATCTGGTCGACGGCAAGATCACCGAGCACCAGGGCCGGATCGTGAAACTCACCGGCGACGGCATGCTGGTGGAGTTCCAGAGCGTGGTGAACGCGGTCGCCTGCGCGACTGACATCCAGCGCAGGATGCGCGAGCGCAACGCCGACGTGCAAGAGGAGCGCCGCATCGAATTTCGCATCGGCATCAATCTTGGCGACATTATCTTCGATGACAACGACATCTATGGCGACGGCGTCAACGTTGCGGCGCGAATTGAAAGCATCGCCCGGCCCGGAGGCATCGCAATCTCCGGCACGGTTCGCGACCATCTCGGCAAGAATCTTGACCTCGACTTCGAGGACACGGGGGAACATGAACTCAAGAACATCGACCGGCCGGTCAGAATCTACCATGTCGCACTCGCCGCGCCATTCGAGGACAGCGCGGTGACAGCATCGCCCGAAATGCGCGTAAAGGAAAAACCTTCAATAGCCGTCCTGCCATTCACAAATATGAGCGGCGACCCCGAGCAGGAGTATTTCTCCGACGGAATTACCGAAGACATCATCACCGACCTGTCGAAAATCTCTGGACTCCACGTGCTCGCCCGCAACACGGTATTCACCTACAAGGGCAAGCCGGTCAAGGTGCAGCAAGTTGCGCGGGAACTCGGCGTCAAATTCGTGCTGGAGGGGAGTGTACGGAAGGCCGGTCAGCGCGTCCGCATCACGGGACAGCTTATCGACGGGGCGGATGGCGGCCACGTCTGGGCCGACCGATACGACCGTGAACTCACCGACATCTTCGCCATCCAGGACGAGATTACCCACACCATAGTCGATCAGCTCAAGGTCAAGCTGCTGCCGGCCGAAAAAAAGGCGATCAAGGCGGCTCCCACTCAGAACGTCGAGGCCTATACCTACTATCTAAGGGGGAGAGAATTTTTCCACCGGACGTCCAAGACCTACTATGTCCTGGCGAAGCGGATGTTCGGCAAGGCAATCGAGCTTGATCCTCTTTATGCGCGCGCCTACGCGGGCATCGCTGACTGCGACTCCTTTCTATTCCTCTATTACGACGAGAAGGTCTCCCTCGAGAGCATTCTCGCCAACAGCGGCAAGGCGCTCGATATCGAAAGTGGGCTGGCCGAAGCACACGCGTCGCGTGGTCTCGCTTTCTCGGTTAGCCAAAAATATGAGGAGGCCGAAAAAGAATTCGAACAGGCTATCGCAAGTGATCCCAATCTGTTCGAAGCGCACTATTTCTACGCGCGCGCCTGCTATGCGCAAGGCGAGCTCAAGCAGGCTGCCCACCATTACGAACGGGCCGCCGAGATCAAGCCCGATGATTACCAATCTGTTCTTCTGCTTATGCAGGTTTATCATTCTCTAGGGCGGCCGGAAGACGAAAGGGGTGCGGCCCGCAAAGGCGTCGAACGCGCCGAGCGCGAATTGGCAAAGTATCCTGAAAACCCCCGGCCAGCCTATCTCGGCGCATCTGCCCTCGCCTTCCTTGGAGAAATCGAGCGTGCGAAGGAATGGTCCGCACGCGCTCTGGCCATCGATCCAGACGATATCCTGACCCAATACAACGTCGCCTGCTTCTACTGCATTTTAGGCGAACTTGATCGTGCGCTCGATCTCCTGGAACGCCTGCTACCTGATGCCAACCACGAAACCAAGGCGTGGGTGAAGCAGGATTCCGACTTCGCGCCACTGCACGGGCATCCGCGCTGGCAGCGCGTATTGGCGTTGGCAGCTTAGCCATTGAGCCCTGCCTCACAGCGATGAGCGGCCACAGCACTTTGCGGCACAATCGTGTCTCTCAGGGAGGATGAATAGCCACTAAACATACCTTTGGCGACATTTGTGCCAGTGGCGGTCGGGGACCGCTCAGGGTCATGGGCGTGAATTCGGCCGGGCGCGAACGAACCTCCGCCATGGGGGTCATCTTCCGCCCTTTCGCACCGGTACTGAGTGTCGGATTTTCCACTAGAACCACATATCGCGCACGCAGCGACCATCGCGCGGCAGATCCTCGAATGTATGGAGACCATCGAAATGGTCGATTAGCAGGTCGGCGACGGCGTCAGGCGGCGCAAGCCTCACATTGACGGCGATCCGAGTGCGACCGGCGGCACTGGCGCGCAAGCCACGCCAGGCCAGAACGCAGGCACATGTCGGACAGAACAGAATCTCGAGCGACGGGGCCTCCTTTCCGGCGCGCGTATAAGCACTTGTCGGTCCCGCAATGCGGATGCGTTCGTCAACATAATCGTAAGCCCACAGCGCGCCATAGCGGCGGCAAAGCGTGCAATTGCAGGCTGTGATCGAGCCGGGATCGCCCTCCAACGTCCAGTGGGCCGCGCCACAATGGCAGCTTCCGGTCAGCATCCGTCCTCCTCACATTCTGGCAGCAAACGACCTGTCCTTCCCCACATTGTGCCGGACCTGGTGCGATATTCAACAGATTGTGGGGCGGCCTGATGCGCGAGCCGCTTTCCGAAGATATTCGTTATCGTTCCCAATATCCTTGCCTTCGTGACAGGGTTTCGCCATGAAGGCCGATGAACTCCCCTTTGCCAGCCAGCACGCGCCAGCGGCTCGACGAACTCCTCGTCGCGCGCGGCCTGTTCCCCAGCCGCTCTCGCGCCCGCGACGCGATCGAGCGCGGTACCGTGACGGTCGATGGCGTCATCGCCCGCAAGCCCGGCCAGACCGTCCTGGCTGATTGCCTCATCGCCGTCGACGATCCGGCCCAGGGCTATGTGTCGCGTGCTGCGCTGAAGCTGATCGCCGGGCTCGATCATTTCCGTCTCGATCCAGCTGGCAGCGAAGCGCTCGACGTCGGCGCCTCGACCGGAGGCTTCACTCAGGTCTTGCTCGAACGCGGCGCGGCGCATGTCACGGCGATCGATGTCGGGCATGGCCAGATACATCCGGATATCGCTGGCGATCCGCGCGTGACGGTGATCGAGGGATTGAACGCCCGTGATCTTTCCGCCGCCGATCTTGCCGATCGCATTCCGGACTTTATCGTCTCCGATGTCAGCTTCATCTCGTTGAAACTGGCGCTGCCGCCGGCGCTCGCCATTGCCGGGAGCGGCGCCAGAGCAATATTTCTGGTCAAGCCGCAATTCGAGGCGGGCCGCGAGGCGATCGGCAAGGGCGGCTTGCTGAAAGATCCATACGACGCCGCGCGGATTGCCGGCCTGCTGCAGGACTGGCTCGACGGCGTCCCAGGCTGGCGCTCGCTGGGACTGCATCTGTCGCCGATCGAAGGCGGCGACGGCAACCGCGAGTTCTTGCTCGCCGGGATCAAGGACGCCGGAGTCGAGAACAGGGGTCTTGGAGGCCGATGAACGCGCGCTTCACGATCACAAGACTGGGATCCCAGGCCGACGGCGTCGCCGAGACCGAAACCGGCGAGCTTTTCATTCCGTTCACGCTGCCCGGCGAAACCGTCACCGCCGCGCGCGAAAAGGATCGCGCCACGTTGATGTCGGTGTTGGAGGCTTCGCCGCTTCGTATCGAGCCCGCCTGTCGGCATTTCACCGAATGCGGCGGCTGCGCCATCCAGCATCTCGAGGCCGAAGCCTATCACCGGTGGAAGCGCGACAAGGTTGCGCATGCGCTCAACAGCAAGGGCATCACATGCGACATTGACGCGCTGGTGCCGTGCGAGCCGCAGACGCGTCGGCGCGTCGTGTTCACCGCCCGGCGGAGCGAGGCCGGCATGCTGCTCGGATTCGTTCGGGCGCTGTCGTCCGAAGTCATTCCCATTGAGGAATGCCCGATCTCGCTGCCCGAGATCGTCGCAAAGCTCGACGGTCTGAAAGCACTCGCCGAATTGGTTTGCGCAACGACGAAATCGTTCCGCATGACGGTCACTGCGACCGGTTCCGGCCTTGATGTCGCGGTTCACGAGTCCGGCAAGCTCGGCGAGAACCAGCGCCGCGTCGCCTCCAATTTCGTCATCGCTCAGGGGCTGGCCAGGCTTTCGATCGATGCCGAGATCATCATCGAGCCCAAAAAGCCGGTTGTCACCTTCGGTGGCATTGCCGTTGCGGTGCCGCCGGGCGCCTTCCTGCAGGCCACCGAGGCCGCCGAGCAGGCGATGGCGGACATCGTCGGCCGGCACCTCGCGCGCGCCAAAAAGGTCGCCGACCTCTTCGCCGGCGGCGGCAGCTTTGCGCCACGCCTCGCCGCGAAGTCGGAGGTCCATGCGGTGGAGGGCGATGCGGCTGCGCTTTCGGCGCTCGACCGGGCGTTCCGTTTCGCCAGCGGTCTGAAACGGGTGACCAGCGAACGCCGCGACCTGTTCCGGCGGCCGCTCACATTCAAGGAGTTGAATGCCTTTGATGGTGTCGTCTTCGATCCACCCCGCGCCGGCGCCGAGGACCAGTCGAAGCAGATCGCCCGATCCGACGTGCCCTTTATCGCAGCGGTTTCCTGCAATCCGGTGACGCTGGCGCGCGACCTGCGCATCCTCATCGACGGCGGCTACACGCTGAAAAGCGTGACGCCGATCGACCAGTTCCTGTGGTCGCCGCATGTCGAGGCGGTCGCGCTTCTGGAGAAGCCGAGGCGAAGGCGGTAAAGGTCTACATTTGTTGAGCTTGAATTTCGCGTAGAATGAGCATATTTTGATCGTATCCTGTTCAAAATGTGCTAGGAACCTGTTATGAATACCGCAGCCCTCGACATTCGAGCATCGCGCTTTGGCGAGGAACGGACGCCATTTCTTTCGGCAAGACGGGTGGCTGAACTGCTGGGCGTCAATCTGACCGAACTGGCGGGCCTGATCGGCGTCGCGCGCAATACGCTTGCCGCCAAGACCGGCGCGCGCAAGGTCGACGCCGCACTTAGTCCGATTGTCCGCATCCTGGCGATGGCAGGCGAGATGGCCGGCGATGAACAGCGTGCGGCGCTCTGGTTCAAGCATCAGCCGATCCCCGGCTGGGCGGGAAAGACCGCATACGATCTCGTTCGAGAGGGCAAGACGGACAAGGTGCTTGCCTATCTGGAGGCAGTCCGCTCCGGCATCTATGCCTGAAAACAGACTGAGCCTATGGCGTGCCTTCGTGCCGCGTTGGGCGCATCTGCCGCTTTCCGGCGAAGGAGCGGCCCGCTTTGGCGGTCGCTGGAATCCGGTGGGCACGCCGACGATCTATGCCGCGCGGGAATTGTCCACGGCTTGGGCGGAGTACAATCAGGGCTTTGTCCAGCATCCAGCGCTGATTGCGCAGCTCGAACTTTCAGGCGCGCGGTTGGCCGATCTGACGGACGCTGACGTGCTGACCAAGCTCGGCGTGACGGCAGACATTCACCGATGTGAATGGCGCGACATCATGGTTCAGGGCTCGGTGCCTGAGACGCACACGCTGAGAGATCGCCTGCTTGCCGATGGGCAGCACGGCGTGATCTACCCCTCCTTCATGTCTCCGGGCGGCACATGCGTCGCGGTGTGGCGATGGAACGAGAGCAACGCACCCCGTCTGAAGGTCATCGATCCCGACCATCGCTTGCCGAAAACCCCAGCTTCCTGGCTGTAGGGCAGTTCGAAACTGACCGGGAGACGGCTATGCTTCTTGCACGCCCTCATATCCGGCCGCCTTTGCGGCCTTGACGAACTTTCGGTCAAAAGTCGCGAAGCCGGCGCAGTGAGCGGACTTGCCCAGATGCAGAGCATCAGCGAAATCGAATCCCTTTTCCGAGAGGTCAAGCGCGGACGACACGACCGCTCCGTCCTCCACCTCCACCGTGGGGAGCCCACCAAATGCCCGTAGCGTGCGGGCGATTTCGAGCGGCGCAAAACCATAGGTGCTGCGCAACACCCACTCGACCTCCAAGATCACCGTGACGCCGACAAAGACCGGATGGCCGTCGATCAGCGCTCGGGCGCGGGGAGACTGCTTGGGATGATCGCCCGTCAGGTAACGGACGATAAGATTGGTATCAATCGCGAGCATGGCGCCGCCGCGCTTCGGCCAGCACACCCGCCTCCATTTCTTCCAATGTCTTCGGCCTGCCTCTATGGGGCAGGGATCCAAACACGTCCTCTGGCCGCGTCTCGGCGAAGACCGGCGCAGGCTTCAGTAGCACGCCCTCCGGAGTATCTTCGACCAGAAGGCGTGTGCCGGCGCCCCATTCCCTCCGTTTCCGGATCGCGCTGGGCAGGATGACCTGTCCCTTCGTCGAAACAGTGGTTGTGAGCTTTTCTGGAGCAGCCATAACGGCTTATCCCTTAGTGTAAGACGATCGTAAGATAGCTGGAGATCGCGCCGACTTCAAGGCTCTGAAGCCGAGACTGCGGTGTTAGCCGGGCATCTGCAGGATGCGTTCCACGAAGACGGGCATGACTTCGGTGCCACTTGTGGACGTCTATCATCACAGCACCGGGAGATGTGACTCTGGCGGTTGCCGCCACCCCTACAGTCACTTGCCAAGGATTGTGGGCGGCAGCGGCGGAGAGGGCCGGTTTTTCGCGACCCCAATAGCTGGCGCGGCCGATCTCAGACCCTTGTGCCGCCGACCGTCATCTGGTTCATCCTGAGATGCGGCTGGCCGACGCCTACTGGCACGCCCTGGCCGGCCTTGCCGCACATGCCGATGCCAGTGTCGAGCTTCATGTCGTTGCCGATCATCGAAACGCGATGCATGGCATCGGGCCCATTGCCGATCAGCATGGCGCCCTTGATCGGCTGCGTCACCTTGCCGTTCTCGATCATGTAGGCCTCCGTGCAGCCGAACACGAATTTGCCCGAGGTGATGTCGACCTGGCCGCCGCCGAAGGAGACGGCATAGATGCCGTTCTTGACCGAGGCGATGATTTCGTCCGGCTGCATGTCGCCTGACGTCATGTAGGTGTTGGTCATACGCGGCATCGGCTGATGCGCGTAGCCTTCGCGCCGTCCGTTGCCGGTGGCGTTCATGCCCATCAGCCGGGCGTTCTGGCGGTCCTGCATGTAGCCGACAAGCTTGCCGTCGTCGATCAGCACGTTGCGCGCCGACGGCGTGCCTTCGTCATCGACGGTCAGCGAGCCGCGCCGTTCGGCCATTGTGCCGTCGTCCACGACGGTGACACCTTTCGCCGCCACCTGCTGGCCCATCAGCCCGGCGAAGGCTGATGTCTTCTTGCGGTTGAAGTCGCCTTCCAGCCCGTGGCCGACGGCCTCGTGCAGCATCACGCCCGGCCAGCCGCTGGACAGCACGATGTCGAACGTGCCGGCCGGCGCCGGGATGGCCTCGAGATTGACCAGCGCTTGCCGCAGCGCTTCCTTAGCGGCGTGCTTCCAGCTCTCCTCGACCAGGAATTCGCCAAAGCCTTTGCGTCCGCCCATGCCGTAGGAACCGCTCTCCTGGCGGTCGCCGTTGCCGACCACCACCGACACGTTGATCCTGACCAGCGGGCGGATGTCGCGCACCATCTGGCCGTCGGCCCGCACGATCTCGACATGCTGCCAGGAGGCGGCGAGCGACGCCGTCACCTGTCGCACGCGCGGATCCTCGGCTCGCAGCCATGCATCGATTTCCTGAAGGAGTTTGGCCTTGGCCTCGAAGGAGGGCGAGGGGATCGGGTTCTCGTCGCCATAGAGATGGCGGTTGGTGCGGGCGGGAGCCGCAGCAAGCGTGCCGGAGTAGCCGCTCTTGACCGTTGATACGGCGTCGGCCGCACGCAGCAGCGATGCTTCCGAAAGGTCGCTGGAATGCGCGTAGCCACTCGCTTCGCCAGCGACGGCGCGCAGGCCAAAGCCTTGGTCAGTGTTGAAATTGGCGGTCTTCAGCCGGCCATTGTCGAACATCAGCGCTTCGCTCTCGCTGTATTCGAGGAACAGCTCGCCGTCGTCGGCGCCGTTGATGGTCTCGGCGACGATCTGTTTGATGCGATCGTCGGAAATGTCGAATTGGCCGATCAGGCTGTTCATGGCGCGGGCCCTTCAATAAGCGATTTTACCGCATGTAGGCGCCAAGGCGCCGTTCGGCAAACTTCACAGTAACACTACGGTCTTAAGTCAAGCGGCGTGCCATCACGATTTCGTCGATCTCGCGGCCTTCATGAACAAAGCCGGCAGGTATGCGGCCTATTTCGTGAAAACCTTCTCGTTGATAAAATCGGATGGCCGCTAGATTTTCGGCGCTCACAGCCAACTCGACCTGCCTTATGCCCAATGCTCGGGCGTGATCGAGCAGCAGATTGAGCATCCCGACGGCGTTTCCGCCCCCTCGCTCGCTGTCGCGCAAATAGACCATGATGATGGTCGCGCGGTGCGCCATTTTGCTGGCCCGCTGCCGCATCAGTCCCATTATCCCGACGGGCTCGCCGTCCCGAAAGCTGACGACGACCGGGGTGTTCGTCAGGCGCTGCCGCCATTCCTCGTCGGGGAGGTTCTCCCATTCCGCTGCGCTGCTGGCGAAGGCTTCGGGTGCAGCGCGCAAAGCCTCCAGGCGGATTCGCTTGAAGGTCTCGAAGTCGTCCGGATCGAGCAGTTTTAAAGTCAAACGTGCAGTCTCAAGGCAGCGCGGCGAAACCGTCGGCGAAACCCTTGAGCTCGACCGGAATGCCGATGCCTTCCTCCGGCGTCTGGAAGACGATGAAGGTGGCTGACGTTCCGGTCTTCAGCGTGTCGAGCAGAGGCTTTTCGAGAATGACCTCGGCATAGCAGCCGTCCTGGAAGCAGCGCACGAAATAGGCCCGGCCGATGTCCTTGCCGTCGACATTGAGACCGAGCCCGTTGGGCAGCAGCACGCCGAGCGGCGCCAGCACGCGCAGGATTTCGGCCTTGTTGTCGGCGGTGCGCAGCACGACGACGGAAAGCCCCATCTCGGGACGGTCCTCTGCGACGACATTCTGCATCATCACGCATTGTTCCGATGTGGCGCCAGCCGGCGTGTCGCAGATGATCGACCACGCGCCATGCGTCGACCGCACCTTGCCGCTTGGCTGCGCGGCATTGGCCTGGCCGATGCCAGACAAGCCGACGCCAGATAGGCCCATGCTAGACACGGCAGCGAGAAGGATGACCTTCGCCAAGCTTCTCGAAAGCGCGAGTCTCGAAAGCCCAAGTCCCCAAAGCCAAGAGTTCATGACGGCTCCATTGCGAATCACGGCACTTTAAGCCGCGCCAAGGGCAAGTAAAGGATGAGACCACTGCCGGCCTGCCTCGACCAAGGCAATTGTGCGCTTTTCCGTGCCAAATTCGCCTGAATTGCGACCGCCCGGCGCATTTTGCCAGGACACTGCGCCGCTCGGGCTTCCGCGATCCGCCACCGCCGCGGCCGCCGCCAAAATGCACAGCCGCGCTTGCGCGCAAAAATGCCGCACGGTTTCCTCCGCTCCTTTCTTGCAGAGGCAAATAGAGTATGGTTTGAACCTGCCTCGGGACTGTCCGGGATTCCCGTCCCGGCGTTGTTCGATATTCTTGCGGTCCGATCGCGAGGAACTGGGAGATAATGACGGCAATGAGAAAATTCCTGGCAGGCGCCAAACTCCTAGCAAGCGCCAAATTCCCAGCAAGCGTCTGGGCTGCCGCCACACTGTTCACTGGTGCATCCGCCCATGCAGCCCAGCCTTCGCCGTGGGAGATGACCTTCCAGCCTGCCGCCACCGACATGATGCGGCAGATCGCCCGGTTCGAGCACTATACGCTGTGGTTCATCGTGCCGATCACCCTCTTCGTGCTCTTTCTTCTCGCCTATTGCATCTTGAAGTTTCGCGCGAGCGTCAACCCGATCCCGTCGCGCACCAGCCATAACACGCTGATCGAGGTGATCTGGACGGTTGGGCCGGTCGTCGTCCTGCTCCTGCTCGCCATTCCCTCGTTCCAGCTCTTGACCGCGCAATACACACCGCCGGAGGAAGCCAAGCTGACCGTCAAGGCGACGGGAAACCAGTGGAACTGGGACTACGAATACCAGACCGAAAACACGCTTTCCTTCAACTCGGCGATCCTGACGGATGCAGACCGCGCGGCGGCTGGCAAGGAAGACCGTGCTGTCTATCCGCGCCTGCTTGCCGTCGACAACGAGATGGTGGTGCCGGTCAACACCATGACCCGCGTGCTGGTGACGGCGGCAGACGTGATCCACGCCTTTGCCATGCCGTCCTTCGGCATCAAGACCGACGCGGTTCCGGGTCGCATCAACGAGGTCTGGTTCAAGGCGGAAAAGGAAGGCCTCTATTACGGCCAGTGCTCAGAGCTCTGCGGCAAGGACCACGCCTTCATGCCGATCGCGATCCGCGTCGTCTCCGACGCCCAGTACAAGACCTGGCTGGCGGCAGCCAGCACCGACCTTCCCGGCGCCAACAAGGCGCTGATGGCCGAGGTCGACGGCAAAGACAAGGTAGCGGCCGCCGGCAACTGATGCCGCGACCAGAAAAGATCAGGGAACGGAGCCGAACATGGCAGACGCTGCAGCTCACGACCACGACCACAAGCCGTATCATGGCTGGGTCCGGTGGGTGTATTCGACCAACCACAAGGATATTGGTACACTCTATCTGATCTTCGCGATCATGGCGGGCTGCGTCGGCGGTGCCCTTTCGGTCGTCATGCGCATGGAACTGCAGGAGCCGGGAATCCAGATTTTCACCGGCCTGGCGCAGATGGTCTACGGCTTGAACGCCGACGCCGCGCTCGACGGCGGCAAGAGCATGTACAACGCCTTCACCACCGCGCATGCGCTGATCATGATCTTCTTCATGGTCATGCCGGCGCTGATCGGCGGCTTCGCCAACTGGATGGTGCCGATCATGATCGGCGCGCCCGACATGGCTTTCCCGCGCATGAACAACGTCTCGTTCTGGTTGCTGCCACCGGCTTTCATCCTGCTGATCATCTCGGCCTTCGTGCCGAGCGCGCCTGGCGCCTACGGCGTCGGCGGCGGCTGGACGATCTATCCGCCGCTATCGACATCGGGCCAGCCTGGACCGGCGATGGACCTTGCGATCCTGTCGCTGCACATCGCCGGCGCCTCGTCGATCCTCGGTGCCATCAATTTCATCACCACCATCTTCAACATGCGCGCGCCTGGCATGACGCTGCACAAGATGCCGCTGTTCGCCTGGTCGGTGCTGATCACCGCTTTCCTGCTGCTGTTGTCGCTTCCGGTTCTGGCCGGCGGCATCACCATGCTTTTGACCGATCGCAACTTCGGCACCACTTTCTTCGCGCCGGATGGCGGCGGCGACCCGATCCTGTTCCAGCACCTGTTCTGGTTCTTCGGGCACCCGGAAGTCTACATCCTGATCCTGCCGGGCTTCGGTATCGTCAGCCACATTGTCTCGACCTTCTCTAAGAAGCCCATCTTCGGCTATCTCGGCATGGCCTATGCCATGGTCGCGATCGGTGCGGTTGGCTTCATCGTCTGGGCGCACCACATGTACACGACCGGCCTGTCGCTCGACACGCAGCGCTATTTCGTCTTCGCCACCATGGTGATCGCGGTGCCGACGGGCGTGAAGATATTCTCGTGGATCGCCACCATGTGGGGCGGGTCGATTTCGCTCAAGACCCCGATGCTGTGGGCGATCGGCTTCATCTTCCTGTTCACCGTCGGCGGCGTTACCGGCGTCCAGCTTGCCAATGCCGGTCTCGACCGCCCGCTGCACGACACCTACTACGTGGTCGCGCATTTCCACTATGTGCTGTCGCTGGGCGCGGTCTTTGCCATCTTCGCCGGCTGGTACTACTGGTTCCCGAAGATGACCGGCTACATGTATTCGCCTGTCATCGCCAACACCCACTTCTGGGTCACCTTCGTCGGCGTCAACCTCGTCTTCTTCCCGCAGCATTTCCTCGGCCTCTCCGGCATGCCGCGCCGCTATATCGACTATCCCGATGCGTTTGCCGGCTGGAACATGGTGTCGTCCTACGGCTCGTATATTTCGGCCGTCGGCGTGGTCATCTTCCTCTATGGCGTGTTCGAGGCCTTCCAGAAGAAGCGGGTGGCTGGCGCCAACCCATGGGGCGAGGGTGCAACGACGCTCGAATGGCAGCTGCCTTCGCCGCCGCCCTTCCACCAGTGGGAACAGCTGCCGAAGATCAAATAGGCGGCTGCCTGGGCGAATACGGAACCGCCGGTCCGCCGGCGGTTTTGGCCAACGGAATGATGGACTTTAAGTACGCATGGCCCTTGTCGACGACACATTGACTGACGAACCGGGCTTTCGAATGTCGGAAGCGACGGCGGGCGATTTCTTCGCCCTGTTGAAGCCGCGCGTCATGTCGCTGGTGGTGTTCACCGCCTTTGTCGGCTTGGTGGCGGCACCTGTGACCATCAATCCGCTTCTGGCGGTGATCGCTATCCTGGCTATCGCCATTGGTGCCGGCGCGTCCGGCGCGCTCAACATGTGGTATGACGCCGATATCGATGCGGTGATGACCAGGACCGCTGGTCGTCCGGTGCCGGCCGGCCGCATCCGGCCTGGCGAGGCGCTGAGTTTCGGCCTGGTGCTGTCGGTGCTGTCGGTGCTGACGCTCGGCGTGCTGGTCAACTGGCTGTCGGCGACGCTGCTGGCCTTCACCATCTTCTTCTATGCCGTCGTCTACACGATGTGGCTGAAGCGCTGGACGCCACAGAACATTGTCATCGGCGGTGCTGCCGGCGCCATTCCGCCGGTGATCGGCTGGGCCGCAGTGACCGGAACCGTCAGCCTGGAAAGTGTCGTCCTGTTCCTGATCATCTTTTTATGGACGCCGCCGCATTTCTGGGCGCTCGCTCTCTTCAAGTCCGAGGACTATGCCAGGGCCGGCATTCCGATGATGCCGAATGTCGCCGGCCACGCTTCGACCCGACGCCAGATCTTTGCCTACGCGCTGATCCTTGCGCCGGTTGGCGTGCTGCCATGGATGCTTGGTTTCACCACGCCCGCCTATGGCGTGTTTGCGGTGCTGCTTGGCGCCGGCTTCGTCTGGTATGCGTGGCAGGTGCTGCAGATGGCGGACGATGACCATGTCATGAAACCGGCCAAGGCATTGTTCGGCTATTCGCTGCTCTACCTCTTTGCCATCTTCGCCGTCTACCTTGCCGACTGCGTTGTCGGGCGCGTTCTGGCCATGGGCGGAGCATGACTATGGTCGACAAGAAGCTTGAACTCGTCACGCTGACTGAGCGCCAGCAGAAGGCCCGGCGCAGCCGCTCGGTAGCCATCGGCCTGGCACTGGCGGTGCTTGTCGTCATCTTCTATATCGCGACCGTCGTGAAATTCGGTCACAACCTCACCGGAACGATGTGAGGCTTAAGATGAACCGCCAAACAGTGACCCATCCTCAAAAGAAGAACACCAACCGCATCGTCGCCGGCGTCTGCATTGCCTTTTTCGGCGGCATGATCGGCATGGCCTATGCTGCGGTGCCGCTCTACGCGATGTTCTGCCAGGCGACCGGTTACGGCGGCACCGTCAAACGCGCAACGCAACAATATGCCGACCGCGTGCTCGACCGCGATATCACCATCCGTTTCGACGCCAACACAGTCGGCGTGCCCTGGCAGTTCCAGCCGGTCGCCCGCTCGGTAACCATCAAGATAGGCGAGACCGCGCAGGCGCATTATAGCGCCACCAACAAGTTCGTCCGCGCCACCACCGCCCGCGCGACCTTCAACGTACAGCCGGAACTGGCGGGATCTTACTTCAACAAGGTCGAGTGTTTCTGCTTTACCGACACGACGTTGAAGCCTGGCGAGACGCTGGACATGCCGGTCGTGTTCTATGTAGATCCCGACATCGTCAATGCGCCGGAGCTGAAGGACTTGAAGACGATTACCCTGTCCTACACGATGTTCCCGGTCGAGAAGAACGAGAAGAACAAGCCGGTGGCGTCGACAGTGCCGGCCGAAGGCACAAGCAACAAAGTTTCACATACCGAAGGAAGCCTCGGGGGTTGATATGGCAGACGCGCACGCAAAACCACAACATGACTACCATCTCGTCGACCCGAGCCCGTGGCCTTTCCTCGGCTCGGTCGGCGCGTTGGTCACCGCGATCGGCGGCGTCTGTTACATGCAGTATCTCAAGGGCAGCGATTTCCCGATCTTCGGCTTCAACATCGCCAATCCGTGGCTGTTCTACATCGGCCTTTTGATCGTCATCTACACCATGTACGCCTGGTGGTCAGATACCATCAAAGAAGCGCATGAAGGCCACCACACGCGTGTCGTGTCGCTGCATCTGCGCTACGGCATGATCATGTTCATCGCTTCCGAGGTGATGTTCTTCGTCGCCTGGTTCTGGGCTTTCTTCGACGCCAGCCTGTTTCCCGGCGAGGCACAGCAATACGCCCGCACCGCCTTCACCGGCGGTGTCTGGCCACCGAAGGGTATCGAGGTCCTCGACCCCTTCCACCTGCCGCTCTACAACACCGTCATCCTGCTTTTGTCGGGCACTACGGTGACCTGGGCACACCACGCGCTCCTTCATGGCGATCGCAAGGGGCTGATCAACGGCCTGGTGCTGACCGTCGGTCTCGGCATGCTGTTCACCATGGTGCAAGCTTACGAGTACATCCACGCGCCGTTCGGCTTCAGGGATTCGATCTACGGCGCCACTTTCTTCATGGCGACCGGCTTCCACGGCTTCCACGTCATCATCGGCACCATCTTCCTGCTGGTCTGCCTGGTCCGTGCGATGAAGGGCGATTTCACGCCCAAGCAGCATTTCGGCTTCGAGGCGGCCGCCTGGTATTGGCACTTCGTCGACGTGGTCTGGCTGTTCCTGTTCGCGTCGATCTATGTCTGGGCCTCGAGCGGCGCGGTCATCGAAGGCCACTGAACTCTTCTTGAGGAAACCGATGAGGCGGCTGCGGCGACGTGGCCGCCTTATCTTTTGGGGTGAAGGGCACTAAGGTATCGCAATGAGCGACGACAAGGCGATCTGGCCGCCAATCGATCCGATTTCGGCCGGCCTGCACGGCAGCTGCCCGCGCTGCGGCGAGGGACGGCTGTTTTCCGGCTTCCTCACCGTCGGCAAACGCTGCGCCAATTGCGGTCTCGACTATTCCTACGCCGACGCCGGCGACGGGCCGGCGGTGTTCGTCATTCTGATCATCGGCTTCATCGTCGTCGGGCTGGCGCTGTGGATGGAGGTGACGCTGAACCCGCCGCTCTGGCTGCACCTGGTGCTGTGGATACCGCTGACGCTGGTGCTTTGCCTTGGGGCGCTCAGGCTGATCAAGGGCGTGCTCTTGACGCTGCAATACCGCAACAAGGCGGCGGAGGGCAGGCTGGACCTGGGCGAATGAGCACGACATCGGGTTCAGTCAAAGGCCGTTCGCGGCCGAAGACAGCATTGCTGCTTGGCCTCGGCCTCGTGCTGTTCTTCATCCTGCTGGCGCTCGGCACCTGGCAGGTCCAGCGCCTATATTGGAAAGAGGAGCTTCTCCAGACCATCGACCAGCGCACGCACTCGGGGCCTGTGCCGTTGGCCGAGGTCGAAAAGCGGTTTGCCGCTACCGGCGATGTGGATTACACGCCGGTGACGGTAACCGGCACGTTCCTGCATCAAGGCGAGCGACATTTCTTCGCGACCTGGGAAGGCCAGTCCGGCTTCGACGTCTTCACGCCCCTGCATCTGGAGGACGGCCGCTTCGTTCTGATCAATCGCGGCTTCGTACCGTACGATCTCAAGGACCCGGCCAAGCGCCCGCAAAGCCAAGGTTTGGGCCAAGTGACGGTGACGGGGCTCGCCCGCGATCCACTGCCGGCAAAGCCATCGATGATGCTTCCCGACAATGATCCGCAGAAGAACATCTTCTACTGGAAGGATCGCGATGCCATGGCGGCCAGCGCCGGTCTGCCGGCCGGCGCGGGGCTGGTGCCATTCTTTATCGACGCGAATGCTGCGCCGAACCCGGGTGGGCTGCCGATCGGCGGCGTTACAATCATCGACCTGCCGAACAGCCATTTGCAATATGCCGTAACCTGGTACGGCCTTGCAGCTGCCCTTGCCGGCGTCCTCATCTTCATGCTTCGCCACCCGGCGAAAGAGGAATGAACGCCATCGGCGCCCTTGACAGGGCAGGGGTGCGCACCTCATTTCGCGCCTTGAGTTCAAGACTTGAGTTCATGCTACGACCAACCGGCCGAGAATCATGCTTCACACGACCACAAAGCCTCCGCTGACGATAAGGCTCTGCCAGCCGCGGGGCTTCTGCGCCGGCGTCGACCGCGCCATCCAGATCGTCGTGCTGGCGCTGAAGAAATACGGTGCGCCGGTCTATGTCCGCCATGAGATCGTACACAATCGCTACGTCGTCGAGGGGCTGCAAAGCCTCGGTGCGGTGTTCATCGAGGAGCTCTCCGAGATACCGGCCGAGCATCGCCAGAGCCCGGTCGTCTTTTCGGCGCATGGCGTGCCGAAGTCGGTGCCGGCGGACGCCCAGGCGCGCAACCTCTTCTATCTCGACGCCACCTGCCCGCTGGTGTCGAAGGTCCACAAGCAGGCGATGCGCCATCAGCGGCTCGGCCGCCATGTGCTTCTGATCGGCCATGCCGGCCACCCGGAAGTGATCGGCACGATGGGGCAGTTGCCGGACGGCGCCGTCACCTTGATCGAGACCGAAGCCGACGCCGCGAATTTGGTGCCCGCCGACCCGCAGGCGCTCGGGTTCGTCACCCAGACGACGCTGTCTGTCGAGGACACCGCCGGCATCATCCGGGTGCTTAAGGATCGTTTTCCCGATTTGCATGCGGCGGCAGCGGAATCGATCTGCTACGCCACCACCAATCGCCAGGAAGCGGTCAAGGAGACCGCCGCGGGTGCCGATCTATTCCTGATCGTCGGCGCTCCCAACTCCTCCAATTCGCGGCGTCTTGTCGAAGTGGCGGAACGCGCCGGCGCCTCGATGTCGCTTCTCGTCCAGCGCGCTTCCGAGATTCCTTGGACCGAGATCGCCGGCATCTCGACGCTCGGTCTGTCGGCAGGCGCATCGGCGCCCGAAATCATCGTCGACGAGATCATCGATGCCTTCCGGCAACGCTTCGACGTAACCATCGAGCTGGCGGTGACGGCGACGGAAACGGAGGACTTTCCGGTGATGCGGGTCCTGCGCGACGTCGAACTGACGGCGGCCGACATGGCCTTCGTCAACGGAGCCGCGTGAAGAGCCCATGGCAGTCTACACCGACGTCAATGAAGGCGAGCTCGGCGCGTTCCTGAAGGCCTATCCGGTCGGCGATCTCCTGTCCTACAAGGGCATCGCCGAAGGCACCGAGAACTCGAATTTCCTGCTGCACACGACCAGCGGCTCCTACATCCTGACGCTTTACGAAAAGCGCGTCGACAAGGCCGACCTGCCGTTCTTCCTCGGCCTCATGACCCATCTCGCCAGGAAAGGCATTTCCTGCCCGCTTCCGGTGACCGCGCATGATGGCGACGTCATCGGTACGCTTGCCGGCCGGCCGGCGGTCATCATCACCTTCCTCGAAGGCCTTTCGCTGCGGCGACCGACGTCAGCGCATTGCGGCGAGGTCGGCAAGGCGCTGGCGGCGCTGCATCTCGCCGGCGCCGATTTTCCGATGACCCGTCCGAATGCCCTTGCCATCGATGGCTGGCGCAAGCTGTGGAGCGCCGCTCGCCTTCGCGCCGACGAGGTCGAGCCGGGACTGGCGGCCGAGGTCGATGCCGACTTAGCCGATTTCGAGCGGAACTGGCCGAAAGGCCTGCCGGAAGGCATCATCCATGCCGATCTTTTCCCGGACAATGTCTTCTTCCTCGGCGAAAAACTGTCGGGGCTGATCGACTTCTATTTCGCCTGTAATGATCTCTACGCCTATGATGTCGCTACCTGCCTCAATGCCTGGTGCTTCGAGAAGGATTTTTCCTTCAACCTGACCAAGGGCACGGCGCTGCTTGCCGGCTACCAAAGCGTGCGGCCTTTGAGCGGCGAGGAGAAAGCTGCGCTGCCGATACTGGCGCGCGGCTCCGCACTACGCTTCATGCTGACCCGGCTTTACGACTGGCTGACCGTTGCCAATGGCGGGCTGGTCGTGAAACGCGATCCGACCGAATACATCCGCAGGATGCGTTTCCACCGGGCGATCAAATCTCCTTCCGAATATGGACTGACATGACCAAGCGCGTTGAAATCTTCACCGATGGTGCCTGTTCGGGCAATCCTGGGCCTGGCGGTTGGGGGGCGGTCCTGCGCTTCAACGGCGTCACGAAAGAATTGTCGGGCGGCGAGGCTGCTACCACCAACAACCGCATGGAACTTTTGGCCGCCATCTCGGCGCTCAATGCGCTGAAGGAACCCTGTGCCGTCGATCTTTATACCGACAGCAACTATGTCAAGGACGGCATTTTCAGCTGGATCGACGGCTGGAAGCGCAATGGCTGGAAGACCGCCGCCAGGCAACCGGTGAAGAATGCCGAACTGTGGCAGGCACTCGACGAGGCGCGCAATCGTCATCAGGTGATCTGGCACTGGGTCAAGGGCCACGCCGGCCATCCGGAGAACGAGCGTGCCGACGAGCTGGCGCGGCTCGGCATGGCGCCGTTTAAGAAAGGCCCAGTCAAGGCCCCGACGCCGAAGCCAGATCCGCAGTCGAAGCAGCCGGCGGTCGCAAAGCCACGGCGCTCGACCCAGAGTTATTGAAATCCGGCTGCGGGTCCGCTCTCTGGCAGGAAGACCTTTATCATGCCGATCGCATACTACATCACGCATCCCCAGGTTCGGATCGATGCCGATGTTCCAGTGCCAGAGTGGGGGCTATCCGACATCGGGCGGGCGAGAACGTCTGCAATGCTCGATCAGCCGTGGGTTCGGTCGATCCGGCGTATCGTGTCATCGGGTGAACGCAAGGCGGTAGAAACCGCCGAGATACTGGGAAGGCATCTCCGCCTTGAGGTCGAGGTGAGGGAACGGATGCATGAGAATGACCGATCGGCAACCGGTTTCCTACCGCCTGCGGAGTTCGAAGCGGTCGCGGACCAATTCTTCGCGAATCCATACAGCAGCATTCGCGGATGGGAGCGGGCTATCGATGCTCAGCATCGTATTCTGAGCGAGGTAGACACTGTGTTCGGCACAGATGACGCCGCCGACGTTGCTTTCGTGGGCCATGGAGGTGTCGGAACGCTCCTGCTGCTCTCTCTCAGCGGGCGGGAGATTAGCCGCGAGGCGGATCAGCCAGCGGGCGGCGGGAACTATTTCGCGTACGATATCCGCGCGCGTCGCGTTGTCCACGGATGGCGGCCGATCGACAGGCTGGCGCAGCACCGCGACGATTAATTTGGCTAACGGATCAGCAGCGCGGTGCCGAACAGCCCGAGCGCGAACACAGTATGCGACACGAGGTTGATAGCGCGGATCTGCATAGGGTTTGGGCGCTTTGATGCGGCCCAGCCGGCACCCATGCCGGGCGCCAGCAGGAACCAGCCGGCGCCTACGGTCACGATGCCGAGGATGAAGGCCGGCAGGAAGGTCGGCGTGGCCAGCCACGCCGCTCCCGCCAAAACGGCCAGAATGATGCCGTAAACGATGCCGACAAAATAGTGGAAGGCCCAGCCCAGCGCCGATTCATGCGCATAGGGTGCTGCCTCGCCGATATCGTCGTGGAAGACCTTGCCGTCTCTCAGATGCCAGACCCAGCGACCAACCAGTCCCCAGTTCGGCCGCGGCTGAGCAAACGCCGTGTTCAGGAAAATCGCCCAGAGGTCCATGAGCGCCGTGGCGCCGATGCCGATCGCCACGGCGCGCCAGAAGTGTTCAAACAGCATTGAGGTCCCCCAAAAGAAAGCAATTCCGAAGAGCTAGCGTACGAGCCCGAAAACCGGAACCGGTTTTTGTTGGGACCATGCGGCTCAGAAGTCTTGGAGCGTTCTTTGCACGCCCAATTGGACGCTCGGCGCTCGAAACAAGCGTGATCGTCAGGCCAAAAGGACCGTGCAATCCTGATCTATGCTGTCGCCAAAACGGAAAGCTGTCCGAGAATGTGAGCAGCACCGGATTCGTCAACGCCAGGCTTTGTCTCGACATTGAGCGCGGCGACCTTGCCGTCGTCGACGATCATCGAAAACCGCTTCGAACGCAGCCCCATGCCACCGCCGGAAAGGTCGGCGTCGAGACCGATAGACTTGACGAAATCGCCATTGCCGTCGGCGAGATAAAGGATTTTGCCTTCACCGCCGCTGAAGCGGGCCCAAGCGCCCATGACGTGAACATCGTTGACGGCGACGACGGCGATGGTGTCGACGCCGCGCGCCAGGATGGCGTCGTAATTATCCAGATAGCCGGGCAGATGGTTGTTGCTGCAGGTCGGCGTGAAAGCGCCGGGAACGGCGAACAGCACCACCTTCTTTCCCGAGAAAATCCCGGCCGTCGTGATCGCTTTTGCGCCGTCGGCAGTCATCGTCTTGAAGGTCGCTTGGGGCAGCTTGTCGCCAACTGCAATCATCGTCGTGGTCCTCGTTTGACAGATCGAAGGGAGTGGCCTTGCGATAGCGAATTCAGCCGTTCCCCGCAACCGTCGGGGAGCTTGGAGCAAAAGGATGTTCGACCCGAACATCCTTTGCTCGGGATCAAGGGAAAGGCAGCACGCCTTCGACGGCACCGGCCGCGGTTGTCAGCGTGTAGTAAAGTCCGCCATCCGTCGGCGTCGTCGGCGGCCTGTCGAGGATCGGCACGGCAAACACCAGCTTGCCGCCCTTTTCGCTGCGAGCCGGCACGCCAAACATGTAATCCCGCTCGCCGGCGACAAATAAGTCCGCCGCCTCCGGATCGCCCGGAACGCTCGCCTCGACAACCAGTGTCTTGTGGTCTCCCTGCAGGACAGTGATGCCGAAATCGGGTCTTGCGGGGGCAGGCAGCTTTGCGAGGGCCGCCTTCACCAGCGCGGCGTCGTCGACATTGTCCGGATCGGAGCCTGGATCGATGGTCAGCCTCGTCTGAACCGGGATGCAGATCGTTTCGCAAATGCCGAGAAAAATGTCGGCATCGATGACGGCCGGCTTGTTCGGCGCCGACAGCGTGAACGTCACCGGCAGCGAAACCGGATGGTCGTAGCCGGCCCATTTGCCGGAGCCGTCGTCGTGCCGCTGAGGCGGCGGAAACGAAAACGTCGCGTTGGCAATGTTGGTGCTGGCCGAGATGTCGATTTGCGGCGGCACGCCCGCGTCGCCCGGATCGCGCCAGTAGGTTTTCCAGCCAGGCTTGAGCGAAATATCGAGGACGCCATGGATGCGCCCGGCTTCGTCGGGCTTGCCGCTGGTCACAAGCCGCACTCTGCCGCCTTCGCTATTGTACCAGGTCGACGAGGAGGCTGCGGCGGGGAGGCCGGTTGCGCATCCAACAGCGGCGCTGAGCAGCAGGACTTTCAAGCTTTGCATGGAGGTGATTTGAGCGTCCGTTCATGGCTGCGCAATGACTTCATGGCGTCGCTGTTATCATATTTGCGTGACCTCGGGCACAGCTTTTGCGTGACCTCGGGCACAGCTTTGCGTGACCTGAGATGCATATCCGCGACCAAAATCGCGCGCAGCGCATCTTTTCGGCGCTTCAGAAACGCGTTACGCTGCCCTCATGGACTTGTTGCGCCACAAGAAGATGGCTGCGGGACGCGGCTTTCTCGACGACCAGTTCCTGATTGCCATGCCCGGCATGAAGGACGACCGTTTTACGCGCTCCGTCATCTACATTTGCGCGCACAGCGATGAAGGCGCGATGGGCCTGGTCATTAACCAGACACAGCAGATGCTGTTTCCGGACCTGCTCGTGCAACTCGGCATCATGAACGAACAGGAGGCGATCCGCTTGCCGGCGCAGGCCCGCGACTTCGTCGTCCGCAACGGCGGACCGGTGGACCGCAGCCGCGGCTTCGTCCTGCATTCGGGCGACTACCGGGTGGAATCGTCGCTGGCCGTCTCCGAGGACATCTGCCTGACCGCGACCGTCGACATATTGCGCGCCATTTCGTCGGGTCGTGGGCCCCGGCACGCGCTGATGGCGCTCGGCTATTCGGGCTGGGGCGCCGGTCAGCTGGAAAGCGAAATCGCCGAGAACGGTTGGCTGACCTGCCCGGCAAATGCGGAGCTTCTGTTCGATACCGACATCGAGCGCAAATACGATCGGATTCTCGCTTCGATCGGTATCGACCTCGCGCATCTCAGCCTGGCGGCCGGTCACGCCTAGAGGTGAAAAACCCTAGACTTGTACCCGAACGCAACAGCCCCCGGGTGGAATCTGGTTACCGCCGCATTGCCATCGCCAGGCGTTTCCCCAAATCGTAGACAAGATTCTCGATACCGGCTGTCCAGGACAGGTCAGCCTCTTTCACGCGGGTTTCGACATCGCTGTATTTGCCGATGCGGGCTTCTAAGAAGGAGCGCAGGCGCTGGTGAAACTGGCCGACGGTAAGCTGTTTTCCCTCGGCCCTGAAGATCGCAGTATTGAAGCGCGCCGCCTTGGGGAAGATTTTGCTGGCCGTGGCATTGGGCTTCTCATCGGCATTCGAAAGGAGCGTTGCTGCCCCGTTAGTGCCAAGGAAATGGGGGAGGTAGAGATCCCTTTCATCCATGGCCTTCTCAAGACGAGCTTCGATGCTCTCCTTGGCCGCGAGAAGGTTCTTGGCCGCAAGTGCCGCCGACAGATAGGGATCGCGCCTGAATTCAAGGATGCGCTGTTCTTCGGCCTTGTCCTCGACGAAATGGTGTTCGCGTTTGCCCTCGGGGCGGGTCCGGATCAGTTCCGCTTCGTCGCCCAGACCGAATTCTGCACCGTACTTCTTCACCGCCTCGAGCCATGTCTGGTCGAGGAATTGCATAAGACCAAGCGCCGACCCTTTAGCCGGGCGATTGTTGATGTCGAAGGAGGATTCCTTCTCGGCGATCGCGAAAAGCGTATCGGCAGGAAATTGAGTGTCCTTGGCTGCACGAAGGATTTCGCTGGCGATGTGCTGCGACACCTTGTACTCGCCGAACTTGTGCACCGACATCCCGATGACGATC
The DNA here is from genome assembly GCA_004020315.1 of Mesorhizobium sp. GTDB lineage: Bacteria > Pseudomonadota > Alphaproteobacteria > Rhizobiales > Rhizobiaceae > Mesorhizobium. The sequence goes on from SAQG01000001.1 coordinate 601,377, forward strand.
TGTTCCGCGCCCTCGGAAAGGATGGAGACGGTGCCCTTCAGTGCCTCGGCCAGCGTGCGTTCTCCCTTGCCTCCGGAGGTCGACGTGGTGCCTGGATCGATGATCTCGAACTTGGGGGCGGCCGAGAGGAAGTCCAGAAAAGGAGACGGAATGGCAGTGGCAACCGCGGCTTCGGTCACTCCGTTGGCCAAGACTCCCGAATAGACCGGCCATGGCATGGCTGCCACTGTCGCCGCCAGGCCAAGCCCCGCGATCCTTTTCGACAAAGGCTGTCCGCCCGAAAGGATGACGCCTCCGCAAGCAAAGAATTCAAATGTTCTTTGGAGTGACGCCAGGTCCCCCTCCGTTCCTTGTCTAGCCGCCCAGATACTTTGGGGCAGATCTTTCCAACGTTGAGCCGTCGACGTCGAAAAAGACAAGAAGAACGGTCAGTGCTTCATCTAGCTAGTCATGGATAATGGCGGCACAATGGCCACAGTGCGGCGAAATAATTCGAAATGTACAACATGATTCTAATCGAGCGTTGCGTAGCCGAATGCGTTGCTTGTGAAGCCTCTCGATTGCGAGCAGAAATTTCCCTGGGGTGGTCTGCCCCGACCGCAGCGGGGCAATCCTTTCGGTTCTCGAACGGGAAGATTGTGGATGAGCATTCATTCTCGGCACAATACTCGATCGAACGAGTTCTCCGTTGGTGAGGGATCATTACCCTTGCGCGGCTGCAGCACGGGCGCTCTCTCGCTCACGATCTAGCCTGAGCAATGAAGGCCTAGCCCGGCCAATCGAACGTTTGGGCAGCTCGGACCATTGCCGCCGTCGCCGGGCTATAGGGCCGGCCCGGAACGCTAGCCAGGGACACCGTGCGTGCCACCGCGGGTTCGATCAGCGGACGCTGCAGAAGTTCAGGCGATGTCACCGAATACTCAGGCATGAAGGCGAAGCCGATCCGCGCCAGAACCATTGATTGGATCCAATCCTCGCGCTCGGAACGAAAGCGGGCATAAAGGCTGACGTTCCTTTCCCGGCACGCCCCCATCACCAGGTCCCGCATTTCGCAGGACAGACGATCGACATAGGCTTCTTGAGAGAGATCGACCAACTTGATTGCATTGAGGCTCGCAAGCCGGTGATCCGGCGCGAATACGACGACGTAACGCTCACTGTAGAGATCATGGACGCGGAACGCCGCTCCCAATCCCTCCAGCGGATTGAGAACGGCCAGGTCGAGATCGCCTTGCTCAAGCCTGTTTTTCAGTTCCTGAACGTTCGCTTCGCTAACTTCAAGCTCGACGCCATGATAGTCGCGCTGGAACTTTGCGAGGAACCGGGCGAGCTTCACATGGCCGATGGTCGACATGACGCCGAGGCGGATCGGCACCTGGTTGAGCAGCCTAAAATTATCGGCAAGCGTCCTGGTTGCGTGGGCCTCCTGCATGATCTGCTGAAGATGCGGCAGAATGGAGCGCCCGAACTCACTCAGGAGGATGCGCTTTCCCTCGCGGTGGAACAGGGGCGCGCCAAGCTCATCCTCGAGCGTCTTGACTGCTTTGGTGAGCGCCGGCTGAGATACATTGCACTCGGCGGCGGCCTTGGTGAAGTTCAGCATCTTCGCGGCGGCAAGCACGTAGCGGACCTGAAACATCTCCATGGCGAGCCCTCCCGAGGCGGTTCCACGAAACGACATTGTAGCCCCTTCATCGATAACTGTCGGCTATCGATCGATAGAAAAAATGTCGTTCTCTTTCGCTCGCCACTGCATTCAACTCCTGTGGTCACCGTTCACAGGAGGAGATCTGGAAATGACCGTCTACATGGTGGAACGCGACCTCAAGGGCATCAGCATGGAAGCTCTGGGAGATGCGCAGAAGGCGGCGATCAGCAAGGCCGCCGAGATGACGTCCAAAGGCACCGACATCAGCTATCTGCGCTCGACCTTCGCACCGGAGGACGGGCGCTGCATGTGCCTGTTTGACGCTGTCTCCGATATCGACGTGAAGCGTCTAAACGACGATGCGGGGCTGCCCTATCACAGAATCGTGCCGGCGCTCGATCTGACCCCATAAGGCCAGCACGACCGGGCTCGTGATGACCATCCGGGCCCGGTGTTCTGGCGGAATCATGCGCAGCGCGCCAAGCTGATCATTTGGAACGACGGGAAGACCAAAGACGTTCCTGCGTACTGCATCGGCTAGCCACAGGTTCAACGCTTGTTGTTCCCAGGAAACGGAGGCGTTCCATTTTTGGCAACTCGGGCATCATTCCCCTGCCTCGCCCGCTTGGGCGCCGCGTGGATACTCTTGCGCAGTCGTTCATGCGCCAGCGGCTCGGATCTCAGATGGACTTCTCGACCCCGCAAGGCGAGCCGGCGCTGTTGCCGCCCAGCTCGGTGTCCTGGCGTATTTTCAAGAACCCTGTTGCACTGTTCATCGGCGGGGTTACTGCGGTGCTGCTCGAATTGGCTGAGCCGCGGGTTCGCGACGCCATTTGGCAGCACAGCACATTCCGCTCCCACGCGCTGCGACGACTACAGCGTACGGGCCTCGCTGCCTTGGTCACGATCTACGGCCCCCAAACCAAGGCGAAGGCCATGATTGAAGGTGTGGTCAGGATGCATGGGCGCGTTTCAGGTCGAACCAGCGAAGGTGAGCCATACCACGCCACCGACCCGGAGTTGCTGGCCTGGGTGCAAGCGACGGCCGGGTTTGGTTTCATGGAGGCGTATCACGTCTATGTGCACCGTCTGCATTTTTTCGAACGGGACGCGATGTTTGCTGAGGCTCGCCCGGTCGCGCTTCTTTATGGTGCGGTTGACGCGCCCACGTCTCAGGCCGAGCTTTACGCGCTGTTCGACGTGATGAGGCAAAGACTCGTCGCGTCGCCGATCATCTTGGAATTCCTGGAGATCATGGAAGAAGTTCCCGCCTTGCCGGGAGTGGCTCAACCGCTTCAGCGGCCATTTCTGAAGGCGGCAGTCGAGATTCTACCCCGCTGGGTCCGCGAGCGGTTGGCACTCGGCGACCGCTGGACCCTGAAGCCGTGGGAGCGTGCTTTTGTGATGATGACGGCTGCGATCTGCGAGAGCATCGTGCTCCCTTCATCACCAGCCGTCCAGTCATGCCGTCGCCTCGGTCTTTCCGAGAGCTATCTCTATCGCCGCCGTTAATCAGGCTTTCCAACATTGATGGGGCCGCGCCACGGCTGAGTCGGACCCCTTCCGGACCTTCCCCGAGGCAAGAGGACGTGCGGCTTCTGACCCAGGAACGACCCCGAACATCAATCGAAGCCGACGCGCCCGGCTAGTGCGACGCGCCTCGCACAGCGACCCGAGTGGTTTGTGAAACTCGCTAGCCGCGAGCGAGACAGAACTAATCCGGAAGGTCAGTTGACTCTTGGCCGCGACGGCCCATCCTCGATTTGTTGGCCTACCTTTCCGACCAACTTTTGAACAGGGAGGAAACAATGGAAGCCGTCAATCGTAGATCCACACTTGCACTCGGTCTTACGCTGGCCACAACGCCTCTGATCACTTGGGCGACACCAGCAGCCGCCCAGACTTACGGCCCCGATGAGGGCAAGGAGGTTTCACCTGGCGTCAGAGTTGTAGAGCTTGGTGAGCGCAAGTCGGTTATACCAGCCTATGCAACGGTCAAACTGCGCGATGTTGTTATCCAACCCGGTGCGAAGACAGCTGACAACATGATGACGAACGACATGCTCTGCCACATGACTGAGGGAGAACTTTCGGTCGTTCACAACAAAGAAAAGTTCACAGTCAAGAAGGGCGATGTTTGGGCCTGCGCTAATGGCGCTACTACAGAAGGCACCCAGAACACAAGCAGTGCGGTCGCGATCATGCGGGTCATCGATTTGATGCCCGCATGACGAAAGAGACGGGTGAAAGTGCGGCAATGGCCGCCCTAAAGAGAAGCCTGGGCGCGTGTCTGTCGTGTTAGGGAATGTCCAGCGAAGGGCCGCCTTCCACCCGACTGGGACGTAGAACGCTCCATCACGGTATAATCCGAGCCGATGCGTCGGCCGGCTCGGCCGCGCCACTTCCGGACATTTGCGCAGACCACGACGAAGGTCTCGATCCGCCCAACGCGGCATTCTTAAGCTCCGAAAGCGACGATCAGCGGAGCCGAAACTTCTTATCATTTCCACCTAGCGCAACAGCATATGCTCTTCCGCTGGAAGCCGCTTAGGAGTTCCCTCGCGATTCCTATTCAGGGCGTCGCGAGGCCGGTTCCGCGACGGGCCGCATCGACGCTCCACGCGCCGCCTCCCGCGAAAAAGAAATACAGGAAAATGAAGCAGTAGAGGATCGCCGCGTCGCCCTGGTTGACAACCGGAAAAAAGTTTTGCGGCGCGTGTGCCATGAAATAGGCGACCGCCATGTTGCCGGACAGAATGAACGCGACGGGCCGGGTGAAGAGTCCGAGGGCAAGCAGCACGCCTCCGATCAGCTCGATCAGTCCCTGAATCACAAAAGGCCCCGACAGTTGCATCGGCTCGGGAGCGGGCGGAAAATTGAACAACTTTTGAGTTCCGTGCTCCAGAAACAGCAGCGCCGACATGATCCTCACGACGCTTAACCATTGCGGAGCCCAGGCCGAAATCTTGTGGAAATTCATCAGTTGGCCTCCATCATGACCCGGTGATTCCGGCCAGCAGGCTGAATTATCAGCGGGCCTGCTCTTCGCACCGATTTCGCGAAGAGGGTATGATGCACAGCGCGAGGCGTACACCAATACTCCCAGTTCACAGTCGCGTGACATCCGGTCGTACTATTGATGGAGTGCCGAGCCGCGGGAACTGCGACCTTACCGATTGCGCTTGCTCCGCCAGTGACTAGCGCCGACGAGGCCAAGCGCCAGGCTTTCCCCACCAGTGCATGTCACCCAACATTGCGCTGCGGTTTTGGGACAACCGACTTGCACCAAATCAAGCCCGAGTCAGCGGGTACTGTTCCTTCAGCGTCTTCAGCACCTGATCGCCGGGCATTGGCGCGCCGAACATGAAGCTCTGCACATATTCGCAGCCCATCTGGCGCAGTTCGAGCGCATCACTTTCGTCCGAAATGCCCTCGGCCACGACCGAAAGGCCGAGTTCATGCGCCATGTTGACCATGGATTTGAGCAGCACCGCGCGCTTCGGTGTCGCGTCGTCGACAAAGCTCTTGTCGATTTTGATCGTGTCGAAGGGAAAGCGCGTCAGATAGGCCAGCGATGAGTAGCCGGTGCCGAAATCGTCCAGCGACAGGCCGATGCCAAGCTTCTTCAGCTTGTTCAGTACATGGGCTGTCTGCTCGGGATTATCCATCACCAGCGATTCAGTGAGTTCGAGCCGGAAGCAGCGCGGCTTCAGATTGGCCCGCGCGATCACCGAGCGGACGTCGCTGACCAGATCGCGGCGGATGAGCTGGCGGCTGGACAGGTTGACCGAAACCGAGAGCGGCGCGTCGCCGATCTGCTTTTGCCAGCCGGCCAGATCTTCGGCGGCCTGTTGCATGGCGAACAGGCCAAGCTGCACGATCAGGCCGCAGCTCTCGGCGACCGGGATGAAATCGCCCGGCGGGATCATGCCGCGGCGCGGATGGTCCCAGCGCAAAAGCGCCTCGAAGCCGGCAACGCTGCCGTCTTCCAGCCGCACGATGGGCTGGTAAGCGAGTGTGAATTCGCGCCGTTCGATGGCACGGCGCAGGTCCGACTCGAACTGCAGCCGGTCGGTGCCGACGGTGCGGAACGCGGGTCGGAACGGCTCGATCCTGTCGCCGCCAAAACGCTTGGCCTGGTGCATGGCAAGCTCGGCGTCCTTGACCATGTCTTCGGCCGAAGTCTGCGCCGAAGTCCAGGTGACCAGTCCGATCGAGGCGGTCAGCACGATCTCGCGCTTGGCAAAGGTGATCGGATTGTTGATTGCATGCTTGATGGCGTCGGCAACGGCCGCGATGCGGGCCGGGTCCTGTTCGGAAAGCAGCATCAGCGCGAACTGGTCGCCGGCAAAGCGCGAGAGCGAATCCTTCGGCTTGAGCAGGCGGTGCAGCCGGCGCGCAACGGTGAGCAGGATGGTATCGCCGGCCGAGATGCCGAGCCCGTTATTGACCTGCTTGAACCGGTCTATGTCGATGACGAAGACGGTCGGACGCACTTTCTCTTCCGTGCGCGCGATCGAGATGATCGCCTCCAGCCGGTTCATCAGCAACTCCCGGTTCGGCAGGCCGGTCAGATTGTCGTGCACGGCATCGTGCAGCAGCCTCTCCTCCGACTTCTTCTGCTCCGTCACGTCGACCATGGTGCCGACGCAGCGGATGACCTCGCCATCCGATCCGATCACCGGCCGGGCACGCAGCGAAAACCAGTGATAGTGCCCGTCGGCGCCGCGCAGGCGGAAATTCTGCGACACCCGGCCGCGCCGGTGTTCGAGCACCACGTCGAGCGTGGTACGGAACGTGTCGCGATCGTCGGCATGGAGGACCGGCAGCCAGTTGCGGGCGGCTCCGCCCAGACTGTCAGGCGCAAGGCCAAGCTGGATGCTGACATCCGGCTTGGTGACGACGCGGTCGCGCATCACGTCCCAGTCCCAAACCGTGTCGCCCGATCCGGCGACGGCCAGCGCCTGCCGTTCGAGATCGGAGAACAGGCCCTGATGCAGCGCGCCGCCGGCAAAGGCGTGCTGCATGACGGTGAAGCCAATCAGCAGGATGATGAGGATCAGCCCGCCGCCCAGTGCCGGCTGGGCGATGTCGTTGTCGAGCATGCCGGTGATCGCCATCCACGACCCGCATAGCCACAACAGGACCATGACCCAACTGGGCACCAGCATGATGGCACGATCGTAGCCGCGTATGCCGAGGAAGATAATCAGGCCGAGGCCGGTCAGCGCGGTGGCGGCGAAGGACAGCCTGGCGATGCCGGCAGCGACCGCCGGATCGACGATTGCAACGCCAGCGATCAGCAGCAGCCCCAGAATCCAGACCAGCGCGCCGTAGCTGAAATGGCCATGCCATCGGTTGAGATTGAGATAGGCGAACAGGAACACCACGAAGGTCGCCGCAAGCGCCACCTCCGTCCCGGCTCGCCACATCTGCTCGTTGCCGGGCGATATTTCCAGGACCTTGTTGAGAAAGCCGAAGTCGATGCAGATATAGGCGAGCACCGCCCAGGCGAGTGCTGCGGTTGCCGGGAACATCGACGTCCCCTTGACGACGAAAAGAATGGTCAGGAACAGCGCCAGGAGGCCGGCAATGCCGATGACGATGCCGCGAAACAGCGTGTAGGAATTGACCGAGTCCTTGTAGGCTTCCGGCTCCCAAAGATAGACCTGAGGCAGTTTGGGCGAGGCAAGTTCGGCAATGAAGGTGATCACCGTTCCGGGGTTCAGCGTCACCCGGAACACATCGGCGTCGGGGCTGGTCTGGCGGTCGAGCGCGAAGCCTTCGCTGGGCGTGATCGCGGCAATGCGGGTCGAGCCGAGATCCGGCCAGAAGATGCCGGAATTCACCAGCCGGAAATGCGGCGCAACGATCAGCCTGTCGAGCTGCTGGTCGGTGGTGTTGGCAAGCGCAAACACCGCCCAGTCGCCCGTCGAGCGCGCATCATTGGCCTCGACCTCGATGCGCCGCACGATGCCGTCCGGTCCCGGCGCGGTCGACACCTGGAAGTTCTCGCCCTGGTTGCGGTAGATTTCGACTGCGCCCGAAAGGTCGAGCGCCACGTCGTCGCGCGCGATCTTGATCGGTTCGACGGCGAAGGCCGAGGACGTCGCGCAGAGCACGACGATTGCCGTCAGCACAAAGGCGAACAACGACCCGATTCGCAGGAAATTCGTCAAAAATCAGTCCTTCGTTCCCGCGCCCGGCGGATCGTCTTCGATCCGGGCGTAGAGGTAATGGTCCTGCCAGATGCCATTGATCCTGAGATAGGATCGCAGAAGTCCTTCGCGCCGGAATCCGGCTTTTTCAAGCACGCGGATCGACCGGGCATTGTCGGGAATACAGGCAGCTTCGATCCGGTGCAACCTCAGCGTATCGAAGGCGAAGCGCGTCACCACTTTGACCGCGTCGGTCATCAGGCCACGGCCGCTGTAGCGCTCGCCGATCCAGTAGCCGATGTGGCCGCTTTGCGCGACGCCGTGGCGGATGTTGCCGAGGGTGATTCCACCGACAAGCTTGCCGTTGCTTTTGTCGAAGATGAAGAAGGCTATGGCCGTTCCCTGCGCATAATCTTCGCGATAGCGGCTGAGGCGATGCCGCCAGGCCGTGCGGTCGAGCTCGTCGGGGTTCCACCGAGGCTCCCACGGCTCCAGGAAGGCGCGGCTTTCTCCGCGCAGCACCGACCATTCACGATAGTCGTTGGTCAGCGGCACGCGCAGCGTGACCCGGTCACCCTTCAGTGCCGGTAGGTCACGGCGAAAGAAAGGGAGCGCGAACATGACGCTTTGATGGACTTAGCCGGCGAGCTTTCGGGCCGTGGTCTGCGTGCCCGAAAGCGACTCAAGGACCGCCTCATAGGGAGCGAGCGTGCCCACCGGTCCGACGGCAGTCAGCGTTGGCTTGGTCGAAAACAGCCGTGACGACAGGTCCGTCAGCCGCTCGACAGTCAGCGCCGACAGCCGTTCCATCAGCTCTTCCTTGGCAATCGGCCGGCCGAACAGAAGCATTTGCCGGGCGATCTGCGAGGCGCGGCTGGCCGGGCTTTCGGCGGACATGATCAGGCCTGCACGGTACTGGGCGCGTGCCCGGTCGAGTTCCTCCTGCAGGATGTTCTCGCCGACCTTCTGCAACTCGTTGATGACCACCGGCACCAATTCGGCGATGTCGCTCTGCCCGGTCGCGGCATGAACGCCAAAAATGCCGGTGTCGGAAAAACCCCAGTGGAAGGCATAGACCGAATAGCACAGCCCGCGCTTTTCGCGGACCTCTTGGAAAAGACGCGACGACATGCCGCCGCCAAGGATCATCGACAGGACCTGCGAGGCGTAGAAGTCACGCACATGATAGGCGCGGCCCTCGAACCCCAGCACGATCTGAGCGTCCATCAGGTCGCGGTCCTCGCGGAAATCGCCGCCGACATATTGCGCATATTGCGGCATCGTGTTGTCGGACTTGCTGCGGAAACCGCCGAGATGCTTCTCGACCTCGCGCACGAAATTGTCGTGCTTGATGTCGCCGGCGGCAACGACCACCATGCGTTCGGCGCCATATTGCCGTTCGATGAATTTGTGCAATTGCTTCGAGGTGAAGGATTTGACGGTTTCCGGCGTGCCAAGGATGGAGCGGCCGATCGTCTGGTGGCGGAAGGCCGTCTCGGTGAAGTGGTCGAAGACGACGTCGTCGGGTGTATCGTGCGCGGCGCCGATCTCCTGCAGGATCACGTGCTGCTCGCGCTCCAGCTCCTGCGGGTCGAACTCGGAGTCCTGCAGGATGTCGGAGAGGATATCGACGGCCAGGGGCACGTCGTCGCTCAGCACCCTGGCATAATAGGAGGTGGTCTCGACACTGGTGGCGGCATTAATCTCGCCGCCGACGTCCTCGATTTCCGAGGCGATCTCGAAGGCGCTGCGCCTTCTGGTTCCCTTGAACGCCATGTGTTCAAGCAGGTGGGCCATTCCGTGCTCTTCGTTACGCTCGTTGCGGGCGCCTGATTTGATCCAGGCACCAAGAGCGACGGATTCGAGGCTTGGAAGGGTTTCGGTGGCGACTGTCAGGCCGTTCGACAGACGGCTTACCTCAACACCCATATAGCTGATACTCCCTAACTTGCCGCCCGCGTGTGGCGGCTAACATAATCTTCCACCATTTTCAGGTCGGATGGAAGTACCGTGTATTTTTCCTCTGATGTCATCAACCCGCCTAGCCATGCGGGCAGGGCAGGCGACACGCCGCTGGCGGCTTCGACGGCGGCCGGGAACTTCGCCGGATGGGCGGTCCCCAGCACCACCATAGGCACGGCATTGGTGGCCTTCGCAGCCGCAACATGCATGGCCGCGGCCGTGTGCGGGTCGAGCAGATAGTCGCTGGCTGCGAGCGTCGAGCGGATCGTGGCGGCGACTTCGTCCACCGTCGAACGGCCGGCATCGAATTCGGAGCGGATCCTGGCGATCTCACCCGCTTCGATGGTGAAGGCGCCGGACTGCTTGAGGCCGCTCATGTAGCGCCGCACGGTCGAGGCATCGCGGCCGGCCGCCTCGAACAGCAAGCGCTCGAAATTCGACGAGACCTGGATGTCCATTGACGGTGACGTGGTCGAAAAGACGCCTTTCGTGCGGTACTCGCCGCTCGACAGCGTGCGCGCCAGAATGTCGTTGTCATTGGTCGCGATGATCAGCCGCTCGATCGGCAGCCCCATCTTCTTGGCGGCGTAGCCGGCGAAGATGTCGCCGAAATTGCCGGTCGGCACCGTGAAGGAAACCGGCCGGTCGGGCGCGCCGAGCGACAGCGCCGATGAGAAATAATAGACGATCTGAGCCATGATGCGGGCCCAGTTGATCGAATTGACGCCGGACAGCGATACCCGGTCGCGAAAACCGTGATCATTGAACATGTCCTTCACCAGGCCCTGGCAATCGTCGAAATTGCCTTCGACCGCCAGCGCATGGACATTTGCAGCGATGGCCGTCGTCATCTGCCGCTGTTGCACCGGCGAGACTCGGCCGTGCGGGAAAAGAACGAAGATGTCGGTGCGATTGCGCCCGGCGAAGGCGTCGATGGCAGCCCCGCCGGTGTCGCCGGACGTGGCGCCGACAATGGTGGCGCGCTGGTCGCGTTCGGCAAGCACATGGTCCATCAGCCGGGCGAGAAGCTGCATGGCGACGTCCTTGAAGGCAAGCGTCGGGCCATGGAAGAGTTCCAGAACGAACATGTTCGAGCCGGTCTGTACCAGCGGGCAGACCGCCTCGTGACGGAAGGTCGCATAGGCTTCGCGCACCAGGCGTTCGAACACCGGCATCGCGATCTCGCCGCCGAGAAACGGCGACAGCACGCGGATGGCGAGGTCGGGATAGGCAAGGCCGCGCATGACGCGGATCTCTGCCGCCGAAAACTGCGGCCAGGTATCAGGCACATAAAGACCGCCATCACGCGCCAAGCCCGCCAGCACCGCGTCGGAAAATCCAAGCACGGGCGCCTCCCCGCGGGTACTCACATATTGCATCGTAATGTTCCATTGCTGCCGGGCGGTTTCGTCCGCGGCAAAGTGGTTAATTTCCGCACTTGATCAGTCGCATTTTTGCCGCGCGGTTGATATACGTCACCCGCTTTGCGAGAGGGAAGTCCAGTTCATGGCGTTTCATACACTCAATGGTCGTTTTGTCGCGGGTCTGGCGCTCACTGGCTTTATGCTTACCGTCGCCGGCTGCCAATCAGGCGGCAGTGGCATCCTGGGCTTCGGAAAGACGGACACGACACCGCCACCACCGCCGGACCCCAAGGTTCTCGCCAGCCAATTGCAGGCCTATTGTCCGAAAGTGACGCTGCGCGACGGCACCGCTTACTTCAACACCTACGCCAAGGGCAGCCAAAAGCCCAAGAAAAAAGCCGCCCAAGACGCCGAAGCTGCCGCGCTTGAAGCGGGCAGCGATCAGCAGGACGATTCCGCCAAGATCATCTATCAGGCCTCGATCACCGATGTGACCCGCGACTGCATCCGTGCCAACGGCTCGCTGACGATGAAGATCGCCGTCGCCGGCAAGGTCGTTCCGGGACCGATGTTCAGCCCGGGCACCATCACCATGCCGATCCGTATCGCTGTGATGCATGGCACCGAGGTTCTTTACTCGCAGCTTCACCAACATAAGGTGCAGGTCACCAATCCCTCGAGTGCCACCCAGTTCGTCTTCACCGATTCGAACGTAGTCGTTCCCGAGCCCACCGCGCGGGACTATCAGGCGTACGCCGGCTATGACGAAGGCCCGGCGAAGAAGACCGACAAAAAGATTGCCGCGGTCGAATAGCGGCGGCATTTGAGCCGCCTCCGGCCGGAGGCGCATGCATCACGCATCCGCCGACCATTCCGACAGGGCGGCGATCACGCTTTTCAGCTCCGCCCAGCGGCGGATGACCGTTTCGGCGCCGGCCTCGGTCAGCGCGTCGGCATGCCCGGGATAGCTGTGCGCTGCTCCGGTGAAGCCGATCACACGCATGCCGGCTGTCCTGGCGCCCGTCACGCCATGCACGGAATCCTCGATGACGAAAGTGTTCGCCGGATCGGCCTTGAGTTTTTCTGCGGCAAAGAGAAACACGTCGGGCGCCGGCTTGGATTTTCCGCTCGGCGTTTCCAGCGAGGAAAAAATGTGTCCCGTGAAAAACGGCAGCAGCCGCACCTTCTCCAACATGAATTCGATCCGCTCGGTGCGCGAATTCGAGCAGATGCAGCGCGGCGCCGCCACCGCGGCGACTGCCTCATGCACCCCGTCGATGGCGCGAACCTCGCTGCGCAGCCGGCGGTCGACCAACTCTTCGGCGCGATCGATCAGCGAGGCCTGGAACGGTACGCGGGATTTTTCCTCGACCCGCATCATGATGTCCTTGAAGGTCAGCCCGGCATAGGTTTCGGAAAGCTCCTCAGCCGATATCTCGTAACCGGCCGACGTCAAAAGCTCGGCTTCGATGCGCGCGGCAATGATTTCGGAATCGACGAGAACGCCGTCGCAATCGAAGATGACAAGGTCTGGCTGGGGCATAGCGATCCGGAAAGCGGGAGGGAGGGGCTGAGGCGGTTCAGGCGGCGCGACATACACCAACAGGCCGGTCTTCGCAAATTACCTGGAGTCCGAACCCCTGGCCTTCATCGAATATTTACGCTGATCGGTAACCATAACAGGGAGTAAACAGTAACGCGTGCTTTGGGTGTAACAATGTCTGCCGTGCGTCTTCTCGACGAGCTTTCCCATGCTCCCCAGCAATCCGAATGGCTGGATACGATCCTGAAGGGCGATTGCGTCGCCGCGCTCGACCGGCTGCCCGAAAAATCCATCGACGTGATCTTTGCCGATCCGCCCTACAATCTGCAGCTCGACGGCGATCTGCACCGGCCCGACCAGTCCAAGGTCGATGCCGTCGACGACGACTGGGATCAGTTCGCCAGTTTTGAGGTCTACGACGCCTTCACCCGGGCCTGGCTGCTGGCGGCGCGCCGCGTGCTGAAGCCTAACGGCACCATCTGGGTCATCGGCTCCTACCACAACATTTTCAGGGTCGGCGCCAAGATGCAGGATCTGGGATACTGGATCCTCAACGATGTCGTGTGGCGCAAGACCAATCCGATGCCGAACTTCCGGGGCCGCCGCTTCCAGAACGCCCATGAGACGATGATCTGGGCCTCGCGCGATCAGAAGGGCAAAGGCTACACCTTCAACTACGAAGCGCTGAAGGCGTCGAATGACGACATCCAGATGCGCTCCGACTGGCTGTTTCCGATCTGCACCGGCAGCGAGCGCCTCAAGAACGAAAATGGCGACAAGCTGCATCCGACGCAGAAGCCCGAGGCGCTGCTCGCCCGCATCATGATGGCTTCGACGAAGCCCGGCGATATCGTGCTCGATCCTTTCTTCGGTTCCGGCACCACCGGCGCGGTGGCCAAGCGCCTCGGCCGCCATTTCGTCGGCATTGAGCGCGAGCAGGCCTATATCGACGCCGCCAACGAGCGCATCGATGCAGTCCGGCCGCTGGATCGGGCTGATCTTACCGTGCTTACCGGCAAGCGCGCCGAGCCGCGCGTTGCGTTCGTCAGCCTCATCGACACCGGGCTGATGCTGCCGGGCGCCACACTCTATGACGCCAAGAAGCGCTGGGCGGCCAGGGTGCGCGCCGACGGCACGGTGGCGGTCGGCGACAGCGCCGGATCGATCCACAAGATCGGCGCGGAGGTTCAGGGGCTGGATGCCTGCAACGGCTGGACCTTCTGGCACTATGAGCGCAGCGGCGGCCTGACCCCGATCGACGAGCTTCGCCGCATCGCCCGTCTCGGCATGGAGCGGGCAGGGGGCTGATAACAGTCAGCCCCTTTCTTCCAGAATAATTCGTTCAAATCGCCTTCGGCCATCAAGGTGAGCTGATTGTGAAAACGGGACAGTCCCGATCCTGCCCATACCGTATGGGTCAGAACGCGATGTCGTACCGCTTGAGGTCGGCTTCGAGCGTCTTGGCGTCGGTGAACAGCACCGACTGCCAGCCGGCCGCCTTGGCGCCGTCGACATTCTTCTGGCTGTCGTCGATGAACAGCGTGGCCGCGGGCTCGAGGCCGAAAGCAGTGACGTGATGGTCGTAAATGCCGCGATCCGGCTTGATCATGCCGATCTCGCCCGAAATGGTCACTCCGCGCGGACGGTTGAGAAAGTGGAAACGCTGCCGGGCTTCAGCCAGCGTGTCGGCGGCGAAATTGGTCAGCATGGTGACGTCGTGGCCGCTCTCAATCAGCTTCTCCATGATCTGGACGCTGTCGTCATAAGCGTGCGGCACCATCTCGTGCCACAGGCGGCGGAAGTTGCGGATGTTGTCGGCGTGGTCCGGGTGTTCGGCGATCAGCAGCGCTTCGGCCTCTTCCCAGGTCCGGCCGCGGTCCTGCTCGATGTTCCAGTCATGCGTGCAGACGTTGTCGAAGAACCATTTCCGCTCTTCGGCGTCGGGGATCAAGCGGCTGAAGGGTAAGTTCGGATCGTAGTGGATCAGCACTCTGCCGATGTCGAAGACGATGTGGCGGATTTCGGTCATTCTTGTCCTCGTTCAATGCAATTCAATGTGGGGCGATATGGGCGATTTAATGTGCGCGCTGCTTCTTCGTCGCGCCCGGTATCGCTGCTTCGATTACCTTTTTCATGACGGTGGGCAGCGCTTCGCCGGAAATTTCATCGGCCAGCGACCAGAAATGACCCGCAGGGGCGGCGCCATCGGTCATCGTTTTGAAGACGTCGAGTTCGAGCGCGAAATGGGTGAAGACATGGCCAATCCGGCCGACTAGCCGCCAGTTGCCCGGGAAGGGCGCTGCCGCGTCTGTAGTCGCGCCGTCGATCCGCGCGGTCCAGCCGGTCGTCGGCACTTCGGTCATGCCGCCGAGCAGGCCCTTATCCACACGTTTGCGCAAAAGGATGGCGCCATCGTCACGTACGGCGACGAAGGCAGCCCCGCGCCGCAATGGTTTCTCGCCCTTCGGCAGGCGGACAGGGAAGCGCTCGGGATCGCCCGAACCAGTGGCGCTGCAAACCTCGCGCAGCGGGCACAGCATGCAACGCGGCCGGCGCGGCGTGCAGATCGTTGCGCCGAGATCCATCATCGCCTGGGCGAAATCGCCCGGTCTGGTCGCTGGAACCATGCGCTCGACATGGGCGCGTATGTCGCTCTTGGCTTCGCTCAGCGGCGTGGATATCGAAAACAGCCGGGAAACGACGCGCTCGACATTGCCGTCGACGACTGCGGAGGGCTGGTCGAAGGCGATCGCCGCAATCGCCGCCGCCGTGTAGGCGCCGATGCCGGGCAGCTCTTTCAATTCAGCTTGCGTATCCGGAAACCTGCCGCCTTGCCGTGCGACGAGGTCGGCGCAGGCCTTGAGATTGCGTGCGCGGGAATAATAGCCGAGCCCGGCCCAAGCCTTCATGACATCCTCGGTCGGTGAGGCGGCCAACGCTTCGACATCAGGCCATTTCTCGACAAAGACCCGGAAATAGGATTTTACCGCTTCGACCGTGGTCTGCTGCAGCATGACTTCGGAAAGCCAGACGCGGTAGGGATCGGGACGTATGCCGCGTACCAGCTCACGCGGCGCAATGCGCCACGGCAAGTCGCGGTGATGCGCGTCGTACCAGCCAAGCAGTCGGGACGCGATCTCGCCGTTTTCTCCAGAGGCGGCTCTGCCGCTGTCGCCGGATGCGGTCTTGCGGGTCTGGTCGTGCAGTGCCATTGATCGAGAACTGGCCTAAAGGTCGTGACTGGAGAACGCACATGGCAGGGAAAAGGCCCTTCGGCAATCCTGTTCCGGTGAGTGATCTCGCAACCCAGATCCTCGATCCGGTGTTGCGCAAGCGTGCCGGCATGTCGATCGGGCTCGTCCAGTCATGGGAGGAGATTGCCGGGCCGCGGCTTGCCAGCCGTTCGCGCCCTGAAAAGATCATTTGGCCGCGCCGCATGCATGAAGATGATCCGTTCGAGCCAGCGGTGCTGGTCATCGCCTGCGAAGGGGTGGCCGCCCTCCATCTGCAGCACGAGACAGGCGAGATCATCAACCGGGTCAACGCCTTCCTCGGTTTCAACGCTATCGGCCGGATCAGAATCGTGCAAAAGCCGGTGACGGTTGACAAAGGGCGGCCCAAACCAAGCTTCCGGCCGCTGACCGCGGCCGAGAAGGTGAAGTTATCAGGCACCGTCGGAATGATCGAGGATGACGGGCTGCGCGCGTCGCTGGAGCGGCTCGGCGCCACCATTCTTGGTCAAAAGAAAGTATAATCTCGCGCTTTCGTGATCGTGGATACAAAGTTTGGCGATTGGAATGGGGACGGCGATGCCTTAATTCGCGCCAACTCTCGCCTTTTCTAGCCATTGCATTGCAAAATCCAACCCTTGTCAGGTGATTCGTATGCCCCGTCTTTTGTCCCGCAGAAACCTCCTGTCGTCGCTGGCGGCCATTCCGGCGGTGGCTCTGCTCGCCGCCTGCAGCGACTCAGGTGAGAAAGCCGTGGCGGAGGATGTGAAACCTGCGGCCCCCGCCGATGCGATGAAGCCGGCCGATCCGGCAAAGCCCGCCGCTGCGGCCACCTCCAAGGCGCCTGAGGCCCAGGGCACGGTGGACATGGCCGCTTTGCTGAAACCCGGCGCACTGCCGGACATGCAGCTCGGCAAGGACGACGCGAAGGTCACCATCGTCGAATATGCTTCGATGACCTGCCCGCACTGCGCGCATTTCCACGAAACCACCCTCCCGGCGCTGAAGACGAAATATATCGACACCGGCAAGGCCCGCCTTATCCTGCGTGAATTTCCATTCGACCCCAGCGCCGAGGCCGGTTTCATGCTGGCGCGCTGTTCTAAGGACAATTACTTCCCGATGGTGGACGTCCTGTTCAGGCAGCAGGCGAACTGGGCAGGCGTTGCCAATACCAAGGACGCCCTGCTGCAAATCTCCAAGATGGCCGGTTTTACACAGGAGTCCTTCGAGGCCTGCTTGACGGACCAGAAACTTCTAGACGATGTGAGATCGGTCCAAAAGCGGGGCGCTGATGAATTCAAGGTCGACTCGACGCCGACCTTCTTTATCAACGGGAAGACCTATAAGGGGGCGCTGTCGATTGAGGAAATCTCGGCCATTATCGACCCTCTGCTCTGACGTTTCGGCAGCGCCGAAGCGGCCGCGCTTCGGCGTGCGCGACCTTTTGTTGTGCCGCGGGCTCTTGCCGCAAAACCGCGGAACACCTTTGCTGAACCCGCTTATGGGGCGGCGCGAATGAAATTCTCGCGCCTTCGCCTGCTCGGTTTCAAGTCCTTCGTTGAACCCGGCGAGTTCGTCATCGAACGCGGCCTGACCGGCATCGTCGGGCCGAACGGCTGCGGCAAGTCGAACCTTGTCGAGGCACTGCGCTGGGTGATGGGCGAAAGCTCGTACAAGAACATGCGCGCGTCCGGCATGGACGACGTCATCTTTTCGGGTTCCGGAACGCGTCCTGCCCGCAACACCGCCGAAGTCACGCTTTTCCTAGACAACAGCGACCGTAGCGCGCCCTCGGCCTTCAATGATGCAGACGAGTTGCAGGTTTCGCGCCGCATCGAGCGCGAGGCGGGTTCGCTCTACCGCATCAACGGCAAGGAAGCCCGCGCCAAAGACGTGCAGCTGCTTTTCGCCGACCAGTCGACCGGCGCGCGTTCGCCATCGATGGTCGGGCAGGGCCGCATCGGCGAGCTGATCCAGGCAAAGCCGCAGGCGCGCCGCGCGCTTCTGGAAGAGGCGGCCGGAATTTCGGGTCTGCACACTCGCCGCCACGAGGCCGAACTGCGTCTGAAAGCGGCCGAACAGAATCTGGAACGACTGGACGACGTCGTCGGCGAACTGGAAAGCCAGATCGAAAGCCTGAAGCGCCAAGCCCGCCAGGCGTCGCGCTTCAAGAACCTGTCGGCCGACATCCGCAAGGCCGAGGCGACGCTGCTGCATCTGCGCTGGACACTGGCCAAGACGCAGGAAGGCGAGGCGCGCTCGGCGCTGGCGATTGCCACGGCACTGGTCGGCGACCGCGCCGCCGCCCAGATGGCTGCCGCCAGGGAGCAAGGGATCGGCGCCCATCGCTTGCCGGAGCTACGCGACGCGGAAGCCGCCGCCGCTGCCGCCTTCCAGCGCCTGTCGATCGCCAAGACGCAGATCGAAGAGGAAGCGGGCCGCATCCGCGCTCGCCAAGCGGAACTCGATCGCCGGCTCCAGCAGCTCGACGGCGACATCACCCGCGAAGAGAGGATGGTCCGCGACAATGCGGATATCCTCGAACGCCTCGCCACCGAAGAAACCGCCCTCAATGCCGAAAACGCAGGTGCTGCCGAGCGCGAGGCCAACACCCGCGCGGCGGTCGAACAGGCGGCGTCGACGCTTGCCGCGAGTGAAGCCAAACTCGCCGGGCTGACCGCCGAACGGGCGGAGGCCGCTGCCTCCCGCAACCAGATCGAACGAACGCTGCGCGACACCGCTGAGCGCCGCGATCGTTTCGCCCGCCAGCTCGCCGATGTCGACCGGGAATTGTCCGACATCGCCTCGAGGGTCGCCGGCCTGCCCGATCCCGCCGAGAAGCAGCTTCTGGTCGAACAGGCCGTGGCGCTGCTGGAGGAGACCGAAGCCGCGGCGATTGCCGCCGAACAGGCTGTCGCCGGGGCGCGTGCGGCCGAAAGTGCCGCCCGCCCGCCGGTTCAGGATACAAAGGCCGAACTGGCGCGGATCGAAACCGAAGCCCGCACGCTGGCCAAGATCCTGAATGCCGCGAGCGGCGACCTCTTCCCCTCAGTCCTGGAGCAGATCAGCGTCGAGCGCGGCTACGAGACGGCGCTGGGCGCGGCGCTTGGCGAGGATCTCGACGTGCCGCTCGACCGCAGCGCGCCGGTGCATTGGGGCCAAAGTGAGGTCCAGCCCGGCGACGCCGCTCTGCCCGAAGGCATCAAGAGCCTTGCCAGCGTGGTCCGCGCGCCGGCGCAGCTGGCCCGCCGATTGGCCCAGATCGGCATCGTCGAGGCTAGTGACGGAAAGCGGCTGCAGGCGCTGCTTGCTCCCGGGCAACGGCTGGTCAGCCGCGAAGGGGCGCTCTGGCGTTGGGATGGGTTCACCGCCAGCGCAGACGCGCCGACCGCGGCCGCGCAGCGGCTGGCGCAGAAAAACCGGCTGGCCGAGCTCGACGCCGAGGCGGTCCACGCAACGCGCATCCTGCGCCAGGTCGAAGAGGCTCTTGCCCATGCCGAGCAGGCGCTTGCCCGGGCGAGCGAGGCCGAGCGCAACGCCCGTCAAGCCGGTCGTGATGCCCAGCATGGGCTGGACGCCGCCCGCAACGCGCTGGCTGAGGCCGAGAAGGCCGGCGGTGAGCTGTCGAGCCGACGCGCAGCACTTGACGAGGCGCGCGCGCGCATCGTCGACAGCCATGAAGAGACGGCGGCGGCTTTCGTCGAGGCGGAGATGCTGCTGCAAAGCGCTCCCGATCTCGGTGATCTGCAGTTGCAGCTCGAACAGTCGGCCGCCAACGTTGCTCGCGACCGCGCCACCCTTGCCGATGCACGCGCCGTCCATGAAGGCTTGAGGCGGGAAGCCGAAGCGCGCACGCGCCGCCTCGACGCCATCGGTCAGGAACGCCGCAACTGGTTGGAGCGCGCCGAAAACGCCTCGACGCAGATAGCGTCCCTCGGCGAACGCAAGGCCGAGGCCGAGGCCGAGCGCGAAAGACTGGCCGATGCACCCGACGAGATCGACGCCAAGCGGCGCGCTTTGCTGTCGCAGCTTGCCGAAGCCGAACGCCTGCGCCAGGCAGCCGGCGACCGGTTGCAGGAAGCGGAGAACAGGCAGTCCGAACTGGACAAGGCCGCGACATCAGCGATCCAGTCGCTGGCCGAGGCGCGCGAAACGCGCGTCCGCGCCGAAGAGCGGCTGACCGCTGCCGACGAAAGACGGCTAGAGGTCGAGGCGCGCATCCAGGAAACGCTGAACACGCCGCCGCATCTGGTCATCCGCCACACCGGCCTGGAGGCCGACAGCCCGATGCCAGAGATGACCGAGATCGAGCGTCAGCTCGACCGGCTGAAGATCGAGCGCGAGCGGCTGGGCGCCGTCAATCTGCGCGCCGAGGAGGAGCAGAAGGAGCTGTCGGACCGGCTGGAAACCATCGTTACCGAACGTGAGGACATCATCGAGGCCATCCGTAAGCTGCGGCAGGCGATCCAGAGCCTGAACCGCGAAGGCCGCGAACGGCTTCTGGCTGCCTTCGACGTGGTCAATGGCCATTTCCAGCGGCTGTTTTCGCATCTGTTCGGCGGCGGCACGGCGGAACTGCAACTGATCGAGTCCGACGATCCGCTCGAGGCCGGTCTCGAAATCCTTGCGCGGCCGCCCGGCAAGAAGCCGCAGACGATGACCCTGCTTTCCGGCGGCGAGCAGGCGTTGACGGCGATGTCGCTGATCTTCGCCGTGTTCCTGACCAATCCCGCGCCGATCTGCGTGCTCGACGAAGTCGACGCGCCGCTCGACGATCACAATGTCGAGCGTTTCTGCAATCTGATGGACGAAATGGCCGCCACCACCGAGACACGCTTTGTCATCATCACGCACAACCCGATTACCATGGCCCGCATGGACCGGCTGTTCGGGGTGACCATGGCCGAGCAGGGCGTCAGCCAGCTCGTGTCGGTCGACCTGCAGGCGGCCGAGGCCCTGCGCGAAGCAAGCTGATGTGTCTACAGCACAGCTTGTCGGTAGCGCCTATTGGCTGTAGCACGAACTGAGACGGTCCTTCATTCGGATGTAGCATTTTGATGTTACGCATGATCGTTTCGCAATCGATCTCTATTTCGCGATCACGTGCCAACATATGTGGAGAACCTTGTTGCCTATACTTGTCACTGGAGCTGCGGGATTCATCGGCAGCCATGTTTGCCACCATCTCCTTGGCAGGGGAGAGGCGGTCGTGGGCGTCGACAATATGAACGACTATTACGACCTGGCGCTTAAAAAGGGACGGCTCGCCCGCCTTCAGCCCCACAAGGATTTTTCATTTCATCAGATAGATATCGCCGAACAGGGCGCGCTCGCTACCGCGATGGCCGGGCAAGGCATAGCCAGGATTATCCATCTCGCCGCGCAGGCGGGCGTGCGCCATTCCCTGGACAATCCGCGGCTCTATGTCCGTTCCAATGTTGTCGGCCATCTCGAAGTGCTCGAATTCTGTCGTGCGCAGCCAGCATTCGAGCATCTGGTCTATGCCTCGTCGAGCTCGGTCTATGGCGGCAATCGCAAGGTTCCGTTCAGTGAGACCGATCAGGTCGACAGGCCTGTTTCGCTCTACGCTGCCACCAAGAAGTCAGATGAATTGATGAGCCACACGTATGCCCATCTCTTCGGGGTGCCGCAGACGGGATTGCGGTTTTTCACCGTCTACGGTCCCTGGGGCCGGCCCGACATGGCCTATTGGATATTCACCAAGGCGATGCTCGAAGGCAAGCCGATCCGGGTATTCAACAATGGCGAGATGTGGCGGGATTTCACTTATGTAGACGACGTGGTGCGGGCAGTCGTTGCCGTGCTCGACAAGCCGCCATCGGCTGAAGTTCCGCCGAGCAGGCTTTACAATGTCGGCAACAACCGGCCGGTGCGGCTCAGCGATTTTATCGACACTCTGGAAAAACTGCTCGGTGTAAAGGCGCTCCGCCACAGCGAGCCGATGCAAAGCAGCGACGTCGAGCGGACCTTTGCCGACATGACGGCACTGGAGCGCGATTTCGGCTTCAAACCGAGCGTTTCAATCGAAGATGGCCTGAAGAAATTTGTCGACTGGTACCGGTCCGAATGGGCTGCAGAATCAACGATAAGGTGACGGCGGCCTGCGTGTCGTCGCCTGCGGGTCTCCGCGTTTGCGGGCCGAGGCCGCGACTTCGCTCCAGTCGCAACCAGCATGGCATCGATTGCAGCTCAATCATCGACTAAGCCCGGTCATGAACGTTCTTACTCGGGCGGGGTCGACCTGGTTCCACCAGACGCCGTCATGCTTCAGCGCACTGGCGATGATGATCCCATCGACGATGCCAAGGATATCGTTGGCATTATCCGGCGTCACGCCGCTGCCGACCAGCGTCGGTAGGCCGGCGGCCTCTTTGATCATTCGGATGTAGCTCAGATCCGCAGCGTGCCCGGTGCGCTGACCGGTCGCAATGATGGCGTCGGCGTCGAAGAAAACCAGATCCTTGACCAATTCCTCCACCGGGCGGTCGGCAACGATCGCGTGCGCGCCATGTTTGACATGAGCATCGGCGAAAACGCGGATGCCGTTGGCGCGCAGCTTGGCGCGATAGCGTGCTGCCCGACCCGACTCCCCCTCGACGAAACCCTCATTGGCGACATAGGCATTTGCCCATTGATTGACGCGGATGAAACCCGCGCCAGCGGCACTGGCGATCGCAAGGGCAGGGATCGCGGCGTTTGCGAGCACATTGATGCCGATCGGCTTGCCGAGTTCGCGGCGAATGCGGTCGGAAACGACCGCCATATAGGCCGCTGTCTCCGGTCCGATATCGTCAGGTTTGGCAAAGGGAATGTCGCCGTGGTTCTCGACGATCACGCCGTCGCACCCGCCGTCGAGATAGGATCTCGCATCATCGAGCCCGCGCTGATAGATCGCCTCGACCGCCTCACCGTCATAGCGCGGCGCGCCAGGAAGCGGCGCAAGGTGAACGACGCCGATCACCACCTTGGTGCGGCCGAAAAGTTCTACGAGCGCGTCGCCGCCTGATTGACCGAGTTGGGTCATGAGAGCTCCGTTTGATCGATGAGTGCCGCCATTTCTGATGCGGAAGGACAGGATATCAGTGTGCCTGGGCGAGTCACCGCAATTGCCGCGGCCGCCAGCGCGAACTTCAGCGCTGCGGTGACCGACATTCCCTTGGCAAGCCCGCCGGCCAGACAGCCGCAAAACACATCGCCGGCGCCGCTGGTGTCGAGCGCCTCGACATAGGGCGCCGGCAAACGACGCGATCCTTCCTGGTCCGGGCCGAGCACGAGACAGCCTTCCGCACCAAGTGTGATCACGACGGTCCCGGCGCCTTTGGCCGCGAGCGCGTCGGCCGCTTCTGCCATATCGCCCTGGCCGGTCAGCGCTTTCGCCTCGGATTGATTGACCACCAACATCTGCACCAGACTCAAGTCAGGCAGAGCCGCCGTATCGATAGGGCTGGCGTTCAGGACGGTGCGTGCGCCATTTTCCTGCGCTGCCCGTAGGCAGGCGTTTATCGCGTCACCTCGCAGGTTTCCTTGGCAAACAAGGATGTCGCCAAACGCGATCCGGATCGCAAGGGCGGTTTGCGCGATCGGATCGAACGCCTCGCTGCAGGCAACACCGCTGACGATGAAATTCTCGCCGCCAGCGTCAATGACGATGGTCGAGCGGTCGCTCGGCAGGTCGAATTCGCTCACCTCGAGATCAGACAACTCCCTGTCGAGGCGGCCTCTGATCCATGCGCCTGCGTCGTCCTTACCGAGCGCCGTCCAAAACGTCACCGCAGCACCGGTGCGCGCGGCCGCAACCGCCTGGTTTGCTCCCTTGCCGCCGAGGCCGTCGGCGTAGGTGCTGGCGTTCAAGGTCTCGCCAGCGGCAGGGAAGCGGCCGACGCGAAACATCGTGTCGACGCAGGCATTGCCGACGACATGGACATGCATCGCTCAGCTCTCACCGGTCGCCCAGCTCAACATCTGTTCGAACAGGGTTTTGTAGCCTTTCCAGGCGATGAACTCCGGTGGCAGCCAATGCGGCCCGACATCGGATGTCCAGGCCACAGTGCGGCCCTTGCCGTACTGGCCGGTGACGAGCAGCGGCAGCGAACCGTAATCAGACGACACGGTTGCCAGAACTTCCGCCCCGTCTTTCAGCGTCACTTCGTTGAAGCCGAGCAGGATAGGCCAATCCGAACCGAGACCCTTCAGGATGGGATGGTCCGAGGAGCCTTTCAGGACAGGCGAAAACCCTTCGGGCACCTCGACGCGGTCGTCGAACGCGAGGCAGTTCACCGGCAGCACCTCCTCGACCGGGGTCTTGCGGTATCGCGCGCCGCCATTGATGCCCTGGAAGCTATAGTAGCCGCCGAACATCAAAAGGCCGCCGCCGTCGCGCACATAATCGCGCAGCAGACGCAGGCGGTTCGGCGTCGGCCTCGAGTGGACCCAGGTGTCGGGATGCAGAAGCAGCGTGTTGGCGCCGATGTCGGAAAGCACCACCGCATCATAGGCCGAAAGCGCCTCCATTGTTTGCGGAAAGCTGCGCTGTGCCTCATGCGCCGGCATGAAGGTCACGTCGAAGTCGGTCGCCTTCAGCGCCGTCAGCAATTCGTCCGCGCCGGTGTGGTAGGTGACCGTCGGAAACTGGTCGAAGCCCTTGATATGGGTGGCGGTCGACACCCAGGATTCACCGGCAAGCAGGATCTTTTTCTTGGACATTTGAACTCCGTCGTAAGTCTAGGCCGTAAGTTTGGCCGCTTAGTTCTGCCGCGCGAATACGGACTTCGGATTGGCGATCAGCATGCGGTCTATGGCTGGCTGCTCGACGCCATGCCGTTTCAGGCGCGGTATGAAATGCTTCAGGATGTAGCCGTAGCCGAAACCGCCGAAGCGGGTCAGCATGATCTTGAGGAACACATCCTGCGACAGCAGCAGGCGGTCGCCGAAGCCTGCGTCGATAAGTGCCGCGATTGCCCGCGCGTTCTCTTCGTCGGAGGGCGATTGGGCGTCCTGATCGGCATAATAATAGTCCATGCCGATCATATCGTATTCGAGGAACGCGCAGCGCCGGGCGAGGCTTGTCTGATAGTCGAGATCGCTGTGGCTGGGGTTCATGTGGCACAGCACGGTGTGGCGAAGATCGGCGCCCTCCGCCTCGACGATATCGAGCACCTCGTGCGCCAACCGCTCCCAGCCAGGCAGATGGATCGACAGCGGCACGCCGGTGATGCGCGAGGCCCGCGCCGAAGCTCGCAGCGACTTTCGCTCCTCGGGGGTAAAATCCTTGCTGACGCCGACCTCGCCGATTAGCCCGGCCAGGATCGGTGGCTGCGTCTCGCCGCCGCCGACATCGTTGACGATGAACTCGGTCACTTCGTCGACATCCATGGTCTTCAGCCATTCGGGATGGGTGTGCTCCAGATAGAAGCCGGTGCCCATGACGATCTTCAGGCCGGACATGCGGCTAATGCGGGCAAGCTTTTCCGGCTCGCGGCCGATGCCGATATTGGTCGCGTCGACGACAGTGTGGCCGCCAAGCGCGCGATAGCGTTGCAGCTCAGACAGCGCCAGGTCACTGTCGTCGAGCGAAACATTGTCGCGGTTGACGTAAGGGTTCATGCGCAATTCGCCGATGATCTCGATGTTCACCGGCTGCTCGGCGAGCGCCATGTCGTCGGGATGACAGGGACATTTCCAGCTGCGCGCGCCGTCGAGCAAGATGTGCTCGTGCATCAGCGTAATGCCCATTTCTTCGACCGGAACGGGGCCGAGCACGGTCATAACATGGCCGGTTTCGATCCCGATCGCCAGCCGCAGCCTGGGAGCTGCGTCATTGAACAGATCACTCATGGGCTCACCGGCTCCGCACGGCGCCGCGGAACAGGCGGAAGTTCAGCCAGATGGCGATCAGGATGATCGTTCCAGTCACGATCGGCGTCAGGAAAGGCGACAGATGCGCCAGGATCAGGCCGTTGCCGATGACGGCCACGGTAAGCGCGCCGAGCACCGTGCCGATGATCGTTCCGCGGCCGCCGAACAGGCTGGTGCCGCCAAGCACGACGGCGGCGATCACTTCGAGCTCAAAGCCTTGCCCGGCATTCGAGGATCCGGATCCGAGCCGGGCAGCAATGATGATACCTGCAAGTGCTGCCGCGGCGGCGGAAATCACGTAAACGAAAAGCGTTGTCAGCCGCGTGTTGACGCCGGCGCGCCTGACCGCTTCGGCGTTGGCGCCGATGCCGGTCACGTAGCGGCCGAACGGCGTCTCGTTGAAGGCGATATAGGCGATCGCCAGGATCGCCAACGCGATCAGCGCTGGTGCCGGCACGCCAAGCAACCAGGCGCGGCCCAGCACCGTGAAAGGGCTTCCCGGCTCGATTGGGATGGAGTAGCCGCCGGTGATCAGCAGCGCCACCCCACGGATCACCGAAAGCCCGGCAAGGGTGACGATGAAGGCCGGGATGCCCTCATAAGCGACGAAATAGCCTTGCACCGCGCCAAGCAAGGCGCCCAGCGCAAGCATGGCGAGGATGACCATGGGCCATGGCACGCCCAGCTGCAGCAGTGTCGCCGACAATGTTGCCACCAGTGCCAGAACGGAGCCGACCGAAAGGTCGATGCCGCCCGTGGTGATGACGAAGGTCATCGCCGCGGCGACAATCAGCAGCGGTGCAGACTGCCGCAAGATATTCAGCAGATTGGGTGACGTCAGAAAGGCGTCTGTCGCCACCGAGAAGATGATGCAAACGACCACAAAAAACAGCGCAATCGACAGGACGCTGCCATTGGCGAGCACCGCATCTCGCCATGTGCTTTCGCGGACCCTTCGAGCGGAGTGGGTCGAAGTCACGTCGCTCATGCTGGCGCTCCATCGCGATGGGCGTTGGTGGCCGAACGCGCGTTGAACTTGCGGCCCACGATCAGGTTGACGACATCCTCGATATTGGTTTCGCCGATCAGCCGTTCGGCGACGTTGCGCCCTTCGTACATGACTTGAATGCGGTCGCACACGAGGAACAGATCCTGAAGGCGGTGGGTGATCAGAATGACGCTGACACCGCGGGCGCTCACGGTGCGGATCAGGTCCAGCACAGCCTCAACCTCGGCGACGGCAAGCGCTGCCGTCGGCTCATCCATAATCAAGACGGACGGCTCGAAGGAAGCGGCGCGGCCGATCGCGATCGACTGTCGCTGTCCGCCGGACAGGTTTTCGACCTTGAGCCGCGTGTCGGCGATAACGATGCCGAGACGGTCGAGCATCTGGCGCGTTTGCTCGTGCATGCGCTTCTTGTCGAGAAAGGACATGCCGGCGATCCGGCGGCGCGGCTCGCGGCCGAGAAACAGATTGCCCGCGACGTCGACCGTGTCGCAGAGCGACAGATCCTGATAGACCATTTCGACGCGGGCTGCACGCGCGTCCGCCGGCGAGTTGAAAGTCACCGGCATCCCATCGATTTCGATCGTGCCGGCATCGGGAACCACCGCCCCCGACAACACCTTGCTCAACGTCGACTTTCCCGCGCCATTGTCGCCGACAAGCCCCAAAACCTCGCCCGGCCTCAGCACCAGCGACACGTCATCGAGCGTCTGAATGGCGTTGTAGCGCTTTGAGATGCCGCTCATCCGCACCCGATAGGTCTCGCTACTGCTCATCTTGGATCCCCCGGGATTGCAAAGCGTCCGCGGCGTTGCCTCAAGCGGCGCCGCGGACCGGGTATCGACGCAGTTTACTGGAACATCGCGCGGTATTGGTCGACATTGTCCTTGGTCACGATCGTCACAGGAATATTGATGATCGGCTCGACCGTTTCGCCCTTCTTGAGCTTGACCAATGCTTCGACAGCGGCCTTGCCTTCGCCTGCCGGGTCCTGCTGGACGACTGCCACCACCCAACCATCGTCAATGCCCTGAATGACCTGCTTAGTCAGGTCCCAGCCGAACACCTTGACGTCGCCGGTGCGGCCTTGGCTGGTTACAGCCGAAACAGCGCCAAGCAGAGCCGGCTCGCCGGTCGCGTATAGCGTCGTCATGTCCGGATTGGCGGTCATCAAATTCTCCGAAGCGCTCATTGCGGTCTCCTGAACGTTCTGACCGTCGACCGTGTCAAGAAAGGTGATCGCCAAGCCGCTGTCAGTGACCGCCTTCTTGAAGCCGTCGAGCCGCTGGTTCTGGATGAACGAATTGAGCGCGCCGACAATACCGATCTTGGCAGTGCCGCCCATCTGCGACGTCACATAGTCGACGTAGAATTTGCCGATGTCCTCGCCGGCCTTGGCGTTGTCAACTCCGATGAACGAAACGTTGTCGCCGTCGGGTATCTGCGCATCGATGGCGATCACCGGGATGCCGGCCGCCTTCGCGGCAGTGATTGCGGGCTTGACGCCGTTCACATCGATGGCGACCAAAATGATGCCGTCGACTTTTTGTGTGATGTAGTTCTCGATCGCGTCATTTTGCGCGCTCGGCACGTTGTTGGCATTGAAGATGACCAGCTTGGCGCCGGCGGCGTCGGCCGCTTTCTGCGCGCCCTCATTGATCTGGTTGAAGAAGAGGGCCTGCTGGTTGATGTTGACGAGAGCGAATGTATCGGCGAACGCCGATCCCATTGCTGTCGAGCAGATGGCGATGACGGCAGCGCAACGGAAGAGAAGTTTTAATGGACGCATTTACGGTTCCCCTTGCTTGCGGGCCGAACTGTTCGGCTGGCCCATTGGTGCTACAGGCACGAGGCAAACATTCAAGAGACTTGAATATTTGTCAACGAATTTGATCTTGAGCGCCCGTCAGAAGGTCGCTGGCGTGTTGACCCAGAAAATGCTGGCTCTCTCCTTGCCGATGTTGCGGTAGTGATGCGGCAGCTCCGACCTGAATACGAACGCATCGCCAGTGGCGAGATCATGGCTCTTGCCATCAACGATCAGTTTGATCCGGCCAGCGAGCACATAGCCGACTTCCTCGCCGACATGCTGGATGGGACCTTCGCTCTCGCCGTCTGCCTCGATATGATGGATGTTGCACTGCAGCAGGTGACCGGGCGAATACGGAATAATGCGTTCAAGCGAGATACCCTCGCCGCGCCTCAGCGCGTCGAGCGAGATCAATGGCCGCGCGCCGGCGCGGAACACGATCGCCTCGTCGTCGTCGACCTGTTCGAACATCCAGCCGATATTCGTCTCCAGAGCCTCGACCAGGCGGTGAAGCATAGGCAGGGATGGCGAAGCCTTGCCATTCTCGATCTTGGACAAAAGGCTCTCAGAGCAGTTGGCAGCTGCAGCCAGCGTCTTCAGCGTCATGCCGCGTGTCTGGCGGGCGAGGCGCAACCGCGTTCCAAGCCGCGCGGCATTTATGGTGGCGTCCATTTCGGACTCGGGCCGTTGCCGATCGATTTTGTTCATCCGTTGGCCAACCATTCAACAGTCATGGGACAACTGTCGCGCGAGCAAAAGACAGCGGCGACCGATTTGCAAGTGGTGATTTGTCATTTCGACGCTGCAGTGCCGCGACCAGTTTTTCAAAGCGCGGATAAAGCAACTCAGCGTCAAACACTCGCCAATAGGTGAGCGGACCGTGATGCAGGAGGCGCTGTTTCCGCCTGAATCGTCATGTGCCGGGCGCTCACCTGCTTCACTCCATCGATCGGTTCTTCGACCTGTCAGGCGTCGGTACGCATCTAAGACCGTTCTGCAGCGACATCGGCCGTCTCTCGATCGGACCCGGTGCTGACTGGAACAAAAAGCGTTCCTGCGTTGTTCTCCAACCGTCCTTATGTTCAACGGCTGGTACATGCGCCGGCGAGGGGCAATCTTCGCGGAAGGCGCTCGATAGACACGCGAAGGAGGGGTGGCGAGGCAGATGGATGCTA
Organism: Mesorhizobium sp.; assembly: GCA_004020315.1. Taxonomy (GTDB): domain Bacteria; phylum Pseudomonadota; class Alphaproteobacteria; order Rhizobiales; family Rhizobiaceae; genus Mesorhizobium. The sequence continues at coordinate 631,152 of SAQG01000001.1, forward strand.
ACGATCCCAACACAGAACGGATCGTGACTGTGTTCGGGGGGACAGGCTTTCTCGGGCGCAGGATCGTGGAGCGACTCCTTGAAAGGGGTTTCACGGTCCGCGCCGCATCCCGCCACCCGGCTCGTATAGGCAAAGTTTTTTCCTCGACTGTAAGGATGCCCGAAGCTGTCGAGGCGGATATATTGGATGACTCCTCGATCGGCTCGGCCATTGCCGGATCACAGGCGATCGTGAATGCTGTCAGTCTTTATGTCGAGCAGGGCGCCCAGACGTTTGACCGCGTGCACGTCAAAGCCGCAGCTGATCTTGCTGCCGCGTCGCGGGCTGGCGAGGTCGGCCAATTTGTCCAGATTTCGGGGATCGGCTCCGATCCCCAATCGGATTCGAACTACGTTAGGGCACGGGGGCGCGGAGAACAGGCGGTGGCGAGCGCATTTCCCGGCACCATCATCGTGCGTCCCGCCGTCATGACAGGACCTGACGATGTTTTCCTCACTACGATTGTGAGGCTGATACGTCTCCTGCCGGTTTATCCGCTGTTCGGCGATGGTGATACACGGCTTCAGCCGGTCTATGTGGCAGACGTCGCAGAAGCAGTGAGCCAGCTGATCGACGGGCGAAACCACATAGCCTCATCCATATTCGAATTCGGTGGCCCGCGCATCTACACCTATAAGGAACTGCTGCGGGTGATCGCCCGACAGCTCAATACCAACGTTAGGCTGATGCCGGTGCCGTTTGCGGCGTGGGACACCTTGGCTGGCGTCGCCGAACTCCTTCCGGCCGCGCCCATAACCCGCAACCAGGTCGATCTTATGCGGCACGACAATGTGGCATCGATTGACGCGCCGGGCCTGAAGCAACTCGACATCGAGCCGCGGGGCATCGACGAGGTGATCCGCATGATCGAACGGGGAGCGTGAGGCAGGGCCGGCGCTCGTCTCTCCTGCCGGGAACCTATCGCCATGCGACAGGTTGGTCGAGATTGCGCCAATGAAGAAGGAAAAGAACTATGGCCAGATGCGATCAATGCGGGAATGACTACGACAAGGCTTTCGAAGTCAAGGTGGCCGCGGAAACCTATACGTTCGACAGCTTCGAATGCGCAATCCAGAAACTTGCTCCGGTTTGTCCGCATTGCGCATGCCGGATCATCGGACATGGTGTCGAACAAGATGACATCATCTACTGCTGCGCACATTGCGCCGCGGAGGAGGGCGCGAGAGCGCTGACCGATCGCGCACCGTGAAGGAAACGCTTTATCCTCGCCATCGAGTCGGGGTTACGATTGCCACACGGCCCATGCCGGTTCGGAGCAGCCGGATGGGTTCTGACCTCGACATTGCCTGCACGGCTGTCCGCCAACGTGATCTAAGTCTTTGATTTAATGCCTTCCTGAGGGACAGGCTAAAGTTCATTGCAGCGACACCGGTTACCCATTCGGCCCTTGCAAGGGAGAAAAAGGGCTCCTTGGGAGGAGTGTAGCCAAACGGATGAAGGCTGAAGTTCATCGCGCGGGTTGTCGATGGCAGAAGATGGCAATTTGCCCGGTCTTTTGAACATTTTGAGCGCGCCGCATGGTGCTTGAGTATGATTTCTTTGTGTTCGCTGCCGCAACTGGCGTTTGCGGGCGCCAGCTCCTTCGGCTGAACCTTGCACAAGCCGAGTTTCCACAATAGGAACCCTATGGGGACCACAAAAGGAGCTGACCATTTGACTGACGAAACAGATCACCGAAAACTAGATTTGATGGGCTTGACCGCTGATATTGTCGCGGCTTTTGTCCAAAACAACGCAGTACCAATCGCCGGCCTGCCGGATCTCATAGGGACTGTGAATTCCGCTCTCGCTGGATTGAGTAAGCCGCCCGTAATTGAAAAGCCAGCGCAGATGCCGGCGGTGAATCCGAAAAAATCGGTGTTTCCCGACCACATCATTTCGCTAGAAGACGGCCGCAAGTTCAAGTCGATGAAACGCCATTTGGGCTTGCTTGGCATGACACCCAATGAATATCGAGCCAAATGGGGGCTGGCACTCGATTACCCAATGGTGGCACCGAGCTACGCTGCCCAGCGATCAGAGCTGGCGAAAGCAATCGGCCTGGGTCGCAAGACCGTTGCAAACATGCCGGCCAAAAAGGCGCCGGCCAAGAAGGCGGCAGTAAAACAGAAGGCCTAGCAGGGCCCGATCTCGGACAAGCGCTTGTGCATTCAACTGCCCCTTAACCGTCCTCGCAAGCTTCAGCTGCCAGCGTGGACGGCCGCACCGGGCTTCAGCCATCGGCGCGCCACCTAAGAGTCGGGAATATCCCTCGATACTGGCTTGTGTTGGCAAGCAAGGAAGTTTCAGCATTCAGAAGCGTGTTAGCAAAGCCGTGATCAGCGAAAGCAACTAAAGGGCGGGTTGGCCGTTCTGATCAGCCGCATTAGCGGCGGGGCATCCGACGATATGACTACGCCGCAAATCCTGTCGTTCGCCGTTACCTTCGTGATGATGGCAGCGTTCGTATGGGGTCGGTACCGATATGACCTGGTCGCAGCTGCCGCGCTGTTGCTTGCACTTGCGGTCGGCATTGTGCCGTTTGACGAAGCCTTTAGCGGGTTCAGCGACGACATCGTAATCATCGTCGGCAGTGCCCTGCTGGTGAGCGCCGGCATAGCACGCTCGGGCATCATGGAACTTGCCATCAGGCGCTTTGTTCCGAACTTATCGGGAGTTCGGCCGCAACTGGCGCTGCTGGTCATCGTGGTCACGGTCCTGTCTGCCTTTGTCAAGAATATCGGTGCGCTCGCTATCATGATCCCGATAGCCTTCCAGTTCGCGCGCAGATCAAGCGTTTCACCCTCGATATTCCTGATGCCTATGGCGTTCGGGTCACTGCTCGGTGGACTCATGACGCAGGTGGGAACATCTCCTAATATCGTTGTGTCGCGTGTGCGGGAGGAACTGACTGGCACCGCCTTTACAATGTTCGACTTCACACCTGTTGGAGCTGCCCTGGCCGCTGCCGGTACGATCTTCCTGCTGCTTTTTTATTGGCTGTTGCCGGTGCGCGAAAAGCTCGGCGGGTCGCTGAATGAGGCCATCAACATCAAGAATTACCTGACAGAGGCCCGCATTGTCACCGATTCCACGGTGCTCGGGAAAACAGTCGCAGACCTCATTAAGCTTTCCGGCGGCGATGCTATCGTGACGTCGATCCTGCGCAACCGGACTATGCGGATGACGCCACTGCCCGACGTTGTCCTCAAGGTGAACGACATTCTGCTGCTCGAGGGCGACCCAGAGGCGCTGGATCGCCTGGTCTCCCAGGGTAAACTCAGCGTTACGGGCGACAGGGTCGGTGGTGGCGACACCACCAGCGAGATGGTCGCTATCGAAGCCGTAATCGGTGAAAGCTCGCCTTTGATCGGCTGGTCAGCCCAGCGCCTTGCCCTTTACGACCGCTTCAATGTCAACCTCCTGGCTGTCAGCCGTCACGGTGAGCGCCTCGACCGCAGGCTGGCCGAAATCCAGCTAAGGCTCGGCGACGTGATCGTGTTGCAGGGCAATGCAGCGACGATACCCGAGATCCTGCGTGAACTCGGCTGTCTGCCGCTGGCAGAAAGGGCTATCCTACTTGGTAGCGTGCGCAAGGGTATCGTGCCGGTAACGATCCTTGCTCTCGCTATGTTGGCGACTGCGTTTGGGCTGCTCCCGGTCTCCGTCGCATTCTTTGCGGCCGCGGTCGGGATGGTGCTTTTTAAGGTCATTCCGGTCCGGGACGTCTACCAATCGCTGGATGGTCCAATCCTCATCATGCTCGCCGTTCTCATTCCAGTGAGCGATTCGCTACGCAGTACAGGGGCGACAGGCGTAATTGCCGGCGAGCTTGCCAGACTGGGGACCATTCTTCCTGCGCCCGGCGCATTGATGCTCATCCTTGTCGCCGCCATGGCCGTTACGCCCTTCCTCAACAATGCCGCGACCGTTCTGGTCATGGCGCCTATCGCGGCCGAATTTGCTGGCGATCTCGGCTACAGGCCGGAAGCATTTCTGATGGCAGTCGCCATTGGGGCCGGCTGCGATTTTCTCACCCCGATAGGCCACCAGTGCAACACGCTCGTCATGGGGCCGGGCGGCTACCGTTTCAGCGATTATCCACGTCTGGGACTGCCGCTGTCGTTCCTCGTCATCATCGTTGCTGTGCCGATGCTAATGATCGTATGGCCAATGAATTAATCCGACACACGGATCAATCCTGCCCGAACTTTCGCTGGCCAACGAGACAACCTCACTACCGACTAGGCCGCCGATCGCCGCTCAGCTCCCGCGCGGTTTCGACCACGGTGAACTCTTGGACGGTGAACATTGCCTCGGCGTCGAGCAAACCGCGCGAAGGCGCCACTTTGGCGGCCTCAATTGCCCGAGCCCGAAAGCCCTCGCCGCTTGTGTGACGACCCAATCCCAGGTGACCGCCCCGCCATCTTGCTGTTGCCGGGCGTGTGCAAATGCAAACAGCGTTTGCACTTTGCCCACCCACTATAGGAGGACACCGATCTGCCCTTAAGCGCGGACAGCGGCTCCATGTCCGTGTTACGATGGCGTCGGTCGAGCGACGCGCTGGGGAAGTATGGCGGACGAATATAGAGTGAGGAGGGGTGCCTGTTTGTCCTCGGGTCGGAAGCAGGGAGGCGCTTCGAACATGCGTTCAACGGTCTAAGCCCATATGCAGTCCGATGCCCTCCTCTTGGCGGTTTTTGGAGCAATCGTGCTCGTTACGGCTTGGCTACCCCTGTTTCTCAGGAAGCTTCCACTTTCGCTGCCAATGGTTTGCATAGGCATCGGGGTTCTTTTGGTTTGGTCACCATTCTCTCCGCTCGTTGGGGTGAACCCACTTGAGAACCGGATACTAACCGAACGCCTCACAGAGTTGGTTATCATTGTCGCCCTAATGGGGGCAGGCCTGAAGCTGGACCGGCCACTGAGTTGGCGGGGTTGGGAGTCGTCATGGCGACTCCTCGGCATAGCCATGCCTCTGACGATCGCAGGAATTGCATTTCTCGGCTGGTCAATTCTCGGGCTTGGTCTTGCCGCCGCACTTCTGCTTGGGGCTGCTCTGGCGCCAACTGATCCTGTTCTGGCAAGCGACATACAGGTTGGTCCACCTCAATCCGGCAAGGAGGATGACGTGCGCTTTGCTCTTACCTCCGAGGCCGGCCTCAATGATGGAGCGGCGTTTCCGTTCGTCTTCCTCGCCATCGCGATTGCGCTGTCCAGTGCTTCCGGCGAGCCTTTCTTCACACGTTGGCTCGTCGTTGATGTTCTCTGGAAGATCATCGCAGGCGTTGGCATCGGATGGCTGGGCGGTAAAGCTATGGGCTACCTCACGTTTCGTCTGCCAAAACGGTCGGCTCTGTCAGAGACGAGAGACGGCTTTGTTGCGCTCGGGATCACCTGCCTTGCGTACGGCTCGACTGAAATGCTTCACGGCTACGGCTTCCTTGCAGTCTTCGTCGCGGCCGTGGCGCTACGCTCTGTCGAACGCCAGCACGAGTATCATGAGAGCTTGCACGACTTCGCGGAGCAGATTGAGCGATTGTTGATGATGATCCTGCTGGTCTGCTTTGGGGCAGCCATCGCAGAAGGGTCGATTTTTGGCGCCTTGAGTTGGCAGGTGATCGTCACGACCGCCCTGGTGCTGTTCGTCGTGCGCCCGCTCGCGGCGTGGGTTGGGCTAATCGGATTTCCGACGTCATCGCGCGAAAAGGCGGTGATTGCTTTTTTTGGAATACGCGGCCTTGGATCGTTCTACTACCTCGCATTTGCACTCGGGCAGGCTGAATTCGAGGGTGCGACAATTCTTTGGGTAACCGTCTGCTTCGCCGTTCTGAGTTCAATTATTATGCATGGCGTTATGGTCACCCCGATCATGCACCAGTTGGACCGCGGCCGACCACGCTCTTGGCTGAGGATGCCCCGCGCTCGGCCCAGGTAGCCCCAGCCGCAAGCGGCGGATGGTGCCGATAGACCGCTCCCGCGCAACCCTAAGCCGAGGGAATGACCGGCATTTGTTCACCCCGGGGAGGGCGGGCCGTAATCATTTTCTGCGCGGCGGACCAACTTGGACTCTCACCAATGCGCCGCGGAGTTGGGCCCGGCAACGGCCCGGCTCGATCATTTCGCATGCAAATCAATTGGACCTAGGTGTTCGCGGCATGGGCATCAGCCCGGTGCGGTTATCGCCCCTTCCACAAAACCAGTGAGGAAGGTCTTGACCCGTCTATCAGCGTGGCCAGCCATCCACGTCATCGCCGCCGGTCCAACCCATAGCGATCGATCGGGCGCACTTGGGTTCGCGGACCTGGATGGTTCGGCCGGTGATGGCAGGCGCGGATTCCGCCACTGAACGACCGAGTTCCGGTAGGTTTTTTTGATTGCACGCGACAGGAACTTGTATCTGCGCTCGATGTTGGCCGCGGCTTTAGCTTCCGCAGGTTCCGTCGAGATCGCGAAACGGCCCTCCGCTATGACTGTTTCGGTCATTTCGCATCGCAGGAATTGAATCGTGGACTTCTCATCCCGGCAATACCAATCGCCATGTACCGTCAACTTCGCTGACAGCTGTGGCAGGTCCTCGGGAGACCAGATTATGCAGTAGCTGCCGATAGCAGCGATGTCTCGAGTGGATGGGGGCGTGGCCGCCTTCCACCGCGGGCCATCGACAAACAGGATACCCGGATCGCGCAAAAGTTCGGATACCAGAGCAGCCTCGTCATCAGGATGCATAATGAAACGAAGTTGGCTTCTCACAGTTCACCCCGATCGAGAAAGATGCCCGCTCGCGAAGATTTTCACGACCACAACCGTTTGGAAACACGGAAAACAGGTTTTTAGCACTAGCCTCTAAAGTTCATCCTTAAACCCGACCTGCAACTTTAGCCGAATGCGCTGTCAAGAGCAGACCGGCAGGCGTGATCCAATCAGTGAGGTGGTCCGGAATGGACCGTGGACGGCTGGCTGGGGCGCCAGGATTCGAACCTGGGAATGTCGGTACCAAAAACCGATGCCTTACCACTTGGCTACGCCCCAACAGCCGGAACTTGCCCGCTGTGCGCGCGGCCTTATAGGACGTGCCGGCGGAAAGCTCAATGCCGAGAATAGCAACTATGCGCGACTGATCCGCCGGCCAGAGTTTCGGTCCACAATCCCCGTCCTGGATGGGGAGTTCTGCCGTTATTCGCTCCAGACGGCCATTTCATTACCGGCCGGATCGACGAAATGGAATCGCCTGCCGCCGGGGAATGAGAAGATCGGCTTGACGATCGTGCCACCGGCATTTTCGACGGCGCCCAGGGTTTCTTCCAGGTCCTCGGAATAAAGCACAGGAAGCGGCTTGGCGGGTGCTTCGCCGGCATCAGCCTGGAAGCCTCCGTCAAAACCCTCTGAAAAGGCCGAATAGGTCGGCCCGTAGTCGGTGAACGACCAGGAAAAGGCGGCGCTGTAGAAAGCCTTGAGCCTGTCCAGCGTTCCACCAGTTCCCGGCATTCCAGATAATCGAGTTTTCCGGTCAGTCTCATAGTGTTACCCTTAGTTCCTGTTATGTTCTACTCAAAATGGCCGCCGAGCTGCAAGTCTTTTTGCCATCGCATTTTCTTAATCGATTGTAGAAGCCGGGTGGCTTTGCCGAGCCTTGCCTTTCGCACTGCAGCATCATATCGCTCGGATAGGGACACGGCGAAACTTCGGCTTCGTCAACCTTTTCAAGGTCCTGCAACCGGAGAATAAGCATGACCAAATGGGTCTACACCTTTGGCGACGGCGCTGCGGAAGGCCGTGCCGGCGATAGGAACCTCCTGGGTGGCAAGGGCGCCAATCTGGCCGAAATGTGCAGCCTGGGCCTGCCCGTGCCGCCGGGGTTCACCATCACCACTGAGGTCTGCAACGCCTACTACGCCAACGGCCGCACCTACCCGGCCTCGCTGGAGGCGGACGTCGCAATTGCGCTTGACCATATCGGCCGGCTGACCGGGCGCCGTTTCGGCGATCCCTCGAAACTGCTTTTGGTGTCGGTGCGTTCCGGTGCCCGCGCCTCGATGCCCGGCATGATGGACACTGTGCTCAATCTCGGTCTGAACGACGAGACGGTCGAGGCGCTGGCTGCCGATTCAGGCGATGCGCGCTTTGCCTATGACAGCTACCGGCGTTTCATCCAGATGTATTCCGATGTCGTGATGGGCCTTGACCATGAGGTGTTCGAGGAAATCCTCGAGGACCAGAAGGGCGGGCTCGGCCACGAACTCGATACCGAACTGACCGCTATCGAATGGCAGGGCGTGATCGCACTCTACAAGGCCAAGGTCGAGGAGGAACTCGGCAAGCCGTTCCCGCAAGATCCGCACGAGCAGCTCTGGGGCGCGATCGGCGCCGTGTTTTCGAGCTGGATGAACAACCGCGCCATCACCTACCGGCGCCTGCACGACATTCCCGAAAGCTGGGGCACGGCGGTCAACGTCCAGGCCATGGTCTTCGGCAATATGGGCGAGACCTCGGCCACCGGCGTCGCCTTCACCCGCAATCCGTCGACGGGCGAAAAGATGCTCTATGGCGAATTCCTGGTGAATGCGCAGGGCGAGGATGTCGTCGCCGGCATCCGCACACCGCAAAACATCACCGAGGCGGCGCGCATTGCCGCCGGCTCCGACAAGCCGTCGCTGCAGAAGCTGATGCCGGAAGCCTTCCAGTCTTTCGTCACCATCTCCGACCGTCTGGAAAAGCACTACCGCGATATGCAGGACCTCGAATTCACCATCGAGCGCGGCAAATTGTGGATGCTGCAGACGAGGTCCGGCAAACGTACCGCCAAGGCGGCGCTCAAAATCGCCGTCGACATGGCAAAGGACGGGCTCATCTCCAAGGAGGAGGCCGTCGCGCGCATCGATCCGGCCTCGCTCGACCAGTTGCTGCATCCGACCATCGATCCGAAGGCGGCGCGCGATGTGATCGGCATCGGCTTGCCCGCATCTCCTGGTGCTGCCACCGGCGAGATCGTCTTTTCCTCCAACGACGCCGAGGAGCTCAAGACGCAAGGCCGCAAGGCGATCCTCGTGCGCATCGAGACCAGTCCCGAGGACATCCACGGCATGCATGCGGCGGAAGGCATCCTGACCACGCGTGGCGGCATGACCAGCCACGCCGCGGTGGTGGCGCGCGGCATGGGTAAGCCTTGTGTGTCGGGCGCAGGATCGCTGCGCGTCGACTACAGAACCGGCACGCTGATGGCGATGGGGTCGACGTTCCGCAAAGGCGACATCATCACCATCGACGGCGGCAACGGCCAGGTGCTGAAAGGTGCGGTACCAATGCTGCAGCCGGAGCTCTCGGGCGATTTCGCCGCCATCATGGAATGGGCCGATAGCGTGCGCCGCATGAAGGTGCGCACCAATGCCGAAACGCCGCTCGACGCGCGCATGGCGCGTTCCTTCGGCGCCGAAGGCATCGGGCTTTGCCGCACCGAGCACATGTTCTTCGAGGGCGATCGTATCGTTGCCATGCGCGAGATGATCCTGGCCGACACGGAAAAGGGCAGGCGAACGGCGCTCGCAAAACTCTTGCCCATGCAGCGCTCGGATTTCCTCGAATTGTTCGAGATCATGGCCGGCCTGCCGGTGACGATCCGCTTGCTCGATCCGCCGCTGCACGAATTCCTGCCCAAGACCGAGGAAGAGGTGGCCGAAGTCGCCGCCGCCATGAACGTGTCGCCCGACAAACTCCGGCAGCGCACCGAGGCCCTGCACGAATTCAATCCTATGCTTGGCCATCGCGGCTGCCGGCTTGCGGTTTCCTATCCCGAAATCGCCGAGATGCAGGCGCGCGCCATTTTCGAGGCCGCCGTCGAAGCGGGCAGGAAGGCCGGCGCGCTGGTGGTTCCGGAAATCATGGTGCCGCTGGTCGGTCTGGTGAAGGAGCTCGACTATGTCAAGGCGCGGATCGATGCCGTCGCCAAGAGCGTGATGGAGGAGACCGGCGTCAAGATCACCTATCTTACCGGCACCATGATCGAACTGCCGCGCGCCGCGATCCGCGCCCATGTCATCGCCGAGGCGGCCGAATTCTTCTCTTTCGGCACCAACGATCTGACCCAGACCACCTTCGGCATCTCACGCGACGATGCAGCTTCGTTCCTGGAGACCTATCGCCAAAAGGGCATTATCGAGCAGGATCCCTTCGTGTCGCTCGACATCGAGGGCGTTGGCGAACTGGTGCGCATGGCGGCCGAAAAAGGCAGGGCAACGCGGCCGGAGATCAAGCTCGGCATTTGCGGCGAACATGGCGGCGATCCGGCGTCGATCCATTTCTGCGAGGAGGTCGGCCTCGACTATGTGTCGTGCTCGCCTTACCGGGTGCCGATCGCCAGGCTGGCTGCCGCGCAGGCTGCGGTGAAGGTTTCAAAGACAACAGCGCCGCCCGTCGTTTAGGACGTGAAAAAATGTTGGGGCACTTGATCTTTGCGCCTGATCCCCTTGAACCGAATCCCAGCGAGCGAAAAACCGATTCCGGAATTCGCGCGATCTTCTTGAGGCATGGCCGGTGGGTAAGGCTGCTCGGGTCATCGATGACTTGGACGTCCACGCGTTCGTTCATCACGAGAATATCGCCAAATGCAAGCCTGTAACAAGTGCGCCGCCGAGATACGCAGCCGCGCTCCTTGCATTGTTTGAAATTGAACGTATTAAAAGCGTCCCCATTGACCAAGGCTAACAGCATGCGGATCGTCGAGCGAACGGCGCCGAGGTTTTATACTGGCGTCATCGGACAAACAGGAGCTTGCGTTGGTGACTAGCGTTGGCAGACTGTTAAAGGCGTCGATGCGCGTGACGCAGCATTGACGTCCTGATACCAGATCTTTTAAGCGCGAGACCCAAATGACCGAGCGGATTGTCAGTTTTGTGATGAGTGGCGGCGTCGGTTCACGGCTGTGGCCGCTGTCGCGCGAGGACAATCCCAAGCAGTTCCATGATTTTTCCGGCGAAGGCTCAATGCTGGCCAGGACACTGCGTCGGCTGACGGCTCGGCCAGATGGCGAAACGCCGATCTTCCTGATCGCCTCGGAGCGGCACGCCGACCGCATCCATGCCGACCTCGCCGGCCTCGACCTTTCAGGCGGCGGCCCCTTGTTCGAGCCGACCGGACGCAACACTGCCGCCGCCGTTGCCTTGGCAACCCTGCGCACCTTGTCCAAATATGGCGACAGCCTGGTGCTGGTGGTGCCCTCCGATCATGAGATCGCAACCGAGCAGCAATTCTGGCGGAGCGTGGAAAACGGCACCGCGGCGGCGCGTGCGGGCCGGCTGGTGGTCTTCGGCATCAAGCCTAGCCAGCCGGAGACGGGGTATGGGTATATCGAGGTCGCCGGCGAGAAGGATGGCATCTTCGACGTGTCGCGTTTCGTCGAAAAACCGGATCTCGTGACCGCGCAGAGCTATCTGACGGCCGGCAATTTCTACTGGAACACCGGCATCTTCTTGTTTCGCGCCAGCGCCATGCGCGACGCCTTCATGGCTTTCGAGCCTGAGATCTGGAAGGCCACCGAGATTGCCCACCAGGCAGCGACAAGCGATCTTTCTGGTCTCTATATGCCTCTGGAGCTCTACGCCGCCATCCCCTCGACATCGATCGACTATGCGATCATGGAGCGCGCCGGCCACATCGCCATGGTGCCGGCCGGCTTCCGCTGGAACGATCTCGGTTCCTGGCAATCGTTGCTCGATGTCGGTCCCGCCGACGAAGAGGGCAACGTGATCGTCGGCGATGTCGTCGCCATCGACTGCGAGAACTCTTACATCCGCAGCGACAGTCGCTTGCTCTCGGCCATCGGCTTGAAGGATGTTGCCATCGTCTCGACCGCCGATGCCACCTTCGTCGCTCCGGTCAGCCGCAGCCAAAACGTCAAGCAGATCGTCGAGCAGCTCGAAAAGAGCGGCCGGCTGGAAACCAGGTTCACGCCCGCCGCCGACCGCGTGATCGAACGCGGCGCCTGGCGACGACGTGTGCATCACTGGCTGTTTGAAGAGACGGTGCCGCTGTGGTCCACGGCCGGGGTCGATGAGCGCCATGGCGGTTTCCACGAGGCGCTCGGCTTTGACGCCGAACCGCTGATGAAGCCCAAGCGCATGCGCACTATGGCCAGGCAAGTCTACGCCTTCGCTGTCGCCAAGGCGCGCGGCTGGGACGGGCCTGCCGACCGGTTGATCAGCCACGGCATCGAATTCATGAACAGGAATGGCCGCACCGACGACGGCGGCTGGGTGCGCACGCTTAATGTCGATGGCACGGTCGCCGACCCCGCCGAGGATGCCTACGATCATTCCTGTGTGCTCCTGGCCCTGGCGCATGCCCATATGGTCGGCAATTCTGATGCATTGCGGCTTGGCGAAGAAACGTTTTCGTTCCTCGACGCGCATCTCGAGGATCACCGCATGACCGGATTTCTCGAAACGTCGAGCGGCGAGGGCGAACGCCGCTCCAACCCACATATGCATCTGCTCGAGGCCTTTCTGGCCTGGCATCAAGCGACCGGCGAGCTCGCCTATCTTCGCCGCGCCGCGCGCATTGTCGATCTGTTTCGCAGCCATTTCTTCGATCCGGAAAGTTGGACGCTGGGCGAATATTTCGACGCCGAGTGGAGGCAGGCGAAAGGCGAGAAAGGCGCGCTGACGGAACCCGGCCACCATTTCGAATGGGCCTCGCTGCTGGTCGACTTCGCAGGGCGCACCGGCCAGAGCGAACTAACGAGCTTTGCCAGAAAGCTCTATGCCTCGGCCATCGCCAGTGGCCTCAATCGCGCCACCGGCCTCGCCTATGGCGCCGTTTCGCGGCAAGGCCTGCCGCTCGACCTTATCTCACGCAGTTGGCCGCAAGCCGAAGCAATCAAGGCGGCGATTGCACTGGATGGTTCAGGCGGCCCCGACCTCGAACCCGAGATCGAAGCACGTGTCGGTCGTCTGTTCCGCTGGCACATCAATCCGGCACCACTCGGCTTATGGATCGACCGGATCGACGAGCGAGGCCGCTCGCTAGCGACCGATGTGCCGGCGAGCATCTTCTACCATCTAGTCTGTGCGCTGACGCAGTATCTGGACAGCACCGTAGGCGAGCCTCGGTAAGAGCTCCCCACGCGCGGTCTCGTCGCTCAAGACTAATGCAGGCGAAGGGCGGTTTCACCCGAAGCCTCTCTCCGACCCATCAGATGTCGTCTGCGCCCGTTCGCCAGACAACGCCCGCGTCCGTGGATCAATTTTGCACCTCGCCCTTGGGTTCGACTGGCTTCCCGACGCGCTGCTGATGCGTCTGCATCGACGTCCGTCCGCTCAGCCCTGGCGGACGATTCGCTCTCGCCCGCGTGGCGTGAACCACTGAAGCTCGACAACCTAAGCTTTCGCGGTCTGGACCAGATGGACAACCCGCTGAAAGCCACAGATAGCTCCTTCAGGTCACAAAGAATGCAGCTGCGGTAATCGACAGACCTGGAGAAAGGGTGGCGAACTGTTTTTGAGCTGCGCCGCCGATCCCGTCGCTGTCGAAAGAGAGCGATCCAGTCGAACTGTTGTAGATGATATGGTCGGAACTATCATGCGCGGCCTTACCGACAAAGAAAGCGTCAGATGTAAGCCCACCCAACTTAAGACCGGCAAAAATCGCGTCGTCGAGATGGATCTTGTCCTGCAGCTTGTTGAAGTCGGTGATCCTGTCGATGTTGCCGGCTCCCAGAGCGGTCTTGAAAACGAAAGCATCATTTCCGCCGTTGCCGGTCAAGGTGTCGGCGCCGCTGCCACCGTTAATGACATTGGCGGCGGCATTGCCCTGGATGGTCTGGGCGAACGCGTTGCCGGTCAGGTTGATTGCCGTGGTGCCGGACGGGTTGGTGGTGGCAAAAAGCTCGACCGCCGAGCCGGCCGCAAGAGCATAGCTCAACGAAGCGTGCACCCTGTCAATGCCACCGCTCACTGCCTCAATCACCTTGTCACCTGCATTGTCGACATAGTAGCCGTCGTTGCCGCCATAGCCGATCATTGTGTCGGCGCCGCCGAGACCATTGATGGCATTGGCGCCGGCATTGCCCTGGATGGTCTGGGCGAACTCGTTGCCGTTGAGGTTCACAGCCGCCGTGCCGGACGGGTTGTTGATGGCGAGAACCTCGATCTGCGAGCCGGCCGTAAGCGCGTGGCTCACCGACGTGACCACCTTGTCGGCGCCGCCGCCCGCCGCCTCAATCACCTTGTCTTTGGCATTGTCGACATAGTAGGTGTCGTTGCCGCCATAGCCGGTCATCGTGTCGGCGCCGCCGCGGCCGTTGATCACATTGGCGCCGGCATTGCCCACGATGCCTTGGGCGAACTCGTTGCCCGTGAGGTTGATTGCCGTCGTGCCGGACGGGTTCGTGGCGGCAAGGACCTCGATCTGCGAGCCAGCCGAGAGGGCATAGCTCAACGCGGCGAGCACCTTGTCGGTGCCGCCGCCCGCCGCCTCGACCACCCTGTCGCCGGCATTGTCGACATAATACGTGTCGTTGCCGCCGTAGCCGGTCATCGTGTGGGCGCCGGTTGACTGAAGTACATCGGCGCCGCTGGTGCCGTAGACGTTATCGTCGGTTGGCGGTGGGGTGGTAGTGCTGGTGTTGTGGTCCAGGAAAAAGGATTGCATCGCCGGAGTGTTGCCGAGTGAGGTTTCGCCGTTCTGCGAGGCCCATTTATAAGCCATGTCAAAGGCGGGATTCGGAACCAGCCTTTCCCAGTGGTCCATCATGGTCTGCATCTGGGACGTCGTCGGCATGACATATGACCCGCCAGTATTGGTCGCCCAGCCGCCGCCGCCAAACGCCTGATAGACCGGAATGATCGCGC
>SAQG01000169.1 GCA_004020315.1 Mesorhizobium sp.
GGACAGGATTGTCAACTAAACTAACGACTGACTCGCTTGAGAGCTTAACTACTGCTTACTAAAATTTTCACACTTATAAAACTCACCTACTAACTAGCCCTTATACTCGTTCCATTTATTCCACTCGCTGACTTTTCTATTAAAATTGTCTGTATTGACAAGAGGTTTTATCCTCGATCCTTCAGTTAGCTTGCCAAAGCAATCACTGGCAACTATTTCATAGCCTCCTCTGGCAACAGGTTCCTCTTCTTTATGTAACTATACTTTATCTCTCTGCACTGGCTTGGCTTTCTAATAATATCGTTCCTTGCCTACGGGATGTGTACATGAATTACTATTATC
>SAQG01000170.1 GCA_004020315.1 Mesorhizobium sp.
TACATTTTGTTGGCCGGTTTGAGCTTGAAGCGGTTACTAAGGCGCGGCCGTTGAGCGGTTTCTGTCGCCGGTCCGGACGCGGCGATTGGCTGGTATCTATTGGACGGGAACAGTTCCCCTAGCGGCCAAAAAATTTCATGCTGGCGCAACGGCGGCAAGGCTCAGCTGCGTATCCCACACCGTTCTTGATCACGGCGGCGTCGCGATCATTTTCGAGCGCCTGCAGCCCGACGCCGTGACACGATACGCAAGGCACGCTGCCTTGCTGATCCTTGCCAAGTTCAGCGTACGCATCCGGTGAAGACCGCAGACGGTGCGTATCCGGCGGGCCGTGAGCACC
>SAQG01000171.1 GCA_004020315.1 Mesorhizobium sp.
AAGCGTGTCGCAATTAATTGGCCTCATATCCGGCAGCCTTGAAGAAGTTTCTGCATTCATTTGGCTCGAACAGGTGGCAGATATCGCCGAGAGCCTCGCAGAGAGCGTCGAAAGTTCTGGCCGCCTTCTTTCGCAGCCGCGCCTTGAGTTTTGAGTAGGCCATCTCGATGGGGTTGAGATCGGGCGAGTATGGCGGCAGGAACAGGAGCCAGGCGCCCCTTTGGCGAACCAGTTGGGCGGCGCGCTCGTTCTTGTGGAAGCCGACATTGTCGAGAATGACGACGTCGCCGGGCGACAGTTCGGGAGCGAGTTGAGTTTCGACGTAGCGCTCGAAAATG
>SAQG01000172.1 GCA_004020315.1 Mesorhizobium sp.
GCAGTTCGACGCCCTGGCTGGCCATCTCCTCGCGGAAGAAGCGGTCGGGAAGCTGAACCAGCACGCCGGCGCCGTCGCCCATCAGCGGATCGGCGCCGACGGCGCCGCGATGCGTCAGGTTTTCGAGCACCGCAAGGCCGTCCTTGACGATCTGATGCGACTTCACGCCCTTCATGTTGACGATGAAGCCGACGCCGCAAGCATCGTGCTCGTTGCGCGGATCATAAAGGCCTTGCGCGGCAAAGCCGGTATGGGTTCGCCCAGTTTTGGTCAGGGACGTATTTTTGACGGCTGGCGCTTTCGTCTGCGCGGCCGGGCCGTTCGTCGCAGATGGC
>SAQG01000173.1 GCA_004020315.1 Mesorhizobium sp.
CCTGGCAGGATCCTTATACGATCCAGGCGATTGGCGACCTTCGCCTGCGGGCCAACGCGGCAGAGGCGGTTCTGGAAAGGGCCGGGCTTGCGGTAGATCTCGCCGTGGCCGACCCGAACGAGAAGACCGTCGCGGAAGCGCAGATCGCGGTTGCCGAATCCAAGATCCTCACGACAGAGATCGCCATCATTGCCACGAACAAGCTGTTCGAGCTCGCCGGCACACGCTCGACGCTGGCCGAGCACAATCTCGACCGGCACTGGCGCAACGCCCGCACCCACACGCTGCACGATCCGGTGCGCTGGAAATACGCGATCCTCGGCAACT
>SAQG01000174.1 GCA_004020315.1 Mesorhizobium sp.
AGGACCGTTTCGACACCAAGACGATCGACATCACCTATGCTTCGAACGAAGGCGCTGCCGGCATGCAGGGCGCCATCGACCGGCTGTGCGAGCGCGCCGAGGCGGCGGTCGCCGGCGGCTACAACATCATCATCCTGTCCGACCGTCAGCTCGGGCCGGACCGCATCGCCATTCCGGCATTGCTGGCAACGGCGGCGGTCCACCATCATCTGATCCGCAAGGGCTTGCGCACGTCGGTGGGGCTCGTCGTCGAATCCGGCGAACCACGCGAGGTGCATCATTTCTGCTGCCTTGCGGGCTATGGCGCCGAGGCGATCAATC
>SAQG01000175.1 GCA_004020315.1 Mesorhizobium sp.
TCTCTGGCGCTCACCCATTTCTCTCTGAAACTTGCCTATTTCTGCTTCGCGCTTGCGGAGCCGACCTCAGTCTGTCACCTTCGCCCTCATGGAAAAGCAACTTCAGGAACTGCGCAGCTTGGCCTCGTCGGCCGAAAACCGCCGAACGGAAACGGGCATCCCCCGTGTCGCCATGGTGCAGGGCGAGATACCGGAACATCGGCTTTCGGCCGTCTATGAGCCGATGATCAACCTGATCCTGACGGGCTCGAAGACGATGACGGTTGGCGAGCGGACTTTTGCCTACGATCCGGCCACCTATTTCGTCATGTCGGTCGATC
>SAQG01000176.1 GCA_004020315.1 Mesorhizobium sp.
TCCGCGATGACATCGACACGACGTAGAAGCCATTGTCGACGCCCTTGGTCTCTTCATGGATACGACCGGAAATGACCTTGCGCAGGATGTAGAGCCGCCGCTCGTAATCGTCGTCGCTCTCGATTTCGGCGCCACGACCCAAAAACACCTGCCGCTGGACCGGTTCGGAAGCAGCGATATCAGGCGCCTTTGACAGCAATGAATTGTCGACCGGCACATCGCGAAAGCCGAGCAGCGGCTGGCCTTCGAGCTGCGCCACCTCGGCGATGATGCCTTCGATATGCGCCTGAAGCTCAGGATCGCGCGGCATGA
>SAQG01000020.1 GCA_004020315.1 Mesorhizobium sp.
GTGTTATTCCCTACTCCCCTACTCCCCTACTCCCCTACTCCCCTACTCACGCGTCCTTCTCAGCTTGCTCATTCACCGGCCCTGGCTCGACCGGCGCTTCGCTCGCCACATGCTTGGGGCCGCCTTTGGCAACGCCGACCATGGCTGGCCGCAGCACCCGCTCACCGATCGAATAGCCTGGCTGCACGACCTGGACCACCGTGTTGGCCGGCACCTCCGGATTGGGCACCTCGAACATTGCCTGGTGGAAATTCGGGTCGAACTTCTCGCCTTCCGGCTCGAGCTTCTTCACCCCGTGCCGTTCGAGCGCCGATAGCATGGCGCGCTCGGTGAGCTCGACGCCCTCGATCAACGCCTTGAAACCGGCATCGCCCGACGCCTTGGCCTCAGCCGGGATCGCATCCAGCGCACGGCGCAGATTGTCGGATACCGACAGCATGTCGCGGGCGAAATTGGCAACCGCATAAGCACGCGCATCGTGCACGTCACGGGCGGTACGGCGGCGGAGATTCTCCATCTCGGCGGCGACGCGGAGCGCGCGGTCCTTCAACTCGTCGTTTTCCTTCAGAAGCCGCACAAGCGCTTCATAGTCGCCGTCGACGCTGCCTTGCGTGTGTTCGGTGGCAGCCCCGATCGTCTCGGCTTCATCGGGCGCGCGTTCGTCTTTTGCCTGGTCGCTCATCGCCGTTTCCCGTCATTTCGAATGGTGTGGATTTTGTGCCCGATATCGAGGTTTGGCGGCCAAAAATCAAGGGGCAAGCGATACTGAAGAGGCCGCTGGCGCTCTGACGGCGCATCATGAAGACCTTTCGATATTAATTCAAATTTTACTGTAATTATCGACTTTGCTTGCCAAGATGCTGCGATAGGGGAACCATTCGTCTGCTGGAAGAGTTTCGAAGCCGACACAGGATTTTGAAATGATGACCCGCAACGACGGCGACCATAACAAGAATAGCGCCCGCGCCAATGACGAAAGACGTGAAAGGCTCGCGGCCGGCATCAGGCGCCAGTTCGGCACCGAGGCGACGACGCGCTTTCTGCGTGCGCTGCCGGCGTTCCGGACGGAGAACGACATTCCCGACCGCTTCAGGGAATTGCTCGACCGCCTGGACGGCATCGAGAGCAGCGCAGCCGCCGGTGGCCACAGGCGGTAGACCAATACGTTCGTCTGTCGTTGCGTGCCGCCGGAACCCAAGCCTGCCCTTCCACATTGCAGTACCTTGCGGGTCGCGCGACAATTATGCGCAGTAACTTTGCGTGATGCCTGCCTTGCGGCGACGGAATGGTCCGTCTATGCTTCCTGATGAACATGATTTCCCCCGAAGCTGTGGCGAACAGCAAACGTGCCTGGTTGAAAATCCTGGCGCGCTACAAGAAACCTGACAGGCGACGCAGCGCCGTCGAACTTGCCGTCACCCTCATCCCCTTTGCCACGCTGTGGGCACTGTCCTCGGCTGCCTATGCCTATGGCCATTGGTGGGGTCTGATTCTCATCCTTCCGGCCGCCGGCTTTCTGGTGCGGATCTTCATGATCCAGCACGATTGCGGCCACGGTTCCTTCTTCGCCAACCGCACCGCCGACGACTGGATCGGCCGCGGGCTGGGCATCCTGACCTTGACGCCCTACGATTGCTGGCGACGTGCCCACGCAACCCATCACGCCAGCGCCGGCAATCTCGATGAGCGCGGCACGGGCGACATCAGGACGCTGACTGTCGCCGAATATCGGCAAATGTCCTGGCGGGGCCGCCTTGCCTATCGTCTCTATCGCCACCCGCTTGTCATGTTCGGTCTCGGCCCGATTTGGCTTTTCATCTTTGAGCAGAGACTGCCGGTCGGCATGATGCGAGGCGGTCTGACGCCCTGGGTGTCGTCAATGGCCACCAACGTGGCCATCGCGGTCGCTGCCGCCGCCCTCGTCTGGTTCGTCGGCCTCGAAGCGTTCCTGGTTGTCCATTTGCCCATCGTCATTCTCGCCGGTTCCGCCGGCATCTGGCTGTTCTATGTCCAGCACCAGTTCGAAGAGACAGAGTGGGCAAAGGACTCGGAATGGGAGTTCCAGCATGCGGCCCTGCACGGCTCGTCCTATTATGATCTGCCGCCGGTGCTGAACTGGTTCACCGGCAATATCGGCGTCCATCACGTCCATCACCTCTCAGCCAGGGTGCCGTGCTATCGGCTTCAGGAGGTCCTGAGGGACTATCCGGAACTGCGCGAAATCGGCCGCATCACGCTTCTCGACAGCCTGCGCTGCGTCAAGCTGGCGCTTTGGGATGAGAGCCGCAGCAGGCTGGTGTCATTTCGCGAAGCGCGGATGACTGCGTAAAAGCGCGTCCCCAAAAAGGATGCGCAGCGCTATAGAACCGCCGCACCACAGCTGCGGCGGTTTTTCAGGGCCTGGCTCAAGCCGCCTTGCGTTCGTTCTGCATCAGGATCTCGCCATGGTGGATCTCGGTGCCGAGCACTTTCAGGCATTCGCGCATGAAGGCAGCAAGGCCCGGCCAGCCTTTGGCCGAAACCAGATTGCCGTCGACATGGGCGCCGGTCGGCGCGACATCGATGTAGGTGCCGCCGGCGAGCGTGACTTCCGGCTCGCAATATTGCAGCGCCGCGACTTCCCTGCCACGCAGCACGCCGTCGACCGCCATCAGAATTTGCGCGCCATGGCAGATGGTGAAGATCGGCTTGCCGGTCTCGTGGAAATGCCGCACCAGCGCCTGCACGCGCTTGTCGATGCGGATATATTCCGGGCCACGGCCGCCTGCCGCATAGACGGCATCGTATTCAGCCGGATTCACCTCGGAAAACGTCTTATTGAGTATGTAGTCGTGGCCGAGCTTTTCCGTATAGGTCTGGTGGCCCTCGAAGTCGTGCAGCGACGTCTTCAGGATATCGCCCGCCTTCTTGTCGGGACACACGACATGGACAGTGTGGCCAACCGCATGCATGGCCTGTTCAAAGACGAAAATCTCGTATTCCTCGCTGAACTCGCCAACGAGCATCAATATCTTCTTACCAGCCATTCCGGTTCCTCCCTTGGTGGCGATATTTATTTCGGATCGCGAAATAATAGGCCTATCCTAAGGCGCGGACGCCGAAAACAAAAGACTGAATCTGCAATGTGGTCCGACCAGATGCGACCTGCCTTTTGGAGGCGATTAGCTGGCGCGCACGCGCCGCCAAGAATATTTGGGTCCTTTGGCTTCCGGCTTCACGGTCGGCTGATAGGAGAGCGGCAGACCGCCGGTGCGGCCTTCCTCGAGCCGTTTCAGCAACACTGGATTTGACACTTCGAACTCGTCGAAGCCAAGGCGCAGCATATGCGGAAGCTGATCGACCAGAACCTGCCCGGTGGCGCGAACCGCGCCCTCGAAATGGTAGCGGCTGCGCAGCAGTTCTCCCTTGGAGAAGGACCGGCCGTCACTGAAGGCCGGAAAGGCCAGCGCGACCAGCGATATCTGGTCGAGCAGGTCCGCGATCTTTTCGAGCTGGTCGCCGGGCTGAAGCAGCACGCCAAGGCGTTCCTTCGCCGACCGGCGCACCGCCGGATCGAGGTCGAGAAACGCCTGCAGCGGCAGAATGAAGCGGCCATTGCCGGACAGCGCATCGGCACTCTCGGCATGAACCCACTCGTCTTCGCGAAAACCATTCGGGGTCCACAGGCGGGTGGCGTTTTCCGCTATCGATTCACTCATCGAGAAATTCCCAAGTCCACAAAATTCTAAAGTTCAAAACATTCGAGGGTGTGTTGAGATTCAGGTCAGGCCGAGCCGAGAATGGTGACTTCCGAGAACCGGAGCGGAGCGTACTTTGGGTACGTGAGCACCGGAAGCGCAGGAAGCCGCCATTCGCAGGCCGGCCTCACCTGAATATCGACCTACCCTAAAGCGATGCGTCGGTCAGCGACTTTTCCAGCCCCGACAAATGTATGCCGCACTCGGTCTTGGCGTGCCCTGCCCAGCGGCCGCTGCGTGCGTCCTCGCCCGGCTGCACCGGCTGCGTGCACGGGAAGCAGCCTATCGACAGATAACCATAGGCGACCAGCGGATTCTCACGCAGCGCATGCGCGCGCATATAATTGGCCTGGTCGGCGGTCGTCCAATGCGCCAGCGGATTGATGCGGATGCGCGAGCCGACCGCTTCGAACACCGGAAGGGCTGCCCGCGTCGTCGCCTGAAAACGCTTGCGGCCGGTGAACCAGGCGCGGAACGGTTCGACGCCGCGCGCCAATGGCTCGACCTTGCGAACACCGCAGCAGGCGTCGGTGTCGGTTTCGTTCAGATTGCCGGTCGGATCGATCCGTTCGAGGGCGGCTTCTTCGGGCTTAATCACCCGGATGTCGGTCAGTCCGAAATCGGCAACGAGCGCGTCGCGGTAGCCGAGCGTCTCCTCGAAGTGCTTGCCGGTGTCGAGGAAGATCACCGGCAGCGTCCGGTCGATCTTGGCGATCATGTGCAGCAGCACCGCCGAATCCGCGCCGAACGATGAAACCGCGGCGATTTCACCGTGAAAGAGTTCCCGGGCCGAGCGCTCGATGATCTCCAGCGGCTTTAGATGACCATAGAGCGCATCGAGCCCCGCCGCTTCGGCGGCGATGCCGGCCTCGACGTCGACGATACGATCAAGCGGCCTTGGCTTCGCCAGCATAGAGCGCCTCCTTGAACGGCGCGGGACCGACACGGCGGTAGGCGTCGATGAATTTTTCGTTTCTGTCGAGCCGGAGGCCGAGATAGGTCTCGACGATCTGTTCGATGGCGTCGGTGATCTCTGCCGAGCTGAAGCCGCGGCCGATGATCTCGCCAACCGAGGTGTTCTCGTCGGCCGAGCCGCCGAGCGTGACCTGGTAGAGTTCGGCGCCCTTCTTCTCGACCCCGAGGATGCCGATATGGCCGACATGGTGATGGCCGCAGGCGTTGATGCAGCCGGAAATCTTCAGCTTCAGTTCGCCGATCTCGCGCTGCCGCTCGAGCGAAGCGAACCGGCGCGAGATTTCCTGCGCCACCGGAATGGAGCGCGCCGTGGCCAGCGCGCAATAATCGAGGCCAGGGCAGGAGATGATGTCTGATATCAGGTTGGAATTGGCCGTCGCCAGTCCGATGTCGACCAGCGAGTCATAGACCGCCTTGAGGTCGGCGCGCGCAACATGCGGCAGGATCAGGTTCTGCTCATGGCTGACGCGCAGCTCGTCGAAGGCATATTTCTCGGCAAGGTCGGCGATCGCTTCCATCTGGCTGTCGGAGGCATCGCCCGGCGCTTCGCCGATGCCCTTGAGCGAGATGGTCACGGCGGCATAATCGGGATGACGATGGGTCACCACGTTCTGGTCGAGCCATTCCGAAAAGCTCTTGGAATCGAGACGGGCAAGCTTGACCGCTTCGTCGCCTTCCGGCCGGTCGGTCAACGCCGGCGGCGCGAAATAAGCATCGATGGCGCGGATGTCGGCTTCCGGCAGCTTTAGATCCGCATCCTTCAGCTCTTGCCATTCGGCCTCGACCTGACGGGTGATCTCCTCGACTCCCGTCTCGTGGACGAGGATCTTGATGCGCGCCTTGTATTTGTTGTCGCGGCGGCCGTAGAGGTTGTAAACGCGCAGGATCGCCGTGCAGTAGGACAGAAGGTCGGCCTCGGGTAGGAAATCGCGGATCTTCTTGGCGATCATCGGCGTACGGCCCTGGCCGCCGCCGACATAGACGGCAAAACCAAGTTCGCCGGCAGCGTTCTTCTTCAAATGCAAGCCGATGTCGTGCGTCTGGATAGCGGCGCGGTCACGCTCGGCGCCGGTCACCGCGATCTTGAATTTTCTCGGCAGGAACGAGAACTCCGGATGCACCGACGACCATTGGCGCAGGATTTCCGCATAGGGACGCGGGTCGGCCACCTCGTCGGCGGCGGCACCGGCAAAATGATCGGCGGTGACATTGCGGATGCAATTGCCGCTGGTCTGGATGGCGTGCATCTCCACACTCGCCAGATCGGCCAGGATCGCCGGAATGTCCGACAGCGCCGGCCAGTTGAACTGGATGTTCTGGCGCGTCGTGAAATGGCCGTAGCCCTTGTCGTATTTGCGGGCGATGTGGCCGAGCATGCGCAACTGCTTGCTGTTCAGCGTGCCGTAAGGCACCGCGATGCGCAGCATGTAGGCGTGCAATTGCAGGTAGACGCCGTTCATCAGCCTCAGCGGCCGGAACTGATCCTCGGTGATCTCACCGGTAAGTCGCCGCGCGACCTGATCGCTGAACTCGGCGACGCGGGCCTGGACGAAATCGTGATCGAACTCATCGTAACGGTACATGTTTGGTCTTTCCGGGCGCGTCCGCCCGTTTCATCAATGTGGTCGTTTACGCCGCCCGGAAGGCTTCCGGGCGCGCCTGCTTGCCCAGATCGTTGCGGTTGGTCGGGCCGGCGGCGCGGATCTTTTCACGCAGCCGGACCGGCTCGACCACACCATTGGCGACGGTCACGTCGATCAGATTGACGTCGACCACTTCATTGTTGGCATAGGCCGCGGCGCCGATCGCCTCCAGTCGGTCTTCAGCCGCCTTGTCATGGGCGAGATCGGCATTGTCGATGGTCTCGGCCCAGCCGCCATTGGCGTACCAGACGGCCTCGCCGTCGGTCAGGCGGTTTGCGGTCAGAACTTTCATCGTTCAGCTCCTTCGGCGGCTGTTTGGGGCGCGCCCTCATGCCTGTGCGCCGCAAGAGGCTCGGAATGTTCAAAGTTGGCGCCGGCGACTGCATCGCCGATGATCGTCATGACCGGGCCGGCAAGGTCGGCGCGGGCCTCCAGCGACGGCAGGTCGGCCAGCGTGCCGTGGAAACGGCGGCGGTTGGCAAGGCTGGCATTCTCGACCACGGCGACCGCCGTATCCGGCGACAGGCCAGCCTCGATCAGCCGGCCGGCAACCTCGGCCGCGACTGAGCGGCCCATATACACGGCGACCGTGGCGCCGGAAATGGCGAGCTTGGCCCAGTCGGGCAGCGAATTTCCCTTGAGGTCGTGGCCGGTGGTGAACACCATCGACGACGACACGCCGCGCAGCGTCAGCGGCAACTCGAAATCGGCGGCGGCGGCGAAGGCCGCGGTGACGCCCGGAACCACCTCATAGGCAATGCCGGCATCGCGCAGCGCCGCCATTTCCTCGCCCGCCCGGCCGAACACCAGTGGATCGCCGGACTTCAACCGCACGACGCGCTTGCCATCGCGGCCAAGTTCGATCAGCAGCGCGTTTATCTCGGCCTGGCTCTTGGTGTGGCAGCCCTTGCGTTTGCCCACCGGCAGACGCTCGGCGTCGCGACGGCCCATGGCGACGATCGCCTCCGGCACCAGCGCATCATGGACGATGACATCGGCTTCCATCAGCAGGCGGTGAGCGCGGAGCGTCAGCAGGTCCTCGGCGCCGGGACCCGCGCCGACCAGGGCGATGTGGCCCGATGCCGGCGCATTCGAAAGCAACAGGTCGACGGCCGCGTCATGCGCCTGCGAAAGCTGGCCGGCGTCCATGGCGCGGGCCGGTGCGCCGCCGAAAAAGTCGCTCCAGAAGCGCCGGCGGGCATTGCCTTTCGGCAGCAATCTCTCAGCGGTGCCGCGCAACGAGGCAGCAAGCGAAGCAAGCGGCCCGAGCGACGGCGACAGCATGCGGTCGATGCGGCTGCGCAGCATCTGGGCAAGCACCGGGCCCGCCCCTTCCGTGCCGATGGCAATGGCGACCGGCGCGCGGTTGACCAGCGCCGGGGTGAAGAAATCGCACAGCTCCGGCCGGTCGACGGCATTGACCGGAATGCCCAGCCGGCGAGCATCCTCGGCAACGCGCCGGTCGAGCGCCTCTTTGCCGCTGGCGGCAAACACCATCACCGCGCCTTCAAGATGCGCGGCCTCGTAGGCGGCAGCGATGTGGACGGCGCCATTCGCGGCGATGAAGGCCAGCAACTCAGCCTCGGGAGCATCGGCTATGATGCGCAGGACGGCGCTCGACTGGCCGATCAGCCGCGCCTTGGCCAGAGCCTCCTCGCCGTCGCCGACGATGGCCACGGTTTCGCCCTCGACCCGCATGAAGACGGGAAAGGCGTTGAGCTTGGCGGTGGCCTGCGGCATGGCGAGCGAAATCCTGAATTCGCTGTCAGTTCTACGCGCGAGCGCGAAAAAGCAGAAGGAACGCACTCGCGCATCGCTTCGTGCGAAGCAATCGCTTTTCCGCAAGCACCGGAGGCAGGAGAAAAAAATTCCACACCCACGAGTGGAGCGGATCCAAGCCGCTGTTGCGAGCCTTGATCTGCGGCCGTTCTAGCGGCAAACGAGGTGTATCACAAAACACTTTTTTCTAAATTCTACAAATCCAGTAGATTAAAGCCGCAATGCGCTGAACACAGTCATCTCGTCGGTTGATTAGCCTGCTCGCCGTCTTTGTCGTCACCGGAACATTCCTGCCTCGGCGCGCGTTTGCCCTGCGAATCCGAGCCTGGCTGTTCAGCTGCGGCAATGGCTCCAGAGACGGGCCTAGAGAACCATGAAAAGCAGAAAGAAGGAGCGCTCCGTGGACAACCTCAAGCTGAAACGCGGACTGTGGATAGTGGTGGCCGACGGCGAGAAGGCACTGTTCCTCGAGAACCGTGGTGACACCCAATATCCCGACCTTCAGGTCGTGCAGGAGATGGAACAGACAAATCCGGCGACGCGAGAGCAAGGTTCGGACCGCCCCGGCCGCTACAGCGACGGCCCTTCCGCCCACCGCAGCGCAGTCGAGGACACTGACTGGCATCGACTCGGCAAGGAGCGTTTCGCCGACGAAATTGCCGAGCGGCTGTACAAGCTCGCGCATCGCGGCGCCTTCAAGGAGATGGTGCTGATCGCACCGCCGCAGGTGCTGGGCGACATGCGTCGAAAACTGCACAAGGAAGTTGCCGAGAAAATCACAGTGGAAATTCCGAAGACGCTCACCAACCACACCATCGTCGACATCGAAAACCTGCTGCAGGCGGCCTGATCGCGGGCATCAGGCGCGC
This sequence comes from Mesorhizobium sp., assembly GCA_004020315.1. Taxonomy (GTDB): domain Bacteria; phylum Pseudomonadota; class Alphaproteobacteria; order Rhizobiales; family Rhizobiaceae; genus Mesorhizobium. The sequence goes on from SAQG01000020.1 coordinate 9,004, forward strand.
GCAGGCCGTTTCCAGCCAGGCGGCCGCCTTCTGCCGACCGTTGTCGTATATTCGTGGCACTTGCGGGTTGCCTCGCGGCCATCCGGGCCGCCATATTGCAAAGGCGACTGCTTCGGGCGGTGCATATCCGACATCGTGTTTTTTGAAAGGCGCTTCATAGACCATGCCGCATGACACGCCCCTTATCGCCACCATCGTCGCCGGTTTGGGGCTGGCTTTCGTCTTCGGCGCAATTGCCAATCGCTTCCGCATCCCGCCGCTGGTCGGTTACCTCATCGCCGGCGTTCTGGTCGGGCCGAACACACCGGGCTTCGTCGCCGATGCCGGCCTCGCCAATGAGCTCGCCGAAATCGGCGTGATCCTGCTGATGTTCGGCGTCGGCCTGCATTTCTCGCTGAAGGATTTGTTGTCGGTCCGCGCCATCGCCGTGCCCGGCGCCATCGTGCAGATCGGCTTCGCGACAGCGCTCGGCGCCGGCCTTGCGTGGATGCTGGGCTGGTCGATGGGTGCGGGGCTGGTGTTCGGGCTGGCGCTTTCCGTCGCCTCGACCGTGGTGCTGCTACGTGCCCTGCAGGAACGGCGGCTGATCGAGACCGAGCGCGGCCGCATCGCCGTCGGCTGGCTGATCGTCGAGGATCTGGCCATGGTGCTGGCGCTGGTCTTGCTGCCGGCGCTGGCCGGCGTGCTGGGCGGTCAGGAGCCGGTGGAGGTCCACACCAGCGGCCTGCTGTCGCTGCCGGCGAGCTACGGCGTTTGGGGTGTCGTCGGCATCACGCTGGCCAAGGTCGCCGCCTTTGTCGTCGTCATGCTGGTGGTCGGCCGCCGGGTCATCCCCTGGATCCTGCACTACGTCGCCCATACCGGGTCGCGTGAATTGTTCCGGCTGGCGGTGCTGTCCATTGCTCTCGGCGTCGCCTTCGGCGCGGCCAAGCTATTCGGCGTCTCGCTGGCGCTGGGCGCTTTCTTCGCCGGCATGATCATGAGCGAATCCGCGCTCAGCCATCGAGCGGCCGAGGAATCGCTGCCGCTGCGCGACGCCTTTTCCGTGCTGTTCTTCGTTTCGGTCGGCATGCTGTTCGACCCGTTCAGCCTGATCAGCAATGGCTGGCCGATCCTCGCGACACTGGCCATCATCGTCATCGGCAAATCGCTGGCAGCCTTCGCCATCGTCGTCGCCTTCCGCTATCCGATCGCGACCGCATTGATGATCTCGGCAAGCCTTGCCCAGATCGGCGAATTCTCGTTCATCCTGGCCGAACTCGGCGTCGGGCTGAAGCTGCTGCCCGAACAAGGACGCGACCTCATCCTCGCCGGTGCTATCCTGTCGATCGTCCTCAACCCGCTGATGTTTCTTGCCGTCGACTGGATGAAACCATGGCTGGAAAGGCGCGCCGGCAAGGCGGCTTCGCTCGACGAGGCAAAGCCGATCGGCCCCGCAACGGAGCCAGGCCAGCTGGCTTCGGTTGCGGCACCGGTGAAAGAGGACGGCCCGCCGCCCAGGACAGCGCTTTCCGGCCATTCCATCCTGGTCGGCTATGGCCGTGTCGGCAGCCTCGTCGGCGCGTCATTGAAGGAGGCCGCCCTGCCCTTCCTCGTCATCGAGGATGCCGACAAGACACTGGCGAAGCTCAAGGCCGACGGCATCGAAACCGTGTCCGGCAATGCTGCGAATGGCGAAGTGTTCGCCGCAGCCAATCCCGAGGGCGCGAGCCGGCTGATCCTCGCCATCCCCAACGCCTTCGAGGCGGGACAGATCGTGCTGCGCGCCCGCGCCGCCAACCCGAGGATCAACGTCATCGCCCGTGCCCATTCCGATGCGGAGGTCGAGCACCTCAAAGGTCTCGGTGCCGATACAGTCATCATGGGCGAGCGCGAGATCGCGCGCGGGATTGTGGAAGAGGTGATAGAGGGCAAGGCAGAGGCGGCCAAAGAGCCGAAAGCACCGATTACTTAGCCCTCGATCGCCAGCGTTCGCTCACACGTGCTGGCCGCCATTGATGTGGATTTCCGAGCCCGTCACATAAGAGGCCTGCTGCGAGCACAGGAAGAAGATGATGTCGGCGACTTCCGCCGTGGTGCCCAGCCGCCGCAGTGGAATTGTCTCGACGATCTTTTCCGTGCCCGGCGACAGGATCGCCGTGTCGATCTCGCCCGGTGCGATGGCGTTGACGCGGATGCCGTGTGGGCCGAAATCATGCGCCATTTCGCGCGTCAGCGAGCCGAGCGCGGCCTTCGACGTCGCATAGGCGGTGCCGGCGAAGGGATGCACGCGGGTGCCGGCGATCGAGGTGACGTTGACGATCGAGCCTTTGGCCGACGCCAATTCCCTAAACAATCCCCGCGCCAGCATGATCGGCGCGAAGAAATTGACCTGGAACACGTCGCGCCAGACATGCATCGGCGTGTCGATCGAATTCATGCGGCTGTTGCCGTCCTTGAGCTTCGGCGAGATGCCGGCATTGTTGACCAGCGCATGTAGCTGGCCGCCATGCGCCTCCAGCCGATGGCGGATTTCCGAGATCGCGATGCCGACATCCTCCTGGTCGGCGAGATCGACCTTGATGTGGTCTTCCGGACCAGCCGGCCACGGGCAGTCCTCGGCAAAGGCCTGGCGCGAGCAGGTGATGACGCGCCAGCCCTCGCGCGAAAAGCGCTTGACAGTGGCGTGGCCGATGCCGCGGCTGGCGCCGGTCAGCACGATGGTTTTTCTGGTGTCGGTTTCGGCCATTCACGATCTCCAAACGGGAGATGTAGCGGAACACGGCAGCGATGACGAGGGGGTCAGCCGCCGGTGAGGATGTCGAGGATCGAGGTCTGCCGCTTCTTGACCGGGCCGCCGACATCGGCGGGCGGCACCGGGCGCTTGATCGATGCGGTGGTGCCGCCACCGCCCGGCAAGCCGAAGCCGCCGGCATCGACCGTTTCGGCGGGACGCACGGCGCGAGGCGGCGACGCTTTTTGAACGGACGGTGCGGATTGGCCAACCGAAGCGGACGGCACTGGCGCCGGTTGCGCCGTGTTGGACGGTATTTCGTCCTGCACGATCGTATCCGCAGGCGTCGACCTCCATGTTCCAGGCAGCGGCCGCACCGGCACGCCTTCGTGCGCGGCGACCATGAACTCATGCCAGGCCTGCGCCGGCAGCGCGCCGCCGGTGACCTTCTTCATCGGACCGCCATCGTCATTGCCGAACCAGACGCCGGTGGTGAGATTGGCGGTATAGCCGATGAACCAGGCGTCGCGCGAATTCTGGCTGGTGCCGGTCTTGCCGGCGGCCGGCCAGGCAAAGGCCGCCTTCCTGGCAGTGCCGATTTCGACGGTGCCGGTCATCATCGAATTCATCATGCCGACGATCTCGGGCTTGATGACGCGCGGGGCGCCGCCGCCATTGTTGTCGTAGAGCACCTTGCCGCTGGCTGTCGTCACGCGGCGGATGAAATGGACTTCCGGCCGGTAGCCGCCATTGGCGAAGGGGACATAGGCCGACGTCAGTTCCAGCGGTGTCACTTCGGAGGTGCCGAGCGCGATCGAGGTGTTGGCCGTGAGGTCGGACTGGATACCCATGCGATGCGCCGCCTCGACGACTGCGTCAGGCCCGACTTCCATTGTCAGCTGGGCGGCCACCGAGTTCAGCGATTTCGCCAGCGCCGTCGCCAGCGTCACCTTGCCGAAATACTTGCCGCCGTAATTGGTTGGCGTCCATTTGCCTATTCTGATCGGCGCGTCATTGCGCACGCTGTCGGGCGTACGGCCGGCCTCCAGCGCCGCCATGTAAACGAAGGGCTTGAACGCCGAGCCTGGCTGGCGGCGCGCCTCCGAGGCGCGGTCGAACTGGCTGGTCGAATAATCATAGCCGCCGACCATGGCACGTACTGCGCCGGAATTGTCGATCGACACCAGCACACCCTGGCTGGCATTGAGCTTTTTGCCACTTCCGTCGATCAGCCGGCGGATCGATTGTTCGGCGAGCTTCTGCAGCGTGAGGTCGACGGTAGTGTCGACGATGATGTCGCCGCGCACATCGCCGATCAGGTCGGGCAGTTCTTCCACGATGGTGTCGGCGACATAGTTTTCCGAGCCCGTCCAGTAGGATGCCACCCGCGACGCCGGCGCGCTCATCGCAGTGGTCAGTTCCTTGGCGCTGATCTTGCCTTCGTCGCGCATGGCGGCGAGAACAAGCTGCGAGCGCCGCTCGGCCGCCTTCGGGTCACGCGCCGGAGATAGTCGCGACGGCGCCTTCAACAGGCCAGCGAGGAGCGCAGCCTCGGGCAGCGTGACATCACGCGCGCTCTTGCCGAAATAGCGGCGCGAGGCCGCTTCGACACCATAGGCTCCGGAGCCGAAATAGACCCGGTTGAGATACATTTCGAGGATCTGGTCCTTGGTGTGCTTGTGCTCGAGCCACAGCGCCAGAAGCACTTCCTGCACCTTGCGTTCCAGCGTGCGGTCGGGCGTCAGGAACAGGTTTTTCGCCAATTGCTGGGTCAGCGTCGAGCCGCCTTGCGAAAAGCGCCCGCCGAGAACATTGGCCACCATGGCTCTGGACAGACCGATCGGATCGATGCCCAAATGCGAATAGAAGCGGCGATCTTCAATGGCGATGACGGCCTCGGGAATATAGGTCGACATTTCATGCAGGCCGACGGCTTCGCCGCCGCTCATGCCGCGATTGGCGAGCAGTTTTCCGTCGACCGAGACGATCCTGATATTGGGTGCGCGGTCGGGAATGGCCCAGGTGGTGGCCGCCGGCATTTTCGCACCGTAATAGACGACGATGCCGGCGGTGGCGATGCCGCCCCAGATGGCCAGGACGAAGCACCAGTAGGCCAACCGGCCGAGCACGCCGAATAGGCCGCGCCGGCTTTTACCGCGTCCGCGACGCGACGATCTTGTCTTGGCCGATTGGCGCTTTGCAGAGGTCTTGCGGTTGCTCGGCACGACGCGATCCTCCTCGCTCACCGAAAAACCGGCCGAGGATTTCGCCTGTGGCGGTCCCTCGAAGCTCGGTTCGATGCGGCTGTCTCTGCGGTTCGCCATGCGCTGTGCTGTCTGTCCCGATGCCTGTCGCATCGGCCCAAAAATCGGAATCGATTTTCGGAACGCACGATGCGAAGCTTCAAAGTCTAGAGCGTATTGTGCCTCCGAACGGACGCACGTCGCTCCATGGCGTTCGGGGTGAAGAGTAGTTGCGGCGATTTAAGGGCGGGTTAAAATGACCGTTCAGCAGGCCTTTGAAATACCGTACGAATTTCTAAATCTGTTACCGCCCGTTACCGCTCTGTTCGCGTCGCCTGATTCTGGCATCGGCAAAACGGTCCGCGGCCTCGATCAAGGCGCGGTCATATTTCTCTGTCTGCCTGATGTCGGAGTGGCCGGCGACCATCCAGGCTGGCGTCAGATGAAGCGGCTGGTGATCCACAAGCCCATGAAGATCGATGGCAAGATCCATTGGACCACCGAGCGGTTACGGAGCGAGCTATGACTATCTTGGTAGGTTGACATGAAGAAGATGCTGATCTTCAGCACAGTGCTAGCGATGCTGCTAGCGACCCCTCGTTGCAACACGCTCCGATAACGCTCACTGGCAAGCGAAAGTCGACGAATTCCGTCAATTCAAAGGACATGCCGACATCGTCATGTTTGGCGATTCTCTCACTGCGAATGGCCATTGGCAGGAGATGTTTCCCAGACTGTCAATAATCAATCGCGGCATATCTGGTGAACGCGTCGACAGCGCGCTCCTAAGGCTCGACCAGATTACGGCAGCAGAGCCCCGGCTCGTTTTCATCATGCTAGGGGTAAACGATATTAGCAGGTCAGCTAGCCCTGACGACGTCGCTACATCCTACGGCAAGATCATTGAACGTTTGGCGGATGTGGACAGCATCGTTGTCCAGTCAACGTTGTTTACGAGCAGCGAGGTTCACAACGCAGCAATAAAGCGGTTGAACAGCGCACTCATGGCTCTTTGCTCAAACGCCGCCAACTGCCGGTTTCTGGACCTCAACGCATCCCTCTCCCGAAACGATAGCCTCCGGCCGGAGTTCACGACCGATGGGGTCCACCTTAACGGCGACGGCTACCGGATCTGGGAGAACCAGATTCGCCCAATTATGGCTGCATCCTGAGGCGCTAGATCCAGGCGATTTCTCACCCCGCATCCCTCTGGTGGGTGCGAACCTGGCCGCGCACAAAAAAGCGTCTATGAGGTAGCCGCAGTCAATGCTCGTCATTAGAGCGCGACCGGTAAAGTAGGTTTGCGTCCGATCGCGCTCTAAACCATTGAATTGGCGCATGACCTTGTCACAAAGTCATTTCAACCCTGGCGGATCATGTGTTAGCCAATCGCAGCGCGAACGGAAAGCGCTGCCCAGGATGATTGCATCGTCTCGCCCACATGGCAGTAGCAGACAATTTCGTGGAGCTCATCGTCGGTCAATTCGAAGAAACGCTTTGCTTCGCCATAAGTGTCGTCTTTCAGCCCCTCATCGCGCAGGATCGGATCCTCGAAGGCAACCGATATTGGCGAGCCATCGCCACGCATGACGTCGCGCTCGGGTGACGATCGATATTCGGTCCCGATAAGTGCGGTAAGCAGTCGATTGGGCTGCCGTTCAAGAAGAGTTGACCAACGTTCGAGACGCTGGGTTCGGTCCATTCCAGGAGGTGTTGGGTCTCTGTGTACCTTTGCCACCGTATGCAGTTGGTCCAGTGTTTGGTGCCTCATGGCAACCTCCTAATAGTAGGTGGGTTGGCCCCAAACTCCCTGTACCAAGATCATAGCGCGGATCCGCCGATACGTCACTCTCATTCCATATCCAGCTTGGCTCCTGTCTCCGGACGCACCGAGGGACGGACCGGCCCTGCCTTGGCGTCAATTTTCGGCCTGATTGGGGTAGGTCATCAGCACTTTTGCCACGCCAATCTAACGCCGTTCAGTTCTGCTGGATCGATATACCCTTGTCGTCGATCTTGAGTTCCACGCCCTCCGGCCTGGTTTGCTCGCGATAGACATAGATGCCGAGCGCGATGACCACGACGACGAGCGCACCGATGACGAGATAGAGCATGTTCTGTTTCATGGCGCGCTTGATGTCCTTCGATGGATCAGGCCTGCTTTACCAGCTTGATCAGCACGAGCAGGATGACCGCGCCGATCGTGGCGTGGATAATGGAGGCGAATATGCCACCGCCTATGGCGAACCCCATCCTTGGGAAGAGCCAGCCGGCGATGAAGGCACCGACGATGCCGACGGCGATGTTGCCGACCAGGCCGAGGCCGAAACCCTTGACGATCAGGCCGGCGAGCCAGCCGGCGATGGCGCCGATGATGATGAAGACAAGCAGGCTCTCAGTACCCATTGCAGATCCCTCCAGAGCGAATTGTCACGGAGCGGAAAGCTCCGAATCGACCTCCGCAACAGGTCCAACCTATTGGAAAGGCGCCGGCCCCGCCAGCGGCGTCATTCGTCGTCGGCATCCTCGGACGCCGGCCGCCAGCTGATCGGTTCGATTTTCTTTTGCGTATGGCCGTCCGTATAGGCCCACCAGCCGGTGTCGTTCTCGTCCCAGTCGCCGCCGGCCGCTTTCAGCCGGTCGAGCGACCTGTACTGCGCGATGGCTTCGTTCATCACCCCGTCGCTGTCCTTCCAGTAGACGGTGACCTTGGAACCATCCCTGGGCGCTGTTTCGATTGGTTTTCTGGCAGCCATTTCGTCCCCTCCATGTACCGACAAAAAGTAGTGGCGAACACCTGGTTCCACCCTTAGCTGTGGGCGAAGATGTCTGCCTCATCCCAACCCATCAGGTCGAGTTTCGCACGCGTCGGCAGGAAGCGGAAGCAGGCCTCGGCCTCCTTGCTCCGGTTGTCGCGCGCCAGCCGCGCCGTCAGCACATCACGCAGCTGGTGCAGATAGAGCACGTCGGAGGCTGCGTATTCGAGCTGTTCGGGTGACAACGTCTCCGCCGCCCAGTCCGATGATTGCTGCGCCTTCGACAGGCTGACGCCGAGAAGCTCAAAGCAGATGTCCTTCAGCCCGTGCCGATCGGTATAGGTTCGGGTAAGCCGCGAGGCGATCTTGGTGCAGAACACCGGCTCCGGCATGACGCCGAAGGCGTTGTAGAGCACGGCGAGATCGAAACGGCCGAAATGGAAGAGCTTGGTTATGCTGCGGTTCTTGAGCAGGCTGACGAGGTTCGGCGCCTTCTTCTGGCCGGGCGCGATCTGGATGATGTCGGCGGAGCCGTCACCCGGCGAGATCTGCACCACGCAAAGCCGGTCGCGATGCGGGTTCAGCCCCAGCGTCTCCGTATCGATGGCGACCGCCCCGACGTCGTAGTGCAAGAGCCCCGGCAGGTCGTTCTTATGGAAGCGGATATCGCTCATCGTCTTCTCCGGTCGCGGCTGGACGCACGTCGCTCTAATGCATGTCGCGCAAAAGTGTGCAGCGGTTTTGCGATAACGACATGCATAAGCAACAATCTAAAGCGCGTCGCATCAGGCAGATCAAACGCGACGCGCTTTAGCCCGTCCTCGCCGCGATCCGATGAAAAATCAACAGAAAGTTGAAGTCTCGCCCGCTCAGCGTGTCAGCGCATCGAGAATGCGCGCCCAGGAGCGTTGGCCCTTGTGGAAGGAACTCATCTCGTATTTCTCGTTCGGCGAATGGATGCGGTCATCGTCGAGCCCGAAACCGACCAGCAAGGATTCGATGCCGAGATAGGTCTGGAAATCGCCGACCACCGGGATCGAGCCGCCGCTTCCCGTCGTCACCGCCGGCTTCGGCCATTCGTCGGACAGCGCGTCCTTGGCCTTGGCGAGAAATGGCGAGTCGTAGGAAAGCTGGATCGCCGGCGAGCCGCCATGCGGGTGGAAATCGACGGAGCAGTCGGCTGGGATGCGCTCCCTGACAAAGGCCTGAAAGGCGGCGCGGACCTTTTCCGGACTCTGCTTGTGGACGAGGCGGAAGGACACTTTTGCCGAGGCTTCCGCCGCGATCACCGTCTTGAACCCTTTGCCGGTATAGCCGCCGGTAATGCCGTTGAACTCGGCCGTCGGCCGCGCCCAGGTGAGTTCGAGCACCGAGCGGCCCTTTTCACCGGATGGGATCGACAGGCCGACAGGCCCAAGGAACGTCTCGGCGGTCTCGCCGAGCGCCTCCCATGACTTCAGGATCTGCGAAGGCGTCTCCTCGACACCGTCATAGAAACCGGGAATGGTGACGCGGCCGTCCTTGTCGTGGATGTCAGCCAGGATCCTGGCCAGGATGCGAATCGGATTGGCGGCAGCACCGCCATAAAGACCGGAATGCAAGTCGCGGTCGGCGGTCTTGACCGTGATCTCCTCGCCGACCAGCCCGCGCAGCGCGACGCAGATGGACGGCGTATCGCGGTCCCACATGCCCGTGTCGCAGACAAGCGCGAAGTCGGCCTTGAGTTCGGCCGCATTCGCCTCGAGGAACGGCTTCAGCGATGGCGAGCCAGACTCCTCCTCGCCTTCGAACAGGATCGTGATGCGGCACGGCAGTCCGCCATGTACCTGCTTCCAGGCGCGGCAAGCCTCGACGAAAGTCATCAGCTGCCCCTTGTCGTCGGCCGAACCACGTCCCGTGATCACCTGGTGGCCGGGCTCGATCTCCTTCACCCAAGGTGCGAACGGGTCGCTTTCCCAGAGCTCGATCGGGTCGACCGGCTGCACGTCGTAATGGCCATAGAACAGGACATGCGGCGCGCCCGCTGGCCCGTCATGGTGCGCCACCACCATCGGATGGCCTGGCGTGTCTCGCACGCTGGCGTCGAAGCCGATCAGCCTGAGCTCCGCCACCAGCCATTCCGCCGCCTTGCGGCAATCTGCGGCATAGCTCGGATCGGTCGAGATCGACTTGATCCTGAGCAGGCCAAACAGGCGCTCCAGGCTCGCGTCGAGGTTTTTGTCGAGGCGGTCGAGGACGGGAGAAATTCTGGACATTTTATCAAGCCTTTCGATTCTGAGCGGCACCCTAAAGCTGCGAGGCGGAAACGAAAAGCCGGCGGTCGTTGGACCACGGGCGTCGAAAGGCAAAAAAATGCCGCCGTGGTGGAGGGGGAACCACGGCGGCCTTTACTCGAAACGATGCGGCAGCCCGGAGAGGGGGATAGGCTGCCGCAAGTGTCCGGGATAGGCGGGGGACGGGCCTTGCTCCGGACCTCGGCGAAAAATGCCGATGGCGTTTATCTGTGTCTCCGAACGTGGCGATTCAAGGGCACGAAGATTACACTTTCGTAACATACCCGTGATGGGATCGACTTGTCAGGGATGTTGCCGGAACCGGTGGTTGAGGCCGCCTTTGGCATGGACCACGACGCCGCGCCGCGCTATCCCTTCGTCCCATGAAAAAAGGCGATCATCTCTTCCTTGTCGACGGCTCCGGCTACATCTTTCGCGCCTATCACGCGCTGCCGCCGCTGACGCGCAAGTCCGACGGGCTGCCGACCAGTGCCGTGCTCGGCTTCTGCAACATGGTCTGGAAACTGACGCAGGACGCCCGCAACACCGATGTCGGTATCGTGCCGACGCATTTTGCCGTGATCTTCGACTATTCGTCGAAGACCTTCCGCAACGACCTCTACCCCGAATACAAGGCCAACCGCTCGGCGCCCCCTGAAGATTTGATCCCGCAGTTCGGCCTCATTCGCCAGGCAACCAGGGCCTTCAACCTGCCCTGCCTCGAGACGGAAGGCTACGAGGCCGACGACCTCATCGCCACCTATTGCCGGCTTGCCTGCGAAGCTGGCGCCGACACCACCATCATCTCCTCCGACAAGGATCTGATGCAACTGGTCGGCCCTTCGGTCGCCATGTACGACCCGATGAAGGACCGCCAGATCGGCGTTCCCGAGGTGATCGAGAAATGGGGCGTGCCGCCGGAAAAGATGATCGACCTGCAGGCGCTGACCGGCGATTCGGTCGACAATGTGCCGGGCGTGCCCGGCATCGGGCCGAAGACGGCGGCGCAATTGCTGGAGCAGTTCGGCGATCTGGATACGCTGCTCGCCCGCGCCGGCGAGATCAAGCAGGACAAGCGGCGCGAATCGATCATCGCCAACGCCGACAAGGCTCGCATTTCGCGTGAGCTGGTGAGGCTGAAGAACGACGTGCCGGTAACCGAGGGGCTCGACGATTTCGTGTTGCACCCGCCCGACGGACCAAAGCTGATCGGCTTCCTCAAGACGATGGAATTCTCCTCGCTGACCCGCCGCGTGGCGGAAGCGACCGGGACAGAAGCGGCTGATGTCAAGGCCGTTCCCGTCATTATCGAGCGCGCCGACACCGCGCATGGTCCCGATGTGGGATTTGGAGTGCCGGCAACCGCCGACAGCGCGGCAGGCACAGCGACAGACGAAGCCGGGGAAACGGTGCCGGCCACCATCAAGGTGGAACCCAAGGAAGGCGACACCCCTTCGCTCCTCTCGGCGCTTCGCTTCGAAGACGCCACTGCCAGCAAGATCGACACCAGCGCCTACGTCTCCATCCGCGACACAGCAGTGCTGAAGGCATGGGTGGCCGAGGCGATGGAGACCGGCATCGTCGCCTTCGATACCGAGACCACGTCAGCCGATCCGATGCAGGCCGAGCTGATCGGCCTGTCCATAGCCACCGCACCCGGTCGCGCCGCCTATGTGCCGCTCGCCCACAAAAGCGGCAACGGCGACCTGCTCGGCGGCGGAGTGGTCGAAAACCAGATCCCGATCCGTGAGGCGCTTGGCATCCTGAAGCCGTTGCTGGAGGACAAGTCGGTTCTCAAGATCGTGCAGGAGCTGAAATACGATCTCGTCGTGATGAGCCGCCACGGCATCGATGTCGCCCCGTTCGACGACACCATGCTGATTTCCTACGTGCTCGATGCAGGCACGTCCGGCGGCCACAGCATGGCGGCTCTGTCGGAAAAGTGGCTCGGCCACTCTCCCATTGCCCTCAAGGATCTGGCCGGCTCTGGAAGAAGCTTCGTCGGCTTCGACCAGGTCGATATCGACAAGGCAACGGCCTATGCCGCGGAGCACGCCGATGTGACGCTCAGGCTCTGGCGGGTGCTGAAGCCACGGCTTGCCGCCAAGGGCCTCGTGTCGGTCTACGAGCGGCTGGAACGGCCGCTGGTGCCGGTTCTGGCAAGGATGGAGCAGCGCGGCATCTCCGTCGACCGGCAGATCCTGTCGCGGCTCTCCGGCGAACTGGCACAGGGCGCCGCGCGGCTGGAGGATGAAATCTACCAGCTCGTCGGCGAGCGCATAAACATCGGCTCGCCAAAACAGCTCGGCGACATCTTGTTCGGCAGGATGGGCCTGCCCGGCGGCTCCAAGACCAAGACCGGCCAATGGTCGACCTCGGCGCAGCTTCTGGAAGACCTCGCCGCCGAAGGCCACGAGCTGCCACGCAAGATCGTCGACTGGCGCCAGCTGACCAAATTGAAATCGACCTACACCGATGCGCTGCCCGGTTTCGTCCATCCCGATACGAAGCGCGTCCACACCTCATACGCTCTTGCCGCGACGACGACGGGACGGCTGTCGTCCTCCGATCCCAATCTGCAGAACATACCGGTACGCACCGTCGAGGGGCGAAAGATCAGGACGGCCTTCATCGCCGACAAGGGCAACAAGCTGGTTTCCGCCGACTACAGCCAGATCGAGCTGCGCGTGCTCGCCCATGTCGCCGAGATCCCGCAGCTCAAGCAGGCGTTTGCCGACGGCGCCGACATCCACGCCATCACCGCGTCGGAGATGTTCAACGTGCCGGTCGAGGGCATGCCCGCGGAGATACGCCGCCGCGCCAAGGCGATCAATTTTGGCATCATCTACGGCATTTCCGCCTTTGGCCTCGCCAACCAGCTGTCGATTCCGCGCGAAGAGGCCGGCGCTTATATCAAGAAATATTTCGAACGCTTTCCGGGCATCCGCGACTATATCGACGCGACCAAGGCCTATGCCCGCGAACACGGCTATGTCGAAACGATCTTCGGCCGCCGCATCCACTATCCGGAGATACGGTCCTCGAACCCGTCAGTCCGTGCCTTCAACGAGCGCGCCTCGATCAACGCCCGGCTGCAGGGGACCGCGGCCGATATCATCCGCCGCGCCATGATACGCATGGACGACGCGCTGGAAAAGGCGAAGCTTTCCGCCCGCATGCTGCTGCAAGTGCATGACGAGCTGGTCTTCGAGACGGCTGAAGCGGAAGTCGAGGCGACGATCCCGGTCGTGCGCCATGTGATGGAGAACGCCGCGATGCCGGCGGTGTCGATGTCAGTGCCGCTGCATGTCGACGCCCGCGCCGCCAACAATTGGGAAGAGGCGCATTGAGTCGAAATCAGGCCACCTCGGCCAGGCATTTCGCACAGGTGCCGCGGAACTCGATCACCGCCTTCTTGGCGGCAAAACCGGTCGAGCGCACCCATTCGTCGAGCCGGTGTCCGACATCATGGTCGGAAAATTCTGTCACCTGTCCGCATGTGTCGCAGATGGCAAAGGCGGTCATCGAATGGCTGTGGTCGTGCGGCTCGGCGCAAGCGACAAAGGAATTGAGGCTTTCGAGCCTGTGCACGAAACCGGACTTCACCAGCGTGTCGAGCGCGCGATAGACCTGCAGCGGTGCGCGAAAACCCCGCTCGCGAAGCTGGTCGAGCAATGTATAGGCGCTGAGCGGCCCGCTGGCGGCTTCGAGTTTCTCGAGCACGCACAATTGGTTTTTCGTCAGCACATCCCTTGCCGCCATGGTCCTGTTTCCAACCCTTTTGCGCCGCTCGCACGTCATGTCCGCATGCAAGCGGCTTCAATCCCATCCAGATAGCGACGAACGGGCGTTTTTGCTACTGTTTCCGTGCCGGAACGGCCCAGAAGCCGGTCAACTCCGAGTGGGGCCCAAACTTCGAGCAGGTATTGGCAGGCCCAGCAAATGAAAACGGCGGGAGCAGTTCCCGCCGTATCTGTTCGGCTACGCGTTGCCGTCACTTCCGTGGTGGATCACTTCCGTGGCGGACCCTTGCGCTCGGCGGAGGCGGCCCACAGATTGATATCGGCCTCGCGCGCGTACGTGTCGATTTCGGCAAGCTCGGCATCGCTGAAGTCGAGCGCCTTCAGTGCGCCGACGCAATCCTCGACCTGCTCCGGCCGGCTGGCACCGATCAGCGCCGAGGTCACCCGGCCCTTGCGCAGCACCCAGGCCAGCGCCATCTGCGCCAGCGTCTGGCCGCGTCGGCCGGCAATCGCGTTCAGCGCCTTGATGTTGGCGATGGTCTTGTCGTTGATGAAGGCCGGCCTCAGCGACTTGCCTTGGCTGGCGCGGCTGCCCTCTGGGATGCCGCCGAGATACTTGTCGGTCAGCATGCCTTGCGCCAGCGGCGTGAACACGATTGAGCCGACGCCGAGCCCCTCCAGCGTGTCGAGCAAACCGTCGTCTTCGACCCAGCGGTTGAGCATCGAATAGCTCGGCTGATGGATGACGCAAGGTGTGCCGAGCTGCTTCAATATGTCGGCGGCCTCGCGCGTGCGCTGCGAATTGTAGGAGGAGATGCCGGCATAAAGTGCCTTGCCCGATCGCACCGCGTGATCGAGCGCGCCCATCGTTTCTTCCAGCGGCGTTTCGGGATCGAAGCGGTGCGAATAAAAGATGTCGACATAGTCGAGCCCCATCCGCTTCAGGCTCTGGTCGAGGCTGGCCAGCACATATTTGCGCCCGCCCCATTCGCCATAGGGTCCGGCCCACATCTCATAGCCGGCCTTGGTCGAGATGATCAGCTCGTCGCGGTAACCGGAGAAATCGGTTCGCAGGATTTCACCGAACGCCGTCTCCGCCGAACCGGGCGGTGGACCGTAATTGTTGGCGAGGTCGAAATGCGTAATGCCGAGATCGAAGGCCTTGCGGGCGATTGCCTGCTTGGTCCGGTGCGGCGTGTCGTGACCGAAATTGTGCCAGAGCCCGAGCGAGATCGCCGGCAATTTCAGGCCGGATCGCCCGCAGCGATTGTAGACCATGTTCTCGTAGCGGTTTTCGGCAGGCACATAGGGCATGGGAGATCCTCAAATCGACAGCGAGCCCGGCAGTCGCCACCGCGAAAAAGGTGAGTCGGCCTCGCGCCTCACCCATAGCCTCTCCCCGTTTCTATGGGGAGAGGGGGTCGACGGTAAACAACACGTGCCGCAATCACTGCAGCACGTCGCCTACTTCTTCTTTGCCAACAGATCTTTCGCGTCCTTGACGCCCAGTGCCGCGGGCCGTTCGCAGGTGGTCTGCATGGCAACGAATTTTCCGCTTGCGCCCGACCGCAACATGCCGGTCATCACATCGACGGCATGCAGCGCCAGTTCCATCGAGCACCGATGCGGCCGGCCTTCCGCGATCGCCAGCGCCATGTCGGCGAGACCGGCGGTGCGGTAGTTGGCCATCATGCCGTGCGAATGCATCTGGTTGGCCACACCAAGCGGATGTTTCCATTTCGGCAGCTTCTTGACCGGCTTGGCGCCGTTGGTGAAGCGAACGTCGCCACCGAAGAAATTCGGATCCGGCAAAAACACCGTGCCCAACTCGCCGTAGAGTTCCATCGGCGTATGGCCGTGGTTCCACACATCCCAGCTGGTATTGAGCGTCACCACGGCGCCATTCTCGAACTCCATCACACCGTGGATCGTCGTCGGCGTGGCGACCAGGATTTTTTCGCCCGCGCGAGGCTTTGACGAGATGGTACGCTCTGTCGTCGGGATCGAAGCGAACGCGGCCACCTGCTTCACCGGTCCGATCAGCTGGATCAAGTTGGTGATGTAATAGGGCCCGATATCGAGCACCGGACCAGCGCCAGGCTGGAAGAAGAAGTCCGGATTGGGGTGCCAATGCTCCATCCCGTGGCTCATCACATGGCATGTGCCGCTGGTGATCTTGCCGAGCTTGCCAGTGTCGATCAGGTTGCGGACAAGCTGGTGCGCGCCACCGAGGAAAGTGTCCGGCGCCGAGCCGATGCGCAGTCCGTCTTTCTCCGCCAGCTTCTTCAGGTCGAGCCCTTCCTTGACCGACAGCACGAACGGCTTTTCCGAATAGACGTGCTTGCCGGCATCGAGGATCTGTTTCGACACCTCGTAGTGCACCGCCGGAATGGTGAGGTTGACGATGATGTCGATGTCGCCGGCCTTGAGCAGCCCTTCGACTGTCTCGGCGCGCAGCTTGAACTCCTTCGCCCGCGCCTTGGCCGCATCCATGTTGATATCGGCGCAGGCGCGCATCTCGATGCCGCGAAACAGCGGCGCCAATGAAAAATACGCTTTCGAGATGTTGCCGCAGCCGATGACGCCGATCCCAAGTTTCCTTGCCATGCTGATGCTCCTAATAGGTCTTGGCGGCTGCGATCGAGCGGCGGGCGAAGCGCTCGATATCGTTGGGATTATCCTGTTCCATGACGTAGTATTTGGCGGCGCTCTTGGCGCGCAGCGCCTGGATCAGACCGGCCCAGTCGATCGTGCCGTGGCCGACATCCGACCAGCCGTCCTCGTCGAGACCCTCGCCGGGCTTGGCGATGTCCTTGACATGGACGGCGGTGATGCGTCTGCCATACTTCTCGATCCAGGGCAGCGGATCGTCACCGCCGCGCACCACCCAGGCCACGTCCATCTCCCAGCTGATGTCGGGCGCTGCCGCCAGGATGTGGTCCTGCGGCACCGAGCCGTCGGCAAGCTTCTTGAACTCGAAGTCATGGTTGTGCCAGGCAAAGCCGTAGCCGGCTTTGCCTGCCGTTTCGCCGACCTTGGCGAGGCGTGCGCCGAAGTTGCGCCAGCCGGCCGCATCGGTCGGCCTGCTCTCGGCGACCAGATAGGGGCAGATGAGCAGCGTGATGCCGAGCGCGTCGGCGATTTTGCGGACGCCGTCAAAATCGTTCTCGAGCGCGTCGATCGAGAAATGGCCGGTCGGCATCGCGAGCCCGTTCTTGTCGAGTTCGGCACGAAATGCCTTTGGGTCGTCATAGACGCCGCCGAACCCTTCGACTTGCGCGTAGCCGAGCTCGCCCAGCATCTTGAGCACCCCTTCCCAAGGTTGGAAATTGCGCGCGCTGTAAAGTTGGAATGACCAGTTCATCGTCTCTGTCCGTTCTCTGGGGATGGATGTGCTTGGGGTGAAATTCTTGGGCGTTACAGGCGGTTGCCGGTTGCGGCGTCGAACAGCGAAGCGCGCATTGGGTCAAAACCGATGCTCACGGTATCGGCGTTGTTTGGCGTGCGCTCGGATGTCACCCGCACCGTGAAATTCTGATTTCCGAGCTTCAGCCAGACCAGCGTGTCGGAACCCATGGGTTCGACGACCACGACATTGGCCGTGGCTGTGAACGGCCATCCAACGCCGCTGTTGAACGCGACATGCTCGGGTCGGATACCGAACACGGCCGCTCCCGGCACGGGCTCCTTTTCGAAAGCGTAGGTGGCAAGCGGGATCCGCACATCCTCGACGGCGAAGTGCCAGTTGCCATCGTCCTTCTCCAGCCTGCCGTCGAGGAAATTCATCGCCGGCGAGCCGAGGAAGCCGGCGACGAAACGGTTGACCGGGCGATTGTAGATCTTCTGCGGTGCGTCGAGTTGCTGGATCACGCCGCCCTTCATCACCGCGATGCGGTCGGCCAGCGTCATCGCCTCGATCTGGTCGTGGGTGACATAGATCATGGTGTTCTGCAGCTTGCTGTGCAGCAGTTTGATTTCCACACGCAGCTCCGCGCGCAGCTTGGCATCGAGATTGGAAAGCGGCTCATCGAAGAGGAAGACATCGACGTCGCGCACCAGCGCCCGCCCGATGGCCACGCGCTGGCGCTGGCCGCCCGAAAGTGCCGACGGCTTGCGTTGCAGCAGGGGCTCGATCTGCAGGATTTCGGCGGCCCGCGCGATGCGCTTGGCGATCTCGTCCCTGGGGATGCCGGCGACGCGCAGCCCGAAGGACAGGTTCTTCTCCACCGTCATCTGCGGATAGAGCGCATAGGACTGGAACACCATGCCGATGCCACGGTCCTTAGGCTCCTCCCAGGTGACGTTCTTGCCCTTGATGAAGATGCGGCCCTCGGAAACATCAAGCAGGCCGGCGATGCAGTTGAGCAAGGTCGACTTGCCGCAGCCGGACGGACCGAGCAGCACGATGAACTCGCCCTCGGCGACATCGATGTTGAGCGTCTCCAGCACCGAAATCGCGCCGAAATTCAGCGACAGGTCCTGGATTGAGACACTGGGATTTTCGATTCTTGTCATCATCATCCTTTCACCGCGCCGGCGGCGATGCCACGCACGAAGAGCTTGCCCGAAACGAAATAGACGACGAGCGGTACGAGGCCGGTCAGGATGGTGGCGGCCATGTTGACGTTGTATTCCTTCACGCCTTGCACCGAGTTGACGATGTTGTTGAGCTGCACCGTCATCGGATAGGTGTCGGGCCGGGTGTAGACGACGCCGAACAGGAAGTCGTTCCAGATGCCGGTCACCTGCAGGATGATGGCGACGACGAAGATCGGCAGCGACATCGGCAGCATGATACGGAAATAGATGCCCCAGAAGCCGGCGCCGTCGACGCGCGCCGCCCGGAACAGTTCCTCCGGCATCGAAGAGAAGTAGTTGCGAAACAACAGTGTCAGGATCGGCATGCCGAAGATGGAATGGACGATCACCAAGCCGCTTAGGCTGCCGTAGAGGCCGATTTCACGCAGGATGATGACGATCGGATAGATCATCACCTGATAGGGGATGAAGGCGCCGACAATCAGGATCACGAAGAAGGTGTCGGCCCCCTTGAAGCGCCAGTTGGCAAGCGCATAGCCGTTCACGGAAGCGATCGCGATCGACAGGATGACCGAAGGAATGGTGATGCGCACCGAATTCCAGAAGCCGCGCGAGAGCCCGTCGCAGTTGAGGCCCGTGCAGGCGCTGGACCAGGCTTTCACCCAAGGCTCAAAGGTGATCTCGAGCGGCGGTGAGAAGATGTTGCCGAGGCGGATCTCCGGCATGCCCTTGAGCGACGTCACCACCATCACGTAGAGCGGCAGCAGATAATACAGCGCCACCAGGATGAGCGTGCCATAGAGAAAGATGTTGCGGCGCGAGAATACATGCCGCGGCTTCGGCCCTCGCGGCCCGGATGCCTCAAGCCCGATTGAGCCCGTACCGGCAGGCAGGGAAACGGCAAGGTCAGACACGCTTCTTGCCTCCAAATTCGAGATAGGCCCACGGCACGATGACGACCACCACCGACAGCAGCATCATGGTCGAGGCGGCGAAGCCCTGGCCGAGGTTCTGGGCGAAGAACATGTAGTCATAGACATATTTGGCCGGGACTTCGGAGGCGATGCCGGGACCGCCGCTGGTCTGAGCGACAACCAGGTCATAGACCTTGACGATACCAGCAGCGATGATGACAAGCGCGGTGATGAAGACCGGTCGCATCATCGGGATGATGATGAAGAGATAGGTCTTCAAGGTCGGTATTCCGTCCACCCGCGCGGCCTTCCAGATATCCTCGTCGATGCCGCGCAGGCCCGCCAGCATCAGGCACATGATGAGCCCGGTGCCTTGCCAAAGCGCGGCGATCAATATGCCGTAGATGACGATGTCGGAATTGTAGAGCGGATCGAAGTTGAAGCTTTCCCAGCCGAGGCCGCGCACCACCCCCTGGATTCCGAACTCCGGGTTGAGCAGCCATTGCCAGACAAGACCGGTGACGATGAAGGAAAGCGCGAAGGGGTAGAGGAAGATAGTGCGGAACGTATCCTCGAAACGGATCTTCTGGTCGAGCAGCGCCGCCAGCACGAAGCCGATGACGAGAGAGAACACTAGCGAGAGCACGCCGTAGACCAGGAGGTTCTCAATCGAGACCAGCCAACGCGGCGTCGACCACAGCCGATAATACTGGTCTAGCCCGACGAAGTTCAGCCGCGGCAGGAGCTTCGAATTGGTGAAGGAATAGAGCACCGTCCACGCGCTGCCGCCGACGAAGATCACCACTGCAGTGAGGACCATCGGAATAGAGGCAACCTTGGCATTAAGGTTGCGGAAGAGTTGGTTGGGGCGTTCGCTCTTGCTCATCTGCACAGCCGGGCTGGATCGGGTAAGGGCGGGAGGGTCAGGACCCTGACCCGGAGCTCCCGGCCC
Organism: Mesorhizobium sp.; assembly: GCA_004020315.1. Classification (GTDB taxonomy): domain Bacteria; phylum Pseudomonadota; class Alphaproteobacteria; order Rhizobiales; family Rhizobiaceae; genus Mesorhizobium. The sequence continues at coordinate 29,137 of SAQG01000020.1, forward strand.
CGTGGTCGCGGGCCGGGAGCGAGCGGTTCGTCGATCGTCAATCCGCTGAGGCGACGATGTCGGCGAAGCGCTTTTGCGCCTCTTCCACGGTCATGTCCGGCTTGGCGAAGAACTCGGAGAACAGGTCCTCTTTCTGCTTTTGGGTGTCCTGCGACAGCAGCTGGTCCGTCCAGGGCATGACGCTGCCCTTGGCCAGGATGTCGAGCCCTTTCTTCATGCAATCGTTCGCCGCCTTGAGGTCGATATCGCCGCGCACCGGCAGCGAACCCTTCTTGAGATTGAAGGCGACCTGCGTCTTGGGATCGAGCAGCGCTTCGGCCAGCGCTTCCTGCGCCTTGGACTTTTCAGCGTCCTGCAGGAGCGGGAAGTAGAAGGCGTCGCCGCCGGTGGCGATGACCTCGTTCAGGCCAAGGCCGGGAAGACACGTATAGTCCTTGCCGGCGGTCAGGCCGGCAACCTGGAACTCGCCCTGCGCCCAATCGCCCATGATCTGGCCGCCGGCCTTGCCCGAGATGACGAGGTTGGTGGCCTGGTTCCAGTCCTGCACATTGGTGTTCTTCGCCATCTTGCGGGCATCGTCCGCGGCCTTGAACACCTTGGCGACCTCGGGTCCGGCGGCGAATTCGGCATCCTTGTCGCGATAGACCTTCAAGAAAGTATCCGTGCCGCCGACCGCTGTAAGCAGCACATCGAAGGCCCCGGAGGATTGCCACGGCTGTCCGCCGACCGCGAGCGGTATGATGCCGGCCTTCTCCAGCGCAGGGGCGGCTGCGACATATTCATTCCAATTCTTCGGCACCGGCACACCGGCCTTTTCGAAGGCCGCGTTCGACAGCCACAGCCACTGCCAGGAGTGAATGTTGACCGGCACGCAATAGATCTTGCCGTCGAGGGTACAGCCGTCGAGCAGGCTCTTCGGCTGTACGATTTCCGCCCACTTGTCCCTGGTGGCGAGCTCGGTCAAGTCGCGCATTAGACCGGCCTGCACCAATTCTTCCGCTTGCCGGCCGTGGTTGAACTGGGTGGCGCCCATGGGGTCGCCGCCAGTGATGCGGCTGATCATGATCGGCCGCGCCGTACCGCCGGAGCCGGCGATAGCGCCATCGACCCAATGATTGCCTGTCGCGTCGAACGCCTTGGCGAATTCGGCGACTGCCGCCGCCTCGCCGCCCGAAGTCCACCAATGGGTGACTTCCAGATCCGTCGCTGCCGCCGGGCCGGCGAATGGCAGCGCGGTTGTCACTGCCAACGCAGCGGTCATGAATTGGTATCGCATTTCGGCTCCTCCCAGAATCTGAAACGTTACAGATTTTCGATAAGGCAATTGCAGGAGGCGCGCAACCCCGAATAGGAGCGGTTCGACATTTTTTTCGGTGCGCGAACAAACTCGCCATGCACTTTCCGGTCCATTGCACCGCAGTAAACAGATTGCAGTGCAAAAACGACGCCGCAACGCATGAAATTCGGCACCCTGTTTCGCAGGCGAGTCCTTGCCGACCTCCAACGTCTTCGCGTCGAACGGAGCGTGCTCATACAGAGCACCCTGTCAGCAGCCGCTGCGCGATGGCAAGTGACAATCTGTAACGTTTCAGTATATAGGGTGTTCATTAGGCGGAGTCGCGGGCGAGCCGCGATCCGCCGATTGCCGGCCTGCACGGCAACTGCTATGCGCCTGACGGGCGGGATGAATGGACAGACATCAGACGGAAAAGGACGACGAGGCGTCGGGACAGGGCCGGCCGACGCTGAAGACGCTTGCCTTCATGACCGGGCTGGGCGTCACCACCGTGTCGCGGGCGCTGAAGGACGCGCCCGAGATCGGCGCCGAAACCAGGCGGCGCGTCCAGCTCGTCGCCAAGCAGATCGGCTACCGTCCCAACCGTGCCGGCGTGCGCCTGCGGACCGGCAAGACCAACGTCATCAGCCTCGTGCTCAATACCGAGCGCGAAATCATGAGCTTTGTCTCGGACATCATTTATGGCGTCTCGGAAGTCATCGCCGACACGCCCTATCACCTGATCGTCACGCCCTATTCGCGCTCGCAGGATCCCCTGGACCCGATACGCTATCTGGTGGAAACCGGCTCCGCCGACGGCGTCATCATTTCGCGCACTCAGCCGAATGACCCCAGGGCCCGTTACATGCTGGAGCGTGGCATCCCCTTTGCCACGCATGGCCGCACCGACATGGGGCTGATCCACCCGTATCATGATTTCGACAATTACGCGTTCGCGGCCGAGGCTGTACGCCACCTCGCCGGCATCGGCCGCCGCAGGCTGGCTCTGCTGGCGCCTCCAGTCGAGCTGACCTACCACAGTCATACGCTGAACGGCTTCACCGATGCACTGAGCGAGGTCGGCGCAAGCGAAATCCCGTTCAACACCGTTTCGATCGACCATTCGATCGAGCAGATCAGAATGAGGACCGCGCAACTGATGCGCCGCGACGTCAGGCCCGACGGTTTCGTCAGCAGTGCCGCTGCCGCTACACTTGCCATCGTCGCCGGCATCGAGGACGCCGGCCTCAAGCTCGGCCGGGACGTCGACGTGGTATCCAAGCAGTCGTCGGACCTGCTGCACCTGTTCCGGAGGGAACTGCTGGTGGTCAACGAGAACTTCCGGCTGGCCGGCGCCGAGCTCGCCCGCTCCGTGCTGGGCTGGATCGGCGGCTCGGCACCTGGCTCACTGCAGAGCCTGAGCGTGCCGACCGAGGTTCTGGCCTATCGCCGTCCCGACTAGAGCGGGGTATGTTCAAACTGAACTGGGCATCCCGCTCCATCTATTTGTCTTAGCCGCATTTCTGCAACGCCAAATGTTTCCACTTGGCCGCAAAACGCGCGCTGCTGACTGGCAGCCTTGGGGCCGCAAGCAGACTGACACCTTATAGGTCGCAACATCGGGATAGCCGTCGCTTACTCAATCGACCCTAGCCCTTCTTTCTGCGGTTATAGACACGAATTTCGTCTGAAAAGAGCGCCGGCTTGGAGGAAGAAATAATGGAGCGCGATTCCAACCATTCTACGAGCTCAAGATTTTCAGGCGTTGTCGGTATTGTCGGTTGCTTCCAACCTGGCTCAATCTCCGAAAATGGCTTAGGCAATTGATTGAGCGTTGCCCATATCTCTTCGTCCGACAGCGCCTTTTGGTATCTGTTAAATAGCGAAATCTGAGTCGCAATTGGCTTGGAATGTATGACTAGAGCTTGAGCCACCTCCGCACTCAAGTCATCAAAATCTGCACCGGCACGGTGGAATATCTGTCCGATAACCGACGCGCGATCTGGCAAACTGGCCAACGACGTCAGATCCATATCGGCAATGATCTTTAGCTTTCGATCGTCACTGATTTTTGAAATCAAAAGCTTCTGACGAAAATCGTCGTCCAACGTAAATTTCGCTTTGTCAGCCAGATAGCGATCAATGTTGTTCGCGACATAAAGAACTTGGAGGTCTTCCTTTCCTTCCAAGAACGCAAAGCTGGCTTCCGAAAATGTTATCGTCTTCTCTTCAATCAATATTTGCAATTTGTCCAAGCTGACTCCATCGGGGAACTGCTTGAATTGCTTTGGAAGAGCTCGGATATAGGTCCTGTAGGCACTATCGCTAAAATCACTATTATTGAGCAGGAATTGGCGCAATGGCAGGGCAGAATCCTGATCCGCCACAGCGGTTGAAGAAAGGATGGACAGGGATTCGTCGTGATCCAAATAGGCTGTGAGTGTCATCGGATCAAAATTCTCGCCGGCCAAATAGGCCAAGCAATTCTCCCATGAAGCCTTCATCGTTCGGTGGCGAAACATCATCGAATGTAGGCGTGCAGGAACTTGATCGAGTGAGGGCAGCTTTGCGGATTGCTTCGCAATGAACTGTTCAAGATATTTGCCATCGATTTCATCATGGTTAATTACCTCAATGATCGTCTCCACCTCCTCTTCGGTATTGGTGTTGGATTGAATAAGAATGTTCTTGAGATAGAGATCGAAGTCACTTTGAACCTTGTCGATCAAGGCCGGATTCTCTGTTCTCAAGACAGTTGTATAATGTTTGACTTGCAGCTCGCGTATAGCGGTCAAACCATACACATCTCGAAACACGAACTCCACGTTCTCAACAGAAAGTTCGTATTGCCCTTCTTCGGCTATCAGCCGGGCTATGGCCGGGTACTCCCTTATGCTCCTGAGATCTTTCAGCTCAAATTTGATCAGCGCCAATCGACTAGGTTCAAAGTCGATCCCCAAAGCCACGATTTGAGACAGGTTGCTGGCAATATTCTCGGATATTCCGGAAGCCTTCTGATGCAGCGATGAAATATCCTTCTCCGGCAGATGCGCAATCATCCGTGCAATATGGCTAGCGCTATCAGGAGACGAAATCGCGGCAGACACGAATCCTGGCCACCTGCTGGTTAGAGCAGATGTCAGTTCGGTGACCCGCTCTCCTCTTTCATAATAGATCGAGAAGAATGTGCCACACATGGAAAAATTTGAAGAGATGTAGGCAATCAACTTCTCGATATGCGAGCCATATTCGCGTGGGTCGCTGAACATGCAGTCAACCAGAGCTTTGTTGAGCGCGAAAGGCTGACGGAAATCGTCTTCGCGCATTGCGGCGATAACTTCTTTGGGATTATCGATCTGAAAATCCGGTGACGGATTGTTGAAGCTTCGTATCTGAATCAGGTACTTGTTGTCATTTGGAGATAGACGCCCCGAATGAAATAAAGACGTGTATTGATAATAGCTGTCGTCAAGAAATCCCTCAAAAACCAAAAATCTAACCAGCTCTTTGTTCTCACCGAAGGCCTCGAACAGCTCTTGCGTGCCTTTCGCGTCGCTCCGAATGATCTCGTTGAATTTTGTCGTACGCAGCGTCGAAATTTTCGCCCTGAGATCGCGAACGGCTAGTGCGGCAGCATCCTTGGATTCGCCGGACTTGTGATCGAGTTCTGCTTTTCGTTCTTGGTAGGTTTTTTCAGAATTGACCTCTTTTTGTAAACCTCTGATGTTGATCCTCTGAGCGTGACCCTGCGGCGAACGAAATAAGATCTCTGGCGTCTCAATGAGTTCGTCGAATTGTTGATGGTTTCCAATAATCTGTATTGCTTCGTTCCGCGCACCGTTGAATTCTATCATGGTGTATCCCGATGGAGCTTTGGTAAGCAAAGTCATCGCATAAATCTTGCGGAGCTCATCCAAATCTGTTGGTAATTGCTTTTCAGCGTTACTGATATTTTTCTCTAATTCAGATATTTGATCTTTATAGGAAATCTCAGAATTTGCGACATAATTATCATGCCTATGGAGTATATCTGCGAGTTTTCCTTTTTCGCGGTGCAGTTCCTCAAAATCGCTCGGGAGTACATTCTTGTAAATCAGGATAGCGAGTAGCTTGTTCGCATCGAGAATATTCTCGCCATCCGTCTCCAGATTTGCGACGTAAACAGCATACTCATTGAAAATATTTTGTATCAACCGCAGATCATTAAGGTAGCGCGATACCTCGCGCAGAAACTGACGATCAAGCCGCTTGTCCAGGGACAAACGCTCTCCTTGTTCGATAACTTTGTCGATCGAGTTAGAGCTGTTTATGATCGGGATCACCGGAATGATAAATTCGAAGAATTTTGTCCGATCCGTGTTCACGAACATGTTGTCTCGAAGCGCATAAAGGAAACGTATCTGCCGCTTCACGCCTGCATTGGCGTTTATGAGACTGTTTATCTCGCGTAAGGTTACAAAGATGTCTGGATTGTTAAACCTATCTAAATCCTCGATGATGACGAGGTCATATTTGGTTGATTGGAAGAAATAGACAATTTCATCCAGATGCCGATTCAAAATTGACTCTTCTGCCGCGGTCTCCGGAGCGATCTCGATATCTCGTAGAGATATACTCTTCAGTGATACGCCTAAGCTCTTTACATAAATGTAATGCAATAATTGCCACAGAAACAAGAACCCTACCGAAAAGCTAACGAAGTTAAACCAGTTAGTAAGGTCTCGAGGTTTGAAAAAAGCTCCACTCGAAATTTCAGTGCTGTTCTGCAGTAAGTGCCAGCAGGCGATCAAGCCAACTATAATGAACAACGAAATGAGCCAAGACGACCATCCTGGCGACTGAATTCTCTTAAACCGTGATAGGGGTAGCTTATTGGCATCTGCGCCGTAGAGCATCTGTTGCAGGATGCTTCGCTCAATTTCCTGCTTGCTAACGGTGCCTCGTTGGGGATGCCTACCCTCAGTTGTGGTGACCGATCCGTCAGCTTCAGGCAAGAAGGCCGCAAGAGATATTGGGAGGAATGGCCTTTCGTATTTGGTCAGGAATGTTTTTATGATGCTGCTTTTTCCTGAGCCATATGGTCCGGTCAGCGCAATATTCGATACATTCGGATTGTTGGTTGCATAGGTTAGAGCATCCGAATAGATGCCGGACTTATCTGCCTTGTCGGTCGGTGCAAGATCGACGTATCTTGGGGGTGGGGCGCCCGCGTCATGGTCGGTTAAAAGAAGCTCTAGCTTTGAAAAAAAGTCAAATTGGCTCACCGCACTCCAAGATTCAGATGTTCATACTTTGTATCTAGTTCGTTGACGGCTTCAAACGTGAATCGGCTGTCGCGCACAGAATTCCATAATACGCATTGTGTACTCCCATACTGGGTTCCGTCGTAACAAGATAGAAGCACAGACCTTTGCCTAGATCGCTTCGGCGTTAACGGCTGGGACCAAAACGCCCTTCTCTTACGACTCGTCGAATGACTGCTCATAGGATACATCTATTGGCAATCGAACGTCCGCAACCGGCGCAGTCCCGACGTCCAGATGGCGAACGGCCGGCCCGGCCCGAGAACTCCCAACAGCGCGCTTGAGATCACCCGAGCGCGGCTCTACTAGTCCGAAAACCTCACGCTCACGCCGCGCTGCCGAAAATAGGCCTGCATCAACTTGCGCCCCGAGCGGTTGTTCTGCGCCAACTTGGTCGGATCGAACACCGCCTGTTTTATCCCTTCTCGTGTCATCGCCGCCTTAAGCGTCGCGATATGTGCGTCGATGTCGGCATTGTCCGCCCGCAGCGAGGCATAGATACTTTCGGTCGCCTGGGCCACGGTCGGTTCGCTCACAGATGTCGTCCTTTGGTTGGTTGAGCGGCGGCTTACCACAGATTCGCGGCTCCGCCGATACCGATGAGACCGTCAATCGTCTCTACCGGCATAGCAGGTTCCTGGCGCGACCCGACACCCAGTTGGTCGCTGAAGATGTCTGCTTTCTGGCAACCGCAAAATTGGACTCTAGGTCCAAGTCGCGGCGCTAACCCGCCGCCCCGCTTCCCCACGGGCCATGGAACGCGCCCTGCGCGTCGATACGCTCGAAGCCGTGCGCGCCGAAGAAATCGCGTTGCGCCTGGATCAGGTTCGAGGTGCCGCGTCCTTGGCGGTAGCTGTCGAAATAGGCCAGCGCGGACGACAGTGCCGGCACCGGCGAGCCAGCTTCCGACGCCCTTGCCACGATGCGCCGCAGCGACGGATGCGCTTCCTGCATCATCGCGATGAAGGCCGGTGCCATCAAAAGATTGGTGGCCGCCCCGCCGGCGCCCAAGGCTTCCGCCATCGTGTCCAGCAATTGCGAGCGGATGATGCAGCCTGCCCGCCAGATCTTGGCGATGGTCGGCATCGGCAGGCTCCAGTTGAATTCCTTCGACGCGCCGCTCATCACCGCGAAGCCTTGCGCGTAGGCTGATATCTTGCCGGCGAACAGCGCCAGCTCGAGATCGCCAAGAAGCGCGTCCCTGTCTCCGGAAATCCTGGTCACGCCGCCATTGCCATAGGCCTTTTCGGCGGCCAGGCGCTCGTCCTTGATCGACGACAAGACGCGCGCCGCCACCGCGGCCTCGATCGCGGTGGCCGGAATGCCGAGCTGCTGCGCCTCGATGACTGACCATTTGCCGGTGCCCTTCTGGCCGGCGCGGTCGAGGATGATGTCGACCACCGGCTTGCCGGTCTTCGGATCGTCGGCGGCCAGCACCTTGGCGGTGATCTCGATCAGATAGGAGTTGAGCCGGCCCTTGTTCCAGCCGCCAAAGACCTGTGCGATCTCCTTCGGCCCCATGCTTAAGCCGTCGCGCAAAATGCCGTAGATCTCGGCGATCATCTGCATATCGGCATATTCGATGCCGTTGTGGATGGTCTTGACGAAATGCCCGGCGCCATCGGTGCCAAGCCATGCCGCACAGGGCTCATCCCTGAACTTGGCCGAAATGGCGGTCAGCACCTTTTCGACGCGTTTCCAGGACTCTTCCGTGCCGCCGACCATGATCGACGGTCCATGGCGCGCGCCCTCTTCGCCGCCGGACACGCCCATGCCGATGAAAGTGAGACCCGAATCTGAAAGCTCGGAAAAGCGCCGCATCGTGTCGCGGAAATTGGCGTTGCCGGCATCGATGACAATGTCGTTGGCCGACAGCACGCCGCGCAGAGCCGCGATCTGCTCGTCGACCGGCTTGCCGGCCAGCACCATGATGATAATCGGCCGCGGCGGCCGGATGGCGGCGGCGAGTTCCTCGAGGCTGTAGCAGGGCACGACCATGTCCTTCAGCGCGCCGGCATTCTCGACAAAGGCGTCGGTGCGTGCGGCGGTGCGGTTGAAGACGGCTATGCGGTGCCCCTTCTCGGCGATATTGAGCGCCAGGTTGGAGCCCATCGTGCCAAGGCCGATCAGGCCGATTTCGGCTTTTTCCATCGTTTCTTCCCTGCTTTCGGATCTTTTGCTAGGCCGCGATTTGCGGCGATGACCATTCTTGTCGGGATGCCATTCTTGCCGAGATGATTGACGGGCCTTCAGGGCCGCGTCAACCGCTTCGCCGAATTGTGTTGCCGACCGCCAGCTTGTCCTCACGGCCTGATGTCGATCGGCGCCTGTATCTTCACGATCTCGAAATCCGAGACGAGAATATCGAGCCGCGCCGTCCACCGGCCGGGGACCGGGACGACGAGATCGTCGACGCGCCAGGTACCGTCGCCGCGCTTTGTCGCCGCGCGCTTGATCGGCTCAATGCCGGAGTCGGGTTTTGACAGCACCAACGTCACTTGTTCAGCGTCGAGCGGGCCGAAATCGCCGGTCATGATAATGATCGAGGCGGCAACCGGCCCAACATGGCCGGGCGTGATGCTGAGGTCGGCCATCGCCTTCGGCGTGTGGATATGCACCGATGCCGGCTGAACTGCTGCGATCGCCAGGGCGCGTGGCGGCGGCGTGAAGCGCCAGCCGGCGGCAACGCCGAAGATCGCCAGAACGATCAGCATTTCGATGCCGATCGAGCGGGCCAGCCTCCTCTGCACTTCCGTCTCTCCCGCACCGGCCGGACCGGTCAGCTTCCAGCGGTTGGTGGCGGCGAGCGTGAACAGAAAGAACAGCAGCGCCAGCTTGACCAGCAGCAGCCGGCCATAGGCAGTCTCGAGCAAAGCTGCGGGCGCCTGCACCTGGATGACAGCCAGCACGATGCCGGTGGCAGCAAGCACGGCCACGACGGGCAGGATCGCTTGGGAGAACCGGCGCAGGAAAGGCGCGGCCTCCACCGGTTTCCGCCGCATAGCGAGACCGAGCGGCGCCAGCGCCCCGGTCCAGAAGGCAATGCCGGCGCCGTGCAGAAACACCATCGGCCGTGTCAGCCATTGCGGTTCGGCGGCACTTGCATGCCCGCTGGCGGCGAGGGCGGCACCAACACTGGCCAACCCGGCAAGGGCAAACAGTTTTGCACCGCCGCGCGGCCCGACCAGCGACAGCAGGCCAAGCCCGAGCGCCACCAGCGCGACCAGCGCCGTCCAGCCGAAGCTGGTGCCGAGCCCGGCCTGCCACACGCCCGGCCGAGCCAGCCGGGCGAGCGGTGCACCGAGCGCGTCCAATCCCTGAAAGCCGAGCGACAAGGGCGCCGCGACAAGGCCGCACAGGATTGCGGCGATGACGAAGCGCTGGCCGGAACGCCCGCCTTGCGCCAGCCAGGCGATGGCAAAGGCGCCGCCGACGCCTAGAAAGAGGCCGACATAGAGAAAGACCTTGCCGATCCAGATTGCCGACCTCAGACCCCGGTCGACGGCTTCGGAGACGACTGGCGCAGCACTCGGCGCGCCAATGGAATACAGCACCGAGCCGCCGACCGGATGGCCATCGGCGGAAATCACCCGCCAGCTCAGCACATGTGTGCCGGATTCGAGCGTTTGCGGATTATCGATCTCGACCGTCTGGCCGTTGAGCCGAAAGGACGTCAGCGAAACCGGCGTTCCATCAGGCCGCACCAGGGTCAGCACCAGCGGCGACACCGGCTCGCTGAAGGTCAGCGAGAACTGCGCCGGGCTCTGCGCCAGCACCGCGCCGTCGCCTGGTTCGGTTGTGACCAGCGTTGCGTGGGCGAGGGCCTGACTTGGCGCGGCAAAGGCGGCAAACAACACGATCGCCGCCAGCACACGGACGGCAAATCGGCCGATGCGCTGGCCGGCCGCGCAGACCGTCCACTGTAGGAATGCAGCGCTCACGTCACCGCCATGCAAACAGCGACGCGCTCTTTCGAACAGCGCTTGCCGCCAAGAGCTCATTTCTTCGGCGAAAGCTTGAGGCCGGGCGCCGGATATTCCAGCGCATCCTCATCCTGGCCGGCCGCCGGAATCTCGATCCAGCGTTCGGCGGCGCCGTCGCATTCCTGCACCACCGGGAAGTAGAGCGTTTGGCCGGCCGGCAGGTCCGCCGCCAGTGTCCCACGGAAGACGAATTCGTCGTAGAATTCGTCCGGCAGGCTGCCGCCGCTCCAGTCGACTTCCCTAGCGCCTGATGTCACGGCCTGGCCGTGGAGCTGGTAGGATTTCTCGTACCTGCCTTTCTTGACTTGCAGTGTCCAACCCGGCTTCGGCATCGGCTTCACCGAAATCACCCCTTCCGGGATCTGCACGCGCACGGCGGTCGTCGCCTTGCCCTCACAGCCATGCGGCACGCGCAGGACGGCCTTGTAGGTCGAACCGACCGCCGCCTCCTGCGTTTCGAGCGTGACATGGGCAAAGGCCGCGCTTGTCCCCAAGACAAAAAACGCGCCGGCGGATAAAAGACAACTATTCATGACGTCCCTCAAATTTCGAATTGTGCGGATCTGGCCCGGTCAGTTGGCGTGTTCGTGCATGCCGCCGGTTTCGCCGATGCCTTCCACTGCGAAATCGACAGTGACGGTGCCGGCCTTCTCGAAGGTCAGCGTGGCTGGAAACGTCTCGCCTTGCTTCGGTTGCCGTTTCAGTCCAACGAACATCAGATGATAGCCGCCGGGTGCCAGTGCGACCTTGCCGCCGGCCGGAATTTCAAGGCCGCTGGTGACCGGCCGCATGGTCATGACGCCATCGCTCACGCCCATTTCATGCAGTTCGGCCTTGGTCGAAATTTCCGAGGAAATCGACAGCAGCCGGTCCGGCGAACTGCCGGTGTTGGTGACGGTGAAATAGCCGCCGGCGACTTTGGCGCCGGGCGGCGTGGCGCGCGACCAGGGGTGCCCGATCTCGAGGTCGCCAACCCTGAACTCATGCGCGAAAACAGCTTGGGCGCCGACGAACAGGAGAGAGAGGAGGAACACGATGATGCCGAGTCGCTCCTCGAAGCTGCGCAGGGAGGGGCTGTTGCGGCCGAACCGCGCGCGGAAAGCGTGAGACATGATAGCTCCAGGAACTGAGAGATCGCGCCGGTGCCCGGTCGCGAACAGTTTCGATGTTTGAATGAATGCGCTCGCGAAGGCCTCCGCAAGGCGATCTGGAACGGATCAGGCCGTCGCCGGAGGCGCGCGCGGATTCGACGGAGAGCGGTCGCGGGTGAAATCGAGGTGCCGGAACGGCGGCAGCACAAAGGCGATGGTTTCGACGGAAAAACTGCCGGGCACCGTGGCGGCAGCGGGCGGCGGCACAAAGGCAGCCGAGGCCATGCCGCAGCCGAGCACACAGCAGGCCGGCATGTGCTGCTGGTGCGGATCGCCGCCGGGAAGCTGGGTAGCGCCCTCCTGGGTGCAGATGACGTTGCCGAAGGCGTCGAGTTGCGAAGCATCCGGGCTTAAGCCGGAGGCGAACGCGCCAAGCACGGACTGGAGCACGAGCAAATAGGCCGCTACGAGCGCGGCCGGCATGCTCCATCGTCTCCGCCGGATGTTCAAAGGCCTGTCTCTTCACGCAGCAACGGCCAATACCTAGCACGCGGCTGGCGGGCGGAAAATCGCCAAATTACTACTGCGGCAACGCGGCGCTTTAAGGCCGCTACGGTTGGTGGCCCTCGGGGATCGAGTTCAACAGCGTATTGCGCGCCGACTTCAGATGCTTGCGGCAGGCGGCGTCGACCTTGTCGAGATCGCGCGATTTGAGGGCAGCGATATAGGCCAGGTGTTCCGCGACCGCCACTTCGTTGCGCTCGCGCTCCTGCGCCTTGTTCCACTGGTAGTGGTAGTGGAAGATCATGGCGATGACATCGTAGAAATCGACGATGAAGCGATTGTGTGACGCGCGGTGGATCAGCCGGTGAAAGCGCTCGTCGAGCTCGGAGAATTCGTTGAAGCGCGTGGCGATCTCGCGCGCTAGCAGGCGATGCTCGTCTTCCAGGCGGTCGAGGTCGGCCCAGACCGGGCTGTCCTCCGGCAATGCGGCGAAGGCGGCGGCCGAGCGCAGTTCGAACATCTCGCGGATTTCGGTCAGCTCCAGAGCGAAAGCGCGGGTAAAACCTTTCAGCACCCAATGGCTGTTGCGGCGTTTCTCGATCAGCCCGAAGCGGGAAAAGCGGATCAGGAACTCGCGCACGCTGGTGGTGCCGACGCCGATCTCGCGCGCCAGCTCGAGTTCGTTGATCTGCATGCCTGGCTCGGCACCGCCGGCAAGCAGCCGCCGCATGAAGGAGCGCTCGATGATCTGCGACAGCGTGTCGGTCTCTTCCTCGGGGAAAAAGTCGTCGGGCCGCGGCACGCGCAAAACCGTCTTGCTGCGCTTGTTCCAGGCGATCAGCCCGGTCTCTTCCATGCGCGCAAGGATGCTGCGGATCGTCGTGCGGCTGACGCCAAGTAGCGTGCCCAGCTCGGGCTCCGACGGCAGGCTTTTCGTTTCATCGAGCAGCCGCAAACCGCGATTGTAGGCGTCCTTATAGACGTTGTTGCTCTTCGACATCCCCTGCCCCGTTGCGTCGCGCTTGCGGCGGCCGGCTTGAAGCGCGATATGACAAATGTTCCTAGCGCAGGCCTGCCAAAAAGCGGAACCGCTTTTCGGAAGTCAGCCCTGGTTCCAGTGGCCGGTCCTCTGCACAAGAACGAGCGGCGCTGTCACGAAAAAACATTTGACGCAAAACTGTTTTTTCACGATAAAAGACATTAACCGTTAACAAGCGCGTGTCAATCCGCTTGCCGATCCCAGGAACACCCAGGAAACCGCCCGTGAACACCGCAAACAGCATTCTTCTGTCTCCCGCCGACAACGTCGCGGTCGCCAATGGCCGCATCGAGATCGGCGCGGTGCTGCCGGGCGGCGCCGTTGCCACGGCGCTGATCGAACCCGGCCACAAGGTGGCGATCAAGCCGATTGCCGCCGGCGAGGCCGTGGTCAAATACGCTCAGGCGATCGGCCGCGCCACGCAGGACATCGCGCCCGGCGAACACGTCCATTCGCACAATCTGGTCTTTGAATCCGGGCGTTTGCCGGTGGTGCCGCCAAGCGAAGCCGTGCACGCGACGGAGGCCGACCGCGCCCGCACCTTCATGGGCTACCGTCGCGCCGACGGTCGTGCCGGCACGCGCAACTTCATCGGCATCATTGCCAGCGTCAATTGTTCGGCCACCGTTTGTCACGCCATCGCTGATGAGGCGAACCGCACGCTTCTGCCCCGATATCCCGGCATCGATGGCTTCGTTCCCATCGTCCATGGTCAGGGTTGCGGCATGAGCGCCACCGGCGACGGCATGATGGTGCTGCATCGCACGCTTGCCGGCTATGCCCGTCATCCGAATTTCGGCGGCGTGCTGATGATCGGTCTCGGCTGCGAAGTCAACCAGCTCACCCTCTATGGCCAGAAAGGTGCTGCCGCCGGAAAACGCCATTTCAACATCCAGGAAGCCGGCGGCTCGCGCAAATCGGTCGAGAAGGCGATGGGCGTTCTGGCCGAGATCGCCGAGGAGGTTGGCAAGCTTGAGCGTGAGCCGATCCCGGTCAGCGAGATCGTCGTCGGCCTGCAATGCGGCGGCTCGGACGGCATGTCCGGCATCACCGCCAATCCGGCGCTGGGCGCCGCGGTCGACATCCTGGCTGGCGTCGGCGGCATCGGCATCCTCTCCGAGACGACGGAAATCTACGGCGCCGAACATCTGCTCGCCTACCGCGCGGCAACCCCTGAGATCGCCGCCAAGCTCGACGGCTATGTGAAGTGGTGGGAAGATCATGTCGCCAAGCATGGCGCCTCCATCGACAACAATCCTTCGCCCGGCAACAAGCGCGGCGGCCTGACTACCATCTTGGAAAAGTCGCTTGGCGCGGTCGCCAAGGGCGGCCAGACGCCGCTCAACGGCGTCTTCGGCTATGCCGAAAAGGTCACCGGACATGGCTTGGTGTTCATGGACACGCCCGGCTACGACCCGGTCTCCGCCACCGGCCAGGTGGCTGGCGGCGCCAATGTCATCGTCTTCACCACCGGCCGCGGTTCCTGCTTCGGCTGCCGGCCGACACCGTCGATCAAGGTCGCCAGCAATTCGACCATGTACCACACCATGGAAGAGGACATGGACGTGAATTGCGGCGTCATCGCCTCGGGCGAAAAGACCATTGCCGGCATGGGCCGCGAGATCTTCGAGCTGATCGTCGAGACGGCTTCCGGCCGCAAGACCAAGAGCGAGGAGTTCGGCTACGGCGACAACGAGTTCGTGCCCTGGCACCTCGGAGCGACCCTCTAAACCAGACTGCCCGCGACAGTGGCGGATCGCCAGGTGTCACACGCCTGCGTGCCTAAAAGAATGAACATTCTATATTGACTGATGAATGGAATTAATATTCCAATTGGATATTGGAGTGGATCGCAGCTCCTATGGAGGAAATTCGCCCGGCCGAGCCATTCGAAGCAGGCATCAAACATCGCTTGCGCCGACCACGGGGATACATTATCAAAATGCGGTAAATGTTTTTTATTGATAAAGTTCCGTTTGGGCCGCGCCATCCGGATGGAGCTTCTGTAACGTTCATCGGCGACTTAGGGAGGACTCCTAATGAAATTCGTGACCAGCATTCTCAATCGCCGCGCCTTCGTGGCACTTGCAGCCGCCTCGATGCTCGCCGGCGTGATGCATTCGGCGCCGGCATCTGCGGCCGACGTGACCATTCCGATCATAGTCAAGGACACCACGTCCTTCTACTGGCAGATCGTTCTGGCCGGCGCCCGCAAGGCCGGCAAGGATCTCGGCGTCAACGTGCCGGAGCTCGGCGCTCAGGCCGAAACCGACGTCAACGGCCAGATCTCGATCCTCGAAAACGCTGTCGCCGGCGACCCGGCCGCCGTCGTCATCGCGCCTACCGAAGCCAAGGCGCTCGGCAAGCCGATCGACGAGGCCGCCACCAAGGTCAAGATCATCGGCATCGACTCCGGCGCCGACTCCAAAGCCTTCACCTCGTTCCTGACCACCGACAACATCCAGGGCGGCCGCGTCGCCGCTGACGGCCTCGCCGCGGCCATCGGCGAAGCCAATGGCGGCAAGGTCGAGGGCGATGTCGCCCTGATCACCGCACTTCCGGGCGCCGGTTCGCTCGAACAGCGCGCCCAGGGCTTCAAGGAACAGCTCGCCGCCAAATATCCGGGCCTCAAGCTGGTCGCCGACAAATATGCCGACGGCCAGGCCACCACCGGCCTCAACATCGCCACCGACCTGATCACCGCCAACCCCAACCTCAAGGGCATCTTCGCGTCCAACCTGATCATGGCGCAGGGCGTCGGTCAGGCGATCGCCGAGAACAGCCTCGCAGGCAAGGTCGGGCTGGTCGGCTTCGACAGCGACGAGAAGCTGATCAAGTTCCTCAATGACGGCGTCATTTCGGCTCTCGTCGTCCAGGATCCGTACCGAATGGGCTATGACGGCATCAAGACGGCACTCGCCGCCTCGAAGGGCGAGAAGGTCGAGGCCAATGTCGACACCGGCGCCAACCTGGTGACCAAGGCCAACATGAAAGATCCGAAGATCGACGCGCTGCTCAACCCGAAGCTCGACTGAGCATCGCCGCAGGCGAACTGTTTCCGGGGCCTTTCGCCCCGGAACACCCCGCACTCGTGCCAATCGTGGGGCCAATCTGGGAGGATTGTCATGACTTCGACGGCGCAGGAACTGCATCCGGCCCTAACGCTGGAACCGGGCAGGACCATCCTCGAACTGCACGGGCTGGAAAAGCGCTATCCCGGCACCCACGCGCTGAAGCCGGTCAACCTCGCCTTCAAAGCCGGCGAAATCCATGCCATCGTCGGCGAGAACGGCGCCGGCAAATCTACCCTGATCAAGCTTCTGACCGGCGTCATGCCGCGCACCTCCGGCGACGTCATCTGGGAGGGCAAGCCTGCCGCATTGGCGACGCCGCATGAGGCGATGGCGCTCGGCATCAATGCAGTGCATCAAGAAGTCGTCCTGTGTCGCCATCTCACCGTCGCCGCCAACATGTTCCTCGGCGAGGAGGATTCCCGCTTCGGCATCCTGCAGCAGCGGGCGATGGTCAGACAGGCGCAGAAGATCATCGACGATCTCGGCTTCGACCTGCCGGCGCATGTCATGCTGGGTGACCTGACGATCGGTCAGCAGCAGCTGATCGCCGCCGCCCGCGCCACTGTGCGCGGCACCAAATTCCTGATCTTCGACGAACCGACCGCCTACCTCACCCGCAAAGAGGCCGACCAGCTGTTCACGCTGATCCGCCGGCTGAAGGTCGAAGGCGTCACCATCATTTACATCAGCCATCGCATGGAAGAAGTGTTCGAGCTCGCCGACCGCGTTTCGGTGCTGCGCGACGGCACCCTGGTCGGCACCAGGAACATCGCCGAGACCAACGACGCCGAGCTGGTCAAGATGATGATCAACCGCTCGATCGAGCAGGTCTACCACAAGGAGCACTTCACCCCCGGCGCGACCATCGTCGAAGCCCGGAACCTGTCCGGCAAGGGCTTCGAAAATGTCTCCATGTCCGTCCGTGCCGGCGAGATCGTCGGCCTCTACGGCCTGATCGGCGCCGGGCGCAGCGAGTTCGTCACCACGCTCTATGGACGCCACCGCAAGTCGGGCGGCCAGATCCTCTGGGAGGGCAAGGAGGTCAAGGTCAATTCCGAACATGACGCGATCCGGCTCGGCATGGCGTTGGCACCAGAAAGCCGTCGCGACCAGGGCCTCTGCCTCAACCTGTCGGTTGGGCTCAACCTCAATTTGCCGATCTACAAGCGCATCTCGAGCAATCTGCTGATCTCCCGCGCGCAGGAAAAGGCGCAGGCCGATCGCCAGATCGCCGACCTGCGCATCAAAACGCCGACGCGTAGCGCGCTGGCCTCCAGCCTATCCGGCGGCAATCAGCAGAAGATCGTCATCGGCAAATGGCTCGCCCACGGCGGCAAGCTGTTCATCTTCGACGAGCCGACGGTCGGAGTCGATGTCGGCACCAAGGCCGAGATCTACCGCCTGTTCGGCGCGCTGTTATCCAAGGGAGCCGGCATCATCCTGATCTCGTCCTACCTGCCGGAGGTCTATGAACTCGCCGACACGCTGCATGTGTTCCGGCGCGGCAAGCTGGTGGCTACGCATGGATTTCGGACCGCTGATCACGAGGAGATCCTCACCCAGGCGCTGGCCGAGAAACAAGAAGGACCGGGAGGACAGATATGAGCACCGAGGCGATCCCTGCCGAAAGGCCGAAACGCAACTACAACGCCCTGTTCGGGCTGACACTGCTGGCGCTGCTGGTTCTTTTATGGATCATCCTGTCGGTGGCGACGCCGAGCTTCGCCTCCGCCAACAACATCTCCAACCTGTTGCGGCAAGGGTCGATGATCGCCATCCTGGCAGTCGGCCAGACCTTCGTCATCATCACCGGCGGCATCGACCTTTCCGTCGGCGCCGTGGTCGGCTTCGCCACCGTGATCGTCGCGATGCTGATCAACGCCGGCATACCGGTTTTCCTCGCCATCCTGATTACCTTGCTGGTCGGCGTCGCCATCGGCATGTTCCATGGCTTCGGCATCGTCAAGATGGGCCTGCCGCCCTTCATCATTACCCTGGCGACGCTGACCTCGCTGCGCGGCATCGGCCTGTTGATGACCAACGGCAACTCGATCTCGATCAACAACGACGCCTTCCAGACGTTCTCGCGCAGTTCCTTCATCGGCGTCCCCAATCTGTTCTGGATGGTGATCCTGGTCGGCATCCCGGCCTACATATTCCTGCACCACAGCCGCTGGGGCCGGTATCTGTTCTCGGTCGGTTCCAACGCCGAGGCGTCGCGCCTGTCCGGCGTCAACGTCCAGCGCACCATCTACATGGCCTACACGCTGTCGGGCCTATGCGCGGCCTTCGTCGGGGTGCTGCTTGCGTCCCGCATCGGCATCGGCAATCCGACGCAGGCCGAGGGCTGGGAGCTGCAGGCGATCGCCTCGTCGGTGATCGGCGGCACCTCGCTGTTCGGCGCTGTCGGCTCCGTACACGGGCCGCTGCTCGGCGCCTTCATCCTTGCCACCATCAACAACGGCGCCAATCTGCTCAACGTCAACGCCTTCTGGCAGCGCATCATCACCGGCGTGCTGATCATCGTCATCGTCTATTTCGACGGGCTGCGCCGCCGCGGCAAATAGATCACTTCCTAACAACCGCCGGCCTCGCAACAGCCGAGCCGACGGTGCCATGAACCGACTGGATCAAACCATGAAAGCCGTCGTCTGCCGCTCCCCCGGAGACCTAGTTTTGGAAGATCGCCCACCACCGGGCACACCACCCTCCGGCTGGGCGCTGGTCGCTGTCAGCCATGTCGGCATCTGCGGCACCGACTATCACATCTTCGAAGGCAAGCACCCGTTCCTCGCTTATCCCCGCATCATGGGCCACGAGGTTTCCGGCACTGTGATCGAGGTTGGCGACGGCGTCGATCTCGCAATCGGCGAACCGGTGATCATCAATCCTTATCTCGCTTGCGGCAAATGCATCGCCTGCCGGCAAGGCAAGCCGAATTGCTGCGTGAAGATCGAGGTGCTCGGCGTCCACCGCGACGGCGCCATGTGCGAGCAGATCCTGGTGCCGGCGCAAAATCTCTACCCGGCTAGCGGCCTGTCGCTGGCCGACGCTGCCGCCGTCGAATTCCTGGCGATCGGAGCGCATGCCGTGCGGCGCTCGCTGGCTGCCCCCGGCGCGCGCACGCTGGTCATCGGCGCCGGGCCGATCGGCCTCGGCACGGCGCTGTTTGCCCGCATCGCCGGCCTCGACGTGATGCTGCTCGACATGAGTGCCGAGAGACTTGGCTTCGCCGAAAAGGAACTCGGCTTCGCGACACTCGACGGTTCAAAGAGGACGGCAACCGATCTGGTGCGGGAAGCGACCGGCGGCGAAGGCTTCGACGTGGTTTTCGATGCCACCGGCAACACCCAGTCCGTCCAGTCGGCGTTCGCCCATGTCGCGCATGGCGGGACGCTCGTCCTGGTCAGCGTCGTCAAGGACGACATCGTCTTTTCCGACCCCGAATTCCACAAGCGCGAAATGACGCTGATCGGCAGCCGCAACGCGCTGCGCGCCGATTTCGACCATGTCGCCGCCTCGATCCGCAATGGCGCGGTGCCGCTTGCGAAGCTTGTCACCCATCGCACGGCGCTTGGCGACACGCCGCTCGACCTCGCCCGCTGGGCGCAGGAGAAATCCGGGCTGATCAAGGCCGTCATCCAGGTCGGATGAAACCGGGATAGAATGCGCACCGACTAAAGCGGCGACAATTTGAGCTCGACGCGTTCCGCCGGGAACCGCGTTTCGGCGAACTGGATCGGCTGACCGTCCGGCGTGACGTTGACGGCGACCGTTACCAGCACGATGGCGCCGGGCTGCAGATCGAGATCGGCAAGGTCAGCGGCGTCCGCGTGGCGGGCCGACAGTACCGTCGATTGCCTGAGATAGTCACCGATGCCGAAACGCTCGAGCGAGGCGGTCACCGATCCGGTTTCGGCCATGGCGGCATCGATGCCGGTGAAGCGAGCTGCATCGAACCAGCCGGTCGCACGCGAGACCGGCTGCCCATCGGCTTCGCCGCGTGTCTCAAGGCGTATCACGCTCGAACCCTTGGCAAGCCCCAGCCCTTCGGCGACGCGCCGGCTGGCCGGTTCGACCGCCGATTCAAGCAGCACGCTGCGGCGCTCCGACGCCTGCCCTTGCAAGCCCTCCGAAAAACGGGTGCGCGCGCCGATCGGATAGGACAGCCGCTTGCGCGACAGCACAAAGGTGCCGCGCCCCTGTTCGGCCCTGAGCACGCCATCCTGCACCAGTGCTGCGATGGCGCTGCGCACCGTATGGCGGTTGACGCCGTAGCGCTCTGCCAGTGCGACTTCCGGTGGCAGCGCAGCATTCTCGGCAAAGTCGCCGACGGCGATCGAATGCAGGATCTGGTCAGCTATCTGCCGCCACAGCGAGATGCCGGTGCGCCGCTCCAAGCTGCTGGCCATCTGCTGACCGATCATCTCTTGCCCCGATCTTTTTCGCCCTGTCATCCATCCGTCATGGACACGCTTTAGAGAATAGGTATAATTTGTATAATTGTCTACATCATTATACAAATTTGCAGCGAGAAGGAATGGCGGCCATGCGAGGACAGGAAGCGCGCGATCAGGCTGAGCGCAAGGCCGTCATGGCGACGCTGGCGCAATCGACCGGCGACGATATCGCCCGGCTCTGGAACGAAGCCGGCCTACCTTCGGAAGCGGAACTCCTGCGCGGTCCCGAAACCGGCCTGGTCACCGTGCGTGGCCGCATCGGCGGCGGCGGCGCGCCGTTCAATGTTGGCGAAGCGACGGTCACCCGCGCCACCGTCCGGCTCGCATCCGGGCAGGTCGGCCACTGCTATGCGATGGGCCGTGACAAGCAGAAAGCAAAACTGGCGGCGATAGCGGACGCGCTCTGGCAGGATCCCACCCGCCGTAACGAGGTCGAGACCAAACTCATTGCGCCGCTGCAGGCCGCACTGGCCATCGCACGTGAACGGCGGCGCGCCGAGACGGCGGCAACGAAGGTCGATTTCTTCACCATGGTACGCGGAGAAGACTGATGGACACCGCAGCGCAAGCGATCGAGGGCGGTTTTGCCGATCCGGTGTTCGACGCCCAGACGGTGTTCCGCGCCGTGATGGACGCGATGGCGCGGCCGGGCACCCTGCAGCCCCTGCCGGTCTTTGCCAGCCCGCCGGCGCCGCTGTCGGCCACCGTGGGTGCTGTCGCGCTGGCGCTGTGCGACAACGACACGCCGCTCTGGCTCGACCTCGTTTTACAGGCCCCAGCAGAGGTGAGATCCTGGCTCGGCTTTCACACCGGCGCGCCACTGGCCAACACGCCAGCCGATGCGCATTTCGCGTTGATTGCCACGCCGGCCGAAATGATGGCGCTCGACGGGTTTTCACAAGGCACCCAGGACTATCCTGACCGCTCCACGACGCTGATCCTGCAGGTGAGCGATCTCGTTTCAGGCGCCCTTCTGTTGCTCGAAGGTCCCGGCATTGAAAGAACCGCGACAATCGCGCCGGCGCAGATGCCGCGCCACTTCGTCGAACAGTGGAAGCAGAACAACCAGCGTTTTCCGCGTGGTGTCGACATCATCCTCGCCGCCCCGGACGGTGTTGCCTGCTTGCCGCGCACGACGCGCATCAAGACGATGGAGGCGTGATATGTATGTCGCTGTAAAAGGCGGTGAAGCCGCCATTGCCAATGCCCACGCCCTGCTCGCCGACCGCCGCCGCGGCGACCGCTCGGTGCCGGCGCTGCGCCTCGACCAGATCGTCGAGCAGCTGGCGCTCGGCGTCGACCGGGTGATGAGCGAAGGTTCGCTCTACGACCGTGAATTGGCGGCGCTCGCCATCGTTCAGGCGCGCGGCGACATGATCGAGGCGATCTTCCTGGTTCGCGCCTATCGCACGACGCTGCCACGCTTCGGCTACACCAGGGCGATCGACACCGGCGCGATGCTGGTCGAGCGGCGCGTGTCGGCGACCTACAAGGATTTGCCCGGCGGGCAGCTCCTCGGCCCGACCTTCGACTACACCCACCGGCTGCTCGATCCCGAACTCGCCGCGGGCGGCGATGTCGCCGAGCCGCTGCAGCGCGCCAGCGAGGCGGAAACCATGCCGCGCGTCTCCGCCATCCTCGCCCGCGAAGGCCTGATCGAACCCGATGGCGACATGCCGCAGGACCACGTCCCCGGCGACATCACCCGCGAGCCGCTGGAGTTCCCGATGGCGCGCGACATCCGCTTGCAGGCGCTGTCACGCGGCGATGAGGGTTTTCTCCTGGCACTCGGATACTCCACCCAGCGCGGCTATGCCCGCAATCATCCCTTTGTCGGCGAGGTTCGCATCGGCGAGGTCGAGCTGGAACTCGATGTGCCGGAGCTGCCATTCGCAGTACCGCTCGGCTCCGTGCGTGTCACCGAGTGCCAGATGGTCAACCAGTTCAAGGGCTCGGCCAAGGCACCGCCGCAATTCACCCGCGGCTACGGCCTCGTCTTCGGCCAGAGCGAGCGTAAGGCGATGGCCATGGCGCTCTGCGACCGCGCTCTTCGTGCAACTGAATTCGGCGAGGACGTCGTCGCCGCGGCTCAGGACGAGGAGTTCGTCATCTCGCATTCCGACAATGTCCAGGCGACCGGCTTCGTCGAGCACCTCAAGCTGCCGCACTATGTCGATTTCCAAGCCGAGCTCGACCTGGTGCGCCGCATGCGCGCCGAGCACGACGCCCGCGAAAATGCCGACATGCTGGAAGAAAAGAAGGAGGCCGCGGAATGAGCCTAGTCGCCCGACCCGCCATCGTGCGAATGGTCGCCATGCCCTCCGCTGTAGCCGCCGCTGGGGCCAATGCTCTCGCCGTGCGCGCCTTCCCTGGCTGCGGGAAAAACCATTCTTCGAAGGATAAAGGCAACCACGCAGGCGAACACCAGCAGGAGAATTCCGAGATACATCCAACCGGTTTGGGTCATCCGATTTCGCCCTTGTTTCCGCGTCTTGGACGCCGATTCGATAGCACAATGCGGATGTGATCGCCATGACCGACATCGCCACCTACAACTTCGCCTATCTCGACGAGCAGACCAAGCGGATGATCCGCCGGGCGATACTCAAGGGCATCGCCATTCCCGGCTACCAGGTGCCATTCGCCTCACGCGAAATGCCGATGCCCTATGGCTGGGGCACCGGCGGCGTCCAGGTGACCGCTTCGATCATCGGGCCGGACGACGTGCTCAAGGTCATCGACCAGGGCGCCGACGACACCACCAATGCCGTCTCGATCCGCGCCTTCTTCAAGAAGGTCGCCAATGTCGCCGTAACCACGGAAACGGCCAAGGCGACCATCATCCAGACCCGCCATCGCATCCCCGAACACCCGCTGACATCGGGCCAGGTGCTGGTCTATCAGGTGCCGATCCCCGAGCCGCTGCGCTTCCTCGAGCCGCGCGAGACCGAAACGCGCAAGATGCATGCGCTCGAGGAATATGGCCTCATGCATGTGAAGCTCTATGAAGACATCGCCAGGCACGGCCGCATCGCCACAACCTACGCCTATCCGGTCAAGGTCGAAGGCCGCTATGTGATGGACCCCTCGCCGACGCCGAAATTCGACAATCCCAAAATGCACCGTTCGCCGGCTTTGCAATTGTTTGGCGCCGGCCGCGAGAAGCGCATCTACGCACTGCCGCCCTTTACCGACGTGGTCAGCCTCGACTTCGAGGACCATCCGTTCGAGGTGCAGACCTTCGACCAGCCCTGCGCGCTGTGCGCGGCCGAGAACGTCTATCTCGACGAGGTCATCCTCGACGACCATGGCGGCCACATGTTCGTCTGCTCCGACACCGATCATTGCGAGAAACGGCGCGAACAAGGCCATCGCGGCCACCTTGCGCCTGAAACCCCTCTTGCCCTGGAAAAAACGGAGCCGGCGCAATGACCGACGAACCGTTGCTGCGCGTTTCAGCGCTGTCCAAGTTCTACGGCTCGCGCGTCGGCTGCGAGAACGTCACCTTCGACCTGTGGCCGGGTGAGGTGCTCGCGGTGGTCGGCGAATCCGGTTCCGGCAAGACGACTTTGCTCAACTGCCTGTCGACGCGGCTGCTGCCGAGCTCCGGCACCGCCAGCTACCGCATGCGCGACGGCCAGTTCCGCGAGCTCTACCGGATGAGCGAGGCCGAGCGCCGCTTCCTGATGCGCACCGACTGGGGCTTTGTCCACCAGAACCCCGCCGACGGGCTGCGCATGACGGTTTCGGCCGGCGCCAATGTCGGCGAGCGGCTGATGGCGGTCGGTGATCGCCACTATGGAAAAATCCGCGCCACGGCGGTCGACTGGCTGTCGCGCGTCGAGATCGACGAGGACCGCATCGACGACGAACCGCGCGCCTTCTCCGGCGGCATGCGCCAGCGCCTGCAGATCGCCCGTAACCTTGTCACCGGGCCACGGCTGGTGTTCATGGACGAGCCGACCGGCGGCCTCGACGTCTCGGTGCAGGCGCGCCTGCTCGACCTGTTGCGCGGCCTGGTCACCGATCTCGGCCTGGCGGCCATCGTCGTCACCCATGACCTTGCGGTGGCGCGTCTGCTGTCGCAACGCATGATGGTGATGAAGGACGGCCGCGTCGTCGAAAGCGGCCTCACCGACCGCGTGCTCGACGATCCGCGCGCGCCTTACACCCAGCTTCTCGTTTCCTCGATATTGCAGGTGTAACCATGCCAACCCCACTCGTCGTCTCCGATGTCGCCAAGAGCTTCACCATGCACCTGCGCGACGGCATCAAACTGCCTGTCGTCGCCGGCGTGTCGTTCTCGATCAGGAGCGGCGAATGTACCGTGCTCGGCGGCCCCTCCGGCGCCGGCAAGAGCTCGATCCTGAAGATGCTCTACGGCAACTATGCCGTCGATGAAGGCCAGATCATCGTCCAGCACGAGGACGGGCTCATCGATCTCGCGACGGCCAGCCCGCGCACCGTGCTTGCCGTGCGCCGGCTCACGATCGGCTATGTCAGCCAGTTCCTGCGCACGGTGCCGCGCGTCTCCGCCCTCGATGTCGTCGCCGAACCGCTGGTCGAACGCGGCGAGGACCGTGAGGTTGCGCGCAGCAAGGCACGCGCCTTGCTGGCGCAGCTCAACCTGCCCGAAAAACTCTGGATGCTGCCGCCGGCGACCTTTTCCGGTGGCGAGCAGCAGCGCGTCAACATCGCGCGCGGTTTTATCACCGAGCACCCGATCCTGCTGCTCGACGAACCGACCGCTTCGCTCGACGCCAGGAACCGCGACGTGGTGATTGCGCTGATCGCGGCCAAGAAGGCGGCTGGCGTCGCCCTGCTCGGCATCTTCCACGACCATGACGTGCGCGAGGCGGTGGCCGACCGCCTCATCGACGTGACCGCTTTTGCCGCCGGAAAAATCGCCGCATGACCACAAAACTGTCGGAAACGCCGTTTGTCCACGAGACGGCGGAAGTCGAGAACTCGACGCTTGGCCGCTGGACCGAGATCGCCGACCGCTGCCGGGTTTCGGAAAGCACGTTGGGCGACTATTCCTACATGATGCAGGACTGCGGCGTCTGGTGCGCGACGATCGGCAAATTCGCCAACATCGCCGCCAGCGTGCGCATCAACGCCACCAATCATCCCACCTGGCGGCCGACGCTGCACCATTTCACCTATCGCGCGTCGGACTATTGGGACGACGCCGAGCACGAGAGCGAATTCTTCGCCCAGCGCCGCGCCAGGCGCGTCACCATCGGCCACGACACCTGGCTTGGCCACGGCTCGACCATCCTGCCCGGCGTCACCGTTGGCGACGGTGCGACGGTTGGCGCCGGCGCCGTGGTATCGAAGGACGTTGCGCCCTACACCATCGTCGGCGGCGTGCCGGCGAAGCCGATCCGCGAACGCTTCGACCGCCGCACGGCGGAACGCTATCAGGCACTCGCCTGGTGGGATTGGGACCATGCCCGGTTACGTGCCGCGCTCGACGATTTCCGCGCGCTTTCGGCGGAAGCGTTTTTGGAAAAATACGGCTGACCGCAGGGCGAACCCGCCCGTTTTACACCTCTGACACATGACTCGGACAGGAGGCGGTCTTTCCCTAGACTAGCGATCGCCATGCTTCACTTCGTGAAGCCGTCGCTCGCCGGGATTCTTTGCCGGCTCCAATCCTCCCGTGCATCTCGGCAAGCGCTACGACAGCGCAGGCAATTTTCTCGTCGAGCCCGGCAATCTGTCGCCGGCCATACATTTCGAGGAGCTCCTGGTCCTGGTTGTCAGCGCGTCGCCTCTGCACCTGTGGGCGGTAACAAAACTGACATCAATCCGACACCGCAGGTTCATGCGGCTGCGCTAGCGAAGGTTAACAGACCTTCGAAACGCGACTGGACTGGAACTTGCCTATGTCAGCAACCTCAGCCACGCTCGAAATCCGCGGCGTCACCCGCCGGTTTGGGAAGAACACCGCCGTCAGCAACGTCGATATCTCGATCCCGCACGGCCAGATGGTCGGCATCATCGGCCGCTCGGGCGCCGGCAAGTCGACGCTTTTGCGCATGATCAACCGCCTCATCGATCCCAGCCAAGGGTCGATTTTCTTTGACGGCGCCGAAGTTTCCAGCCTGCGCGGCTCGCTGCTCAGGCGCTGGCAGCGCGATTGCGCCATGATCTTCCAGCAATTCAACCTGGTGCCGCGTCTCGACGTGCTGACCAACGTGCTGCTCGGCCGACTCAATCACCGCTCGACCATTGTCAATCTGCTCGGTGTCTTCTCCCGCGAGGAACGGGCCGAGGCGATCGCCGCGCTCGAACGTCTCGACATCGCCCGCACGGCGATGCAGCCGGCCGGCACCTTGTCCGGCGGCCAGCAGCAGCGCGTCGCGATTGCCCGCGCCATGATGCAGCAGCCGAAAGTCATCCTCGCCGACGAGCCGATCGCCTCGCTCGACCCGCTCAACGCCAAGGTGGTGATGGATTCGCTGCAGGACATCAATCTGCGCGAGGGCCTCACCGTCGTCACCAATCTGCACACGCTGGATACCGCTCGCACCTATTGCAGCCGCATCATCGGCATGGCCGCCGGCAAGGTGGTGTTCGACGGCCCACCCGAGGACCTCAACCGCGAGGCCGTGCGCATGGTCTATGGCGCCGACAGCAATGGCGGCGAAATCTCCGAGGCCATCACCTCGACCAGCGTGACCATCAAGCAAAAAATCGCCGCATCCGCCGGACCGCTCGAGCCCGCTTTTCCTGGCTACTAGTTCCATGGTCCCGACAACTGGATACCGGTATCCGGAAAAGATCACGGACAACCGAAAGAGCGCCTGGATCGCCAGCCCGCGTCAAGGGCGCTGTCAAAATTCGAACGCAACCGGCGCGATGCCGGAACCAACAGGAGAGACGCAAAATGTTTAGAAAGATACTTTTCGGTGCCGTTTCCATCCTCGCCATGGCGATGGGCGCGGTCCAGGCACAGGACCTGAAGGAATTCCGCGTCGGCATTCTGGGCGGCGAGAATGAAGCCGACCGGCTGCGCAACTACCAGTGCTTCGCCGACCACATCAAGGAAGTTCTCGGCGTCGAGAAAGTTTCGTTGTTCCCGGCCGCCGACTACGACGGCGTCATCCAGGGCCTGCTCGGCGGCACGCTTGACTTTGCCGAGCTCGGCGCTTCCGCCTACGCCAAGGTCTATCTCGAAAACAAGGACGCGGTTCAACCGATCCTGACGACGGTCCAGACCGACGGTTCGACCGGCTACCGTGCGGTCATGGTCGCCCGTGCTGATTCCGGCATCAAGACGCTCGCCGACATGAAGGGCAAGAAACTCGGTTTCGCCGATCCCGATTCGACTTCCGGTTACCTGATTCCGGTCACGTCACTGCCCAAGGACATCGGGATGGATGTGAAGAGCTACTTCGCGTCGACCGGTTTCGGCGGCGGCCACGAACAGCTTGTCCTTGAGGTCCTGAAGGGTACGTTCGATGCCGGCACCACCTGGGCCTCCGGCGTCGGCGACTTCAACGACGGCTACAGCTCGGGCAATCTGCGCAAGATGGTCGACAAGGGCGTCCTCAAGATGGATGACCTCGTTGAATTGTGGCAGTCGCCGCTGATCCCGAACGGCCCGCTGGTCGTGCGTACGTCGATCGACGCCGACACCAAACAGAAGATCACCGACTTCCTGACCAAGCTTCCCGAAACCGATCCGGCCTGTTTCTCGGCGGTTCAAGGCGGCGATTACAAGGGTTATTCGCCGGTCACCCCGGAATTCTATCAGCCGATCATCGACGCCCGCAAGGCGAAGATCGGCTCGTAAGCAAACTGCCACAACGCCGCCGGGGCCATGCGCCGCCGGCGGCGTTGCCGCATCAGGGGCCGGGGATCTATCGATGAGTGCGACCGACGTTTACCGCGCGCCTGCGCTTTCACCGGAGGGAGCCATCGTCGAGCGGCACTGGCGCGACCTCGCCGCTCGCCGGCGCCTTTACACGATCGGAGGGCTGGCTTTCCTGTTTCTTGCACTCTCCGGCTCGCTCTGGTTCGCCAACGAAACCAACGCCGGAAAGTTCTTCGACCGCCTTCCCTACATCGCCGACTTCTTTGCCGAGTTGAAGCCGCGCGACTGGTTAGACCCGGTGCGCGCGCTGTTCGATCTGCCGTCCCCCTATGACGATGGCAGCCTCAAATTCGACTACCCCGAAGGCCGGGTCTATCTGACCCAAAGCATCTACATTCCGGAGTATTTCCACCGGATGATCGAGACGCTGAACATCGCCCTGTTTTCGACGCTGGTGGGCTCCACATTCGGTTTCCTGCTCTGCTTCCTCGCTGCAGGCAATATCACCGCCAGCCGCTGGCTCCGTTTCGCCACGCGCCGCTTCCTTGAAATCGTCCGCGCCTTTCCGGAAATTGTCATTGCCGGCTTCTTTCTGGCGATCTTCTCGCTTGGACCCATTCCGGCGATCCTCGCGGTCAGCATCCACACCGTCGGCGCGCTCGGAAAAATGTTCTTCGAAGTCGTCGAAAATGCCGACATGAAACCTGAAGAAGGCTTGCGGGCCGTAGGCGCCAATTGGGTCGAACGGGTGTGGTTCGGCATCGTGCCCCAGGTCCTGCCTAACTTCATGAGCTATTTCCTGCTCCGCTTCGAGATCAATGTGCGCGCTTCGACCATTCTCGGCGCCGTTGGCGCGGGCGGCATCGGCGAATCCCTGCGTCTTTCGATCGGCCGCGGCCATGAGGCCAAGACCATCGCCATCGTCTTCCTGCTGTTCTGCACGATCGTCGCCGTAGACCAGTTTTCAGCATGGCTGAGACATCGTCTTGTCGGCCGGCAGGCGTTCGCATACGGGCGCGGAGAGTAATGCAATGAACGCTGACGCCATCAACGACATCGCTGCTCGCCACCCGGACGCATTCCGGCGCCCGCTGTGGAAGCGCTATGCCACACCGATCGGCATCCTTCTCTGCATTCTCTATACCTTCTATTGTTCGTGGTTCTTCTCGGTCGCCGCCGTTCTCGAAAAGGCGAACTGGAATCTTGCCGGCGCTTATCTCGCCGACTGGGTGTCCTACGAAATCCGGCCCGATATCGAATTCAAGGACAATTATCTGACGATCGACTACTCCCGCTTCTCCAAACTGGGATCCAATCCAAATCCCGACTGGGTGGGCAAGCAGATGGCCGTCATCGAGCGGCGGGTCGAGGCAGCGCCGGCACCGGCCATCGCGACCAATAAGTCGTCGCAGGATTCGTTCATGGCTCCCGGGGCGCCAACCGCCGAGAAGCCGGCCGCGCCGTCGGACCAACCCGCTCCGGCTGTGCCTGAAACGGTGCGCGAAAACGCCGTCGTGGCGGCGACCGTCACCCTTGGCAATGGCCAGATCGCCGTCACGCCAAACCTTGTCACCGTGACGCGCGGCGCCGAAAGCGTCATCTTCGACATCGCCAAGGACAGTTCTGTCACGCCGCGCACACCGCTGCCTGACTGGATCGAGCAACGCAGGCCAGGCTCGACAGCCTATGTCTCGTTTGGATTTCTCGGCCGCGCTGAGGTGCAAAATGACGAAGTGGTCGCCTGGAGACGTTTCTTCGGCTGGGCCAATTTCGTGTTCGACACGAATTCGCCATTCTGGGGTAAACCGTTCGGCGAGGTCGCTTCACTGATCGTCTCTGGGCCGCGCATCGACCCGTCACGGTCAAACGCAGCGCTCGCCTGGGACAACGTCCTCAACAACGCCGAGTGGCAGCACGGCGACGTCTGGCTGAAACTTCTGCAGACCATCGTCATGGCCTTTGTCGGTACGGTGCTGGCCTCGATCGTCGCCTTTCCGCTCGCCTTCCTGGCAGCGCGCAACGTCACGCCGAGCCGGATAGCCAACCAGGTGACAAAACGCTTCTTCGATTTCCTGCGGTCGGTCGACATGCTGATCTGGGCGCTGTTCTTCACCCGCGGCTTCGGTCCGGGGCCGCTGGCCGGCATGTCGGCGATCTTTTTCACCGACACCGGAACCCTGGGCAAACTCTACTCCGAGGCGCTGGAAAACATCGATGATAAGCAGCGCGAGGGCATCCGCTCGGTTGGCGCGACACCGGCAATGGTGCAGCGCTATGGCGTGCTGCCCCAGGTTCTGCCGGTATTCCTTAGCCAATCGCTCTATTTCTGGGAATCGAACACCCGGTCAGCGACGATCATAGGAGCTGTCGGCGCCGGCGGCATCGGTCTGAAATTGTGGGAGGCCATGCGCACCAACACCAACTGGGCCAATGTTTTCTACATGGTTCTGCTGATTCTGCTCGTCGTCTTTATCTTCGATAACATCTCCAGCTATCTCCGCCGCAAACTGATGGGGACCGTCGCAAACGGCAACGATGAGCGGCGCGTTTCCGCCCGTTCGGCGGCAGCTCAGATCGCCTGAAAAGAAGGCCCGGCTGGGCCTAGGCACCAGCCGTCTTCCAACCGCTCCTGATGTGTTTGTAGCCGTCGCGGTAGACGGCTTCCGGGCTTTCCGAAAAATCGCGCCACACCTTAGTGGCCGCAGCCAAATCTTTCAGCGAGCGGCCGAAGGCCTCGATCGTCAGCCAGTCGTCATAGCCGCTCTTGCGGATGGCCGAAAACGTCTCTTGCCACGGAATATGGCCGCGCCCGGGCACGCCGCGATCATTCTCCGAAACATGGATATGGACGACGTTCCTGCGGTTGCGCGTATAGGCGCCGATCGGGTCGGCCTCTTCGATATTGGCATGGAAGGTGTCGTACATCGCCTTGATGTGCGGCCGGTCGATCGCGTCGATATGCTCCGACAGATCGTCCATCGTGTTGAGCAGATAGCATTCGAAGCGGTTGAGCGCCTCCAGCCCAATGGTGACGTTCTTCTTGCCGGCATAGTCGCCGATGGCCCGCTGCGAGGCTACCGAGCGCTTCTTCTCCGCCGCCGTCGGCCCGCTCCCGGAAAAGGCGCCGAGCGTCGAATGCAGCGGGCCGCTCAACGTTTTGGCGCCAAGCGCTTGTGCGCAGTCAATCGCCCATTTCATATAGTCGATACCGGCCTTGCGTGTTGAGCCATCGGCCGAGATCAAGTTCATCGCCGGATCGCCCATGGCCGAGACGGCGGTGCGGTCCAGTCCGATGCGGTCGAGCAGTTCGCCAAGTTTTGTGTAATCATCCGGCGTGCCGGCAAAGATCGGTATCTCGACGCCGTCGAAGCCGGTCGCCTTGATATCCCTGAGCAGTGGCTCGTGTGTCTTCGACACGGCCGTCGTCCACAAGAACATGCACATGCCGATTTTCATCGACGCCCCCTCCCCATGAGTCCAGATTGTTTTTAGAGCTTCGTCCAGGCCCCGTTCTTCCTAGACGACTTCACGCAGGCTTCGATGAAGGCCATGCCTTCGACACCGTCCTGGATGGTCGGGAAGATGACGTCCTTAGCCGGCTTGCCACCCTTCCGGCGCGCCGCGCGGATGGCGCGGGCCGCCTCCTGGTAGATGTTGGCGAAGCCTTCGAGATAGCCTTCCGGATGGCCTGACGGAACCCGGCTGACACGCCCGGCGACGGGCAGCGCGCCGGCGCCATTTCGGGTGATCAACTGCTTCGGCTGGCCGAATGGCGTATACCAGAGATAGTTCGGGTCGGCCTGCACCCATTCAAGCCCACCCTTCGAGCCGTATATGCGCAGCTTCAGCCCGTTCTCGTGGCCGGGCGCCACCTGGCTCGCCCACAACATGCCCTTGGCCGGGTGCGACTTGCCGACCGGCTTGAAGCGCAGCATCACATTGACATTGTCATCGAGCTGCCGCCCCGGCACGAAGGCGTCGAGATCGGCGGAAAGCGAATCGAGCTCCAGCCCGGAGACGAAGCGTGCCAAATTGTAGGCATGCGTGCCGATATCGCCGAGCGCCCCGCCGGCGCCGGCCTGTTTGGGGTCGGAGCGCCACGCTGCCTGCTTCTGGCCGGTGGCGGCAAGGTCCTCGGTCAGCCAGTCCTGCGGATATTCCGACTGCACGATGCGGATGTCGCCGAGTTGCCCCTTGGCCACCATCTCGCGCGCCTGCCGCACCATCGGATAAGCGGTGTAGTTGTGGGTGAGGACAAAGACCTTGCCGGTCTTTTCGACCAATGCCGCCAGCTTCTTCGCTTCCGCCAACGTCGTCGCCAGCGGCTTGTCGCAAATGACGTGGATGCCGGCTTCGAGAAACGCCTTCGCCGCCGGCACGTGCACATTGTTGGGGGTGACGATGGCCACAGCCTCGATGCCGTCCGGCCGCTTCGCCTCGGCCTTGGCCATTTCGGCGAACGAGCCGTAGCTGCGCGCCGGATCGAGCCCGAGCTCCTCGGCCGATGCCTTGGCACGCGCCGGATCGGATGATAGGGCCCCGGCGACCAGC
Source organism: Mesorhizobium sp. (assembly GCA_004020315.1). Classification (GTDB taxonomy): domain Bacteria; phylum Pseudomonadota; class Alphaproteobacteria; order Rhizobiales; family Rhizobiaceae; genus Mesorhizobium. Next base: position 62,243 of record SAQG01000020.1, read on the forward strand.
ACGAACTCATTATCCATGCGCGCCGCGATCCGGTGCACGGCACCGATGAAGGCGCCTTGCCCGCCGCCGACCATGCCGTAGCGGATCGGGCCGCCTCCCGTTTCCGACTTCGATGCGCCGACCATGATTTTCTCCCTCGTTGTCTGAGATACCCCTCCCCCTGAGAGGAGGGTCGACGCGTAGCGTCGGGGTGGGGTCGCCGGGCGTGGAGCTCGGCATGAACCCACCCCACCCGGCCCTTTGGGCCACCCTCCCCTCGAGGGGGAGGGAAAAAGCGCTAGATTCCCATCATGGCGCGCAGCACCTTTTTGTCAGTCGTGCCGCCGGCGAAATCGTCGAATGCTTTTTCCGTCACCCTGATGATGTGATGCTGGATGAAGGGAGCGCCTTCGGCCGCACCGTCCTCCGGATGCTTCAGGCAGCACTCCCATTCCAGCACCGCCCATGAATCGTAGTCATATTGGGCGAGCTTGGAGAAGATGCCGCCGAAATCCACCTGGCCGTCGCCGAGCGAGCGGAAGCGCCCGGCCCGATTCGTCCAGCTCTGATAGCCGGAATAGACGCCTTGCCGGCCGGTCGGATTGAACTCCGCATCCTTGGCGTGGAACGCCTTGATCCGCTCGTGATAGATGTCGATGAATTCGAGATAATCGAGCTGCTGCAGCAGGAAATGTGACGGGTCGTAATTGATATTGCAGCGCTTGTGGCCACCTACCGCGTCGAGGAACATCTCGAAGGTCGCGCCGTCGAACACATCCTCGCCCGGATGGATCTCGTAACCAACATCGACGCCATTCTCCTCATAGACGTCGAGGATCGGTTTCCAGCGTTTTCCCAGTTCGGAAAACGCTTCCTCGATCAATCCCGCCGGCCGTTGCGGCCAAGGATAAAGGTAGGGAAAAGCCAACGCTCCGCAAAACGACACCGACGCCCTGAGCCCGAGGTTCTTCGAAGCCTTGGCGCCGAACTTCATCTGTTCGACCGCCCATTGCTGCCTGGCCTTCGGATTGTTGTGCACCGCAGGCGGCGCGAAGCCGTCGAACTGTGCGTCATAGGCCGGATGCACCGCCACCAGCTGCCCCTGCAGATGCGTCGACAGTTCGGTGATCTTGACGCCGGCGTCAGCGCAGATGCCCTTCACCTCGTCGCAATAGGCCTGGGAAGACGCCGCTTTCTCGAGGTCGAACAGCCGGCTGTCCCAGGTCGGGATCTGCACGCCCTTGTAGCCCAGCCCGGCCGCCCATTTGGTGATCGACGGCAGCGAATTGAACGGTGCGGCATCGCCCGCGAACTGCGCCAGAAACAGCCCAGGACCCTTCATTGTCGACGGCATCGGCATCCTCCCTAAATATCCATGACCAAGCATAGCGCCGATTGAAAGCAGGGCCAGCCTCTTTGGTCTTTTCTCGACAGCTCTAGTAAGCACCGCCATTCTGGTATTACCAAATATGGTCATTTGGTCAAGCGCCGCCGCTCGCAACCAGCGCTGCGAAAATTGCCCGCCGGCGAGCAAATACGCCAGTTTTATCAACGAAATAATCATGGTCCGGGGCTGCATCGCAGGATTTCTTGCCGTCCAGATGAAATTGATGTAGACCTTTTTTCACGCCCAATTGGTCGAACCAGTTACGGCAAATGCTGGAGCGCCTTGGGGAGGAACCATGCAACGCAATCTGGTGGAGTGCGTTGCAGGCGAGCTGTTACAGGCGAATTCTGGGAAGGACAGACCATGCATCTTTCGACGCACAACTGGATGCGGGCTGAACCGTTGGAGACGACGCTCAAGCGCATCAAGAAATTCGGCTATGAGTCGATCGAAATTTCCGGCGAGCCCGAGCAATACAAGACCAATGAGACGCGCGCGCTCCTGAAGGAGCACAGCATTCGCTGCTGGGGGGCGGTGACGCTGATGCTGGGCGAACGCAATCTCGCCGCCAAGGACCAGGGCCAGCGCGAGCGCTCGGTGCAGTATGTCAAGGACGTGCTGACGATGGTCAGCGAACTCGACGGTGAGATCATCACGCTCGTTCCTGCCACCGTCGGCAAAGTGGTGCCGGACGGCACCGAGGAAGAAGAATGGAAATGGGTGGTCGACGCCACCAGGGAATGCTTTACCCATGCCAAGAAAGTGGGCGTCAAGATCGCGGTCGAGCCGCTCAACCGCTTCGAGACCTATCTGTTCAACCGCGGCGCCCAGGCACTGGCGCTGGCCGATGCGGTCAGCCCCGAATGCGGTGTCTGCCTCGACGCCTATCACCTCCATATGGAGGAGTTTAACGTCTACGATGCCATCCGGCAGGTCGGAAAGCGGCTGTTCGATTTCCACGTCGCCGACAACAACCGCTTCGCCGCCGGTCTCGGACAGATCGACTGGCCGAAGATCGTCGGCACCCTGAAGGAAGTCGGTTACGACGGCGCGCTGACCAACGAGTTCGTCGCCCCTGTCGACCGCACGCCGGCTGCTCCCTATCCTGACATGGTTGAACGCAACCCGGTCGACATCTCGCCGGAGCAGCTCAAATTCATCCAGGACCACGGTTCCAGCGTGCTCACGGAAAAGTTCTACACCGACCAGATGCGCATCACCGCCGAAACGCTGCTGCCGCTGATCAAGTAGTCGATCTCTGGAAACGAGCCTTTCCGCCCGACGGCCGCCCCTAACGGCGGCAAGGCAGAGGATGAACATGCGCATCAAGACGGTCCAAGCCTGGTGGGTCCGCATACCGATCGAAGCCGCGAAGCAGCACCGCAGCGACTTCGGTCAGGTGACGACGTTCGACGCCGCCATCCTGCGCGTCGAGACCGACGATGGGCTGGTCGGCTGGGGCGAAGGCAAGAACGCCGCCGGCAGCACCGGCAGCTATGGCGCTCTCGTCCACATGCTGAACCACGAGGTCGGCCCGCAGCTGATCGGCTGCGATCCGGCCGATATCGGGGTGATCTGGGAGATGCTCTACAATGGCGTGCGCCACGACAGTGCCGCGCAAAACGGCCACGCCATGCCGCAGCTGGCGCGGCGCGGCATCAGCGTCGCAGCGATCAGCGCCGTCGATATCGCGCTGTGGGATATTCTGGGCAAGTCGCTCGGGGTTCCGGTCTGGCGGCTGCTCGGCGGCCGCAAGCTCGACCGCATGCCGGCTTATGCTTCCGGCGGCTGGGCCTCGACTGAAGCGATCGGCGACCAGTTGAAATCCTATATCGCCAAGGGCGGCTTCAAGGCGCTGAAGATGCGGATCGGCGCGATGGACGGCACCCCGCACAATTCCGCCGCCCGCGTCTGCGCCGCAAGAAAGGCGCTCGGCCCCGAAGTCGACCTTATGGTCGACGCGCATGGCACCTATACGGTCGCGGAAGCCAAGCGCTTCATCCATCTCGCCGGCGATCTCGATCTGGCCTGGTTCGAGGAGCCGGTCATCGCCGACGACAAGCCCGGCATGGCCGAAGTGCGGGCGTCCGGCTCCATCCCGATCGCCACCGGTGAGAGCGAAGCGACGCGCTATGCGTTCCGCGACCTCGCTATGCTCAAGGCGGCCGACATCTTCCAGCCAGATCCGGCCTTCTGCGGCGGCATCAGCGAGGCGATGAAGATCGGCACCATCGCCAGCGCCTTCAATCTGCGCTTCGCGCCGCATCTGTGGGCCGGCGCCCCTTGCTTCTTCGCGGGGCTCCATGTCTGCGCTGCTTCGCCGGCTAGCTTTACCGTCGAATATTCGCTCGGCGCCAACCCGATGATCCACGATCTGATCGAGGAGACTGTCGAAGCGAAGGACGGTATGATAGCGATCCCCGAGAAGCCCGGACTGGGATTCACCCTTTCGGAACGGTTCCTGGAGGCGCACGCGCTACGCGGCTGACCATGAAAGAAAAGAACCTTCTCGCGGAACTCGCCGCCTATCTGTTCTCCCACTCCGACAAGGCGACCGGCCGAACGCCGTCGGAGCGAGAACTGGCGGAGCATTTCGGCGTCAGCCGCGGCCAGATCCGCGAGGCGCTGGCCATCCTCGAAGCCATGCGGATCGTCGAGCGCCGGGCCAAGTCCGGCATCTACATCGACACCAAGCAGGCCAGCGTCGAAGCGATGGCACTGTTTGCGCGCGCCGGCCTGCCGCTCGATCCGATCCAGATCTACGAGACGGTCGAATTGCGCAAGATCCACGAGATCAAGGCCGCCGAGCTTGCCTGCTCGCGCGCCACCGAGGAAAATTTCGAGCGGCTGCGCGAAATCCTGAAAGCGTCGGAAGAGCGCATTGCGGCGGGCGAGGGCCTTGCCAAGGAGGACCGCGAATTTCACCTTGAGATCGTGCGGGCCACCAAGAACAGCGTTTTTCACAACATATGCAGCGTCTATTACATGATGGGCGAGCAACGCCTGCCGATCTATTTCAACGATCCCGAACGCAGCGTGCGCTCGCATGCCGAGCACATCCAGATCTACGAGGCGCTGCTGCGCCGCGACGGCAACCTCGCCCAGGCGCTGATGAGCGCCCATCTGCAAGGCGCGGAAAGCTACTGGAAAGGCCTGATCGAGGGTGGCGGGGCAGAACCTCACAGCCCAGCGCTCGAACAGGCCTGATATGCCTAAAATCCTGACGACACACACGCTTCACCCGCGCGCCTCCGCCATGCTGATGGGCGCCGGTGAACTCGTCGTCGCCTCTGCCCTCGATGCGAACACGTTGGCGACTGAAGGGAGAGACGCCGATATCATCATCGTTCGCGCGCCACTGCCAGCAGCGCTTTTCGAAGGGGCGACGAAGCTCCGGGCCGCAATCCGCCACGGCGCCGGGCTCGACATGGTCCCCATGGAAGCGGCCACTGCAGCCGGCGTGCTGGTGGCAAACGTGCCGGCGGTCAATGCGCGGTCGGTCGCCGAATACGTGATGTTCGCGGCACTGGCGCTGCTTCGACGTTTCCGCATGGTGGACCGCGATTTGCGGTCGAAGGGCTGGCTGGCCGGCCGCGACCACACCATTCTCGCCAGCGAGCTCGCCGGCAAGACGATCGGCATTGTCGGCTTCGGCGCCATCGGACAGGCGGTCGGCCATATCGCGGCGCATGGTTTCGATCTGAACGTGGTGGCAACGACGCGCAGCATGCGGCCGGCGCTGGACAGGGTCGGCTTTCTGTCGATCGACGCGCTGGTCGAGCAGAGCGACATCATCGTTCTGTGCTGCCCGCTGACGCCGGAGACGCGCGGCCTGATCAACCGCGAGCGCATCGGTCGAATGAAGCCGCATGCGCTGCTGATCAACATTTCGCGCGGGCCGGTGATCGACGACGACGCGCTGATCGAAGCGCTGCAGAAGGATCGTATCGGCGGTGCCGCGCTCGATGTCTTTGCAACGCAGCCGCTGCCGCCCAATCACCCCTATTTCGGCTTCGACAACGTCATCGTCACGCCGCACATGGCCGGCATCACCGAGCAGTCGATGATGCGCATGGGCGTCGGTTCGGCTGATGAAACCTTGCTGGTGCTTGCCAACAAATTGCCGATCAATCTGCGCAATCCCGAAGTGGTCGAGCACTACCGGCGGCGGTTTCCGGCGGACATCTGAGCACCTCAACGGCCAAGCAGTGCCTCGACTTCCGCCGCGATGCGCAGCAGACGGCGGTCATCGCCGTGGCGCGCCACCAGCATCAATCCGGCCGGCAGCGTCATCACTGGCATCGGCAGTGAAATTGCACAGAGGTCGAACTGGTTGGCGACCTGCGTGTTGCGCAGCAGAAGGCCTTCCGTACGCTCGCATAGAGCTTCGTCGCTGGTCATCGACACGATGGTCGGCGCGGTGAGCGGTGTGGTCGGCAGGGCCAGCACATCGAGCGATGCCAACCGTTCATCCATGGCGGCGACAAGCGCCGTGCGGCGGCGGATCGCCCTTATGTAGACCGTGGCCGGAACGGCGGCAGCGCGCGACAACGGCTCGCTCACCCGCGGATCGACCGGCGTCGTCGCACCTGTCGCCAGCCAATCCGCGTGGACCTCGGCGCCCTCCATTGCCGCGATCGAGGCCCGCCTGGTTACCGCGCGCAAATCGGCAAGGAGGTCATCGATGGACAGATCAGCGAGGCGGGCGCCCGCAAGCTCTAGCGTGCGAGCACATCGGTCGAACGCCGCCGAGACCTCTTCTTCCGTATCCTCGAAGAGCACGCCGCGCGGAACGCCGATGCGCAGTCCGGCAAGCGGAAGCGGTACAAGTGCCGCGAACTCTTCGCCCGCCATCGCCGCGTCGGCTGCCGCGCATTCGGCGACGGTGCGGGCAAGCGGGCCGATGGAGTCCAGCGTGTCGGACAGCGAGAAGGCACCATCGGGCGGCACCCGGCGCGCCGTCGGTTTGAACCCGACGACACCGTTCAGCGCTGCCGGAATGCGCACCGAACCGCCGGTGTCGGAACCGATCGAGATTTCGCTGGTGCCTTCGGCAACGGAAACACCGGCGCCGGAGGATGAGCCGCCCGCAATCCGGCTGGCGTCGGTCGCATTGCCGGGCGTGCCGTAATGCGGGTTGACGCCAATCGCGGTGAAGGCGAATTCGGTCATGTTGGTCTTGCCGAAAATGACGGCGCCGGCTTGCCGCAGCCGCCGCACGACAGCGGCGTCTCGCAATGCGGGCGGCGCGGTGCTGAGCAACAGCGAACCGGCTGTGGTCGGCTCGCCGGCGACGTCGAACAGATCCTTGATCGAGACGATCGCTCTGTCGAGCGGCCCGAGCGTCACGCCGGCTCTGCGCCTGGTATCGGCCGCATCGGCTGTTGCCCTTGCGGCTTCCGGATAGAGTTTTACGAATACGCTTTCGTCGCCCACGCGGGCGGCGAGACGCGAAAGGACGGCTTCAAGACGATCGCGGGCTGATTGCATGGCACAGTCTACTTTTTTATTGTCGTCCGAACAGCCCAGCACACTGAGATCGATAGCCCTAGCGGTAGCCAGTCGCATCTGCCGGCTTGCCGGCATTCTCAACTTCCGGAACGTAACGCCCCGCGTCGGGCCGCGAGCCGTCGAGATCGGTGAAACCGTAGACCTGCGCCAGCCCGCCGCTCGACAGCGACTGTCCGTTCCAGCGCGAACGATCGGGGTCCGCCGCGAGCGCGGCAACCGCGCGTCCGATAAAGCGCGGGGTCTCGGAAATGACGAAATGCGGCACGTTTGCCGTCGCACCACGCCAGTTATCCTCCGTCACCCCAAAAGCTTCCAACATCATTTCCGAACGCAACCAGCCGGGTGTCAGCGAAATCGAGGTGGCACCGTGCGGGGCAAGGTCCTGGGCATGGGCCCAAGCCATGCGGGTCACCGACACTTTGGCGAGATCGTAGAACGGTGAAAGCCGATAGTGGTCTGCATTGTACTCGGCTGTGCCGTCGGTGACTTCGACAAGCAGGCCGCCCGGGCGCTCAATCAGAAGCGGCAGCGCGTAGTGCGCGGTGATCAGATGCGTGTCGATCCCCAGCCGCAACATGCGCAAACCATTCGTGAGGTCATGCTTCCAGACCGGCTTGTTCCATTCGAACAGTTTCTCGCCGCCCCAGATGTCGTTGACCAGCACATCGAGGCGGCCCTGCTCGGCACGTATCCGGTCGACCAGCTTGCGCACATCCTCCACAACCAGATGATCGACTTGCACGGCGATGCCATGGCCGCCTTGCGCTGAAACGAGCTCCGCCGTTTCCTCGATTGTTTCCGGGCGGGCGTATTCGGACTGATGCGTGCGTGTCGTCCGTCCGGTGACGTAGACCGTCGCGCCTGCGGCACCCAGTTCGACCGCAATAACTCTCCCCGCACCACGCGTTGCGCCAGCGACCAAGGCGACTTTTCCCTCAAGCGTCATTGAAATCTCCAGACTCTGACCAACCAAACGCTGGCTTTCTTCAATGCCACAATATATAAATGATCATTATATAAATGATCATTCGGTTATAAATGGATGTCAAGATGCCTCGGCGAAAAACGCAGTCGGACGAGCATGTGATGGAAGCGGCACACAGGCTCATCCATGAGCATGGCCCGGAGGCACTCACATTCGAACGGCTGTCCAAAGCTTGCGGCCTTTCCGGCTCGACCCTGGTGCAGCGTTTCAAGAACAAGGCCACGCTCAGGCAAAGAACCTTGTTGCAGGCATGGGACCGGCTGGACGAGAAGACGATAAAGCTCGCCAACGCGACACAGCGAACCCCTGCTGGCGCGATCGGGTTGCTGGTGGCGCTATCGCGTGACTATGGCGGCATCGAATCCTATGCCGAGGGCCTGCTCGTCCTGCGCGAAGATCTGCGCGATCCGGTGCTTCGCGCGCGCGGAGCCTCGTGGAAGGCATCCCTGTGCAACATCCTCGACTCTTGCTTTGCTGCGGTCGCCAACACACCATTGGACATCGGCCTGCTGATGGCATCGCACTGGCAAGGTTCGCTACTTTGGTGGAGTTTCGACCCGAAAGTCGAGGTGGCGTCCTACGTCGAAGACAGTCTGGGTCGTTTCGTCACCGCAATCGTCACGGCCCGAAAACCATAACCGGTTTTCGGGCCATTTTCGTGGAGACAAGCGGCGTCCTACGTTGGACGCACATGCGGATGGCTTAGGTTGCGCTCCGCGGGCCAAGCGAGAACGCCGCCAAGGCCGCCAGCAACGTCGCGATCCCGCAATAGGCGAAAGCACTGGCAACGCCGGCATTGTCGACCAGCAGGCCGCCGAAAACGGCGCCCAGTGCTATGGCCACCTGGAACGTGGCAACCATCAACCCGCCGGCGCTCTCGGCCTGGTCGGGAGCGGCTCGCACCAGCCAGGTTTGCAGCCCGACTGGGACCGCGCCAAAGGCAAAACCCCAGGCGGCCACAGCTATCGCCGCCACCACGGGCGAGGCGCCGATGGTCAGCAGCAAGAGCGCCGCCACCGCAATCAGCAGAGGCGCCAGGCCGACAGCAGTCTTGAGGCTGCGCTCGGCCATGAACCCGCCGGCAAAATTGCCGAAGAAGCCGCCGATGCCGTAGGCGAGCAGCACAAGCGAGATCGTCTCGATATCCAGTGCGGGCACCTTCTCGAGGAACGGGCGGACATAGGTGAAGCCGGCAAAGTGTCCCGAGGCGACCAGCAGGACCACCAGAAGCGCAACCCTGATCATCGGCCGCTTCAGCACTTCAAACAAGGTCCGAAAGCTCGCCACACCCGCCGGCGGCAGCTTCGGAAGGGTGGCGACCTGCATCAGCAGCGCCAGGGCGCTGACAACAGCCGCGATCATGAAAGCCGTTCGCCACCCCCAAATGTCGCCGACATAGGCGCCGACCGGGGCCGCGCAGACGGTCGCGACCGAAACGCCGGTGAGAATGATCGACATGGCGCGCGGCATCAGCCGCATCGGAACAAGCCGCATCGCCATGGCCGCCGACATCGACCAGAAGCCGCCGAGGCTGATCCCGAGCATGATGCGGGCGATCAGAAGAACGGAAAGCGAAGACGCAAATGCTGCCAGCAGGTTCGACAGGATCAGCAGCACCGTCAGTCCCCACATGACCAGTCTGCGGTCCAGCCGTTTGGTGATGATGGCCATGGTCGGAGCCGCTATCGCGCCGACGACGGCCGTCGCCGTCACCGCTTGGCCGGCAGTGCCTTCGGTGATACCGAGGTCCTGCGCCAGCGGCGTCAGCAGGCTGGCAGGCAGGAATTCTGCGGTCACCAGCCCAAACACCCCGAGCGCGAGGGAAACGACCGCCCCCCACGCCGGCTCGGCTCGTTCATCGGTTTCCGCGGAATCGAGAACGGCGTCCATGACGCCTGTCGCGGGTTCGGTCATGATGGAATCTCCGATCTGGTTGCGGCGCAATATTTGGCTGCAGTGCAACATAGGGAGTGACCGCTTGGAGTTTCCATGCTAGAAACACCATCATGCTTGACCATTCGTCCAAAATTCCGATCACCGGCGATCCGCTGACAGATATATTGCGTGGACTGCGGCTCGACGGCGTCGAATACGGCCGCTGCGAAATGCAGGAGCCCTGGGGTCTCCAGTTTCCGGCCCAGACGGCGGCGCGGTTTCATTTCATCGGCCGCAAGGGATGCTGGCTGCAACAGCCGTCCGGCGAATGGGTGGAACTCAAGGCGGGCGACGCGGTGCTGCTGCCGCGCGGCGCGGCACATGTCCTGGCGAGCGAGCCGGGCACCGAGGCTTCGCCGATCCAGGGCTACGAGGTCGCCGAGGTCTGTAAGGGCGTTTACTGCCTATCGAACGAAGGCCGCCGGCCGGGGACCCTGCTGTTTTTCGGCAGCATGTATTTCAATCTCGATGGCTTGCACCCATTGCTCGGCATGATGCCGGACGTAATGCGCGCGCACGAGTTGGAAGCCTATGAACCCGGCATCCCGCATCTGCTGGAGGCCATGGCCCGCGAAGTGACGATGGAGCGCGTCGGATCCGGCGGCATCCTGGCACGGCTTGCCGATGTGCTGGCCGCCACCGTCATCCGCTCATGGGTCGAGCGCGGCTGCGGCGACTCGTCCGGATGGATTGCGGCGGTGAGAGACCGCGAGATCGGCCGCGTGCTGGCCGCGATCCATCTCGAACCGGACCGCGACTGGACGGTGGAGACCTTGGCCAGGATGATGGGCGCCTCGCGATCGGGCTTCGCCGAACGCTTCGCGACGATCGTCGGCGAAACGCCGGCGAGATATGTCACCCAGGTGAGAATGCACCAGGCACGGCAATGGCTGGTCCGCGACCGGCTGAAGATTTCCGTCGTCGCCGCTCGCCTGGGTTATGAATCCGACGCGTCCTTCAGCCGGGCATTCAAGCGCGTCATCGGATCGGCTCCCAGTCATTTTCGCGCCGAGGAACAGGCTGAGACCCGTCAAGCCGGCTAAGCCTGGCCAGAGGCTTCAAGCGCTTAGCCCGCGTGACGGAGGCTTATTCCGCTCGCCTTGTCGAAAAGCACGACCTTGTCCGGATCCCAGGCAAAGCGCACCGGCTGTTCGATCTCCACATCGGTTCTGGCCGGCACCGTGGCCCGCAGCATGGCGTCGCCGACCCGCAGCGTAAGGATCTTTTCGACGCCATGGTTCTCGACATCGTGGACGCGCGCTTCTACCGGCGCCCCGCTCTCGAGATAGACATCCTCGGGACGAATACCGAAGACGAGCGGGCGACCGTCGGTCGCACCGCTCGTCTTGGCCCCCCCCGCAAAAGGCAGCTCGAAATTCAGCGGTGCCATCACTGCGCGGCCGTTGACGAGCTTGCCGTCGATGAGGTTCATCGGCGGCGAGCCGACGAAGCTCGCCACGTAGGTGTCGCGCGGATTGTTGTAGATCTCATACGGCGTGCCGGTCTGGACGATGCGACCATGGTTGAGCACGCCAACCTTGTCGCCCATCGACATCGCCTCGACCTGATCGTGGGTGACGAACAGGAAGGTCTGACCAAGGTTCATTTGGATGTTCTTCAGCTCGGTGCGCAGCGCCTCGCGCAGCTTGGCATCGAGCGCCGACAGCGGCTCATCCATCAGGAATACGCGGGGCTTCCTGACGATGGCACGACCAATCGAGACGCGCTGCATCTCGCCGCCAGAGAGGCGATCCGTCTTACGGTCGAGCAGATGCTCGATGCGCAAGGTCCTGGCAACGCGGTCGACGCGCGCCTTGATCTCGTCCGGCTCGATGCGGCGGATTTTCGGCTTCAGCGGAAATTCGAGGTTTTCGCGCACCGTATAGCGCGGGTAGAGCGAATATTGCTGCAGCACCAGCGCGACGTCGCGCTCGGCGGCACCCCAATCGGCGACATCGACGCCGTCGATGAAAACCTGGCCTTCGCTCGGCTTTTCCAGGCCGGCAATCATGCGCAGCGTCGTCGTCTTGCCGGCGCCGGTCTCGCCGAGCAGCACGAAGAACTCGCCGTCGGCAATGTCGAGATTGAGCCCGGTCAATGCGGTGTGATTGCCGAATGTCTTCGAGACGTTCTTGAGCTGGATATGGGCCATCAGAGTCTCACCCCCAGCGATTTGCCGCTTGTCGTGTCGAAGAAGTGCGCCTGGGCCGGATCGAGCTTGGCGAAGACCTGGGCCCCCGGCTTGCCGACGAAACCGGAACGGGTGCGGGCGCGCAACATCTGTGTCCCGACCTTGAGGTCGACGATGTCGTAGGAGCCAAGCGGTTCGATGATGTGCGCCTCGACCGGCAGATAGCCGTCCGCCGCCTCGCGCGAGACCATCACTCCTTCGGGGCGGATGCCGAGCGCAAGGCGGTCCTGCCCGACGTTCGCGGCGTCGAGCTGGCCGACCAGTTCGGCCGGGAAAAGGAAGCCTTCCGCGGCCCCGTCGACGGCGACCCTGGCGCCGGAGCCGTTCATCGTCACCGCCGCGTTGGCGACGTTCATCACAGGCGAGCCAACGAATTGCGCGACGAACAGATTGGCCGGGCGCGTATACACTTCCGATGGGCTGCCTACCTGTTGCAGAACGCCCTCATGCATGATGACGATGCGGTCGGCAAGGCTCATCGCCTCGATCTGGTCGTGGGTGACGTAAATGGTGGTCGAGCCCTGCTTGATGTGCAGCCGCTTGATCTCTGCGCGCATCTCCTCGCGCAGCTTGGCGTCGAGCGCGCCGATCGGCTCGTCCATCAGCATCGCCTTTGGCCGCCGCACCAGCGCCCGGCCCATTGCCACGCGCTGCATGTCACCACCCGACAGCGCCGACGGCTTCTTGCCGAGCAGGTCGGTGATCTGCAGCACTTTGGCAACCGAGCGCACCTCGCCGTCGATCTCGGCCGTGCTCTTGCGCGTCGCCCTCAGCGGAAAGGCGATGTTCTCGTAGACGCTCATATGCGGATAGAGCGAGAACGATTGGAAGACCATGGCGATGTCACGGTCGGCGGCCTTGAGATGCTGGACTGGCTTGCCGTCGATGAGGACATCGCCGCCGTCGATCGTCTCAAGCCCCGCGATGGCGCGAAGCGTCGTCGTTTTGCCGCAACCCGACTGGCCGAGCAGCACGATAAACTCGTTGTCGTCGATCTTGAGGTTGAGGTCCTTGATAACCTGAACGGCGCCAAAGAATTTCTGGACGCCACGAAGCTCGATCTGGGTCATGGGTGACCTTCTTTTTCCGGCGCGCCGGTCGCTTGCGGCTTCTGCCTCGGACCGACCCAGCCGGTGATCATGAACGTCAGCAGCCCGATGATGATGATCGTCAGCCCGTAGCGGTGCAGGAAGAGATTCCACGGCTGGCAGAGCGCGATGATGCCGCACACCATCACGATCTCGGCCGTGCGCTGGATTGTAGCATGGCGGATCATTTGCGGATCGCTCCGAAGGACATGCCGCGCAAGAGGTGGTTGCGCAACAGGAAGGTGAAGATGGCGACGGGCAGCAGGAACAGGAAGGTGCCGGCCGCGATGACCGTCCAGTCGGGCAGGCCGGAACCGACCTGGCTGGGAATGAACGGCGGCGCCGTCTGGGCGCGGCGGTTGGTCATGATCAGCGCGAAGGCATATTCGTTCCACGCCGTGATGAAGCAGAACACGGCGGTGGCGGCGATGCCGGTGGCAGCCTCCGGCAGCACGATCTTGAAGAAAGCCTCCATGCGCGTATAGCCGTCGACGAGGGCCGCCTCCTCGTATTCCTTCGGAATTTCGTCCATGAACCCCTTCATCAGCCATACGGAGAAGCTGAGGTTGAAGGCGGTGTATAGGATGATCAGGCCCCAATGCGTGTCGTTGAGGCCGACCGCCCGGTACATCAGGAACATCGGGATGGCGACGACGACCGGCGGCAGCATGCGCGTCGACAGGATGAAGAAGAGCAGGTCCTGTTCCCCCTTTATCTTGAAGCGCGAGAACCCGTAAGCCGTGAAAGTGCCCATGCCGACGGCGAGGATCGTCGAAGTGATGGCCACGATCAGCGAATTCATGAAGCGGCTCGGATAGCCGGACCACTGCACCTCGCCTCTGCCCGAGCGCACCACCTTCTCGCCGCCGTCAAACACCAGCCGCTCCCACCATGGGGCGGCGGCGTATTGTTCCGGCGTCGGTGCAGTGCGCAACTGCGAGCGCTTGGTGAACAGCTTGACGAAGGGCGATATCTCCGGCTGGAAGACCACCGTCGGCGGGATGGTGGTGGCGAGGTTGCGCGGCTTGAACGCCGTCGAGGCTATCCAGTAGATCGGCGCCAGGAAGATCATTGTGACGATCAGCACACCGACGATGGCGAGCTTGTTGAGCGAACGCTCGGTAGAGGTGGTGACGGCGGCCATTCTAGCGCTCCTTCACCTTGTTCAGGTATTTGACGTAGATGTTGGTGATCGCCAGGATCATGATCAGCACGATGTAGGCGAGCGCGCAGGAGCGCCCGGTCTGCCATTCCTGGAACGCCATCTTGTAGAGCCGGATCGAGATCACCTCGGTGGTTGGCTGGCTGGTCAGGATGTAGGCAAGATCGAAGGTCTTGAACGCCTCCATGGTGCGAAAGATGATCGCGATCATCAAGATCGGCGCGACCAGGGGCAGCGTAATGCGAAAGAAGGTATAAAACGAGCCGGCGCGGTCGATCGCGGCCGCCTCGTAAAGGTGCTTCGGCACTGCCGACAGGCCGGCGAGCGACAGCAGCATGACGAATGGCGACCACATCCAGATGTCGGTGATGGCAACCGCGTAGAGCGCCATGTCGGGATTGGACAGCCACTCGAAGGAGCCGAGGCCCAGCGTATAGTTGATGATGCCGAAGGACGGATCGTAGAGCAGTTTCCAGAACAGGCCGACGACGGCCATCGACAACATCATCGGCAACAGCAGCAGTGTCGTCAGCAGGCCTTTCAACGGGATATCGCGGTTGAGCAGCAGCGCCACGCCGAAGCCGACGATGACCTGGCCTACTACGGAGACGATGACATATTTGGCGGTGATGGCGAAATTCGACCAGATAAACGGGTCATTGAGCAACTCGCGGTAATTCTGCAGTCCGACGAAATTGGCTGCCGCGGGGCTCGACGCGCGAAAATCGGTGAACGAATAGCCGAGTGAATAGATCAGCGGAAAGATGTTGAAGACGATCAGGAAAACGATCGTCGGAATGATGAAGAGATTGCGGATCGTGAGATCGCTCATGCCGCGGGCGGCGGAGCGAGACTTGGGATCCAGCGTGGTCATGACTGCAGTGGCCAAGGCCCGTTCCTTCCTTGTCCGGAAAAGAAAACGGAAGGGGCGCTCCCGCCCCCTCCGAGCGTTAGTGCCGTTTACTTCACCCGGTTGTATTTCTTGAACGTCGCGTTCCAGTCCGCGGCGAGCGCATCGAGCACTTCCTTGGCCGTGCCCTGATTGCCGGTGATGTACGGATAGACGCGTTGGTTCATCTGGATGAGCAGTTCGGCATATTCCGGCGTCGCCCAGAAGTCCTTCACCTTGAACATGGTTTCGTAGAAGGCCTTGTTATAAGGCGTGGCGTTCTGGAATTCCGGCGACTCGAGCACCTTGGCGCTTGCCGTGTAGCCGCCGAGTTCCGCCCATTTCTTCTGCGTCTCGTCCTTGATGAACCATTCCAGGAACTTCATCGCCTCTTCCTGATTCTGGGAATAGGAGATGACGGAGATGCCCTGGCCTCCGAGCGCGGCGAACTGGTCGCCGTTCGGTCCTGGAGGGTTGGCGAAGAAGCCGGTGACTTTGGCATTCGGGTTCGAGGCTTCGTTGATGAGCGCCGGGAAGAAGGCGAAGTAGTTCATGCTCATCGCCGCCAGGTTTTCGGTGATCGCCTGGTTGTCCTCGATGAAGAACGCCTTGGCCCAACCAGGAGGAGTGAAGGAATAGAGCTCCTTGTAAGCCTCGAGCGCCTTGACGTTCTGCTCAGAATTGATGATCCCGTCGACCTTGTAAGTGGCATAGTCGCCAAGTTCGCCGCCGAAGGAGAAGATGGCGTTCTCGACGCCCATCACCAGAGCGTCGTAGGAGTTGTCGGTGTAGATGGCGACGCCATAGCGCTTTTCGTCGGGACGGTGGAAGAACTCGGCGATATCGCGCAGCTGCTTCCAGTCCTTCGGCACGCCGAGATCGTAGCCATACTTGGCTTTGAAGGCTTCCATCTCCTTGGGGTCTTCGAACCAGTCCTTGCGATAGGACCAGCCGACCGCATCGCCTTCGGCCGGAATCGACCAGTATTTGCCGGAATTGGACGGATATTCGGCGTAATATTTCACCGTCGCCGGCGCCATCACTTCCTTCAGATTGTGCTTGTTGAAGAAGTCGGTGAGGTCGACATAGTGACCGGCCTCGGAGGCCGCGCCGATCCACTGGGAATCGCCGACGACCATGTCGTAGGCGCTGCCCTTGGCATTGAACTCAGTGAACGCCTTAGTCTGGAAATCCGACCACGGCGTCGTCTCGACCGTGACCTTCACGCCGCTCTCGGCCTCGTAAAGGTTGACGAGTTCCTGCAAATAGTTCGCCGGATCCCATTCAGCCCAGAAGATGGTGAGTTCCTTATCCTGCGCGTAGACAGACGTTCCGCAGGCGAGCACTAAGCCGATACCAGCAAGCATGCTGGTCATTGTCTTGCGCATAATGATTTCCTCCCTTGTGCGCATTCTACCGTATCATACGAGCCGGCGGCGAGGCCGACCCTGGTAGTTCCTCCCGTGGTGGCAGCGTTCCGGTTTCGAGCCTCCTCGCTCGGCCGGAATTGGATCGCAGCCCTCACTTTTAACCCGCGATATTGTCCTGATCTGGTATTACCAATTTCGGACACACGTCAAGCTCTTTCTTGGACGATGGCAGGCCCTCAGACAAGCGAATTCCAGCAACATCTGTCTGTTTTTCTTAAATTTTCCTACTCTTTGATACGCAAGGGCTTTGTTCGCCCTACGGCACGCCAACTATTATTTGTATTCGGCATCCCGAACTGGTCGAACCAGATCGATGCTATTCCGCAGCTGTCGCCGGCGCGCTTCTGCCTCCTTCGGTCATCGATTCCATCACTGCAGCCCGTATCAGGGCGCCGGCTGCCCATTGCGCTACCGACATCATCTTGCGACTGTCCAGCCCCCATATATCCTTCAGTACGATGAGCACTTCGACGCCAAAGATCAACGACAGGGCCTGTGCCAGGCGCTTGAATTCGCGTGGCGGCAGCCGGTCCTTGAGCGGTGCGATCGCGTCCTTGAGCAGATCGACGCGATGGCCGCGCGTAAAGGCGGGCTCGCCGCCCAGCGTGCCGGCCTGCCGCTGCGCCCATTGGTCTAGCGACAGCTTCAGCGCCGCCTTGAACGTCGCCTCGAAAGCCTCGATACGCGGCATGGCCGTGTCGAACAGTTCGGCGACCCGGCGCTCGGGATCGGCCGAGGCCGATTTCCAGGTGAGGATCGGCCCGAGCCCTTCGTCGACCACCGCCTGCACCAGCGCCGCCTGGCTTGGAAAATAGCGGTAGGCGGTGGCGCGCGAGACTTCCGCCGCTTCGGCGACCTCGCTGACTGAAGGCGTGGCGCCCGCCTGCATCAGCCTTGTTGCCGTCTCCAGCATCAACCGCCTTGTGCGCGCGCGCGGTCCGCGTGCCGCTCCAGAACCGGGATTGTCGGGCATCGCCGCTTGTTGACGTGAGACATTCATATCAATACGATACGCACGTCTCAAAAAATTGCAATGGCCTTCGCGCTGCCGAACGGCTGGGCAGAGAGCGGCAGGCGGCAACGCCGAGCGCGCCGAAGATCGGGGAAACGCAATGAAGCGCGTCTATGTGGTGGGCACCGCCGACACCAAGGGTGAGGAACTCGCTTTTCTGGCCGATGCGGTCGCTGCCACCGGTGCTGCTGTCGCCCGCGTCGACGTTGGAACACGCAGCGCGACGGTGCCGGTCGACGTCTCGGCCGAAGAGGTCGCCGCCCACCATCCCGGCGGCAGCAGTGCCGTCTTGGGCATCAACGACCGCGGCACCGCGGTGGCGGCAATGGCTATCGCCTTCACCCGGTTTGTCCAATCGCGCACCGACGTATCAGGCATGATCGGTATCGGCGGTGGTGGCGGCACTTCGATTGTCACATCAGGCATGCGCACGCTGCCGCTCGGCCTGCCCAAGATCATGGTCTCGACACTCGCCTCGGGCGACACCTCACCTTACGTCGATGTCTCCGACATCGTCATGATGCCATCGGTGACCGACATGGCCGGCCTGAACCGGCTGTCTCGGGTCGTGCTGCACAACGCCGCCCAGGCGATATCGGGCATGGCTGCGAAACCGGCACCGCCGCCCGACGGCCAACCGTCGATCGGGCTCACCATGTTCGGCGTCACCACGCCATGCGTGACTTCCATCGCCGAGCAGCTTCGTTCGAGCTATGACTGCATGGTCTTCCACGCCACCGGTACCGGCGGCCGCACCATGGAAAAGCTGGCCGACAGCGGCTTGCTGTCCGGCGTCATCGACATCACGACGACAGAAGTCTGTGACCTCCTGTTTGGCGGCGTTCTGCCAGCGACCGAAGACCGTTTCGGCGCGGTCGCCCGCACCAAGCTGCCCTATGTCGGCTCGGTCGGCGCGCTCGACATGGTGAATTTCTGGGCGCCGCCGACCATTCCGGAACGCTATAGCGGGCGGCTGTTCTACGAGCACAACCCGAACGTGACGCTGATGCGCACGACCCCGGAAGAAAGCCGCAAGATCGGCGAATGGATCGGCGCCAAACTGAGCCTCTGTCAGGGACCGGTCCGGTTCCTCATTCCCGAGAAGGGCGTCTCGGCGCTCGACATCGAAGGTGGCGCCTTCTTCGGCCCCGAGGCCGATGCAGCACTCTTTGAGGCGATCGAGCGCACGATCATGCCTGATAACACGCGCCGCGTGATCCGCTTGCCGCTGCATATCAACGATCCCGAATTCGCCAAGGCTGCGGTTGCGGCTTTTCTCGACATCGCCAGACAGTGAGAGACGAAGCATGACCGCCATACCGCGCAAGAAGATCCTGGAAAAATTCCGCAAGATGATTGCCGGCGGCGTGCCTATCGTCGGCGGCGGCGCCGGCACCGGTCTGTCGGCCAAGGCCGAGGAGGCCGGCGGCATCGACCTGATCATCATCTACAATTCCGGCCGCTATCGAATGGCCGGGCGCGGCTCGGCCGCCGGCCTGCTCGCCTACGGCAACGCTAATGAGATCGTCAAGGAAATGGCCTACGAGGTGCTGCCGGTGGTCAAGAAGACGCCGGTGCTGGCTGGCGTCAACGGCACCGATCCCTTCGTCATCATGCCGCTGTTTTTGGCTGAGCTGAAGACGATGGGTTTTTCCGGCGTGCAGAACTTTCCGACCATCGGCCTGTTCGACGGCCAGATGCGGCAAAGTTTCGAGGAAACCGGCATGGGCTTCGGGCTCGAGGTCGACATGATCGCCGCCGCACACGAGCTCGACCTCCTGACCACGCCCTATGTGTTCAACCCCGATGAGGCGCGCGCCATGACCAGGGCGGGCGCCGACATCGTCGTCGCTCATATGGGGGTAACCACCGGCGGCTCGATTGGCGCGACGTCGGCCAAATCGCTCGACGACTGCGTGGTGGAGATTGACGCGATCGCTGAAGCGGCGCGTGTCGTGCGCAAGGATGTCATCCTGCTTTGCCATGGCGGGCCGATCTCGATGCCGGACGACGCCCGGTACATTCTCGAACGCTGCAAGGGTCTGCACGGCTTCTACGGCGCCAGTTCGATGGAGCGGCTGCCGGCGGAAGCGGCGATCGCCAGGCAGACCGCTGATTTCAAGGCCGTCACGATCGGTGCCCCGAACGCCATCGCGAAATAGGGAAAGGAGCGAGACGATGACCGACAAGAGCAAGGTGTTCGTGTATCCGAAGGATGTCAGCGCCTTCGGCTTCGACTGGGGCAGACTGTCGCTGACGGTCGCTCCCGAGGTGAACGGCGCCACGCGCTTTTCCGGCGGTGTCGTCGATCTGCCGTCCGGCAAAGGCCACACGCGTCACAACCATCCGGGTGCGGAAGAGATCATCTTCGTCATATCAGGCAGTGGCGAGCAGATGGTCGAGGACGAGAACGGCAATCCGGTCGTTGAGAAGGTCGGCCCCGGCTGCACCATCTATGTACCGGAAAGCCGCTTCCACTCGACGCTGAACACTGGCGATACGCCCATGCAGCTTTTCGTCGTCTATTCGCCGGCCGGGCCGGAACGGGCGCTGCGCGAACTGCCGGATTTCAGGCTGCTGCCTCCGGGCGGCAGCTAAGCCACCCCGCCTCTGTTCCAGCCCCTGCCCCGGTCGCCGAACATCACATAGCCGGTGTCGGTGACCGCCACCGTGTCCTCCAGCTTGATGAAGCCGCGCGTCGGGTGGAGCATCGTCGTCTCGACCGAGAGCACCATGTTTTTCTCCAGCGGCCTTTCGGCATAGGTGCCTTCATAGGTCACCGGATGGTTGGTCATCAGGAATGGCGCTTCATGCGTGATCAGTCCCATGCCGTGGGCGAAGAAATCGGTATAGGGCGCAACCTTGGATTTCTTCAGCACGCTCTGCGCGTGGGAGATCATGTCCCCACCCAGCGTACCGGCGCAAACCTTGGAAAAGGCCGTTTGCTGCACCGTCTCGACCTCGGCCAGCAAATCCTCGAGTTCAGCATCCGGCTCGCCCAGAATGCCCATGCGGCAGAGGTCGCCGATATAGCCGTGATAATTGCCGCCGGAATCGATCGACATCACCTCGCCCTTCCTCCACGCCTGCGGTGAGGCGGCGCGGTTGTGGCTGGCGCCAAGCGTCAGCAGGCAATATTCGAAATGCGCGCCGCGATTGGTTTCCTCGCGCCGCAACTGCTCGATGATCTCGGTCTTGGTCGTGCCTTCGCGCGCCCAGCGAATGGTCGCCAACATCGAATCGGTGATCAATTCGGAGGCGATACGCAGCTTCTCCAGCTCAGCTTCCGTCTTGATCGCCCGCATCCGCTCCAGCATATCAGTCGCGTCGATCAACTTGGCATCCGGCAACGCCTTGCGGATCAGCGTATAGGCGTCAGATGGCAGGAAAGCCGGCTCGATGCCGATGCGGGCATCACCCTTTCCGATTTTCGTCAGGTGCTCAACCGCGAGATTGGCGGCGTCGAGCGTACCCCAGCAGGCGGCGTGCAAGGTCGGCGTCCAGAACGGGTTGTTCTGATGCTCGGCGCCCTCCATGCGGTTGCCGATATAGGCGGCATGCTCCGGCCCGCCCTTCTCGTAGACAACGATCGGCAGATAGCGGCTGTGGCCGATCGCATCCATGGCGGCGAAGAAGATGAACTTGTAGCCGCCAAGCAGATATTGCGTGTTGTGCTTGGAAGTGGCAAGCAGCACATCGATGCTGGCTTCCTCCATCAGCCGATCAACCCTGGCATGATCGAACGGGATGGTGCTGACGGCATTCTTACCCGGGGCGACGTCCATCTTTCTCTCTCCCTGAATTCCCTGGCCGGCCGATCGGATCGCCGACGATACCCAACTGGTCTTAACTAGATAAGTCTGGTCCTACCAGATAAAGTCGGATTGAGCCGCTTCCCTGTAACTGGTCCAGCGGACGAAATTTTCAAAGCCACGTGAGGATGCGCCAAATCCGTCTCTGGCGAAACCCTCGGCAAGGCTCATAATCACCCTTGCAAGGATGCCGTCTGGCATCCGAGGGTATTGGCTACCCGGCCGGGTGGCTGAGAGGGACGGAGTTCGATCATGTCAGAGATCACGATTTCCAGACGCACCGTGCTTGCCGGTTCAGCACTCCTGCTGGGTTCGACGGCGCTGCCGACGATCGGCTGGGCACAGTCGCCGAAGAAAGGCGGGCGGCTGGTCGTCGCCGCCGATTCCGAGCCGCGCAACCTCAACCCGGCGATCGTCGCGTCCAACGGCGTCTTCTTCATCTCGAGCAAGATCGTGGAACCGCTGGCCGAGGCTTCCTTTGAGGGCAAGGACGGGCTCGACCCGCGCCTGGCGACAAGCTGGGAGGGCGCCGCCGACGGCCTGTCGGTGACGTTCAAATTGCGCGAAGGCGTTAAATGGCATGACGGCAAGCCCTTCACCTCCGCCGACGTCGCGTTCTCGGCGTTGCAGATATGGAAGCCGCTGCAGAATCTCGGCCGCACCGTGTTCAAGGATCTGGAGGCGGTCGACACGCCGGACGAACTGACGGCGGTGTTCAAATTCGCCAAACCGACACCGTTCCAGCTGATCCGCAACGCCTTGCCGGCGCTGAGCAGCGTGGTGCCGAAGCACGTGTACGAGACCGGCAAGATCGAAGAGAACCCGGCCAACAATGCGCCTGTCGGCACCGGCCCGTTCAAATTCGCCGAACACAAGTCAGGCGAATATTACCGGCTGGAGAAGAATGCCGACTATTGGGGCAAGGATCAACCCTACCTCGATGAGATCATCTATCAGGTGCTGCCCGACCGCACCTCGGCGGCAAGCGCGCTCGAGGCGGAAGAAATCCAGCTCGCCGCCTTTTCCGCCGTGCCCCTGGCCGATCTCGATCGCATCTCCAAGGTGCCTGGCCTCAAGGTGATCACCAAGGGCTATGAGGGCCTGACCTATCAGCTCGTCGTCGAGATCAACCATCGCCGCAAGGAGCTGGCCGACCTGAAGGTGCGCCAGGCGATCGCCCACGCCATCGACAAGGATTTCGTCGTCAAGACAGTGTTCCTCGGCTACGCCGCGACAGCCACCGGCCCGGTGCCGAAAAACGATCCGCAATTCTATACGGCCGATGTGCCGACCTATACCTTCGACGTCGCCAAGGCCAACGCCCTGCTCGACGAAGCCGGCTACAGCAGAGGCGACGACGGCAAGCGCTTTTCGCTGAAGCTGCTGCCGGCACCGTATTTCAACGAAACCAAGCAGTTCGGCGACTATCTGCGCCAGGCGCTCGCCGCCATCGGCATCGACGCCCAACTGGTCAACAACGACTCGGCCGCGCATATCAAGGCTGTCTACACCGACCATGCCTTCGACCTTGCGGTCGGGCCGCCGGTGTTCCGCGGCGACCCTGCGATCTCGACCACCATTCTGGTGCAGAGCGGCATCCCGGACGGCGTGCCTTTCTCCAACCAGGGCGGCTACAAAAACGACGAACTCGACGCCCTCATCGCCAAGGCGTCGGAGACGCTCGACCCCGCCGCGCGGACGGAACTTTACAAGGAGTTTCAGAAAAAGGTCGCAGCCGACCTGCCGCTGATCAACGTCGCCGAGTGGAGTTTTATCAGCGTCGCCCGCGACACGGTTGGGAATGTCGCCAACAACCCGCGCTGGGCGGTGTCGAACTGGGCGGACACCTGGCTGGAGGCTTAGCAAAGTTCGCTCCAGGCTTGCACATGGTGTATCCGGGTGCTCAGCTTCGATGATGAGAGCTCTACGGCGCCCCCCTCTGTCCTGCCGGACATCTCCCCCACAAGGAGGGAGATTGGCAGCTTTGGCGTTGCCGGCCGTCTTGCAACGCTGGAGATTGGCGAAAGCGACAATGACAGCCGATCTCCCCCCAAGTGGGGGAGATGTCCGGCAGGACAGAGGGGGGCGCCGTAGAACGCAACGCGGAAGAATTGGCCCGCCTGCCAATGTCCTCGCGTCATGACCCGCGCGCTTCTCCTCCTTCGCCGTCGCCTCGTCGGCAGCGTCTTTGTGCTGCTGATTGTCGTCATCGGCACTTTCCTTTTGCTGGAAGCAGCGCCCGGTGACGCGGTCGATGCCTATATTGCCTCGACCGGCGGCGACGCCGGCATGATCGAATTGCTGCGTCATCGCTGGGGCCTCGACCAGTCGGCGCTGACGCGGCTGGCGAACTACCTCTGGGCGCTGCTGCATCTCGACCTCGGCCAGTCGGTCACCTTTTCGCGGCCGATCCGCGACGTGATTCTCGAACGCCTGCCCAACACGCTGCTGTTGATGGGCAGCGCCACTGCGCTCTCCTTCGGGCTCGGCTCGGCACTCGGCATCTATGCCGGCGCCAGACCCGGCAGCTTTCGCGACCGCTTCCTGTCGATCGGCTCGTTGGCGCTTTATGCAGTACCGGGCTTCTGGCTCGGCCTGGTGATGATCATCATCTTCGCCGTCGACCTGCGCTGGTTTCCGATCGGCGGCATCGAGAGCATTGCGTCGGGCAAGACCGGCCTCGACCGCGCGGCCGATATCGCCCGCCATCTCGTCCTGCCGGTTAGGGCCCTCGGCTTCATCTATCTTGCGCTCTATCTGCGCATGATGCGCGCCGGCATGGCTGAAGTCTGGCGACAGGATTTTGTCCTCGCCGCTCGCGCCAAAGGCCTGTCCCGCCGCCGCATCGTGCTCGCTCACGTCGCCCGCAACGCACTGTTGCCGCTGGTCACCATGCTCGGCCTGCAATCGGCGCAGATGCTCGGCGGCAGCGTCGTCATCGAGAGCGTCTTTTCCGTGCCCGGCCTTGGCCGGCTGGCGCAGGAAGCGGTGGCGGCGCGCGACACGCCGCTGCTGCTCGGCATCATCCTCGTCAGCGCCGTCCTGGTCATCGTCATCAACCTCCTCGTCGACATCGTCTACGCCTTCCTCGATCCGCGCGTCGGCGCCAGCGAGGCCGGTGCGTGAGCCCGCTGCGCCGCTTTCTTCTCACGCCGGAAGCGATCGCCGGCGCGATCATTCTGCTGGCGCTGTTCGCCATGGCGCTATCGGCGTCGCTGTTCTTTCCCGGCGATCCGCAGGCTATTGCCGGGCCGGCATTGCTGCCGCCCTTTCAGCACTGGTCGCTGCCGCTCGGCACCGACCGGCTCGGCCGCGACGTGCAGGCCGAACTTTTCCACGGCGCCCGCACCTCGCTGGCGGTCGGGCTGGCGGCAGCGGCCGCCGCTCTTGCCGTCGGCGCGATAGTTGGCACGCTGGCCGGCTTTGCCGGTGGCGTCGTCGACGAAGTGCTGATGCGTGTCACCGACGCCTTCCAGACCGTGCCGAGCTTCCTGCTGGCGCTGGCTTTCGTCAGCATCGTCGGGCCGTCGCTCGGCGTCGTTGTCGCAGCGATCGCGCTCGGCGCCTGGACCGGGCCGGCGCGCGTAGCGCGAGCCGAAGTGCTGTCGATCCGCGAGCGCGATTTTGTCGCCGGCGCCCGCGTCATCGGCATGCATCCGCTGGAGATCGCCTTTCGCGAAGTGCTGCCCAACGCATTGCCGCCGGTGCTCGCATTGTCGTCGGTGATCGTCGCCGCGGCGATCCTTACCGAAGCGGCATTGTCCTTCCTCGGCCTAGGCGACCCGAACCGCGTGACCTGGGGTGGCATGATCGCCGAAGGTCGCGCCGTGCTGCGCACCGCGCCCTTCCTGTCGATCATTCCGGGCATAGCACTCGTGCTGACAGTGCTCGGCGTCTATCTCGCCGGCGAAGGCGTCGTCGAGACGACGGCGGTGAGAAGGAGCCTGTCGTGACGGCGCTGCTTTCGATCCGCGATCTGATGGTGACCTATCGCCGCGACGGCAGCGAGGTGGCGGCGTTGAAACATGTCAGCTTCGATGTCGCCGCCAGCGAACGCTTCGCCATCATCGGCGAGAGCGGCTCGGGCAAGAGCACGCTAGCGCTGGCCATTGCCGGGCTGCTGCCGGGATCTTCCAAAGTTGGAGGCTCGATCGAGTGGAAGTTACCCAACCTTCGATTGCCTCATTCCTTCGCGCCCCCCTCTGTCCTGCCGGACATCTCCCCCACTAGGGGGGAGATCGGCAGTCTCGCCGCAAACTCTTCTTCTGCAACGTTGGAGATTGGCGAAGGCGGAGATGAGGGCGCAATCTCCCCCCAAGTGGGGGAGATGTCCGGCAGGACAGAGGGGGGCGCGACAGAGCGCCGGCCATCCGCCATTGCGACAAGCCACATGCCCCTCGGAGGCCGCGACATCGGCTTCGTCTTCCAGGACCCGTCGGCCAGCCTCGATCCGGTGATGACGGTCGGCGAGCAGATCGCGGAAGTCGCGCACACGCATCTCGGCCTTAGTTGGTCGCAATCCTATGCCAGGGCAAAAGCCCTGCTCGAACGCGTCCGCCTACCCGACCCTGACGCCGCTTTGCGCGCCTATCCGCACCAGCTTTCCGGCGGCCAGAAGCAGCGCGTGGCGATCGCCGCCGCGATTGCGGCCGGTCCGAAACTGCTGATCGCCGATGAGGCAACCAGCGCGCTCGACGCCATCGTGCAGGCCGAGATCGTCGCGTTGATCAGGCAATTGGTGGCCGAGGACGGCATGACGCTGCTGTTCGTCAGCCACGACATCGCGCTGGCCGCCGAGCTGGCCGAACGCATCGCCGTATTCCGGCACGGCGAACTGGTCGAGCTCGGCGCGACGGCGCAGATCGTCGCCACGCCGCGCCACGCCTACACAAGAGCGCTGCTCGACGCCCATCTCGGCCTCGACGCCGAACCGCTGCTGCAGCAGGCAGGAGCGTCGCGGTGAGCCGTCCATTGCTGGCCGTTTCCGGCCTGACCAAACGATATCGTCGCGGCGACAAGACAATCGCCGCCGTCGATGACGTTTCCTTCGACATTCGGCCCGGCGAGACGCTGGCGCTGGCCGGGCCTTCCGGCAGCGGCAAGTCGACGATCGCGCGACTGGTGTTGCGGCTGATCGAACCGGACGCCGGCCGAATCGAGTTCGAGGGCGGCGATTTCCTGGCCCTGAACGGCGCCGCCTTGCGCGCCCGGCGCGCGCGCTTGCAAATGGTGTTCCAGGACCCGCTCGCCGCCTTCAACCCGCGCGCCACCGTGGCGCGCGTGCTTGACGATCCTTTGCGCATCCATGACGTAGCATCCCGGCGAGAGCGTCCACGCGGCATCGCCGCTCTGCTCGAGCGCGTCGGCCTGAGCGCTGATCTCGCCGGCCGCGCCATCCACGAGATCTCGGGCGGCCAGCGTCAGCGCATCGCGATTGCTCGCGCCATCGCGACAAAGCCGTCGCTGATCGTGCTCGATGAGGCAGTGTCCGCGCTCGACGTATCGGTGCGCCGGCAGATCCTGCAATTGCTGCTCGATCTGCAGCGCGAGGAACGGATCGCCTTTCTGTTCATTTCGCATGATCTCGGCGTCATCAGCGCCATCGCCCATCGTATTGTCATCCTCGACGCCGGCCGCGTCGCCGAGAGCGGCGACGCCCGTGCGGTCATCGGAGCCCCGCAGTCGGCGATCGGCAAGGCGCTGGTGGCGGCAGCGCCAAAACTGAACAGGACCAGCACGCAGGGCACGGCCGATCGTCAGTAACCCAGCGCGCAACCATCCTTGCGTGGATCGGACGCGCCGGTAAGCGTACCCTTTTCCCAATCGATCAGCACCAGTTGGCCGCCGCCATGCGGTTCGGTTGGGATAGACACGTCGTGGCCTCGTTCGCGCAGGCCGGCGATCGCCTTGGCCGGAACGCCACGCTCTGCCTCCACGGAGTTATGTCTGTAAAACACCCGTGGCGCATCCAACGCCTCCTGCGGGTCCATGCCGAAATCGATCATGTTGGTGAGCAGGTGGACATGGCCGAACGGCTGGTAGCCGCCGCCCATCACGCCGAACGGCATGATCGCCCGGCCCTCGGCTGTCACCATGCCAGGCATGATGGTGTGCATCGGGCGTTTTCCCGGTGCGATGCGGTTTGGGTGGTCCGCTGCCAGGCGGAAGCTGCTGCCGCGATTCTGCAGCACGACCCCGGTCTTCGGGCCGACCACCCCGCTGCCGAACGAACCAAAGGTCGAGTTGATGAAGCTGACCGCATTACGGTCGCGGTCGACCACCGAGATGTAGACGGTATCGCTCGGCTGAAGCTCAAGCCGAGGCAGATGCGTCATCGCGCGCGCCGGATCGATCTCGGCGCGAAGCTGGTCCGCATGGGATCTGGACAACAACTGCTGAACGGGAACATGGACGTGGTTCTGGTCGCCGATGAAATTGTCGCGATCCTGATAGGCAAGCCGCCCCGCCTCGATCTCGAGGTGAAAGCGCTCGGCGCCGTTTGGGTTTAGCGAGCCGAGCGAGAAGCCCGACAGCACATTCAGCATGATCAGTGCCGTCAGTCCCTGGTTGTTCGGCGGCATCTGATGGATGTCGTAGCCTCGGTAGGATGTGCCGACAGGCCTGACGTAGTCGCCCTTGGTGGCCGCGAAATCCTCGAGCGCATGCAGCCCGCCGAGAGCACGCAGACGCGACACCATGTCGTCGGCGACCTCGCCTTCATAGAAGCCGGCGCGGCCGCGGCGCGAGACGATGCGCAAGGTATCGGCCAGTTGCGGCTGCCGGTGCAGCTCGCCGGCCAGCGGTGCCCTTCCATCCGGCAGGAAGATCCGCGCGGCATGTTCGTCCGCGGCAAGCAAGGCAGCACTTTCAGCCCAGTCGAAGGCCACGCGGTCCTGGACGACGTAGCCCTGTTCGGCGTAGCGAATGGCGGGCGCGAGCGCGGCGTCGATGCCCTTTCTGCCGTGATCCTCGAGCAGCCGACACCAGGCGTCGACGGCGCCCGGCACCGTGACTGCGTGCGGACCGGACTCAGGCAGCGCGTCATGCCCCTTGTCGAGATACCACTCAGCCGTCGCTGCTACAGGTGCGCGGCCGGAGCCGTTGAAGGCCAGAACCTCGCCTTGGCCATTGGGAAAATAGAGGACGAAACAGTCGCCGCCGATGCCGGTCGACTGCGGCTCGACGACCGCCTGCACCGCAGCCGCGCAGACGGCCGCGTCCATTGCGTTGCCGCCGGCCCGGAGCATCTCGACCGCCGCCAGTGTCGCCAGCGGGTGCGATGTCGCGGCCATCGCTTCCGTCGCACGAACCGGCGACCGACCGGGGAGTTGAAAATCACGCATGCAGGATCAATAGCCTCCGACCGACCAGATGTGAACTGGCACCGGCACACAAAGGGCTGCGCCACCGAAATCACCACGATCATCGTGGCAGCGTCTGACCCGGAAAACTGCCGGCCTCAATCAGCGAATTTGAAAACATCCGTGGTGTAGTCGGGGTAGGCGTCCAGACTGTCGAAAAGCTCGGCCAGGTCAGGGGTGTCAGCCAATATTCCGGATAGGACCAGCGCAGTCGCCACGCCGGCACCAATTCCGCCGGCGACATCGTGTTCGACGCTGTCGCCGACACAGACCACGCTGCTGCGGTCCGGGTTGCCCGCCAGCGCCAGCGCGGCGTCGAAGATCGGGGTGTAGGGCTTGCCGATGCGGGTGACGCTGCCGCCGAGGCTCTCGTAGAGATCCGCAAGCTGACCGGCGCCAAAGCGGGGCCCCACTGCCGTCAGCATGATCTTGTCGGGATTGGTGCAGAAGCACGGCACCTGCCGCATCGCTGCCGGTGCAAAAAGTCTGCGATAGTGGTCGATGTCGTAGCGATCGCCCTCGCTGGCGGCGATCATCACCAACTCGGCATCGTCACCGTCGCTGGTCAACGCGAAAGGCAGGCCTTCAATCGCCGAGCGATCGCCCTCGCGGCTGATCAGCAGGCACTTTGTGTTTGGGCGCAGCTTTCCGGATATCGCCATTTCGTGAAAGGACCGCCACGCGATCTCGCCGGAAGAGACAAATTGATCCCAGCTTCCTGGTTCAAAGCCGAGCTTCAGCAAGCGGGCTTCGTTGGGTCGCGCGCGCCTGCCGGAGTTCGAGACCAGCACAATCGTTTTGCCTGCGCGCTTCAGCGCCGACAATGCCTCCACGGCGCCCGGATAGGGGTTTGTACCGTCGTGCAGCACGCCGAACTGATCGAGCAGGAACACCTGATAGCGCTCAACCAGCGCTCCGATACCGTCGAGATGTTCAACTGTCTTCGTGCTCACAACAGCCCCGCTTCGATTGCGCCCATCAGCGCCAGCCGCGCCGTGCCGGCGGCCGCCTCGTCCGAAAGCGCCGGCAGAAAATCGACGCCCAGCTTGCGCTGCCGGATCGCGGTCCAGGCGGGATTTGCCGCACCGCCGCCGACACTTCTGACCGACGTCAATCGGGGGGCGCCGAGTTCGGCAAGCCGGCGATAGCCGAGAGCCTCGATCGCCGCAATGCCCTCGAATATCGCTTTCAGATAGTCGGCGTCGTCCGCCGGCCGCGGCGTCAGACGTGGCGGCAGAGCGGGATCGGCTACGGGGAAGCGTTCGCCGACCGCGGGAAGCGGATAGTAATCGAGGCCGGTCTCCGTCTTGGGATCCATCGCTGCACTCAGCTCGATGATGCGCGCAAGAGGGAAATGCTGCGCCAGCACCTTGCCGCCCGAATTCGATGCACCACCCGCAAGATAGGCATCTCCCAGCCGGTGACTATAGATGCCGAACTGCGGCGCCGAGATCGGCCGATCGGAGAGGATCTTGATGGTCAGCGAGGACCCCAGCGCGGTGACCCCGTCGCCAACTGCCGCAGCACCCGTCGCCAGGAACGACGCGCAGCCATCCGTCGTCCCGGCGACCACGGCGACGTCGCGCGCCAGGCCGAACAGGTCCGCCGCACTCGCGGTGAGCGTGCCGATCACATCGCCCGGCTTGACGACATCAGGAAGGAATTTCATGCGCATGCCGGTCGCCGCGATCCAGTCCGGCCAGCGGCGGGCCTCGACGTCGTAGCCGGTTTTCAGGGAATTGTTCTCGTCGCTGATGTCGAAGCGGCCGGAGAACTGTGCCGCGATCCAGTCGGCCTGATGCAGCACCGCGGCAACGCCGGGCTGGCGCTGGAATGACAGTGCCTTGGAGAGACCGGACGTCGCCCCACGTGCTGCGCTCGCTGCCGGCGCCTCGCGCGCGATCATGGCCAGAATGGCGTCGTCATTGACCTTGTCGTTGTACATCAACGGCTCAGCCAGCGGCCGCCCGACGCCGTCGACCGGCAGCAACGTGCCCGAAGTGCCGTCGACGGCAATCGACCGGACCGCCGCGCGATCGATGCCGGAAAGCAGTTCCGTCAGCGCCGCGCCGACCGCTGACCACCATACGGACGGGTCGCGAGCGTTCTGGCCAAATCTGTCGAGTGGAACGGCGGAACGCGCGGCAATCGAAAAGTCCGGCCGCATGGCGACGGCACGCGCACCTGATGTGCCGATGTCGATGCCAATCGAAAGCGGGCCGATTGAAAGCGCCATCTCAGCTGCCGGCTGCATTGAGTTTCTGGCGATACTGCTCGGCGTCCCAATTGATCAGTTCGTCGTTCTCGGCCGCGGTCAGATAGTTCAGCTTCGCCGCGACTTCGACCCGCGCCGTCACGTCGGCAAGGCAGCGCTGCATGGCATCGGCGCCGGCACTGGCGTCGCCGCGCATCAGCACGCCAAGCCCAGGAAACAGGATTGCCACGGGTGCACTGCCGCACCGTTCGGTGACACGTTTCACGTCCTCGTCGGGTTTCGCCAGCACCGAACCCGGGCCGAGAAAGATGACGTGATCGGGATAGAGGCTGCCTCCCGACGCCATGCGGCAGCTTTCAGGATCGACCGCGACTGCATGCGCCTCGACATCCGCCGGTAGCCTGTAACCGGTGTGTCCGATGAGCGCCGTCAATGCGACGATGTTTGGCTCCGCCACCTCGCGGGGCGGCCGCGCCAGCAGCCCTGTGACGCGACGCAGCAGCGCCTCGGCGCCGGCGACGGTTTCGGCTGCGACGACCAGGCCGTGATTGGCAAGGATCAGGACATCGACCCCCGGCCGAAGGCGCTCGGCAATGCCCTGGGCGAGCGGCAGGCCCGGCCGGCGATAGGGAACATACGCCCATTCGAGGCCATCGAGGCGCTTGGCGATTTGAGCCTCGCAGTCGGCCTGGACGGCAAGCGAGATGGTGTCGACGCAGTGGACATGCAGAACGACGCGCTGCGGCATCAGCGCGTGAACCGTGGTCTCGATCGAGGGGCGCAGCTTGCGTGTGTTGAGCGCCTCGATGGCGAAACCCTGTGGCCGATCGGCGGCGGGGTCGCGCTGTTCGACAGCCCTCAGCAGTGGGGGGATCGCCACTGGAACCATGATGTCTTCGGCGAGCGCATTCTTCAACCAGGTACCCGAAGCCTTGATCCAAAGCGTGTCGCCGGCTTTCAGCGAAGTGTTGCCGCCCGCGGCCTGGGTCAAATGCGGGTCGCGCCCAATATTGGCCGAAAGCGACCGCAACGCAGCCAGTTCCTGCGCATCCGCATTGATTGCCATCGAAACTCCTTCACAAACCGGCCGCGTGGCCACGGCTTTGAATGTCCCACTGAAGGGATAGCGAGTGATGCTGGTATCGCAGATGCGAGTAAGTTACGTCAATAGTGATCTTATCCCGTCAAATGGAGCTTGCAATCTGATCCGCGTTGAGTAAGTTGCACCAATTGCCGTGGCAAAATGGCATTTCGGGAGGGTATCCGTTGAGCGACTCCGGCCGCCAGCGTCAGATTGTCGAGCTGTTGCGGGATCGCCCCTTCGCCTCGGTGCGCGAGCTGCAGGAGCGGCTCGGCGTGTCGGCGGCGACGGTGCGGCGCGACATCGACAAGATCGACGAGGCCGGCCAAGCACGGAAGGTCTATGGCGGCATCTCGGCGCTCGATGGCGCTTCGCAGGCGGGCGTCGCCTATGCCAGGCCCTATGACGAGAACCGCGATCTCGCGGTCGAAGCAAAGCGGCAGATCGCCGCCCTCGCGGCGACGATGGTGCGCGATGGCGACGCGGTCATCGTGCATGGCGGTTCGACCTGTTTCCATCTCGGCGTCAAGCTCGCTGACCGCAACATCCGGCTCTATACCAACTCGATGCCGCTCGTGGCCTATTTGAGCGACCACGGCCATTGCAGCCTGACCGTTGCCGGGGGTGAACTTCATCGCGAGCCTGGCATCATCCATTCGCTCACCCAGTCCGTGCCCTTCTATGCGTCGAAGTTCTTTCTTGGCGCGCAAGGCATCGGCCAGCAGGGCGTGCTGGAATCGCATCCACTGCTGGTCCGCTCCATCGTCGAGCTCAGCCTATGCGCCGACCAGATCGTGGTGTTGGCCGACAGCCGCAAACTTTCGATCCATGCGCGCAACGTTGCGCTGCCCTTGTCGCGGATCGGCACGCTGGTGACCGACGACGGCCTCGCCGATGTCGACGCACGCATGCTGGAAGACGCCGGTGTCATGGTGCGGATCGCCTCTGTTTCGGGAGCCATCCCGTGAAGGTGGCCGTCCTCGATTTCGGCAAGACCAACTCGAAGCTGTTCGTCTTCGACCAGCACGGGCAGATTCTCGACGAGCGCCGGACCCAGCCGAACTGGGTGCGCGAAGGCGGCTTCAGCGTGCTCGACGAGGCAGCGCTTCACGATTGGGCGGCTCGCGCCGTCGGCGAAGCGGTCGACATCCATGGCATAGAGGGATTGATGATTTCGGGCCATGGCTGCACGTTTGCCTTGGTCGACGATGCGGCGCTGACCCATCCCATACTCGACTACGAGCAGGAGCCGCCGGCTGAGATTGCCGCGCAGATCGATCGCCGCATTCCGGATTTCGCCGAAACCTTCTCGCCGCGCCTGCCGCTCGGCTTCAATTACGGTCGCCACATGCTGTGGCTGAAGGCGGTGCGACCCGATGTATTCGCTGCGACGAAATCGATCCTTGGCTATCCGCAATACTGGAGCTGGCGTTTTGGTGGCCGGGCAGCATCAGAGGTGTCCTATCTCGGCTGTCACTCGCACCTGTGGGCGCCGCGCAAACGTGATTTCAGTTCACTGGTCGATGCCGAGGGCTGGCGCGGCCAGATGCCCGCCTTCGAGCGTGCCGGAGCCGTCATCGGCGAGCGCCGCTTCGGCGAGGCGACGCGGCCGATCGCCATCCACAACGGTGTCCATGACAGCAATGCGGCGCTCTATGCCTATCGCCGGCAGGAGCTTGGGCCGGTCACTGTCGTCTCGACCGGCACCTGGGTCGTCGTGCTCAATCCGAACTGCCCGCTCGACGCGCTCGATCGCGACCGCGACATGCTGGTCAATGTCGATGTCGATGGTGGCCCGGTGCCGACCATCCGCTTCATGGGCGGCCGTGAATTCGCGACGATCAGCGCCGGCTGGCAGGGCGCGATCGCCTCCTCAGCCGTGCAGCAGGTGATCGACGCCGGCATCATGGCGCTGCCCAGCTTCGCGCCGGGCGGGCCGATGCCTGGCCATCCCGGCGAACTGGTCGGTCGCACACCCAGCACCGAGGAGCGCGCGGCCGTAGCGCTGCTCTACGTCGCGCTGATGATCGATCTGTGTCTCGACCTGATCCATTCGAACAATACGGTGATTGTCGATGGCGGGCTGAACAGTGGCGGCGTGCTCGCTAGCCTGCTGGCGCAACTGCGTCCCGGCCAGGCCTTTATGCAGGGCGCCACGCTGGAGGGCAGCGCCACCGGAGCGGCGGCTCTTGCCTTCGAGAGTGTTGGACGCGAATTTGCCGCCGAGGCGCCGGAGCCTGTTCGTGCTTCAAGCTTCACCGGGCTTGCCGGCTATCGCGACAGCTGGCGCGGCCTCGCCGCCGACCGAGGCGTCACCGGTGCTGCAGCGGGAGGTGCACGATGACCGCCGCTGCCCGGATCGAAACAGTGCGCCAGCCGGTGCTGGAGATGCGGCACATCTCCAAGACGTTCGGTCCGATCCGCGCCTTGCAGGATGTGTCGCTGACCGTTCACGCCGGCGAACTGCACGCGCTAATGGGCGAAAACGGCGCCGGCAAGTCGACGCTGATGAAGGTGCTGTCCGGCGCCTATCGGCCAGATCCCGGCGGCGATATCCTGATCGACGGCACACCGGTTGCCACCGGCGACCCGATCAAGGCACGCGCCAACGGCATTGCCGTCATTTATCAAGAGCTGTCGCTGGCGCCCAACCTGACGGTTGCGCAGAACATCTTCCTCGGCAGCGAGCCGCGACGGTTCGGCATCGTCGACCGGGACCAGTGCAACCGGCGCGCCAAGGAAATCATCGCGCGGCTCGGTGTTTCCTTCTCGGCGCGCGCCCCGGTATCCAGCCTGTCACTTGGCGAACGCCAGCTGGTCGAAATCGCCCGTGCGCTGTCGACCAGCGCGCGCATCATCGTCATGGACGAGCCGACAACCTCGCTGACCTCGCGCGAGACGGACAGGCTGTTCGAGGTTATCGCGACGCTGAAGTCGCAAGGCATCGCCATCATCTACATCAGCCACCGCATGGAAGAGGTCTACCAGCTTGCCGACCGCGTCAGCGTGCTGCGCGACAGCGGTTATGTCGGTACGCTCGAACGCGCCGACCTGAATGCCTCGCGTCTCGTCTCGATGATGGTCGGCCGTGACCTGTCCGCCTTCTACAAGAAGGACCATCGCCCGCCGGACAGCAAGCGCGCTATCGCTCTATCGGTGCGCGGCATGTCGGACGGCAATCTCTTGAAGGACTGCTCCTTCGACCTGCACAAGGGCGAAGTGCTGGCGCTGGCGGGCCTGGTCGGTTCGGGCCGCACCGAGCTCGCACGGCTGGTCTTCGGCGCCGACAAGCACACATCAGGCACGATGGAGCTCGACGGCAAGCCGATAACCACCGGCTCGCCGCGCGAGGCGCTGGATGCCGGCATCGCCTACCTCACCGAAGACCGCAAGGAACTCGGCCTGTTCCTCGACATGTCGATTTCCGACAATATCAGCATGGGCGTGCTCGCAAGGGACGCGCAGGCCGGAGGCTTACGCGACTTCGTCAAGGCCGAAAGGCGCGCCGCCAAGGCCGTTTCCGACCTCTCCATCCGCACCAGGTCGGTGCAGGCCAATGCCGGCTCGCTGTCGGGCGGCAACCAGCAGAAGGTGCTGCTCGCCCGCCTGCTCGAAACCGAGCCGCGGGTCCTTATCCTCGACGAACCAACCCGCGGCGTCGATGTCGGGGCGAAGTCGGAAATCTACCGGCTGATCGACGATCTCGCCAAGAAGGGCATCGCCATCCTCATGATCTCCAGCGAACTGCCGGAGGTGATCGGCGTCGCCGACCGCGTGCTGGTGATGCGCGACGGCACGATCGCCGGCGAGGTCACGGCATCAGAAGGCCAGCCGCTCAGTCAGGAAGCAATCATGGAACTTGCAACGGGAGCGGCCAAGGGATGACCGACAAGGCAACCGAGATGAGCGCAGGTGACCAGGCGGTCGGCAGGAGCCGGCGGCTGCGCACTGCCTTCGCCGCGCTTGGCATGCTGCCGGTCCTGATCCTTTTGGCGGCCGGCTTCCAGTTCATGAACCCGCGCTTCCTCACCGAGACCAACCTGCTGATCGTCACGCAGCAGTCGTCGATCAACATCGTGCTCGCGGCCGGCATGACCTTCGTCATCCTTACCGGCGGCATCGACCTGTCGGTCGGCTCCATCCTTGCCGCCTCGGCGATGGTGGCGGTGATTGTGTCGCTGGTGCCGGAGTGGGGCATGCTCGGCGTGCCGGCGGCCATTCTGGTCGGCCTCGGCTTCGGCGTCATCAACGGGCTGCTCGTCGCCTACATCAAACTGCCGCCTTTTATCGTCACGCTGGGTTCGCTGACGGCCGTGCGCGGCGTCGCCCGCCTGCTCGGCCAGGACACCACGGTGTTC
The DNA here is from genome assembly GCA_004020315.1 of Mesorhizobium sp. Lineage (GTDB taxonomy): Bacteria > Pseudomonadota > Alphaproteobacteria > Rhizobiales > Rhizobiaceae > Mesorhizobium. The sequence goes on from SAQG01000020.1 coordinate 98,639, forward strand.
AACTCGGACCTGCCGTTCGACTTCATCGGCAACGGTTCGCTGTTCGGTATCCCCTGGCTGGTCATCATTGCCCTGTCGGTCGTGGTCCTGTCCTGGCTGGTGCTCAAGCGCACCGTGCTCGGCACCTGGATCTATGCTGTCGGCGGCAATGCCGAGGCCGCCCGCCTCACCGGCATCAAAGTGCCGCTGGTGCTGCTCTTCGTCTACGGCGTTTCCGGGCTTCTGGCCGGCCTTGGCGGCGCCATGTCGGCGGCCCGGCTCTACGCGGCCAATGGGCTGCAGCTTGGGCAGTCCTACGAACTCGACGCAATTGCCGCGGTCATTCTCGGCGGCACCAGCTTCGTCGGCGGCGTCGGCTCGATCTGGGGCACGCTGATCGGCGGGCTGATCATAGCGGTGCTCTCCAACGGGCTCATCCTGGCCGGTGTTTCGGACATCTGGCAGTACATCATCAAGGGATTGGTCATCATCGTGGCGGTCGCCCTCGACCGCTACAGGCTCCAGGCAGGAGCAAGAACGTGATTGACCTTAGTCGCCGGCGTCAACGACCCGGTTTCATGTAACGCACCGTGAGAGGCGCGGGGCATCAGGAGGAAAACAATGAAGACCATCGCTAAACTGCTCTGCGGCGTTGCCCTCGCGGCCGTCGCCATCGCACCGGCTTCGGCCAAGGATCTGAACAAGGTCGGTATCTCGGTCGGCCTGCTCGGCAACCCGTTCTTCGTCGCCACCATCAAGGGCATCGAAGACGCGGCCAGGAAGATCAACCCGAATGTCGAGGTGACATCGGTGTCGGCCGACTACGACCTCAACAAACAGGTCTCGCAGGTCGACTCCTTCATCGCGGCCGGCGTCGACGTGATCATGCTCAACGCCGTCGATGCCAAGGCGATCGCGCCGGCGGTGAAGAAGGCGCAGGCGGCGGGCATCGTGGTTGCCGCGTTTGACGTTTCGGCGCCGGGAGCCGACGTCACCGTGATGACCAACAACGTCAAGGCCGGCGAAGTGGCCTGCCAGTATCTGGTCGACCACACCGGCGGCAAGGGTGACTATGTCATCCTGAACGGGCCGGCATCGTCGTCGATCCTGGAGCGGGTGAAGGGCTGCAAGGACGTGCTCGCGAAGCACCCGGATATCAAGATCCTCTCCGACGACCAGAATGCCGAAGGCTCGCGCGACGGCGGCCTGAAAGTGTTCCAGTCGCTGCTGACCCGCTTCGACAAAATCGACGCGGTGTTCGCCATCAACGATCCGACGGCGATCGGCGCCCAGCTTGCGGCCAAGCAGCTCAACCGCTCGGAGTTCATCTTCACCGCAGTCGACGGCGCGCCCGACATCGAGAAGGAACTCGCTTCCGGCACGTCGATGATCAAGGCGTCGGCCTCGCAGGATCCCTACGTCATGGCTGGCCAGTCGCTGCAGATGGCGGCTGAAGTGCTCGCCGGCAAAAAGCCGGCCGAGGCGACGGTGCTGCTCGACCCGCAGCTGATCACGGCCGAGAACCTGAAGGACTACAAGGGCTGGACCGCGGCCCGCTAGCTTAGAGCCTCCCAAGGCTGGTGCGGCCGGGACGGCCGGCCGCACCAATTTTTTGTTTGAGCGTCGGATTTTTCCCAAATCCGGTTCCCGCTTGTGGGTCCGATGCTCTCGAGCAGCAGGAGACGATCATGTCGCGCATTGGAATCCATTCTTTCGTCTGGTCGGCGAGCTCGGCGCAAGGCGACCTCGAGCGGACGCTGGCCAACACCAAAGAGGCCGGCTTCGACCTGATCGAATTCTCCTATCTCGACCCTGCCAATGTCGACATAGGCAAGCTGGCCAAGCGCATCGCCGAGCTCGATCTCGGCGTGGCGATCAGCATCGGACTACCGGCCGACGGCAACATTTCAAGCGCCGACAAGGCGATTGCCGCGCACGGCGTCGAAATCCTGAAACGTACGATCGCGCTCACCCGCGATCTCGGCGGCCGGAAGGTCGCCGGCATTCTCAGCACCAGCCATGGATTGCAGACCGAGGCGCCGACGCGCGACCAGTGGAACCGCAGCGCCGGCACGCTTGCCCAGGTGGCGGAGACCGCCAAGGCCGCTGGCGTCACGCTCAACCTCGAGATCGTCAACCGCTTCGAGAGCAATCTACTCAACACCGCGGCACAAGGGTTGGCCTTCATCGAGGACACCGGCTCCGACAACATCTTCCTGCATCTCGACACTTTCCATATGAACATCGAGGAGGCCGATGTCGGGCTGGCTATCCGCCACGCGACTGACAAGATCGGCTATGTCCATATCGGCGAGAGCCATCGCGGCTTCCTCGGCACCGGCAACATCGACTTTGCCGCGATCTTCGATGCGCTGACCGCAATCGGCTACAGCGACGACCTCAGCTTCGAATCCTTCTCATCGGAGATCGTCGACGAGAACCTGTCGAAGAAAACCGCCATCTGGCGCAATCTGTGGACCGACAATATGGAGCTGGCCCGGCATGCACGCCGCTTCATCGCCATCGGGCTGGAGACGGCACGGCGCAAGGCCGAGCTTGTTTCATCAAGCCATCGGCCTTAGGGCCACTCGATGTTTATCGCCCAGGCCTTCCTGTTTGCGATCCTCAGGCCAGCTCAAAACGTTCCACGGCGCGCATGATGCCACGCAGCTCGGCTAGGCCTTTCAGGCGGCCGATCAATGAGTAGCCGGGGTTGATCCTGGTCTTGCCGAGATCGTCGGCGAGCAGATGGCCATGATCGGGGCGCATTGGAATCCGCCAGTCGGCGCGACCTTCCCTACTGCGGCGCGTCTCTTCCTGCATCAAAGCGAGGATGACATGCGCCATGTCGGTGCCGCCCTCCAGATGCTCGGCTTCATAGAAGGAGCCGTCATCCTCGATGGTCACATTGCGCAGATGGACGAAATGGATCCGGTCGGCGAATTCCTTGACCATGCCGACAATGTCGTTGTCTGCGCGCGTACCGTAGGAGCCGGTGCAGAATGTCAGGCCGTTTGCCGGGCTGTCGACGGCGTTGAGGATAAAACGCGCGTCCTCGGCGGTCGAAACGATCCGCGGCAGGCCATAAAGCGAGAATGGCGGGTCGTCGGGATGGATGCACATGCGCACGCCCTCCTGCTCGGCCACCGGAATGATCTCGCGCAAAAACCAGGCAAGATTGTCGCGCAACTCCTTCGGCCCGATCGAGTCATATTCCGCCAATGCCTCGCGAAAACTGTCGCGGTCGTAGCTGCGCTCGGTCGCCGGCAGGCCGGCAATGAGATTGCGCTCGATCCTGTCGATCTGCTCTTCGCTCAATTCCTTCAGTCGCGATTCCGCTTCGGCGATACGTGCCGCGCTGTAGCTGGCTTCGGCATTCCTGCGCTTCAGGACGAACAGGTCGTATGCGGCAAAATCGATCGCATCGAAACGCAGGGCATAGCCCGTCGTTGGAAGCCGATAGGCAAGGTCGGTGCGGGTCCAGTCGACCACCGGCATGAAATTGTAGCAGATGGTCTTTGTGCTGGCTTTCGCCAGCGCGCGGATGGTGTCTTGGTACCAACCCACATAACGCTGCCGTTCCGCCGAGCCGATCTTGATCGAATTGTGGACGGGAATGCTCTCTACTACAGACCAGGTCAGCCCTTCGGCCTCGATGATCCGCTTGCGCTCCAGGATGTCCGTCAAAGGCCAGGCGCGGCCGTCATAAATATTATGCAGGGCGGATACGATGCCGGTGGCACCGGCCTGCTTGACGTGATCGAGCGTCACCGGATCATCCGGACCATACCAGCGCCAGCATTGTTCCATCGAGGATTTTCCTTTGCGATAAAACAGAACCGTATTGTTGGACCACAATGGAAGTCAAATTAAAGGAGTTTGCGCAATGAAGGATTTCGACGGCAAGATCGCTCTGGTGACGGGGACGACCGGGATCGGCCTGGCGACCGCCAGACGTCTTGCGGCGGGTGGCGCGGCGATCATCGCCTGCGGCATCGACCGTGCGGCCAATGCGGCGATGACAGCGGAACTGGACAGCTCCGGCGCCGAGGCGCTGGTGATGGCCGTCGACGTCTCCGTGCCGGATCAGGTTCGCGACGCGGTCGCGGCCGGCGTCGAGCGGTTCGGCGGCATCGATATCATCGTCAATTCCGCGGCGGTCCATCCATATGGAACCGCTGTTAGCACCGATTTCGACACCTGGAACCAGGCGATGTCCGTCAATGTCGGCTCGATCTACCTGACCGCGCATTTCGGCATCCCGGAAATGATCAGGCGAGGCGGCGGCGCCATCGTCAACGTGGCTTCGGTGCAGGGCTTTGCCTGCCAGCAGAACGTCGCCGCTTATGCTACGACCAAGGGCGCCATCCACACACTGACGCGCTCTCTGGCGCTCGACTATGCGCGCGCCGGCATTCGCGTCAATTCCGTCAGCCCGGGCTCGATCCGCACCCCGATCCTGGAAAAGGCGGCGCGCGGCGAAAACGGCACCGACGCCGATGTCGAAGCCGCCTACAGGCGCTTCGGCGAAGCCCACCCCATCGGGCGCATCGGCGAGCCGGAAGAAGTGGCGGAACTCATCGCCTTTCTGTGTTCGTCGAAAGCCGGGTTCTGCACCGGTGCGGACTACAGGATCGATGGCGGTCTCACTGCCGGCATCGGCGTCAAGTAGAGCAGGAAGATCGGTCTCGGTGGGCAAACAATGGCGCGTAACATGCGCGAGTTTGCATAGTGCACTTGCAGCCGAGTCAACCGTCTGATTCCCTTGGTTACGCTGGGCTGTCCTGATTCGCTCACTGTTCAAAGTCTTGCAGTGCGCGGACAACAAGCCTTCCACCGACCGCTGCGCTAGCGCATTCAAGGGGAGAGACGGCAAATGAACACTGCAACGAGGCCGGCAATCTCAGAGATGAGGCCCAAGATATCCGTCATCGGGGTTGGCGGCGGTGGCGGCAACGCCATCAACAACATGATCGCCGAAGGCCTGCAAGGCACCGAATTTATCGTTGCCAACACCGATGCCCAGGCGCTCACCATGTCGAAGGCAACGCGGCTGATCCAATTGGGAGCGCACGTCACGGAAGGCCTGGGTGCAGGATCGCTGCCCGAGGTCGGCCATGCCGCAGCCGTGGAATCGATCGACGAAATCATGGACCATCTTGCGGGAACGCATATGTGTTTCGTAACCGCGGGCATGGGAGGCGGAACTGGAACTGGTGCAGCACCGGTCATAGCGCAGGCCGCGCGCAACGCGGGAATACTGACGGTGGCCGTCGTCACCAAGCCGTTCGTCTTCGAAGGGAACCGTCGAATGCATGCGGCCAATGAGGGAATCGAGCGGCTCCGCGAAAGCGCCGATACCGTCATCGTCATCCCGAACCAGAACCTCTTCAGGATCGCCGATGCCAAGACGACCTTCGCGGACGCTTTCGCCATGGCGGACCGCGTCCTCTACGCGGGTGTCGGCTGCATCACCGATCTCATCGTCAAGGAAGGGCTGATCAATCTCGACTTCGCCGATGTGAAGTCGGTGATGCGCGACATGGGTCGCGCGATGATGGGAACCGGCGAAGCCACTGGGGAGGACCGCGCCAGGAAGGCGGCCGAAGCGGCAATCGCAAACCCGCTTCTCGACGAAGCGTCGATGATGGGCGCCAAGGGTGTCCTTGTCTCGATATCGGGCGGCACTGATATGACGCTGTTCGAGGTCGACGAGGCTGCCACCCGCATCCGCGAGGAGGTCGACGCCGACGCCGATATCATCGTCGGCGCCATTTTCGACAAGGCACTCGCAGGAAAATTCAGGGTATCGGTCGTTGCGACGGGATTGCGGCGCGGGCTTGAGATCCCGCTGACGGCGGGGTCGGAACTCCGCATGAACTGATCGGCAAAAGGCAATTCATGGCGTGGCAGCGCCGATTGGAATGCCCCAGCGGCGAACAGCTGACGCCGGCACCAAAGAAAAACCCAGCAACCTTTTTGAGATTTCTGGGGTTTTTTTGTCGAAGCTGGTTGCCAGGACAGGATTGGACTTTTCTGTCCGCTGCGTCGGGTTTTAAATCAACCGGCCAGCGCGCTTCAAACGCAAACGGCCCGCGCGAGGCGGGCCGTTTTTTGTTTGGTTGCGGGGACAGGATTTGAACCTGTGACCTTCAGGTTATGAGCCTGACGAGCTACCGGGCTGCTCCACCCCGCGTCAACTTTTCAACAAGTCAGCGCTTGCTTTGGTTCCGCCAAATGAAAGGGCCGCTTGCGCGGCCCGGGCTCCCGATTGGCGGGCCTGTTTTGTAAGGAGAAGATTTGCATTTTTCAACGTGCGTTTTGCAGACCTGGCAGCGACCTACTCTCCCGCGTCTTGAGACGAAGTACCATCAGCGCTGGAGCGTTTCACGGCCGAGTTCGGAATGGGATCGGGTGCAGCCGCTCCGCCATAACCACCAGGTCGGCAAAGCGCACGTTGCTCGAGAAGCTTTTTGAGCGAATAGCGATGAGAGAGTAGCGAATGGGGGAAGCCCCTACCTTGCGCTCTCTCTGAGCTGTTCGCTGGTCTTTGTTGTGCCTTTACCGTTCTTTTGGTCTTGGCGCCTTTCGAAGC
>SAQG01000177.1 GCA_004020315.1 Mesorhizobium sp.
CGGTCGCGCTGAAATACGCCGACCGCGCCACCGTGCTCGAGAACGGCGTCAGCGTGCTGGAAGGATCGGCTGCCGACTTGCGCCAGCGCACCGATATCAAAACCTACTACCTCGGCGGCGCGCCGCTTCCACCGCAACATTTTCCCAAGGAGACAGCAGCATGACCATCCAATCCAGGCAGGCGTCGGATAGCCGCAGTGCCGTCCCGCCGGTCGAACGACCCTCTGCCAAGGCGCATGTGATCAAGGCCGATGCCGAGGCAATCGCTGTCGCCGAAAAACTCGCCGCCGAATTCGCCAGGGA
>SAQG01000178.1 GCA_004020315.1 Mesorhizobium sp.
GCCAACCTGAAGGCGGAATCCGACTGGATCCATTCCCACTTTCCGGGCGCCAAGACTTTCATCACCCTGATGGACATGGGGTCGTTTGCAGATTCGAATTACTCCAATACCTATAATCCTGCCAACACAGGGATCGATTATTACGGAATAAATCCTTATCCGGTGCGCACGACTGCAGTGGACTTCAACTACATCGATAGAGCCGTGGCTGCGGCGTTGGAAGCAGGCATCCCGCAGAGCGCGATCATTCCGGTCTATCAGGCGTTTGGCGGCGGCGGCTGGGCGACCAATAC
>SAQG01000179.1 GCA_004020315.1 Mesorhizobium sp.
GGACCTTCCCGACAGCGTGTCCGGCTAGGCTGCCGAGCATTGCGACGCTGCCACCACCGCCTGGCATCAGCATGATCCCTGCTGCCTTCGCCTCGTTGTCTAGGTCTTCGGCCTGACGGTAGCTGTCGAGTTCGGCTGCAGTGTCGAGATAGTGTACGCCGTTGCGAAGCGACGCCCGCATCAGGACTTCGGCGGTCCGCAGGAAAGGACCGGCGCAGTTCAGCAGGACGGAAATATCGGCAAGGCCTTTGTCGATCGCCGCGGTGTCGTCGAGGCCGAACACCCGGTATTC
>SAQG01000180.1 GCA_004020315.1 Mesorhizobium sp.
CTAAGAGTCAACCGGGATGATGTCGTGCCCCTGCGGAAGGAGGCATTCGATGCTCGGGCCATATCCTTCAATGCGAAAATGCGAGTTCCATCTTTGGAGTTTTGGGCGCCACGGAGTGTCCGAAAATTGTAGCATACTTCGGACTCATACCTTGCCTTTGTCCGAAACTTGTAGCATATTTCGGACATGCCCATAGTTGAGCCCGATACCGACCTTCGCTCGCGCCTGCTTGCCCGCATTGAGTCCAAACCCGACGAGGTCTGGACCCCCGGCGACTTCGCCGATCTCGGCG
>SAQG01000181.1 GCA_004020315.1 Mesorhizobium sp.
CTTCGCCTGCGAGCACACGGCGGCCAGCTTCGGCCGCAGCCATCGCGGTGAAGGTGTAGCCGTTGACCGTGTCGAGAAGCGAACGGATCACCTGGCCTTCCGCGTCGGTGACTTCGACGACCGCCTGGTATCGGTTCGCGAGACGATCCTCTTCACTCGGCCCATCCGGAAGCAGGGAGAGATCGCCCTGCGGAAAGCCGTCGCCTGTCGCATGCACAAAAGTCTCGACATCAGGGACGCCCGTCGACCGCCAGATCGTGATGAGATCGGGAAGTGGCACCGGGAAA
>SAQG01000182.1 GCA_004020315.1 Mesorhizobium sp.
CCCTTAGCACCAGTAGCAAAGTTCAGTTCGAACCCTTATTGCTGCCGCTATAAAATAGCCTATGTATCCGCTGGATGTCAAGAATGCTTTATGTAATGGAGGGCGTTGGGTGTGGAAAGGGCTAAAGGTGGGGAAGGAGGAGAATTCCTCACCCCGGCTCTAACTGGTTTCAATCACTCTATATAACCAGCAGCTTTCCTGAGGCAGGCCGTCGGTTATCTCCTTGGGTCGTCTTACCTGGACCCCCGCATTTCTCCCAGCTCTCTGCGCAGTTTGTTGT
>SAQG01000183.1 GCA_004020315.1 Mesorhizobium sp.
GGCCCTCGCGGATCGCCCAGACGACCAGCGATTGACCGCGGCGCACATCGCCCGCTGCATAGAGCTTTTCGACGCTGGTCTTGTAGTCGCGATCATTGGCCTCGACGTTGTTCGAGCGGCGGCTGTCGATGGCGATCTTCATCTGGCCAGCCAGTTCCGACACTGGCCCGACCGCGGCCGGCCCAGCAAAGCCGATAGCGATGAAGGCGAGATCCGCGCGGATAACGAATTCCGTGCCGGCGATCGGCTTGCGCTTTTCATCGACCTCGCAGCATTTGA
>SAQG01000184.1 GCA_004020315.1 Mesorhizobium sp.
TTGCCTGTTCAGATTCCCGATTATTAGTAAGGCAAGCGGTAAACGTTCTATGCTAAGCGCTACGCTACTCAATGAGAAGGAGACCTGCATAACCTTGTAATTGCCATTACAACTATAGCTACTGTAACAGAAGTAGAAAGGATAAAAGAAAGGCATGATAAAGTCAGACTGAGGAACAGGCGTATACATAGAACAGCCAGATAGCGGGAAGAAAAGAGAAGCTCCAATGGACATTAGAATAAATAAGAATACGCGGGCTTTCCTGCGGGGGACGGACT
>SAQG01000185.1 GCA_004020315.1 Mesorhizobium sp.
CCGGTGTGTGGCGTAGGTGCAGTATGACGATGTGAGCCGCTACACCGTGCGCGTCTCCCAGTCTGTCCATAGGCTCGGAAGAAGTCGGACAGTTTGACATGGCCGGTCAGTTGCAACTCCCTTTCCCAACACTCCACTGCCCGGTAGAGCGCATGAAAAATCTCCTTTCGGGCGGTTTCTTAAGACGCTCGCCACGCCATGAGGCAGTGGGGCATCGGTGTCCGTCAGGTGCTTCTGCCCATGCAGGATTCCACAACATTGATGAAATCGTTTGTTT